>NZ_CAJGZV010000001.1:0-1200000 GCF_904846065.1 Psychrobacter immobilis
CTTTTAATAATGTATAGTTTTCAATGAGTTAAGATTAATATTCATTTAATTCTCTTAAATTAGACGGTAAATAATTACTCAGCTTTAAACAGTATCTATCGATATTCATTAATTGTCATCTATAGCGTTGCCATTAAGAACTTACTTTAAGCTAAAATTTTGAGGCTCCATACTGACTTTTTGGCATATTTATCTGCTTATTGATAATTGCCTTCGCTGTGTCCTTAGCTAACTATGATTTACACTTCTTGATATTCGTATAGATAGCATCTATATATAGAAGCCGACCTAATCCCTTACTATCTAGTGTTGATACACAGTTTTTGCTATAATAGCTGACTTTATAATATTGCTTAATGGCATTTCTTATTAGCCTTGATTATTCAACGGTTGATTGTTTGAAATTTTGCCTTTAAGTGATATCTATCTCTTATAACATATCATAGCAGTTGGATATAATTGACGCAGTCTTGCGGTTATATGATTGATGGTTGCAATCATCACTGCCAACGGACGCAAAAAGGTGAATAGATTATGGTAGCGATTACTTTACCCGATGGTAGCGTGAAAAACTTCGAAGGTAGTACCACCGTCATGGAAGTGGCACAAAGCATTGGTGCAGGATTGGCTAAAGCAACGGTCGCCGGACGTGTAGATGGTCATCTAGTTGATGCGCACGACCCTATCGCTCATGATGCTAAGGTTGAAATCGTGACACCAAAAGATGATGACGGTGTCGATATCATTCGCCATTCTTGTGCTCACCTATTAGGTCATGCTGTTAAGCAGCTATATCCTGATGTAAAAATGGTGATTGGTCCCGTTATCGATGATGGTTTTTATTATGACATCTATAGCGAAACGCCGTTTACACCAGAGCATATGGCAGCCATTGAAAAACGCATGATGGAGCTCATCAAGCAAGATTATGACGTTATCAAAAAAATAACGCCACGCGATGAAGTCATTAAAATCTTTGAAGAACGTGGTGAAGACTATAAGCTTAAGCTGATTAATGATATGCCAGGCGAAGAAGCCTTTGGTCTCTATCATCATCAAGAATATGTCGATATGTGCCGTGGTCCACATGTGCCAAACACCAGATTTTTAAAAGTATTCAAACTGACCAAAATGTCTGGTGCATATTGGCGCGGTGATGCCAAGAACGAGCAACTGCAACGTATCTATGGTACAGCATGGGCGGATAAGAAAGACCTAAAAGCCTATATTCAGCGTATCGAAGAAGCTGAAAAACGTGACCATCGTAAAATTGGTAAAGCGTTAAATCTGTTCCATATGCAAGAGCAAGCGCCGGGTATGGTGTTTTGGCATGCAAATGGTTGGACTATTTACCAAGTACTTGAGCAATATATGCGTAAAGTACAGCATGATAATGGCTATGAAGAAATTAAAACACCGCAAATCGTCGATCGTAGTTTGTGGGAGCGTTCGGGACATTGGGGTAACTATGCGACTAACATGTTCACGACTGCCAGTGAAAATCGTGATTATGCGGTAAAACCGATGAACTGCCCTTGCCACGTGCAAGTATTTAACCAAGGCTTAAAATCTTACCGTGACCTGCCATTACGTATGGCAGAGTTTGGCTCATGCCATCGAAACGAGCCATCAGGTTCACTACATGGTTTGATGCGTGTACGCGGCTTTACCCAAGATGATGCTCATATCTTCTGTACACAGTCGCAAATCCAGCAAGAAGTCGCTGACTTTATTAAGCTAACTCTTGCCGTTTATGAAGACTTTGGTTTTGATAATATTATTATGAAACTCTCGACCCGTCCTGAAAAACGGGTCGGTAGTGATGAGTCTTGGGATTTTGCCGAAAAAGCTTTGGCCGATGCATTAGATAGCTCAGGATTAGATTGGGCTTATCTGCCAGGTGAAGGCGCATTTTATGGTCCGAAGATTGAATTTAGTTTGAAAGATTCTTTAGGACGCGTCTGGCAGTGCGGTACGATTCAGGTTGACCCAAACATGCCTGAGCGCCTGGATGCCGAATTCGTCAATGAGCAAAACGAGCGTGAAGTACCTATTATGTTGCACCGTGCCATCTTAGGTTCATTCGAGCGCTTCATTGGTATATTGATTGAAAACTATGCTGGTTGGATGCCCGTTTGGCTAGCGCCGCAACAAGTGGTGGTGATGAATATCACTGATAAACAGGCAGATGCTTGTGAAAATGTGGTCAGCGAACTCAAAAAGTCAGGTTTGCGGGCTATTAGTGACTTGCGTAACGAAAAGATTGGATTTAAGATACGAGAGAAAACATTAGAACGCGTTCCCTATATGCTAGTATTAGGGGATAAAGAAGTCGAATCGGGCAGTGTCAACGTCCGTACGCGTGAAGGTGAAAACCTTGGCGTGATGAGTGTTCCAGAATTTATTACATTAGTACAGACCGCTGTCAGCGAAAAAGGCCGACAGACCCCAAAAACAGATGAGGAGTAATACCTATTAAACAGTCAAACCGTTTGAACATCAACGAAGATATCACAGCCAAAGAAGTCCGTCTCGTTAAAGAAGACGGCGAACAGATGGGCGTGGTCGATATCGAAACCGCGATGAAAGCGGCACGTGAGGACAGTCTAGATTTGGTCGAATTGGTTCCTGAAGCCAAACCGCCAGTATGCAAAATCATGGATTATAAGCATTTCCTCTATGATCAAAAGCAAAAGGCGAAAGAAGCTAAAAAGAACCAAAAGCAAACTCAGCTAAAAGAGATGAAGCTGCGTCCTAGTACTGAAGAAGCTGATTATCAGGTTAAACTGAAAAAAATCGTCAGCTTTTTGGAAGACCAAGACAAAGTTAAAATCAGTATTCGCTTTCGTGGCCGTGAAATGGCGCACCAAGAAATTGGTCGCAAGCAGCTAGATCGTATTATCGAAGATACTGCTGAGATTGCTAACGTTGAGCAATATCCTAAGATGGAAGGTCGTCAGATGGGTATGCTGCTTGGGCCAACTAAGAAAAAGTAATCTGTTTATTAGATGGCTGTTAGTCAATATAGATATGTATAACCTTAACCATCAATATACTGCGGGATATTGATGGTTTTTTATTGTGTGCATAGATACATATCTCTTTTAAATATGTTTAGTCAGATATAATTGGCTGACTCTATTTTACAAAACCTACCTTCTCAACCATTTGATTACGCGGTAATCTAAAGGTCTGTTTTATATTTGCTAATCAGCATTTATTAAAAATTTCTAGTAAGTGTATAAAAATAACGTATATCACGACCATCAGAGTCGTTGACAAAAACACTACTTTTATCCAATATTGAAGGAAATTTCATGCAAGAATTGACCCCACCAGAAAACGCAACGACGCCAAGTATTTCTCTAACCGCGCCTGAACCTGTGAGAGAAATACAAAAAAGCGAAGCAGATCAGATGGTCAAATTGGATGACAGCCAAATCCCAGAACTTGATGCCAAGGTCGATGCCTTTGTTGATCATGTGATTAATAATTCTGTGCACAGTGCTGAGTTTCAGCAAAATGTGCAATCGATTCATAATCTCGGCACCAAAGAGATTCGTGAATCAGCCCAAGTGTCTAATCGTATGCTTGATTTACCCGCCAAAAGTCTCAATGACAGCTTGTTTGATAATTCCCCTATCGCCAAGTCATTGACTGAGTTGCGCGGCATCGTCGAAGATTTAGATCCCAGTAAAAAAGAGCTGACCAGCTCGCGTAAGTTATTCGGTCTCATCCCATTTGGCAATAAAGTACAGGATTACTTCCGTCAATATGAATCGGCACAATCACATATCAACGCCGTAGTAACCAGTCTATATAATGGTAAGGATGAGCTGCTCAAAGACAATGCGATGATTGAGCAAGAAAAAGTCAATATGTGGGAGCTGATGCAATCCATACGCCAATACGTTTATGTCGGCAAAAAGATTGATGAGCAGTTAGAACAGAAGGTTTATGCGATAGAAGCGACCGATCCCGAAAAAGCACGCATTATTAAAGAAGAGATGTTGTTTTATGTGCGTCAAAAAAACACCGACTTTTTAACTCAGTTAGCCGTGAACGTGCAAGGCTATTTAGCGCTCGATACCATTCGCCGCAATAACTTAGAATTGATAAAAGGCGTTGATCGAGCCACCACAACCACCGTATCTGCACTACGTACAGCGGTCGTGGTTGCACAAGCGATGACCAATCAAAAACTGGTGCTTGATCAAATTACTGCTTTAAATAAAACCACCAGTAGCTTAATTGAATCGACCTCAGCGATGCTAAAACGTCAGTCAGGTGAAATCCATGAGCATGCGACCAGTAGCAGCATTGAGCTTGATAAATTGCAAAACGCTTTCAATAACGTCTATGATACGATGGATATGATTAGCAATTATAAAATTGAAGCGCTAGAGAACATGAAACAGACGGTCAATACTTTGACTACTGAAGTCGATAAGGCTCAGAAATACTTGGATAAGTCTAATCAAACAACAGTATTAGAAGTGTCGAAAGAGATAGACAGTAAAAAGATAACCAATAGATCAAGTACAGTCGATATCGACATTTGATTTGTTTTTAATAGTTGTTGCCTATTAGAGGTGGCCACTTCCTGCTACCAAATACACTTAAGACAATTGACGCAAGATATTGCAACGTCGTTCGTGTTAAGATAGCCATTATTAATAATTTTAAAAATAGATACGGTAATTTATGAGTTGGAACGATCCAAACGCCTCAAGTGAGGCAAAAAGATATGACAATCCTATCCCTAGTCGCGAACTGATACTCAGTACGATTAATGAGCATGGTGAAGTCACGCATCAACAATTGGCAAAAGCCTTTAATATTGATGACCCAGACCAGTTTGACGCTTTAGGCAATCGCCTAAAAGCGATGGCACGTGATGGACAAGTAAACCGCGACGGTCGTCCTTATCGCTATCGCACGGTGACCAAGCAAGATGTCGTCAGAGGTACAGTGTCTGCACATCCGAAAGGCTTTGGCTTTGTATTATTAAGCGATATGCCAGATTTGTTTTTGCATGAAAAGCAAATGCGCTGGGTTTTCAACGGTGACACTGTAGATGCAGTCGGTACATCGACAGACAATCGCGGGCGCACAGAAGGACGTATCGTCGATGTCGTTGAACGTCGCCAAAATAACTTCATTGGTACATTAGCGCGTGATGAAGATGGCTACTGTGTCGAGCTTGGTAGTCCAAATAATCACCAGCCGATTACCGTTACTGAAGAAAATGTACAAGCGATGAATGCCAAGCAAGGCTCTCCTGTTAAGGTTGATGTTATTGATTGGCCAAATCAGCATGAATTTGCGACGGGTAAAATCACCGAAGTACTGTCTGATGACAATGATCGCGAACTGATTATTGAAACCACCTTACTCAATTATGACATCCCATCAGATTTTAGTGAAGCAGCACTGAAGCAAGCCAACGATTATCAAGAGCCGACTGAAAAAGATTTAAAAGGTCGTAAAGATTTGCGTGATTTGCCGTTGGTGACTATCGATGGTGAAGATGCACGTGATTTTGATGATGCCGTATTTGCCGAAAAACGCTCTGGTGGCAACTATCGTGTCTTAGTTGCGATTGCTGATGTCAGTTATTACGTCACACCAAACTCGCCACTTGATAAAGATGCCTACGAGCGCGGTACGTCCGTATATTTCCCGCATCGTGTGATTCCAATGTTGCCTGAAGTACTCTCTAATGGTCTGTGTTCATTGAATCCTGACCGTGACCGTCTTTGTATGGTCGCCGATATCAAAATATCACGAGCAGGCAAAGTGACCGGTTATGAGTTCTATCCTGCTGTCATGCACTCACAAGCACGCTTAACGTATAATCAAGTGAACGCTTATCTTGAGAATCCAGAAGATAAGAGCGTACCTACCTCACTAACGGGTAATAAAGACGTCAAAAAATCTGTCGATACCTTACATCAATTGTATGAGCTACTGCTTAAAAAGCGTGAAGAGCGTCATGCAATGGAGTTTGAGACAGTTGAGACATACATTAAGTTTAATGAGAAAGGTGGTATCGAAGCAATCCTACCGCGTACTCGCGGTGATGCTCAAAAACTCATTGAAGAATGTATGTTGCTGGCCAATACTTGTGCAGCGAACTTTGCACTCAAGCATGAGCTTCCTGTCTTATATCGTAACCATGACAAACCTGATGGCGAAAAATCAATGCGTATTCACGAATACGCAAAGAATTTTGGTTTAAGCTTTCCAGAAGAAAATCCAACGCAAGCCGATTATCAGCGCATTATTGAAGCCACCAAAGACAGACCCGATGCGATTAGTATCCACAGCATGCTGTTGCGCTCAATGATGCAAGCAAACTATGCGCCTGACAATATCGGTCACTTTGGGCTAGCTTATGACGAATATAGCCACTTCACCTCGCCGATTCGTCGTTACCCTGATTTGATGCTGCATCGTGCCATCAAAGCAAAAGTGACCAATACCCAGCAGCCAGTGATGGACTTTTCTCTTGAAGCGGCTGGCACGCAAACCTCAGATACTGAGCGCCGAGCCGAAAAAGCCTCACGCTATGTAGAGTCTTGGCTCAAGTGTCACTATATGAAAGATCATGTTGGTGAAGAGTTCGAAGGTGTGGTCACTACAGTCACAAGCTTCGGTTTGTTTGTTACCTTGACTGACTTATATATTGATGGTTTGGTTCACATCTCTAATGTCGGTGATGACTTCTTTGTTTACGATGAACAGCAACAACAGCTGATCGGTAAAGACAAAGGGACATTGTTCGGACTGGGCGATCGCGTTAAAGTGAAAGTTGCTGGCGTCAATATGGATCTGCTACAAATTGACTTTGATTTAAAAGCCAAATTGCAATCTAGTGAAATGAATCAAACGAAGAGCGCGCCTTCTAAGAAAAGTACTGAGAAGAAAAGTACTGATAGAAGAGGCCCCGCTAAAAAGACTGGCAGCCGTAGTAAAGGCGCAAGTAAGAAAAGCTAGTGTTAGCAAACGCTTCAAATAATAAAAAGGCCAACGTCATCGTTGGCCTTTTTTGTGCGTAGTATTTTATAACGACTACTTAAATCATTATTGCGCATTACTCATCTGGTCTAGACGTTCCTTGTCTGCTTCCTGAGCCTGATCTATTTTCGCGGTAGCATTATCGAGAATGGCTTTAGGCTGTTTACCAAGTGGCTGGCTTGCGACATCTACTGAGCCACTTTCTACATCATCCGTATTTGGTAACGCTGTATCGGGAGATTGCTCAGATCCTGCGTCACTTATGACTAGCTCTCTATTTTTATCACGTTGATTGCCATTAATGAGGTTGAAACCTAGTAACGCAACCATGCCCACTAGGGCGAATATAATCAAGTGTTTCATTTGCATAAAAAATGTCTCGTATTTGAATGATAATCAGATATACGTTTCGTTGCATTTTTTATGCCTAGTTTTTGGTAGGTTTTTGCAAATTATTCTTGCGGGCTATTATTATTCAGTAAATCAGTCTCGTCAGAGCTTTCTGCAATTTCCTGTTCAACTTTTTCCATGAGTTTGTCGTCAGGACGAGCGTTAAGCACCTCATCAGCATTGCGACCTTGTAAAATCAATTTGGCACGAGCCTTTGCTTGTTTTTTGTCCTTATCATCAACGCTATTATCTTCATTCTGGTTTTTATCGGTCACTTTGGGCGTGATTGGCGTAATTGTCATATTAGTATTAGCACTGCTGGCGTTACTGTCCTGCATATGCTCAAACGCTTTTTCTAAGTTACTATTAAAACGCAAACGATAAATCGGTTCAGGCAAGCTGAAGCCTTCATTTTCTAACGCATGCTTGGTCTCACGAATGGCAATACTGCGTGCTTTTGAGAAATCCGTATCTGATTGATCCACCCAAATTTTAAATTCTAAAATGATATTAGAGTCGCCAACATTGGTAATGACAGCCACTGCTTTTGGTTCATCTAAAACGAATGCTAATGTATGTATCGCATCCAGTCCGACCTTGATAGCTGCTAATGGATCATCATTGGCATCAACGCCTAACTCAAAGGTAAATCGACGTTCTGGATTTTTGGTGTAGTTTAAGATCGTTGCTTTAAATACTTCAGCATTGGGAATGCGCAACTGGTTGCCATCTAAAGTCATCAGAATAGTCGCACGTGAGGTTAGCCGTACTACAATCCCCTCTTGATTATTAATCAAAATATGATCACGTGCGCGAAATGGTTGGCGAATACTGAGCATGAGCGAGGCAATGTAATTCTCAATAGTGTCTTTGACCGCAAAACCAACGGCGATACCGATAACGCCTGCACCGCCAAGCAAAGTACCTAAGATGGTTTCGGCGCCTATCAAACTCAGCGCAAGAATCAAACCGAAAATAATAAAAATGACTTTAACGGTTTGTGACAGCAATTCGGCGACAAATGGATTGGGCGTGAGCCGCTGCCACATTTTTTTGCGATTAGACAGCCAACTACCAAACCATGTCACCAATGCAAATAGGACAATGCCGACCAATAGGAGTGGCAAGGCTTTGACTAGATTTTTGGCTTGGGCTTTAAGACCTTGATAAACGGTAGTGACATTGTCTTGAACATCAAGGGTACGATCAATCCGATCTTCGACAGTGACCACATCTGTCAGGCGGTTGGTCAAATTAATGGCTTGTTGCGCTTTTTTCTCGTTCGGCGTCTCTCCGGTTAAGGTGACAACACCTTGCGTAACGCTGACATTGATAGCCTGCAGACCTTCTATTTCAGAAAAAATACCCTGAATACGTTGACGGATGTCATTATCTTTTTGCGGAGTAGGAGTGGTTTCGATTTGCGCATTATTGGTGCTCTCACCACTGATTATGGGCGGTGGTGCTGGCTCAGGTATGACAACTGGAGATGCTGAAGCTTCCTCTTCTGAGGTCGCATCAAGTAAAGGTTTATCAGCTGCCGGGTTTTCTGCTGTATCTATCCCCAATGCAGAGGTGATACCAGTCACCTCTTCACCAGCCGCATACACTGGAAAGGCAAAAAGGATGCTTAGTAACAACAGCATTTGACCGCACGCTTTTATAAAATCGCACATCGTTGAACGGTCAAAGTCAGTGTTCATAAGCATCCTTTGCTTTTTATAGATTTTCGTACTCATCTTTCTTTACTGAATGTTCAATAATCATTAACTGTCTAAATAAACTTGTGCCTCGCCCAAGTTTAACGTGCCTTCATAGATCGCGCGACCAGTAATGATACCTTCAATACAATCGCCATAAGGTTTCAGCAGTTCGATATCTTTCATATTGGTCACGCCGCCTGAAGCAATCACAGTCAAGCCGCCTTCACGTGCCAAATTGACAGTTTGTTCAACGTTGACGCCTTGCATCATGCCATCGCGGTTGATATCGGTGTATACAATCGACGATACGCCAACATCTGCAAAGCGCTTCGCAAGCTCGGTCGCCTTGGTATCCGTCACATTTGCCCAGCCATGAGTGGCAACCATGCCATCTTTAGCATCGATACCTACAATGATATGACCCGGAAATTCGCGGCAAGCTTCTGCGACAAACTCAGGATCTTCGACCGCTTTTGTACCAATGATGATATAAGTCAAACCAGCCGTAATATATTGCTCAATGGTGTTCATATTGCGCACACCGCCGCCCAGCTGAATAGGCAGATTCGGATACGCTTTGGTAATGTCATTCACCACTTGTCTATGAACGGGTACGCCGTCAAATGCCCCATTCAAATCAACCAAATGCAGTCGACGTGCACCTTCCTCTACCCAGCGTGCTGCCATGGCCACTGGATCATTAGAAAAAACCGTATTATCCTCCATACGGCCTTGTTTTAAGCGGACACATTTACCATCTTTTAAATCAATCGCCGGGATAATGACAGGCACAGCACACATATAGCATTCCTTATAAAGCACAACAATAAATATATTTAGAAAAGTAGATTCAAAAATCAGGGTGTATTGAACGTTCAACACCCTCTAAACACGCATAAAAACATAAGTCAAAAGTGACTTAATATATAGACGAATCAAAAGCTATCCATGATAGATCCAAAATCCGCTTCGATAGATAGAAATGACCATAAAAAAACGGTCAATCATAACCATAAGTTTTAATACATTGAATCACTGGCAACATTAGATAAATTCAATTACTGACTGGCAATTTTAGGTCAATTTAGCGTATAATCCTAGGTAAATTTTTATTTGTTTCTATGTGATAGTAACCATGCGCTGCGCTTTTTATTGAGTCATTTATGGCTTAGTGTTGCATAGCGGTCAGGATGAGTCGAGCAGCAGCTAAGTGCATCTTTTTGATGTTGGCTGACATATTGCTAAGAAGGGTTATATTAGAAATTTCAACTGGTGGCCTCTAAACAGTCTACTCTACAGCACTAAACTCTAATGACGCCTCTTTCTTTTTTATAGTCTCTATCATCTCTCTATCACTAGCTAACTATTTTAGAACAGTCATTACTAGCTGTATAGCCGCTTATTGATGTGAGTGAAATCTACTTAATAATGGCTTCGCTAGTTCGTCTGTCAACCAGTTTATCATCTATTTCGATAGATTATCTTTTGGCTATATTCTTATCTAATTGCGTATCTATTAACAAGATATCAAACCAATAAGGGTGGTCAATTGCGCTGGTGTTACAAGCTTTAATTTTCAATGAAACGTATGATAGAGCTATTGTCTACACAATCATTTTCGCTAAAGGCTTGAACGATTGCGTTTGATTTGATGGTTTTAACATACACCTTGGTAGCCAGTCGCCACTTTGGTCATTCGAATAAGACATTAACGTGTTGTTAAGGAGTCTAAGGTCAGCGTTAATACTCTTACTAGTAGTTATGATCATGCGTTATTTTTAGAGATCCTTTGTCACTATCCTACTATAGGAAGAGAGACGTGGGGGCTTTATTGAATGACGCAGATGTTCATGCTACCGATATACCAAACAGGACGTCTGGTATCGTTTTAGACTATGGACTAAGTTTTCGCTTATGATTACCATCAAAAAAGGTTTGGATTTGCCCATCACCGGTGAATCATCCCGCGAGATATCTGAGCACCAACCGACACATGTCGCCGTTATTGGCTATGATTATGTGGGCATGAAGCCCACGATGAATGTCAAAGAAGGTGATATCGTAGCAAAGGGTCAGCCCGTTTTTGAAGACAAAAAACGAGTTGGCGTTATCTATACTGCCCCTGCTGCTGGTAAAGTCGTCGCGATTAAACGCGGTGAACGTCGTGTGTTTGAGAGCCTTGTGATTGCGGTCGACCCAAACGGTGAAGAAGTAGACTTCGAGCGCTATGACTCCCAGCAACTTGCTGACCTAGACGCTGAAGTTGTTGAAACCCAACTGCTTGCCTCTGGCGAATGGACCGCGTTTCGCACGCGCCCTTATAGCCGTGCGCCAGAAATCGGTGCCCGTCCTCATGCTATTTTTGTCACCGCTATGGATACCAATCCATTAGCATTTGACCCAATGCTGCTGATTAACGATCAGTTGCAAGCGTTCAATGACGGACTTGCTGTCTTATCGACACTCAGCCCCAAGACCTTTGTTTGCCATCATGGTGATGCCCAGTTGACGCCAGTTGCCAAAACGGCGGCTAATAATGTCACTGAGTATCATAGCTTTGCTGGTAAGCATCCTGCTGGTCTGGCTGGCACGCACATTCACTTTTTGCACCCAATCATGCGCGGCGTGACCGTATGGACGATTGGCTATCAAGACGTGATTGCGATTGGTAAGCTATTCACCAGCGGTCGCTTATATACGCGCCGTATCATTAGTTTGGCAGGTCCTGCGGTCACCAAGCCACGTTTGGTGGCTACTGAGCGCGGTGCTGATATCGCTGCTCTGACCAAAGGACAGCTGGCGGCTGGCGAGAACCGTATTATTTCCGGTTCGGTGTTGTCAGGTCGCAAAGTGTTTGGCAATACGGCTTATCTTGGTCGCTTTCATAACCAAATCAGTGTGCTGCCTGAAGGGCGTGAACGTCCAGCGTTCCATTTCCTAAGTGTCGGCACCAACCGCTTCTCTAAGCTGCCTATTTATATTTCTAAGTTTTTTGGTAATAAGAAATATAACTTTACGACCACGAGTAATGGTTCACCGCGAGCGATGGTACCTATCGGGGTTTATGAAGAGGTCATGCCGCAAGATTATCTGCCTACACAGTTACTACGTGCATTAATTGTCGAAGACATGATTAGCGCCGTAGATTTGGGCGTGCTCGAATTGGACGAAGAAGATTTAGCATTATGCACCTTCGTATCTCCTGGCAAATATGAATTCGGTGATATTTTGCGTGATAACTTGACACGCATAGAGCTGGAGGGCTAACCACGATGAAATTTTTACACAATATGTTCGATCGTATGGAGCCGTCTTTCACCAAGGGTGGCAAACACGAAAAATACTATGCTATCTTTGAGATGTTTGATACGTTTTTGCGTCAACCAAGCTCAACCACATACTCAGCATCACACGTACGCGACGGTATCGACCTAAAGCGTATTATGATTACCGTATGGTTATGTACTTTCCCAGCCATGTTTTGGGGTATGTACAACATCGGTCATCAAGCACTAACGGCGATTGCAACCCTTGGTTTACAGCCTGAAGGCTGGCGTACCGTTATCACCAGTATGGCAGGCTATAACCCAGACAGTATCTGGGCAAGCTTCGTCTACGGTGCTATGCAATTTTTACCGATTTATATCGTCACCTTTGCGGTCGGTATTCTCTGTGAGATTATCTTTGCCGTAGTACGCGGCCATGAAGTCAACGAAGGTTTCTTTGTGACCTCAGTGCTGTTTGCGCTTTGTTTACCACCAGATATCCCTTTATGGCAAGTTGCCCTCGGTATTATCTTTGGTGTCGTAGTCGCAAAAGAAGTGTTCGGTGGTACGGGTAAAAACTTCCTGAACCCTGCCCTATCGGGTCGCGCATTCTTATACTTTGCTTACCCTGCTTATATGTCTGGTGACTCAGTATGGACTGCCGTTGATGGTTTCTCTGGTGCGACGCCACTTGGTCTTGCCGCGTTAGGTGTCGTTCCTCAGGACTTCGTCGACGTCTATGGTAATGCCATCACTTGGGGTGATGCGTTCTTAGGCAACATGCAAGGCAGTATCGGTGAAGTATCAACACTGGCTATCCTAATGGGTGCCGTCGTTCTACTTTGGACACGTATTGCTTCATGGCGTATTATGGCAGGTTGTGTGGTAGGTCTGATTGCTACTTCTCTTGTCTTTAATATGATTGGTTCTGAAGACAATATGATGATGAACCTGCCGTTCTATTGGCACTTAGTTATCGGCGGCTTCGCCTTTGGTGCCGTGTTTATGGCAACCGATCCTGTATCAGCGGCGCATACCAATAAAGGACGCTGGGCTTATGGTATCTTGATTGGTTTTATGACGGTATTGATTCGCGTCGTGAACCCAGCTTTCCCAGAAGGCATCATGCTGGCTATTTTATTCGCCAACTTATTTGCTCCATTGTTTGATTACTTTGTGACCCAAGCAAACATCAAACGCCAAACAGCTCGGAGGGTTCGTTATGTCCAAGCCCAAAAGTAATAATGCGAAAACCATCAGTGTGGCATTGACGCTATGCTTGGTGTGTTCCGTCTTAGTTTCAGCAGTAGCGGTTGGTCTAAAACCTGCTCAAATTGAAAACGCACGCTTAGACCGTAACAAAAACATCTTGGTTGCCGCTGGCATGTACGATGCCGAGTCTGATACAGCAGATGATGTTGCTGAACGTTTTAAAGATTTCGATGTCGAAATTATTGACTTAAGTAAAGGCAGCTACGTTGATGATGAAGCGCTAAAAGCCGCTGGCATTCCTGATCGTAATGCTTATGATGCAAGCCAAGCGACTAAAAATAAAGCACTGAGTGAAGATTTAGGCAACAATGACCCTGCTGGTATTGGTCGTAAACCCAAATATGCCAAAGTCTATGTTAAAAAAGATGACGCAGGCAAACCTGAAATGGTTGTTTTGCCGATTCAAGGCTATGGACTATGGGGCACTATCTATGGTTTCTTAACCCTTGAAAGCGATATGAATACCATCAAAGGTATCAGCTTTTATGAGCATAAAGAAACCCCAGGTCTGGGTGCTCGTATCGAAGAGCCAGAGTGGCGTGCGAAGTGGAGCGGTATCCACTCATATGACGAAAATGGTAATGTTGCCACTGGTGTGACCAAAGCGGGTACACCAAAAGAGAACTGGGTCGATGGTATCAGTGGTGCAACCTTGACCGGTCGCGGTGTCAGTAACATGATTCAGTTTTGGTTGGGTGAGCAAGGTTATAAGCCTTATTTAGATACGCTACGTAAAGAGAGTGGTCAAGCGATTGACAATGCGGCAGATACAAAAGCTGCGCAATCAACACTGATCGCTCAACCTGAAACCGAACTGGCAGCCAAACGACCAGTAGCAAACGGCAAGGAGGCATAACATGGCTGACACTAAAAGTATTTTAACCTCGCCTATTTTTGATAATAACCCCATTGCCCTACAGATTCTTGGTATCTGTTCGGCACTGGCTGTCACCACAAGCATGGCCAATGCCATGGTGATGTGTGTGGCGTTGACCTTAGTCACGGCGTTTTCAAGCTTCTTTATCTCGATCATTCGTAAGCAAATCCCTTCAAGCATTCGTATTATCGTACAGATGACCATCATTGCTTCCTTGGTTATCTTGGTCGATCAGGTGCTAAAAGCCGTTGCTTATGATGTGAGTAAAGGCTTGTCGGTCTTCGTTGGTTTGATTATCACCAACTGTATCGTGATGGGTCGTGCCGAAGCATTTGCCATGAGCAATCCACCAGTGCCAAGCTTTTTAGATGGTATTGGTAATGGTCTTGGCTATTCTGCGGTCTTGCTGTTTGTTGCGACTATCCGTGAGCTACTTGGCTCAGGTACGTGGTTTGGTATCACCATCCTACAGCCTGTCACTGATGGCGGTTGGTATATTCCAAACGGTCTATTATTGTTGCCACCGTCAGCATTCTTTATTATTGGTTTGTTCATTGCCATTATCCGTATCTGGAAACCTGAGCAGGTTGAAGACGCTGAATTTGTAATGAAGCCGCAGTCTAAAGGCATGGCACATGGAGGCGGTCACTAATGGGACATTATGTTAGTTTATTTATAACCTCAGTCTTTATTGAGAATATGGCGCTGGCCTATTTCTTAGGTATGTGTACTTTCTTGGCCGTATCAAAGAAGGTTTCAACCGCTATTGGTCTGGGTGTTGCCGTGGTCGTCGTGATGGCGATTACCGTACCATTAAACAACTTACTCTTTCAGTTCATTCTCAAAGATGGTGCGCTGGCATGGGCAGGTTTCCCTGATATCGATTTAAGCTTTTTGGGCTTGCTCAGTTATATCGGCTTGATTGCTGCGACCGTACAGATTCTAGAGATGTTCCTCGATAAGTTCGTTCCTAGTCTGTATAACGCCCTTGGGGTGTTCTTGCCACTTATCACTGTGAACTGCGCCATCTTAGGTGGTGTACTATTTATGGTTGAGCGAGACTATAATTTCGGCGAATCTGTCGTGTATGGTGTGGGCGCAGGCTTCGGTTGGGCATTGGCGATTACCGCATTGGCCGGTATCCGTGAAAAGTTAAAATACTCAGACATTCCAGCACCGCTGCGTGGTCTTGGTATTACTTTTATCACAGTTGGTCTGATGTCACTTGGCTTTATGTCTTTCGGCGGTATGTCAATTTAGACCGCTAAGCTTAACAGCCTATTTAGCGATTTGACCTATTTAATTCATTTATTCGGTAGGGGTTCAGGAAACACGCAATGACGTCTTTTCGCACCCCTACTCCATAGATTAAGGATACCTACCATGGATTACGCTACGGCGATTGGTGGCGTTGCTATGTTTACCTTGATCATCATGGGCCTCGTTGCCATTATTTTGGCGGCGCGCTCAAGACTGGTCAGTTCAGGCGATGTTACCATCCATATCAATGATAATCCCGATAATGACGTCGTGACCCCAGCAGGCGGTAAATTACTACAAACCCTTGCAAGCGAAGGTATTTTCTTATCTTCAGCCTGTGGTGGCGGTGGTACTTGTGCGCAGTGTCGCTGCCGCGTTATTGAAGGGGGCGGCTCTATCTTGCCCACCGAAGAAGGCTATTTTACTCAAGGCGAAATTCGCAATCACATGCGTTTGGCTTGTCAGGTAGCCGTTAAGCAAGACATGAAAATCGAGATTGACCCTGAGTTTTTTGATGTACAAAAGTGGGAATGTGAAGTTCTCTCTAATGATAACGTTGCTACCTTTATTAAAGAGCTGGTCCTTAAAATTCCAGATGGCGAAGAAGTGAACTTCCGTGCTGGTGGTTATGTGCAGTTAGAGGCGCCACCGCATGAAGTGCATTATAAAGACTTTATCATTGACGAAGAATACCGCGAAGACTGGGAAAAATTTGGTATTTTCAACTATGTCTCAAAAGTTGATGAGCCAGTTATTCGTGCTTACTCGATGGCCAACTACCCTGAAGAAAAAGGCCTTATTAAGTTTAATATTCGTATCGCTAGTCCACCGCCACGCGGTCCTGACGGTATTCCACCAGGCAAAATGTCATCATGGGTATTTAGCCTAGTACCTGGCGATAAAGTGACGGTTTCAGGTCCTTATGGTGAATTCTTTGCCAAAGAGACTGACGCTGAAATGATTTTCGTTGGTGGTGGTGCTGGTATGGCACCAATGCGCTCGCACATCTTCGATCAGCTTAAACGCTTACATACTAAGCGTAAAATCAGCTTTTGGTATGGTGCACGCTCTATCCGTGAGATGTTCTATGTTGAAGATTATGATCAACTAGCAGAAGAGTTTGATAACTTTGAGTGGCATGTGGCTTTATCTGATCCATTACCAGAAGACAATTGGGAAGGTCCAACCGGCTTTATCCATAATGTACTACTTGAAAATTATCTGAAAAACCATCCAAACCCAGAAGACTGTGAATACTACATGTGTGGGCCACCGATGATGAATGCGGCGGTCATCGACATGCTACACAGCTTAGGCGTGGAAGATGAAAATATCATGCTTGATGACTTCGGTGGTTAAGTGAGTAACTAAGCAAGTGGCTAAGCAAATGGTTACGTAAAAAAGTATTCTAAAGTGATAAATAAAAAAGAGTCTCAATTGAGGCTCTTTTTTTGGCTTTGACTAAATGTAACCCTTGCATAATAAGCCTACAAATCTAAATAGCAGACCGCCTGCCCTCTGCTATATTATTAATTGTTTATTGCCTTAAGAAAGGATTCCTATGAAAACCAACATTAAAGATTTGACCATTTGGATTACTGGTGCTTCTAGTGGTATCGGTGCAGCATTGTCTATCGCCTTTGCCAAACATAGTGCCACCATTATTTTAAGTGGGCGTGATGAGGCAAAATTAGTAGCAGTCAAAAACCGCTGTAAAAACAGCAAAAACCATTTCATCATCCCTTTTGATATCACCGATGCCAAACAAGCAAAAGACGCGTATAAGACAGCTAAAGCTCAAGCCGGACAAATTGATTGGCTTATTAATAATGCTGGCATCAGTCAACGCTCGCTTATTATGGAAACCACTGAAGAAGTTGAGCGCCAAATTATGGAGATAGATTATTTTGCGCAGACACGTCTGACCAGACTAGTACTGCCCAATATGATCGCGCAAGGCAGCGGCAAAATTGTCATGGTATCAAGTGTTGCAGGTTTATTAGGCACACAATATCGCGGCGCTTATGGAGCAGCCAAAGCCGCACTTCATATGTGGGCAAACAGTCTGCGTGCAGAACTGCATGAACAAGGCATAGAGGTGGCGACGATATTCCCAGGATTTATTCAAACCAGTATTTCTATTAACGCCTTGACTGGTGACGGTAGCGCGCAAGGAACGATGGACGAGGCAACCAATAAAGGATTAACCACAGCTACCTTTGCCAAACAAGTTGTCAAAGCCCTGATTAAGGGTGAAGAATATATCATCGTGGCAGGTAATAAAGAAAAGCTGGCGACCACGGTCAATCGCCTATCGCCGCCAAAACTATATAAGCTCATCCGTGAATCAAAAGTAAAATAAATCTAGTCGTTTAAGCCACTAGGTCTTAAGTCGATGATTGGCGTTATGGGTGACAAGGGGTGTAAAATGGGCGACGCTAATAGAATGTGCCACTCACCCTTTTGCCATAAAAGCCATTATGATTAATATGAGAAAACCAATAATGCAAAAATCAGCCCCACTCTCATTGTCTAGAAAATCGATGAAAACCACCTTATTGCCCGTTATGGCTATCAGTGCTGTATTCAGTCTTAGTGCTTGCCAGCAAACGCCAGATTATGATTATCTCAGCGGTGAGACCATGGGAACGAGCTACCATATCAGTTATCAGCTACCTGCGGATGCAGATGAAGCAGCCATCCAAGCGTCGATTGATAAGCGCTTGCAGCAAATCAATGACAGTATGTCTACCTATCAAGCAGACTCTACTATCTCTCAGTTCAACCAGTTAGGTAAAGACATCCCCCTCACTATCGATGCAGATTTTGCTCACGTGCTTGATGTGTCACGAATCGTCTATCAGCAATCTGGTGGCGCCTTTGATCCTACCGTCATGCCATTGGTAGAGACTTGGGGCTTTGGTAGCACCATGACCGTTGAGCGCTTGCAAAGTCCGCCAACAGCACTTGAGATTGCTCAAGCAAAAGCCTTGGTAGATTTTGAGAGCATCATACAAAAAGAGCAGAGCATTTATAAAACCAAAGATGGCGTCGGGCTTGATTTCTCAGCAGTTGCTAAAGGTTATGGCGTCGATGTGATTGCCGATGTACTCAGAGATGACTATCAAATTCGCAACTACATGGTAGAGATAGGGGGTGAAATTGCAACCTCTGGGGTCAATAACCAACAGCAGCCGTGGCAAATTGCGATTGATGCGCCTATTGAGGACAGTACGGTCAGCGAGCGTCAGACAATATCAGCGATTCGTCAACCCATCAATACCGATAATCAGATGTATTTGGCAACTTCTGGCAACTATCGTAATTCCGTCATATTCGACGGTCAGCGCTACAGTCATACGATTGACCCCACCACTGGCAAGCCTATCGCGGGCGGCGTACCATCGGTAACCGTTGCAGCAGACTCAGTCGCACTAGCAGATGCGTGGGCAACCGCCCTCACTGCAATGCCTTATGAAAAAGCCCTTGCAACAGCCAAAGCACAAGATATAGCCGCCTTGTTTGTTGTCTTAGCTGATGAGGCAAAGACGACGGGTTCTGATAAGAATACTGACCAGTGGCAAGTGGTACAAACACCAGCGATGCAAGCATTACGTGCTGACAAACAGCCTTAGAGCTTGGTGGCAATAGAACTTAGTCGCAATACTGTAAACGGCTCGATAACCATCAACGAGCCATACAAAAATTTGCTATACTGGTTTTGCTATACTATTAAGGTATTACTCCAGTAGATAGCCACACTATTTTTAAAAATCGAGGTTTCCTCTATGCTTAGTCAATTGCTTCCCATGCTTGCCATTACCTTTACCGTATTCGTCCTGTTCTTTATCTTTATGGGTATCGGTTATATGGTTAAAAAGAAGCCGCTTAGAGGATCTTGTGGCGGCGTTGCTAAACTAATGGGTGATGAAAATTGCTCGTTTTGTGGAAATGATCCCAATAAGTGTGATTCAATCGTGGCAGAACAGCAAGAAAACGCCCTTAAAGCCGCTCAGCTAGGCAGACCTGTATAGCTAAATTCTTATAAATACCGCGTCTGTTACCATACGCTGGTAGTATTTACCTAACATCTGTTCTTATAATAGCGTCTAGTCCTTTGCAAGGGACTGGCGCTATTTTTAGTTGTGCCAGCCGCGACGTATCTAGTTAGCATCGCTTCAAGACATTTTGGATATCAATACGGCACGTGCAAGGCCTGTTAATAATAGTAGACTAAATAAATCTAATACCGTATCCAGTTGATAGGCGATTGAAGATAAGCGCGCTTTCAAAATGGTTACTCATATATCTTGTATTCTGCAAGTAATCTCTAGTTCTAATTTACGATTCTAATTAATGATTTTAGTCACCGTCTAGGTGCGTTTTCTTTGGTGTTATTTACAAGCGACGATGGTTCGGCGCTGTTTAATGACGTGTCCTTTTTCTTATTCTAATAGTCGTGCTGCTATGTCTACCTCTACTGATTTGCCACCTGATGTGCCATTACAGTCTCATTCAGATACGCCGTCACCGTTTGAGCTGCCCTCCTCACGCTTCACTTTTTGGCTCATTTTATGTGCCATGATTTTGCTCGCCACCAATATGCGTGCGCCTATTGTTGCTCTCGGCTCTATTGCCCCTGTCGTACAAGATGCCCTCAATATCTCTGAGACGCAGATTGGTTGGCTAGGGGCAGTGCCCATGCTGACTTTTGCGGTGGGCGCACTGATCGCGCCAGCCATTGGTAAGCGTTTTGGGCTTGAGAATACACTCATTGCGATGATTGCATTATTAACGATTGGTATGATGATTCGTACCGTTATTCCCACTTGGTCTGGGTTTTTGATTGGTACGTTATTGTTGACCCTGGCTATCGGTTTTGCGAATACCTTAGCTGCCCCTGTTATTAAACAGCGTACGCCCAAGCATATTCCACTCATAACAGGGCTATTTAGTCTAACGATGACGGTAACGGCAGGCATCGTCGCTGGAGTTGTACTACCATTATCTGAGCAAGTGGGCTGGCAATGGGCACTGGGTGGGTGGTCGCTATTGGGTATTTTTGCGATCATTATTTGGATATTTTTGCGGTTGCGTCTTGGTTCGTCTAGTCATCAAGCCATTGTAACACCTACCTCTGGAGCATCTGACATCTCCATGTGGCGTACGCCTTTTGCTTGGCAAATTGCGGTATTTATGGGGCTGCAATCACTATTATTTTATACTGTTGCCAGTTTTTTGCCATCCATTTGGGTCAGCAAAGGGCTATCTGCAGTGCAGGCAGGACAAATGGCTTCAGTGTTTCAGTTTATGGCGCCAGTCTCTATTTTGAGCCTGACGTGGCTGATCAATCGCGGCCGCCCTATTCAGGCGCTGGCGGTGTTTGCAGCGGTGCTGAATGTTATTGGTATTTTAGGAATCAATTATTTATCTACCGACCTCGCGTGGTTGTGGTCAGGTCTGATGGGCATTGGCTGCTCCGCTATTTTTACCTTAAGTATGATGCTGTTCCCCTTACGTACTTATACGACCAACCAATCTAGTGAGCTGTCTGGTATGGCGCAATTCGTCGGTTATTTGATTGCCTTTTTTGGTCCCTTAGGGACAGGTTGGCTACATGAAGCGACTGGCAGCTGGGATTTACCCCTATTCATTATGCTCATTTTGATGGTTATCAACGTCGTCATTGCTTGGGTAGTGGGTCGTCCAGTGATGGTCGATGGCAAAAAGCTTTAATATCAAAAACTACAGTAACCTTAGGATAATATTGGTGTCTGTCTTATTTTGCTACACTGGTTTGATTGCTTATAGGACAGAATAATCATGATGAATTTATCCATTCGTTTCGCTCGACACTTACCAACATTGGCTATGTTAACAGCCGTAATGGCGCTCGGTGGTTGCCAAAAACCATCTGAACCTAGCACCGATAATGGCATGCAAAACAGTACTCAAACTGCCGAACCTCAAACGACAAAATCTGAGCAATCGGCAACATCCACTGCACAGCAAGCGCCATTAACGATCTTGGCATTGGGCGACTCCCTGACAGAAGGTCTTGGGGTGGATAAAGATGACAACTATCCTGCTCAGTTAGAAGATCGTCTGCAAGCAATGGGTTACGACAATGCCAAAGTTATCAATTCAGGATTGAGCGGTGAAACCAGCACGGGATTGGTCAATCGCTTAGACTGGGTGTTACAAACTAAGCCTGATGTGACGATTTTGACTATCGGTGCTAACGATGCCATACGCGGTATCGATGTGGCGACAGTTGAAGCCAATATTCGTACCGCGGTCAAACGTCTACAGGATAATGGCAGTATCGTCATTTTGGGCGGCATGCAAATCTATGACAACCTTGGCTCTGAGTATGTAAAATCATTTGCAGCGATATATCCTCGCGTCGCCAAAGACATGAACGTGACGCTGATTCCTTTCTTCTTGGATGGTGTGGGCGGTGATCCTGCGCTCAATCAAGCCGACGCAATTCATCCGACCAAAGAGGGCTACGCGATTATCGTTAATGACAATATCCTACCTATTCTAGCGCCTAAACTAGAAGCGCTAAAAATAGCCGATGCAGACAATGCAACTGAAAATGCTCAAGACGATACGACAAAAAATACGATAAATTAGACTACTTAACGAGACACTGTAATGACATCATCACCTTCGATTGCCGCTTCAACGCCACAAGTAGATTATAAAAAAGAAGTCCTCCTCACCGCCTCGCAATTAAACAAAACCGTGCAAGTCGGCGAGCAAACCCTATCAATCATTAAAGACGTAGATATCTATGTCAACGCTGGCGAGTTTGTGGTCATTATGGGCAAATCAGGCTCAGGTAAATCCACCTTACTAGGATTACTGGCGGCATTAGACTATCCCGATAGCGGTACGGTGTCGCTAGCAGGTCAAATGCTCAGCAGTCTTGACGAAGATGCGCTAGCGGTCATTCGTCAGCACGATATGGGCTTTGTCTTTCAGTCGTTTCACCTACTGCCAACCTTGACAGTAGCCGAAAACATCGCCTTTCCACTTGATATTGCGAGACGTCCAAACCCAGCACGAGTAGACGAGCTTATTGACGCCGTTGATTTGGGTCATCGACGTCATAGCTTACCCAATCAGTTGTCAGGTGGTGAGCAGCAGCGTACAGCTGTTGCACGAGCACTGGTATCGCATCCAAAAATCGTGTTCGCCGATGAGCCAACGGGCAACCTCGATGAGCAAAATGCCGATCAAGTTATGCAGCTGCTATTGGACTTACGTCAACAGGTTGGCTCGGCGCTGGTGGTGGTGACTCATGACCCTGCACTTGCCGAAATGGCAGATCGTGTCATCACCATGCATGATGGGCGGATTGTACCTACATGAATAACTGGATTGTATCTTAATGAATCGTAAGCCCACAGACAATAAACCACCAGCTGATACAAAAAAGACTGATACCAGTATGCGTCAAGAGTCCAGCTATCCTAGCGGTATCCTAAACCAATTATTTACCCGTACCCTAGGTTTTCAAACACTGGGCGCGCAAGCACTCAGCCGTAGCTGGTGGCAGCGCTGGGTATATCCAGTATTGTTTCTACTGACATTAACCCTGTCGCTTGCAACTTACCTAACCCTCGACTCTGTGCAGCAGTCTGTCGATCGCTATATCAATGACAATCAGCGCGCGCTCGTTGGTGGCGATTTGATTTTAAACAGTAAGCAAGACTGGCCAAGTGAAGTATTGACGCAGGTAGAAACCATCCCCGATACGCAGACGGTGTATGACTATCAGTTTAGCGCCATGCTGGTCAATGATGAGCAAACCTTGCTTGCCAGCATTAAAGCGGTCACGCCGTCTTATCCCTTATACGGTACAGCGGAGCTTGCCTCAGGACAGCCGCTGTGGGAGCAGCTAACCTCTGACAGTGTCATCGTCGCGCCAGAAGTGCTCAGTAGTCTACAGGCCAATGTCGGTGACCGTATCACCATTGGCGATGCGCAGTTCACAATAAGTGATGTATTGACCAAAGAGCCTGATCGTCCGCTGACCACCTTTGGGTTTGGTGGACGTGTCTTAATGCATGAGGACTCACTCGCAGCGACCAATCTGTTGGGTCAACGTAGCCGCATAAACTATCGTATTGAGATGGCAGGCGATCCCGAACTGATAACGACGCAGCGTGACAAGCTCACAGATATTCTAACCAATTACCCTGATATCGAGCTCTCTGACGCAGAGTCCGCAGACACTTCGGTCTCACGTATCTCTGATAATGTACTGATGTTTTTAAAATTACTGGTCATCGCGGTGCTGCTACTATCTGCGGTCGCCATGTACGGCGTCATTAGTGCGTTTGTCACCAAGCAGCAGTCTAGTAACGCCATTCGCTTGGCATTGGGTGAGCCGCTTGGCTCACTCAAACGTAGCTATTATCAATTGCTTATCGTCACCACTGCCATTGCTTGTGTCGCCGCGATTATACTGAGTCTAGGTTTGCTTAAAATCGGTCAGCCGTATCTGGTGGCTATCTTGCCTGCCGATGTTGGTCTCGCCATCAATCCAATCAGTGCAATTAAGACTATTGTGATTGCCTTAGCTCTGACGTTGCTAATTGCGCAGCGTGGTTTGAGCGCGCTTAACACCACCAAACCCGCTACCCTACTCAATCAAGGTGCGAGTACGCAAACACAAAATTTACCTTGGTATCGACGCGTGCCGCTACTATGGTATGGCTTGGTGCTGGCAGGGCTGTATGCCTTCTTTGCTTATGAAGTTGGCTCACTGTCATTAGGAGCACATTTATTGGGCGGCTTGATTGGCTTTGTGGCGATATTTTGGCTATTGGCGCGTGGGTGGCTCTGGCTGCTTAACAAGTTGGCGAGCAATACCAAGGTCAGCTGGATGCAGCGTATCGCTATTCATAACCTTGCGCGTAAAGGCAACCAATCGGCCTTGTTCTTTGTCACTTTATCGTTATCCGTGGCGGTGCTGACGCTTATCACCACACTCAATCACAGTATCAATGCGCAGTTTATCAATGCCTATCCTGAAGATGCACCTAACTTATTTCTGCTGGATGTGCAGAGCGATCAACATGACGATATTGATGCGATCATTGAAGCACCTGTCACCTATTATCCGGTCATTCGTGCCCGTGTGGAGACGGCCAATGATGTCCTAGTAAAAGATATCGAGCCTGAGGATGGGTTTGATGACCCTACGCGTGTGTTTAATTTGAGCTACGCAGATACGGTCATGGAGACCGAATACATTACTGAATCACTCACAGATGACGCGCTATACACCCCTATCGATGCGACAGATGAGCAAGTCAAACCCTTGTCTATTTTAGATACTGCCGCCAGTATGCTCAATGTCGGCATGGGTGATCAAGTACGATTTAATATTCAAGGGATTGAGATCGTCGGGCAGATTACCAGTATTCGCACGCGCTATGAGCGTGGCCCAAGCCCGTATTTCTATTTCTTATTTGAGCCGTCTGTGCTGTCCGCTGCCCCGCAGATTCAGTTTGCTACTGCACACGTACCAGAAGATGCAATTCCAGAACTACAAGGCAAACTGGTACGCGAGTTCCCTGCTGTCACCACCATTGATGGCACTGCCATTGCGAAGCAAATCCAAGAGCTGGTGGTACAAATGAGCCGCTTGGTCTATGTGTTCACCTTGCTTGCCCTACTCACTGGCGTCATGGTGCTGATCAGCTCGCTACTGTCTACCTCGCAAGATCGTATGAAGGACAGCGCGTCCTTTAGACTGCTGGGTATGCAAAAGCGTGACTTGTATATGCTCAACATTCTAGAGCTGGGTGTGCTTGGTATTAGTGCGGCGACCTTTGCCGTGGTCATCGCCAGCGTTGGCGCATGGGCGGCAATCACGCAATGGTTTAACCTACAATTTAGTGTGCCGTGGGCAAACTTAGGACTCGGTGGTATTGCGTTAGTTGCTTTGCTGTTTGCCATTGCTATTATTTATGTGAAACTGGTGATTGGACGCGGAATTATGGCGAGAGTTAGGGCGATGGTTTAGAATGAGAAGGGCTGAAAGTGTGTTAAGTTTTAACCCCTATAAAAGGACTTCTAAATAGGGGTTTTTTCATTTGCTATTATTTATTAGTATAAACGATGCGGTGGCTAAGGTTTGGTGCGTCTCTTGCCAGCATAACTACACCAAACCCTAGCTCTTGTAATGTGCTCAATGTACCAAAATAAACACTTCTATCAGGGCTAAGCTTTAACTTAATAATTGCTAAATATAATAAAATATTGAAGAGTATCAATTTCTACATTAAATTATTTCTATAAAAATATAGTCCAATATCTGTACAATACATCCTATATCAAATCACTTACTCTTAGCGAGATTTAATAGAATATTTGAAATTACTTACCTCAGGTAAATTTAGTCAGCTTAAATATTAAATCTATTTATGAAAGCTTTTATACTTCAGCAGCCTATAAACTTTAGAGACTTATTATGATAGAAGAAGAAAATCTATATGAAGCTGAAATTTCAGCTAAGGCTAAAGAAGAAAATACAACCTTTCCTATAGAGCCCATAGTTGAGAAAAAAGAACCACCCTTGATCAAATATCTAAAATATAAAGGAAATTTTGCCAGAGTTGTAGCGTTTGTATCTTTAATAATCATTACTACAGTACTAACCATAGGTTTAGCATATTATACTTTCTTTAACTTCATACCTTATATTTGGATTTGGGGCACAGACCCTGTCAGCTTTAAAATTATTTTTGCAATAATAATTCTATTCTTTATTTGGATATTACCTTTCTTACCTATTATATTTCTAGGACCATATGTATCTAATATCCTCTCATTATTTGCAAACAATGTTGAGAAAGAGTTTAAAGAAAACTTGGCTAATATCGAAAAGCAACAAATTCACTACAAAGACATTTTAGATGAGAGTGATGCAGAAAAACTTATACCTCTTATTACACATAGCCGGATTGAATTAGAACAATATTATTCTATTGCATTACATCAAACTACAAAAAGTTTTAGATACTCTATTGGTGCTATGACTATTGGCCTGATTATTATATTTCTAGGAATGTTTTCTTATATTTTCCCTAACGACTTTTTAAATAATGAAGTTAGAAATGGAAATTTCCAACCGCTTGTAATAACTAGTGGTATAGTTTTAGAGCTAATATCAGTCATATTCCTCTCCATATATAAAACATCATTAGGTAGGTTAACTTATTTTTACGATAGACAAGTTTTTATACATAATGCTATGTTTGCTTTCAAAATATCTAAAACCATGGAGGAACAAGATGTCTCTAAAAAGCTAATCGTGGAGAAAATTCTTGACTTTGGTAGCAAATCCAATAGTGATTATAAAAAAATTAAAATAGGATAAATTTGTAAGATTTACTCTAAGTATCATTGACGTCATTTTTAGTTTTGGACATCACATTTGTAATCATCACTTGTTAGAATAAGTTTGCTTTAATAGTTTGTCTACTTTATCAGTGTGTAGAACTCACTCTAATACCCAAACTTAATTTAAGGTTTCAATTAACGTAGTAAACTTCACCATAATAAGTTTTTTTATCTCTGATTGAGACGGTAGCTTAGTGGGTTTAGGTGCTGTGCGCTATAGACCACTAATTACAAACAAAAAGCAGGTTTTCGCTACAAAACTCTCAGCCCCTAAAACCAAAACGCCTTCTACTCATCTAGAGAGCGTTTTTTCGCTTCACTAGATGTATATGCATACAACCCAATATCAGCCATGCAGTTTGCTGATTTATTGGGGGAATTACCTAGCCCTCATTTGCTATACTAGCCTAATTTTTATCAATCAAATTCCTTCTTATCAAACCCTCCAAAACAGCATGGTAGTCTTATGAAATTCTCAAAGTTCGGTCAAAAATTTACCCAGCCCACTGGCATCTCACAATTGATGGACGATTTGGGCGACGCGCTAAAAAGCGATCAGCCAGTCAACATGCTGGGCGGTGGTAACCCTGCCAAAATTGATGCCGTTAATGAGCTATTTTTGGAGACGTATAAAGCGCTTGGCAATGATAATGATGCAGGTGAGGCTAACAGCAGCGCGATTATCAGCATGGCGAATTACTCTAATCCACAAGGGGATGCCGCATTTATCGATGCCTTGGTTGGCTTCTTTAACCGTCATTATGATTGGAATCTCACGTCAGAAAATATCGCCCTCACCAATGGCTCACAGAATGCGTTTTTCTATCTATTTAATCTGTTTGGCGGCGCTTTCGCTGACGAACAGAGCCAGTCTGTAAACAAATCCATTCTACTGCCATTGACCCCTGAGTATATCGGCTATAGCGACGTGCATGTCGAAGGTCAGCATTTCGCAGCGGTATTGCCACATATCAATGAAGTGACTCATGATGGCGCGGAAGGTTTCTTTAAATACCGTGTCGATTTTGACGCATTAGAGAACTTGCCAGCGCTGAAAGAAGGCCGTATTGGCGCGATTTGCTGCTCACGCCCGACCAACCCGACTGGCAACGTGCTGACTGATGAAGAGATGGCGCATTTGGCCGAGATTGCCAAACGTTATGACATACCGCTTATCATCGATAATGCCTACGGTATGCCCTTCCCTAACATCATCTATTCAGACGCGCATTTGACGTGGGATAACAATACGATTCTGTGCTTTAGCCTGTCTAAAATTGGTCTGCCCGGTATGCGTACGGGTATTATCGTTGCCGATGCAAAAGTTATCGAAGCGGTCAGCGCGATGAATGCTGTGGTGAATCTAGCGCCGACACGCTTCGGTGCAGCGATTGCCACGCCACTGGTAGAAAACGATCGTATCAAGCAGTTAGCTGATAATGAGATTAAACCGTTTTATCAAAAGCAGGCGACCCTTGCCGTGAAGCTGTTAAAAGAATCTTTGGGTGATTACCCGTTGATGATTCATAAGCCTGAAGGCGCGATTTTCTTATGGCTATGGTTTAAAGACTTACCGATTACCACGGTTGAGCTATACGAGATTTTAAAAGAAAAAGGCACACTCATCGTACCAAGTCAGTATTTCTTCCCTGGTGTCGATGTTAGCGATTATCAGCATGCGCATGAATGTATTCGTATGAGTATCGCGGCGGATGAGCAGACGCTGACTGATGGTATTGCAGCGATTGGTGAAGTAGTGCGTGAGTTGTATGATAAAAAATAGGTTTGTAAAGGTCTTGGTGGCGTCTCTATAGAGCCACCTTTATCCTAATATATTGAAAAGTATCATTAAGATCATTAAAGTTGCCGTTTTCTTTCCAGAAGGCGGCGCTATGAGTAACCGCTAAATATAAATAGCCGTCTCTTGCCCAAAATATGTCTCTTGGCTCCTCCATAGGCATCCAATGCCTAAAGCCTGCACCCATAATCGGGATGATGTCTGTTCCCTTAATTCTATACAGCTCTAGATCGGTGTATTGCTCATATGGGTTGGTATAGGCTGAGATGATATATTTTTTATTGGGCGAGATATGAGGATAATCTATAAACGTCTGCGTCGTCTCACCCGAATTTTTATCAATCATCTTATAGTCACCGCTTTCCCAGTAACCTCCACTGACCAAATACTGATTTAACGGGGCAATCTGACCTACGTACTCAAAAATCTGATACCCATCATTATCTACATTCTTATCAGTGAACGTTACTACCTTGCCAGCAGTTGGAATGGATATCACCCCATTTCTCTTTTTAATACTTTCATCTTTTGATAAAAAATCAACGGCAAGTGGACGTTTCTTCTCAAACAAAGCCTTATCAATTAGCTCTATTTTTAGGTAATCGTTAAGTGCTTTGCCATTTTCAAAAGTCTCGTAGTCTTCGCCAATGGATAGATATGCTAGTATGTCTAAATCTTTGGACGTTAGCGAGGCAGGTATAGTAGAATCCGTTTGCTCTTTTCTCACAAAGACCTTTTCCCATTTAACAACGTCTGTCTCTACAATGCCATCATTGTCCTCGTCATACTCTCTACGAATTCTGTCTTGCACCGCATACCAGTCCTTTCTATCTTCAATGACGTCTAACTTCTCACCAAAGGCATAGCTTTTCACTTTTCGAGCAGCACCGCTTGGTAACTGACGTGCGATTGCCCCATCTTTTGCCGTCACATAAACGTGTTTCAATACAGTCGTATCATCGTAGTCAATCTCGATACCATCACGATTGTACTGTGCCAAAAGTGCTGCCGATATGGGTTTATTGAGGTCAATGATGACGTTTTGACTTGCCACTGCTGAATGATAGCTAAACATCGTTAGACATAGAATAATAGAAGAAAAAATGTAAGTAGGTATTTTAAATGAAGACATAATATGGTCTGCTATATATTTTATATTATGAATTTTACACCATAAAATCCTACTTAAGTTTACTTTTTTGATATCTGAAATAAAATTACTTCGGAATATTAGCGCTGCTTTAAAAGTTTAGTAGACGGATTGAATGAACTGAATATCTTCGTCCACTTATTCAGCGCATAGAGCACGTAAGGCAGCAGGCACGTATTGATCAAATCGCGGAGGCTTGCGACCAGCTGTTCGTGGCTTAAGCCAGCCATGCCTGATGCTTCAATCGTATTTCGATTATCTAAATACTCGCCCAATAAGGCAATGCCCGTCACGACGACTAAAGCCATGAATGATCTGATGCTTTGCTTTTTAATGATAGGACGCAGCACAAGCAAACACAAAAGATAGATGCCGACGCCGACATAGATATGTAAGGCGTCTTTGGCAAGGCCAGATACTTCAATAACATTGATTTTAAAAGCGGTAAAATCCACTAGAGTATTCCAAATATAAGCAAGTAGAAAACGACTGAGAGTATCACTAAACCATGATGGCTAAACTATAATAGCTAAAGAGTGGTAGCTACAAAGTGATGGCTGAGCATAAAAAAGGCAGATTATATAATGGATAATCTACCTTCTACTAAATTAAATATTCACTTCACGTTTATCGCCTACTTACACATTCCACTCGACGAAATTTTTCAACAACTGCAAGCCAGCAGTATGACTTTTTTCTGGGTGAAACTGGGTGGCAAATAAATTATCTTGGATGACACTGGCACAAAACGGTTGACCATAGTCACATATCGTTGCCACTTGTGAGCTGTTAGTAGGCTCGCAATAATAGCTATGCACAAAGTAAAAATGCGCATTGTCCTCAATACCATGCCACAATGGGTGGTCAAAATCCATACCGCTAATGGTATTCCAACCCATATGCGGTACTTTGATGGTAGCGCCCTGCTGATCCTTCCACGTCGGGTCAAATGCTTCTACAGTGCCGTTTAAGATACCCAAGCAGTCTGTACCACCATTTTCAGCGGACTGCTCAAACAATGCCTGCATGCCCACACAAATAGCCATAACAGGCTTATTAAACACCGCATGGCGTATGACGTTATCAATCCCTGCTTCATGCATGCCAGCGATACAGTCACGCATAGCACCGACACCGGGGAAGACAATCTTATCTGCCGCAGCGACAACCTTAGGATCATTGGTGATAGAGACTTCTGCCCCTACCACTGACAAGGCTTTACTGGCGGAATGCAAATTACCCATGCCATAATCTAGTAGCGCTACTTTGGTTACTTTAGCCATTAAAACGCCTCTTTAGTCGATGGCAGAGTATTGAGTGCACGCTCATCATATTCGCACGCCATACGTAGCGCACGAGCAAACGCTTTAAAGGTAGATTCAATTTGATGATGGCTATTTTTGCCTTTTAGATTGTCTAAATGCACCGTCATCCAAGAATGATTGACGAAACCATAAAAGAATTCACTAAACAGGTCAACATCGAAATTACCGACATGCGAACGGGTAAATGGAATGTCCATGTGTAAACCCGGACGTCCTGATAGATCGACGACAGCGCGGGTCAATGCCTCATCTAGCGGCGCATAAAAGTGCCCATAACGACGAATACCCTTTTTATCGCCCAATGCTTTGTTAAATGCTTGTCCAAGGGTAATACCAGTGTCTTCAACGCTATGATGGTCATCGATAAAGGTATCACCGTTGCATTTAATCTCTAAGTCAAACAAACCGTGACGCTTGATTTGGTCAATCATATGATCCAAAAAAGGTACGCCAGTATCTACAACCCCTTGACCCGTACCATCAAGATTGACGGTACAAGTCACTTGGGTCTCAGCAGTGATGCGCTCAACGGTCGCAATACGTTCAGGGCGACCATGTAAATTTAGGTTTTTTGGTGCATTTTGCTCAGGTGTATCAGCAGTCGTCATTGCATTGGCGGTCATGGCTACTCTCTATCAGTTTTTATCAGTGAAAAGCGGTCAATAAATAAGGCAAAACATGTCTAAATATTTTACTAGTGTCTGGGTCAGCGCTAGCAAAAAATGTATTAGAAAATGATATATACAAAAGATATCAAGGTATTAGAGTTTGTACGTAATAAATATCATCTAGCCTCATCATAGCAAACCCTAACATTTACTGCCACGACCAAGCGGTAAACCACGCACAAAATTACCTCATTCTGCTAAAATAGTGTGTTCAGTATTATTAATCATGACTTGCACTGACTTTTAGATATCATATTCTACAGCCCACTTTCTATGACTTTTTGCCGTGTTATAACTTTTTGCTGTGTCATACTGCTACTTTATACGATAGAAACTCTCTGTTTATAGGAACTGCTATGCCTTTAGAAGCGATCGCCATTAATAGCTTGGATGCACCACTTATCAAAAAACCTGCTCGCGACAATGAGCTAGCAGAGCGCTTGCAGGCATTATATGATAGCGATGACGAGCAGCCTGATAGTATCGAGGTATTAAATATCGTTGAGCAGGGTTTTAAGCGCGGGCAATGTCTGTATGTCGGTATGTTCAATGACAAGCCTATCGCTGCGGTTGCCTGTTTTGATGATGGGCAAACCGACGCCAAGCGCCTGCAATATTTAACGGTACATCCACAAAATCGCGGTCGCGCTATCGATGCTAAGTTTATTAAACTGGTCTATGATGCCGAGGTAAAAAAAGGCGTCCGTGAGTTTGTCCCTGCCGATGCGGATATTCATCGTATTATGAGCGAGTATGATTTACTGCGTGTTAAAGACTAAATCGAGAGCAGAAACAGTTAATTTTGCCAATATTTGATTATTTATCGTCTTTTATCTTCTATTATGCAAAAACCACTTGACAGCAACGTCTATATTTAGTTTAATAGCGCCTCAACGAAGACGGCTCGATAGCTCAGTCGGTAGAGCAACGGATTGAAAATCCGTGTGTCGGCAGTTCGAACCTGCCTCGAGCCACCATTCGTTTAAGAGTTCTAAAAAGCCCTGAACAGCAATGTTCGGGGCTTTTTTTATGCCTGTATTCCGTTCTGAAATAAGCCTAATAGCTTATGACAAACGTCTTCTTAATAACACCTCGCAACGCTCTCGCGAGTCTAAGTCATAAACCGTCGCGCGGTAATCGATACCATGACGCCCTTCAAAAAATATCACTCTATCGCCCACTGCTAAAAAGCAGGACGTGCGCGCATCATAAATGAAACCATCAATCACGAACGCCAAATCACGATCTATCTCGCGTACCGTATAAGTTTCTCCTTGCGGAATCAACTGCTCAAACCATGCGCTATAGGCAACATTGGTGCTTAACACGCTGATGAGCAGCAGCACCAATATCACAAATATACTTTTTAACGACATCGTAACAGTCGAGCCAGCTAGACTGATGCTATTGAGGATGTTTTTATTAACTGTCATAACTTTAACCTACTCAGACCTGCTCAATGATTAATTCTATTCGCCATGCTTCTCATGCTAAATGCTTACTGTCACGGTTGCATAACATTTTTGTGCTGTTTTTTAGACAGTGGCGCTCAGTATACTCGATAGTATTGATAATGATAAATATGACAGATGACAGATGACAGATGACAGATGACAGATGACGAATACTAATAGGGAAAAGCGATGAGAGCGTTCGATTACGATTTGGATTATAAAAACCTAGATTTGCGCGCGCAGCCAGAGCTGTATCGGGTCGGTCGCGGCGAGCAAGGCGTATTATTGATAGAACCGTATAAGTCTGAAATCCTGCCACACTGGCGCTTTGCTACCCCTGATATTGCGCTTGAGAGCAGCGAGACAATTTATCAGATGTTTTTAGATTATCTAGCGGCTGATGACTTTATGGGTGCTGATATGGCGCGCAAATTTATTCAAATGGGCTATACCCGCGCCCGTCGTTATGCCAATCACAAAGGCGGCAAAAAATATAAAGGGCCAGTGCCCGATGATAAAAAAGGTCAGAGCGGCGCACATGGTCGCGAAGAGTTGCCACGACAAATCGAAGACCCAGTCAAAGCAGAGTCAGCGCGCATATTTAAACAAAAATGGGACGAGTGTCGTGAGAACGAAGATTATTTAAGAATGAAAAAGGAACATCGCGAACGTTATAAAGAGGTTGAATAAGCATAAAATATTACCCCCAGCCTGAAAAGATAGAAATATTTATAATGACAGACTGTTAAATAATTGAATTCATGATTTGCTGTGCTAAGGTAATGAGGGCTTGGAGCTAACACTCCAAAAAAGTATAAAATTGATAGCGTGGGTAAATAATAATGACTGTAGGTATTAAGCAACTTTTGATTTTTGATTTCGATGGCACGCTCATTGATAGTGTGCCAGATTTGGCTGATGCGACCAATGCGATGTTAGCCACTCTGGGCAAAAAGACTTACCCTATCGAGACCATACGAAACTGGATAGGCAACGGCTCAAGATTGCTGGTAGAGCGCGCACTAGTAGGTAAGGTAGACGTGTTAGAAGGCGAGTTGACGGTCGAGGAAGCCAATCACGCAGAGCACCTGTTTTTTGAGGCTTACAAAAATCTCAGTGGTAGCAAAACCGTTGCTTACCCAGATGTCGATAGCGGACTAAAAAAGCTAAAAGCGGCAGGATTTACACTGGCGTTAGTGACCAATAAACCGATTCGTTTTGTACCGAAAATATTGCAATCCTTTGGCTGGCAGGACTTATTCAGTGAAGTATTAGGCGGTGATAGTCTCTCAACTAAAAAGCCTGATCCAGCACCGCTACTGCATGTCTGTAAAGCGTTGAACGTCACTCCAGAACAAGCTGTGATGATTGGCGATTCTAGAAACGATATCTTAGCCGGACAAAACGCCAATATGGATACTTTCGGGCTGTCTTATGGCTACAACTACGGACAAGATATCCGTGAGCTAAACCCGACCGAAGCCTTTGATGATTTTGCGGCATTAGTAGAATATATTTTCAAAAATTATAAGATAGACAGCTAAAATTTGAACATTAGAATGATTCATTTAAGCCATTCTTTGAAATTATTATTTGCTCCGATAGCTCAGCGCCTCAGACACATGAGCGCTTGTAATATCGATACTGTCAGCCAAATCAGCAATGGTACGCGCCACTCGCAATACTCGATGATAACCGCGTGCCGATAAATTCAGACGCTGCTGAGCGAGCTGTAATAGTTGCTGTTCACCCTCTCCTAGTTGGATATATTTATCAATCTCGCTAGGGCTAAGCTCATTATTGACCTTTTGTTGCCGCTGCATCTGATGTTTATGTGCGGCAATGACTCGAACGCGCACTTGTTCGGAGGTTTCGCCAGCTTGAGCATTTTGCAAGTCGGCAATTGGCAGCGCAGGTACAGTGATATGCAAATCAATTCGATCAAGCAGTGGACCTGATAGTTTATCTTGGTAACGTTTAATCTGTTCAGGTCGGCAGCGACAACGCCCTGAGGTATCGCCATCATAGCCGCATGGGCATGGATTCATGGCAGCGACCAATTGGAAATTAGCTGGAAAAGTCATCTGCGAGTTGGCACGGCTAATAGTGATTTTCTTGGCTTCTAATGGCTGACGCAATACCTCGAGCACGCTCCGATCAAACTCTGGCAATTCGTCAAGGAATAATACGCCTTTATTGGCAAGGGTAATTTCACCCGGTTTTGGTCGTGAGCCACCACCCACCAAAGCCACGGCTGATATGGTGTGATGAACCTGCCTAAACGGTCTTGTTCCATAATCGTAATCGCTGTCTGCCACTGAATAAGTACTGGCAACCTCTAATGCATCTTCATCACTTAAATCCGGCAATATGGTCGGCAGCCGTGACGCCATTAACGTCTTGCCTGAGCCGGGTGGCCCTGTAAATAACAGCGAATGACCACCAGCAGCGGCAATCTCTAGCGCGCGCCGTGCATGATGCTGTCCTTTGACATCAGCCAAGTCCACTTGATAGCCAACATGCTGCTGTGCTGGACTCGGTTGTACAACGTCCAAAGAGTCATAGGCTGCGCTTGGATTCGCTAACGACTGTAAGTGGTCACAAACTGTCTTTAAGCTTTGCGCGGCTAGTATCGTCACGCCATCCACACGGCTAGCCTCAGCACCATTATCAATCGGTACGATAAGCTGCGGTGTTTGTGGTTTTGGCTGCGGTTCGCTCAGCTCCTGTTCAGTGATATTTGCCACCTGCAATACTTTGGGCGCCAGCGCCTCAGCTTTGATCGCTCGTGCCACCGCTAAGCTGCCTGTCACTTGCCGTAAATTCCCATTGAGCGCTAACTCACCGATAAACTCAAACCCTGATAATACTTCTGGATCCAATTGATCACTGGCTGCCAAGATTCCGATGGCAATCGGTAAATCAAGACGTGCACCATCTTTAGGCAAATCAGCGGGGGCTAGATTGATAGTGAGACGACGATTAGGAAATTGAAAGCCAGAGTTCAGAATCGCAGAGCGTACACGGTCTTTGCTCTCACGTACCGCAGCCTCAGGCAAACCGACAATGGTCAATGCTGGCAACCCTTGCGACAGATGCACTTCAATAATGACCTTGGGCGCATGCAGTCCGACGACTGAACGGGTATAGACTTGTGCAAACGACATCAGCATTTTCCTAATATAGGGAATAATTGATAATAGAGTATTATGTATCAGTGCGCAAATGTCGTGTTTTATTGTCTCATTTTATTTACTAGCATAGTTATCAACAGTTGTTATATGATAAACGGATGCTCTTTCGCTCAGTCTTATTCGGCTATGCTGCCCCAAAGATTATCCAAAGGTTCTCACACCTGTTAACTACATTATTAACGTATTGGATAATTTTAATCGCACTACAAAGCACTAAGGATTAGCAAGAGTATTGGCAATAAAAGGATTTTATTGATCATCTAAAGTTTGCTGGCGGCTTTTTGCTGCAGATTTATATAACACCTACTTTATATAATACCTACTACCATGGATGGATAAACTTATGAGCATAAAGATGCATAATCGGCGTGTGCCCACACTCACGCTACTGACAGTAGCAGTCTCTTTAGGACTATTCGGCTGCTCAGACAGTGACAATAGTTTCAATGACGATGATGTCATACTACCTTCCACTAATTATGAAGCCGATATTCAGCGCACTGAGTTTGGTATGCCGCACATCACCGCAAAGGATTACAAAGGCCTTGGTTATGGCGTTGGTTATGCATTCGCAGAAGATAATTTCTGCTCACTAGCGCGTGAAGTTGTAGTCGCTAGCGGTCAGAGTATGCTGTATCTAGGCGCTGACGGTAATTTGGCTAGCGATGCTTTTTATACGTGGTACAACACTGACAAGCGAAAAGCTGAATTTTTAGCAGCTCAAGACCCTGAAGTCATTGATGCTGTGACAGGTTATGCAGCAGGCTATAGCCGTTATCTACGTGACAAAGGCGTGGCTAATATCGATCCCGCTTGTGCCAATGCTGAATGGGTACGCGAGATTACTTTAGATGATTTATTGACGGTCTACGGTAAAGCCAATCTACGTGGTGGCTTATCTAATTTCGTCGGTCCCATTGTAGCAGCGGCACCGCCCTCTATTGCTGGCGTTCAGGGTAGCTCAAGAATGCGTAGTGTTCCAGTCGCAAACCCTGTCGTAGAGTCAGCACCTGCATTCAATATGGATACGATTAATGCGATGAGTGGCGGTAGTAATGCCTATGCCTTTGGTAAGGAGGTGACCGGTACTAGTAGCGGGGTTATGTATGGCAATCCGCATGAGCCATGGGATGGCGTCCAACGCTTCTATCAATTTCACTTAACGATGCCAGGTGAGCTGGATGTGATGGGCGCGGCTCAACAAGGTCAGCCTTTCCCTAACATCGGTTTTAACAAAGACGTGGCTTGGAGCCATACCGTATCCACTGCCAAACGTTTTACGCTTTATCAGCTGAGCCTAGTTGATGGAGATCCTCTCAAATACAATTATACTAATAGCGCTGGTGTGACTGAGCAGCGTGATATCGAAACCGTTCCTGTCACTATTCAGCTACCAAATAATCAGACGCAGGTTCACAATATTTATGTCTCACAATATGGACCGATGTTAGCGGTCAATTTACTCAATGGTCAATTACCAGCATGGGGCGCTAATAATCTAGCTTATACTATCCGTGATGCCGCCTCTGAAAACCCAAGAGCACTCAATCAGTGGCGTAGTATGAATAAGGCTACGAGCGTTGAGGACTTAGTCGATAGAATGCAAAGCGTCCTTGGTCTTGGGTTTGTTAATACTATTGCTACCGACCGTAATGGTAAGGCACTCTATGCTGACATCTCAACCGTACCAAATGTGACCAAAGCTAAGCTTGAAGCTTGTAGTAGTGCTGCATCTGGCCCCTTCCTTGGTGCCTTAATTGCCTCTGACTTGCCAGCACTGAATGGTAGTAACGCTGCCTGTGAATGGGGAGTTGATACAGACTCACCGCAAGCAGGTATTTTTGGGCGCTCAAACTTACCTTTCTTGATCCGCGATGATTATGTTGCTAACTCGAACGATAGCTATTGGTTAAGCAATTTAGAGCAACCACTGACTGGATTTTCACCGCTCCTACGTCGTCGTTTAGCCCCCTTCTTAGGTGCTACTCCAGCAGCGGGTGTTCCCTTACTTATGCGCTCACGTATGGGACTGGTTCAAATACAAGATCGATTCAGTAATAAAGATAACTTGGGCGGTACTAACTTCAATTTAAACAATATGCAAAAGGTCGTCTATGGTAACCGCAGTTATGTCGCTGAGTTGGTACTCGACGACGTATTAGCAGATTGTCGAGCGAATGCTAGCATGCCTTTGACAGGCGGCTCTACTATTGATGCAACTAATGCTTGTAATATCTTGAGTAATTGGGATCGTCGTAATAATTTAGAGAGCAAAGGCGCTCATGTCTTTAGAGAGTTTTGGCGTAATGTGGACTTTAATGAAACGACGGATACGATATTCAGTGTTAAATTTGATGCAAAAGACCCAGTCAATACGCCTCGTGGTTTAATTATTAGTGCGGATACACGTACTGCTTTAGGAGATTCCATTAAGTTCTTCCAAGATAAAAACATCGCTCTTGATGCGTCTTTATCTGATTTGCAGTATATCGTTGATGCTAGTAAAAACGATGAGCGTATTGCTATGCATGGTGGTTTTGGTCGTGAAGGTGTATTCAATGTTGCAGAAACGAGAGGCACAAGCGCTAATGATGGCGCAAACTACCTCATTAATTTTGGTCCGACATATATGCAAACCGTTACCTTTGATAAAAGCGGCCCTGTAGCAGAAGCCTTATTAGGTTACTCGCAAGCTTCTGATACTACTCGACCGTTCCATCGTGACCAGAGTCATCGTTATTCCGATAAAAACTGGATTCGTTTACCCTTCAATGCTAATGACGTTAGCAAGCAAGCCGTTGGCAATAAAATCCAGCTAAAAGAATAAGTTTGACGTAACTTGAATTAGTGATAACTTAAATTAGTGATAACTTAAATTAGTGATAACTTAAATTAGTGATAACTTAAATTAGTGATAAAAAGACCTCAGATATATGCTGAGGTCTTTTTACTTTATGGAAGCAGTCTGTTTGAATATCGTCGATGCATCATGATGCCAGCACTTAGCCAGCTAACCGCAAGAGGGGTATGAGTATAATTGCCAAAATCAAATGGACTTATCATAGACAGTTTGTATGTAAGAAAACTCGCCGACCACCCCACTGCAAACAAGGATTTGTTATAATAGTGCTTATTGATGGCTATCAATTTAGCAGCATATAGCGCTGTGAAAATTATTATTGATAACAAAGTTATTATGGTTATTAATCATCTATCAAACACCTACTGGCTTTCAGATATTTGGTCGTTAGAGATGTAAGAACAGTAATACTCAAGGTCAAAACGAGGAGTACCGCATGACAGAACATTCAGAATTAAATACTCAGCAGCCTTACAATCGTGCAGGAGAGCAACCGACCACGACACGCCCTGTTATGCAATCAGAAAGTCCTTATGCCAGTACGCGTGGCAGTATGATGAGTAAGCAGCTACCTGCCTTTGATGAAGCTATTATTAATAAATACAATCGTTCAGGACCACGTTATACCTCCTATCCGACCGCTTTAGAGTTCTCACCTATCTCTGTTGGTCTTGAGTCAAAGATCCTTCAAAACCGTGAAGCTCGTGCACCACTGTCTTTATATTTTCATATTCCATTCTGTCGTCACCTCTGCTATTACTGCGCTTGCAATAAAATTATCACCAAGAAAAATAGCGACTCAGGCGATTATTTGCAGTATTTAATCGCTGAGATTAAGCACAAACGCCGCCTTCTACCTGTCCCAGAAGGTAGTAGCAAACCCCTCGTTAAACAGCTGCATTTGGGTGGGGGTACGCCAACATTTTTGCGTGATGAAGAAATGGTTCAACTGTGGGAGTTTTTACAAACTCAGTTTGAATTCTTACCTGAAGACAAAGGCGATTACTCTATTGAAATTGACCCACGTGAGCTGAGTGGCGAGACGTTAAAAGTGTTGCGTAACCTTGGCTTTAACCGTGTCAGTTTAGGCGTACAAGACCTCGATGAAACGGTACAAATCGCCGTCAACCGTGTACATTCAGCAGAGCTCATTGAAAATGTGTTAAATGAGGCGCGTGACTTAGGTTTTCACTCTATCAATATCGACCTGATTTATGGTTTGCCGCATCAAACACCCGCAACCTTGGATAAAACGGTGCGCCGTATCATCGAGATGTCGCCGGATCGCTTGTCAGTATTCAATTACGCACACTTGCCAGAACGTTTCAAGGCCCAGCGCCAGATTAAAGAAGCTGATTTGCCAGACCCAGCAGCCAAGCTGACGATGCTTGGCAATACCATCAATACGCTGACCGAAGCTGGCTATCAATATATCGGTATTGATCACTTCGCCAAGCCTGATGATGAATTAGCCGTGGCGCAGCGTGAGGGCAAACTGCATCGTAACTTTCAAGGTTATACCATCATGGGCGATTGTGATTTATTGGGCTTCGGCGTCTCCTCTATCAGTCAAATTGCCAATGCCAATACCCGCTATATTTTGCAAAATGATACAGATTTATCAGTTTATCAAGCGAGCATCGATGCTGCACAAAGTAACTCGGCTGCCATGCCTGCAGTAAAAGTCATCAAAACATCTATCAAAGATCGCTTGCGTGAATATGTGATTATGAATCTACTCTGTCACGACTATATCGATTTTAAAGACATCAATCAAAAATTTGGTATCGATGCCATCACTTACTTTATCAATGAGATTCAACAGCTTGGCGCCATGCAAGAAGACAAGCTCATCGATATGGACGCGGCTGGTATTCGCGTGCTACCAAAAGGTCGATTATTAGGTCGTAATGTCGCCATGGTATTTGATGAATATCTTGAGAAAAAACATAAGAATCGTTTCTCAAAAGTTATTTGATTGAGTGATCCCACAAATTAAAAGCAGTCATAAAAAAGACCTTACTCGAGGTCTTTTTTTATGGTGTTTAATAAAGCTGATGATTGACAAAAAATACCTATAGGGCGTGTCCTCATTTCAAAAATGGTGATAAAAATGAGATAAATTGCAGTCAAACGAGGAAAGTAGCACAGATAATATCTGGATATTAACCAGCTATTTAACGATGTTTAGCAAAACTTAGCCATTTTTAGCCCGTTTAGATATGATCAATTGAATTGAGGACATGCCCTAGCCTACTTAGTAGACATCACCACATTCAGAAGGCATCACCATATATAGCCTATTTGCATCTTCTATTGTTTTTTCACTGTCCAAATATTTCTGCTCGATTGTGCTTTTAGCATTGGCAATCATTGAATCCGTCATCGCAAAGTCATCGTCATTTAGTAGACCCAATGAGCCATCTTGACGCAACCACAAACCCTCTAACTTATCATGCGGATACTCTACAGTCGCGAGAACGTCGACGACCAAGGTTTTCTTGACTGGTTTGATTGCCAATTCCTTCAGCAATTGCCAATTTTTTTCATCTGCTGCAATAAGCTGCTCAAGTGTTTGTCCATTGATCGTTAAACCCAATACATGATCTTGCTTGATATTATCTGTATTTAAAATATTCTCAATATCAGTCGCCTGCGAGAGATCCATTTTATAAATGAGCTTTTGCGCAGACTTGTCTTGTAGGGGAAACTTGCGATCATGTTCAATCAAATAAAACTCGTGATTGTTAATCGCAACGATACCCGAAGTCACATGGTGAGCATGATCGAGACGATACAAATACTGTGCTATTTGACCAGAGTATAGATTGATAGTGACGATGCGCGTCAAACTAGAGACACGACCTGACTGATCAGGATTATCCATAGAAGACTCCATAATACCCACCAGTGTGCTCTGATCTGGAGTAATCGTTAATGCTTCCATACCGCGATTTGCACGACGTTTGGTAAATTCTGCTGGTAGTAAAATCAGCTGACCATTAGCCATCACATTATTGCGCTGATCGCTCGCAAAGGCATTAATACGCTCAATCTCCACCCCCTGCGCATTATAATGAACCAAATGAGGACCATACTCATCACTGATCCAAAAACTACCATCTGTTAGCGCAGCAAGACCTTCAGGATCTAAACCATTGATATCGTTTTTGATAGGATTGGTCACTGCATCAAAAGGTAGATTGGGATTCATGGTCATCGGCTGGCCGTCGACATCGTAAGGGACTTCATTAGTTCCGCCGAGTGCTTGTGGATTCGGTAGCCCAGAGATAGGATTGCCATTTGCGTCCTTTAGTAGTGTCTCTTTGATCTTAATAATCTGCCCAGTTGCTTGTAGCTCAAACAATCCGATGCGCGGTGTATAGTCAGGTACTAAAAACTGTTTACCCGTGCCTGCACTACCTGCAAAATCCGCATTGGGACCGCGATCAGTGAGCACATAAAATTGCTTGGCATTGGTTGGATGAGCCGCTGCATCTGAGCCAAAACCACCCCCTCTAATCTCAAGCTTCCTCTCAGGATACGCAGCATTGATATGCGTATCATCTAGCACGGTATAAGGTAGTGCCGTGCCTTGGATAAAGTCTTTTATTTGAATGATTTCTGTATTAATATTTTGTATCGTCATTTTTTATCCCTGATATATATTTTATTCTTGTTAAACGAACCATATGAGTTATTTATTAGATGTAGCGTTCAGCACAATTGACAGTCGAAAAAATAGCCAGCGCCTAAGAAGCTCACTGACCATTTTAAGAGTTAATGCTATAACACATGGCTATACATGACTTATTAAACCTTAAGCTTGTCACCCACCATACCTTTGATGGTACTTAAAATATCAGCAGGTAATACCACCATTTTTGCATTGTCAGACTCTGCCAGCTCGCGAATCGCCTTAATATATTGCTCACCAAGTAAGTAAACAATAGGCATCTCTTCCTCGCCCATTGCATTAGTAATCAAGCGAATAGACTCTTCAGAACCTCTCGCCAATACCACTTGTGCTTCGGCATCACGACGTGACGCCTCTAAACGTCCATCTGCTTCCAAGATAGCCGCTTGCTTTTGACCATCAGCACGAGTCACTGTCGCACGGCGTAGACGCTCTGCCGCCGCCTGCTCTTCCATTGATGCTTGCATCGTTTGCGATGGATTAATATCTTGAATTTCTACTGTCTTTAGGGTGATACCCCAGTCCGCAATATCTTCTGATATCGCATGCTTTAGCTTCATTTTGATTTCATCACGGCTAGACAATGCACTATCAAGATCCATCTCACCGATAATTGAACGTAGTGACGTCTGCACCAAATTACGAATACCATATTCATAATCTTCAATGCCATAAACGGCCTTATCTGGGCGCACGATATTGATATAAGCCACAGCGTTGGCAATAATAACGACGTTGTCTCGCGTAATGACCTCTTGTGAGGGAATATCAAGAACAATGTCTTTGGTCGTCACTTTATAAGCGACATCATCAACGAAAGGAATAATAAGGTTGAGACCCGGCTCTAGTGTTTGGCTATATTTGCCCAATCGCTGCACCACCCACTTATAGCCTTGTGGCACGATTCGAACGCCTTTGAAAACCGTAAAGACAACCAGTGCAACCAAAACCACCATGACAATGCTAAAGCTTTCCATAATTCATCCTTATTATTATAATTGCATGTCTTTATTAATCGCTGCCTGCGATTTCATACTGCTCACAATCAGCTCATTACCGACAATATCGGTCACCACCACTCGATCGCCGACCGCCACCGGCTCACCCGTAGTGCGGCACATCCACTCCGCTGCCCCAACAATAGGAACACTGAATCTGACAGTGCCCGCTCTATCTGGCTGCGGCTGGACGATAATCATGCCAGTTTCACCAACGATAACACTACCACCCAAGCCTGCTTTGGTGCGATCTACTGATAAGGGTTTAATAAACTTGAACCATGCCAGCAAGAATATGGCAGAAAGCACCAACCAAATAATAATTTGCACAGAGACAGAAATAGGCAATAGCCACGAAAGCGCGGCAACGATGATGGCGGCAGCACCAAACCAAAGGCTGGCGAATGTCGGCACAAACATCTCAATGATCAGCAATATAAAACCTAAGACTAACCAGTGCCAAGGTTCAATCAGCCACAGCATCTCCATCATCACTATATTCCCTATCTTTATCATTCTAACTTTTAATGTAGCACATTTTTAGTATTAATAATTTCTTAAAAATCATCAATATATGGTGTGTATACTTCGAAAAATATGAGAAACACATATTAAAACTTAGAGCATAAAAAAACGACCGCCAAAGCGATCGTTTCTTTTTTCTTTAATCAACTTATTAAAACTTAATGTGAGCACCTAAAGTCAATAGAGTAATATCCTCAGCGACATAATCATATTCAGCTTCAACGCTCATGCTAGGGTTAAAGTTATAACCCAGACCAATACCACCAGCAACACCACTATCGCTATCGCTTTCACTAACAGTGTTTCCAAGTACGTCACTTAAAGAAGCATCAATCTCAGCTTTAGCAAACCCTAACTTACCTTTGGCATATAAACCAGTATTAGGGAATTGATAACGGTAAGTACCGTAAGCACCATAAGTTTTAAGGTCATATTCACCTTTAAGAAGTCTGGTACCTGTATCAATATCAGTGTCACTAGAGCCTACATATTCAACTTCAGCACCAAAGTTAGGATCAAAGTTATAACCAGCATAAATACCATAAGCAGTAGGATCATCTAGATCATCAGCATCTACCATGAACTTACCAGCTTTTACACCAACATACGGCTGACCTGCATAGTTAACTGCCGCTTGCGCGCTGACACTCAATAAAGAGCCAACTGATAGGGCGATCAAAGCTTTTTGTAAAGTATTCATATATCTTCCTGTTAAATAAAACTAAAAATACCATCTGAATGAAAATAACAGAGCATATAAGTTAGCTGAACTATTGTCGAATTCGAGATATTAACAGAACCTTATTTCAAATGCACTCTTTTTTAATGACGCTTACAGTGCTTTTTATCGTACAAAAAAACGCACCTCGAAGGGTGCGTTTTTTAGTTATCATACTGCTAATCAAAAACTTAGAATTTTAGCTGAGCACCGACAGTCATAAGATCTGCGTCGCTACCTAACATGTCATATTCAGCTTCAACACTGAAGTTTGGGTTAACCGAATAACCAAGGCCTACACCACCAGCAAGGCTGGTATCATCGTTAGAAATGGTTTTTCTATTAGAGTCTTCAACGATATAGTTACCTTCGATTTCAGTCTTAGCAACACCTAGCTTACCTTTGGCATATAGCGCAGTATTTGGGAACTGATAACGATAAGTACCATACGCGCCATAGCTCTTGGCATCGATATCACCGTTATAATAATCGGCATCGCCTGAACCTACATATTCTGCTTCGATACCAAAGTTAGGATCAAAGTTGTAACCGCCATAGACACCATAAGCGGTTGGCTTGTCAGCACCGTTTACATCTAGGTCAAACTGACCGACTTTTACACCAACGTATGGCTGACCAGTGTAACCGTTGCCATAAGATACGGCAGCTTGTGCACCCATGCTTAATAAAGAACCAGCTGCTAATGCAAGTAACGTTTTTTGTAAAGTTTTCATAGTATTCCCCTAGGGTTATATTTTTAATTATTTGTCTGTAAAGTATCTGGATGAGAAAAGATTATTATTGCCATCTTCTCTCACTCGTTTAGCTGATAAATCGTTTTGGCTTTAGAACTTCAACTGAGCGCCAACAGTAAGTAGCTTGGCATCGACATCACTGTCCATCATTGAGTATTCAGCTTCGACACCAAAGTTAGGATTCACTGAGTAACCAAGACCTACACCACCAGCAAGACCTGTGTCGCTGCTAGATTTCGAAACTTCAACTGGACCAACGGTGTAATCACCTTCTACTTCAGTTTTAGCAACCCCTAGCTTACCTTTAGCGTATAAGCCAGTATTTGGGAACTGGTAGCGTGCCGTACCATATGCGCCATAAGTTTTGGCATCAAGATCACCATTTTTGTAATCAGCATCATCTGAACCTACATACTCTGCTTCGACACCAAAGTTTTGATCGAAGTTATAACCACCGTAGACACCATAAGCAGTTGGATCATCTGCATTGTCGATATCTAGATCAAACTGACCGACTTTGACGCCAACATACGGCTGACCAGTGTAACCGTTGCTATAAGAAGTAGCGGCTTGTGCGCCAACAGTTAACAAAGAACCAGCTGCTAGTGCAAGTAGCGTTTTTTGTAGAGTTTTCATTATTAGCTCCTTAAAATCAATTTGGACAAACAAGTTATCTATTTATATTGGCTTTTATAGCCCTATCGCCTTGTTTGCTAACGATGGGTATATAGTAACAAACTATTTCAAGTCGTCTGTCAGTGTTTGATGGTATGAGAGTTAAGATTTGCAAGTATTTATCAGTGCTTGGGTTACAAAGGCAAAGATATGAAACCTTTTGTTACAACCACTGAGTTTATGCAATAATCCCTACTCATTTCATCGCCTTTCTAGCAGAAATAAGCATAAAACAATAAGAGATACCGAATATTTTAAGGTAAAAATAATGACTGGACGTATAACTAGCCGCCTACAAGAAGCGCTTACAGCACTCAAAGCCACCCAACAATACCGTCAATTACCCAATCTCCATCATCATGGGCAATACGTTATTAGCGAGGGTAAAACCTTACTCAATATCGCCAGTAACGATTATCTGGGCTTAGGTGGCGACACCGAATTACAAAACGAATTTCTCAGTCAACTAACACTGTTATCAGTCGCACAAATACCTAAAATGAGTGCGACGTCCTCACGCTTGCTCACTGGAAATGATGCACAGCTACAAGCGCTAGAGTCTGAGTTGCAGGAATGGTATCAAACCGCTGTCGGCAAACGTGATATCTCTGCCTCAAAATCGGTGTTGGTATTGAATAGCGGCTATCATGCCAATCTTGGTATATTGCCAGCCCTCACAGCCTTGCCAGTCAAAACACTGATCTTAGCTGACAAGCTGGTACATGCCAGCATTATCGATGGGTTACGTTTAAGCCAAAGCAAACTTGTCAGCTATCGTCGTTATCGTCACAATGATTATGAACATTTAGCGACGTTTATTGAGCAAGCAGCGCCAGACATTGAACGCATCATTATTGTCACTGAGAGCATCTTTAGTATGGATGGTGATCGTGCGGATTTATGTCAACTGGTACAATTAAAGGCTAGCGATGCTCGTATCGAACTGTATGTCGATGAGGCTCATGCAATCGGTGTATTAGGTCATACAGGATTGGGGCTAGCGGAAGAAACACAGACATTGGCTGATATTGACTATTTGGTCGGTACTTTCGGTAAAGCGTTTGCCTCGGTGGGTGCTTATATCATGTGCGATGATGTCGTCAAGCAATGGCTAATTAACCGCATGCGTCCACTAATTTTTAGTACTGCATTACCCCCTATCAATCACGCATGGACGCGATTTATTTTAGCAAAAATGCCAATGCTAAATAATCAACGGGCGCATTTAGCGCGGTTGTCTACCAAGCTTAGTCAAGTCATCGACCCAAGATACCGTGTGTCCCAGAACACCCAGCATCCACACTATGACTCACCGATTGTGCCTTACATCTTGGGTGACAATGCCAGCACGCTTGCCAAAGCACAACAATTGCAAGCAGCAGGTTTTTATGCCCTGCCTATCAGGCCACCCACTGTGCCTGCAAACACCGCTCGTATCCGTTTGGTCATGAACGCCAAGCTGACAGATGAAGACTGCGAACAACTGATACAACAATTATAAATCTGTTGTTATACATCAGCGACGTCAGTCCTGCTATCGATTGATAATTGGCTCACTTGGATATAATAAACCGTATGAAAACACTCGCCACGCCTGATAACTTTAGCACCAGAAAACAAACCATCGCTCGTCATTTTGCCAATGCCAGCGACTATGATCAGCATGCCAATGTTCAGCAGCAAGTCTGTCAATATTTAATAGACAAACTCACTCACACTGAACACGATAGTGTGCTTGAAGTCGGTGCAGGAACTGGTCAAATGACCCGTCTACTCGCAGCACACATTCAAAGTCAATATTGGCTGATCAATGAATTATGCGCTGAACAAGCGGCTACTTTACAGTCCATAATGCCCAATGCTGACATAGCAATTGGCGATGCTGAAACGATGGACTTTGAGGGTGAGCATAGCTTGATAATCAGTGCCAATGCAGTGCAGTGGTTTGATGACCCCTTAAACTTTGTTGCGCAATCAGCACGCCATTTGCGAGCTGGAGGTCAACTGCTGTTTAACACTTTTACGCCAAATAACTTTTTGCAAATAAAGACTCTAACGGATCAGGGTCTCCACTATCCAGATATCATTGAGTGGCGATTGGCACTGATTAGTGCGGGTTTTGAGAAAATTAAACTGTCCACTCAGCGTTTCGAGTTACCGTTTGCCAGTCCTTATGCTGTCCTAAAACATATGAAATTGACGGGCGTATCGACCAATCAGACACAAGTAAAAGCCAACAGTACCCAGCCCTTTGTATGGACAAAGGCACGCTTGCAACAGTTTGAGTCGGATTATTGGCAACATTTTTCGGCGCAAGATGACGCCGGTCAGCCTATCGTTCATTTGACTTATGAAGTACTGATAGTGAGTGCCTTTAAATCATGAAGACAAGATATAGAATGGTAGGATATTTCTTATAAATAACAGCCATAAAAAAACGCACCCCGAAGGATGCGTTTTTTGTTTTAACTGCGTTTAGTTACTAAATCACAATTATTTTTTGTCTTCGTCTACTTCAGTAAACTCAGCATCAACGACGTCATCATCAGCTTGGTTGCTATCTGCTGCATTGTCCGCGCCTTGTTGGAACTGGCTTGGATCCATGCCCTCGCTACCTGCGCCTGCATCAGCATAAATCTTCTGACTAACTGGCAAGAAGGCATTGTCTAATGCTTCAAGCTTGGCTTTGATGTCATCATGATCATCTTCTTTCATCACCGCTTCAAGCTCAGTGATAGCAGCTTCTACTGTTGATTTTTCTTCAGCAGTTACCTTATCTTCAGCATCTTTTAACGCTTTTTGTACCGCATGAATACGACCATCTGCTTCGTTACGAACTTGCGCTAAGTTAGCGAATTTTTCGTCTTCTGCAGCATTGGCTTCTGCATCACGAACCATTTGCTCGATTTCTTCATCCGTCAAGCCAGAATCTGCTTTGATCTGGATGCTTTGCGCTTTACCCGTACCTTTGTCAGTTGCTGAGATATTCATGATACCGTCAGCATTGATGTCAAAAGTAACTTCAATTTGCGGTAGACCACGTGGTGCTGGTGGAATATCCGTCAAATCAAAACGACCAAGCTGTTTATTTTGGTTAGCGATTTTGCGCTCACCTTGATAAACCTGGATGGTCACAGCTGGTTGGTTGTCTTCAGCCGTTGAGAATACCTGTGATTTCTTAGTAGGAATCATGGTGTTTTTCTCAATAACTGGTGTCATGACACCACCCATCGTTTCGATACCAAGCGTTAGTGGCGTCACATCAAGTAGCAATACGTCTGTTTTTTCACCAGACAATACCGCGCCTTGAATCGCAGCCCCTGCCGCTACTGCTTCATCAGGGTTCACATCTTTACGTGGCTCCTGACCGAAGAACTCTTGTACTTTTTGCTGTACCAGTGGCATACGAGTCTGACCACCAACTAAGATAACATCATCGATGTCACCAATTTTTATGCCAGCATCTTCAAGCGCAATCTTACAAGGACCCATGGTACGTTGTACCAACTCTTCAGTTAAGCTCTCAAGTTTTGAGCGACTGATAGTGACCACCAAATGCTTAGGACCATTGCTGTCTGCAGTAATATAAGGCAAGTTCACTTCAGTACTTTGGGCACTTGATAACTCAATTTTCGCTTTTTCTGCCGCTTCTTTTAGACGCTGCATCGCCAATGAGTCACCTTTCAAATTGACATCTTGGTCTTTTTTGAACTCATCAACCAAATAATCAATCAATGCTGAGTCAAAGTCTTCACCACCAAGGAATGTATCACCATTGGTTGCTAAAACTTCAAACTGCTGCTCGCCATCAACGTCAGCGATTTCGATGATTGATACGTCAAAAGTACCACCACCCAAGTCATAAACAGCAACCGTGCTATCGCCTTGCTTCTTGTCCATACCGTACGCAAGAGCCGCAGCTGTTGGTTCGTTGATGATACGTTTTACATCAAGACCTGCAATTTTACCCGCGTCTTTTGTTGCTTGACGTTGTGAGTCATTAAAATAAGCTGGTACGGTTACAACCGCTTCAGTAACAGTTTCACCAAGATAGTCTTCTGCTGTTTTTTTCATTTTTTTCAAGATTTCAGCAGAAACCTGTGGTGGTGCTAATTTTTTACCGTTAATTTCTACCCATGCATCACCGTTATCCGCTTTGGCGATTTTGTAAGGTACCATGCCGATGTCTTTTTGCACGACTTTGTCATCAAAACGACGACCAATCAAACGCTTAATCGCAAACAACGTGTTGTTTGGATTGGTGACCGCTTGACGTTTGGCTGACTGACCCACCAAAATTTCATCGTTTTTATAAGCAACGATAGATGGCGTTGTACGAGTACCTTCAGCATTTTCGATGACTTTGACTTTGTCACCTTCCATCACTGCGACACACGAGTTAGTCGTACCTAAATCAATACCAATTACTTTACCCATAATTATTTGCTCCTAATTTGTTTTAAGTATTTATCTATTCAGACCGTGGTTGATCTCTTGTTGCTATATATATCGGTTTACTTATGGATTTTTTCAAGTCAATCATCATGCAAAATTTGTCTTTCGTGTGACTTTTTGTGAAAACCCTTAATAATAGTAGGGTTTAGCACACTAAAAATCCAATTTTTAGTTCTACTGCCCAACACGTACCATGGCTGGGCGTAATAAACGACCGTTCAAGCTATAACCTTTTTGTAATACAGTACCGACAGTATCAGCCTCTGCTTCTTCATCGATACCCACCGCTTCATGCAAATCCGCGTTGAATTTCTCGCCTTGTGGGTCAACCATTTCGACGCCGTTCTTATTTAATACGTCCAATAACGCTTTGTGCGTCAGTCTCACCCCTTCTGTAACAGGGTCATCGGCATAGGCGCTTTCGATGGCGCGTTCTAAATTATCGACCACTTCTAATAGCTCTTTGGCAAATTTCTGCAAGGCAAAACGCTTGCTCTTATCCGCCTCTTGCTCCATGCGTTTTTGTGCATTGTAAGCTTCGGCATTGGCACGGGCGGTGACTTCTTTAGCTTGCTTCACTTCACCTTCTAGCTCAGCGATGCGCGCTTTAAAGGTGTCGAGATCGATTTCATTTTCGATGGTCATCTCTTCACCTGAGTTATGCTTTGGATCAAACTCTTTCATGGTTTCTTCTAAAATACTGTCACTGTGTTCAATATTGTCATGCGCCACATTTTGCTCAGGCGATTCGTGGTTGGTATTTTGCTCGCTCATGATAGCTCCTTAGAATTTTAATAATGACAATTTATATAAGAGGCAACAAGTTCACTATTTACTAGGGATACTGTGCTCTTATTAAATAATTAACCCGTCTTACACATTGTTTTTATGAATACCTTTTACTAGCTGTTTGATAAAGGTGATGAAGGTAAATTTCAAGCCTAAGCCAAGGGAATTTTTCTAATTTACAACAAATATTGCCTAAATCTGGATTAAAGTGCTCAAAACAGAATTTCATAGGTAGTAAATGGCTACCCATGCTCGTTAACACAAGCTACAAGAAAGCAGTACTTATTCCAAAAAACTTACCGTTGGTACATAAGCCATTACCAAACAATACTCAACTTTATTTTTGATTACTCTATTATTGCTACAAATAGTATGGCTCATATCAAAGTAAACGCTCATATATGACAACGCATACTGACAATCCTTAACGAGAAGTGTTATGTCTAAATCAACCGTGTTATCAATCAATGTGCTATTAAATAAAGCGCTGATGACGATAAAGCTCGCATCAACAGATCGTATAGATAATGGTATAAAAGAAGAAAATGGCACTCAAGAGAATCGTTTGACCGTCAAACAAAAAGTACTTAGCTATAACCCGTTGACGACTTGCCAGCCGCATACCTTGCACTATGCCATGAAAGGAGTCGGCTATCTGCCAACGCCACTATTAGAGAGCTTGGTTGGTTATTTGAAAGGACCGACCTCAAAACAATACCTGCACGCCGATGCTCACCTGCGTTTGATTCTCGCGGTGAATAGTAAACTTAAAACGCCTCTTGAGCTGACACCAATGCATGAGCTGCGCGAAAGGTTCGCCGCTGACGCCGTGGCGATGCAAGCGCCGTACGTATGGCAGCAAACAAGTGACAATGTCATCGGCAACATGAAACGATTTACGAAAAAAAATCAGAAGCTTGTGCATTGGGAAGACAAAGTGATTGCCAATGCTGATGATGGCGATATGACCATTCGCTGTTATCAATCAGCCGCGAGCTCTCATGGCTTAGGGTTCAAAAAAGCGGATACTCATAATTCTGATGAAACAGTGCTGTTATATTTTCATGGAGGTGGATTTTGTATTGGTGATGTCAATACCCATCATGAATTTTGCCACGCGGTTTGTGAGCAAACGGGCTGGCCGATAGTCAGTGTTGATTATCGCTTAGCACCTGAGCATCCAGCACCAGCGGCATTAAAAGATTGTCTCACTGCCTACGCTTGGCTGGCGGAGCACTGCCATACCTTAGGCGCTTTACCCTCGCGAATCGTGCTAGCAGGCGATAGTGCTGGCGGCGGATTGTCCACTTTGATTGCTCAACAACTCACTGCGCTCTCGCAAATCGCATGGTCAGATCTGGGTATTGCAGGTCAAAAAATGTTCGATTTATTAGAGCGCTTACCAAAGCCGCTTGCACAAATGCCTTTATATCCTGTGACGGATATCGAAACGGATTATCCAAGTTGGGAGTTATATGGCGAGGGATTATTATTGGATCATGCCGATGTGGCTGTATTTGATGCTGCTTGTTTAGATAACAGCGCCTTGCCACGCCAGCATATCCTTAACTGTCCGATGCTTGGTGATAATAGTAAAGTATGCCCGACTTATATTGTCGCCGCAGAATTAGACGTATTACGTGATGAAGCATTTGCTTATGCAAAGAAATTAAAGGTGCATGGTGTAGCAGTCGAGACTCATACCATTCTTGGTGCGCCGCATGGTTTTATTCATTTTATGAGTATTCATCAAGGTATCGGACAAGCAACAGATGATATTATTAAAGGGTTTGCGAGCTTTGTGCGTGACGTTATCAATACCCAGTCACAATTAGCGGCATAGTTATCAATACAGTTGTATAAGAAAGTGCCAGTTTACTTAGAAAATATAATGGTACTGCCACTATTTAAACGTTACTTTTTTAAGCATTGTTTTCTTAAATATTGTTTTCTTAAATATTACTTGCTTAAACGTTATCTCCAACATGACCATTCACAGTGATCAGCCAAATCTCTGAGCGCGAACCCAAGCGAAATGGAATGCCCCAAAAGCCGTAACCAGATGACACCACAAAGTGTCCTTTGCCAATGGCTTCATAGCCATAACCCAAGCGGTTGATGGCACTGACAATGAAGTTGGCGGGGAATATTTGACCGTTATGGGTATGCCCTGATACCTGTAAATCAATCGGTAGCTGGCTGTGCTCAGCAATATCACTCGGTCTATGATCTAGCAGTATCACTGGCTGTGTAGTATTAACTTGAGCCAGTAGATCGGTTGTGGCTACCCGCTGTCTTTTATGGTTATCAAAACGCCCAACCAGCCAGATTGGTTGACCTTCATGCTCGATACCGATTACTTCGTCATTTAATAACTGCACGCCAGTAGCACGCAACGCTTGGACAATCGGCTGCTCGTGCCCGTATAAATCATGATTACCTAAAGTCACATAGACCCCATATGGCAGACTTTTGCATAACTCCGCCAAGTTTTTTGCCATATTATAATCAGTAAATGCCTGTATATTGTCATCCATGATATCGCCCGGCATCAGCAGTATGTCTGCTTTATGCTGCACAATAAGATAATGCAGCCTATCTATTGCGCCGCTACCAAATAATCGTCCGATATGTAAGTCGCTAGCGACCGCAATACGTAATGGCTTAGCCAAAGGTTTATCAATATCAATAGATAACTCACGTACCACAGGCGCATAAGCACTGTATAGGGCATAGAAAAACAACCCGATAAATATTGCCAACGCCAATATTCGCAACCCAAAATCGACGGTAGCCGGTGTAGCGAGTACATCACCAGTTAGCGATGTGACCAACCAATATCCACCATAAAATAGGCTGGTAACTAAAGCCGTCAATAGCATGAAATGCATGACTAACATCCAACCACTGATCCAGCGATAGCTATTTTTAAATGCTCTATTGACACTGAGTAGCAGCAAACCGTTGGTAATAACGAATACGATGACCCATACCGAAGTTTGCAAACCTGCTGTCTGCCAAGGCTGTAACCACCATTGCACGCTTAGAGCTGCACCGACACTAAAGAGCTGCAATAGCACAAAAATGGTGATAAAAAATGCGTAGCGCATGAAAAATCCTTGAGTATGATGGCGTCAATGCAGTGTGTTTTTAGCTAACCAGACAAGCAAAGTAGCTATTAGCCAGCCTAACAGCAAATAAAAACCTCTACTATTTAGATATGGTAGAGGCTTTATCATAGGGGCAACACTGTTTATTTAAATAGCTCATACACCAGACTGCAACGTAATTATCCAAATCTCAGAACGCGTACCCAGTCTAAATGGTACGGGACCAATGCCATAACCAGAGGTCACCAAAAACTGCGTATCGGCTATTTTTTTGCTGCCATAGCTTAACGGTGTCAACCAATCCATCAATAGCGTTAGTGGAAATATCTGCCCACCATGGGTATGCCCAGACAGATGCAAATCGACTGGCAGGGCGCTGACCTCATCCATCGCGCTAGGACGATGTTCCAAAAATATCACTGGTTTTTCTGTGTCTACTTGCGTTAATAATTCCTCGGCTGACAATCTGGTACGATCAATATCATCTGAGCGCCCCACCAGCCATACTGAATCATCTAATAGCACACTCTCATTATCAAGCGCTTTGATGCCCGCCTCTTCCACCGCCTGTGTAATCTGCTGGTCATAACCGAAATAATCGTGATTGCCTAAAGTCGCATAGACGCCAAGCGGTGCCTTTAGCTTTAATAGCTGCTCATGCATATTGGTATTATCGTAAGCAATCGTATTATCATTCATAATGTCACCAGCGATAACCAAGACATCAGGATGTTGCGCATCGATAAGGCTTACCATTTTCTTTATCTGTCGATTGCCAAACCATCTACCCAGATGCGTATCAGAGACAAGCGCGATATCCATTGGTTTAGCCAGCGGTTTGTCAATCGTAACAGTTAGACGATGTACGACAGGTGAATAAGCATTAAATACCGCTAAGCTAACAATGGCGACATAAACTGTAATGGCAAAGGTGCGCAAGAGTATTGGACGAGATTTCCGCTTAAAGAGCTGATAAACGAATAGCGCAACTACAGCGGTTATCAAACCCGCATAAAGCATAAAACCTTGCAAAATACTAACGACCAGATAAACGTGGAAGCGCTCACCCCAAAACTCAGTCAAACCATAAATGAGAGCACTATTATTAATAATAAAGACAGCAGCTATCAGCACAGCTTTGGCGGCAGTCGTTTTTGGCTTTATTAACCAGTAAATAAGAACGGTGGTCATAACAGCTAGCAACTGAGTAAAAACGATGAAGAACCACATAATCAAGTCTGCTTAGATAAAGATAACGCTATCTTACGTGAAAAATTTGATGCTCTGGATATAGCCTCCTTTTTTCCACGAAAACTTCATATGCTTTACGCCCAAGGTGCTGTTGCCACAAAACTAAATGGTTGCCACTAAACTAAATGGTTGCCACTAAACGTACTTTAACGTTTATCTGGTGCTATTTTACAGACGCCATTGTCACAAGCTTGCATCACCGCTTTGCCATAGAGCAACTTTGTCACCCAATTTGGGATTCTATATCGATTGCGCGCGACATACGGATAAGCGAAGTCGCCAAGTTGCTTGACCACTGGCAAAAACAATAACGGTGACCATTTAACGCCGCCCGTCCTGTAGAGCAGTCGTACGGCATCCATATGCGTGTACCAATTGCCGTAGCTGTCTTGCATACACATATAAGTCATCGCATCCTTACGGCTAAATCCTGCGGCCGCCAACTCATCAACCCCCTCGTCTACAGGAACTAAGTGTATCTTTTCCGGTTGACGTTTTTTCATATTATGCGCCTCGGTGCTGCATATCACGCACGCATCATCGTAGTACATGGTAATGGACAAATTCGCTTGCTCTCTATAACTGTTGATATGATTTTGGATAATCATCTTACGACTCCTGTATGAGTGATATCTCAGTATCAAGACTATTAGATTTTTCGTTCATGTTAACTACTGGATACTGATTGGCTGGGGCTAAAAGAGGAATGACTGGCTGCTGCGTCCACTGCGGAGCGGTAGCATCTAAGCGCTTGGCCAGTACCGGTAAATGATTGGTTGGCACCGCTGGGAATAAGTGATGCTCGATGTGATAGAGTAAGTTAAAAGTCAGTAAATTAATCAATGGATGACGCTCACTGCGCGCATATACCACGTCATCACAACCATGATGGACGCTCCATACTGCAAAGAATCCTACCATCGTATTGGCCAATATCATCACCAATACGTGATACACCAATACTGGATGCATCGTGATAAAAGCGGTGGCAATCACTGCGAAAATGAGCAACATATCACAAGCAACCAGAATACGATTACGACGGCTGCCATGCGTCAGGCCAAACCACTGAATCATAATTGAAAAAATACAACCGCCTAATATCGCCTGATACCAAGGCAGACAAGCCCAATTACCCTCGACATCGCTGTCTCCAAGTGGATCTCTATGATGATTGAGATGTGTGTGCCGAATAGCATGCGTGCTACAGAGCATGGTGATACTGAGAAAAAACAGCATGGTTTCAGTAGCAAGCTTCCCTACTCCCAACGTTCGATGATAACAATCATGGGCTTGTCTCAGTGCGGCAGTAAAAAAGAAAAAAGTCGCCACAAGCGCAAGTAACCACCAGCCTTGCCACGCGCTCCACCATGACAATAATAAAAAAGGTAAAGATAAGAAAATATTATAAACAGTCTCGCCAAGACTAAGCTGTCGCAAATCTTGCCATTCAATATTGGCTAACGAAGGATGACGCATGATGTTCTCCTTACTTGGTGATAAGCAGTAGCTGTCTTGCTGGCGCGACCACTTAATTTAATCGGCTGTTTTAATTTACTTTATTTCTGTCAATAATGAAATTTAAAGTTAAATTTTATTTGTGTTTAGGTAATGCGATAAGACCTGTAATCACAGCGCTGGCTCCACCTATCAAGCTAAGAACCAATCCAAATATTATTTTCTCTAAAAAAACATCCGTTGCTATAATCCAAACTGAAAATATAAAAGTACTAAAGAATCCAATGAAGAATAACGGTACTATTTTTAGTATGGAGTCAAAGACTATCTTCAACTTACATATAGTTAATCCAGCTACTAACGTAGGGAGCAAACCAAAAAAGAATCCGCCTACAATAGAAGCTAATAGCATTTTGAAAATATCTGTTAACTCTTGCCTAAAAATATTACCGTCAATTACAAGCATCACAATCATATATAAGCAGACAATCAGACCACCTATCGCACCTCCCAACAATCCATAAGTTCCTATTACCTTAGCTTTAGGATAGCTGGATGCTGTGGCTGTAGCGCTAATCTCAATATCACTCATACACACCTCTATTTAGGTTTCACATGAAACAAAGCATCATGTAAATAATAATGATGTTTCACATGAAACAGTCGCTTAATGATTTACGAACTCTGCTCTTCTAAAGCTTGCTTCAGTGTTGGCTGTTTAAAATCATAACCTGCGTCCTGTAATGCTTGAGGCAATACCTTTTGTCCATCTATTAGTAGCGTCGACATCTCACCAAATATTAGCTTAAGCAGAAAATTGGGTAAAGTAAAAAAGGTGGGCCGGTGTAGCCATGCTCCAAGCGTTTTGGTAAAAGTATGATTGGTCACTGGATTAGGCGCAGTGAGGTTATAAACCAGCACTGGCGTATCATTGATAGTTTCTAACGAGTGCTCATCGGTAGTCTGAGTGTCCGCATAATTAGCAAGATGCTTTTCAATGATGAATATCACCGCCCCAACCCAGTCTTCACGACTGATCCAGCTCATGATTTGTTTGCCATCACCTAACTGCCCACCAACACCCATTTTAAATGGGGTTAATAACTTACCAAGCATGCCGCCTTCAGGATGAATCACCACACCGGTTCGCACGATAGCCACAGGTACGCCATATTCCGTTGCTGTCAAAGTTAGCTGTTCCCATTGTTCACATAATTGATGGGCAAAATCAGTTTCAAAATTACTGATTTCGGTAAGAGGTTTATCGCCTTGTGCGCCATACCAGCCAATCGCAGAGCCGCTGACCATTAGCTTGGGCTTAATACTGGTGCGCTTAATAAATGCCAATAAGGATTCGGTAGGCTTGATACGGCTGGCGAGCAACTGCTCTTTGCGCGCATCGCTCCAGCGCGAGTCAGCAATGCCTGCGCCTGCTAGGTTTAAGATAACATCAAAGCTTTTATCCGAACTCGCTAGCTCATCGTAGGTCATCATGCTGATCGCGTCAGGATGCGTTTGGCTGTTATCGCGTGTTAGCCATGTAATGTGTAAGTCCTTATCCTGCGTACGATAGCGTTTGATAAGCTCGTCACTAAAAGCACTGCCTAAAAAGCCTGAGCCACCACTGATTAAAATATTCATGTCCTACTCCCTATATTTTTCGCTTATCGTTTAGTAAAACTTAATCCGTCATAGCCATCGTCTACTTTTTTAGTACTAATATCAAAATGACTTTTACGTACTTTTGGTAAAGCAATGCGGCTGGCAATCGCTGAATTGATTGCGCCAAACAATCCTATACCAATCATAAAGGCCAATAGCACGCCAACCTCTATCCATGAGTTGATGCCTAGATATAGGATGATTGCACCCATATAACCTGCTGACGTTATAAACCCCACTAAAAATGTCGTGCGTAGACTCTTATGATCACCGCGCCATATATTCTTATAAGCGACGATAACACCCGTTAATAAAGCAGGAATAAAACCAAGCAGACCAACATAGAGTAATGGCTGGTAACCAATTTGGGCAAAATCCGCATTCCTAAAAATGAACAATAGAGCCAGCTCTGCAATCAATCCACCAATCATACTACCAAGCCCTGCAAACAAAATAATCACTTGTAGATAAGGATACACACCTAACTCATTATTCCTTTTCATTCTATTTATCCTATTAACATTCGTCGTTAATTAAGTATAAATATGGCGTTGCCAAAGCCAATGAAATTCCTGTGGATAATTGGTGGATAAGTATCTTGATTTTATTTAGCCTACTGATTAAGCAAAACGCTTACGAATAGGACAGTCACTATCATTACTATTTTGAGATTTATTCTTTAATTGGTTCCAACGATAATTGATAAAATCTATGACGTTAACCATACTTGGCAATACATGTTCTTTGGTCAGATGTGGCGTTGCTGCATCTAAACGCTTGGCAAGCTCAGGTAAATGATTGGATGGCACAGCAGGAAAGAGATGATGCTCTACGTGATAAAGCAAATTAAAGGTCAGCAAGTTAACCAAAGGATTGCGCTCAGTTCGGGCGATTGTCTCATCACAATCATGATGCACGCCCCACACCGCAATGATGCCAACACTGGCATTGGCCAACATCATGGTCAATATGTGATACATCAATACTTGCGCTAACATGGTCAGAGCAGGAACAGTTAAAGGAAATACGGTCAGTACGAAGGTAACCAAGACAACTAAACCAATCAAAGCAAACTCTAGCCACGCCAATTTTTGATTGCGACGGCTACTTAGACGCAGTCCTTGACGATAAATATCGAGTCGATAAGTTATCCCGCCGAGCAGCGCTTGCCACCATGAGCCTTTTGCTAGACTGCCCTCAATGTCACTATCGCCCAATGGATTGCGGTGATGTTCCATATGGGTGGCTCGAATGCTGTGCAAACTGGTCATTAGTAGTACGCTGAGCAACAGTAATATTCCAGTAGTCGTGCTTTTAGCTGTCCCTAAACTATGATGATAACCATCATGGGCTTGGCGAAATGCGGCAGCAAAAAATAAGTAAGAAGTCCCGCATGCTAAGACATACCATGAGTGGCTGGCGAACCACCAAGACAACAATAAAAACGGATAAGGCAAAATAACGTTGTAAGCGATTTGACCGCGCGTTAACTGGTGCAAGTCTTGCCACTCGACTGCAGCAACAGCCTTTTTAATGGCTGGCTTTTTATTAGCGTGTGTCTGATTGACTGTCATTTTACACATCCATTTGTTATTACTATTTTTTGTTGCTGCTATTTTATAGAAACTTATCTCACTTAAACTTAGTTGGCTTTTATATTTATTACATATATTTCTGTCAAAACAGAAATTGTATTGCAAATTTTTTATTTTAAATTACACAGCTATTAACGTAAAACCTTTTTAATACTAGCGCCTAGTTTTAGGACTTTTTTGAGGATGCTTGTGGGCAGTTTAAGCATCTCAGATGACCATGTGGTTAGGGTACTAACGAATTCTTGGGTATCACGAATACGTGACTTTACCTCATTATTTTCATGTTCAAATTCAGGACTGTCCATCAATTCTTGTAAGAACTGCACAGTTGGCTCAAGCTCACGCTTTTGTCGTTCAACCACGATGATGCGTGCCAGCTCCCAAACGTCAGTATTGGTCGTGAAGTGATCGCGACGATCACCCAATATCGAGACCTTTTGTACTAAGCCCCAATGCTGCAACTCTTTAATACTATTTGAGACGTTAGAGCGAGCAACCCCAAGTGTTTCGGTAATTTCTTCAGCATTTAATGGTTTACCAATGATGAATAACAACGCATGAATCTGTGACATGGTGCGATTGACGCCCCACTGCGAGCCCATTTCACCCCAATGTAAGATAAATTTTTCGGTCACAGGATTTAGTTTCATGATTAATATGTACTCTAATTTATAAGTTTTGATTATTTTATTCACTCATCTTGCGCTATTCTTTTATTTCTGTCAATAGTGAAATTAATAAATAACACTCATCCCTTGGTTGACTGTCATGCACTAACGAATTACTAAACCCGTGGTTGCGTCACGAATTTGGCTCGGTAAAGTATAGCCTAGAGTGTCAGCCTGCAAGTAGCTGATTTGCTCGCCAAAATACCCATAGGCATCAGTGAAAGTCATAGCAGGCGATTGCCCTGATGGATTACAGCTTGTGGAAACCAATAGCCCAAATGGGTTTTGAACGTCGACCAGTTGTTGACACAATTGACGAATCATAGGATGCGCAATAACTCTAACCGCCACTGTTTGATGCTGCCCTGTGATCCAAGGAGGGATAGTCTTTTCAAGTGTCTGAGGGATAGGCAGTAGCCATGTATGGGCTTGCTTACCGTGTAGCTCTATACTGTCAGTATCTGCCTGCCAACTCTTGATGATTTGTTGGCGCAGACCTTCTTCTAGAGGCTCTAGTAACGGCATTAAACGCTCAGCGCTGTCAGTAATGACGATCATGCCTTTGGCTTGTGGACGCTGTTTAATAGATAAAATACATTGAACGGCTGCTTCGTCATAAGCGTCACAACCGATACCCCAAACGCTTTCGGTGGGATAAGCAAGTAGCTGTCTTTCTTTAAGCCACTTGGCAGCTTGAGTGACAGAATCAGTAGTAAAAGATGTGGATTTTTCCATGGTTTGAAGGCTTCAAAAAGGTAGAAATTTAAGCACTCATCATAACATAAGACTAAGAAAAGTTAGGGCAGCGAAGTTTAAAGCGACCTTATTAGCAGCCACCTAGGGCGTGTCATCAATTAGCACATTAGTACGTTTAGTGGTCTTAAAATGGCTAAATTTTGCTAAACATCGTCAGCAATTTTGTCAATATGTTCATATTAACGGCAATTGCTTCCTTGTTTATCTACAATTTTTCTCATTTTAAGCCTCACAATCTAATTGATGACACGCCCTAGATTGTACTGTTGTCAATCACTTGGCAATAGATAAGTGAAAAGCCTAAAGCGATAGCAAGTACGATTTTAGACGCGCAAATACCGTCCGCCTTGCACACTAATGACGCCTAATAATTCAAGCTCCATTAACTGTCCAATCAGCTGCGGTGTGGCAAGTTTGGTAGCGATAATCAGCGCATCTAAATCCTGCCCGTGCCAATCAAGCTGCTCATACACAAGCGTTAAATGCTCTGGTACGACGATAGCACTGGGAGCAGATTTGATATTAGAGGGTATTGGATGGTTAGCCATTACAGCGATTCTTTTATCTTTATTTGTATGTTTAGTAGCTTTGCTATGATTCTTTTGAGAGCCATTAGATTCGGTAATATCTATACCACTATTCACAGTATCTTTTGATTTATGAGAATAACTTTCATAACCCAACTGAGCATTGACGTCTTCTAGCACTTGCTGTGGATGATAAATTAAGGTCGCGCCTTCACGTATCAAATGATGACAGCCTTCAGCATTGCTATTATCAATATGACTTGGAATCGCAAAAACTTGTTTGCCCTGCTCGGAGGTTAAACGCGCAGTAATCAGCGAACCACTCTGAATGGTCGCCTCCGTCACAATTGTTGCTAAGCTCAATCCAGCGACCAAACGATTACGCCGTGGAAACGTATGCTTATGTGGCAGTGTATGCGGTAATAGCTCACTAATAATACAGCCGCCTTGCTCAATTATTTGGGCAAACAATTTATCGTGATGATTGGGATAATTGACCTCAATACCCGTACCCATTACCCCAATCGTTCGACCTTGATATTCGGTATCTGCCTGTGCTAAAGCGCCTAGATGTGCTCGTTTATCGACACCCATGGCAAGACCGCTGGTGATGATATAACCAGCTTGCGCCAAATATTGTGCGATATCAAAGGTGATTTTTTGGGCATGGGCAGTGGGTTTTCGGCTACCGACGATCGCGATTTGCGCTTGACGCAAACGTGCTTTATTGCCTCGGTAAAATAATAAAGGCGGTGGGTCATAGATTTGCGAGAGCTGGGCGGGATAATCAGGCTGGCCAGCAAATAGCAGACCGTAGCGCCCCTCGATAAGCGCTTGCTGAATTTTATCGATACTGGCTTGCGTATGCTCTGGCTGTTCATGACGGGCAAGATGGCTATGATGAATACCCAATTGCCGCCAAGCATCTACTTTGGCGTACCAAGCAAGCTCTGCTGTACCAAAAGAAATAATGAGCTTATAATAAGCAGATAATGATGCATTCACCTCAGTCCACAGCGCCAGTACTGCGCGCTGCTCATCTGATAAAGAAGAAGTAACTGCCATCATAATCATCTAGCTCGTATAGGCTAAGTTAGTATATCCCGTCCAAAAATGAGCATGTTCTCACTTATAGTGTACTCATTTATAGATATGGCGGTGGTAACAGCTGGTCGCCGACGTTTAATGGTAGCTCTGAATCAAGCACATAAGCATAGCTAATATTATCGAAAGTATTGAATACCATGACCATACCGCTTGGCTCATTTGGTAAGCGTACTGGCGTGTCATTGTCTTTGGTATCGCGGATCAAGGCCCCTTTTTGATAGACAGTCAATACATCACCAGGCTTAGCACCATGGGTACTACCTAAGTTGATAGCAACGACACTACCCTTCGCCGCTGAGCTGATTGAGTCCATGACTCGGACAATCATGCCACCACGACTGACAATTGCAGGGGCTGGATAAAACACAGGTGGAATAGAGTTATTCAACTCAACGAATACGCGATCACCTTCACGTACTTCTTTGTCGTAACTGTCAGTGAGCTGCAAACTGCTGACGCCGTTGGTTTCTGTCGAAGTAACCAAACCCGTCGCAACTTGCGTGACTTCTAGACCAATAACTTCTTGGGTTTTTGGCTCAACATATAGCTCTCCTTCACGGTAGATACCATAACGCTGACCGACGATCAGTGGCACACCTTTGGCATACACTTTATCGCCACTAGCGGTAATTAAGTTGCCTTTTTTAGAGGCCAATATATAAGGCGTGGTATTAAAATCTTGTGGATTAACAATGACTGTCTTATCTAACCAGTGTTGAATAGCAGACCACGGAAGCGGTGGAATACTGTTGGCTGTTGAAGTGACTGAGACTGTGCTAGATACCACGTTACCCGTTAACTGCTTTTCAACCCCAGCACAACCTTCGCCAGTATCAACACCAATCAAGGTTTTACCTTGAATCACACATAAGATAAGGATGTCGTTAGGATAAATAAGATTGGGGTTTTTGATTTGCTTATTGGTTGCCCAGATTTCTTTCCAGCGCCACGGACTGTCTAAATAACGTCCTGAAATATCCCACAACGTATCGCCTTTTTTAACGATATAGCGATTGGGCGCATCCGCTTTGATGGCTGGTGGTGGATTGTTAGCGTGGGCAGCACTCATTAGCATTGCACTACTAAATGTCGTGATTAACAGTGCTTTTGCTATCGTTTTTAAGCTCATCTTCATTGTTATATCCACAATATGTACCGCTGTTGTCGCCACAATTAGTACCATTTAGATCTATTACTTAACCTTAATCTTTGACTGTCATTAAAATAGTGACAAGCAATAAGGGTCGTAAAAGGACTTAACCGTACGATTATCATGACGCTTATAGGGCAGCTGTTCAGTGTAATTGGCTGGTATGATTACTAAAAAAGCGTCTAGCAAAATGATGAGTCGCCGACGCTGTTTCTAATATTACAATTATATCTACCATAACACAATCATAAACACTTTATTACAATGGCGTAACTTTTGTATGAATATTATTTCTATAGTTTGTCATTGAAATTTATAGAGTTCCTCATGAAAATAAGCATTAAAATCCACTTTGATTTATGCTGGATTTGGTATCACATGCTGCCGAATTTGCTCAGCGACCAATTCGGCATCATTATCAAGCACCACCACATGCTGCGGTAAGCTCTCCAAGCCTTCGGTATGGGCTGGGCGTGCGATTTCTATTTGACCTATCGCTTCAACGATAGTATCTGCAAATTTCACTGGTAGCGCGGTCTCAGCACAAACAATGATCTCGCCTTCGCGCTGTAGCTCTTTGGCAACCTTGATACCATCAGCAGTATGCGGATCGACCAACTGTCCATGCTGCTCATAAAGTGTTTTGATAGTGTCGAGACGGTCGGCATGAGTAGATTTACCCGCAGCAAAACCGTAGCGAGTGTTGACCGCCTCCATTAGGTCAGACAAATCAAAACCTTGACCAGATTTCACCCCTTCAAATAACTCATGAACGCGGGCGCTGTCTTTATCTAATAAGAGATAAACAAAACGCTCAAAGTTAGAGGCTTTTGAGATATCCATTGAAGGACTTGAAGTAATATAGGTTTTTTCAGTCGGACGCGGCTGATAAGCACCTTGATTAAAGAAGTCGTTGAGTACATCATTTTCGTTAGTTGCGACGATTAAGCGCTCCACGGGCAACCCCATTTCACGTGCGATATGGCCAGCACAAATATTACCAAAGTTACCTGATGGCACGCTAAAACTGACTTTTTCATCGTTGCTTGTAGTGACCGCAAAATAGGCTTTAAAGTAATAAACAATCTGCGCTAGGATACGACCCCAGTTAATAGAATTAACCGTACCTAAATTATAAGCCGCTTTGAACTTAGCATCCTGTTGTAGCGCTTTGACAATATCTTGGCAATCATCAAACATGCCGTCGATGGCGATATTATGAATGTTATCATCAGTCAAGCTATACATCTGCGCGCGCTGGAATTCACTCATTTTGCCGTGCGGTGACAGCATAAAGACTTCGATATTTTCTTTACCGCGTAGCGCATATTCTGCCGCACTACCAGTATCGCCACTGGTGGCACCAATAATGGTGATGCGCGCGTCTTTCTTCTTCAGTACATATTCAAAAGCATTACCCAAAAACTGCATGGCAACATCTTTAAATGCCAATGTCGGACCGTTCGACAAGCCTAAAATGTATAAGTTATCTTCAAGTTTGCGGACAGGAACAATCTCATCAGAGCCAAATACCTCAGCGGTATAAGTACGCTCAATGATATCTTGCAAATCAGCCGCAGGAATATCAGTCGCAAAACGCTGCATAATCGCCATCGCAAGCTGTGGATAGCTCAGCGCGCGCCACTCAGTAAGGGTCGCACTGTCAATATTCGGATAGTGCTCAGGCAGCATCAATCCACCGTCTGGGCCAAGACCCATTAATAACACATCACTAAAATCCATCGGCGCTGTCTGACCACGGGTACTGATATATTTCATTAGATTGTCCTGTCTATAATGAGATTATTAGTTAAAACGGTTTATTCAGCAGTTTTCTGCAGCAAGGCATAATAAAAACCATCGCCGCTCTCGCTATCAATTGGCAAGCACTGACGACCAATCGCCTGTTCAATACCCCAATTACAATCGTCGCTAAATTCAATGGCTACTACATTGTTATAGTGAGTCATAAAATCCTGCATCTGCTCGACGTTTTCTTGCTTTAGGATAGAGCAAGTGACGTATAAGAGGTAACCACCAACTTTAAGTTGTGGCCATAGATTATGCAAGATATCGGCTTGTAGCAATGCCGTTTGCTCAACGTCTTCTTCAGTACGCAAGATACTGATATCAGGATGACGGCGGATTACGCCTGTCGCTGTGCAAGGTGAGTCTAGTAATATAGCGTCAAATACGAGCTTGCTCTTTTTCTTACCCGCCCCTTGCCATGTGGTTGCATCAGCACAGACAATATTAAGCTCAATATTTTTCTCAGCTTGCTGCAAGTCGTGCTGACTTAAGTTTAAGCGCTGTAAATTAGTATGAATACGCTCGATACGTGGCGCTTCATTATCTATCGCAGTAATCTTAACTTTCGAAATCACAGGCGACGTTTCAGCATCGTCTTGTTTCACGTGAAACAACGAAGACTCATTTGAGCTGATTAATTCTAACCAATGAGCAAGCTTACCACCCGGCGCTGCACAAGCATCTAAAATGCGGATCTCGTTGTTATTGGTGTCTATATCGCCGTCTGCATCATCGCTTTTAACACTCAGCTTATTAATTAAAGCGTTATGAATAAGCGGCGCGGCAAGCTGAGCATGCATATCTTGTACACTAGCAGCTCCTTCAGCGAATTGCGGTAAGGCATTGACTGCGGTACTTTGATGTAATCTTAACCCTTTGGTTACTATGCTATTAGATGCGGCTGCATCCGATGAGCTGGCTAAATTAAAACCACTCGTTAGCTCAACCAAATCTGCTTCAACTTCAAATTCCACCAAGGCTTGCTGATAATCCTCTACCGAGGTAACCGCTGTATTCACGCGTAAAAACATCGGTGCAGGTTGACGTAATCCTTGCATCAGATCGTCATACTGCTCACTCCAATCTTGCTTAAGCTGATAGGCAAGCCAATTAGGCAAGCTGTGTTTTTTATCACACTTCTTACGGAACTTACTTGGGTTCTTAGCGACTTTACGCAAGATGGCATTGATTAAACCCGTCGCGTGCGCAAACTCAATCTCTTTTGCTGCTTCGACCGTCTCGTGAATCGCCGCATGATCAGCCACTTGTAAATAGAGCAGCTGCGTCAAACCCACTTGAATAGTCGTACGTACTTCTTTTTCATCAATCGAGTTATCAGCCAGACTATCGAGTAGACGCTCAAGGGCATACCATTGGCGCAACGTCGTTAGCAATAACGCATGAGCAAACCCTTTATCACCGTCATGCAAACTGTTTAATAGCGGATCAAGGACGCTTGCTAGCGACTGACCATTCTGAATCGCCAGTAAAGTGCGAATGACGCGGACGCGGACGCTACCATTCATGATAAGGTTGCTTGACGGTTTGAGCTTATTGTTTCTTGGCGCAGTGCTTCTCATTAAATTGAATTTCCTTGACGTCTAACAATTAGCGTCTGATAAAAGTTGGATTATTTGGTATTAAATGACGAATATAAAAATAAATAAGGTTAAGCGGTATTAAACTGATTTAGGAGCAATTATTTTGAGTCTACTGTGAACTGGTCACCATCATTTAATTGGTTACCATGGCAGATTTTCTCGGCTGTCATTGGTTTACCACCAGCAAACTGTAATTCGGTAATGGCTAAAGTAGTGGCTGATTGCTCAGTGTTTTCTTTTTTACTAACTTGTTTGCCACAAGCTACCAATATCGCTTTGCGTCCAACGCTGATGACCGTACCAGCAGGCTGATTGGTTTGCTGCGACGGATTCACAGGTAAGCTGGCTAAAATCTTGACACGCTGCCCTGCCAAAAAAGTATATGCACCTGGCCATGGCGTCAAACCGCGAATTTGTCGCTCAATTTCAGTAGCGGATTGTGTCCAGTTGATTTCGCCTTCGGTTTTGACCAGTTTCTCAGCGTAGTTGGCTTGACTGTCATCTTGAGGCACAGCCTGTGCTTGATAATGTGGCAAGTCCTTTAGCACGGTAATAATAGCCGTCGCCCCAAGCTCAGCCATTTTATCATGGAGGCTGGCAGCCGTATCATCAGCCTCAATAGGAGCGCTGATTTTGTAAATCATATCACCTGTATCTAAGCCCTTATCCATCTGCATAATGGTAATGCCAGTCTCGCTATCACCCGCCAATAATGCACGGTGAATAGGCGCTGCACCGCGCCAGCGTGGTAATAAGGACGCATGAATATTGAGGCAACCATAAGTCGGTGTGGTCAATACACCAATCGGCAATATCAAGCCATAAGCCGCGACAATCATCACATCTGGCTGATAACTACGCAGAGTCTCACGTGCGATCAACCCTTCACTACTAGATTTTTTAAAGGTGAGAGGCTGCTCAACGGCAATATCATGCGCCAATGCGACTTGCTTTACTGCAGAGGCTGATAATTTTTGACCCCGTCCTGCCTTGCGATCAGGTTGCGTATACACAGCGACGATGTCTATATTCAATGCTTCTTGCTGGCTGATAAGCGCCTCAAGACTAACAGCGGCAAACTCAGGAGTGCCAGCAAACGCAACTCTTAAGCGCTTACTAGATGAGCAATCTTTCGTCGTAGATGGCATGGATAAATCGGAGGCAGAAGCAATTGTAGTCATAAACAGGCATTATATAGGGTTGGTTGACTCATTATAGGTGAGTTTGCGATGTTGTGCCATGATTGTAATAACGGTAATCGAGCGTTACCAATGATACGGTTTGTCTTTATAATAGAAAGCAAGCAGGGCGCTCTTATTGATGAGTTTATTTACAAAATAATGCGTGATTGAGCGATATTCCACTGCCATTCACCATTTTTTTCTAGATAATAGCTGTACAACCGTAAAAGATAAAACGGCTTGAATAAACCAGCTACTGTGCCAAACTGATGACTTACTCACTATGTTTCTTGTGTCGATATAGGACCACGCTTTCATGCAACAGTTTCAGTCCTTACAGCGCTTACTCATATTTTATGCACTGACCTTGCTGGTCATGTTGTCTATCTATTATTTTGCGCTGTTTCACGAGATAAAAAAACACAGTGAACAACACAGTATCGATACTTTCCAAACATTGCAGTATGAAGTCACTGAACGTGATGATCTTCTAAACCCTGACATTAAAAGGATTTTAGAAAAACCCGTATTCGAAGACATAAGCTATCAGCTGGTTTTTATGATGCCATCTGGGCAGACTTATATCCATCGCCATACTCAGCCCAATGAGCCTGCTTTTGCTAACGTTACGTTTCCTATCATTAGCTCATCCCCTTCTAATAACGGCAGTCATAGTGCTTACACGCTTAATAATCGCAACTTAACCGGCACCATTAAACTCAAAAGTGGTCATCAGCTTTATATTATATTGCGCCATAAGCCGCTGATCATTGACTGGATATCTTATCGCTACTGGTTGCCATTGATGGCAGCGATCATGCTTTTTATTATCGCTTTGCTGTATATGCTCAATCGTCGCACCAATTGGGAACAGCTGCTGATTTATACGGACAATCTAAGTAGCCACGCAAAAGAAGCCTATAGTCCGCCGCCTTTTTTGCAAAAAAAATCTACGCCTGAGTTTCTGCGTTTAGGCCATGCGCTGAGCCGTGTCAGCTACCAGCTACATAATGACTATCGCCGCATTAAAACCCTAACACATCGTCTTGAACGTTTGGTTGATCAATCCCCTTTACCGATGCTGATGATCATGCGTCATGGTCAAATCAGCTTTTTCAATAAACGCTTTGAACAAATATTCATGTCTTTACCGCAAAGCGATAGCAACTATGAACTGACGGATTTTATCGCGGGTAAAGATGAATCCACGCAACGATTGCTGCAAACGTTATCCAACCTACGCGTTACTCGTACCTTAACAGTCTATGGGTTAGAAAATGAGCAGACTTACCAATTGCACGTTACGCCATGGTTTGGTGAACATGGTCAGGTTCACGGCTTTACCGTACTGCTGAATAATGTTAATGAATTTACCAGTCAAATAGGGCAATTAAAACAAAAAAATCAACGGCTACAACGCCAAATTGATGAAGTTAATACGATTAAATCGACGATGGGTCATGATTTGCGCCTGCCGTTAGAAGCAATGATTGACACGCTAGAACCGATTGATCCTGAGACCTTGACTGCGGCGCAGAATGACATTTTAATATCCTTAATTAAAAGCAGTCAGAGTATGCTAACGACGCTTAATGATGTGCTAGACATTGAGGAGATAGCGGTAAGAAAAACGCCCCTAAGCATTGAGCCTGTCGATATTTATAGACTGGGGCAACAGGTCAGTCAATCATTTATAGAAAGGATAAGGCAGCAAGGACTTGAGCTGCTGTATTTTTTTGCACCTGACAGTCCGCGTTGTATTGATACAGACCATCAGCGCCTACAGCAAATCTTGTACGACTTATTAGATAATGCAGTGAAATTTACCACTTCTGGCTATGTATCACTGACCATCGAAACAGTCAGTAATGCAGAGTTATTAGCAACGAAAAACCGAAGCTTAGTAAATATTAATAAAGACCCTACACTGATTAAAAATAGTCAAATCAATAAAGACAATCCCAATCATGCCTCACACGACTGGATTCGTTTTAGCATAAAAGACAGCGGTATGGGCATCGATATAGCGAAGCAACATCAACTGTTGGTTCAGCTTAATAAAAGCAGCAATCAAAACACCCATCGAAACGTTAATTACATGCAAAAGAACACGACTGGGCAAGGCCTAGGATTAAATAACGTCAATAGCTTTGCGCGATTATTAGGTGGTTTCATTGAAATAAAAAGCACGATGACTAAAGGCAGCAGTCTGAATCTTTATCTGCCTTGCAGACGTCCAAATTATCAGCCTATTTATCATCATAGTCAGCATTTGACTCATATCCATCTAATAGCCGTGATTAAACAACCACTACGTGCCAAACATCTGCGCGATTTTTGCGCATATTTATCGATGCCAGCTACTATCTATACTTCTATAGATAAATTAGATCTACAACAATTAAACGCAAAACTGGCGCAAGACGAGCAAAGACTCGCCCCTATCTTGCTATTAGATTACGAATATTATGAAACCCTCTCTATTGCTTCCGCTAATCAGGCGATAGTGAATGATGATAAACAACAGGCATTAAATACCCTACTCGATAATCCGTCACTACCAAAAATACTACTTAGTATGAAACCTGAGCGCCGTATTCCCTCTATATTATTAGATAAATATGAAGGATTCTTGAGCAAACCATTAGATGCGGCTTTATTGCTCTCTGAATTACTGCGCTTAACCTTACCAGCGAGGCAGAAGCTGGTTCAAGCCATAGAGATAAAAGAAGAGAATAAGCAGCTAGCAAACGAAGCAGATAAAGCTGCCAACGAGAATGTATTGCCACTTATCTTGGTAGTAGAAGACAGTCCAACCAATCAGAAAATAACGTGCAAGATATTGAGTAAACTTGGTTATCGTAGTGTGGTCGCAGAAGATGGTCAGCAAGCGTTAGATATGCTACAACAACAGCGTCAAGATATCTCACTCATTTTGATGGACTGTCGCATGCCTGTCATGGATGGGCTACAGGCTACCCAAGCGATTCGTGCGCAAGGCGATAAAATTGCGATTGTGGCGCTGACTGCGAACAATACCAAAGAAGATCGCAACGCTTGTATAGAAGTAGGAATGGATGAGTTTTTAGCCAAACCGATCAACAAAAAAGAGCTAGAGTCGGTTTTACAGAGCTTCATAAAATCATGACAATCTGTAAAACTGACTCTTCAGCTTTAAACCATTACTTCATAAATCAGCTATTTCATAAAACCATTATCTGCTAAAAATGCTTCTGTAATTTGGCTTTGCGGACTTGGCGTATTCATACCACTGGTTTGCGACTTATTTAACAAACGTTCTAAATAGCGCGCGACGATATCCACTTCGATATTGACCTTATTTCCAACCAGCCAATGCTTAGCGATATTGGTCACTTGTGCGGTATGTGGAATGATATTTAAAGAGACAATATTGTCTCGTACAAGGTTGGTCGTCAGACTAATACCATCAACCGTGATAGAGCCTTTGGTCGCTGTATAGTGCGCCAGCTCTTGTGGTATCTCGATTTCGATATAGATAGAGCGCGCATCTTGTTGCAGCTTACTGACCACGCCGACGCCATCGACGTGACCCGCGACGATATGACCACCAAAACGTGTGGTTGGTAGCATCGCTTTCTCTAAATTCACCGTGTGACCAGCTTTCAAGGTTTCTAATGCGGTACGAGCAATAGTTTCACGTGAAACATCGACCGAGTAATGATTACTCCCTAGGTCTACGACGGTTAAGCAGATACCATTGGAGGCAATAGAATCTCCTAGCTTCACATCACTAAAGTCCAAACCATCAGATTCTATCGTCAAACGTATATCACCGCCCGTAGGCTGCATGGACTTAACCTTTCCAACACTCTCTATAATTCCAGTAAACATATCGACCTCATTGCATTATGATGTTGTCTTTATAGACAATATATTTTGATCTATTAATATTGTGCTAGCATTTGTCTAAGCCAGTTTTTTCAGTGCAACTTGAGCTTAATTGAGCCTATGATGGGATAGATTGTGGATAAGTACTGACAAATCAACTCATAACGTATTAAAACACGCATTTCCGTTAAGTTATCCACAGAAAACAAGATGTTGGCTAATATTAAGAAAGATTAATAGTAAAATCTAAGTTACTGATTATATTAGATTAATGTAAAAAATTTTATAAAAACCCTGTTTTCCTGTTTCATGTGAAACAAAGTTATGCACAGTTCCATGTGAAACCTTGCACCACACTGACTGCTTATCCACACTGAGTAAAAATTTATCCCAAACTGTGGATAAGTTGTTTATAAATAACAAGTTATAGCGGTAATAAAGTCAATTTAAGGTCAGGACTTAATGTTTCATGACTATAAATATTAAAACGCAACTGCTGAGCTAGAGACAATGGGTTAAAATCGACCATCGGTCTTGCTTGCGCGCCTAACAAACAAGGCGCCTGATAGACAATCAACTCATCTACCAATTGTTGGCTTAAGAAACTACCAGTAACACTAGCACCGGCCTCTACCAACACGTCATAACACTGATGATCACTGACTAATTTTTTTAGTAATTCAGTCAAATTATCTTCGCGCCAATAAATCGTATCCGGTCGGCGGCATAACTGATAGTCAGACTGTAAGCTGTATTCTAAGCGCTGCCGCCTATCGAGTACGACAACCTTAGGAGTAGGAACTTGTTTAGGTGGTACAGCTAATTGGTTGGAACGTACATTAAGCTGTGGATTATCCGCGATAACCGTCTCACTACCGGTAATAATCGCGCCACTTTGTGCACGTAGCTTCTGCACATCTTCGCGGGCAGCCGCTGAGGTAATCCATTTTGACTCGCCAGATGCCATCGCGGTACGACCGTCAAGGCTAGTGGCAATTTTAAGTCGTACATAAGGCATCTGGGTGCGCATTGCCTTTAAAAATCCACGATTTAAAGCTTCTGCTTGCTCGGTTAATATACCGACTGTCACTTGAATGCCAGCCTGCTCTAACAGTTTTACACCGCGTCCTGCCACTTGCGGATTGGGATCGAGCCCTGCGATTACTACACGTTTCACACCAGCATTAATAAGACCCAAAGCACAAGGTGGCGTACGCCCCGTATGACTACAAGGCTCTAAAGTCACATAGGCAGTTGCACCTAAAGCCCTCGCACCCGCTTCTTTTAGCGCAAATACTTCTGCATGAGGCTGACCAGCTTTCGGATGAAACCCTTGACCGACGATCGCTTCTGCTTGCACGATGACACAGCCTACCGCTGGATTAGGTCTGGTGGTATATAAACCCTGTTTGGCTTGTTCGATCGCAAGCATCATAAAGTAGCGGTCTTGCGCATTCTGAGTATGGTTTGAGAGCGTCATAAAAAGATACACTTAATAAAAAAGTAGAGGGTAAAAACTATTTAACGTTATCGTCAGCTTTTTCATTTGGGCGAATATTGGCAATCTCTTGATGGAAAGCATCAATATCTTGAAAGTCGCGGTAAACACTAGCAAAGCGCACATAAGCAACATCATCTAACGTTTTAAGCTCACTCATGATGATCTCACCCAACACCTTGCTACTGATTTCACGCTCACCCATCTGTCTAACACGCTTCTCAATACGGCTAATCATCGCTTCTTGTTCATCAATGGTGATAGGGCGTTTTTGTAGAGGTAATAAGATAGAGCGGCGCAGTTTCTCATTATCATAAGGCTCAATCTTGCCGCTAGACTTGATGATTCTAGGCATAACTACTTCTACCATCTCAAAAGTAGTGAAACGCTCTTGGCAGCTATTGCATGAGCGGCGACGACGGACTTGCGCACCTTCTGCCGCCAGACGCGAATCAATAACTTTAGTCTCTGACGCGTTACAATACGGGCAATGCATAGCGTTTCCTTATTTCAATATTAAGCGCAAGAGTCACAGTCATTATTTATAGGACCAAATGATAAGACCGAATGATAAGACCGAAATTTCTGAGAATTAACGAGCTGTATCAGGCAATTCAAAAAAATCGGCTGATTATTTTCCAATACAGAAACTACCAAAGATTTTGCCCAACAAGTCATCCGCACTAAACGCTCCCGTAATCTCACCCAAACTGTTCTGAGCTTGGCGTAAGCTTTCAGCGACTAACTCTCCTGCTTGAAAGACCGTTAACTGCTCGTGCGCCTCTGCTAAAGAGTCGGCTGTGCGTCTAAGTGCATCTATATGACGTGTGCGAGCAATTAGGCTGTTTTCTGGCGGATGAAAACCGACCTTAGCACATAACGCTTCGACCAGATTATCGATACCAGCACCTGTTTCACATGAAACATTAACTTGTTCATAACCACGTTCTTTTATTGCGATTTGCGAGACAGAGGGTATTTGACTGCTACTATCATCTAGTAAATCACTTAACAAATCACTCTTATTAGCAATAATCAATAAGCGTTTAGCCTCTGGCAACTCACCAAATAATTGTTCTGCAAGCTGTAGCGGCGTACTTTCTTCTTCAAGATCACGAGTCACATCGTAGACCATCAGTAGCATATCAGCCTGTGTAATGGCGGTACGTGCTCGTTCAATCCCAATACGCTCTACCGTGTCTTCAGTCTCGCGCAGACCTGCAGTATCGGTCAAATGCAGCGTCAAACCGTTAAGCACGACGGTCTCTTGCAGCGTATCACGAGTCGTACCTGCAACGTCAGTAACGATAGCACGTTCTTGCCCTGCCAGACGATTCAGCAAGCTTGATTTACCCGCATTTGGTCTACCTGCTAAGACCACATGAATACCATCACGTAAAAGCTGACCTTGCTTGGCGGTCGCCAATACTTGCTGTATCTTGTCTTGCGTTTGTTCAAGTTTACTTTGTATGACGCCGTCTGATAAAAAATCCACGTCTTCTTCGTCAGGGAAATCAATTGCCGCTTCAACATGCAAACGCAGATGAATAAGCTGCTCTAATAGCTGATTAATCTTCTTTGAAAACTCACCACTAAGGGAGCGAATGGCACTGCTAGCAGCAGCGGCACTGGTCGCATCAATAGCATCAGCGATAGCCTCTGCTTGTACCAAATCCAATTTATCATTATCAAAAGCACGATAAGAGAATTCCCCAGCACCCGCTTGTTTTGCGCCCAGCTCAAATACCCTTGCTAACAGTTGGTTTTGTAGAATCATGCCGCCATGCCCTTGCAGCTCAATCACATCTTCCCCTGTGAACGAATGCGGGCCTTTAAAGTACAGCACTAACCCTTCATCAATGACTGTACCATCAGCCTGATAAAAACGACAAAAACTGGCCATACGTGGCGTAAAAGCAGACTTACCCGTTAGTGTACAGGCAATGTCATAAGCACGCGCACCCGACAGACGTACAACACCAACGCCACCTCTTCCAAGCGGTGTGGCAATAGCAGCAATCGTGGCCAAACCAGATGCTTTAGGTGGTTCAGATGCTTTAGGTACGTTTGACACCATCTCTAGGGAATCCACAATTACTCTCAATAGCTAAAACCCCCATTATAGACGGCTGGACACAGACTGACAAAGCAAACTTTAAGTAGCCATACTTTGCGCTTATTTTATTTCAAATCAGTGAGGGATAATAAAAATGTCACGCATAAAAAAACCACCGCCGTAGCGATGGTCTTTTATCAATTGATGAGCTACTTAGTCCAATACTTTAATAGTACGACGCTTTTGCTCTTCTTCGACTTTTTTATTGACAATATATTGCTGAGTCATACTGAACAAGTTATTGACTGTCCAGTACAGTACGAGACCAGCTGGGAAAAACAACATGAAGGCAGTAAAGATAATGGGTAGGAACTTCATCACTTTCGCTTGCATTGGATCAGCTGGCTGCGGATTTAGCTGCTGCTGTACAAACATCGAAGCACCCATCAGCAATGGCAGAATAAACCAAGGATCCATCGCCGATAAATCTTGAATCCATAAAATCCAAGGTGCATGACGCAGCTCAACACTTTCAACCAATACCCAATATAGCGCTAAGAAGATAGGCATTTGCATCAAGATGGGCAAACAACCTGCCATTGGATTGACTTTTTCTTCTTTATAAATAGCCATCATCTCTTGCGACATCTTCATACGATCGTCGCCATGCTCTTCTTTAAGTGCCGCTAATCTTGGCGCAATAGCACGCATCTTCGCCATTGAATAGTAGCTCTTGTTTGAGAACCACATCAAAGCAATTTTGACTAAAATCGTCAATACAATGATTGACCAACCCCAGTTACCGATGACTTTATGAATACCATCCAAGATAGCAAATAAAATCTTCGATATTGGCCATAATAAACCATAATCGACCGTTTTATTAAGACCTACTGCCACATCTTTTAGCTCAGATTGTACTTTAGGACCAGCGTATAATGTGGCATCTAATGTCACTTGTCTATTCGGCGCGACATTGACGGGCTGACTGTTAAAACCAATAAAGTAATCATCTCCTGCTTCACGGCTAAAGAAAGTAGCAGTAAAGTTTTCAGGGACCCATGCTGATACAAAGTAATGCTGGACAATACCAACCCAACCTTTATCGCTACTAACAGCTAATTCACCATCGTTAAAGTCTTTAAATTTGAGCTTATTGTATGGATCATCAGGCGTACCCCAAGCACCGCCTAAATAAGTCGCCATACTGAGCGCGCCTTTGTCAGACATACCGGGATCTTTACTATCATCACGTTTCAACTGGGCAAATAATTGACCTTGCCACGGTTGTGTAGAAGCGTTTTGTATTTGATAGCTAATATCAATCGGATATTTGTTTTGTGTGAAGGTAAAGGTCTTGGTAACGGTCACGCCATCTTTTTTATAAGTAAGCGGTACTGACAACGTCTGTTGCCCTGCTTCCATGACGTAATTATTAGCAGTATGGCTGTATTTGGCACGACCTTCTGCAGTATCAATACCATTAGGACCAATAAGACCAGACTGAGCCACATACACACGATTGCTATTATTTTCTAGCAATACGAAAGGCTTATCGCTATCGAGCGTTGCGTCATACTGCTTAAGAGCAGCATAAACAATATCGCCGCCTTCTGGATTGATTTTTATATCATAGCGATCGGTGGTGACCGTGATTAGACCTGTGTCTTTCGCAGGCGTTGCTGTCACAGTATTACTAGCCACTGTATTATTATCAGCAGGCAGCGTCTGTACCGGAATGTCACCTGCTGCACCGGTTGTCGAAGGAATGTCAGCACCTACTGAAGTCGTAGTTTCTGGCACCGTATCTACAGCTGGCGCATCGGCATAATCATCTCGCCATGCCAAAATCAGCAGATAAGCGGTGATTAACATCGCAATGATGATCATCACCCGAAATATCTTTTGCATAAACCTTTCCTAGATTAAAAAATTAGGGAATGAAAAATTAGGGCATGTGTCATGACCGTACAATTATCATCGTATGTGACAACAGTATTGCCAGTCATTTACATAAAATGTGCATCATTTTACTAAAAATCCGCCTTAAATGATACCAAGAGTGTGGATAACTTGTGGGTAACTAAATAGATATCCACAACTTCGCAGTCTATGATGAACGCTATGTTCGTTTCATCATATGGTTTAAGCGAGACACATAGCTTTTATTATCTCTAAAAACATATAAACCTTGAACTTTGACACTAGTAGCTAGTGCGCTAAAAGGTACATATTGATAATGATAAGAAGATAACGGTAGCGGCACAAAATCAATGCCGTGTCCACCCAAAGGATGACAACTGCCAATACGTTTTAATAATAACCAACTGCCTGCTCGGACTCCATGCCATGCCAAAGCTTGTTTACCATAATTCGAGCACGTAGGGTAATAGCGGCAACGAGCAGGTAATAGTGGACTTATTAACTTTTGATAAAAAATAATAAAATAATAAATAATTTTATAAAGAATATTATTTAAATTAATAAATAAAAAATTCATTTTATTTTTTTTCTACTTTTTTAATAATGTTAATTATTTGATTCTTCAATTCTTTATTATCTATATCTTTTATAGATTTTTTGACAATAAAAACAATATCTTTGTTTTCTAAAGAATGAGCCTTTACACGAAAATGTTCACGTATTTGACGCTTGATTAAATTTCGCGCGACAGCCGTAGGAACTTTACGCTTGGTAATGGCCATCCCGACTCGCGGCTGACCATGATCATTGGTACGCACAAATGCCATTAGATGGCTCTGATGAAGCTTACGCTCAGGTGCATCAAAAACCTCACGGAAGGCTGCAGGCGTGAGCAAACGCTGCTCTTTGGTGAAGCGGGCATTAGCTGCCGCTGAAACAGTATTGGACATAGCACAACCTAGTATAAGAGCGAATAACGGTAGCGGAAATAATAGCGCAGAAATAACAACAAAGTACAGAGACAAAAAAAGCGCCGATGTGGGCGCTTTTAATATATGGCTAAGTGTCAGTTGTGGTGATTGACTATCGCAATCTATAAATAATAGAAACACAACAAGCACTATAAGCCATGCTTATCGCAATCTACTGATTATACAGTAAGACGATGACGTCCTTTAGCGCGGCGACGAGCTAAGACCTGACGGCCTTTTTTAGTTGCCATACGAGCACGGAAACCGTGAGTACGTTTACGCTTGATCACGCTTGGTTGGAATGTACGTTTCATAACTCACCTATCAAAATAATGGACTAAATTCGTAATAACGGAGGATTATACCACCGCATAGAATCTTGGTCAATGAACTAATTTAATCTATGTCGATGCAGACAGATATTTTGACAGAGGAAATATCATTTTAAATGATTCATCGTGTGTAAAGTTCATATTCATAACTCAAAAATAACGACTCAGTTAATTAATTCAGTGATGGATTCCCAAAAGTTATCCACAGTTTGTGTCGAAATCTATAATAATTAACTATTAATATATATAAGTATTGTTGTTATTGGGAGCTCGATTATCTGTGGCTAAGTAAGTTTTCCTTTTTATTATCAATGTATTGTACTATGGGTAAACCTGTGGATAACCTGTGGGCTAAATATGGATAACTCACCTTTCAAAGTTATACATAAAAGTATCCACAGCCTTATCCCCAAAAAACAAGGTTTTATCCACAGGGTATTTGTGTTAGATTAGCCCCTACTTAATATGTGGCTTCGTATAGTTTATCAACGTAACTTCCAATATTGTTTCCAACGGAAATAATTGCGGAAAATATTAAGGGCTACGCAACAGATCACACTGCTAAAACACAAATATTATTTCAAATTATAGGGTTAGTATTTTTCATGATAGACACAGCAAATATTTGGGATAAATGTCTAAATGACCTACGATATAACGTCAAAGACAACGTATTTACTATGTGGTTGAGACCATTGTCAGCTCATCAAGAAGCGCAAACGCTGACTATACTTGCTCCTAATGATTATTTTGTGACTTACATCAAAAAAAACCACTTGCAAGAGATACAGCAGCTGGTTGCTAAGCACAGTCAGGGAAGTATCGAAGAGGTGGTTGTGCGTGTTGATAACGCTGGCCGCGATAACGAAGACAATCGTCAATTGCAATCAGGGTCTTTGTTTGATGAAGATAAACCCTCCCCTACCCCTGCAGACCATAAGTTTGAAACCATTCATCATAACAATGCAAAAGCAGATATTGATGCCAATATGCGTCACGCAGAATTGGTTGATTCTGCTGATGCCAAGTCGTTAAGTTATCTAAATCCTGACTTTACTTTTGAAACTTTTGTCACTGGCAAATCTAACAATCTGGCTTATAAAGCCTGTTATGAGCTTGGTAAGCGCCAATCAAAAAATCGACATAATCCTTTATTTATATACGGACCTTCTGGTTTGGGAAAAACGCATTTAATGCATTCTGTAGCACATCGCTATTTAAAAAATAATCAAAGTTTTTATTATTTCACTTCTGAAAAATTTATTAATCAATTGGTTTATTCATTAAGAAATAATAAAATAGAAGATTTTAAAAAGAAAATTAAAAAAGTGGATTTATTGATTGTAGATGATATTCATGTATTGGCAGGAAAAACCAAAAGTAGTAATGAGTTTTTGACATTATTTGCAGATTTTACCAGTGGTGATAAACAACTGATTTTGGCTTCAGATCGTCATCCTTCGCAAATGACCGAATTTGATGAACGTTTTAGATCGCGATTTTCTTGGGGGCTAACTGTAGCAGTTGATCCGCCTGAGATTGATACTCGTGTGCAAATTTTGCAAAAAAAAGCAGCTTCATATGGCATGACACTGCCTAAAGAATGCGCATTATTCATCGCTCAAAATGTGGTTTCAAATGTTAGGCGTTTAGAAGGTGCTCTAAATCAAGTCTTTGCCAATGCTAACTTGACGGGTGCACAGATTACTCTTGAAATGGTGCAATATGCGCTAAAAGACATCGTCGCGATGCGTGTGCAAGCTGTGAATATGGATAATATTCGCAAAGTGGTCGCTGAGTACTATGATGTGACCATCAAAGAAATGATGGGTCGTAAACGCACACGCAGTATTGCCAGACCGCGTCAAATAGCGATGGCATTATCGCGTGAGTTGACTGGTGATAGCTTTCCTGAGATTGGTCAATCATTCGGCGGTCGCGATCATACAACGGTGATGCATGCTTGCGATAAAGTTAATGAGCTACGAGCAGCCGATCCTGCCTTTGATAAGGATTACAAAACACTGGCGTTGATGTTGCAAGCGGGTTAGCAGGTCGCGGTATCACTATGTTTTAGTGGATTGATATGGTTTATAATATTAAAAATACGAGTAGACAGACAGCGAATGGATTATAGTCAATAGACAGGGTATGATTAAGCCATTATTGTTAAGTTTTATAATAAAAATCATTTAAATAAGAGTAACCAAGCATGCAATTATCGATTAATCGAGAGTCGTTACTAAAAGCCATTAATTTGATCGCCAAGGCTGCTGATAAACGGCACAATATGGTTATTTTGGGCAATATCAAGCTACAGCTATCCGAATCAACGCTTATTTTGACGGCCTCTGATTTAGAAGTAGAGCTGACATCGACTTTGAAATTGCCTGCTGGTGCTTGTGTTGAAGCTGGTACCACGACTTTACCTGCAATAAAATTAAAGGACATCTGTAAATCATTGCCTGCGCAAGCTCAAATTAATTTGGCCACTCAAGAAAATGAACGCTGCTTATTAACCAGTGGCAAGAGTCGCTTCACCTTAGGGACATTACCTAGCGAAGATTATCCGAGTTTGGGTAATCCCGAAAATATCACGCCATTGACCATCAGTCGCAATCGTCTTATCGATTTGATTCATAAAACGCAGTTTGCAATGGCGATTCAAGATGTTCGCTATTATCTCACTGGTATGTTGTTTGACGTGTCGCAACAGCAGCTGACGACGGTTGCAACCGATGGGCACCGATTGGCTTTGGCGCGCAGCGTTATCGATGTCAGTGCTGATTTAAATATGCAGGCTATTTTGCCCCGTAAAGCTGTGATTGAGCTTGAGCGCTTGGCCTCTGAGCTAGGAAAAATGCTTGGTGAGCAAGACAATCAGGTCACCTTGAGCTTTGGTCGTGAGTTTTTGCAAGTGAGCTTACCCTTTGGTGACGTTGATAGTGCAGGGCAGGTCAATCAAAACCTGATGGTTACCTTCACTGCGCGTCTGATTGATGGAAAATTCCCTGATTATCGCCGAGTGATGCCAAGTAATACGGATAAACTGGCTTTATTCAATCAAGAAAAAATGACGGACGTACTGCGCCGTGTCGCGATTTTAAGTAATGAAAAATCTCGCGGTGTGGTGTTTAATTTTGCCAGCGATGGCATGGTAGAAGTGCGTGCTAATAATGCAGAGCAAGATGAAGCGGTGGAGATGATACAGGCGAAGTATCAAGGTGAGCCGATGGAGCTGTCTTTTAATGCGGCTTATTTACAAGATGTGCTTGGCGTTATTCAAGGTGACTTGCAAATGCACATGAGCCAATCGAATGCTTCAGTGCTAGTCAATCAGTTGAATGATGAGTTCCATCAGTATGTCATTATGCCAATGCGTATATAGTTTCTGTATGTTTTCAATAGGCTTGAGCACAGAGGCTAAAGACACTCAGTTTGCACTAAAAAATTAAGGTAAGCTGAGTTTCTTTGATTAAAATCCGGTATTTTAAATTCAATAATTATTAAACTTTTGCCTATTCTATAGGTAGCGTCAATAGGCGGCTGTCGGCATTATGATTGAACGTCTACAAATATCGAACCTACGCAACCTGACGGAAGTCAATCTACATGCAACAGCTTGCAACGTCATTATCGGTGCCAATGGCAGTGGAAAAACTTCATTACTCGAAGCCATATTTCTGCTATCAAGAGGAAAAAGCTTTCGTCATCACCAGCCAAAACGCTACATTCAACATCATCATAATACAGTGACTGTGTACGCTAGACTCAATGATAGTAGTACTCTAGCTATCCAAAAACAAGCTGACGCGACCACAATTCTACGTCTGAATCAAACCACTGTCTATAACCAAAGCATCTTAACTGAGCAGCTACCAACGCTACTGATAGATCCATCGACGATGGATATGTTAGAGCAGGGGAGTGCTAGTCGTCGCCAGCTGTTAGATTGGTTAGTGTTTCACATGAAACAAGGCTTTCATCCACAATGGCTCGCCTATCAGCGTCTATTAAAACAGCGCAATAGTTTACTAAAAAAGACACGTCATTTGACCCAAGTGCAGCTCGCTGAACTAAAATCGTGGGACAAAGGACTTAGCAATCATGCGGCACTGATTCATCATTATCGTGAACGGATATTTGCAGAATGGCAGCCTTATTTTGCTGAAAGTATCGCGCAGTTATTGCCTACTTATGCGGAGCAATTGAGCCTTAGTTATAATGCTGGTTACGATACGAATGTTGCGCTGGATATACAGCTTAACGAGCGCTTAGAACAGGATTTGCAACTGGGATATACTCGTATCGGTAATCACCGTGCTGATGTTCATGTGCATTGGCGCTCTAATGACTCGACAGCGTCGAATAACAATCTCTCAGATACAATGCGTGAAGCGGACACTAACCTCAAAGTACCTGTTATAAAAGAGCAGGCAGCCAATGTATTGTCGCGTGGTGAAAAAAAGCTATTAATTACAGCACTGCGTTTATCGCAACTGCCATTACTGCTAAATACCCAAAAGACTGATGATCTATCAAATGATAGTGCTCAGGTGACACCAGTGGTATTGCTAGATGATATTACTGCAGAGCTTGATGATAGGGCGATAGATATTCTATTGTCGACGTTAGCGCAGCTGCCATGTCAGGTATTTATGACCAGTTTGACCGACGATATTTTGCCTTTGGTGCATAAATATTGGTCAAAACCCAGTACGTTTCATGTGAAACAAGGTCAAATCTTGAGTCCTTAATTATCTCCTTTATGTTATTTCCTTTCTCCACGGTCTTTTATATCGATACTTATCTACCTGTCGTTTCGTAATGATATAGGCTATCTTTGCGAGCTGGTTTTATAGGCATAAAACGCTCAGTAAACAGTGACTTAGAGGCAAAAAAATGCTAAAATAGGGCTTTATTTTTGTCCTGTTCTCAGCAAGTTGTTTGATGACGTTATATAGGTGTTTTCCAATGCCTGTAAATTTCTAAGTATTTGATAAATAGATGTTTTGTTTGCTCTCTTGGTTTTTATAATATTTAAAAAAAAGCCGATGTTAGAGAAAAAAAGCGCGGACCTGAAACTCTTTTTAAGTCGCTATCAACACTCAAGAATTTTTAGCTAATCGTGTTTTAGCTGGTAATGCTTATCAAAGGTTTTGACTATAAAAATTAAGTCTAAAATAACGTTATGAGGCGTCATCGTAGTGGTGCGCTAATAACAAACGGCTGATTATGGCTAGATTAAGGAATGCACATGAGCGATTCATTACCTACCGACCACGAGCAACTGACGTCAGACAGCATTGCTGAAACTACGGCACCAGCGGTGGTTCCTGAAAGTTTACCTTCTGATTATAGCTCCAAAGATATTCGTGTATTGCGCGGGTTAGAAGCGGTACGCGTACGCCCTGGTATGTACATCGGTGATACGGATGATGGTACAGGCTTACATCATATGGTCTTTGAGGTGGTGGATAACTCTATCGATGAGGCACTCGCGGGTCATTGTGATCAAATCGATATCATTATCCACGAAGACGAATCTGTGAGCGTCATGGATAATGGTCGCGGCGTGCCTGTCGATATCCATCCAGAAGAGGGTGTATCTGCGGCGCAGGTCATTATGACTGTCTTGCATGCAGGCGGTAAGTTCGATGATAACAGCTATAAAGTATCAGGCGGCTTACACGGTGTTGGTGTCTCGGTCGTTAACGCCCTATCGAAAAAGCTTGAAATGAATATCTGGCGTGAAGGCTATCACTATCATCAAACCTATACCGATGGGGTGCCTGATGCAGACATTCAGCAAATGGAGCCAACCGACAAAACTGGTACGCAAATTCGCTTTTATCCAAGTAGCGATGTATTTACTGGCACCATCTTTGAGTACGATATTTTAGCGAAGCGTTTGCGTGAGCTATCATTTTTGAACTCTGGTGTACGTATTGTTTTAACGGATGAGCGTATTGATAAGCGCCATGAGTTTGAACACAAAGGCGGCTTGTCAGAGTTTGTCAGCTACATTAATGCCGGTAAAGATGGCATCAATGAAGTCTTTCATTTTGTGAGTGAGCAAGATGACGGTATCAGCGTCGAAGTGGCGTTACAGTGGACAGATACTTATAACGAAAAAGTGTTTTGTTTTACCAACAATATTCCCCAAAGGGATGGTGGTACGCATCTATCTGGCTTTCGTTCAGCGTTGACGCGTTGTTTGAATACCTATATGGATCGCGAGAATCTCTTTAAAAAAGAGAAGGTCGTTGCTACTGGTGATGATGCGCGTGAAGGTCTAACCGCTATCGTATCTGTTAAAGTTCCAGATCCTAAGTTTTCGAGTCAAACCAAAGATAAACTGGTATCAAGTGAAGTAAAATCTGCTGTCGAATCAGCAATGCATGATAAGTTTAATGATTATCTGCAAGAGAATCCAAGCGCTGGTAAGGCTATTGCTGGCAAAATAATTGATGCCGCTCGTGCTCGTGATGCCGCTCGTAAAGCCCGTGAAATGACGCGTCGTAAAACCACGTTAGATATCGCTGGTTTGCCCGGTAAGTTAGCAGATTGCCAAGAAAAAGATCCGGCATTGTCAGAGCTTTACATTGTGGAGGGTGACTCTGCAGGTGGTTCAGCAAAACAAGGTCGTAGCCGTAAAACCCAAGCGATCTTGCCATTGAAAGGTAAAATCCTAAACGTAGAGCGCGCACGTTTTGATAAAATGCTGTCTTCTGCTGAGGTTGGTAACCTCATTACTGCGCTTGGTTGCGGCATTGGTCCAGACGAATATAATCCGGATAAAGTACGCTATCATAAAATCATCATCATGACCGATGCGGACGTTGATGGATCGCATATTCGTACCCTGTTGCTGACTTTCTTCTTCCGTCAAACGCCTGAGTTGATCGAGCGTGGTTATATTTATATCGCCCAACCACCGCTTTATAAAGTGAAAAAAGGTCGTCAAGAGCTGTACCTAAAAGACGACGAAGCACTCAAAGCGTACTTATTGTCTTCAACGATTGATAATACTAAGCTGCATATCAGTGCGGATGCGCCTGCGATTACTGGTCAAGCGCTAGAAACGCTACTGAATGATTATAACCAAACGCAGCTGATTAAAGCCCGTTTGCAGATTCGTTTCCCAGCGGTGATTTTGGATGCTTTAACGCATACACCAAAGCTTAGCACCGATATGACTTATGATTTGCCTGCGATGCAAGCTTGGAAAGAGGCGATGCAAGCTCAGCTTGAGCACTTCGGTAGTGACTTGAGTCCGGAGATTGAACTGGTCAATATCCATGCGCCGCAGCCTAAAAATATGGATGCTGCTGCTGCTGATTTGCTGGGTATGAAGCCTGTCATTGAAGTTGAAGGCGGGGAAAATGTTGACGCTGAAGCTCCAGTAGCAAAAGCACAGTGGCTACCGCGTATTACGGTGTATGTGCACCAGTTAGCCCATCATTATCTGCTAGATGCTAGCTTTATCAATTCGGGCGAGTACAGTAAGTTGCTGCGTTTGTCTGCTGAATGGAATACCTTGCTTGCAGAGGATGCCTTTATCCGCCGTGAAGCAACGACTGGTACGACCAAAGATATCCCTGTACGTGACTTTGATTATCTCTGGCAGCAGATGATGCTTGATGCGCGTCGTGGTCTAGCAATTCAGCGCTATAAAGGGCTGGGTGAAATGAACGCAGATCAGCTCTGGGATACCACGATGGATCCTGAAAACCGTCGTATGCTACGCGTGACGATTGAAGATGCGATTGCGGCGGATCATATGTTTACTTGCTTGATGGGTGATCATGTTGAACCGCGTCGTATTTTCATTGAAGAGAACGCATTGACGGTGTCTAATTTAGACATCTAATTTAGACATCTAAGTTGGACATAAAGAGTTGCGAAATCATTGTTAATTAATTAAAAAAACCACCGCTTTGGCAATCAAGGCGGTGGTTTTTTAATGTTAGAATTGTTTCACGTGAAACTTAGTTTACGAATTGCTTTAGATAATGGATATAGAAATGATCGAAGTTTTTTTACTTGCGATAGCCTTGGCGATGGATGCATTTGCGGTATCAATTGGGCTAGGGGCTAAATCACAAAAGCAATCATCTGCTTATGTGCTTCGTTTAGCCATTTATGCAGCGCTGTATTTTGGTATTGCACAGGGTGTGATGCCGCTAATTGGTTATCTATTGGGTGCAGTATTATTAGGCTGGTTAGCGACTGCTGCACCGTGGATTGGTGGTGGGATTCTTATTCTGCTTGGCGCTAAAATGTTATATGACGCGTTTAATGGTGAGATTGAAGCGGTGTTAGCAGACAGTTTCGATGGAGACATACAAGAAAAAATCAATCATCGTATGATGTTTACGCTGGCTATTGCTACCAGTATTGATGCGATGGCAGCAGGCTTTACTTTGAATTTACTGGCAGTTAATGCATGGCTAGCGTGCTTCATCATCGCTATTGTCACCGCTGTATTTGGCTTTTTCGGTATCTATTTAGGTAAGTCTTCTGGAACTTGGCTTGAGGATAAAGCTGAGATGCTTGGTGGATTAGTATTGATAGCTATTGGTATAAAGGTGATGTTTATCCGTTAATAAGCATCATTATTTGGCTTGATTCTCTACAATAAAAAGCACCCCTTTGATGATCAAAGGGGTGCTTTTTTAATAAAGGCTTTGTTTCACGTGAAACTATAACTATTTTATATTAACTACTCTCTATTCTTCGTCAGTATCAAAACGCCATGCAAGTATACGCGTACTTTTTTGACCTTGGCTCATCTCAATGATGCGCATTTGAGCAACACCAAGTTGTTTTAACAGCAATTGCATTGGTTTCACGTTTTCTGATTTTGAGACTAAACTTGTGAACCAGCCAACATGCTCAGCGAAATCTTGACTCTCTTTTGCCATCTTGGTTAAAAAGGCAATCTCACCGCCCTCAGACCATAGCTCTTTATGCTGACCACCAAAGTTTAGATTCTGTGCGGCATTGCCAGACTTGGTTGAGCTGCGGCTAATTTGTGCGTTCTCATTCTTACCACGATGTCGTTGCAAATTATGCTGCTTACGGCTATTGGCTTCCATCGCTTCTTCTAATGAGGCATGGAATGGCGGGTTGCAAACCACCACATCAAAGTAATCTTGGCGACCGATGATATTTTTAAAAATAAATTTAGGTTCGGTCTGTAGTTTGACTTTAACTGCGCTCTTGAGCTTTGGATTGGTTTCACAAATCAGCGCGGCGGTATTGACTGAAATAGGGTCAATGTCTGAAGCTGTAAAGCGCCAGCCATAGCTTTGGCTACCAACAATCGGATAAATAGCGCTGGCACCAGTACCAATATCAAGGGCGTGGATTTCTTTACCAGTCGGTGGGGTATTGTCTTTATTCACATGCGTCGTCTGCGCGAGTAAATCGGCAATGTAGTGAATATAATCGGCACGTCCCGGAATCGGTGGACATAGATAACCTTCCGGAATATCCCAAAATTTCACACCATAATAATGAGCCAGTAGCGCTTGATTCAGTACGCGCACGGCGGCACTGTCTGAGAAGTTAATCGTCGACTCACCTTTAGGATTGGTAATGGTGTGCTTAGCAAGCTCAGGCAAAGCGCGAGTCAATACTTCAAAGTCATAACGACCTTGGTGCGGATTGCGCGGATGTAGCTGCCCTAATTTTTTAGCAGTTTCAGGCGATCTGTTTCGGTGATTGTTGGCGGTCGGGCGACGGTTCATAGGCTTACTGGTCATAGTATCGGGCTTTGATGTTTGAATATAATGCACCATTTTAGCAGATTTCACGAGTCACTAGCGTCTTATCGACTACGTAAAATCAGATTTAATCCCAATATTATCATCGCTATACCCAATACGCGGTCGATCCAATGTTCAAAACGCTGAAAGCGACGATGAATGGCAGGAATAGACAGTAACATCACCACGGTACTAAACCATGCCATCTGCAAGACCATCATCCATACGCCATAAATAGCCAATTGCCACAGCGGTATATCGGGTGAGAGTACGAGGGTAAATATCGCGACGAAATAGACGGGCGCTTTGGGATTAAAGACATTACAAAAAAAGCCACGGCGTAGGATGGAAGCTGTAGAGCTTGTATCTATGGATGCTTTTTTAATGGAAATGTCAGTATCTGAATCTATTGCATCTGAATTTATAGCAACTGTTAAATCTGATGTTTTTTTCGGTTTGGCTTGAATACCTTGCCATCCTAGATAAATAAGATAACTGCCGCCCAACCATTTAATAGCGGTGAGTAATGGCTGCGAATGAGCAATCACCGTTGCCAGTCCTAGCACCGAATAAGTGATGTGTATCGCAAGCCCCAAAGTAATACCAAGGCTACAAATCAAACCCGTGCGTCTACCTTTTGCCAAGGTTTGCTGTGAGACTAATACAAAATCAGGACCCGGGGAGGCGGCAGCGAGTAGATGGACGCTAGTGATAAGCAAAAAACCGTGCCAAAATTCCATAAAATGCTCTGAGTCATGTCTTGAGTTGGATAATAGTTGCACATTACCGTAAATGAGGTCAACTGATATTGATATCAGCTATTGATACTCATGCTAAAACGATGCTTGCGTTGCACCGAACGTATGTCTATATTAAAAGGAAGGTTTATTAGCTGTCGTAATATCAATTTAGTGTAATTTGTACTCTATAAATGAATGCTTTAAAAAGGATAAAAACATGACTACGGAAAGTAATAATAGCAATGATACTGGAAATAACACTCGCATTACCTATGAAACTCAAGATTACATCTGCCTGATCGGACTCAATCGTGCCGATAAACGCAATGCCTTTGATAGCCATATGATTAAGCAATTGTCTGATGCACTCACTCAATATGAAAATGATGCCAATCTTCGCTGTGCGCTGATATTCGCTCACGGTGAGCACTTTACCGCAGGGCTTGATTTGATGGAGCTACAGGATAAATGGGATAAAGGCGCGTTTGAGTTTGCTGCCGACGAAATCGATCCATGGGGAATCGGTGGCAAACTACGCACCAAACCTGTGGTCGTGGCGATACAAGGAACGTGTTTCACTGCTGGTATTGAGCTGATGTTAAATAGCGATGTCGTTATCGCTAGTGACAACTGCAACTTTGCGCAAATGGAAGTCCAGCGCGGTATCATGCCGTTTGGTGGCGCAACGGTACGCTTTGTCGTGGCAGCTGGCTGGCAAAAAGCCATGCCGTATCTATTAACGGGTAAAAACTTTGATGCGCAAACGGCTGATAGAATGAATTTGGTCAGCGAAGTGGTGGCAAATGGTACTGAGTATGAGCGCGCGCTAACTATCGCTAAAGAGATTTGCACGGCCGCCCCGCTTGGCGTACAAGGATTACTATCCTCAGCACAAGATGCCAGCCGTAATGGCGCAAAATCGGCACTCGCCAATATTCATGGCTATCTGCCGCATTTGTTTCATTCAGAAGATGCCAAAGAGGGCGCGATGGCGATGGTTGAGAGAAGGGCGGCTGAGTTTAAGGGAAGGTAGATAATGGTGTTTTTTGATAGTGAACGATTCGGAAAAATTCCTTCTCCAGAGTCTATTGAAGATTTATTAGTTTTAGTGAAAGAACATGCGTCAGAACGTCGGAATGTTTATTTTTGGAGAGGGCAAGGTAATATTCAATGGCCTATTCATAGCGCAGCTTACAGGCGATTAAAAATAAACAATAAAGATGTAACTGAGAAAATCATGCAAGATTATGAGACATCTTTGTTAGAGCATGCTACTCATCAAGGTTATAGATACGATAATAATAGAGAGCTTAAAGATCTAGAGTTACTAGCTAAATGGAGCTGCAACGAGATTGCTTGACTGCTCTAGAAATTTGTTAATAGGTCTATGGTTTGCTTGCACATCTGAGCAAGAAAAAAATGGGCTACTTTTCGGATTTCATTCGGACTTTGTTGGAGGATATGAAAATGAGCTTGAAGTTAGGTCTTATGCGGATGTGTGTAATGAGCTAGAAGGTTATGATCATCCATTCGTTTGGCAACCGCCAGTAGTTTCTAAAAGAATAGCATCTCAAAGTGCCCAGTTTCTTTATAGCGGAGTTACTAATAAACCGTCTGGAAGTGTAGCTATATCTAATAATATATATTCATATATAGCTATAAATATTACTCCTTCCTTTAAAAAACTAGCTTTCAAAGAGCTAGCAGAGGCTTTTGATATAAGACATTTAACATTATTTCCTGATCTTGATGGGTTTGGGTATGTACATAGTTTTAGGTTCGATCAGTTTCAACACAACCGTTGGTAAGCTAAACGAGTCTTTTACTAAGATTTTGAAAGGGTGTAGTATATTTACAAAGGTGAATTAATGATAGAAATATTACTTTAAGCTACTTTAGCTGAAACCGTCTACTTACATAGAGCAGCAAATGGCAGAATTGGCTCCAGCTTCATAATAACTTTGATAACCACGAAATCTAATGCAGTACTTCAAAACACCATCAAGCAAATTAACCATACCAACTAAAAAAACCCCGCCATGGCCAGGTCTCATTATTTTATCGAGTATAACTGGTGATAACTGCACCAGCGTTAGTAGCTTGGCACTGATTGACTACTATTATTTAGCTGATTTTTTATAGTAGTCAACCATCATCGTACCTAGCGTACCGTTGTCATCGATAGTGACGATTCTAACTGTACCTGATTGTGCTGCGGTACTCGATTGAACTTGTCCGGCATTACCTAAGACGACTTGGTTGTTTTTGGCTGCCTTCGCCTCGTTACCGATAGCGATGCTGTTCATGCCGCCAGCCATAGATTTATTGCCTAGCGCTACCGAGTTTGCACCTTGTGCGGCTGCCGCTTCACCAACTGCGGTAGAGCGTACACCACTAGCATCGGCTATATGACCAAAGGCTTGCGCGCGTTCAGCAGTGGCTTTTGATTGCCAACCGATAGAGGTTGAGCCTAAACCTGCGGCATTGGCTTCCCCGCCAACAGCCGTTGCGGAGTTTAGACCTGCATTGGCTTTATTGCCGACAGCGACCGTATCGTTAGTACCACCAGCGATTGCCGCTTCGCCGACTGCGGTAGAGCGAACACCGCTAGCATTGGCTAAATGACCGAAAGCTTGCGCGCGTTCAGCGGTGGCTTTTGATTGCCAACCGATAGAGGTTGAGCCTAAACCTGCAGCGTTGGCTTGACCGCCGACAGCGGTTGCTGAGTTCAGACCTGCATTGGCCATATTACCGATAGCAACCGTGTCGTTAGTGCCGCTAGACATAGCACTATTGCCTAAAGTAATAGCAGTACTGTTCGTAGTGGTTTGGGTATTTGAAACTTGGGAGTCAGCACCTGTTGCCATAGCAGTGCATGCAGAAGTTGCGGCAATGGCGAGAGTAAGGGAGCTGATTTTGAGTGCTAATTTTGATAGGGAATCCATTTTCATCATGCTAAATCCTTTTAGACAAGCCATCTTGGCTTAGTAGGGGGGGGGTGGGTAAAAGCCGATAGATTACAATCCTTGCAATATGAGCATACTCTGGCATAAATAACTTGATCATATGTAGAGTCCGCAACATTAATGTAACACTAATTTTTAACCATTATTCAAATAATGATAGCATTATATTTTCAAAGGTCATTTAAGCCGACGAATGAACAGTTATAATATAAAACTACCGTAAAGGAGAGCATCGGTGCTGTACAACTTTGATGAAATAATAGACAGACGTAACACGGGGTCGTTTAAATGGCATTATACCGATGACACCATTCCGCTGTGGGTCGCGGATATGGACTTTAAGACTGCTCAGCCTATTTTAGCGGCGATTGAGCAAGTAACGCAGCATGGCATATTGGGTTACACCGTGCCGACCGAGCCGTTGTATCAAGCGATTATCGACTGGCATGGTAGTCGTTATGACTTGTGGCTGGAGCAGCAGGATATCCTGTTTTCTCCGGGTGTCGTGCCAAGTTTGGTGCTGATGATGAAAGTATTTACCGAGGTAGGGGATGCGGTATTCATCAATGACCCTATTTATACGCCCTTTATGACCAAGGTGTTGGACAACGATCGTAAGCTGGTGACTTCTGCATTAAAGGAGAATGAGGGGCGATACTATCTGGATTTAGCTGATATAGAAGCTAAAATTATCAAGCATAAAGTTAAGCTATATTTATTCTGCAATCCACATAATCCGGGCGGACGTGTATGGACAGCAGATGAGCTTGAAGCGCTGCTTTCGATTTGTAAAAAGCACGATGTGGCGATTGTGAGTGATGAGATTCATCAAGATTTAACCTTGAAAGGGCATACATTTACGCCTTTTTTAACCCTAGCAACAGGCTATGAGCATAAAGTAGTCAGCCTAACCTCGATGACCAAAACCTTTAATACTGCCGGTATCAAAGGCTCGATGATATTTGCTAAAGACAGTGCATTACTCACTAAAATTAACCAGCAGCAGCGTTTAAGTGACGAGCATGAGCTAAATTTATTTGCTTATACGGCAATGCGCAGGGCTTATGAAGAGGGTGGTGAGTGGTTGGCACAGGCGCTGACTTATATTGAAGCTAATATTGAATTAACCCTGCAATTCTTAGAAGATCATTTACCTAAAATTAAGGTGATGCGTCCAGAAGCGTCGTATTTAATTTGGCTTGATTGCTCGGCATATGGGCAAGACGATCAAATGCTCTATGACGCGCTTAGAGAGGCCAAAGTTGAGCTTAGCGCAGGGATTAAGTACGGTAATAAAGGGCATCTAAAAATGCGCCTTAATGTAGCGTGTCCTAAAACGCTGCTGATAGAAGGGTTAAATCGTATGCATACTGCATTAAATAGCAATGATTTCAAACAATAATATCATTTGGTAGGATAACCAGTTATATCTTGGATGCTTTGGTATAAAGGTTTTAAGCGCTCATACATTTTGAGATAAACCTCATTGTATAAGCGCTTGTAGAGCTGGACGTTGGCGTCAATAGGCAAGAATTCATCGCCCAAATGCACCATTGCCTTAGTGGCGGTTAAATGGTCGGGATAAACGCCAAGCCCTACTGCACAATTAATAGCCGCGCCTAAGCCTGAGGCTTCATAAGTATGCGGCCGGTATGCAGGCATACCGAAGATATCGGCGGTGAGCTGCATGGCAGAGTCACTTTGAGAGCCGCCACCTGAGACACGCAGGTGTTTAATGGGTTTGCCTGTACGCTTCTCAATAGTATCGAAGCCAAGCTTAAGCTCGTAAGCGAGCCCTTCTAATATAGCGCGGTAAACGTGCGCTCGTGTATGCACATCACCAAAGCCAATAAGCGCACCTTTGCCCTCAAGTCCCGGATGACGAACACCGGGTGACCAGTATGGCTGCATCATTAATCCCATACAGCCTGCTGGAATGTCTTTGACTGCCTTGTCGAGTAGTTTTTCGGTATCGATGCCTTGGGTCTTTGCTAACTGCTCTTCATAGTGGGCAAATTGCTCTTTAAACCAACTGACCATCCAAAAGCCGCGATAAATCATGTACTCATGATTGTAGTAATTTGGCGCGGCGGCAGTGTAGGCGGGCATATGTTTAAGTATCTCGATATAATTGCTCGACGTGGTATTAATCGTCGCAGTAGTACCAAAACTTAAACAGGCGGTGTCTGCTGCGAGACCCGCTGCGCCTAACGCTTCGCAGGCTTTGTCACTGGCGGCAGCAATCATCGGCGTGCCCTTTAAAATACCAGTAGCGGCGGCAGCTTGAGCGCTGATATGACCAAGTAGCTGCCCCGGTGCAATGAGTTTGGGCATTTGCTCTAGTCGGCAACTAAACAGTCGCCATTTGAGGTTATTTAGCTTAAACCAAGCTTGCGCTTTGTAATCATAAGGCAGGTAACCGAGGGCGTGACCGCTTGAGTCTATCAACTCGCCTGTCAGCTGATAGGTGAGGTACGCGGATAAATTGACGTAATGAGCGGTCTTTGCCCACATTTCTGACTCATGATGCGCAAGCCAATTACAGCGGGCTTTTTGCTGTGCCTCTTGTACCAACTCACTCATACCGATGACTTTAGTGAGTGGATTGAGCAAGCCTATGTCATTGGTTTCGCCGCGACGCAAATCCATCCACACTATGGCAGGACGCAGTGGCTGTTTGTCTTTATCCAAACATATCATGGTATAGCGCTGGGTGGCGAGGCTGACGCCAGCGATTTGCTCGGGCGTAATATCGCAGCTTTGCCACAATTGCTGGCAAGCCTCGCTTAATTTTTGCCAATAATAATCGGCATGTTGCTCCGCAAAATTTGGCTGCGTTGAAAAATACGGCTCGATAATGACGCGGGCTTTGGCAATCTCGCTACCAAATTGATCAAAGATAAGCGCTCTGACGCTTTGGGTGCCATTATCAATAGCCAAGAAATAAATAGGGGTATCAAGGTTATGGGTCATAGTCATCCTTAACTATGTAGTAATAAGCAGTAATAAAAATAGGCTTAAGCCGCAGGCAGATAATAGTAGCATTGCCATAATTGTGTATAGCGTTCAACTTCTTGCTGCCATTTTTGCTCATCCCAACCCAGTTCCTGCTGGCATATTTGTTTGAGCCTATCGCTAATCAATGGCGTCATTGCGCCATGTGGCAGTATCAACCCTAGGCGCGTGCGTCGCAGTAACAAATCGTCCAAGTGAATGACTTGCTCATAATGGGCGGCAAAGCGAATCTCTGCCCAAATGGTGTTGCTGTCAGTCACATAAGCCAAATCATCGTCATGTGCTAACTCTAATAAGGCATCAAGCTGTAGACCGTAAAATCCTTGTAAGCGCTGTTGTAGGGGTTTTGGTAAGGTGGTAAATTTAGGATTGGTTGGCGGTTGATTGCTAAAGACTTGGCTGCTATATGACACATTATCTTGAGTAGCCGATTCATCAAGTGCGAGCACCTTTTGACAAACTTTCAGTACATCAAGGGCGATTAGGCGAAAGGTGGTTAGCTTGCCACCACTGACGGTCACTAAATTATTATCCAACCAGACGCTATGATCGCGTCTTTCTTTACTCGGGCTGACGCGCTTACCATCACCGCCGTCAGAAATCAGTGGACGCACGCCTGCCCATGAGCTGATGACATCCCCTCGGCTTAGATTAGTATTATCAAAGAGAGCATTAGTCGCCACTAAGAGATAGTCGACCTCTTCGTTAGTAATGCCGACCTCGTTATCATCCAATGGTGGATGATCCAAATCGGTGGTACCAAGGACGGTACGGTTTTCCCACGGAAAGACAAAGACGGCTCTTTTATCGACAGGATGCAAAAAGGTATAGGCTTGTTTAAGCGGTAGACGCTCTTGACTGACCACCAAGTGACTGCCACGCGATGGACGGATTTGTTTATGAAAGCTTTGTTCTGTTTGTTTGCTTGCTTGCATTCGTAAGGTATCAGCCCAAGCCCCCGTGGCACTAACCACCACTTTGGCATGAATATCGTAGGTATGACCGTTGTCTTCGGATGTGGTATCTTTTAGGGTAGCACCCACGACCAAGCCTTGCTCATTAGTAATTAATGACTCAGCTTTAAGATAGTTAATCGCCTGTGCACCATCATGGGTAGCTTCGTCTAGCACCCGCATCACAAGGCGTGAGTCATCAGTCACTGCATCGCTAAATTGACTGGCGCCCAAAAAGTTTTCTTGCTTGATGTGCGGATTAAGCTGTAAAAAAGCGTCCTTTTTAAAGTATTTAGAGTAGCGCTTGCCCGCGAGCCCATCGTAGACACGTAGCAAGGTATTGAATATCCATGGCGGTGGAAACTTGCCTTTATAATGCGGCATGACGTAGTGCATCTCGTTGACGAGACCACTTGCTTCGCTGAGCATGCGCTCGCGCTCACGGACACTCAGCAAGGTGGTCTTATAATCACCTGAGGCAATATAGCGCAGCCCGCCATGTACCATTTTACTAGAGCGGCTGGACGTGCCCCACGCAAAGTCTTTTTGCTCGATTAATAAAACTGCTAAGCCGCGCCTTGCTGCCTCGCGAGCAATCCCAGCACCAGTAATGCCGCCACCGATGATGAGCATATCCCAAGGTTCCTCTTGAGACGAGCGCCGAGATAAAGGCGCTAATGCTTGCTGGCGTTGCTGATGTTGATTGGCTTGGTTCATAAACGACTCATCTCAAATGATACTCAAATTAATCAGCGACTTAACCTGTTTAAGCCAACTAGTGACGCTAAGACGACCTTTTACTCTTTAATTAAAACGCCTGGATTCATACGTTGCTCAGGATCTAAGCTTTTGAGCATATCAGCAGTTACTTGGATACCTAGCTCACCCTTTTCAGCTGCAAGGTAAGGTGCGTGATCACGGCCGACGCCATGCTGGTGCGATATCGTCGCTGTGCCATTGGCCAAACTTGAACTGGCGGCATGTTTGATTTTCTGCCAGCGACTTAAGGTGCTGGCGTGATCTTTTGCGGATCTAAAGAAGTAGGTAGTATAAAGGCTAGCACCTTGTTTATAGACGTGCGAGATATGGGTAAAGGCCATGACGTTTTCACCTTCATCTGCCAAGGAAGTCTGAACGGCTTGTTGCATCTGCTGCATTTGCTCGTCGATATGATTCCAGTTGGTTGCGGTCTCAAAGGTATCGACCATGATGCCTTTTTCCCACAAAGTGCCGCGCAAATAAGGGAATTTAAAGCGTCCATGTGCCCAGACACTACCCATGATATCGGTTATTTTACCCGTGACACTACCGTGCTGCTTTAATAGCTTATTAAACTGCGTCAGTGCCAATTTATTCTGTGCTTTATCACCTGATACACCATAAGTAAGCATGACTTTATCTGAGCTGAGACCGCGCGCTTTTAGATAAGTGCTAATGGCCATAAACTGGCTGGGCGTCGTACCTAGATGTAGGTGCGCGTCGGTCTCGACCGCATTGCTCAGGCGCAACATCGATAGGCGAATATTTTTTTGCACGGCTTGTCTAAGCACTTCTTTACCCGCTTCCCAGTTAGGCAGAAATGCCACTTTAAATAGCTCTTCTTCTGGTTGCGACTGCACACGCATTTTGACTTCGGTAAAGATACCAGCGCGACCTTCCGTGCCCATCATCATCTCGCGCAGATCAGGCCCTGCTGCTGACGCTGGAATATCAGCAATATTGAGTACCCCTTGTGGGGTCACCAACGTACCACCGGCAAACATCTGCTCGATGCGCCCGTAGCCTAAAGATTGCTGACCACTAGAGCGCGCGGCAATCCAGCCACCCAGTGTCGATAGCTCCCAAGACTGAGGATAATGTCCCAAGCGGTAGCCGTGTGCGTCCAGTTGTGCTTCGACTGCTGGCCCTTGTGTGCCTGCGCCAAAGGTAGCTATTTGGCTCTCACTGTCTAAATCAATAAGCTGATCCATCTTACTCATGGCAATGGTCAATACGGGGCATGAACCTTTTTGTGGATTGATATGACCTGCGACTGAGGTGCCGCCACCGAAAGGAATGACGATAAGGTCGTGCTCGCTCGCTAGCTTTAATAAGGTTTCGACATCAGCGGTCGATTCAGGAAAAGCAACGCCATCAGGGAAGACTTCAAAGTCGCCACCATGCATGGCTATCCAGTCTGGAAAGCTTTGGCCACGGGCGTGTCTAAGTCTCACTTCGTTGTCGACAGATACAGTATCAAGCTCAGTCATAGCAACAGGCAAGCGGGATTTTGGGACAGTTTTTAACACCTCTTGTAAGCTAACAGAGGGTAGTTTTTTGGTTTTACCAATATGCGATTTGATCAGTTTCGCCCCATGCGCTGAGACTTTTTTATTAATATTGATATTGCCCCAGCCATTCCAGCGCGTTTGCTCGATTGGGGTATTTATCGTATGACCCTTTGAGGTGGCGTCTATACTGATGTTATTGGTATTTTGGTTATCAGAATTGACTGAAATAGCTTTAGACGGGTCAGATTTAGGGCGTTTTCGGATAAGGGCTTTGATTTTGCTCATAGGGACATACCTGTCAATTTATTATGATTATCTGTGATTATAATAAGTAACTGTTTTCTGTACATTAGTCAACAACGATTGGTGTGCTGTTCCGACTTGCTAATTCTTTATTCCCCACCAAAACTATCAGTCTATGCGCTAAGTAGTGCCAAATAACACCAATAAACCCTAATATATAAAAATACCAATGCGGTGAGACTAAGCTTGCGAAGATTTCGGATGAAGTCCATGTGTTGCCGAATAATATGTGGTAATCATAGGCGACACCGATGCAGGCTTCTCTGTAGAATGCTATATAAAAAAGCATAATGGCTATTTTGTAATAACACTTGTTTGTAATAATGCTTGAACCAGAATTTATGCGTTGCCTATAGAAGTATTAGGTCAATTAATCACGTTTTTATTCTGTTGACTGCTCTACAGTGCCTTATCATCGCTACCTAGATGTAGAAAAATATAGAAGAAATGCATTCATTAATGAAATAAAGTAGAGGTTTATACTGATGAGCTATAGATTTATATACCAGTTAGCAGATTAGCGTATTTTTATAACCAATAGACTGCTCAAACTTGTTAAAATAGCGCACCAATTTATTTATTGATGGACACTACGTTATGACAACTGCTGCCAACGTTCCTACTATTAAAGAAGATCGCATCTTAATTCTCGATTTTGGCTCACAGTACAGCCAGCTTATCGCCCGCCGTGTCCGTGATTCAGGCGTATTCTGTGAGATGTTTCCTTATGATATCGACACTCAGCGCATTATCGATTTTGGCGCAAAAGGCGTTATCTTATCTGGCGGTCCTGAGAGCGTCCACGCAGATGACAGCCCACGCATCAATGATGCCGTATTTGATCTAGGCGTACCAGTATTGGGTATCTGCTATGGTATGCAAGCGATGGCAGAGCGCTTCGGCGGACAAGTTCATGCCAGTGATATCCATGAATTTGGCGCATCGATTATCAATATTGACGGCAAATCTACCCTTATAGATGGCATCGAAGACGCTGCTGGTAAGCTAAATGTCTGGATGAGTCATGGCGATAAAGTGATTGATGCGCCACAAGGTTTCGATATCGTTGCTAGTACGCCAAGCTGTCCGATTGCGATTATGGCTGATGATTCGCGCCACTATTATGGTTTGCAGTTCCATCCTGAAGTCACGCATACCGCGCAAGGTTCTGCATTGCTAGGACGTTTCGTCCATGAAATCTGTGGCTGCGCGGGTAGCTGGACGCCTGACAACATCATCGATATGCGTATTGAGCAACTTAAAAAGCAAATCGGTGATAAGCAAGTATTGCTCGGTTTGTCTGGTGGTGTGGACAGCTCGGTCGTTGCAGCATTATTGCATAAAGCGATTGGCGATCAGCTAACGTGCGTGTTTGTTGATACTGGTCTTTTGCGTCTGCACGAAGGCGACCAAGTGATGCAAATTTTTGCAGAAAACATGGGCGTAAAAGTGATTCGTGTTGATGCTGAAGAGTTGTTCTTAACGGCATTGGCTGGCGAGTTTGACCCTGAAGCCAAGCGCAAAATCATTGGTAAAACCTTTATCGATGTATTCGCTAATAGCGCCCGTGAAGTCAGCGAACAAAGCGACGGTAAAGTCATTGAATTTTTAGCACAAGGGACGATTTATCCTGACGTCATTGAATCTGCTAAGTCGCACCAAGGTAAAGCTCACGTCATTAAGAGCCATCACAACGTTGGTGGTTTGCCAGATAATTTGGCGTTTGAATTGGTTGAGCCGTTACGTGATTTGTTTAAAGATGAAGTACGTAAATTGGGTATTACCCTTGGTTTACCTGCGAAGATGATTAACCGTCATCCGTTCCCAGGACCGGGTTTGGGCGTGCGTATTCTTGGCGAAGTGACCAAGGAATTCGCTGATATCTTGCGTTCTGCTGATGCTATCTTTATGGAAGAGTTAGAAAAATCAGGCTGGTATGAGAAGACCGCGCAAGCATTTGCGGTATTCCAACCGATCAAATCAGTTGGCGTGGTCGGTGATGGTCGCCGCTATGCGTGGGTGATTGCGCTACGTGCGGTTGAAACTGTAGACTTTATGACGGCTCGCTTTGCGCATCTGCCGTATGATTTGATCGAGACAGTATCGAACCGCATCATGAATGAAATCGCGGAAGTATCACGCGTGACTTATGATGTATCGAGCAAGCCACCAGCGACGATTGAGTGGGAATAAACCGTTTAAGTATTCTAAACGGTAACGGTGTTAACCTAGCTAGATGTACAAACACGTACTATCTGCGCTCGGTTGCCTTGTTACCATTTTCGACTACATAAACTTATCTAAATAGCTTTTCAACTCATGTTTTATGAATTGATATACGACTAATCAATAATTAGATTAGTTCAATATAGCGATAAAAAAGCACTCAACTTGGTTGGGTGCTTTTTTTGATTAAAAAAAACAGGCGACTAAGAATCCTCTAATTTTTCATTGAACATTTGTCTTTATTATCTATAATATAGTCAACTTTAATTGGCTATTATTTGTTAAAGTCGAAATAAGCCTATCAATCGTTCAGTATTTAGTAAAATTAAGGGATAAGATGTTTTGTAATAACTGTAATCAAGAAAATTCAAGCGAGGCAGGATTTTGTTCAAAATGTGGGCATCAGCTCTCTGACGTCCAAGCAAAAACACCGCCACCATTAACGCCAGTTAATATCTCTAAAGATGCGCAAATCCCGCAAAACCATTCAGCTTCCAGTTCTGAAAATGCCGATGCTTTATTGGCAGCTTTCGTTGGTAAAAAGTATGATGATTTCTACCGCAATAAATGGTTTAAGGACAGTGAGCCACGTTTAGAAGTCAATAAGGATGGTTCGAGCATTCACAGTTTTAATATTGCTGGACTGCTCTTGGGAACATCTTGGTTATGCTATCGTAAAATGTACCTAGTAGCCTTGTGTATTGTACTTGGCATAAATACGGTCGATTTAATTTTAATGCATCTGCTCGGTATGGAGGCGTATAGCTCTATAGGTCAAACCAGCTTTTTTGTCGCATGGGCAGTACTGACAGGACTTTTAGGTAATTATTTTTACTTTAGTCACAGCGTCAAAAATATAAAAAAAGTCATGAGTAATACAGCTGACCCAGCGACGGTCGAACAGGAGTTAGCGGCAAAGGGTGGTACGTCATGGGTTGGCGCCATTGTGGGTAGCATATTATCAGTATTGCTATCTATGGGTATGTCCTATTTGTTTGCGCCTGATTGGTTTTGGTTAGTATAAGTCACTTAAAAGTCGGTCTAATTAAGCTAATAGTGTTCTTTGTATGACTTTTAATTGTGGAATTTATTCATAACCTTTCCACCCTTATTTCATCTTATTTATAGCAGACTCACGCTAAGATATTATCAATATTCAAACCCAGTATGAGACTGTTATGACGCCAAAAAATAAAAAATACATCACATATCTTGTCCTATTTATTCTCTCAGTAAGCTTACTGAATTCTCCCTACTTTGGCAGTTTTGGACCGATTTTGAGTTTGCTGACTCTGCTATTTTTTCTCATTGCTGGGTTATTATTTTCGGTGTTAAATATATTCAGAAAAGGATATAAAAAACCATTTTCTTATATGCCATTAGCGATATTTCCCATAGTTACTGTGATTGCATTTTATCTTTCAGCAATCGGTATGGGCAATCAAGTACATTTTTTGCTGAATAAAAGTAATTTACAAGCCATAGATACCCTGAGCCAAGATGCCAACGTCTACCAAATAAGTAATATGCGGCGTCACCATAAGATACTAAATGACCAGCTTATCTCCAATGATGACAGCTATACAACTGAGCGAGAGATAGCGGCAGCTTATGCTGGAAAGATAAGGGCAGATGACTTAGATGTAGAAAAAGTCGCTTTACTACGTAAGAAGCTAGATCGCTCAGGTATCGTTAGTATGGCACGAGAGGACGGTTATATCGTGCTAACGATGGGTGGCTTTTTGGATAATGAATTTGGCTACCTCAAAGCGCCGAATAATGACATTGAAGTTGGTTATATGATACCGCCCTATGCCCTTACGGTAATATCTCTCACGGAGCTACATAATGGTTGGTATTTTTATTATACGACGTGAGTATTTTGTTTGATTGAAAGATTTATTGATTTTCTAAATTTCTAGCTATTATGCTATCTTTAAGGTTAGCTTTGACTATCGGGAAATTATCGAACAAAAGGAACTTATGAGTGGCTGAAAATCCTAAAAAAGATAGTAAAATACCATCTATGTTAGAGATCAGTGAAATGGTTGATAAAATTCAGAGACAATTGAATCCACTATCTTTTGGTGGTAAAACAATAGATAGTATTATGCCGAGAATGGCAAAATATGAACAGATGAATTCAGCTACAAGTATTGCAGATATTGCAAGAAAAGCTGTTCAACCAGTGGATTTCGTTTCTAGCAGTGTTGTAGACCATAGTGCAATAGCAATGAATGCTCAGTTGAGAGTCCCAAAAGCAGTGAATGTGCAAGATACTTTTCTTGAAATGACAAAGGGAATGAGTGCCTATGATAATAGTCTTATGTCTGCAAGAGAGAGCCTGATACAAAGTACAGGAGGAACTAGTGTATATGAAGATATGATTTCATCATTAAATCTAATTAGGGATTCATTAGAACCATATAGAAGTGCTTTTGATGCAGCGCGTACCTCATTTGAAGCAAGCGAATCTTTTAAACTTGCAAGAGAGTTACAATCGCAAGTAGCTTTAGCTAATTCCACCTTATCAAAATACTCGGGTGTTTTTGAGCAGTTTGAATCGTTACGCAATCTTGAGTATTTTCAATCAATATTTAAACTAAATGATTTTCAGTTTGAAGAAGTTGTAAGCACTAATTTAACGCAAGGAGATATAACGAGATTTACAGAAAAACCGATATCTGAAATTGAGTCTGATTTAAGTGATGAAATCAAATCAGGAAAGGGTTTCAGTTTATATTCAGATCAAGATAAGAAGTATTTATCTTATATTTACCATTATTATCTATTACCATTATTTTTTGGCTATTTATTTTTAAATATGTCGAATATTCTTCAGGCTAAAGAAGAGTCAAAATTAATGGAAACTAAGCAGGAAATAAGGTCATTTATAAGATCTTCACATACTGCGTTTGACCGTCAAGCATTAAAAGGTCATCGATTTGTTATGGTTGATTTACTTAATTTTCGCGATAGACCTAGTATGAGTTCTAACGTGATTGATTCTTTACCGATTGGTACTACTGTAAGGGTCATAAACAAATCTGACCGCTCGTGGCTTCTTGTAGAAGTCGAAATTAATGGTGAATTAGAGCAAGGTTGGGTTCTAAGACGTTATACGACTTATTTTAAATAAATTTAGTCTAGATAAGGCTATTTTTGAAATATAAAAAAGGCAGCATCTCAAAAGAGATGCTGCCATTATCTATAAAGTTAACTTCTAAACCAAAAACCTAACCTTTCACATTCACCACATAACGCCCAACCACTTTACTCGACATAAAGCGATCTAAGTATTCTGGCGTTTGCTCTAGCGAAATCTCTTCGCCATAGCTTTCAAGATTAGGCAGTTTCATATCAGTCGCGACACGCTGCCAAATAGCTTCTTTATCAGCCAGTGGAATATAGACTGAATCGATACCCAATAATGACACCGCACGGGTGATAAAAGGTATCACTGACATCGAAAACTCAGCGCCGCTGGCTAAACCACAACTGGTCACTGCACCGCCAGATTTGGTTTGCTTTAGCAGGTTGGGTAAGTAGTCGCCGCCAATGGTATCAATAGCATTTGCCCACAGCTCACGACCGATAGGCTTGTTACCAATTTCATTGATGGTATCGCGATGACGCACTTCGCTCGCGCCCAATGCTTTCAAATGCTCGCTTTGCTCTGGCTTACCTGAGAAGGCAATCACCTCATAACCCAGCTGACTCAAAATAGCGATACTGATCGTACCGACGCCGCCTGTTGCACCAGTTACCGCGACTGGACCATCACTGGGTTTTGCACCCATTTTTTCTAATTTTTGGATACTGAGTGCTGCGGTTAAGCCGCCCGTACCGTAAGTCATTGCTTCTTTTAACGTCAGCGTTTCTGGGCAGGGCAATGCCCAATCGGCAGGTATAGAGATCATCTGACCCAGACCGCCATCTGTATCCATGCCCAAATCATAGCCAAATACCAATACTTCTTGCCCTGCGGTAAACGTGCTTGATTTGTCACTGACGACGACGCCAGCTGCATCAATACCGGGAGTATGCGGATATTGTCTGGTGATTCTTTTATTGCCTGATGCCGACATCGCATCTTTGAAATTTAACGAGGAATAATGCACTTCTATCAACAAGTCATTTTCTGGCAAGTCACTGACGTTGCGTTCTTGAATACTTTTGCTAAAGCTGCCGTCGGTATTTTCTTCGACGACTAAGGCTTTAAAGGTTTTATTATTAGACATCATATTATTCCTAGTGAGGTTGTTTGGTGTGTGTTTTTACTTGCACGTACATCATTTGCAACTACATCGATGTATGTAAGACAGTCATTTATGCTTTTAACAACACCTTACCATTCTTACTTGCCTGCAATTTGCCATCGACGGCCTTGACGATATCTGCCAAATCAAACGTCGCCTCAACGGGCAGTTTTAAATTGCCATTGTTAGCACGTTCGATCAGCTCATCAATCAAACGTTGTTTGTTTTCAACGCTCATTTCTTGACTGATTTTGCTGCCCCAAAAGCCTTTAATTATCGCTTGTTTAAAAATGATATGGGTTGGATCTAGCACCATTGGTTTGCCTGACATGATGCCAAACGATGCCAATGTGCCACCATGACCCAGTAACGCCAGCAGATCATTACTCGACTCACCACCGATAGAATCAACCGCGGCACTGATTTTCTCATCACCAAGGATGGCTTTTACTTGATCCTTCCAGTCGTCATCTGAGGTGTTGATATTATGTTTGATACCCAGTGCTTCTAATTCCTTGATAGCATCGCCACTTCTCACGACATTAATGGTGTTAATACCACGCGCGGCGGCTAGCATGGCGAGCGATTTGCCGACCGCGCCATTGGCAGCATTATGAATCACCCACTGACCGCTTGTTAGTGCTAAAAACTCAATCAGCATCAGCGCGCTGAGTGGCATCGCAATGAGCTGCGCCGCCATTTCGTCTTCTAAGCTATCAGGCATGACGAATACCATGTCTTTTGAGGCGACAAAATACTCTGCCCATGTCGCTTGTACGCTCGCCGCTGCCACGCGCTGACCCACTTTTAAGTCTTTGACATCCTGACCGACGGCATCGATAATGCCGACCGCTTCGCTACCACCAACCGCTGGCAGCTCAGGTTTAAAGCCATATTGACCGCGAATGGTTAATAAATCATGGTTGTGGATAGAGGCGAGTATCGTTTTGACTCGTACTTCATTGGCTTTTGGTTCAGGAATAGGTGTGTCACCTAAACTGAGGACGTCAGATGGTTTACCGAAGGTACTATAAGTTGCGCTACGCATAATCATTTCCTTTATTATTTTTAAGTCGTGAGCAACAGTAACAAGTTTGTCTCAGTACCCTCAATGTTACTTTAGTTAAGGAATGTTATACGTTACACGTATCGCGTATAGTAAAGCATAAGTAGTAATGCATAATAAGTAACGAATAAGTAGTCGCACCATTAACGTCTACTGAGAGGCTTTATCTTCTTGGCTTATGTCGCCGACGATGACTGTAAAATCACCGTCTACCATCTCTGTGAGTAATGGCTCACCTTTGTCATTGACGCGAAACAGACCATATTCAGCCGCTTCAAACGCCTCGGCATGACCTTCTTGAAAGAAGAACGCATTGGTCGCCAATTGCACACTGCCGTTACGGATGCGGTAATAAATGGGCAGCTCACTTTTAGTTAAACCTTCACGACTATTACTATCAGCTAAGCGGACAAAATGCCCCACATTATTGTCATCGATTTTCACAATGACATAACCGTCGCTTGGCTCATAAATACGAAAATCTGTATCAAGCTCGTCTAATTCTACATCTAGTTCTGAGCCTAATTCGTCTTGTGTTGAATGAGGGTGCTTTGGTCGCATGGCATCAAAAATATCGCGCTCGAGCGCATAGCTTAACGCCATATAATCGCCTTGCATAAAACCACGGGGATCAACGGGTGCAAGTGCTAATAATACCGTTTTGCCAGTGGTGAGATGGGTTTCGTATTTGATGATATTCATCGTCATTACGACCAATATCAGTGCTAACCCCAGTAGGGCAATCGTAATCGTAACGGCTCGTTTTTTTAGCCAATGCGTGGATGGTGACGTGTCATCAATCAAGCGCTTAGTCAAAACTTTCTGGTTCATGAGTAGCGCTCCTGATTGTTGTTAGCGCTCGGTTTTATATTTGCAAGATATCCTTTAATAAGTGTCCAGCGTATGAGTAATAGCGCGATACCGATGACCAGCATAGAGATAGATTTAACCAATAACGAAGTATCGAGCTGATAGTAATACCAAAATATATAGCTGACCAAGGCGGTGACGCCCAAACCTAACAGCACCCGTTGGCTATTGGCAATCGCAATGACGATGATAAGGCTAGTCGCCAGTAAACCTGAGACGTAAATCGATATTATCCCAAGCAATACAATCGCACCACCAATGAAGAGTCCCGCTGCCGATAGTAATTTAACGTCGTAACGTTTTAGAATCAGATAAGCGGCATAAAGGCTGGCAAGTGTAAGCAACCCTTGCGCCAAATAGTAGTTATAGCTGAAAGTGTCGCCATAATAAGAAGCAAGACTATGACTATGTTCAGCGGCGATAAAGTACACAGAAAAGCACAACAGCATCAGCGCGCTGGCGTAACCAATGGCTTTAATAATATCGAAAACATCCGCTCGCCATTTGCTGGGTATACGCTGCAATAGAGAATAACGTGATAAGTTGCTGCCAGTCGTAATCAGCGCCAATAATCCCAAGTTGAGCTCAGGTAGATGATAATAGTTAAGCAAATAAATCATCAAACCTAGCGTCATTATGCTACCCAATAGGCGATAGATACGGTTGGGCATAATGACCGTCACAACGGCTTGCACGATTAAAAAAAGCCAAACATCTATAGGATGTGACAAATTATTATCAAATAAAGCAAAGCCAATGTAGGCTTGTCCAGCCGAGCTAATAGCCAATGCTAGGCTACTGATAAAGGTATTATCACGGCTTTGCTTGTTTCTAAATAGCACAAAACCCGCCGCGCTGAGTACTAGACCTGTAATTAACAAGGCAATCACGCTGTCAAAGCCATCGATGCCAAACAATAATAAAGACAGAAAGGCGATTAGAAACAGACTCGCTACAATACCGCTAAGACCAAAAAGTATTTGTATAAACCAAGGAATATCGTTTTGAGAGTGATTATTCGCTATCGTTGCCTTAGCGCTGGTCTCACCAGTACGGGCATCAGTCACATTGCCGTCAATTAATCCAAGCTGTTGCAGCTGTAAAAGGACATTGTCTGAGTGTTGATTATTCATATCATTACTCATAATTACCTCCTTTGACGACAGCACTTGGGAGGTTGTTTTCGCTGTTTAAACGTGCCGCATGACGCAGCCAAACAACCGCCGCTGAACTCATGCCAATCAATAATAGGGCTAAGATGAGAAAACCACCCATATCAAAATTGTCTAAAAACAACTTACCCGCCCAAAACATCACCACGACAATGACAGAGCCACATAAATAGGTCAGCATTAATAGATTGATGCGATACCAATAAAATCGCCAAACCATAAATCCGCACCAGCTCATCCATAGCAGCAAAGTGATCAGCATCATTACAATATTGGCGTCATCAAAGACATAAAGAATGGCAAGGTAGGTAATAAAATAGCTGTTGAGTAAACCGACGACATAAGCGCTCCAATCCAGCTCAGATTTAAATCGGCTGCGTGTGACTGATGGTGGTTGACGGTCGATAAACACGAGCCACAAGTTTAGCGCCACAAAATTAACAGCGGCAAGCACGCCTATTTGTAAGACACCTTCATAAAAATAACTGACAAAGGCAAAGTCCATAACGCCGAAATATAAGATGAGACCAGTATTGACGAGCCCCAACCATAGCAGCCATAGCGCAGGGGAGCGGGCGATAATTACCCACGGAATAATCAATACTGCCCAGCCAAAAAACAGCTGCCACGTATCCGCGCCCGTTTGATACACCTGCCCAAATAGCGCCAATAAGCTGCCCGTGACCACGCTGGCAATGAGCAATAATAACTGCCGAACCAGCTGAAATTTCTGTTTAAAAGAGAGCGCAACGTAAAGGGCAATCGTGATAACCAAGGCCCCTTCGACCAAAGCGAACTTGCCCATTTTGCCCATATTTACCCAGTTATAGGCAATGAAAAATACCAGCGATAATACCAGCGCTATCGCCCCGATAATCAGCATGGCTTTATCAAAAAAGACCAGCCATGAGCGTTTGCTAGGATAGACTTGCAAATGAATCGCTGCATCGTTGGCATGCGTCAATGGCAGTATGCCTTGCTTGAGTAAATGCTCGATAGTACGCCGTGGTTGGCTCATAGCGTCCTCTAAATAAAAAGATGATGTTGCTTATCTTAGCTTTTTTGTGAGAGGTGGGTGTACTAAAGTTTATAGTTTTTTACTCAAAAAAACTCAATCCTACTGAGCAAATGCTCTTGGATGAGATAGGCGCAAATATAAGCGCTCGGCCACGCGACTATACAATCAAAATTTCATCAAGAGATCAGCATTATTAGCTTTATAAAAAGGAATTAATAGTGATATTGGTAGGTATTAATTCTAAATTTAGTGATTTTTATCATGGTCTTACTCAGCTATTACAAAAATAAGTAATTGCAAAAATCAAAAAATTGTACGATTTGAAATAGCGAATAATTCTGGTTTTGAGTGTCGAAAATACCACACTATCATTCATCAGCATCGGCTTAAAAAATCTATCAAATGATTAGTTATTAACAATAGTCTTATAAATAAAATTCATCATATCTACTAGGGTTTTATTGCTTGATAGCATTGATTTCATTCACTTGACAGTGATAATTAGTGATTTAGAAACTGAGATTTGTGGTAATAAGACAGGTTTCGAATGAGCGGTAGTATATTGCTGATGAAAGGTAATAAGTAGCTATAAAAGTTACTCAATTAATAGTAATCACATCTAAGTTTTGGTCGTCGAAACTGCTTTGACGGCAATCTTATTTTGCTTGTTAGTATCAGGGAGGAATTAAAACTTATTGACATTTGTATCGTTTTTAATTATAATAGTTGTCTACAATATGACCAATAGTTAGTTAAAGTATTGTTAATAAACGTAGTCAATATACGGATATATTAACTCGAATCACTACTATTTAGTTGATCCGCCCAGCCACTGACCAGCAAGGATAGCTATTATATGATGCGCACTCCTAATCACTTTTTGTCCTCTATATTTTTGCCTACCTCTCTTGCGCTCGCCATGTCTATGACTGGCTGTAGTAGCGAGAAGTCTGGCACTGACAGCCAAGCAGCTGACGTTGATCCTAATGTACTGGCTGATACTCAAGCGCTCGTCGTCAATAATGGTACTGAACCTGAATCACTTGATCCACACAAAGTATCGGGTGTACCAGAATCTACCCTTGGCCGCCAGATGTTAGAAGGTTTAACCAATACGGATGCCGAAGGTAAGACCATTCCAGCAATGGCAACCAGTTGGGAAAGCGAAGACAATAAAGTATGGACCTTTAAGCTGCGCGATGCTAAATGGTCAAATGATGATCCAGTAACGGCAGAGGATTTTGTCTACAGTATGCGCCGCTTGGTCGATCCAAATACTGCGTCGCCGTATTCAAGCTATTTGGTCGATGCCAAAGTAGTAGGCGCTGATCAAATCGTTAATGGTAAGGCAAGCATTGAAACCCTTGGCGTAAAGGCTATCGATGATAAAACTTTGCAAATTACGTTATCAGAGCCAGTGCCTTATTTTCCAGATATGTTGATTCATAATTCAGTCAAGCCCGTTCATAAAAAGACCGTTGAAGCCTTTGGTGATAAGTGGACAGCTCCTGAGAACATCGTGGTTAACGGTCCTTACAAGCCTACCCAGTGGCAAATTAACGACAAAATCATTTTAACGCGCAACGCTTCTTATTATGACGATGCTAATACGACTATCGATACCGTCACTTTCCTGCCGATTCCTTCTAGTACGACTGACGTCGCACGCTATCAGGCGGGTGAAATCGATGTGACCTACAATGAGATTCCAACCGAGCAGTTCGCTTCGCTTAAAGAGCAAGTGGGCGATCAGCTAACCGTATCTCCTTATCTTTGTACTTATTATTACGAGTTTAATACGGTCAAGCCACCGTTCAACGATCCCAACGTACGCCGCGCTTTAGCCTTAGCTTTGGACCGCGATACCATTGCGGATAAAGTTATCGGTCAAGGACAGACGGCCGCTTATCAGTTGACACCCCCTGCCACCAATGGCGATATTGCAAATAGTCCAGAATGGTCGACTTGGGATCAAGAAAAGCGGGTTACTGAGGCCAAAAAACTGCTCACTGAAGCAGGCTATAGCGATAGCAATCCGCTGACTTTTGAGCTGCTATACAACACCAATGACAATCATAAAAAGACTGCGGTCGCGGCTACTTCACTATGGAAGCAAGCGCTCGGCTTCGTCGATGTGACTTTGACCAATAAAGAATGGAAAACCTATTTGGATACCCGCCGTAATGGTAATTATCAAATCGCGCGTGCTGGCTGGTGTGGTGATTATAACGAAGCGTCAGCTTTCTTAAATATTGCCAAATCTGACAATAGTGGCAACTACGGTAAATACAATAATGCTAACTTTGACAGTTTAATGGCGCAAACGCTGAAAGCTGGCGTTAGCCCTGAGCAGCGTGCCAATCTATACAAGCAAGCTGAAGCTCAGCTTGATCAAGATATGGGTTTACTTAACATTTATCATTACGTCAGCCCGCGTCTAGTAAAACCTTATGTCATTGGGTTTCCAACTAAGGATATATTAGACAATTGGCAGGTAAAAAATCTCTCAATTGCTAAGCACTAATCGTTTGACTGATCGCTGAATAATTCTATCGATTGAATGTCTGAGAGCGGTAAAAACAGTTGGTTTCATTTATCGCTCCTATTAAGTAACGCTGATAGCGTCATTAGTTTCATTTTTCACGACCACTCTCATTAGGCGTGTTAGATGAAACTCTTGTTATTTATAAACGACGATTATCGATCATTTATTTAAAACCAAGTCATTGAATATTGCTAGTTGAGTGATAACTGGGCGTTAGGTTTGTGCTAGTTATCTCATTTTAGTTTAGCTGAAAAATAAGCATCATTATAAAAGAGGCATTATGCTAAAACTGATTTTTCGGCGTATCTTAGAGGCCATTCCGACCTTATTCGTATTGATCACGGTCTCCTTTTTTATGATGCGTTTGGCGCCAGGCAGTCCGTTTACGGGTGAGCGTAGCTTGCCACCTGCGGTACTGGCCAATATCGAGGCCAAATACAATCTTAACGATCCTATGTGGCTACAGTATGTTAATTATCTAAAGCAGCTAGCGGTAGGCGACTTTGGACCGTCTTTTAAGTATAAAGATTATACGGTTAACGAGCTGTTGTCGCAGTCGTTTCCTGTCTCTATGGAGTTGGGTCTATACGCTTTTATATTGGCATTGGTCTTAGGACTTATCTTCGGTGTTATCGCAGCCCTTAAGCAAAACTCATGGATAGACTACGTACTGATGGCCTTTGCTATGACAGGCGTTGTGATTCCAAGCTTCGTTAAAGCGCCATTATTAGTGCTGATTTTTGCCATTATTTTGCAATGGCTACCGGCTGGTGGCTGGAATGACGGGGCACTCAAAAACCTTGTATTACCAGTTGCCGCTTTAGCGCTCGCTTATGTTGCGAGTATTGCTCGTATCATGCGTGGCTCGATGATTGAGGTGATGAATAGCCAGTATATCCGAACGGCTAAGGCGAAAGGTTTGCCGATGCGCCAAATAGTGATGAGGCATGCGCTGAGACCCGCACTACTACCCGTTATCTCTTATTTGGGCCCAGCCTTTGTCGGTATTATCACAGGCTCTATTGTGATTGAGACTATCTTTGGTTTACCTGGTATCGGACAGTTATTCATTAATGGCGCACTCAATCGTGATTATGGGGTAGTGCTTAGTTTGACCATTTTAGTCGGGGTATTGACCATTGCCTTTAATGCTATCGTCGATATTTTATATGCGGTAATTGATCCAAAGATTCAGTATTAAGGCGACCATTTAAGCGCATTATCATTCCAATACGGTTTGATGGGTATCATTCATTATTATTATGCTAAATAGATTATTAAAAGGACGACTATGAGCCTTACCGCAGACCAGACAACTGACCTAGCAGAAATAGGGGCTCAGGAAATCAAAGGCCGCAGCCTTTTGCAAGATGCTAAGCGCCGTTTTTATCGCAACAAGGCCGCCGTAGCCAGTCTTTTTATATTGCTACTCGTGGCAGCTTTCGTCATCTTTGTACCGATGTTAGCACCTTTTGGCTATGCCGAAACCGACTGGAACTTTATGCAGTCCGCGCCAGCCATCGATAATAAGCACTACTTCGGTACTGATTCACTCGGTCGTGATTTGTTAGTGCGAACCGCAGTAGGTGGTCGTATCTCCTTAATGGTAGGCGTCGCCGGCGCTACGGTTGCAGTGATTTTCGGTACGATATACGGTGCAACGTCAGGCTATCTTGGTGGCAAAGTCGATACCGTTATGATGCGTGTATTAGAGATTTTAAGCGCCTTCCCCTTTATGTTTTTTGTGATTTTATTAGTCACTATCTTTGGTCGTAACCTTATCTTAATCTTTGTGGCGATTGGACTGGTATCGTGGCTGGATGTTGCGCGTATCGTTCGCGGGCAAACGCTAAGCCTGAAGAGTAAAGAGTTTATCGAAGCTGCGCACGTAGGCGGCGTATCAGGCTTCAATATTATCTTACGCCATATTGTGCCCAATGTACTCGGGGTGGTGGTGGTTTACGCCTCTTTATTAGTGCCAACGATGATTTTGTTTGAGTCATTTCTAAGCTTTTTGGGACTTGGTGTTCAAGAGCCGATGACCAGTTGGGGGGCGCTGTTGCAAGAAGGTTCAAAAACCATGCAGGTAGCACCTTGGCAGATTTTGATTCCTTCAGCTTTTTTGGTCATTACTTTATTTTGCTTTAACTTTATTGGCGACGGTCTGCGTGATGCGTTTGACCCTAAAGACCGCTAAGAGGGTGACATCATGAAAAACCAAAGCATGAAGGATAAAAGCATGGAGGGTAAAAGTATGGAAGATAAAAACATAGCAACTCAAAAGATTTATAACGCCGCCAACGCGCCTAGTGCTCCTGAGAAAATAGAGTCTACTACCTTTAATATAGGTACTGATTCAGCGATCGATAAGCCACCTAACGCAGAAAACACCTTGTTAGCAGTCAAAGATTTATCGGTACAGTTCACGACCGAAGAGGGTCTAGTAACGGCAGTTAATGGCTTAAATTTTAACCTACATGAAGGCGAAACCTTAGGTATCGTTGGTGAGTCTGGTTCAGGTAAGTCGCAGACAGCGTTTGCTATTATGGGGTTATTGGCAAATAACGGTTATGCCAAAGGTTCGGTACGCTTTGAGGGTAATGAGCTACTAGGATTGTCACAAAAAGCACTAAATAAAATTCGTGCCGAGCAGATCGCGATGATCTTTCAAGATCCGATGACCTCATTAAATCCTTATATGAAGATAGGCGACCAGCTCGCTGAAGTATTGATTTTACATAAAGGCATGAGTAAAAAAGACGCTTGGGCCGAATCCATACGAATGCTAGACGCGGTTAAGATTCCAGAAGCCAAAAATCGTATTGGCATGTATCCGCATGAGTTCTCTGGTGGTATGCGTCAGCGGGTTATGATTGCGATGGCATTATTATGTCGCCCTAAGCTGTTGATTGCTGATGAGCCAACCACCGCGCTCGACGTTACTGTTCAGGCACAGATTATGGTTCTATTAAACGAGCTAAAACGCGACTTTGGCACCACCATTATTATGATTACCCATGATTTGGGGGTTGTGGCGGGTATCTGTGATCGAGTACTGGTGATGTATGCTGGGCGTACCATGGCGTATGGAGAGACTGAAGAGATTTTTTATGCCCCAAGTCATCCATATACTATCGGGCTACTAAAAGCCATTCCGCGTTTAGATAACGATATGGGCAAGCTTGAAACCATTCCAGGTAGTCCACCAAATTTATTAGATTTGCCTGCAGGCTGTCCTTTTTATGAGCGCTGTTCTCATGCGATGGAAGTCTGCCGTGATACACCGCCACCGCTGGAATTTCTACCGAACAAGCGTCAACGCGCTTGTCACTGGCACCCTGAAACGCCCGTTGATCACTCACTAGATAGCTCAGCAGATATCGATGCCAATAATCAATCAGGGATGGAGGGCTAGCTCATGATGATACAGAATTTAGATAGCGCCAAAAGCAATAATCCAGCACCGTTATTGCAAGTAAAGGACATTCATACCACCTTTAATATCAAACAAAAAGGGACTTACTTTTGGCAGAAGCCTGTCACTCTAAAAGCAGTTAATGGGGTATCGTTTGAGCTATTTGCTGGTGAGACTTTAGGGGTGGTGGGCGAATCAGGCTGCGGCAAATCAACACTCGCTCGTACTATCATCGGATTGATACAAGCTGACTCTGGCAGTATCAAGTTTTGTGATGAAGAGATGGTGGGTGCGTCCAAAAAGACCATGAGATTAAAGCGAAAAGACATTCAGATGATCTTTCAAGATCCGCTGGCATCACTTAACCCGCGCATGACTGTAGGGGATATTATCGCCGAGCCTCTTCGCACTTATTATCCTGAAATGAAGAAGCCTGAGGTGCAAAATGAGGTACGCGCCATCATGAAAAAGGTGGGGCTACTGTCTAATCAAATTAACCGATATCCGCATGAGTTTTCAGGTGGTCAGTGCCAGCGAATAGGCATTGCTCGAGCACTGATATTAAAGCCCAAAATTATTATCTGTGATGAGCCAGTCTCCGCCCTTGATGTCTCGATTCAGGCGCAGGTCATTAATTTATTGCAAGAGGTGCAAGAAGAGATGGGGTTAGCGCTTATCTTCATTGCCCATGATCTCTCTGTGATTAAGCACATTGCTGATCGGGTATTGGTCATGTATTTAGGCAACGCCGCCGAACTGGGTTTGAACAAAGCCGTATACGGCAATCCGACTCATCCCTATACCAAAGCACTGATGTCTGCTGTACCGCTACCTGATCCTATTGCTGAGCGTAACAAGGTCATTCAGTTATTAGAGGGTGATTTACCCAGTCCGATCAATCCGCCGTCAGGTTGCGTTTTTCGCACCCGTTGTCCACTAGCTGATGAAGAATGCGCACAGATTAAACCCGTGTTAGAAGGCACCATAAATCACCGAGTGGCTTGTTTAAAAAATAAGGTCGAGGTGGCTTAAAAGTGGTTTTTGGTTCATGGATATTGACTGTATTAAAAGCAGGCGGACTTATTGAAATGCTCTTAATACAATCTAATACTTTTACTCATTGGTTTTAAACGTCAGGAGTTAGCATCAATCAATCAGTTTCACCGATATCAATAGCCATTTCATTAAGTAATGTCGTTAGCTGACCACGATGATGGGCTTGGAGATTGACTTATTACGGGAGTAATTAGGAAGGTCATTAAAGCCTCTTATCCAGATCCAGTCAATTATCATAAGATGACTCAACGTCCCTAATATCCAATCAAAAAACACCCTTTTATCTTCGCATAAAATACCTTCAGCAAGGCTGTGTATACAGCCACAGATTTCTTAATTCATAGCGGCATGATGATTTACCATCAGCTCACAGCAATGCTTTCTCAATGCTTTCTCATACTTTAACTTCTAGCTGGTTCAATAAAACTCAATACGACTGAGCAAATGCTCTTGGATGAGATAGGCGCAAATATAAGCGCTCGGCCACGCGACTATAAAGGCATATTTCCATGAGTGAAACAGCGTGATAAAGAACCCATCGACGAATCCTACATTGATCAGCAGCAATGCAGTTGAGATAATCGTGGACATGAGCAGTGCCATTAAAAAGGTAAAAATAAGCCGATAGTACTTGCGCCGTGTGCGTATTCTAATGGTAGGGAATTTTGCCATAGTGTGGAGGTGTCCTACATGGTGATGGTGGCGTTTGAGGAACGATGAACGATGTTGCGTAGCGTCATGGGTCATCATTACCAACCATGATATCGTATGTTGATAAGTGGATAAAATCGTTATTATCAATGGTGACATTCGTTATATTTTAATGACTGTTGTCCCATGCATAAAAATAAAAATTCCCAAAAAATAACAAACTAAAGATGATTAATTTTGCTACGATAAAATCGATTACAACTCACAAATAAGGCAATAAAATGACCGTGCACAAGCAGCGAACATTGGGCATCATCGGTGGTATGAGTTGGGAGAGTAGCGAAAGCTATTATCGGCTGATAAATGAGGGTGTCAAGGATAAGCTGGGTGGATTACATTCAGCAGATTTATTCATACATAGCGTGGACTTTGCGTTGATCAATAAGCACCAAGAGCAAGATGAATGGGCAGCGCTGGGTGTAATCATGGCTAGCAGTGCTCAGCGCTTGCAAGCGGCTGGCGTACAAGGGCTCATGATTGCCTCTAATACAATGCATAAATTGCTCGATGATGTGCAAGCCGCGACGCATTTACCCGTTATTCATATCGCTGATGCCACTATTGCCGCCATCAAAAAACAGAATCTGTCTAAAATTGCCTTACTGGGCACTCAGTTTACGATGACGGAAGATTTTTATAGGCAGCGTTTGATGGATGCAGGGCTTCAAGTGTTGATACCAGAGAGTGATGCACGAGCAGAGGTACATCGAATTATCAAAAAAGAGCTGTGCGTCGGTCAATTTAAAGACCGCTCGCGCCAGTATTATCAGCAGGTGATTAAAGATTTAGCAGATCAAGGCGCAGAGGGCGTCATCTTAGGCTGTACAGAAATTGGACTGCTCATTAAACAAGCAGATAGCCCAATTCCAGTATTTGATACCACGGTGATTCATGCAGCGGCAGCGGTGGATTTTTTATTAGAGTAGCGCAGACTGATAAAAATATTTAAGCCTATAACATTTTGACCAAGCGCTCTAACAGCTCAATCGTGCGCTCTTGTCTGACCAAAGCGACGCCTTGTCCCGCCCATAAAGACTGATATTCTGGGTCAAGATTATTGGTCGCATGACCACGCAAAAATTTGGTCATCGCATTTAATTGTGGATAGGGCGGTAGCTCATGCGCGCTTTCAAAGCGAGCAAAATCACGCAAATAATCATTTAATAAACCACGAGCTTGTTTACCTGAAAACAGTCTCGTTAAGCGTGTCTCAGCACTGCGTTTATTTTCACTAGCATCAAGTAGTGCTTGTTTATAAATATCATTAATACCGCATTTATCTGTGGTCAAAAACGCCGTTCCGATTTGCGCCAGCTCAGCGCCAGCCGTTTGCACTGCTTTGATATCTTGCCCAGTCATGATGCCACCTGCTGCAATTAACGGAATATCGGTACACGCGCGCGTTTGAGTAATCAGCGTCAATAATCCCAATGGATCGGTTTCACTTTGCGCGAGCCAGCCACCGCGATGTCCACCCGCTTCGACCCCTTGTACACATACCGCATCTGCGCCAATATCGCTCCATGCTTTCGCTTCTAATGGATGATTTGCCGTCCCGATGACACGCGTGCCTAGACCTTGCAGATGCTGAACTTGCTCGGCACTGATAATGCCAAAGGTAAAACTGGCGACAGGAACGGGATTGTCATAGAGCACTTGCAGCTGATCCGCGAAGCTTAGTGCTGGGCGTTCAGGTAGTGCAAACTCTATATTGTTTTCTTGATAGTAATGACTTAGCCAAGCAGGGATTTCGGTATCAAAGGTATTCGACTCATGCTCAGACAATACCATTAGATTGATCATAAAAGGGCGATCAGTGAGCGATTTAATGGTGTCAATATGGCTATGCAAAACCTCTGGCGGCGTCATGCCCGATCCCAATGAACCCAGTCCACCAAAGTTACTCACTGTCGCCGCAAGCTCAGGGGTGGTTGCGCCTGCCATTGGTGCTTGCACGATAGGGTGGGTTATATTAAGGGTATTCAGTAAGGTCATGACGGGCGTCCTTTTTATTTTGTTAGGTTTTTATCTCACTTACTTTAACAGAGGTAGGCGGAGCGTGTGTTGGATAGTGTTTATTTAGTTATTCGATAAAAGAAGTAGGTTTTGACTACAGGGTTATAGATAAATAAATTAAACTCCACTCAAAATCTTAGTTTGAATAGAATTTTGTTGGATTATAAAGGTAAAAGCTGTAATACTACACTTAATTATAATACCTCAATCTAATAAAAATATAAGGAATTTTGATGCCAGATTTAGTAACTCCACTTGTATTGAAAGCTACTATTCCGGTCTTAATAAAAAAAATACTGGATGAGATCAGACCTACTGTTGGAAATATAAATGACCAAACTAGACAGTTTTTTGAAATTGGTTTAAAAAAATATTTAAATAAGAAGTTTGATCAATATTCTGAGCTTAAAACTCTACTAAGAGGTAATACACCAGTATATATTTATAATATATATTATCCTTTAAAGTTAAAGAATGATGATGAAGTTATTGAAACAAATAATGTCGCTAATATATTTGAGAATTCTAATGCTGTTACTATTATAGGCGATGCAGGTAGTGGTAAAAGTACACTTATAAAACATTTATTTCTAAATACAATTAAAACAGGATATGCAATTCCTGTACTTGTAGAATTACGATATTTGAACAACGATGAAAATAGCCTACAAGAGTATATTAGGAATAAAGTCTTAGAAGATTGTATTGCTGAAAATCCTAAAATTTTAGACAAACTATTTGAAACAGGAAAATTCGTATTTTTCTTAGATGGCTATGATGAACTAAATACTGAAGTTAAATCTAATATTGTTAAAAATTTAAGTGAGTTTAGGAATAAATATCCAAGCAATAAGTTTATATTAACTACAAGACCCTACTCAGGTATCGAGCAATTACAACGATTTCATAATTATTATGTAAAAGAGCTTTCTATAGAAGACAATGAAATTTCGGAATTCGTAAATACACAATTAAGAGATGAAGTTGAGCTTAGAAATAAAATAAATGAATCTATAATCACAAATAGTAGTGGACATATTAATAGCTTTCTAACAAACCCTTTACTGCTATCACTGTATATTCTAACCTTTAAATCTAATGCAGATATACCAGCTAAAAAACATATTTTCTACCGCAGAGTTATTCAAGCGTTATTTTCAGAACACGATAGTCAAACTAAAGTTGGTTACATTAGACAAAAACAATCTGGATTAATTCAAGAGGAGTTCGAAACAGTATTACAGTTATTCTGTTATCTATCTTATTTTGAAAGCAAGTTTAGCTGGGATACAGATTTTATATTTGAAAAATTTAAAATTATTAAAAATAAAAGTGAAATTAATTTTGAAAACTATAAGATTTTAAAAGACTTAAGTTCAGCCGTTGCGTTGTGGATTGAAGATAATGGGTTGTATTCTTTTGCCCATCGCTCTTTACAAGAATATTTTGCCTCATTGTTTGTTAAACAAATGACTTTAGAAGGCAAAGAAATAGTATATAAGAAAATACTTAATAGGCTGGATAAAAACCAAATATTTTTTGAATCAGAAAACTTTTTATCCTTATTGGAAGAGATGGATGAGTTGAACTTTAATAAACTTTACTACCTTCCCTTATTAATTGAAATTAAAAGTATTTTAGATTTTTCAAGTAATAAGAGCCTTTATTTATCATTTATTAAAAAGTCATTTCCAAAAATTAAAAAAAGTCCTGTTCTTATGGGTACAGCAATAGAGTTTAGCGATGATTTTGGTAAAATATCTTCTTTTAGAGAAGACTATCTAATTGAGTTGCATGGTATTCTTATTAAAGCGATCAAAGTTATTGATAAGGAAATATTGCCTATAGTTGAAGTGGTAGACGGTGTGAAATATTGGGAAATATCATTAATAGAAGAATTCCCAGATTATTTCATTCAAGCAACATATGATGATGCACTGAATATAGCTATCTCATATAAAGATGCATTACTCGATGAGATAAAAAAGACAAAAGATTTCATCGAAAAGTCAGAGAAGAACGATATAGATTTTGCCGATCTAATTTAGTAGATAAAAAATATTCAGTGATAAGAATATCAGACTATATATATCCTTCAAAGAGATAAAAATTCTCACCTTTGCATATTTAAGGTAAGAATTTTTGCTAAGAATACATATTTATTTAGTTTTTAACTAATAGCAGCGGTTAGCTAAGCCTTCTTGACATCGCCTGAAACTACTGCTTAGCTTATGGAATGCGTTGATTTTATAATAATAAGTAAGGTCATGAAGGATCTTCTTTTTATTAAGACTACTACCTAGGTTTATAACATAAGAATTAACGGAAATAGGTCAGCCCTCAACCCATCAAAAAGACAGCCAAGAAAACCAACCCATTTATTTCAACTTGATGCTTAGATTAAACGCTTAATTCAACTGCAAAGAGCCCTTCGCATTCATCAGAAGCTCAACCACATCATCACCGCTAATCACTTCAAAGCGCTTATCGATGGCTGATTCTTCGACACCATTATGTTTCATGCAAGCGCCGCAGACCAATACTTGACCGCCTTTTTCGATAAAGGCTTCTAACAATTCGCCCGCAGGTTCAAATGGCGCGCCAATATTGACGTTATCTAAAGCGTTGGGCAATGCCAAATGTACCGCGTCCACCATCAATATCACTGAGGCAGAATGACCTTTTTTAAGTGCGACACCTGCCATAGTAAATGCTAAGGTGATTTTGCTTGGATTTGATTCACTATTATCAAATAACGTACCGACATAATCCGTCGTGTTAGCCATATTATTCTCCTTATAAGACTGTTTTAATTAGATAGTATTTAGTTGAGCTGAGTATGATGCTCACTACTATCCTAATATTTAATATATATATTTATATAATGTATTGTTAGGAAATAGTAGTTATAAGGTTAACTGATTGTGAATAGGTGTTTGTGACTTATGAATAAAGTTAAAAAATAAATGCTAACTTTGCGGTGGCCACGGGCGATCAGCATCACTGACGATCCATTCTGCTACATAGCCACTCGGTGGCAACTGCCAATCTGCTTGCCCCAATGAGGTTAGTACACGTGCTGTTTCTATCACCTTACCTTTTTCAGTCACGCCCGTCCGCAGTAGCGCAGAGGAGCAAGGTTTGCCCTTTACCCACATCGACTGCTCGATATATATCCAACGCTCATCGAAGCCGACGATATGCGTTTTCATGGTGACCTTATCAAAAGCGCGAATACGTTTGCGATATTGGATGGTACTACCAGCGACGACCAAACCCCAACGCTGCTTGAGCAGTTGACGTCCAAGCCCGCTACGCACCGCGAAGTCAGTACGACCCATATCAAAAAGGGTAAGTACGCGACCATTATTCATCTCTAAGAAATTATCAATATCTGTCAGACGACAGCGAAAGCTAATCTCACTCGTATCTTTAAACGTTAAGGTATTGCCTTTTTTGACTTGTAGCGCGGCGTGGGCGATGGTGCTGGCATAACGGATAAAGGGATACATAGTGCAATCTCAAAAGAGTAAAAGGTAAGGTGAGTATTCTTATTTTAGGGCTTATTAGATGCTACACCGATATGATTAAAATAAGCGCTGACAGTTTCAGGTATCCAGTTGATATCAAATCTTGATTTTTTATAAAGATGCGGCGATTTGTCTTTATCAGAGAGATAACGAATAAAACCCACATGCCCGCCATGCTCAGTGTCTAAGATAGTGACACTGTTAGACACATCGTTTGGCGTGGCGGTAAAACCAAGGAAGGGGTCGTCTTTGGCACTAATAAGTAACAATGGTTTCGTTACTTTTATTAAATAAGGCAGGGCTGATGAGGCTTGATAGTAGTGGTTATTAGAGCGGTAGCCGTGACGCGGCGCGGTAAAGATATCGTCAAAGTCACTGATGCGATTGACCGCTTTGATCGAGTCGATCTCCTCTTTGCTGATGTCATTGGCTAAGGCTTTTTTGATAATGGGGTTGAGCAAATAAGGCGTATAGATACGATGACTCAAAAAGCTGTGCATACTAAGCGCCGCTGATGACATATCGACGGGAGCGGAGATAACAGCCGCGCCTTGGCAGATTGCTTCGTCACCATATTCGCCCATGTATTTCGCCAACGCGTTACCGCCTAGTGACACCCCAACCGCATAAATATTGGCGTACTGTTGACTTAGGTTTTGCAGCGCGTGATGCACTTCATCCGTGTCACCCGCATTATAAAAAACTCGACCATTAGCAGGAATGCCGCCACAACTGCGGAAGTGCGCCACCACAAAGTGCCAGCCCTGAGCGTGCATCTGATGCGCCAAAGCACGTGCATAATAGCTGTCGCTGCTGCCTTCCATACCGTGGAATAGCACGATTAATGGCGTTTGTTCACGCTCGCCATTTTCTACGGTTTCGATAGGATGCGCATCATAAAAGTCATAAGCAATATCACTTTCATCCAACGAGTCTTTTTCGACCACACGGCGATAAGTGGGTGCTTTAGGAGCAAAAAGCTTAGGAAGGATACTTTGCAGGTGCGGATTGGTCAGCCAAAAGGGCGGTTTAAAAGGCGCTGGAGAGAAGGGTTGACTCGATTTTGACGTTGGCGAATTTGAGGTTGGCATAAAGGTATCTTATTTAATGGGCGTTAAAATCATCTTTAACAATCAGTGCCTTATCATACCCATGCCAGTTATCAAAACCAATAAGATTTAGTGAATGCTCAGTGAACGCATGGTTACTCATTCAATTTTTCCGACGCATCTAATACCCGCCCATCCATCGCCAGACGTTCTTTTAAATGGTCGATATCTGCCTCAGCAATCGTCACGGTCAATGTCACTTGTTTACTATAAGCGATATCATCGATACAGCCATTTAAACTGTCGACCACATAGCGGCATTGTGCTTCGGTCGCAAACTCTGCCAATATCTGCACTTGTACCATTGGCACATAAGGGCTTAAATCCATCTCATCGACGACTGCTTGCGCTGCGCCTGCATAAGCACGGGTTAGACCGCCTGCGCCCAGTTTAATACCACCAAAATAACGCACCACGATAATAATGACGTTACCGATCGCTTTATGCTGCAACACATTTAATATCGGGCGACCTGCTGTACTATTTGGTTCACCATCATCATCAAAACCAGCACTGGTGGTGTTATTGGGGTCGCCAATGATATACGCCCAGCAGTGATGACGGGCGTCAGCGTATTGCTCACGTAATTGTTCCACGTGAAACATTGCTTGCTCACGCGAGGTTACAGGATAAGCGTAAGCAATAAACTCGGATTTTTTAATTTCTAAGCGCGCAGTGACAGCACGTTTTAGCGTTTGATAGCTCATATTTCATCAGGTCTAGGTTGGATATGGTAAACTTGTCTAACTTTCACTGTCGTCCACATTGGGTACAGTGTTCATTTAATTTTTTATTATAGTACCACTTCTGACCCATGAAGATAGCGGACAAGCTCAGTGCGAGTGCTGGTGTCGTTAGCTGCTACGGTAAAGTAGGTATCATCAAACGAATGGTAGGCAATATATGCGTCTAGATAAATTTTTGAGTAAAGCCACTGAGCTATCGCGTAAAGAATCCAAAAAAATTCTGCACGCTGGTGAAGTAACGGTAAATGATCAGGTCATCAAAGACCCAGGCGTCCACGTCGATGTGGTCAATGACGATGTGATTTGGGCAGGCGAGCCATTATCGGTCGCTGCGGGCAGTCGTTATATTCTATTACATAAGCCTGAAGGCTTTGAATGTACGCTGAAAGTAAAAGAGCATCCAATTGTCACTGAACTGATTGCGGTGCCAGAGCTTGGTAGTTTGCGCATTGCAGGGCGTCTCGATGTTGATACGACTGGTGCATTACTGATGAGTGATGATGGTAAATGGTTGCATCGTGTTACCAGTCCTAAGCACGAACATGCCAAAATTTATGAGCTGACTTTAGCCGATGCGATGGATGAAGCGGCGCAAGCCAATGCCGTCAAAGAGGTCGCTGAAGGCATTCTTTTAGAAGGCGATCACGAAGAAACAAAACCTGCGGTTCTAGAATTCATTGACGAGACCCATGCACGTTTGACCCTTGAGCAAGGTAAATATCATCAAGTAAAACGCATGATGGGTTACTTTGGCAATCGAGTGGTTGAGCTGCATCGCGCTAGTGTCGGTCATATCACTTTGGAAGGATTAGAGAAAGGCGACAGTCGCTTTTTAACACCTGAAGAAGTCGCTAAGTTCTAAGTTTTTCATCTTGAAATGAACTCGCAAGCACTTCTTTACAATCAGCAGCCACTTCACGTGTGCTGCTTTTTTTGACCGTAGTGTTTGACCATGTTTTTTAACTGTAGTTTTTAACTATCACTTTTACCCTGTTATGTCTCGTGTGCACACTGTGTTGCCTATCTCTTAAAGCTCAGTAGCAGTTTTGCAAAGTTGAGCCGTTAAACCTTTGCAAAAGTATTCCTTGTGCTAAAGTCTGGCTATCTTTTTTTAATCTATTTTTTTACATAATATCGTTGTCTTTATTAAAATTGGCTATTGTTAGAAGCGAGCATTATTAGAAACGGCTATTCTTAAGATTGAGTGTTGTTAAAATTAAAGGTTATTAAAAATCGTTGTTACTGAAACGCGCTGTTATCAAAAGCTGTTTTTGTTAAAACCAGATAGGACTGTCTCTGTGAAATCATCTCTATTAAAATCTGCCAGTTTAATTGGCGCCATGTTATTGGCAACCACCGCCTGTGCCCAGTCTAGTGATACTGCCGCTACTAATCAAAAAGCCAGCCAGAGCACTCAAAATACAAAAGCTGCTGGCACTGTTAGCAAGTCTGTTGACAGTCGCTTGCGCCAATTGCTCACTCAGGCAGGGATCAAAACACAAATTAGCTCTATTGTGCCGTCCAACTTACCCAATATGTATCAAGTCAATTTGGCGGGGCAGTTGCCTTTGCATATCACTGAAGATGGCAAATATGTTATTCAAGGCGAGCTACAAAAGAATCCAAGCAAGCGTGTAGTCACCAAGACACCAGCGCGTAGCACCAGTGCGCAGTCAGGCAAACCTGTCAGTGCGAGTGTTAAAGCTGATATATTGGCAAATATGGATGCGCTGAAAAACATGAGTGCCAAAACGCCGTTCTTTTATACCGCAGTGCCAGGCGTGATTTGGGGTGCGACATTAGAAGGCGTGCCTTTTTTACTATCGGATGATGCACAATATATTACTGATGGCGAGATTTCTGTCATCGAAAATGGTCAGTTCATCGGACTCGATGAGCAGTTTGAAAAGCGTAAAAATCAGTCTGTGTTTGCAACTTTAGATGAAAGCCAGCTGATTAATTATCCAGCGACCGGCCCTGAGAGAGCGGTTATTTATGTGGCCAATGATGTCAATTGTCCTTATTGCCGCCGCTTGCATCAGCAGCTACCGATGCTTAATGCCAAAGGTGTGACGGTCAAAACCATTGGTTATCCGATATACGAGCAGTCCCCTGAGCAAATGCGTGGGATTTGGTGCCAAGGTGACGAGGACAGCCGCCGTAAAGGTTTTGATAAAGCAATGTTGCAGGGTGAGATGACACCTGCACCAGCAAGTTGTAAAGCCGATCATGTGACGCCCAATCGTGAAAAAGCAGCAGGGCTTGCGGTGATGGCAACGCCTGCTATCTACCGTGAAGATGGCGTGTTGTTTCAAGCGAGCTTTGAGAGTCCTGAGTTTTTAGAATTTTTGGGTGTGCAGTAGCTCATATAGCTGTTTAATAAATTTATGAATAAAAAACGTATTAAGAGATGATATTTCTGAATATTAATAAAAAACCGCCACATAAGTAATCTATGTGGCGGTTTTTTTATTACCTCTAACAGATGGAGATAGCAAGTCTATTGTGGCAACACGATATCAACGATTTTCCAATCAATTAAACCGTTACGCTGCATCTTGATGGTGAGCGGATAACCTTTCACCTGACCGCTAATAGTGAAGCAATTAATACCGCAATAGCTTAATTTTGGCTTGTCACTGTCCGACCCTTGCGCTACCTGTTGCTCCAGTTCAGCGGCTTGTTTTTCCATGATTTGCTGCATTTGGCTTTTGACCACTGCATCCACATCACCGCGCTGGATGATAAGATTTTGAATCAAATTTTTGAGATCGACTTGATTACTGGCGATTGCCCATGCGGCGGCCAGCTCTTTAGTCGCGGTATTAGCCTGACCTTGGGTATCGATGACTTTTTCGATATTTTGTGGGGTGATAGCACCATCCACCGCCTGCGTGATAAAACTATTAGCGGCTTGGGTCAATGGCTCGCCGCCCAACTCAGCGACCAATGGGTAATTGGCCATAGTCGCCGTAAACTGACTGGTGAGTTGGTTTTGGATACTAGGTCGCACTTGCTCATAGTCGATCGCTGCGGCGATGGTCGCGCCGTCTTTGGCATCGTAGGCATTTTTAAGCTGATAAGCGCTGTAATAGGGCGAGCCTGCATAGACAGCGACGGCAATGACGATTAATAAAATAATCAGCTTCTTCATAAAAATCAAACCCTTATCGCAAAACAAAAACGTAATGATGGGCAGATTTAATACTGGTGAGTATAAATCTAAAAACCCGAAAATATAGCGATAAATATTAGCATGGCTGATCCTTTTTAAGGTATGAAAACCTTTGTTCATTCCTTAATAAAACCTTTTTGTATGGCTAAGCGCACTATAGTGGATACTTTCCCTGCCTAAGCGCTTGATAAATCACCATAGCATCTCCATAAATAGCGCAAACTTTTAATAATTGATTTGGCTAAGCAGCATCCCGCCGTATTCGCTTGTAAGATTCATAGCAGTATCACCTCTTTTCTCTCACTATTTATGATGTTTCATGTGAAACCTTTGAGTGCCATAGTGAGTCGTATTAAGGTGGTGGTTGGCTAGAACTACTGAATCGACTGTCCGGTGGACTGTAAAGACGATAGGAGAGCCCATGAGTAAGCGTGATTTTTATGAAGTATTAGGTGTGAGCAAGACCGCTGAAAGCAAAGAAATTAAGCGAGCTTACCGCAAGCTGGCTATGAAATATCACCCTGACCGTAACTCTGATGATCCAGATGCTGAGGATAAGTTCAAAGAAGCATCGATGGCTTACGAAGTACTAAGCAGCGAAGAGAAGCGCTCTGCTTACGATCGCATGGGGCATTCAGCCTTCGAAAATGGCATGGGCGGCGGCGGCTTTGGCGGTGCAGGTGGTGGCAACTTCCAAGATATTTTCGGTGATATTTTCGGCAACTTTGGCGATATCTTCGGTCAGCAGCGTGGTGGCGGCGGTGGACGTTCGCGCCGTGGTTCTGATTTGCGTTACGTCATTGAGCTGACGCTAGAAGAAGCGGTACGTGGCTGTAAAAAAGAAATCAGTTTCACTGCGCCTGCGCCTTGCGACACGTGCGATGGCAAAGGGGCAAAAAATGCCTCTGATATCGTGACTTGTCAGACCTGTCATGGACAAGGTCAAGTGCGTATGCAGCAAGGATTTTTTGCCGTGCAGCAGGCTTGCCCACATTGCGGCGGCACTGGTAAACAAATCAAAAATCCGTGCTCTAACTGTCACGGTAATGGCGTTAAAGACAAATCACGTACGCTAGAAGTGTCTATCCCAGCGGGTGTTGATGATGGTGATCGCGTCCGTCTAGCAGGCGAAGGTGAAGCGGGCGGCGCGGGTGTCCAAAACGGCGACTTATACGTTGAAGTACGCGTAAAACCGCATAATGTCTTTACCCGTCAAGGCGCGGATCTCTATATGGATGTACCTGTGAGCATCACCGATGCGGCACTGGGTAAAGAGGTCGAAATTCCAACCCTAGATGGTAAAGTGAAAATCAAGGTTGCAGAGGGCACGCAAAGTGGTAAGTTGCTACGTGTGCGCGGCAAAGGCGTGACGCCAGTACGCACCACCATGAAAGGTGATTTGATTTGCCGTGTGGTTATCGAAACCCCAGTGAACTTAACTCGCGAGCAAAAAGACCTGTTGCGCCAGTTCCAAGATACGCTTGACGGTGATAGCAAGCATCAGCAGTCGCCACATAAGAAGTCATTCTTTAAAAAGATTGGCGACTTATTTGATTAACTGAGTCGTTTTAATCACTCGTTTGGTTAAATAACTAGATACAAAACCCCCAGTGTTTCACATGAAACACTGGGGGTTTTTATTGACGCTATAAAAAACCATTCAGGTGGTGATATTTGCTAAACTTAGCATCATAACATTTAAAACCTTTCTTATTAATATAGAGCTTTTAGGGTAAAAATATGAGCCAACAGATAACAGCGCAAGAAAATACAAATAAACAAGCCATCAAAGTCGGGGTGATTGGTGCTGGTGGTCGTATGGGGCGTATGCTAATAGAAGCGGTACAAGACAACTCGCAAACGATATTAAATGCCGCGATAGAACGTCAAGGTTCAAGCCTTGTCGGCGCGGATGCTGGCGAAGTCGCCGCTATCGGTCGCTTAGAAGTGCAGATTGTCGATGATTTAAAAGTTGTCATTAATGACATCGATGTACTAATTGACTTTAGCTTGCCTGATGCCACTGAACAAAATATGCAGATTTGCGCGGTAAACAATGTCGCAATGGTTATTGGGACGACAGGATTCAATGAGCAGCAAGAGCAAGTATTGGCAAAAGCTAGCGAGAAAATTGCGATTGTCTATGCTGGTAACTATTCAACAGGCGTTAATCTGTCATTAAAGTTGCTCGGCATGGCCGCGAAGGCCTTTGGCGAGGATGCCGATGTAGAAGTCATCGAGGCCCACCATAAGCATAAAATCGATGCGCCATCAGGCACAGCATATATGATGGCAGAAGCCGTTGCAGAAGCTCGTGGACAGAATTTAAAAGATGTTGCTGTTTATGGCCGCGAAGGGCAAACGGGCGAACGCAAAGCAGGTACTATTGGTATTCATGCCATTCGCGGCGGTGAAATCATTGGCGATCATACCGTGATGTTTATTGCCGATGGTGAGGTGGTTGAAATTACCCATCGTGCCCGCGCGCGTATGACTTTTGCCGCGGGTGCTGTACGTGCCGCGACTTGGGTTATCAAACAAGAGGTCGGGCAATATAATATGCAGGACGTGTTGGGTTTGAATGACTAGTTTTTGAGCAAGTAAGGTTTGAGTGATTAATGTTTCTTGCTTGCTGTTTGGTGGCTGCTGAGGACGGCTTATTGATAAAGCGAAATGATTATTAGGAGTTAGACATGAATAAGTTTAGCAAGAATCTAATAGTGGGTTTTAGTCGCACTGTGGCTGTTGTCAGGGGTGCCAGAAGCATCAAAGCTGCCAACATCGTCACGACACTCAAATCTAGCAACAGCACGTTTTACGCTAGCCAAATAGCATTTGCCCTAAGTTTGACGGTAGTGCCAATAGTCGCACAAGCTGCGACTTTTCAAACCTACGTCATTCATACCTATGGTGGCGATGCATTATTGCCGTCAGTTCGTCAGCAACTAAATAATAGTCGTGACGGCGGTACAGTTACTACCTATCAAGACAAGTTAGTGTTGCATACGACAGCCGCTAACTATCAGGCGGTACAGCAGTTATTGACTCAGATTGACGGTCAGCCACAGGCATTGACGGTCGCTGTGCGTGTTGGCAACAATAGCAGCGACCAAGGTAATATTGAGCAAGGGCAGGTCATTATTAGCAATCGTGGTATTCAAGGATCAGGGATTATTCATCAGAGCAATAGCCAACAGCAAACAAATAATTTATACCAAGTACAAACCTTGTCAGGTAGTGCCGCCAGCATCAGTACAGGGACGCTTTATGCGCTGAATCAAACCTACGATGTAAATAGTTATAAAAATTATAAAAGTCCCTCAGTACAGATTGTCATTCAGCAGCAGGTATTGCTACCAACGACGCAAGGCATCACGGTTACGCCAAGATTATTACCGACTGGTCAAGTCGAAGTAACATTGTCACAAGTTGAAGAAAAACTTGCACGCTCCTATTCAACTTCTCAGAAAAATAGTAATCATGCCATTCAAGGTCAACGATTAGACACGACCATTATTATCCCACGTGGTCAATGGGTAACTATCGGACAAATCTCTCAAAGTAGCCAAAATCAACACGCAAGTTATGGTAGCAATCGTGCCATTGATAGCACTAAAAACACACCAATTTGGATAATGGTGCAGTAGCCTTGCATCGATTACTATTATCTTTGGTATAAAAAAGCGCGATACTGTAATGAGCAGTATCGCGCTTTTTATCGACAATAATTTATTGCAGATTAGTCAACGTAGATCACTTGTAACGGTGGAAAACCATTGAACTCAATAGATGAGTACGAGTTAGTATAGGCACCCGTGGTCAACCAAAATATTTTATCACCAATCTCCAGCTCTTGTGGTAGCTGATAGCCCGCTTCTTCATACATGATATCGGTCGAATCACATGTGGGACCTGCCAGTACTACCGTGCCTTCGCTGGTTGATGTCTCCATTTTAGGTGTATACACCGGATATTTGATGGCCTCTCCTAACGTCTCGATTAAGCCTTGGAATAAGCCCACATCGGTATAGACCCAACGCGTTAAATCCGTGTGCGATTTACGCGAGATAAGCACCACGTCACTGACCAATACGCCCGATCCGCCAACCAATGAACGACCTGGCTCAAGGATAATCTCAGGCATGTCTTCTTCATTATAGTCGTCTGTCAAATAACGAGTAATCTCTTCAGCGTAGACTTTTATAGGGTTCACTTCACTGATATAGTTGGCTGGAAAACCGCCACCCAAATTAATCATTTGTAGCTTAATATCTTCTTCGTTTTTCATCCAATCAAACATGTATTTGACCTTGGCTAGCGCATCATCCCAAGCGGCAACGTCTTTTTGCTGACTGCCGACGTGGAATGAGATGCCATAAGGTACTAGGCCCAAATCACGAGCTTGAATCAACAGCTCAATTGCCATATTGGGATGACAACCAAACTTACGAGACAATGGCCATTCAGCGGTCTCAGAGCCTTGTACTAAGATACGCACAAAGATTTTTGAACCAGGGGCGTGCTTGGCAATATTTTTTAGATCAGCTTCTGAGTCGGTCGCATACAAGTCAATACCTTTTTCAAAGGCGTATTTGACGTGCTCCGCTTTTTTGATGGTATTACCATAAGAGATACGTGATGGTTCAACGCCGCAGTCGAGCACGCGATCAAGCTCGTAGATGGAGGCACAATCAAAGTTCGAACCAAGATCAGCAAGCAAGTTAATCACTTCAACAGCAGGACTGGCCTTCATTGCATAATGGATTTTAGCATTGGGAAAAAACCCAACCATTTCATGATATTTGGTTTTGATACGGCTAAGGTCCACGACCAAAAATGGCGTCTCGCGACCTTCAGCAGCTTGAGTGAATTTCTGCCAGCCGGCAGGGTCAAAATATTGGTCAATTTTGATCATGGTCATGGTAGGGAACCTTTAATAAAGACAGTAGGTGTTAAAGAGTAAATGCTCGCATCACGTCATTGTCATCTCACATTAGTGTCATCACGCATCTCACAGGTGATGAAACCTTGCTTCCATGCTGATTAAATGACGTAAAAATAGCTTATAGGATGAATGGACTAAGAATGGCTAGGCTGTGGCTGTTTATCCGCCATTTGTTCGCCTTGTTTTTCGCGTATTTTAACGATTTTACGTACTTTATCGCGAGCACGAGTTTGCTTGAGACGTGATAGGTAATCGACGAATATGACCCCATTTAAATGATCCATTTCATGTTGGATGCATACCGCGAGTAAGCCTTCTACTTCTTCATCGATTTTTTGACCATTCTCATCTAAGGCTTCAATACGCACTTTATTCGGGCGCTCAACACTGTCATAGACTTCAGGTACGGACAAACAACCTTCTTCATAGGGCTGTTTCTCTTCCACCAATGGTGTCACCTTTGGGTTGATAAAAACTCTAGGGCTATTTTTATCTTCAGACAGATCCATAACGATGAGCTGAATATGGCGATCCACTTGGCTTGCCGCCAAACCGATACCTTGTGCCTCATACATCGTCTCAATCATATCAGCGATTAAGGTTTTGATTTCAGCAGTCACTTCCTTAACAGGCGTAGCAATAGTACGCAGGCGCGGGTCTGGGTAATTTAAAATAGGGAGTAAAGCCATAACGCTCACCTCAATGATAGGGATAAAATAGGGTTGATATTATAGGATAAATGGGGGCAAAAGTAATGCTTATCAATACTTTCGCACAATTATTGCTTTTTATCATTGTAAAAAACGAGGGAGGTCGTTTTTATTATAGGCATAAAAAAGCCCTGCAATTCGCAAGGCTTTTTGATTTATATAAGCTAGATTAGATATAATCTGACTTGCATAAGTAGAGTTGCTTTTTAGTAAATTGAGTCTAGTACATCAAGTCACTTCTGAGTCATTAAAGTCACTTGATGCAACCAAAACATCTGAGCAAAAGTGCCAAGTTATACGCCACGTTTGCTCATAATCATCTCGTAGATAAATAACAGGATGATCGCACCGATTACTGAGAATATCAAACCAGTAAATCCGCCATCAGCATTGATACCGATAAGACTAGCTAAGAAGCCACCTAATAAAGCACCGACGATACCCAATACAATCGTCATTATCCAGCCCATCGGGTCGCTACCTGGCTTGATAGCTCGTGCCAATAAACCTGCAACCAGACCTACAATAATCATCCAAATAAAGCTCATATTATTCTCCTAATTTATTATCATTTATAATAGTTAATCAATTTTGATAAGCTCATTGTAAGCACTGTATAGACGTAAAGGTAAGCGCGAAATGTTACCAGTGTATGAGCTATGTGAGGAAAATCGTAGATTTGCTAATATGCAGGTAGAATAGGTAAATGAAAGGTTACAAAGGTAGTGAAGTCGAAAACGCCGTTTATATATTAAAGCATTTTTGGATATTGACGTTCCCTAATACTGATACTCACTATAGTAATCGCAAGTAATCAGAGAAAGTTGATCATAAAAAAACGTTGCTCATTTATAATAAGCAACGCTCTTATTTGACATCAGAACTAAACCAGCTAGATTGTTTGTTATGTGGCTTTATTACGTAGCACAGTTAATAAACGTTGATGAATACCTTCAAAACCGCCATTCGACATAATCACAATGGCGTCCCCCGCTTTTGCGTGCGTGTCGATATGCTTGATGATAGCATCGATACTAGAGAGCACCTGCTGGTTGCCCATGTGAGGATTTACGCTATTGGCATTTTCAATGACTTCTTTTAAACCCCACTCCAGTCCTGTCGGCTCATACCATAAGGTATGATCGGCGAGAGCAGCAGACTCAGCCAAGCTGTCTTGATGGATACCCATTTTCATGGTGTTACTACGTGGTTCAATAATCGCCCAAATGCGTCTGTTCGCCAGTTTCTTCTTGGCACCATCTAAAGTAGTAGTAATGGCTGTAGGGTGATGGGCAAAATCATCAAAGACTAAGATATCATTGACATCGCCAATCAGCTCCATCCGACGTTTAATGCCCGCAAATGCTGATAACGCCGCGCACGCAGTTTTTACACTGATGCCGATGTTATAAGCTGCTGCGACAGCAACCAAGGCGTTATTCACGTTATGAATGCCGCTCATCGACCAGTCGACGACTCCCGTGGCTTCTTCATCAGTAATATCAGCCGCAAAACTAACCGCAAATTGACCACCATCTTCGCTGATAAGTTCAGCTTGCCAATCACTACTATCTTTTGAGTGCTCATCGATAGTATGGGTATTATGTGCCGCTGAGTCCAATACTGCTGTCCGCCAAACGGGTGTCCAAACCCCTTTCGCTAACGTCTCCTCTAAGCTGGCAGTCGCTGTGGGCATAATGATTTTGCCCGTGCTTGGAATCATGCGCACCATATGATGGAATTGGGTCTGAATAGCCTCAAGATCCGCAAAAATATCCGCATGATCAAATTCTAGGTTATTTAAAATAGCCGTACGCGGACGGTAATGAACGAACTTTGAACGCTTATCAAAAAATGCAGAATCGTATTCATCCGCTTCGATAACGAAATAGCCAGTATTTACCGAATCGTCATTATCAATTTTATCCGCACCCAAATAACTGCTGTGAGCGAAGACGTGCTGTAAATGCTCATCAGTGGTATCAACCAGTGGCACACCGCCGATTAAAAACCCAGTGTCGATACCCGCATAGTGCAATATCCAAGCGAGCATGGTCGTCGTCGTGGTTTTACCGTGAGTACCAGCAACGGCTATCACATGACGCGATTGTAATACTTGCTCAGATAAAAACTGTGGTCCTGAGGTATAGCGTAGACCTGTGTCCAGCATATATTCGATGACATCCATACCGCGCTTCATGGCATTACCAACGACGACTAAATCTGGTGCTGGTTGTAAATGCTCTACCAGATAGCCTTGCTCAATGGTCACGCCCGCGTTTTCCAGTTGGGTGGACATCGGCGGATAAACGTTGGCATCTGAGCCCGTGACCGTATGCCCAAGCTCGCGCGCTAGCAATGCCAGTGAGCCCATAAAAGTACCACAAATACCAAGAATATGAATATGCATAGACGTTCCGTACGAGCTTAAATTAAAAGAATAAAAATGGAGCATTATCCCAAAAGTTACCGATATTAACCGTGGCTTATTCTAGGATACGCTCAACCTAATGATCATCAGTCTTGGCTATAATTAAAATATCATAAATGGTGACGGCGTTAACCGTGCTTCATGTACCAAACGTACTATTGACGTCCGCTTGCCTTATCTCTACTTTATATTGCTTCGACCCTATATTCTGTCACAAAAACAGCATAGGTTCGCCAAATAGCAGCGTCGAAAACAAGCACTTATTGTAAAGTAAACACCGTATGATGACCAATAAAAAACGCCCAGTAAGTAGGCGTTATTAAAAGAATAGTTTGGCTCATTGAGCATCACTACATTCAGAGCACCTAAAATTTAGAGCCTCTAAATGTTTATGCCGCTATTTTATTATTTGCGCGATAAGGTATAGTCATTGTTAGGTTTTTTATGTTCATCCATTAAGACAAGATGATTGTCTTGAATATGATACGCTTCAATGTTTTTGTCTTCATAGACAATCGTAATCATATCATTGTCTTGACGATAGACACCAGGTTCAAACAGGGGTGCATTCGGCATTTCCGGATTGTTATCTATACTGGTTTTTAGCACTGAACCATCAGCGAACAAATTCAATGTAATATCAGTGCTATCACAAGATTTACAGGGTACCATGCCACCATAATCGCCCATTAACGTGGCTTGTAACGTGCCATTACCCGGCTCTGAGCGTGTCAGCGATTGATGGGGATATGCACCGTTACTCGATTGGGCAGCCGCAATCAGCGATTGTCCTTCTGACACTTTATCTAGCTCACTACCCGCATTTAATAGATTGGTCTCTGGCAAGTTCTCTGCGCTAGCTTGTGCGCTGTTCTCTTCTACATGATCGATAGGGGCGACCTTAGTCGTCATACCTTTATCGCCGCTAGACGAGGTACTATCACAGCCGATGAGCAGCACACAGAGGGGCAGCGCTAGCAAACAACGACCACCGCGTTTGAGGATAGTTAGCGTGTTAGAACAAGTAGGCGAAAAATATATCATGGTCACACCAAAAAACAGTTTTTTAATAGTCATTCCAAATGATTATCGACACTATCGACAACTCAATACGTTGTCAAAAAGGAAAGATAATAGGAATTATAAATGTTTAAATTAGAGTAGAAGACTACGAGACTACAAGTGCCATCTGAGGCTAGGCGGCGAGAAGAAGCTATCGGTAGCCTATCGCCAATCAGTCAACAGTGATGGATATTTAAAACGCTATTTTACCCATCAAAAAGCAAATAAACTGTGTCAAGATATCAAAGGTTAAAGATATCTCTGTGGCCTTTTTGTTATGATAGGTTTAGCCATGAGCTAAGAATAATGGTTTAACATTGATAGATATGACGAACGAAAATTATCGGAGATATTTAATAGTGGTTCATTAAAGAACAGACGTTTAGTAATAAACACGCCTGTTCGTTTGGAAAAATGAAGGGTATAGCAAAAAGCAACGTATGGGCTAATTCGCTATCAAGCAAGGCGGCTAGGGGCAACAGGTCGTAAAATGCGCCATAATATCAACCCGTGTACCACCAATAGCAGACTAAATAGAATCAAAGATTGTTCAGGAATGCTCAGTCCCATAAATGTCCACTCAACAGAGGCACATTCGCCAGAGCCCGCAAAAACTTCTTTAAATACTTGCAAAATCGGTAGCGTATCTAACCAATAATCCAGCCCTGGGCCACAAGAAGGTACTTGATCGGCAGGTAGATGCTGTAGCCAAACATGACGTCCAGCCACGGCAGTCGCCCAGCCGATACCTGCTAAGCTACCAAGCCATAATACCAGTCTAACGGCCTTAGATTTAGGGTTGAATAATGCCGCTATCAAAGCAAAACTGCCCATTATTATGAGGCCAATACGCTGAAAAATACACAGTGGGCAAGGCGAAAATCCCATATAGCGCTGTAAAAAAAACAGCGCAAAACTCATACCTATTACGGCTATTATCACCAAAAATATTTGCAAATTTCGGTAAGTGGTCAGCTTTAGCATTGGGCAGTTACTCTTATAAAATAGTCATCTATACACGTTAAGTGGCGGTCAGAACTCAGAAATCAGTAATCAAAGCTTAGCGATATTGCTGTAAAAATTCCATAAAATCTTCAGTTTCGGCTTTTTCAATCTCAGCTTGCTGTAATATTGATTTTTCTGCCAACACTTCGTATTTGGCTTGGGTGTTCGGACTAAGCGTCTGCTGTAATAAAGACTCACGATGCTGCTGCGCCAAGGTAAAGCCAAGCTGCCATAAGCTGCCTAAACGCTGACTATCAGAGTTTACTTGTGCTGAAATGGTCGATTCTGAGTGCCCTGCTTTACCTTGCATTAACGCGACTGCTGCACGGTAATCGTTGCCGCCATAATGCGCATCAAGTAGCGCGGCAAGTGGTTGCATACGTTCTAAATGCACCAGCATCCAGCTCTCAAGCAGTTGCTCTTCGCCGTTGTTTATAATGTGTAAGCCTTCGCGTCGACCTTCGTTTACCACGCGTTCAAGATTGATGGCTAGGGTCTCTTCTTCCTCAGGTAATAGATCAGGTGAGGCGCTCAGCAGACAGTACAGCGCCATAACCTCTAAGAAACAGGCGCTAGACAGACGAATACCGACATCGCTATAAGGATCTAGATCGATTGCACGGAACTCAACATAGGCGATACCGCGGCGCTCTAATGCTTCGGTCGGTGTCTCGCCACTCATCGCGATTTGTTTGGGACGAATAGGGCTATAGTATTCATTTTCTATTTGTAAAATATGATTGTTGATTTGGATAGGGTTGCCATCGGCATCATCTAAGCCAAGCTTGGCAAAGCTTTCGTGCGGAGTCTGAATCGCACGGCGCAGTCCATCGACATACTCTGGCAGATAGTTATAACGAATATCGAGCTGTTCTTGCACACTATTGGTATAACCAAGCTTGCCCATACGTAGGCTGGTGGCAGCAGGCTTATAATAGGTTGAGTCGTTCAGCAGCTCTAAATCATGCTCACGACCAGCTAAGAAACAAGGACAAACGCTAGGGCTAGCACCCAGTAAATACAGTACCAAACTGGTCAGCCGCTTAAAGTTACGGATAAGCCCTAAGTATTTTTCGTTTTTAAATTCTGTCAGCGTTTGCGCTTGTGCAGCAGGCATTTCAGCTTGCCAGACTTCAAATAGTCCATCACCAAAAGACAAGTTATAATGTAAACCTGCAATCGTTTGCATGCGGCGACCATAGCGAATACCAAGCCCGCTACGGTATAGCGTCTTGAGCTTACCCGTATTAGAGCTGCCATAATTAGCCAGTGGGATGTCTTCATCATTCGATGACAGCATACAAGGCATAGACAGCGGCCACATCAGCTCACCTTCAGGCATGGCTTGATAGACCAATACATGCAACTGACGCAGCATGTTTAGCGTCTCTTTTGGTGAGGTTTTAGGGTCAGTAATTAGCTCAAGTAGGCTTTCTGAATAATCAGTTGTGATAAACGGATGGGTGAGCTTTGAGCCAAGTTTGGCTGGATGCGGCGTCTGAGCCAAGTAACCATCGGGTCTTACGCGCAGCCCTTCTTTTTCGATACCGCGGAGCATGCCCGTTAAATGCTTGCTATCAAACCAATTAGGAATGTCAAAATTCACAAAGCTACTCGCAAAATTACTCATAATAGTCATCTATTGTTATTTATTATGGCGGCTCAAAACACGACTGGCGTTTGACCATAATGAAGGTAAATATTGGATTAAGAATGCCGTCAGTTTAGCTCAAAGCTGCCCTGAAAACCACGGACAATTACAAATACGATAAGCTTTACAGGCGCTCATTCCTCTTGATTTTAATAGGTATTTCAATAAAAAATTTTATGCACAGCGCGTTACTTTTTTCTAAAAAACGCATAAAACAAGAAGCATCTACCTACGAGATAGATGCTTCAAAAGTACGACGTTAAGCGGTTTATGATAGCGTTGACTAACGAGGAAGGTATCTTGATCAAAAGTCATGCGTCTCGCCAACTTAAATAGAGAAGGATGAGCCACAGCCACACGTGGTGGTGGCATTTGGATTGGTGACGATAAAGCGTGCGCCCTCTAACCCCTCAGTATAGTCAACAGTAGAGCCTTGTAAATACTGATAGCTTAGTGAATCGACGACCAAGGTTACATCGTCATTGTCAAAATTGGTATCGTCTTCATTCAGCTCATTGGCGAAGTTAAAGCCGTAAGAAAAACCTGAGCAGCCGCCGCCCGTCACATAGACACGCAACATCAGATCGCTGTCGCCTTCTTCTTCACGTAGACGGCGCACCTTTTGTGCAGCGCTATCGGTTAAGCTTAAAACAGTTGGGTCTACTGGCTGGCTGGCGCTTGGATTAAATTGGTTGGCTGATTCGTTCATATCTACCTCAGTTGCTAGGATCAAATGCGGTCGTCCAGTTAGGGTTTGCAATGAAATAGTTGCAAATAAAGATACGCACGGCGTTTGATTCAATTGGGTGCTGTTATTATGGCGCTGCTATTGGTATGACTAATGGCGCATTATAAATATGATATTTGTGTCATTACAACGATTTGGTTGATAACGGGCACTTATCTCATCGCAGTATATCATAATGGGGGTATTGATTCGTTTGTCAAGAGTGACGCTACTGGCTGAAGGTGGCTGATTGATACTAGCGGTTATTATCCCCATAAACTCATGCTAAGAGAAAGACTTTTTGTGCGAATAAACACTTGGTTTTGAAATAGTTATTTAATCGTTTGCCTATGGGGCAAGCGTTTGAAATAATAGCCGCCAGTTAACATGCCAGATGTGTGTTTTTTATTGCCTTATATTTTATATTACTGTTGAGTTGAAGAGATTATATGATCGAATTTAAAGACGTTGGTGTTCGCCGTGATGGTCGTGAGTTGTTTGCAGGGGCAAGCTTCCAGCTACATCCGGGCCACAAAGTTGGCTTGACGGGCAACAACGGCACCGGCAAATCTACCTTATTTGCCTTATTGTTGACGCGAATGGGCAGAGGAGATACCGAGGTCACGCTTGATAGAGGTGAAGTCAGTATTCCTGATAGCTGGCATGTGGCACACATGGCTCAGGAAGTCGGCGCTACGACGCAGTCTGCGATTGATTATGTATTGAGCGGTGATGAGCAGTGGTATGAGATCAATGCTTCTTTGAATGATTTGAGTAGCGTCAGTGATGAGCAGATCGGGGTATTGCATCAGCAGTTCGATGAAATTGATGGCTATCGCACACCGACTAAAGCGGCACAAATTATGGCAGGTCTTGGTTTTAATACCAGCCAGCATGAATTGCCCGTAGAAGGGTTTTCGGGTGGTTGGCGCATGCGTTTGAATCTCGCCAAAACATTGATGAGCCGTGCGGACTTAATGTTACTCGATGAGCCGACCAACCATTTGGATTTGGATGCGATTTTGTGGCTTGAGACTTGGATCAATGCCTATACTGGTCTGGTCATCGTCATCTCGCATGACCAAGCCTTTTTGGATGCCACGGTCGGTCATATCTTGCATGTTGAACAACAAAAAATCACCCTTTATACCGGTAATTATCAGCAGTTTATTCGCACCCGTCACGAGCGTATGGCGCAGCAGCAGCAAGCGTTTGAAAAACAAGAAGCGACCAAAGCACACTTGGATGACTTTATTCGTCGTTTCCGTGCCAAAGCCAGTAAGGCTAAGCAAGCACAAAGCCGTATCAAGCAGCTTGAGCGCATGGCTGAGCTGTCACCGATGATGGCGGACAACCCGTTCTCTTTCCGCTTTTATGAGCCAGCAAATATGAGCTCACCACTGATTGAGCTGACCAAAGCGGATATTGGCTATAGCGATACGCCACTTCTATATAATGCCAATGTGCAAGTAACGCCGGATACGCGTCTTGGCTTGCTGGGTATGAATGGCGCTGGTAAGTCGACTTTAATTAAAGCCTTAGTCGGTGAGCTTGGCGTATTAACAGGGACGTATCGTGTTTCGGATACCCTAAAATTAGGCTACTTTAACCAGCATCAAATGGATATCTTGGATGCCAAGGCAACACCGATAGAGATGTTGCGTCGTCTAGCCGGTAAAACCTCTGATGCGATGTTACGCTCGTTTTTAGGCAGTTTTGACTTCCGCGGTGAGCGTATCGATACGCCGAGTGAGCTATTCTCTGGTGGCGAGCGTGCGCGCTTAACGTTAGCTTTGATCGTTTGGCAACGTCCGAACGTTCTGGTACTCGATGAGCCAACCAACCATTTGGACTTACAAATGCGCCAAGCGCTGACCATCGCTTTGCAAGGATTTGAGGGGGCAGTGGTACTGGTTTCGCATGATCGTGAGTTGATTGCCAACGTCTGTGATGAGCTGTTTTTGGTACATGATGGTCAAATCGAGGAGTTCGATGGTGACATCAGCGACTACGGTAAGTGGCTGGCAGAAAAGCGTAAGCAAGAGAACTCATCAGATAAAAGTACCAGTAAGAAGAAAAGTAAAAAAGAGAGTAAGAAATTCGTTTCACGTGAAACAGATAATGGTCAAGTGAGTAATAAAGCACCTGATAATTCATCAAAAAGTAAAGCGACGACGCCTGCGCTTAGTAAAGATGCGCAGCGCAAATTGGCGGCTGAACAACGCAAACTCACCGCGCCTATTCGCCGTGAGATAGAAGAAATAGAAAAGGCATTGGCTAAAATTGATGGACAGCTCGTGACTCTTGAAGAAAAACTGGCTGATACGGATTTGTACGAAGAAGGTCGCAAGTCTGATTTGCTTTTATTACTTAACGAGCAAACGGCATTGCAGCAGCAGCACAGTGACAATGAAGAAAAACTATTGCTTTTGATGACGACATTAGAAGAAATGGAAGCGGGTTTTGAGTAGAGAGCTGTTCGCTATAGTAAATAGTAGGTTTTGATTGTTTTTTAAGCTATTTTTACTTGATTGAGACAGTCACAAAAAAGGGAGAGCGCTGGCTCTCCCTTTTTTATTACGTTATTCCTTACGGTATTTACCATCACCATAAGACAGTATTTCCATTGTGGTCGTACATAACTGACAGTTTATTTGACCAGCAGCGGCTTTCGATAAATCCAAAATACGACCCCGAATGAAAGGGCCTCTATCGGTAATTTTTACGATTACACTCTGCTTTGTCTTCTTGTTGGTCACTTGTACCTTCGTACCAAACGGCAACGTGCGATGCGCAGCGGTCAAAGAGTTCATGTTGAAGATACTACCACTAGCAGTGCGTTTACCGTGGAACTGACTACCGTAATAACTGGTGTTTCCAGCAAAAACGGTGGTACTCAGCAATAGTGATAATGTGATAACCAAAGACTTGATTAAATAAGACATTTAATACCTTTAAGCAATTTATAAAATAGACAGATACACTTGCCTATGTTATTCATACTCCCTATGAGTATAAATAATATATTCATTTTACAACACATACTTTGTCATATTCTTACGGTTCTGTAAAAGAACTACCAAGGTCAAAATGCTCATTTAGGCACGCTAGCTAGTGAATACCAGTGATCTGTATGTAATTGTTTTAAATAATGATTTACATTGTTAATGGTATTTTTGGCTTGACTCTCTATTTTTTCATTAGGGCGAGTGTTAAATTGATATGACGTCTGTGGTTATCAAAGAATAATAATGTCAGAATCATAGAGAAATATGCCAATGCAGTGACAAAGGCGAATCATAATGTATTAAGTGCTTCAAACAACTTAAACACTGCTGTTGTTCGGCACTATTACTGGTAATATTTGTATAACGGTATTGAATTTTTGTATTACTATCATTATTAGATAGACTATCGTTACCACCTGTTATGTCGCAGTTGAATAAATTTCCGTACCATATCGTTTAAAATGGGCATACCAGTATCATTAACATGCTTTTATGTTGAGGACAAAAACATGGCAGAGAAAAATTACTATGACATTTTAGGGGTCAAAAAAGACGCGTCAGCTGCAGATATTAAAAAAAGATACCGTAAGCTTGTGCGTCAATATCACCCTGATGTGAGCGATGATCCAGATGCAGACAATAAGATTGCTGAGATTAATAATGCTTACGAAACCATTAGAGATAAAGAAAAGCGTGCCGAATATGACGCCATGCTAGACAATCCCTTTGCTGGTCAAAGTGGTGGTTTTGGTGGTCAATCTGCAAGTGGCGGGCAAGGCGGCTATCGCTGGGAAGATATCAAAGATCAGTTTGGTGAAGGCGAAGCTTATGGCGATGGTGGCTTCCGCTTCGATGACATCTTTTCGGCATTTGGTCGTGGTGCACGTGGTTCAGCTGGTGGACAATCGCAGCGTGGTGGTTTTGGCTCGCAAGATAGCAAAGGTCAAGATCAACATGCAGAGATTACGGTTGATTTGGCGTCCGTTTATAATGGCGACGACTACAGCATTAAGTTGAATGTCCCTATTCGTCAACCGAATGGCAGTGTCGAGTATGACAACAAAACGCTGAAAATTAAAATCCCTAAAGGCATTACTGATGGCAAGCAAATTCGCCTAGCAGGGCAAGGTGCCGCTGGTATTGGTGGCGGTAAAAACGGCGATTTATTTTTAAAAGTAAAAATCCGTCATGCAGACAATATCCGTATCGAAGGCGCTGATGTTTATCAAACCGTCAATATAGCGCCATGGGAAGCGGCGTTGGGTGAAAAAATCAACGTCAGTACGCCAGCTGGTACGCTTGCTGTGACTGTGCCTAAGAACAGCAAGTCTGGTAGCAATTTACGTCTAAAAGGTAAAGGTATCCCTGCTAAGCAAGCGGGTGATTTGTATCTAACCTTAAACATCGTGAACCCTGATATTAGCACTGAGGCTGCGACCCAAGCTTATGAGCAACTAAAACAAGCCTTTGCCGATATCAATATTAGTCGTTAATGGCCACCAAAAATTACTCACATTGAAACACTGTAATAGAGATGAAGACCATACGATAACGATGAAATAAAGAGCAAACGAGGATAATAGCTATGAAACACTCGCCTGAATTTACCGACATTATCATGAGCTTGGATGAGCTGGTATCTGCCTGTGGCCAAGAGCGCCAATGGGTCATCGAATTGATTGAAGAGGACATCATCGAATATGATGTGCCGGAACGTGAGCAGTTCACTGGTTATCAGCTGACGACAGTGCGCCGTGCCTCGCGCCTTAGCCGCGACTTTGAAGCCAGTGTTCCTGCGATTGGCTTGATACTTGAGTTATTGGATGAGCTCGAACAATTACGCCAATTTAAACGCCAATTAGATATGCAGACACCAGTGATTGAAATTGAAATCGATCCTTTAAAATAACTTATATCCCTTTTATTCAGTATATAAAAAATCAGCACAAAAAAAGGGTCTCTAAAATGAGACCCTTTTTTTACAAATAATATATTTAGCGTTTAACGCGCATATTTTGGATCAGCTGCTGCGGTAAACAGTACATCCGTTGAAGAGTTCAACGCCGTTTCTGCCGAATCCTGTATCACACCAATAATAAAGCCAATCGCAACCACTTGCATAGCGATATCGTTTGGAATACTAAATAAGCTCGCTGCCAATGGTATAAGCAATAATGAACCACCAGCGACACCAGAGGCACCGCAAGCACTAATGGTTGCAACCAAACTGAGTAGCAGTGCTGAGGCAAAGGTCACTTCAATACCGAGTGTATGCGCGGCTGCAAGCGTTAAGACGTTAATTGTAATCGCCGCGCCTGCCATATTAATGGTCGCACCCAGTGGAATTGTTACCGAATAAGTATCTTCGTGTAGACCCAGTTTGCGGGCAAGGTTCATATTGACGGGAATATTGGCAGCCGAGCTACGCGTAAAGAATGCGGTAATCCCTGACTCACGCAAGCATTTGAATACTAGCGGATAAGGGTTTTTGCCCGTTTTGATCAGTACAATAATAGGATTAGCAATCAAAGCGATAAATAACATACAACCGACCAGTACCATCAAAATACGCGCATAACCTGCCAAAGCCGCAAAGCCTGTCTCAGCGACGGTGTTGGCAACCAAACCCAATATACCAAAAGGTGCTAGGGCAATGACCCACTTCACCACTTGGGAGATGGCGTCAGAAAAATCACCGACCACAGTGCGTGTGGTATCACTGGCTTGACGCAGGGCGAAACCGATGATAATTGCCCACGCTAATATACCAATATAGTTGGCTTCAGCGATGGCATTAACTGGGTTTGCGACCAGATTTAGCAGTAGATTGGTCAGTACTTCTTTGAGGTTGGCTGGTGGGACTTGCTCAATTGTGGCGTTGACCAATACCAGTTCTGTCGGAAATAAAAAGCTCGCGCCAACTGCCGTTAGTGCGGCTAAAAAAGTGCCAAACATATACATGATAAGCACAGGCTTGACGTAGACTTCATTACCGCTGCGATGTTGGCTAATGGCCGCCATGACCAACACAAATACCAGTATGGGTGCAACGGCTTTTAGTGCTCCTACAAATAAGGTACCCAACAATCCTAAGGCAATACCGATATCTGGTGCCAACCAACCTATCAATACTCCCGCTATCAAACCGATAATAATAAGTGGTACTAGACCAATGCGCTTATACATCGCAAAAAATGAATACATCCTTACCCCGACAATCTAATGAATAATAAAAGAGATCAAGCCATTTTATGTTTTTTGCTTTACTAGTCTCATACTCATATAAAGCTAAGATTCGTAAAACAGAATAAAAATGGGTAAAGTATAACCAAAAAAAGGGCAGTTAAGCCCTTTTTTATTTTTATACCTATCAATCAAGGTGATTGGTTCGTTATTGTTAGCTCAAGTGACATTAGCGTGCATATTTTGGATCAGCAGCGGCAGTAAACAAGACGTCTGTTGATGAGTTCAATGCGGTCTCTGCGGAGTCTTGCAGCACACTAATAATAAAGCCAATAGCCACCACTTGTAGCGCAATATCATCAGGAATATTGAATAAACTGGCCGCCAAAGGAATGAGTAGTAATGAGCCACCAGCGACGCCAGAGGTACCGCCAGCACTGATTGTAGCGACTATACTTAGCAGTAATGCTGAGCCAAAGGTCACTTCAATACCGAGTGTATTCGCGGCTGCAAGGGTTAACACATTAATAGTAATAGCGGCACCTGCCATATTAATAGTGGCGCCTAATGGCAGGGTGACTGAATAAGTATTTTCATGTAACCCTAATTTGCTAGCAAGGTTCATATTGATAGGAATATTGGCAGCAGAGCTACGGGTAAAAAACGCAGTAATACCAGATTCGCGTAAGCAGGTGAATACCAGTGGATAAGGGTTTTTACCCGTTTTTAAGTATACGAGGAGAGGGTTAGTCACCAAAGCAATAAACAACATACAGCCTATCAATACTAGCAAAATTCGTGCATAGCCCAATAACGCAGTAAAGCCAGTATCAGCAACGGTATTGGCGACTAATCCTAAAATACCAAAAGGTGCTAGTGCGATGACCCATTTGACTACTTTTGAGATGGCATCTGCAATGTCATTGACAGTGCTGCGAGTCGTCTCGCCAGCTTGTCGTAGCGCAATACCCATAATAACGGCCCAAGCTAATATACCGATATAATTAGCATTGGCTAGGGCAGCAACTGGATTGGCGACGAGACTGAGTAATAAATTGTTCAATACTTCTTTTAAGTTTGCTGGCGGTACTTGCTCGATGGTCGCATTCACTAACGTCAATTCGGTTGGGAATAAAAAGCTGGCACCAACAGCGACCAAAGCGGCTATAAAAGTGCCTATCAGATATAAAAACAGCACCGGTTTTACATAGACCTTATTCCCGCTACGATGTTGACAGATAGCAGCCATCACTAAAAAAAATACCAGTATAGGGGCAACAGCTTTTAGGGCACCTACGAACAGAGTCCCCAAAATACCTAAGGCAATACCCACACTTGGCGCCAGCCATCCTATCAAAGTACCTAGTACTAAGCCGATAACAATCAGCGTTACCAATCCGATTCGTTGGTACATCGCTATTAATGAATGCATTTTTACCCCTTTAGTCCATTTGGAAATAAATATTAGCTTAACAATCGTTAGCTTAACGACCGAAGGATGTTAGCATTTTTTGTGATAAGCGCCTACTGACAGATTTTATGAAGCAGTAGGCAATAACGTACTTATAAGCCTCTAAGAATTTTAAAAGTCAAAATTTAAGCATAAAAAAACGCCATGACTGGCGTTTGATTTTGTAATAGAAGACTAAACTTTGAAATGGGTAAGCTCATACCCTAATTGCTGGTAATGCTTATATTTAGCGCGTCCTGCCTCAGTGCTGACCGTATCAGGTTTGATAAGCTCTAAAATACGAGTGGGCAATGTATTGCTGGTAGCATTTATAAAGTTATTAACGGGACGTATCGTAGTATTGAGTACGATCCCTTTAAAATCGGCTGGCATATAGCTGGCAAGCAACACTGGTGCTAATAATTGATTATTAATATCAGTATGAACACCGTCAATATCAGCGCTTTCAAGATTAGAATCTAAAAGGCGTTGATGCGGTATAAAGCTCGTATCGTCTTGTGCCCAAAGGGCTTCATCAAGCGTCGACAGCAATGCATCGTCTTTTTCGATAAGAATCAATAACGACTGGCTGCTTTTATTGAGCGCCGTCTGGGTCAGCTGACAAATAAAGCCCAAGAAATCTTGGGCTTTATTCTCAGTTAATACATAAAAGCTAACTTTCATAGAGTGGTTTTCATTGAGTGATGATTCATCAATAGATTATGCCATATTTGCGCTATTTTTTAGGTATTGCATGAATAATGGCACAGGACGACCAGTCGCGGCTTTGTCTTGACCCGAAATCCATGCCGTACCAGCGATGTCTAAATGCGCCCATGCTTGACCTTCTTCGATGAAGCGCGATAAGAAACAGGCAGCAGTCACAGCACCAGCACCTTTACCACCGATATTTTGAATATCAGCGATAGGTGAGTCAATCTGCGCTTGATATTCGTCATCCATCGGCATGTGCCAGATAAGGTCGCCTGATAGGTTACTGGCGTTTTCTAAGTCAAACAACACATCTTCGTCATTACTAAAGACTGCCGAGCGTACATAACCCAACGCAACCACACAAGCACCAGTCAAGGTTGCGACATCAATGATGGCTTTTGGCTTATAATACTTCTGTACGTAGCATAAGGTATCGCACAATACTAAACGACCTTCAGCATCGGTATTCAGGATTTCAACGGACTTACCGTTCATAGCTATGATGATATCGCCAGGGCGCGTCGCCTCTCCTGATGGCATATTTTCAGCACAAGCTAGTGCACCGACAACATTGATAGGTAGACGCGCTTCACATAGTGCTTTTAGGGTACCAAGTACCGCAGCAGAACCGCCCATATCAAATTTCATCTCATCCATCGCCGCACCCGGTTTGATTGAGATACCACCTGAATCAAAGGTGACACCCTTACCAACAAGAACGATAGGTGCATCATCATTTGTAGTTTGGACATTGTCTTCGCTATTTTGGTCAGCATTTTTAGCGGCTTTTTTGCTAGCAGCTTTGGTTGGTAATTTATCAGCCAAGGCTTTGAGACCGCCAGCTACTTTTGCGCTGTTGGTAGTGGCTTTGCTAGTAACGGCATCAGCATTGACGCTAAAATTAGACTTGCCACGATACTCCATCAGTACCAGCTTACCTTCTTTGGTAGAGCCTTGCGCGACCGACAAGAAGCAGTTCATACCCAGTGCTGACATCTCGTCTTCGCCAAGTACCGTGACTTTTAAGAGGTCAGGATAAGTGGCTGCCAATTCTTGTGCTTGTTCTGCCATATATGCTGGGAAACAGATGTTACCCGGCTCATTAGCGACATCACGGGTCAAGCTTTGACCAGTAAAGACCGCTTGTGCAAAGTCTAATGAATCTTCTAAAGACGACTCTGCCAATAAGTAGATATCCGTTAAAACAGGCGTTTGCTGCTCAGATTTGTACTTGTCAAAACGATAGCTTGCTGCCAGTAGGCTCAGCGCAAATTGACTAAACTGGTTCTCTTCTAAGCTATCACCTAACGCCACAGTGATAGAGTCGACGCGTTTTTGAGTGCTCTTATAAATGGTCTTGGCAATTTTTTCTAGAACGCTATGACGCAATTTATCAACATTACCCACACCGACCAATAATAGCTGTACTGGATTTTCTTTGGTGGTTTTTTTATCACCCGCTAGCGCATAGTCAGCGACGGTTTCACAAGCTTTGCCGTTAAAGTGTGATACTTCAATTAATTGCTCAATACGGGTTTGATAATCGCTCAATACTGACTCAGCTAAGATGTTTTTCTTATCATCGATTAAGACGACGAGGCAGGCCGCGTCTTTACTTTTCGCTTCTTTTTTGAGGATTTTTTGCGTATGGGTTTTTGGCAGTGTTTGGGTTAATTTAATATTCATATATTTATCCTTATTGGGGTTATGACATTATAGTTATGACGTTAACGCTATGAAAATGGCAGATTTTTTTAATTGCTGATACCTGTTAAATTATCAGATTGTTTGGCCAATCAAGCAATCGCAATAGTGTAGCATATTGCGAGGTGAGTGCGCAGTGAGCAAGGTTTAGGTCATGGGTTCGAACTGCTTATTAGCTATTAACTAACTCATCGGTTGCTACTAAAGCGGCAAATCTATCTTGTAGTGCTGCCATCGCGGTAGCATGTATGGTATCAGCGCTGATTTTCTCTTTTTTATAGTCAGGCAGGTCGCGAGTGGCACAAGCATCATGGCAAACGAAACTGTCAAAGCCTAAATCAAAGGCGGCTCTCACGCTTGAGCTAACACACATATGACTCATAAAGCCTGCAAAAATAATTTGCTGTTTTTGCGCAGCTGAAATAAGTGCTTGAAGCTGGGTATCATGGAACGCATTGGGATTTTTTTTGACGATGACGGTTTCGCTATCCTTTGGTTGTAATTCAGCGATAATCTCGACGTTAGATGACAAAGGATCAAAAACGTTGCCATTATCTGCGCCATGATGCGCAATATGGAAGATAGGAACGTTCTGTTTACGAGCTTTGTCTAGCAATAGTCGCGCATTTTCAATGGCGTTCGTACCAGCTTGCCCCAATGGCATCGCCCCATCGACATATTCGTTTTGATAGTCAATAAAAACCACGGCGCAATTTGACCAATCGAGCGTATCAAATTGACCACCAGCGATTTCAAGTAAAGTAGAAGGGGTAGAAGCAAGTTTATTTGTCATTAATATTCTCCATTGGGCGAGATAATTAGGAATTTTTAGTTTTCTCAGTTTAACAAGTAATCCTAACGGTGCGAGGGCAGTGATACGAATGACACACAAAGGTTTCCAAATGACATCAAGTAAAAATATCGTGCAAAGACTTAATAAAAAGGCTTCTTAGATAAGACAAACTAATGAGTTAAATGCTAGTTATTCTTCTCATATCTTATCTATTATTGGTGAGCCATACAGCGTTATAGCAAGAGGGGTGCAATGTTTGCAAACACATTTCACAGCCATTTTTGAGCAAAATATGCTAGGATTAGCGGTTATCTTTATCGCTAATTTTTACAGCATGTCGCTAACCCGTCTCGCAGATATTTTCATATCTTTTGCCGTTGCTTTTAGGGCTGTTTAAGTATCTGATTGAGCAGCACGGTCTTGTATTTCTATTGTCCAGTTATCGGTATCCGCTATTGTATTTAGAGCGGTCCATAATTGTCAGTGTTTGCCAATAAAGCTGCGATAAATCGTGCGACTATCAACCTTTTTAAAAGAGTGCCCATTGTGATATTACGCCGCTATATGACTCAACAAGTTGCCTCAACGACCGCATTGGTTTTGGGGTTTTTAGTGGTGATGATGCTGGGCGGTCGTTTGATCCGTTACTTTGGGATTGCCGCAGAAGGCAATTTAGATATCAGCTTGTTATTTACCATCATTGGTTATAATTTGCCGTACTTTTTAGAGCTTATCCTGCCATTAGCATTTTTTATCGCTCTCATGCTGGTATTCGGGCGGCTGTATGTCGATCAAGAAATGGCGGTGATTAATGCCAGTGGGGTGTCGCGTGGTAAACTTGCCCGTTTGATGACGCCTTTAATCCTGGCGTTGTTCGTTGGGGAAGCAGCTTTATCTATCGTTGGTAAACCGTGGGGCGTACGCTCATCGGAAAGTGTCTGGCAACAGCAGGCATTGACCAGTGCTTTTGATTTAATTCGTCCCAATGAATTTATTAGTAGTGGCAATTATCATTTGTATGTGGGCAGCTTGAGCGATGATAAAAAGCAATTGCAAGATGTGATATTAATTCAATCTGAGCCTGAAAAAAAGGGCAGTGCCGCTAAAAACAACACTGCTAAAGAGGCTGCCGTCGATGTTAAAAATACCATCGATCCCGAAACAGCTGAGCAATTAAATATTTCAGACATGCCAAATATGCCAACTGCGATTACTAATAATACCAACATCAGCAAAGATACTATTACGTTGGCTAAGCGTGCCGAGCAAGTAGACACGGGTAATAGCGGTGTGACCCAATTGGACTTGTTCCAAGGGCGTCGTTATGAAGTCGGTGCTGGCAGTCTGAAATACAATCAAGTGGGCTTTGATCGTTACCGCATTACGTTGACAGAATCCTCAAAAGAAGTCATCACCGAAGATAATATCGAAACGCAAGCGATTGGACCATTATGGCGAGCCGCGACGGGTGGTACGGCAAGTAGTGGCAACTCGCTGCGTGTGGCACAAAGTGAGCTTGGCTATCGTTTGGCATTGCCGTGGTTGATGATCATTGCACCAATGCTCGCTGTACCACTGGCGCAAGTACGTCCGCGTCAAGGTCGCTGGTTGCGCCTATTTCCTTCTATTTTATTGTTTGTCAGCTGTGCGCTGGGTATTATTTCACTCAAAAACGCTGTTAGCAAAGGCAGTGTGAGCGTCTGGGCATATGCGTGGCTCATTTTAGGATTTATGGCATTGGCGCTTTATATGAATTGGGGTAGCCGTGTGCAGCATCGATTACGCTTTCGCAAACCGAAGAACACGCCTTTAACGGTTGCCGATCATCAGAGCAGTGGCTCACAAGGAGGGCAGTCCTAATGAGTGCCTTATTCTCTAAACCGTCCAATCCTGACTCGCAAAACGCTCATGCTAAGCACGCTCGTAAACCTGCCAAACTAAAAGTGCTGAGCCGTTACGTCAAGCTGAACGCTTTGCTCGCAATCGTCGGAGCTGTCATAGGCTTGTGGGCATTACAGCTGGTATTCTCTTATTTATCTGAGCTAGATTCGTTAGATGATAGCTATACGATGGGCGAGGCGATTAAGTATATTTTTTATCGCTCGCCTTATTTTTTAGAGCAATTTATTCCCACTGGCGCATTGCTAGGTGCAGTGGTTGGCTTGGGCTTGCTTGCCAATAAAAGTGAGCTGGTCGTGATGCGCGCCGCTGGCGTCAGCGTTTATCGTATCGTCGGTTGGGTATTGCAGCCTGCTTTGATTTTTGTGTTGCTCGCATTGATTATCAATCAGTTCGTGCTGCCGCACTCTAATCAATTGGCAAAAGAAATCAACGATGAAGACAGTAGTTCATTGGTCACCTCGGTACGCGGTTATTGGACGTTGCAGCCACGCTTTGAGAGTACAAAAGATGGCAGTGCCAAGCCAGATGGTAGCGATATTTTGTATATCGATTATGCTGATGTGCAAGGTAATATCGGCGAAGTTAAACGCTGGCATTTAGACAATAATGGCAATCTGCAAACGGCCATTCACGCTGAGGGTGGTAAATATATTGGTCGTGAACCTGTTAATCCTGCCAGCAGCAAACCGAGCGAGCAATATCGCTATGAGTGGCAGCTGAACAACATGACCAAGCTGATGATTAATCAGGGCTTTGAGAGTAGCCAAGCCATCTCACCGTCAGATACCTTAAGCCTGCCCTTTGCCCCTGAATCGGTGTATCTGCTTACTCGTAAGGCAGAGGATTTGTCATTGACTCAGCTGTATGAGCATCGTCAATTTATGCGCCAACAAGGCACGCGCTCGTTAAGTCATGAGCTGGCTTTTTGGCAAAAACTGCTCTCACCGTTATCGATTCTATCGCTAGTTATAGTTGCCTGCTCATTCGTCTTTGGCTCACTACGTACGCATAGCTTAGGCTTGCGTATCGTCGTGGCATTATTGTTTGGCTTGCTATTTAGTTACGTGCAAGACTTGGTTGGCTTTGTCTCATTGGCGACTGGATTTTCGCCGTTATTAATGGTGATATTACCGATTATCGCCAGTGCGATATTGGGTGGCTATTTGCTTAAACGGCAGATGTAGCCAGATATCATTTGCCATAAAGAAGCCCGCTAGATCATGACGATTTAGCGGGCTTCTTTGATTATACGTATTGTAGTCTAAGCAATTTTGATACAGCTAATCGTATTTTTGGCGTTTCATATTAGTCTTTGGTCGCCATGGTAATCGTATAGGTTTTGCCTTGTTTGATCTTTTCGCTGTTGCCAAACACTTCGGTAAACGAGCGCTTCATAAACTGACGCAAGCCATTGATGGTGACCACGTAAAAACGCCCACCTTTACGCATACGGGCATAGGCATCGAGGAAATATAAATAATGCTGCTCTTTACCGACTTTGGCTGGCAAGTTTGACATCACCAAGCTAAAGTCTTTGTCTTTTGCCACGTGATTGAAGCCATTTGATAAATGCACATCGACATTTTTTAGACCGTTTTTCTCACAGTTACGGCGCGCATATTCGACTGCCATAAAATCTTTATCAATAAGCGTATGCAGACCATTCGGACATTCACGCGCTGCCGTCATACCGAGTACGCCGTAACCACAGCCCAAATCGATCGAGTCATCGTCCGCTTCAAAATCAATGTAATCAAGCAGCATCAAGCTACCGTCATCGAGCTTTTGCGGTGAAAAAATGCCCCACGTGGTCGAAAAATCAAATGGCTTACCCAGTACGTCTTGGCGAAAATTAATGTCTTCGCGCCAATGTTGGGCGTTTTTTAATAGGTCAGCAGGTGGTCTATGGCTCATGAGATTCTCGGATAATAGATAAGTAAAAGGTGGTACGCGATGGAATAAAACAGCGTACACATTATGATGGGTATTGTAACGAGAATTAAAAGAGATTGCAGCTAGGGATTACTGACGTTTTATAACGCTAATCACGTTTCTTACTTGTATCTACCTTGATGCTAGCAAGATGACTATTAATAGTGCTAGTTATACTTTAATCGAAAAAAAATTAGTGTGTGTAATAAGCCATATAGTAGTTTTGGTTTATGAGCGTGGATTTTGCTACTGATGCTTATATTCTTACTACTATGGAGTAATTAATCACCTTTAATTACTTTGTATTCGGCATCATAGTGAGCGTATAGAAAAGGTTTACCGCCTTCTTTTTCTGTTACTTTTGCCTGTAATAAGAACTTAGTACCTACAGGGTAAGACTTTCTCATTTTTGACGAACACTCGACGTTCATATTCGTATCAAGTCCCTGTCCTTCGATTGGGCGAGCTCTAATTCTTTTAGACGAACCACTTTTGATATTTTCGTAAGTCTCGATAATTACTTCTCGATAGTGAGTCATTTTATAATCTCAACCTCTCTTTTAGCTTCACATGTTTTTTAAGGAGTCTAAGCTCTTTCTTATATTAGTGTCATTTGGATCTATAGTCAGAGCATCTTCATAACATTTTCTCGCAGACGAAAACTCTCCTATGTCCGCCATTAAAGCCCCTAAATCGATATAGGCGTCCACAAAATCAGGCTCTATATCAATTGATTCTTGATAGTATTCAAAAGCTTGAACCAAATCACCTTGAGCGAAGAAATTCGAAGCCTACAGATAACAATCTCTGGCTATGCGATAGCTACTGTCTATTGCATTCGCCTGACCGTAGAGTGCAAAAGCGTCTTGATAGTTCTTCTTATAAAACTCAGCATTTCCTTGGCATTCTAAAATAGCGATAGCTGGCAAATTTGAATTTTTCAACATATTGTAAGCAGTTTCAAAATCCAAGTTTTTAAAGTGTTCAGTAATCTTTCTGACAAAACTTTGATTGTTATTATTGGTCATAAATTTTATCTCTTAGTCTCAATTCTAACCTCGCGGATGATGCTCCGCATGCAATTTCTGCAATCTCGCCGTCGCCACATGGGTATAGATTTGCGTCGTTGATAAATCACTGTGCCCTAGTAATAACTGCACGCTACGCAAGTCCGCGCCATGATTCAGTAGATGCGTGGCAAAAGCGTGACGCAGCGTATGCGGTGATAGCTCTTTATCGATAATAGCGACTTTGGCATATTTCTTAAGCAAATACCAAAAGTTCTGCCGCGTCATATAGCCGCCTTGCGCCGTCAAAAACACCGCTTGGCAATTTCCTGATTTCAAATGCGCAATCAAATCACCACGAGCATGCGTTAGATAATCTTCTAGCGCATCACTGGCATATTCGCCGAGTGGTACTAAGCGCGTTTTATTCCCTTTGCCCGTGATTTGCAGCCAGCCAGCGTTTAGATTCACTTGCTCTAATGAGAGATTAATCAATTCGCTCACACGCAGACCGCAGGCATATAACACCTCTAACATGGCTTTATCACGCAGTCCGAGCGCGGTGCTGGTATAGGGTGCGGCAAGTAGATTATCGACATCCGCTTCGGCTAAATCTTTGGGTAATGGACGACCAAGCTTTGGGCTTTTGATACGCTCGCAAGGATTGTCTTCACGCAGATTACTGGCAATCATCCACAGATAAAACTGACGCAAGCTTGAGAGCATACGTGCTTGGGTACGTGGGGTTTTGCCTTCTTGAGTAAGCGTTGATAAGCAGTGCAGCACGTCATCAGGCTGCCAGCGTGTCAGCGCGATAGGATTGGTCAGCTCGCAAGAGCGCAAATCGCGGACATAAGCATTACGAGTACGCGTTGCTAGACCGCGCGCCAGCATAGCTTGACGAAACTCAGTGATATAACTGGGTTCGTCATCTACTGCCAGCGCCTTAGGTTGGCGCTGTTGCACGGCACGATCACGGCTCATAACTCAGTACTCGGTGGTTGAATGTTAGATAAGCGTTAAACACCATAATGAAGTGACTTCAGCACTGCGCGCGACATGTAGAGGATCAATATTATCTTGGCTGCGACCATGCTTAGGTTGGGTATCCAGACGATATTTTACTGCCAATCCAGCATCGGCAAACAAGCCTAATAACTCATCACGGGTGCGCAATTGCAGGTGCTCAGCTAAGTCCGACATTATTAACCAGAGCTCGCCGTGCTCAGCTAAGTGCTGTTTGGCACCTTGTAGAACGCCACGTAGCATCGCGCTCTTGGCATCATAGACGGCGTACTCAAGAGACGAGCTTGGCTTAGCAGGTAACCAAGGCGGATTGCAGACAATCAGATTGGCGAGTGGGGCATCAGTCGGATATAAATCGGCTTGCTGCAATCGTACGGCAGGCAGCTCTAACCGTTTAAAGTTCTCGTTAGCACAGGCCAAAGCACGTGGATTCAAATCCGTTGCTATCACTTGCGGAACACCGCGCTGCGCTAAGATAATAGCCAGCAATCCCGTGCCAGTACCGATATCATAAGCGACATCATAGCTCGCTGGTAACGGTGCATCGAGCAATAGCTGCACATACTCATGACGAGTTGGTGCAAAGACGCCATAATGTGGGAAAATTGATAATCCTAAGCTGTCTATTGGGACACCTTTTTCGCGCCATCCTGCTGCACCAAGTGCACCTTGCAAGTCACGAAATGACAGCACACAAGACTCATCCATTGCCTTATCTAGTGGGCCAAAAGCGGCTGTACAAGCTGCACTGACATCGGGGGCGCGGCGTAGTTGGCTGACATAACTGGCATCAAGCTCTAATAGCAAACGGCTCAATATGCGCGAACGCTGCGCTTGCAGTTGGCGCTGCTGATGAAATAGATTAGGTATTTCTTTAGAGTTGCTTGAATCAGATTTTGTTGTAGATTTAGCCGCTTTTTTTGCTTTACGCAGCTCAGAGCGCTCATTGGTACGATCTATGCGACGACCGAGCGCTTGTAGCAACTGGCGTGCATTATGAAAGTCACCGCGCCACAGCAGTGAGCTGCCTTCGCAAGCCAAGCGGTAAGCATCATCTGCGGTCGTTGTATCATCGACCAATACAATGCGCGCAGGTGGCATATGATTGCTTTCAGACAACCAAAGGGCATTACGTAGAGTCTCGTTTTCTTGCCATTGTACATACTGCTTTTCTGTTTGTAACACGTAATAGCCTACCTTTTGTGAAAGATACTTCGCTTAAAATGCAAAGATACCTTTATATTGTTTATTGCGCTGTCAATGTTGTGCTGTGATCAATGCTTTGCTGCGGTAACTTGAGTGCATTTAAGCGCTTTTTTTCTTAACCAGATAACGATAAAGCGTGGCGCTGATTGGTGCATCCTCATTGCCAGCGACCATTATTTCATCGGGATCGACGTTTAGATTTATATTCTCAGCAAGCGTTTCTTGCTGCACAAGCTCATGTCCCAAATGACGACAAAAATTAGGAATGTCACGAGTGGTGGCTGGGTCGGTGGCGAGTATTTCAATCACCTCGCCAGCATCAGCGTTGCGGATGGTTCGATGCAGCATCATGACAGGCTCAGGGCAAATCAGCCCTTGAGTGTCTAAATGATGATTGATCGTCGTTTGTATGGTAGAAGTGCTCATAGTAGTCATTTAAATCGATAATATAAGGTAAAAGTTTTTTGCGTCATTTATAAGTATGCTTTACGCTTCTTCAGCGGTTTCAGTGTCTTTTTCTGCTTCTAGAAAATTAAAAAAGCGCTTAAAGCTCACTTTAAATAAAAACGCCACACCTAGCCAACAAGATAAGCCTAACCAGGCGGTATCAGCGAATAATAAGCCACCAATCAATATGATGGTCGATACGCCAATGCTCATGGCAATCATCGACGCTTGGTTTAATCGATAACGATAAATCACCAGCGCATCATAAATAGTAATAGGAATCGTAAGCGCAACCAAGGCATAAGGCAAGTTATAGAAAAGTTGATAAAGCAGTTGATTGTCATGAAAGGCTTTGATACTGGCAATGGTGCCAAAGACCATAAAGGCGAGAATAGCGGCATAAATGAGATAAATCGCTATTTGATTCGCTCGCTGTGCGCCTTTGATACGGGCGATGGCAAGCGGCGCAAAACCATGTTGCGATTTGTTTTGCAGGGAGTGGTCTGAGACAGTGGTCATAATAATCAGGTATTTATCCGTGTAGAGTGACGATATGTCAGAATTGGCAGTGTTTTAATTAAGAGTGCTTTAACAGCAGGTTTATCGCTGATTTAATCGGCTTTGATAGCGTCGATGGCGATACTGCTACTGGGATCAGCGAAATAAGTCGACATCAGAATGCAGGCAGAGATGTCGTCAATTGGGTCGCGTTCATGCTTAATCCAACCATTATCCCACGCGATCTCACGCGCTGCCACTGAGGTTAGACGCTCATCACAAAGGCTCACAACCACTGGTAGATGCTGTTCCATGACTCGATGCGCTAGACGACGAGCGAATTTATGCGCACGCTTAGACAGCATTGAGCTGCTGCCATCCATATTAAGTGGCAACCCAACCACCACTTTTGCCACGCCCCAGACTTTGATAATACCGAGCAGATTGTCCCAATCAGGCTGACCATTATTCATCGCTAAAATATCAAAGGCACGCGCAGTCTCGGTAATGGTATTACCCAGCGCCATGCCCATCTTTTTTACCCCGTAATCGAGCGCCAAAATAAGATGAGGCTTAATAGCGGGTTCCGCCACAGTAGTGTCAGCAGTTTCGATTTTAATGCTCGTATCAGACTCTACCATCATTATGCATACTTCCTATTTCTATTGGGCGTGATTCATTTAGCTTAACGGCTTTAATTTAAATGGATAATTTAACAATCATAACCAATTATTAAGCATGACCAATATCACTACTAAGGTAATCAAAGTTCACCCCAATCTTATCCGCGGCAATTTGCCAGCGTTCTTCGAATGGTGTATCAAACAATAAATTTAGATCAGCAGGACAGACCAGCCAATCGCCATTATTTAGCTCTTGATCGAGCTGTTTTTTACCCCAGCTGGCATGACCCAAGCACAGCTGATAGTGACCAACGCCTTGACCTGCGGCGATACGCTTAAGGATATCTTGACTGGTGGTAATACAGACGTTTTCTGAGATTGCAAAAGACGATGCCCATTCTGGTTGACCCGTATGCAGCACAAAGCCAACCTCTGGATACATCGGGCCACCCTCTAATGCTACATCTTCCATCACTTGCGCATCCGTCACTTCAATGTCTAAATCTTCTAGCAGTTTGCCCACGCGTGCCTGCTCTAATGGACGATTGACCATCAGACCAAGTGCGCCGTGTTTATCATGACGACAGATATAAATCAGCGCCTGCTCAAACCGTGGGTCTGACAGTTCTGGTGCCGCGATTAAGAAATGATGGGTCAAATTGGCTTTAGACATAGAGACAAACGCACCCTAATATTGAAGGTAAAATAACAGAAATGACACACCACTATATGGCGATACTGAGGTAAAAATCAACCAAAGCAAATATTTAGCAGTGATGAGACACAGCGCTGCACAACTGGTTGATGAATGACCAAGCCTTTATTTCACATCGGTTAATAAACTACGCGCATGGTCGCGAGTGACGTCAGTGATGATCACACCGCCAGACATGCGTGCCAGCTCGTCGACTTGCGCGCTATCAGTCAGTATTAATAGCGCGCTTTCGGTCTGCTCGTCATGATGCTTTTGTACCAAAATATGCTGATGCGCTTGCGCTGCGACTTGTGCTTGGTGAGTAATGGCAAGCAGTTGCTGCGTCTGCCCAAGCGCGCGTAGTAGCTCACCGACCACTTGCGCCGTGCCGCCACTGATACCGACATCGACTTCATCAAATACTAGCATCGGCTTGGCGGCATTATTATCGGCATTGGTCGCTTGCAGTACTTGCATCACCAGTGCCATTCGTGACAGCTCACCGCCTGAGGCAATCTTATGTAGCGGCTGCATCGGCATACCGACATTGGCGCTAAATAATAAATCAATATCATAGCAACCTTGTGCATTATAGTGGCTCGGCTCGATCTTCTTGGTAAAGACAAACTCGCAGCGGGCATTGGGTAGCGCAAGCGGTTGTAATTGCTTAATCAGTTGTTTACTGACAATTGGTGCAGCTTTAGTGCGTTCTTTGTTTAACTGAGTGGCTAATGTTAGATATTCTTGCCAAGCCTGTTCAATTTGAGCAGCCATCGCATCGCTACTGGGCTCGTTCTCTAATTGTTCTAATTGTATCTCCCAGCCTTTTGCTTCCTCAATTAAATCACTGGCTGGCAAGCTGTGCTTTCGTGATAAACGATGTCCTAAGCTGATAAGACTGTCTAATGTCTGCAAACGCTCAGGATCAGGCAACTGTTGCTCAGCATAATCTGACAGTAAGCCTGTTACCTCAGTAATTTGTTGTTGTGCTAAATGTAGTTGCTCGGAGGCTTGCTCAAAGGTTTGACTGACACTCATTTGGTTATCACAAAGCTTAATCGCTTGTCCAAGCAAGGTCATAACATCTGGCTCATCCGTGTCATTGTCGAGCAGATGTAAGCCATGGCTGGCCTCTTGCATCAGTGCTTCTATATTAGACAGCTCTTCGTGCTCTGCTTCAACTTCTGCATAATCAACCGCCAATAATGGCGCAATATCAGCAAGTTGGCTTTGCAATAGTTGAATACGGTCTTGGCGCTGAGCCTCACGGCTCGCAATATCGTCAGCACGGCGTTTGAGCTGCTGGTAAGCTTGATAGCTACTGGCAGTTTGTATAGCTAATGGCGTGATTTGTGCCATCTCGTCGAGCCATTGCACCACAAACTGCGGCTTGAGGAGCGCTTGCTGAGCGTGCTGACTATGGATATTGACCAGCAATGCACCTAAGCTTTTGAGCTCCGCCAAGCTGACAGGCGTGCCATTTAACCAAGCTTTTGAGCGTCCGGTATTGCTGAGCTGACGACGAATTAGGACTTCAGGTTCTTCTAATGGTCGATCATTTTTAGCGAACCACTCAGCGATGACATTGTTATGCTCCACATCAAACTGCGCATAAATATCGGCTTGCGCCGCCCCGTGTCTGACCATTGCACTGTCTGCGCGCTCACCAACACATAAAGACAGTGCATCGAGTAATAGCGATTTGCCAGCACCGGTCTCACCCGTGATGACATTGAAGCCTTCAGCCACACTCAGCTCATGCTGAGCGATCAACGCAAACTGATGTAAAGTTAATGATACTAGCATCAACGCCTCTCATGACAGACAATAGACTTCATATACATCTCAAGAAGCCATATATAAAATAGGGTAGATAAGGGAGTGAAATTATTCATTTAACCGTGTTAATGAGATAAATGTTATAGGCAAATAGTATGATGTTAAACGCGCTTAAATACAAACTTTCAGGCACTGTATAATAGAATTTATTCTTGGAAGATTACCATAAAGCTATCAAAAACTGGCAATGAGTCGTCATCATAATATTCACAATATCAATCATTAAGATGACTAAGCCTGTCAAAATGATGGCGTTAGACTAAGAATGGTTGCGGATCAAATGTATAAAAAAAGCCCCATTATAGTGATAAGGTGCTGACTCAAAAAAAGATGAGTAAGTAAGTTTAAGATTCGCATCAAACAGCATTTTCCTAGTCGCTTTAACAAACTTTATAGATATAATGTGGTAGCATAATCTCACATAATGATAAACTCTTCTGATTAGATTAGTACGGTGTAATACACGATAACGAGTCATAATTTTGTAAAATGATAGGCGTATAGTTGGAAGAGTATGCCACTCGGTCATTATTCTAAAGTATTTTCATAGAACCTGTGGCTAGCTTTAGCGCACAGATATCTAGTATAGAAGGATACAGTACGTAGTACAGAGGTGTCGGTTAACGACGCAACTCTGGCGGTACTCTAACCAATTACTTATTTTTTAGTTTCGTAATGATTATTTGATAAGGAAGCCACTATGACAGCGGCGCAATTTACTAATGTAACAGTCAATGCTCAAGCGACGGTATCTTATGATGGTCGTTGTTCAAGCCACACTATTATGTTCGAAGATGGTCGACATAAAACATTGGGCGTTATCTTGCCTTGTGATAATTTGGTTGAGCATTACCATTTTAGCACCAATACCTCCGAGCGTATCGAAATCACGGGCGGTGAGTGTGAGGTCAAAATTAATGGTGATGAAGAATTCAGCTATTACCGCGCTGGTCAATCATTCGTGGTTGAAGGCAATAGTGGTTTTAATCTGCGGACAGAAGAAATTGTTCAATATATCTGCCACTTAGAAGGGTAAGTTTGCTAAAGCTGTTATTAAGTGATTGATGACAGCAAAAAGCCTTTTACTCAAAAAAAGAAAAACCTTATCGGATTGGTAAGGTTTTTCTTTTTCTGCTGATATTATTTATATGCAGATATCCATTTATTGATACAATTACTGTCATCTCTTTTTATCGCCTAGTTTTTATCATATAGCGCGATACCCACTTTATAATCAATAGGCCTATTATGGCAAAACCTACCTATTTTTATGGCATTCATGCGATTGATGCCTTACTCGAATATCGTCCTTTAGATGGGCTAAGCTTGTTTGTGCAGCAAGGTCGTGAGACTGATAGCCATGTACAAGCGATTATGGCGCAAGCACGTGACAATGGTATCAGTATCCAACCCACGCAAAAAGACAAACTCACGCAATTGTGTGGCAGCCCGCAGCACCAAGGTGTGGTGCTGAATGCGCGTCCTTTAGGATTTGCTGATGAAGGCTTGCTTGCTACCCTTGCTGGGCGTGACCAATGCTTATTATTGGTCTTAGATCAAATTACGGATGCACATAACTTTGGTGCTTGCTTGCGTACCGCAGTGGCGATGGGTGTGGATGCCGTGGTTTGTCCGAAACATCATGCGGCAAGTCTGACACCAACAGTGGCTAAAGTATCAGTCGGTGCAGCAGAGATGATGCCGATTATTAGTGTTACCAATCTGGCACGTACGCTCACGCAAATCAAAAATGCTGGGGTATTTGTGTTTGGTACAGCGCTTAATGCGGATGCCAAACCCATTCATGCTGCTGATCTGACTGGCAAAACAGCCATTATCATGGGTTCAGAAGGTGAGGGGATGCGTCGCCTGACTATGGAGAGCTGTGATGAGCTGGTGTATATTCCGATGTCAGGAAATGAGCATGGCAACCTTCAAAGTCTAAATGTGAGTGTTGCCACTGGTATGGCGCTATATGAAGTCAATCGACAGCGTACTTTAGCTGCTGGGCAAGCTTAAGATATTCTTGGTGTAATGGCGCTAATTGCACATACAGAGCCGCAAGATCACTTTCGTTGAGCACCACATCATCTGCATGACGATTACGCTCTTCGCGGCTCAGCTGATTCACCATGATGGCTTTGATTTTTTGTATGCTTTGTTCGTCGCGCTGACTGGCACGCGCAATCTGCGTATCTTCGGTGGCATCCATTACTAAGATACGTTGGCATAAATTGGCAAGCCCTGCTTCTGCTGCTTCAATAAGTAAAGGCGCTGACAATATCACGTAAGGCGAAGTACTGGTTGCCAACTGTGCTTTTGCTGCTTCGCGTATCGCTGGGTGAGTGATTGCTTCTAACTCAATCAATGCCTCAGGATGTGAAAAGACGTGCGTTCTTACTGCCACTCGATCCATTGATCCATCACTATTCAACACCCAATCACCAAATTTTTTCTGGATTTTGTGCAGAGTGTTGCTACCTTTAGCGACGACTTCATGGGCAATCACATCCGCATCGATAATATCAATGCCTTGCTCAGCGAACCAAGCACTCGCAGCGGACTTACCACTACCGATACCACCCGTTAAGCCAACTACTAAAGTTTTGCTTTTCTTTTGCGGGGTCTGGGGCTTATGAGAATAAGGTGAAAATGATTGTTTTGACATAATAATGACTTATCTGCTCGATATAATGACAGTGATGGTTATAAGCTAAGAAAGTATTTTGGTGCCTATTTTAAGATTTGGTGTCTGTTTAAAAAGGAGTGACCGAAATACTTTCTAGGACAATTTAGTAAGTATACATGCCGAGATACCAGTTGACGATATCTGAGCCATATAATAAAGCAACAATACCAGCGATAGCGATATAAGGACCAAAGGCAAACGGCTTGCTTTCACCCTGCTTCTTCATCAAAATAATCCCAACAATTGAGCCTAATAGAGAAGACAATAAAATAATCAATGGCAACATCATGGGCCCAAGCCAAGCACCTAATACTGCCAATAATTTGAAATCTCCCTGCCCCATACCATGCTTTTTAGTGATTAGATAAAATATCTTAACCACTATCCACAATGACAAAAACCCTAGCAATAAGCCCCAAATTGACTGGGTAGGTGAGACAAACCAGCCTTGTGAATTCACTGCTAATCCTAAACCCGCTAATGGAAAGGTCAAGCGATCAGGCAGTAATTGGGTATCAAAATCAATACCGGTTAATGCAACCAGCGTCCATACCAAAATCAGGGCTGACAAGCCAGCTGCAGTTACGTCAAACTGATAAATCACTAACATTGATAGTAGGGCTGTTGCTAGCTCAACCAGTGGATAACGCAGTCCAATCGCTGCTTTACATTCTGAGCAACGGCCACGTAGTATTAACCAGCTAATTAACGGTATGTTTTCGTACCACTTTATTTTGTGGGCGCAATGAGGGCAGCGTGAGGCTGGTCGACTCAAAGTAATCGGCTGGTCAGCCGCTACGATATTTGTTAGGGGCAGAGTGTGTCCGCGAGGCATATCTGCTTGTTCTGACATAAACTGGCTGCACTCTTGTCGCCAGCTATAAACCATCATCAGCGGAATACGGTGAATCACCACATTTAAAAAACTGCCAACGCAAAGACCTAGCAGGCCGAATATGCCTAAAGCGATAGGCATATTGTCTTGTAATAACTCTATAAATTGCATGAACAAGCTGTCCTTTAAATAGCTTTTAGCCTACTACTGAGCCCATTTGGAATATTGGTAAATACATGGCAATCACCAAGCCGCCAACTAATACACCGAGCACCGCCATGATTAAAGGTTCCATTAAGCTGGTCAATCCATCAACGGCGTTGTCTACTTCATTTTCATAATAGACAGCAACTTTATCTAACATCTCTTCCAAACTACCGGATTCTTCACCGATACCGACCATTTGAATGGCTAAACTTGGGAAAAGGTTGGTTGAGCGTATCGAAAACTGTAGCTGTTGACCAGTAGAAACATCATTTTTGATTTGCTGAATAGCGTTATAAAATACGACATTATTTGCCGCACCAGCAGTAGATTCAAGAGCGTCAATAAGCGGCACGCCCGCAGCAAAGGTAGTCGATAGTGTGCGGGAAAAACGGGCAATAACCGCTTGATAAGCGATATTTCCAAATATTGGTGCTTTTAATACTGCACGGTCTAAAAAATCACGGAATTTTTTAGACCGTTTTTTGGCCTCCGAAAAACCAATAATGGCACCACCAATAATAACAACTAGAATGAACCACCATACCTGCATCCACTCAGACATATTAACAACCATTTGGGTAAATGCAGGTAAATCTGCACCAAATGAGCCAAATAATTCTGAAAATACCGGCACGACCTTTATTAGCAAAATCATAGTCACAATAATAGCGACAACGACAACCGCGATAGGGTACTTCATTGCTTTTTTAATTTTGGCTTTAAGTAATTCACTTTTTTCTTTATAGGTAGCAACACGTTCAAGCATGGTTTCCAGTGCACCAGACTGCTCACCAGAATCGACAAGTGAACAAAACAGGTCGTCAAAATAACGGGGATGCTTACGCAATGCTGAAGCAAAAGTCCCACCCGCTTCAATGTCATATTTTATTTGTAATACCAAGTCTTTCATACTTGGATTGTCAAGTGAGTCAGCAACAATCTCAAAGGATTGAGTCAATGGCACACCCGCTTTCATCATAGTCGCTAATTGACGGGCAAAAATGGCAATATCGATAGGTTTGATGGATTTTTTGAAAGTGTAAAGTGGCTTTGGTTTTTTCTTGATACCTTTAACGCTGATACCTTGTTTGCGTAAAGTTGCTTTTGCTAACTCTAAACTACGGCTGGTGGTCTCTCCCTTCACTTTTTGTCCGCGTCGATTCACCCCATCATAGACAAAGTCTAACAGCACGTCGGTCTTCGCTTTTGCCATGTTACTACCCTCAAAATATTGTCTAATATAGATCTTGCAAAGATGTACAACGATGCCTGACTCATTACATAAAAGAGGCATACTTTATTTTAACGTAAAAAACCAGTATAACTCTGTTTTATATTTAAGTATATCTGGTAGAGATTATTGCTGATTTATAAAAGTCCGTACGATTACCACCCATCATATAAGTCCTCATATAAATAATGGCATTACTCATATAAGGACAGTTTTGAATGTCCAAATACCCTTTTATCAGTGCATTACTAAAAGCTATTTTTTCGACAATTCAAGATTAAAAAGTAGTTGGTTTAGTCACTTCAAACGTTCCTCTTTAGTGATCAGCAGTGTCTGTATTTTTGTGCGTATGCAACATACGCATAGCCAGTATTCTTATTCAGAAGTGACGCGCATCATTTCTTGAATACTGGTTACGCCTTGTAAGACTTTTAAAATCCCAGAGCGACGCAGGTCTCGGAAGCCATTTTTAAGTGCAGCGTCTTTTATATCTATCGCGTTACCGTCTTCCATAATGATGCGTGAGATATCAGGGCTGACTTTCATAACTTCGTAGATACCGACTCGTCCTTTATAACCTTCACGGCATTCATTACAACCTACTGGCTCGTGAATGATATTGTCTGGATTGTCCAAATCAGCGTCTGTAAAGCCGAGCTCAAGCAGACTTTGCTTAGGGATGTTAATAGGTTTTTTGCAGTTTTTACACAAACGTCGTGCTAAGCGCTGGGCGATAACCAAGTTTACTGAAGTCGCGATATTAAAGGAGGCCACACCCATGTTCCGCAGCCGCGTCAGTGTTTCAGGTGCTGAGTTGGTATGTAGGGTTGAGAGCACCATGTGCCCTGTTTGCGCTGCTTTAATTGCAATTTCAGCAGTCTCAAGGTCACGAATCTCACCGACCATGACAATATCAGGATCTTGTCGTAAAAAAGATTTGAGGGCATTTGCGAAAGTTAGACCCACTTTTGGATTGACGTTGACTTGATTGATCCCCTCCAAGTTAATCTCCACTGGATCTTCAGCAGTGGATATGTTGGTCGCGCCAGTATTTAAAATATTAATACCAGTATAAAGCGACACGGTCTTACCAGAACCAGTTGGTCCCGTGATAAGCAACATACCTTGTGGTTTATGCAGTGCCTCTAAAAACATATCTTTCTGATCAGGTTCATAGCCGAGCGCTTCAATACCCAACATCGCTGAAGAAGGATCCAAAATACGAAGTACAAGTTTTTCGCCAAATAGGGTAGGCAGACAGCTTACTCGAAAGTCGATGGCTTTATCTTTAGATATCTTGAGCTTGATACGTCCATCTTGTGGCACACGGCGCTCTGAAATATCCATCTGCGACATGACTTTTAAACGGGCTGCAATTTTCCCAGCCAGTTGTACGGGTGGATTGGCCATTTTTTGCATCACACCATCGACACGAAAGCGAACGCGATAGGTTTTTTCATAGGGTTCAAAGTGCAAGTCAGAGGCACCCATACGAATGGCATCAACCAGCATTTTATTAACAAATTTTACAACGGGTGCTTCCTCGACACCATCACTAAGCTTGGTCTCGCCTTCCTCTTCTTCACCTTCATCAAAGCCAACATTTAAATCGCTATCAGAGAAGCTATCAAAATTTTGCATGGCATCAGCGTAAAGACTCTCAATACGCTTTTTTAACTTGTCTTCTTCGACGACAATAGTTTCAATAGACAGCCGTGAATTAAAAGCAATAGCGTCAATTGCATCCACACGAGTTGGATCACTTAATGCGACGAATAAACGCTGTCCTCGTTTGAATAATGGCAACGCATTAAATTTACGAATGATTTTTTCATCTACTAAGTCTTTTGGAATGACATCAACATGTAAAGCATCAAGATCGAAAAGAGGATCGCCAAACGCTTGTGACAACATCTGCGCAAGATGATAAGCATCTGCTAATTTATTGTCGACTAGGTAGGGCACTAGTCCTACTTGTTGCTGTTGCGATTCGGTCTGCGCGATTTTCATATTCGCTTCGCTGACGATACCTTCGCTGATTAGCTGGTGCGCTAAACCACCATACTTGCTCGTGGTGATAGACATTACGACTTCTCCTTAATATCCAATATGCTATATATTTGTCTGAAATCCATATACTTCTGAGAGCCACTTACTATTATAATTTTTAACAAATACCTGCTATAAGTCATTGTTAGCCTTTAGGCCATCATGAATAACAGTCAATGCAGAGATGCTCTTATGAGATTTAGCAGAGAAACCGTTTTAATAGTGTAGTTCATCAGTAGCTTAGTTGTTAGATTCTTGATAATAGTCTGTTATATATAGACACAATACTATAAAACATTACTTTAGTTTAAAGATTTTATATGGACGATTGAGTGCTTGACCCAAAAAATCATAGCTTGAGACAATGTCTAGGGCGTGTCTTCAATTCAATAGACTATTTTCTAAATAAGCTAAATTTTGCCAAACATCGTCAAATAGCTTATCAATATCTCGATAATATTTGCGCTACTTTCCTTGTTTGACAGTAATTTATCTCATTTTTATCATTATTTTTTAGAGTGAGGACACGCCCTAGTAAATATTTGCATTGACTGTCTGTTTTTCTGCTGGCGGCAGCATACTATAGCACTTGGGAATTATTTGTTATACTGGCGCGCATATTAGCCAAATTGGCAAGAATAGATGAAACAAGGTAGATGAGTATGCAAGCTTGGGTAATTGGTAATTGGAAACAAAATCCAGCAACGAGTCACGACGTCGATTTATTGTTGAATAATTTGTTGACTACGATTGATGCTAAAGAGCAAGCCGACACAGAACGGTCAAATAGTCGCTGTCAGTTGATGGTGGCACCAAGCTGTATTCATCTGGCAGCTGTCAGTGCGCGTTTAGCTGGTAGTTCGATATTGAGTGCAGCGCAGGACGTCAGTGCGCATAGTGCCAGTGTTGGCGCTTATACGGGTGATTGCTCAGCACAGCAAATAGCAGACGCTGGGGCAACTTGGACGATACTGGGTCATTCTGAGCGTCGCCAGTATCATAGCGAGTCTCACGATACGTTATTGCAGAAAGTGACTCACGCACTCACCCAAGGTTTGGGCGTGGTATTTTGTATTGGTGAAACTCAGGCTCAATATGATGATAAGCAAACCCTTGACGTAATTGACACTCAGTTATCAGTAATAAAAGAAGTAATTACTACCCAACCAGATCTCATATCATCACTATCTGATCGACTGATCATTGCTTATGAGCCAGTGTGGGCGATTGGTACTGGCAAAGTCCCAACCGTGAGCGAAGTCAGTCAAACGCATCAGCATATTAAGCAAACCATCACAGGCTTTGCAGAATCACTAAAGATAATGAGTGTGTTATATGGTGGTAGTGTCAATGCGGACAATGCCGATAGCTTCGCTGCAGATCCTATGATTGATGGGGCATTGGTTGGCGGCGCATCATTAAAGGTAGAGAGTTTTTTGGCAATTGCCAATGCCTTTAGTCGAGCTAAAGACTAGTCAATAAAGATAAAACGTGCATTTCATGGCGGTCTCGATTATAAAATGTCCTTATCAGTTGGCAAAAGTAGGTTTAACAGTGCCCTTGCAATCGTGTACAATGCGCCTTATTTATATAATCGATTTGGCAGCATTACCCGTCAATTGCTATTCCTATTAACCGTAAGATTTATTTTCCGTTATCAGTCGTCATTACGCGGCAAAAGAGGCCACCATGTTTACGTTTATATTAGCCCTGCATATTATCGTGGCGATTGCCATGATCGGCTTGATTTTGATACAGCATGGTAAAGGGGCAGACGCTGGAGCTTCTTTTGGCGCTGGCTCGTCAGGTACGGTCTTTGGTGCGGCAGGAACAGCGAACTTTTTAACGCGTGCGACAGCAGTATTAACAGTGATATTTTTTATCACCAGTATGACGCTAGCCGTTCACGCGCGCAAACAGGCTGAAGATCAGTTCCGTTTAGATGCACCTGTGTCAGCACCACAAACGCCGCGTCCATTGACACAGAATCCTCAATAACTGTATTTTAAAGACACTTACCTTTAATAGTTGTCTTTAGTCATTGCCTTTTAATTGAGGCAGCGCTTGCTATTTTGAGACGTTAGATTTACAATGCTTTTCTGTTTTAACAGTCTGATTCTATCGATGCCTACCTTAAGCATCTATTATGATAGAGTAGATAGTAATAGTAGAGCAGTGAAAAATGCGATTGTGGTGGAATGGTAGACACGCCATCTTGAGGGGGTGGTGGCGCAAGCTGTGGGGGTTCAAGTCCCCCCAATCGCACCAAGTTTTTAAAGTTGTAACGTATTAAGTGCGGCGTTAGTAATATAGGTAAGAAATTTAGTTTAATTTATTTAAAATAAAGATTGACACTTATATAAAACCCCTCTATAATACGCACCATAGATTGATGCGGGGTGGAGCAGTCTGGTAGCTCGTCGGGCTCATAACCCGAAGGTCGTTGGTTCAAATCCAGCCCCCGCTACCACTTTTTATACTGATGTTTTGTACACTAAATTTGTCAGTAACGATTAGCCCACCATTATGTTTGTGGGTTTTTTTGTATCTGACGGTCAGTGGTATCGCGGTATCTATCCTACTTATGCTAAGCTCTAGTTCTATAGAGTGCGATATTATTCGTTATTGGTTGTCACCTGCCGCTATCGGCGCGCTGCTTCTTAAGCACACTATCCTTTATTACTCACTCCTTTATCGATAGTACTGCTTTATGAATAATAAAAGCATTGTCTGGCTGAGCTTGATGTTTTTTGTGCTCATCCCTATATAAGCGCATATCATATAAAATAATATGTTTGTGATTTAAGATAATATAATGACTGTGTCTCTTACTAATAAATAAATTTCATGAGTGAGCGACAATTACGCGGTTTACTAAGTACGATAGATACGTGAATAGGAAAAGATAAATAGATTATGAAGCTTTCAACCAAAGTTACAGAACTGACCAATATTATTGCTCCTGCCGTCGCGGCTTGCGATGTGGCATTATGGGGTATCGAGTTTGCACCGCAAGGCAATCGCTCTTTATTACGCATCTATATTGAGGCATTGCCAGAAGAGCAGGCTCAAAATAAACAAGTAACCATTGAAAACTGTGCAGCAGTGAACCATCAAGTGAGCGGTATTCTTGAGGTTCATGATCCGATTGCTGGTGAGTTTATCTTAGAAGTCTCTTCACCAGGTTTCGACCGTGCATTCTTTTCCGATGAGCAGATGCATGCCTATGTTGGTCAAACCGTCAGCTTGCGTTTGATACAAGCGATTGGTGAAGGTGATCAAAAACGTCGCAAAGCGACAGGTACTTTAGATAGTATCGATGCAAATGTCTTAAATCTGACATCAAGCGATGGTCAGCAGTTTGAGATTGCGCTGAGTAATATTGATAAAGCCAATTTGATTTATGAAGATGCCTAAGCTTTTGTACAGCTTGGTTTGATTTGAAAACTTGAAGTAACAAATCATCCATCAGCATTTTAATATCCAAACAGCTTATATAGCTTACGGTGAAAATATAATAGCAATACATAAATTATAAAATTTAAGTCAATTAAAAATGATAGGACAGGTATAGCATGAGTCGTGAAATCTTAACGGTAGTAGAAACTGTCAGTAATGAAAAGGGCTTAAATCCTGAAGATATCTTTGAAGCGATAGAAGATGCTTTGGTGGTATCTACCAAGAAAAAAGTATACACCGAAAAGCCAGAAGTGGCAGTACGGGTTGCTATCGACCGTACAACCGGCGATTATGATACTTATCGTTACTGGACAGTGGTTGCAGATGAAGACCATGAAATGCCGGCTTGTCAGCTAGCCATCAGCGATCTTGATCCAGAAGAATGGTCAATCGGTGATGTCAAAGAAGAACAGATTGAATCGATTGAGTTTGGTCGTATTGCTGCGACTCAAGCCAAACAAGTCATCATCCAAAAGATTCGTGAAGCTGAGCGTAATTTAGTAGCAGATGCTTTTGAGCCACGTGTTGGCGAGATGATGTATGGCGAAGTCAAGAAGCAGACTCGTGATGGCTATATCATTGATCTAGGTGACAATGCCGAAGGCTATTTGTCACGTGATCAGATGCTGCCGCGTGAGCAATTACGTGCAAAATCACGTATCAATGCCATTTTGTATCATGTAAACCGTGAAAACCGCGGCGCTCAGTTGCTACTGTCTCGTACTCATCCTGAAATGCTTTCAGCATTGATGCAAAAAGAAGTGCCTGAAATTGCCGAACAAATTATTGAAATCCGCAACGTCGCGCGCTTGCCGGGTACTCGTGCTAAAATAGCTGTGAAAACCAACGATCATCGTATCGATCCAGTTGGTGCTTGTATTGGTATGCGTGGTACACGTATCCAAGCCGTACAGCAGGAGCTTGATGGCGAACGCATTGATGTGGTGGTATGGTCAGATGATCCAGCACAGTTCATTATCAGTGCTTTAGAGCCAGCTGACGTCAGTAGCATCATCTTGGATGAAGATACGCAAACGGCTGATATTATCTTTAGCACCAATGATCAGTTGGCGCGTGCGATCGGTTCACAAGGTCAAAACGTACGTTTGGCGTCTGAGCTAACGGGCTATAAGCTTAATATGATGCTAGAAGAAGAATATCAGCAGCGTCAACAAAACGAATCGAAAGCCTTTATCGAATTATTCTATGAACGTTTAGAAGTAGATAAAGACTTAGCGCAAGCACTTGTCGATATTGGTTTTACCAGTATTGAAGAAGTGGCTTACGTACCAGTTGAAACCTTTTATGATATTGAAGGTCTAGACGATGAAGCAATTGAGATGATTCAAGAGCGTGCAAAAGAAGTCGTCATCGCTGATGAGCTGGTCAAACAACAGAACATGAAAGAGCCAAGTCAAGAGCTACAAGAGCTTGAAGGTATGACAGTCAATTGGGCTTATAAAATGGCACAAAAAGACATTATTACCGTTGATGATTTGGCAGAACAAGCAGTCTTCGATCTCGAAGATATCGAAGGTTTAGACTCTGAAACCGCAGGAAAACTCATCATGAAAGCTCGGGAATCTTGGTTCAATGAATAAGCGGTAACTGCATATCGCTGTCTTTTAGTGATATGCTATCGATAATAAAGTGCTGGTATGAACGCAGTACCAATACCAGCCTTACCCCAATCATTTGTAGCCAACAACTGAATTGAACATATAGCAAATAATAGACAGTAGGTGATAATAAATGGCAGATAAGACCGTCAAAGAACTGGCAGATATGGTAGGCAAAACCGCAAGTGCTGTACAACAGCAATTGGTAGATGCTGGACTGCCTGCTCGTGCAGAAGGTGACCTAGTCACTGAGCTTGAGCAAGAGAAGTTGGTGACGTATTTAAAGCAAAGTCATGGTCAGCAAGAAAAGCGTCGTATTAGTCTTAAATCTAAGACAACTAGTACTGCGCGCGTGACCGGCTCTTCAGGTAAATCTAAGAGCGTCAATGTGGAAGTGCGTAAAAAGAAAGTATTTGAAAAGCCTGATCCAGAAAAAATGGCTGAAGAGTTGGCTGCGCGTGAGCAAGCGATGATTGAGTCGCAAGAACGTGCTGCTAAAGATGCTGAAGAGCGTGCTGCTACCAAGAAAAAATCTGAAGAACGTCAAGCTGCAACCTTGGCTGCAATGCGTGCAAGCTTAGGCTCTAGCAAAAAGTCAGATGATAAAAACGACGATATCTCAACCTCAGTGGTTGTGAAAAAAGGTGGCAAAACCACTGTCGAAGTAAAACCTAAAGACCAACCGAAGAAAAAAGTTGCAGCGACGAAACCGAAAGTTGAAACGGCAGTTGAGCGTAAAGCGCGCGAAATGCGTGAGAAAGAAGAAGCTCGTTTACGTGAAATCGAAACAGAAACACGCCGCGCTCAAGCTGAAGAAGCACAGAAACGTACGCTTGAACAAATGCGTAAAATGGCTGGAAAATATACAGATCAGCCTGCTTCTGAAGTTCGTAAAGACGAGCCACTAGCTGAAGGTTTGGTTGGTGATGCCTTAGAAGAATCGTTTGAAAAAGAACGTCGTGAAATCAAGCGTGGCACCAGTAGTACTAGTGCTCGTGGCCGTGGTCGTCGTAAGAATCAAGATGAGCGTGAAATCAAAAACCGTAAAAACGGTTTGCGTTCAACGCAAGCATCACAGCATAAGTTCGAAAAACCTGTTGAAAAAATTGTTTACGATGTTGAGATTAGTGAACAAATTACAGTCGCAGATCTTGCTCAACGTATGGCAGTTAAAGCGCGCGAAGTCACCAAATTGCTTATGAAAATGGGTGAGATGGCTCGTGAGTCAGATACGATTGATCAAGCGACAGCAAGTTTGCTCGTTGAAGAGATGGGTCACAATCCAGTACTAGTTAGTGATACTAAGGTTGAAGACGATCTACAAGACGCCGTTGATGAGCGTAGCAGTAACGTTCAAACTCGTCCGCCAGTAGTCACGATCATGGGTCACGTCGATCACGGTAAGACATCATTACTTGATAAAATTCGTGAAACAAAAGTGGCAACTGGTGAAGCAGGTGGTATTACTCAGCATATCGGTGCTTATCACGTTAAGACCGATCGTGGTGTGATTACCTTCCTTGATACTCCAGGTCACGCGGCCTTTAGTGCTATGCGTTCACGCGGTGCACAGGCGACTGATATTGTTGTGTTAGTTGTTGCCGCTGATGATGGTATGATGCCGCAAACAGCAGAAGCTATTGATCATGCTCGTGCTGCTGGTACGCCAATTATCGTTGCAATCAATAAAATGGATAAGCCAAGCGCTGATCCAGATCGCGTCCTTAATGAATTGACTGCTAAAGAAGTCGTTTCAGAAGAGTGGGGCGGCGATACCCCAATGGCTCGCATCTCAGCCAAAACCGGCGATGGTATTGATGAGCTGTTAGAACTTATTAGCCTACAAGCTGAACTAATGGAGCTAGAAGCACCGTTAGATGGCGCTGCTCAAGGTGTGGTCATTGAATCAAGACTTGAAAAAGGGCGCGGTCCGGTTGTTAGTGTCTTAGTCAAAAAAGGCACATTGAAGCAAGGTGACTTGGTCTTGGCTGGCGAGCATTATGGTAAAGTTCGTGCGATGACTGATGAACATGGTAAGCGTATTCAATCAGCAGGTCCTTCTATCCCTGTAGAAATTTTAGGCCTACCTGAAACGCCAGCAGCTGGCAGCGAGTTCTTAGTCTTAACCGACGAGAAAAAAGCTCGCGAAGTGGCAGAGTTTAGAAGTAACCGTGAGCGTGAGCGTCAACTTGAACGTCAGAATGCCATGCGTTTAGAAAGCATGTTTGATCAGATGGAACAAGGCGATGTGTCATTCTTGAATATCGTATTGAAAACCGATGTTCGTGGTTCGCTTGAAGCACTGCTTTCTGCATTGAATGAGCTATCAACTGATGAAGTTAAAGTCAGAGTAATCAGCTCAGGCGTCGGTCCTATCTCTGAATCTGATGTGACACTTGCAGAATCTAGCGAAGCGGTATTGTTAGGTTTCAATGTTCGTGCTGATGCGACCGCACGTCGCAAAGCGGATGCCGCCAACATGGATATCCGTTATTACAGCGTTATCTATGGTTTGATTGATGATGTGAAAGCAGCTATGAGTGGTATGCTTGCGCCAGAACATCGTGAGAAAATCCTTGGTGTTGCAGACGTTCGTGAAGTATTCCGTTCTAGTAAGTTCGGTGCTGCTGCTGGTTGTATGGTGGTTGAAGGTACAATTTATCGCAACAAACCGATCCGCGTATTGCGTGATGACCAAGTTATCTTTACCGGTCAATTGCAATCATTGCGTCGCTATAAAGAAGACGTTAATGAAGTACGTACTGGCATGGAATGCGGTATGGCTGTTCGTGGCTATGATGTCGAAGCTGGCGATAAGATCGAAGTCTTTGAAATCCAAGAGTTTGCACGTACTATCTAACGTTACAGTTCGATAGCAGGATATCTAATCATGCAATATGCTTAATCAGCTGAGCAGATTAGTATCTTCTTAATATCTAGCTGTACTTAGGCCTAACAGGTACATCCTGCTAGGCCTTTTTTACCAACTATTAGTCCTAAAATTTGTTAATAAGCCAATATATCAATCAGCGAAAATAAGCCATATTAAAGTAAGGTAAAAATATGAACCAACGTCTACAACGCTTAGCCGACCAAATTCAGCGTGAGCTTGCTGTTCTCATCCGTGATGCAGTCAATGACCCTCGTTTAACTGGTTTTGTCACTATTTCTAGTGTCAAAGTTAGTCCTGACTTAGGATATGCTGATGTCTATGTCACCATCATGGAGCCTGAGCTTAACGATTCCATGAATAAGACCAATCATGAAGAGAGTATCAAAGTACTTAATAAAGCGGCGGGCTTTTTGCGCACCGAATTAAGCCACAGCCTAAAAACACGTACCACACCACGCTTGCGTTTTCATTATGACGAAGTGACTGCTCGTGGTAATTACATGATGGATTTAATCAGTAAAGCAGTGATTAAGACTGAAGAAAATGAGTCTGACGAGCAAGAAAACGAAGAGTAGAAGGGTAAAAGTCGTTATGTCTATCGCATCTACGCAAGCGGATAAAAAGTCTAGTAATCACTCTAACAAGATTAAAGTCTCGGGTGTTATTTTAGTTGATAAACCTAAAGGTATGACTTCACAGCAAGTGGTGTCAAAGGTGAAGTATCTTTTTAAGTCGCCAAATCATGACAGTAAAAAAGCGGGGCACACAGGGACACTTGATCCAATGGCAACCGGTCTATTGCCGATTTGTATGGGTGAAGCGACGAAATTTAGTCATTATCAGCTAGATGCAGATAAATCTTATCAAGCAACTATTCTACTTGGTGGTCAAACTGATACGGGTGATGCCGATGGTCAAATCGTTGCACAAGCACCCATTCCAAAATTTGATCATGTCCTTTTAGACAAAGTCGCCCAGCAGTTTTTAGGTGCTCAGCAGCAGATACCACCGATGTATTCTGCACTAAAAAAAGATGGCAAAAAACTCTATGAGTATGCTCGTGCGGGAATCGAGGTAGAACGAGCGCCTAGAGATATTGTAATCAAGGCCATTGATTTAAAAGCGCTTGATCATGAGAAAATTCAATTGACAGTGACCTGTACTAAAGGTACTTATGTGCGTGTACTCGGTGAAGACATCGCCAAAGCGATGGGTACATTAGGGCATTTGACTGCATTACGCCGTACGCAGGTTGGTGATTTTAAAATCAATGATGCGATTACTTTGCCAGACTTAGAAGCATTAGTGTTCGATAACAGGCAAGAGCAATTGATGCCGGTAGATGCTTGCATTAATATTGAAGCTGAGATGGTGTTGACGGTTGAGCAGTGTGAGCGTATACACATGGGTCAACGTTTGAATGTATTTGAGCAGCTGACAGACAGTCTGCGCGACTATATTTCAACTAGTATTAGCCATCAGTCGTCTGTGTCAGAAAACAACGATATTCAACTAGATAGTGATATGGTTAGTAGTGACGATGACCAACAACCCTTGATCCATGAGATTCCAGCTGATATTCGTTTGATAAATCAGCAAGGGCATTTTCTTGGATTGGGTGCCGTAAGTCTCAACGGTAGATTGCAGCCTAAAAAATTAATCCAGCGTTAATGTTACGGTTCTTATATAACCCTCGTTTAAACACGATTTAGCTTACTAATAGTTTACACTAATCACATATCCTCACATTTTATTGCAGGTTTCACCTATGGTGGAACCTGTTTTTTTTGTACTTTAGATCTACCGGATAGGAAGTCTGGATAGAAAAATAAATCGAACTAAGACTCTAACAATAAGAACATAAAAAATAATAAGATAAAAAGTCATATATCAAAAATAAAAACTAGGTTCGAAAGAGAATGTTTAATAGGAACAAGATGGGTCAGAGGAAGACTATACGGCCAATAATAACAACGACTCATAAAAATAAAGTATGAATAATAAAACAACTAAAAGAAAATTACTCATAACGAAAAAAGGAATATCATGAAAACCATCGCTTTTTTACTACACAATAACTTCGAGCAAGCAGAATACGAAGAGGTTAATAATCAACTCAAAGATAAAGGTTACAAGACACTTCTTATAACCACAAATAAAGAAAAAGAAGTGCAAGCCATGCAGCAAGATGTAGACAAAGGCGACACCTTTATTGCTGATATTTTTGCAAAAGACGCAAGCATTTCTGATTATGATGCGTTGGTGCTACCAGGTGGTACTGTCAATGCGGATACGATTCGTGGCAATGAAGAGGCTCATAGTATTATCAATGCTATCAATGATGCAGGCAAGCCATTAGCTGTCATTTGCCATGCTCCTTGGGCACTTATCAATACAGGTATTGCCAAAGGTAAAACGCTCACTGCTTATCATACGCTGCAGATAGATTTAGAAAACGCTGGTGCAAAATTTGTAGATCAAACAGTACAGGTAGATGGTAATTTGATTACCTCACGTAATCCAGATGATATCAGCAATTTCGTTGATGCTATTGATAAGGCATTATCTTAATTTTTCTACCCATTTACTGAATAATCAATTATTTATATTTCTTAAACATTCACAACTTATATTTCTTAAACATCCACAACCGTAACTGAGGAAAACATTATGTCAAACTCTAACCCAAACGATACCAAGCTTGAGCAACAACGTTCTGAGTCAGCAACTGCAGCACTTAAAAGCCAAACTGAGAACAATCATACTGAAGATAGTGAAGCCGCAGCAGAGCGTATTGCTGACAACCTAGGAAATGCTAAAGAAGACAAGTAGAGTATGTAAAGTGTTATCCATAATAGGGTGACACTGATATATTTGCTTATCACCTCAATATCACTGATGACATTTGCATTTCAATGTAAAAAGTATAAAGCAGCTACTTCAAAAAATAATAATTCAGGAGCTAATATGAGTAATTCATTGAATAACATGGATGAGCAAGAAAAAGAGATTGAAAGGCTTGCAGAAGACATCAATCCTAGCGAGCATGCTACTCCTGATAGTTTAGCAGAAGTTACCACAGCTGCACCGCTTGAAGATGATGAACTAGGCGGTAACGCGACGGAAGATGACGTCAAGAAATAAGCAAATTCTATTGCCTATTGACGGATGATTTAACTATAAAAAATAAATCTGACTTTACAAGTATTATGAAAAACTGCTGCTAGTTCAGCAGTTTTTTGTTATAATCACCGTCACATTTACATTAGGTTGAGATAAGACATCGTGCTTCATAGGCTGTCCAAAACGGATAGTTATATTAAGTGGTCTCTCATCGCAGCTTATTCTAAATGGTCGTTATGACTCATTAGCTTGTCGTACACTAGGTCAACTCTAGTAATGCAGGGTTGTCCTGAATGACGTGCAGGCTATTTTATTTACTATTCTACTGCTTTAGATTTTACTCAAATTCGAGAATGTCTTAAAGCTTTTAGCATTGCCGGAGATATTTATGCTAACTAATACCGATCGCGAACAAATCATTGCTCAATACCAACGTGGCGAAAATGACACTGGTTCTCCAGAAGTTCAAGTAGCTCTATTGAGTGCTCGTATCAACGATTTGCAGAACCATTTTAAAGCACATAAAGCTGACCATCATAGCCGTCGCGGTCTTATCCGTATGGTTAACACGCGTCGTAAATTGCTTGATTACCTAAAAGGTAAAGATCTTGGTCGTTACACCACGCTTATCAGCCAGTTAGGTCTACGTCGTTAATCTAACGACAATAGTACGAGTGGATGCTAAGATAAAAGAAGCCATCATATGGTGCTATTTTAGAATTTTTTCTGATTCGCTTGGAACTTGCTTGTTGCTATCGATAAAATAGATTTTTCTAAAAACGGTGTGGAATAGTTTCACGCCGTTTTTTTATGCTTATTCATTTTCAAGATTGACTTTGGATAGCATTGGTTACAAAGACCAATTCAAAGTAGGTAATAGAAGTTTTCGTAAAAATAGTAATACTAGAGCCTAGAGCTAAGTGTTTTCTATCGATAATTGCTGTGTTCCGCAATTCATTGGTCAATGGCTATAAATCACTGTAAAATAATGCCTTGTGAGTTTGATAGTATATCTACTACATATATGGTGACTATTTATAAAATACCCGTTTCTTAGCTTATAGAATAGCTAGCTGCGCTAATACCTGACTCTCAAAAGCGCAGAAAAATAGCCTATAGGGTTTTTAGCACCGAAGTCTTTTGACTTAAGGTCTTTTTGATAGTATTTATAGTAAAGCCAAAATTGAATGACCAAATATACACAATAGTACGATGTCTAGCACCGATAGGCATATGGAATAACTAGGTAATGTTATTGGCACTGGTTGAGATGATTTCTGAGAGAAAGACTGTCAATTATTAGTCATATACACTAGTAGTCACATACACAGAATTTTAATGAAAAATATCAGCTTTTTATAATGCTGATATTACTTTCGTCAGTCAACATTAGGAAGATTATATGACAATGTTTAACACCATTAAGCGTGAATTTCAGTATGGCAACCAACAGGTTGTGATCGAGACAGGTCGTATTGCTCGTCAAGCAAACTCTATCTTAGTACATATGGGCGGCGTTACGGTACTTGTCGCAGCAGTGGTAAAGTCAGAGGCTAAAGAAGGTCAAAACTTCTTTCCGCTAACGGTCAACTATCAAGAAAAAATGTATGCAGCGGGCAAAATCCCAGGTGCCTATGGCAAACGTGAAGGTCGTGCAAGCGAGTTCGAAACCCTAACCTCACGCTTGATTGACCGCCCGATTCGTCCGCTATTCCCTGAAGGTTATGTTAACGAAATTCAAATTACGGCAACGGTTGTTTCATCAGATAAGACTCAGTCTGCAGATATCGCAGCCTTAATCGGTGCCTCAGCAGCATTGGCCATCTCTGATGCGCCATTCAATGGTCCAGTCGCAGCTGCTCGTGTTGGCTTTATCAACGGCGAGTACATCCTGAACCCAACGATTGAGCAGCTTAAAGAGAGCGATCTTGACTTGGTTGTGGCTGGTACGAAGTCTGCGGTACTAATGGTTGAATCTGAAGCAGCAGAGCTGTCAGAAGATCAGATGCTAGGCGCGGTACTATATGGTCATCAGCAACAGCAAATCGTTATTGATAACATTGCTTCAATGGCAGAAGAAATTGGTACTGCTAAGCAGCAGTATACTGCCCCTGAGCGTGATCAAGCGCTTACTAGCAGCATGAAAGAGCAGTTTGGTGAGCAAGTTGCTGACGCTTATACGATTACTGATAAGCAAGCTCGTTATACTAAGCTTGATGAAATCAAGCAATCAATTATCGATGCACTTGCTGGTGATGCTGAGTCAGAAACTTACGCTGATACAGTATCTGAGCTTAAAGAAATTTATAACGATCTTAAATATCGTACGGTTCGTGACAACATCTTGTCAGGCAAGCCGCGTATTGATGGTCGTGATCTTGAGACTGTTCGTGCCCTTGACGTACAAGTTGGTGTATTGCCATACACGCATGGTTCAGCATTGTTCACACGCGGTGAAACGCAAGCATTGGTTACGACCACGCTTGGTAACAGCCGTGATGTCAACATGATTGACTCACTAGGTGGCACGATTCGTGACCATTTCATGCTACATTACAACTTCCCGCATTTCTCAGTTGGTGAAACAGGTCGTGAAGGTATTCCAAAACGTCGTGAAATCGGTCATGGCCGTTTAGCACGTCGCGGTGTACAAGCGATGCTACCAGATAGCGAACGCTTCCCGTATGTCATCCGTGTGGTATCAGAGATTACCGAGTCAAACGGTTCATCTTCTATGGCGTCTGTTTGCGGTGCAAGCTTGGCATTGATGGATGCTGGCGTACCAATCAAAGCACCGGTTGCTGGTATCGCGATGGGTCTAGTAAAAGAAGGCGAGCGCTTTGCCGTATTGTCTGACATCTTAGGTGATGAAGATCATCTAGGCGATATGGACTTTAAAGTAGCCGGTTCTAAAAACGGTATTACTGCGCTGCAGATGGACATCAAAATCGAAGGTATTACCCCTGATATCATGGAGCAAGCGCTTAAGCAAGCCCATGCGGGTCGTATCCACATCCTAGACGCGATGAATAAAGTATTGCCTGAGAGCCGTACTGAAATCAATGCTCATGCACCTAACTATGCGGTTATCGAAATCAATCCTGATAAAATCCGTGATGTCATCGGTAAAGGTGGCGCGATGATCCGTCAGCTAACTGAAGAGACTGGCGCCGTTATCGATATCGATGATGGTGGCACGATTCGTATCTTTGGTGAGAACAAAGCGGCAACTAAAGCAGCTATCGGTAGAATCGAAGCGTTGACGGCAGAAGTTGAAGTGGGCAAAACTTATGAAGGTACGGTTGCTCGTATCGTTGATTTTGGCGCGTTTATTAATGTCTTGCCAAACACTGATGGCTTGGTACACATCTCACAAATTGCTGAAGAGCGCGTTGAGAATGTTTCTGACTATCTAAAAGAAGGTCAGATCGTTAAAGTCTTCGTCCAAGACGTCGATAACCGTGGTCGTATTAAATTGACTATGAAAGGTATCGAGCAAAGCTAATCGATATCTAATGTAGTCAACATATAAAAACCGCTTTAAGTCTCTCGTCATGAGTGCTTAAGGCGGTTTTTTTATGGGTGTAAAATCTTATTTGCAGTAGAGTATCTTATTAAAGTAACTGGTCTATATCAAAGTGGTTAGTCTATATTAAAGTCTTTAGGAAGATGAATATCGATTCGAACTTTAGGCAAGTCTTGTAGGTGCTGTAAGAGTAACGGTAAGATATCAGCGTGCCAGTCTAACGCAAGTGAGCCTGTGTTTGCTAAATTGGCTGCGTTAGAAACGTTGGCTGTCTCATTTCGTAAGTGGTTATGAATAAGGGGACGTGCCAGTAGGGCAATTCTACGAATACCTTGATAACGTATAAGCGGGATAAGCTGCTCAGATAAATCATTCAACGCGGCAATTAACCATTGTGACCGTGTGGGGTGGTAAGGATGATTTGATACCACAAGATTAGCGATATAACTGGGCTGATTACCATTACTGCTGATACTTAAACCAGCTTGCTCAAGCATGCGTTTCTGCAGTAAGCAACTACCTACACGTAAACTGCCATCACGGCATGCACGATAGTAACGTTGATAATTATCAGCAAATAAAATCTTAGCTTTTGTGAGAACAGGATCTAAAAGAATCCCTGCAGTATTGACTGGTAGAATAAGCAGCTGCGCGCTACTATTTAAGATAGGGGCGTGGGTAAGTTGCAAAGTCGCCATTGTCAGCCCCTTGATAAAAGTATAAATAATGAGCTACTGTTTGTCGCCGTTTGTCTCGGCTTCTAATTGCGCTATTTGTTGTTCAAGTAGGGCGATTTGCTCAGCCTTCATTGTCGTCAATTGCTTATTCATGACCAGCTGTTCAGCAGCGAGTTTTTTTTGTTCAGCGAAGCGCTGTTTTTCATCTGCTAAGCGATCTATTTCTTCTTTAGCAAGACTATCTGTTTCTGGCAAAGCCGCATTTAAGATCGCATCAGCATTAGGTATTTGATTGACTGTGTTTGTCTCATCAGTATTTAACGTTAAGTCACTATTGTTTGAACTATTGTCATTATTACCTAAAGGCGTAGCATCTAATTGAGTAGCGCTATCTGGTTCAGTCGTCGGTGGTGTACTTTCGATAGGCGCAGTATTAGTGTCTATCGAATTGTTTTTCCAGACCAAGTAGCCAATCAGTAATGCCGCTAATATAATAATTGACAACCATTTCTGGCGTGACTTACTGGGCTTTTTTTTCAGTGACCTGGTTGACAGACGACGCATTTTTTGGCTTTTCATACTATAGTCGATTTATGTTAGAAATATAAGTAGCCATACTATAGCAAACTCAAAATAAAAAGCCTATCTATTGCTAGATAGGCTGGTAGCTATTAAGACTTAACGCTTAATATTTAAGGTTTGAATTTTACTGTGCCGCTGGTACCAGTAGCCATAGCATCACGTATAAGCTGATCTTCAGCATGGTTTTTGGCACTGATGGCATCAGGGTCAGGGCGATGTTCGCTATGTCCACATAATGTGCATTCAATATACTCATCAGGTTCTGGAGTGACGACGTTGATTTGTACCACCGCATCCATCGCTTGACACTTAGGGCAGCGAACACCAGATAAAAACTGCCGCTTTGGTCGCGTTGATTGATAGCGCATTTAAATCATTCCATGTGTTGTTGACGTATTAGCAGCAGCACTGCCTTTTTTAGTATCAGCAAAACCGCTATGACGTAACAACGCATCGATACTGGCACTGCGACCACGGAAATTTTCAAAGTTGGTCTTGGCAGGGAAGCTACCACCGACTGATAGGATAGTCTCACGGAAGGCTTTACCAGTGACAGGGTTAAAAATACCTTCTTCTTCAAACTTGCTAAAGGCATCTGCCGATAGCAACTCTGCCCATTTATACGAGTAATAACCTGCTGCATAGCCGCCTGCAAAGATATGACTAAAGCCGTTGGCAAAACGGTTGTAGTCAGGTGTCTGCATGATAGCAATGTCGTCTCGAACGGTATTTAGCGTGGCTAATATACCGTCATAATCAAGTGCTGGCGTATGCGCATGAATCAATAAGTCAAACAGTGCGAATTCGATTTGACGTAGGGTTTGCATGCCACTTTGGAAATTCTTCACCGCCAATAACGCTGCAAGTTTGTCTTTTGGTAATGGCACACCCGTTTCGACGTGGCTGCTAATCAGCGCAATACCTTCGGCATCCCATGCCCAGTTTTCCATAAACTGACTGGGCAGCTCGACCGCATCCCATTCAACGCCATTGACCCCAGCGACATCACCGACCGTCACTTGGGTTAATAAATGATGGAGACCATGACCAAACTCATGGAATAGCGTCAGTACCTCATCGTGAGTCAATAGACTTGGTTTGCCATCGAGGGCAGGGGTAAAGTTGCCCACCATAAAGCAGACGGGCAATTGCTGATGATTTTTTTCATCATAACTATAACGCGACTGAAAACCACTCATCCACGCGCCGCCGCGTTTACCACTACGAGCAAATAAGTCAAAGTAAAAACCACCAAGCACGTTATCATCAGCATCAAACAACTGATAAAAGCTAACATCATCGTGCCAGCGTGATACGAATGCCGTTTGCTCTTGGACTTTGATACCGTATAGACGCTCAACGATGGCAAATAACCCGCCAATTACTTTTGGCAGTGGAAAATATGGGCGTATTTCTTCTTGCGATAAACTAAATTCACTTTGCTTTACTTTTTCGGCGATATACGCACTGTCCCACGCCTGTAACTCCTCAATACCGTAATCCTGCGCATACTTTTGCAACTGAGCTAAGTCTTGCTTAGCCGCTGGAGTTGCTTGCGTGGCCAAACTCCGTAAAAAGGTTTCTACTTCTGCCACGTTATCTGCCATTTTAGTCGATAGTGAGACTTCTGCATAATTGCCAAAACCTAATAGCTTGGCTTTTTGCTCACGTAATTGCAGGATTTGACTCATGATATCGGCGTTGTTTAGCGACTCACCTTTGGCATTGGTATGCGCATCAAACTCAGAAGCACGGGTAACATAAGCGCGGTATAGGATCTCGCGCAGTTCGCGGTCATCCGCATGGGTCATGATGGCAAGATAAACAGGAATGTTTAAGCTTGCCACGTAATAAGAACTTGGTAACGCATCGACTTCTACTTGCGTGAGCGTACCGTTGGCAAGCGCGCGCGCTTTATACTGTTCGCCAACATCTGCGAGTAGCGCCAGTCCACTTTCGGTTAGACCTGCCAATTGCTCTTGCTGCAGCGGTAAGGCATAAGCTTGGGTGGCATCCAATACGTTATCTGAAAAGGTCGCTGATAAGGTAGAAAGCTCACTTTGAATAGCCGCAAAATTTTCTTGTTCATTTTTTGGTAATGCGACACCTGACAGCTCAAAACTGCGTAGCGCAAGCTCAATAGCCCGCGCTCGTGCAGGCTCAAGCGTAGCAAAAAATGCTGTGTCATTGACGATAATTTGATAACGATTAAATAGCGGCTGGTGCTGTCCCACTCGTGTGCCATAAGCAGATAATGTGGGTAGTAGCTCATGATGGACATGACGAATGTCATCATTGCTCATGACGCTATTCAGGTGCGATAAAATACCCCAACTGCGATCCAATGCCAGATTAATATGATCAAAAGTCATAATATCAGCCAGCGCTTGCTCAGCACTGATATTAGCAGCGCTGTTATGGCTATCAGTATCTGCGCTCATCTCATCTAAAAATGTATTGGCTGCATCGATTGCACTGATGACATGGCTTTGTAATGTACTTGGCGAAACGTTGTCAAAATCGACAAGGCGTAAATCTGTAGGAAGGGTTTTCATAAAAGTATCCGATATCTGATCGTAGTGAATGAATTATTATTGAGTAAACGTCGCTTTATATAAGAGATTGGCTTGCCGTGACATCTAGAACATCATTAGCGTTGTGTTATTTTTCTTTTTTGCTGTCTTATCGATAAGCTATATAAAAGATGGGTTCGTTTGACGAAAATACAACCTAATCATTGACTATAAAGAAAGTGAATCGAGAAGATAGTGGATATTTAAGGGGTTTAAAAGGGATCAGTCAGTCTTTTAGAACAATACAGAGTGTTCTACTTACAAAGCGCTATCATTTGCTTGCAAATTAACCCTACAGCGAGTGAGGTTTGACTGCTAGCATCAAGGCAATGGAATAAAAAGATTAAGCGCTATTGATAGCAAAAACTATGAATCAGTTGATTCATATTAAAAATCACAATGTTAAAAGTAAATGATAATAAAACAAGGAGCAATAAATGAAAGCGACTCTCAAAAGTTTACGTGAAACCAAAGCCAACCCTGCGGTTAGTATCTTTGTTAAGACTCATCGCGAGCATCCTGCTAATGATCAAGATCCCATTGCCCTGAAGAACCAATTAAAAGTGGCTGAAGAACGCTTAACCAACGAATACGATAAGCGCACAGCGACTACAATACTTGATAAGATTCATGATAAGACCAAAGAGCTAAATCACAACTTAAATCTTGATACCTTAGCTATTTTTGCTAGTACTGAGGATGTGCAAGTTATCCGTATGCCGATTGACACCACGGAGCGTGTGGTGATTTCACATCGTTTTGCGACTCGAGATTTGGTGCGTGATATGGCAAGCGCGGTCCATTATTACACCTTGGTGCTCACTCGTGATAATGCCCGCTTGATTGAAGCGTCTAATGATCGCGTAGTGAGAGAGTTCGATAAGGACGACGACCTGCAAAAAAACATGGATAATATTCCATTTCCTATTGAAAACAATGGTTTGTATACGACAGGCGACGGTGGCTCAGATCGCTCATCTAATAATGAAAGCAGCTATCTAAAAGAGTTTTTTAATCAGGTGGATAAAAGCGTACAAGAGTTGTGGGGTGAGCACAAAATGCCTTTGGTCGTAGTTGGCGATGCTAAAAATATCGGCTACTATAAAGAAGTTTGTGATCGTCCAGACAATATCATTGCCACAGTGTCAAATGCGACCAATCTAGAAGATGGTAGTGCTCAGCATATTATCAATAGTGTGCAAGAGGCGGTGGAAGGCTATCGTACATCACTGCATCAAGCTGCCATGGGTGAGATTGATAAAGCACGCGGTGCCAATATGTTACAAACAGATCTACAAGAAGTCTACCGCAGTGCCTTCCAAGGTGCAGGCGAGACACTTTATGTCCGTCGTGGTTATATACAATCGGCCAAAATTGATGAAAAGGCACAGACTTTGAGTCTTGCAGATGATGCGGCTTCAGAAGGCGTTACTGATGATGCCATTGGCGAAATCATTGAGCATGTCATTCATAATGGTGGCGAAGCAGTATTTATGCCACAAGATATTATGGGCGAAGATCAGCCAATTGCTTTGGTGACACGCTATTAGTTGATAGATAGTGGCTATTAATTGCTAGCTAGATAGTGCCTAGTGATGACAATCCTTTGCGAATTCGCCATTGATAGAAGATAGGTATAATATGGGAGCATTGGTTCGATAAGAATCAATGCTCTTTTTACATTGATGATATATTAATCCTTTATCTAAAACTTATACTTGATTGCCTTAGGTTGTTAAATGATGCGAAATAACATACCAAATACTCTTATGCTATTTAGCGTCACAGTAATGATAGCCTTTAGCTCCAGTCTCAGTATGGCAGAGACAGATATGAATAATATATCTGTGAGCCATCTATCATGGGGTCAATTGCCGCCTTCTATTCAAAACTATTATCAAATAGACTCTAAAAAAAATAAAATGAGGCTAAAGACCAAAGATATTGTTGCTATTCGTTCTTGGATTGGCACAGTAGGAGAACAGTATTTGGTTCAATTACAGCGTTTCAATTCAACCAATAGCCCTGACGAGCCAGCAGGAGAGGTCTTCACGCATTTATATGTTATAGATGAACAAGAGGCTTTACGTGTATGGCAAATATATGACTATGTACCCTGCGATGGGTTAGATGTAATCGCAGAATTCGCTAAAAACACCGCCGTAGTGACTGATATTAATAATAACGGTGTTGTCGAAGTGAGTGTGCCTTATTATCTCGGTTGCCGTGGTGACGTAAGTTATGATGAGATGAAAGTAATCATGTACGAAGGGCAGCAAAAATTTGCTGTCCGTGGTAACTCTGCAATTTGTAACGCCAAGACAGACCAGCCAGTTGATGCTACTGGTTATTATGGTGGCGACTATAAGGTTGATGAAAAATTACTACAGCAATCAGCGCTATCAGCTCCTCAAAAATCAGTATTTAGGCGTCACTTGCAATCAGTGTGGCGAGATAGCCAATGTTCCATTTATTTTAAGTATGATGACTAATTCTATGACTACCACAACCTCTTTTGTGCTAACCAGCTATAACATTCATAAAGGCATGTCGCCGATGAATCGCCAAGTTAAAATACAAGGTATCGCCCAAGCCCTTGATATCATTGGCTCTGATGTACTATGTCTCCAAGAAGTGCAAGGTCAGAATCTTAAGCGCAATATGCAGTACAACGAATATCCTGACCAATCGCAACATGAATGGTTTGGTGAGTATTTACAGCTGCAAAATAGCTATGGTAAAAACTCAGAGTATGAAAATGGTCATCATGGCAATGCGGTATTGAGCCGTTTTCCATTGGATCCTAAGCATAACGTCAATATCACCGTTAATAAGCTTGAGCAGCGTGGCGTCTTGCACTGCGAAGTACAACCAGTTGGATGGGATGTACCAGTGGTTGTACTGTGTGCACACCTAAATTTGTTTGAGCGTGATCGCATCAAGCAATATGAAGCCATTGCCAACTATGTTCGTAATGAGATTGCACCTGATCAACCACTGATTTTGGCAGGAGATTTTAATGATTGGAAAAAAATGTCTTGTGATAAGCTAGCTACTAGCTTGGGTATGACCGAAGCTTTCAAGCATTGTCATGGCAAACTGCTGCCAACTTTCCCAGCCAAGCTTCCTGTGCTGAGCTTAGATCGTATTTATGTGCGTAATCTAAGAGTGAAAAATGCTTGGGTGCATACGGGCAAACCATGGTCGACACTGTCTGATCATCTGCCACTCAGTGCGGAATTGGCACACTTATAAATGATTATTAGATAAGCTTAAGTTATTCACTAAAAATAAAATTGAATGCAAATATAAAGTAATAGATACCTATAAGGATATATAACGATGTCTACTCTTTCTCATAATCCGCTACCAACGACCCAACATGCCGTACTCATGCTTGAGTTTGGCGAACCTGAAGTGATGAGCTATCAAGAGGATGTGGCCATTCCTGTGTTGACAGATAATCAGGTATTGGTCAAAGTTGCTTATGCGGGTATCAATCCTGTCGATTACAAAACACGTCAAGGCAAAGGCTGGGGCGCTGATGCCATTCAAAAAGAAAAGTTTGATAAAAATGAGCCTGCAATTTTGGGCTTTGATATGTCAGGCACTGTGGTCGATAGTCGTAGTGAGCAATTTACTATCGGTACACAGGTCGCTGCCCTGACTTTTCATGGTGGCTGTTATGCAGAGTATGTAGCAGTCGATGCTGACATGCTGGCAAAAGTACCGGATTCTGTCACGTTACAGCAAGCAGGTGCGCTGCCTTGTATCGGACAGACGGCGATACAGTTTGTAGAGTTTGCAGATATTCAAGATGGTGAGCATGTGGTGATAAACGCGCCAGCAGGCGGCGTGGGTCACTTGTTGATTCAGCTGCTCATGGATAAAGTGGCTAAAAACAATATCAAGGTGACCGTCATTTGCTCACCAGAAAAATATGCCAAGCTTGATGAAATAATAGATACCAATCAGCTTACAGGTTGGATTGATTATACCAAAGATGGTGAATTCCCTGAATTACAGGCAGATGTGCTACTGGATTTGGTCGGTAATGAAGCAGGCGTGCGAGCGCTTAGCGTGCTCAAATCTGGTGGTCGCGTCAATGTGTTACCAACGATTTGGGTGGATAAACTCAAAGAGGCGGGTAGCCAGAAACAGTTAAAGGTAGCAGGTTATAAGGCGCAGCGTAGTGGTGAAGATATGGCGCGAGTTTTACAGCTCGTTGCAGATGGTAAGCTAACACTACGTATTCAGCAAACATATCCTTTGTCTGAAGTGGTCGCGGCTCATCATGAGCTACAAAAAGGTGCTGCTTTTGGCAAGATCGTTTTAAAAGTGAGCTAGGACATGTCTTCAATCTGAAGGCATGCGACTAAGTGGGCTAAAAATGGTTAAATCTTTCTAGACTGCATCAAATAGCACTGTTAATATTCCGATATTAACGGTGCTATTTTCCTTGTTTGGCTACCGTTTAGCTCATTTTTATCACCATTTTCAAAACGAGGACGCGCTCTAGCTTATATTAAGTTGCATTAATTTAACGCGATAGCACTTTTCGAAAGGTGAGGCTGATGCGCCCTGATGCGACAGTTTTGGTTTTTGTAATGGTGTGCTTCCAAAAATCCTGCGTATCGCCATGCATAACGATAAGCTGACCGGACTCAAGATATAGCTCAACTTTGACGGGCTTATTCTCTTGTCTAATAGTTTTATGCTTAAAAACAAATTTTCGCCTAGCACCGAGCGATAAAGAAGCGATAATCGGCTGCGCGCCCAGCTCTTTTTCATCGTCGGCATGATAGCCCATGCCATCAGCACCAGAGGGATAGTGGTTAAGTAAGCAAGAATTAAAATCAACGTTGATACCACTGCTTGATAACTGCTGTTCAATATGTCGTTTTACGTGCAACATCTGCTTTGTCCATGGAATGGCTCGACGCGTCTGTCCAGAGTAATGATAACTGACATCGTGGTCACCCATCCAGACGATTTGGCGAGTGGTAACATGTGTTTTACCAAACAACGTCACGATGTCAGACTGCCAAGGTAGCTCATTTAGTAAATTCTCATACAGAGCGTTAGCATCATTAATAACTACCCCTAAGTCATTGACCTGACCATCGTAAGGCAATAGGTTATCAGTCGGTGTAGGCGCAAAAAGGTCAGTCATCACTTAGACGGCTCAGCTTATTTATGACTATGATAATGCTCATTGATAACTTGAGCACATAATTCAGGTGCTTCCATCGGCAGTAGATGACCGTAATCTAATAAAGATATGATGCTGTCATCAGGGACGAATTTTTGCCATTGTTGTCGCACTTTATGGTTGATAAACAACGTCGGCTTGCCAGTGATAAGGGTATAAGGACAGCTCAATTGCTTGAGGGCGGTATCGATATGCGGCGCACCGAAATAGTTGGCGAGCTCTTGCTCAGGCGCAAATATCAGCGTGTAACTGCCACTGGTATCTTTGGATAAACTTTGCTCTGCAAATACCCGCAAATGCGCATCACTCATGCGCCTATAAGCACGTTGAGCGCGTAAGTTCTCATAATAATCATTGATGCTTGCCCAAGTAGATTGTTTGGTGAGAGTGCTTTTAAATGGTTCGCGACTAAGCAGAAGCTTACGCGGCAATAGATTATAGAGTCTGGCTTGTGGTTTGGTAAAGGTCACAGGCTCTATTAAATATAGCTGTGAAAACAGATCTGGGCGCTGGGCTGCAGCGATGGCAGTGGCAGTGGCTCCTTGCGAATGACCAATACCAACGATGGGTTTGTCTTGCGTTTTTTCTAAAAACTCAATAAGTATCTCAGCATCCTGCTCGCGCGTAAGACGCCGCCGCTGCGGCTTGTCATACCAATAGCCACGAAGCGCAAGCGAGCTGATTTTGAAGTCAGTTGCCAGCGCATTTAATAAGGGACTATAAGTACCAACGGTAAAACTATTGCCACCATAAAAGTGTGCTGGCACGCGAGAGGCAGTACATGACTGTATCGATGGCGTAAGCTGGCTAAGGTTATAGTAGCGCGCTTGTTTTCCACTAATATTAATATTTTTTGCAAATGCTTTCATAATGTACACACCTCCTTGTGTCTGATTTCCAATGAAAATTAATGATTGTACTTAGCTGTCTTCACCTAAAAATCCGCCACTTTGTCGGTGCCACAAGCGAGCATAAACACCGTGTAGATTTAACAACTCATCATGGCTGCCTTGTTCGATAATTTGACCTTTATCCATGACCACCAATCGATCAAGTGCGGCAATGGTAGAGAGACGATGGGCAATCGCAATGACCGTTTTACCTGTCATGATGTCATTGAGGCTTTCGGTAATGGCAAATTCAATCTCAGAGTCAAGGGCGCTGGTCGCTTCGTCCAATAGTAAGATGGGCGCATTTTTTAGCATAACACGTGAGATGGCGATACGCTGACGTTGACCGCCAGAGAGCTTGACGCCGCGCTCACCGACTTGGGTATCAAGCCCTGTATTGCCTTTATCATCATATAAGTCTTTGATAAAGTCCCATGCTTGCGCTTGTTTGGCAGCGGTAATAATTTCTTCGTCGGTTGCATCAGGACGACCGTAAGCGATATTTTCACGTACTGTCCGATGTAGCAAAGACGTATCTTGCGTCACCATACCTATCTGTTGGCGCAAAGACTCTTGGGTGACTTCATCAATTGCTTGTCCATCGATAAGAATTTTACCGCTATCAACATCAAAGAAGCGTAACAATAAATTAACCAAGGTGGATTTACCGGCACCTGAGCGCCCAACCAAGCCTATTTTTTCGCCAGGTTTAATATCTAAATAAAAGTTATCGAGCAGTTTAGTCTTCGTAGTAGGCGTTGCTGATGTTTTCACTGTATCTAAGCTATCGCCTTCAACAGCGTCGCTATCATTCTCATAACTGAAATCAACATGATCAAAAACGATACGACCTTCGGTGACTTTCAAAGCGGGTGCGTTGGGCTTATCAATGATTTTTTGCGGCGCTGATAAGGTACGCATGCCATCTTGTACGGTTCCGATACTTTCAAATAGACTGGCAGTTTGCCACATGATCCAACGAGTCAAACCGTTTAAACGTAGTGCCATGGCTGTCGCGGCAGCAATCGCACCGACACCGACCGCGCCTTGTTGCCATAAATATAAGCCAATAGCTGCAGTGCCACTAACCAAAATCACACTGATTAGATGGGTTGATACTTCTAAATAACTGACCCAGCGCATCTGTGCATGGACGGTACCTAAAAATTGCCCCATGGCATTTTTGGCATAACTCAGCTCACGGCGTGAATGGCTAAATAGCTTGACGGTCATGATATTGGCGTAAGCATCGGTAATGCGGCCGGTCATCAAGGCACGGGCATCGGCTTGCACAATGGCAGTTTGTTTGAGCTTAGGGATAAAGTACCAAATGGTCAGCGCAACCAAGACTAGCCAAACGATAAACGGGATTAATAATAGGCTGTCCAGATTAAATAAAATGACACCTGACGTAATAAAATAAACGGTGACATACATAAACATGTCGGTGACGGTCATGACCGTATCGCGTACGGCCAATGCAGTTTGCATTACTTTGGCTGAGACACGTCCAGAAAATTCATCTTGATAAAACTGCATCGATTGCCCAAGCATCCGCTGGTGAAAGCGCCAGCGCATTTGCATGGGAAAGACGCCTTGCAAGGTCTGAAAATGGATGAATGATGACAATGCAATCCATAGCGGACTCACGATCATGACAGCTAGCATGAGCAGTAGCATATCGCCTTTTTCTAACCACAGATTCTGCGGTGTATAGACGCCTAGCCAGTCAACGATATTCCCAATCCAAGCAAATAGCATCGCTTCATAGATGCCAATGCCCGCAGACAAAATCATAAATATCAATAGCCAGCCACGTAAACCGTTGGTACACGCCCACAAGAACTTTAGCATGCCATCACGGGGTGAAGGTAGCGGCATAGGGGTTTCAGGAAAGGCAGGGAGGCGAGTTTCAAAAAATCGAAATAGAGCATTCATAGGCAGTCATAAAACATCAATAGCAGTACGCCAAAATCAACGACATTACTCGTTATTTTGAATCTTTACTTTTGTTATTAGGATTGAGTACTATTTTAGCAAACTTCCCAATCAGACCTGCATGCTAATTGTAAATTGACCGCTAAAGAGCTACTTGTCAGCAGTCGAATAAAAGCCAATAAATAGATTGCTGTGTAAGAAATACTTTGTTACATTCTATGGCTTTATCCTGATTGGCAGTTCGCGCTTTGTCTTCAGTATATGAATGATGACCGAATAATACCCCCGTAAAGTGGCAGTTTAACAAGGTAATAGCTCATGATATATTTGACGATAGCGGTGCTTTGTAGTGTCGCCGTTTCAGTATTGCTAAAAGTGTTACGACAGAAAAATATAGACATACGCCAGACCATCGTCGCAGGCTATCCGGTCGCTTTTCTGCTGACGTGGTTTTTATTGAAGCCAGACGTCAGTGGCATGAATGCACTTGGCGGTGCTTGGGCGATTATTATTGCTCTTGGTATCCTACTTCCCGCCGTGTTTATTATCCTTGGAAGGGCGATTGAATCTGTGGGAATGGTAGCAACCGATGCGGCTCAGCGGCTATCGTTGATTATTCCTATCGTCGCGGCTTTTTTATTGTTTGGTGAAGTACTGACCAGCACGCGAATATTTGGGCTGTTATTAGGCTTTCTAGCACTCGGAGCGTTGATTTATCGTCCACAGCAGGGTCAGATTAGCAGACAAGCGAAGCATACACCGCTATGGCTGTTTGGCGTATGGGCAGGCTATGGCATTATTGATATCTTGTTCAAGCAAGTTGCCAAGCAGGGCACTGCTTTTCCTCTGACATTATTTGTCAGTTTTGGTTTAGCAGGATTATTGCTGTTTATGTATTTGCTGATTACGCGGGTGCGCTGGCAGGGGGATGCGCTGGCAGGGGGATTGTTATTAGGTGCGCTCAATATGGGCAATATTTATGCTTATGTACGTGCGCATCAATTATTATCCGAGTCGCCTAGCATCGTCTTTACCGGTATGAATGTCGGTGTCATTGCAGTGGCAACCTTGATAGGGGTTGGTGTGTTTAAGGAGTCGCTTAACCGTATTAATGTATTGGGTTTATTATTAGCCATTTGCTGTGTGGCAGTGCTGTTTTTAGCATAAACGTTCAGCCTAGTGAGTTTGCTTATAGGATAGGTGATAATTATTTTATCAACGCGTTAACTTATCAGATATAGGCACAAAGAGCGTCCTATGATAAGGTTGTCTACAAACAGTAAGGCTGATATAAGCCAATAAAAAGCGATTTACTTTGTGACACTTGACCTCAACCAATAACAATAGGACGCACTCTCAATGGAATATCAAAACCAATATAAAAAACAGCTACAACGTATTAAAAATGGTTCAGGGTTCATTGCGGCACTTGATCAAAGTGGTGGCAGTACACCAAAAGCGTTAGAGAATTATGGTGTCATAGGCGATGATTATGACAACGATGAAGCCATGTTCGACCAAGTGCATGAGATGCGCGCGCGTATCATGACTTGTGAGGCTTTTGATAATGAGCGTGTGCTTGGGGCGATTTTGTTCGAAGACACGATGGAACGTGAGGTCAATGGCAAACCGACGGCCAATTATCTATGGGAAGATAAAAATATCGTCCCATTTTTAAAAGTGGATAAGGGTTTGGCTGAGCAAATGAATGGCGTCCAAGTGATGCGTCCGATGCCAAATTTAGATTTGTTACTCGATAAAGCCAAAAACTATCCAGTATTTGGTACCAAAATGCGCTCAGTAATTTATGAGCCGAATTTCGATGGCATTGAGCTGGTCGTGCAACAGCAATTCGATGTGGCAAGACAGATACTCTCAAAAGGCCTGATGCCAATCGTAGAGCCTGAAGTCGATATCGACAGTAGCAAAAAACATGAATGTGAAGTCATACTAAAGACCAGCATTTTGCACAATCTGGATCGTTTGACTGACGACCAGCAAGTCATGCTAAAACTGACTTTACCAGAAGAAGCGGGTTTTTACCAAGAGCTGATTGATCATCCAAAAGTATTAAAAGTTGTGGCGTTATCGGGCGGCTACAGCCGTGGCGATGCTTGTGCCAAGCTTAAGCAAAACCCCGGTATGATAGCCAGCTTCTCACGTGCCTTTACCGAAGGATTGAGCAAACAGCAAAGTGATGATGAGTTTGCTAATACTATCAACACATCTATCGAAGAGATTTATGAGGCGTCGAAAGTTTAACAACTGTATTTCAACAAATAGAGTTTAAAAGCTATAATTTGTACTCACCAAAATCCCAACAGATAAAAGATCTGTTGGGATTTTTTTGTTTATTTGTATTGATTTAGTATCGTTTTCAATTTATTATTAGCGAAATTAAGTTCACTTCTATATTGATCTACCGTTAACCTAAATGGATATGTATTGATGAATAAACGCTATCTAAGTTTGGCTTTGGCTTCTATGTTGGCACTTTATGGCTGCGGTGGTGGTAGTGATGGCGGTAATAAAAATAGTGGTGGTACGCCAGAGACGCCAGTCATACCAACTACTAAACCAGATAAGATTGAACCACAGGTGCCAGATGTCACCTTTTCTAACGAAATGGCGGCTGAAGAAGGCGAGGACGTCGATCAGTACATTCGCGCACCTGCTAGGTTAAATAACGAAACTGGGAAAATGTATAAGGTTTTGCCAATTTCTGGGACTCACCTTGGAAACCTATATAACGCTGACAGTATTGAAACTACTAGGATTTTTTACCCTGAAAGCGATAGCTATGTGACTGTCAACAAAGGCAATCTTGCTACCATGGCCTCTTTTGAAGATTTGCTACAAGATAAAAACCCAAGTCTACCTGATATTTTCAACATGCTATCTGGAAATCTTGTAGACACCAGTAGTAATAGCTACAAGCTCTATAAAGGTAAACGTGAAGCTGAGTTTCTTCGCTATACGTGTTCTCGAGCGTTAACGCTTGGTGAGCAAGAGCTATCAATGCAGTCTCAGGATTTATCAAATTTTATCAATCATTTGAACAACAATACTTTTTGTAAAGAGGATACGGCAGTACTGGCAGCCAACTTACCTGAGGATAAAAGTAAGGCTTTGAAAGCTCTGGGTGTAACTATTGAACCCTATCTCACTCAAGAAATAGCGTGGGGGAAGACAATGGCATGGATTGGCGTGGCTTATAGTGATGACGTCCTTGGCACTACGAGCTCAGTACAGCAAATTATTGATGAACTATCTCGCAAAGGTATTCACCATATTGGTTTACTCAGTGCGATGGGAGGCACTAACGACAAAGTTATGCTGAGTTCTCTGACAGAAGTAGATGTTGTTTTGGGTAATTTGGATGCTTCAGCAAATGAGACAGATTTTTCAGAACTGAAATCCAACTTAAATCAAAAACTGGATAGTTATAAGTTTGAAACAATGAATAGAGGCGGACAGAAAGTATGTATGAGTTACAACAGCAATAAAATATTGACATCAAGCTCCTATGAGGCTGAGACAAATATCAAAGGTGAAGTAACACAGTGCGAAGGTTCTGCATACCTCTATATAGATAAACCTGATATTCGCTATAATGAAGAAGTTTATTCTTACGCAGAGTTTTATGAGTACATAAAAGGACTCAATAATGCCCTAGATAATTTTGGCAGTGACAAAGAGTTTTACATTGTTTCCAAGCTAGAATCTGGAGGTATTGATGAAATTCGAAAAATTGAGAAAAAATATCCACTGAATTGAGTATTTAGTTTTTAAAGATGTTAAGAGTTATTTTAAAAAAAGCTCGAACCTGATTATCAGGTTTGAGCTTTTTTGATGCGCTGCTATATAGGTTGCCTACATCTCTCTATATAACTGACATCCTTCGCTAGTATATTTATCACCTCAATCAAATGATTCATATCCATTAAGTCATCTATTTATGAAATAACTTTTTGGTTAGCGGCATCTTTATCCAGTCCTGCCGCATAATCCCGCACGTTCTGAGTGATTTTCATCGAGCAAAACTTAGGTCCACACATCGAGCAAAAGTGCGCCGTCTTATGCGCGTCTTTAGGCAAGGTTTCATCATGGAACTCACGGGCGGTATCTGGGTCGAGCGCCAGATTGAATTGGTCGTCCCAGCGGAATTCAAATCGGGCTTTAGATAACGCATTATCACGAGCTTGTGCGCCCGGATGTCCTTTGGCAAGGTCGGCGGCATGAGCAGCGATTTTATAAGTGATGATACCGTCTTTAACATCTTTTTTATTAGGCAGACCTAAATGCTCTTTTGGCGTCACATAGCACAGCATCGCGGTACCAAACCAGCCGATCATTGCCGCACCAATTGCACTGGTGATATGGTCATAACCGGGTGCGATATCGGTGGTTAAGGGTCCTAAGGTATAAAAAGGTGCGTCGGCACAAACTTCTAATTGCAAGTCCATATTCTCTTTAATACGGTTCATCGCCACGTGCCCCGGACCTTCAATCATGACCTGTACGTCATGCCTCCACGCCACTTGGGTCAACTCGCCAAGGGTACGCAGCTCACCAAATTGCGCCTCGTCATTGGCATCTTGCAAACAGCCTGGACGTAAGCCATCGCCTAGACTAAACGCCACATCGTACTGCTTCATGATTTCACATATATCTTCAAAATGAGTATATAAAAAGCTCTCTTTATTATGAAACATGCACCACTGCGCCATGATAGATCCGCCACGCGAGACGATGCCCGTTAAGCGTCCAGCAGTTAGCGGCACGTACTCTAATAAAACACCCGCATGGATAGTAAAGTAATCGACACCTTGTTCGGCTTGCTCAATCAGCGTATCGCGGAATATCTCCCACGTTAAATCTTCAGCCACGCCATCGACTTTTTCTAGCGCTTGGTAAATCGGTACAGTACCAATCGGCACTGGCGAGTTACGAATCAGCCATTCGCGCGTTTCGTGAATATGATTGCCAGTCGACAAATCCATGATGTTATCCGCACCCCAACGCGTGGCCCACGTCATTTTAGACACCTCTTCATCGATAGAAGAGCCGAGCGCTGAGTTACCAATATTGGCATTAATTTTTACCAAAAAATTACGCCCGATAATCATCGGCTCAGATTCAGGGTGATTGATGTTATTTGGGATAATGGCGCGACCTGCAGCCACTTCACTCCGCACAAACTCAGGAGTGATAACCGTCGGCGTATTAGCGCCAAAGTTTTCACCGTCATGTTGACGCATATCGGTCAGCTCATGCTGTTTTTGCGTTTCGCGAATGGCGATGTATTCCATCTCAGGGGTGATAATGCCGCGGCGTGCATAGTACATCTGCGTGACGTTGCCAGCTTTGCCATCGACATCTTTGGCGCGGCGAGGTTTATCGATATGAGCAAATCGTAGATTGGCAGTGCTGATATCGCGGGCGCGTGCCATTCCATAAAAGCTAGACAGTCCGCTTAATTGCTCGGTATCACCGCGCTCATTTATCCAACCTTCACGCAGTTTCGGCAAGCCTTTGGTCAAATCAATCTCGACGTTGGGGTCGGTATACACGCCAGAGGTGTCATAGACATAAAACGGTGGATTTTGCTCCCATTCGCTTTCAGGGACGCCTTGCACAGGGGTAGGATCAAGGGTGATTTCACGCATGGGTACTTGAATATCGGATCTAGAGCCTTCGATATAGACTTTGCGCGAAGCAGGTAAGATGCGATGCAAATCACGCGCATCTTCCTCGAAGCGCGCATCACTGGCACTGCGGTGAGCAGGGGTCTTTAACGCATCTGTCTTAGAAGGTTTTTGAGAAGGAGAAGTGGCTAATAAAGTTGTCATATGCTGTCCTAGCGTGTTGGTTTTTGAATAAAAGCAACACCGCCAGTAGCTGCGGGGGGAGCATCTGTGATCCAGACAAATTCAGCTCATGAGCATCAGCCTACGACCAAATAATATAGTCACGGATGATGCTCATCAAACGTTGGACGCAGCTTTATATCAGTCTTCACTACTTAATAGCACATCACGCACATTAAGATAGTAATGAGGATAAAAAAGGCATTTCTGCACGTCCTTTGCCATAAATAACAAAGTGCTTAAGACTTCCCTGCGTCGGTACTAACCGCATCAGGTTCGGCGGGTGATCTCTCAGCGAATGTATAAAGGCGACTACTTTAATAAGGAAAGCTTATAAAGTGAGCCGATAATACACCGCACCCCGAGTCTGTCAGTGTTGTAAATCACATCAATACTAACAAAGTTCTGCAATGAGGGCTAATGATATTTAGATGAAAATATCAGGCGTTGAGTTTGAGGTTCGATGTTTTTATGAGAACGACTCTAGAGTACCAGTGATTGAAATCACTTGATATTACTGAGCTGTAGATAGCTTATCTAAATATTATGTAAAGCGAATGAAAGATTCTGGAGGTTGTCATTAAACTGTCATAAAGATTTGGCAAGATAGCACGCATGTCATAAACAATGCTTTTTTGTATCGTTGTTAAACTTTAGGAGTCCTACATGCGTTATTCGTTATTAGCAGTGGCCGTTAGTTGTACATTAGTGCTTACGGCATGTAATAAATCGACTGAAACGACAGAGCCAGCTGCGGATAGCAGTAGCGCTGTCACCACCACTGAAGCAACTACTCAGACAACATCTGCTTCTGCAGCAGGTTTTAAATCTGCTGAGAATATCGCTATGAATATCACGGGTGCAGGGGCATCGTTCCCGCAGCCTATTTATGCTAAATGGTCTTACGACTACAACGCTGCTACCGGTGGCCAAGTCAATTACCAATCGATTGGCTCTTCTGGTGGTATCAAACAAATCGAATCAAAAACAGTCGATTTTGGGGCGTCTGACGCGCCGATGACGCCTGAAGAGCTAGACGCAGCAGGCTTGATTCAGTTTCCGACGGTTATCGGTGGCGTCGTGCCAATCGTCAACATCGATGGTATTGAGCCGGGCGCGTTGAAATTAGACGGTGCAACGTTGGCAGACATCTATTTGGGTAAGATTAGCAACTGGAATGACCCAGCCATCAAAGCCATGAACCCAGATTTGACTTTGCCTGATGCAGCTATTACGACAGTATTCCGCTCAGATGGTTCTGGCACAACGTTTAACTTTACGGATTATCTTGCTAAAGTCTCGCCAGACTGGAAAGACACAGTTGGTGTTGATAAAACAGTCAAATGGCCAACGTCTGCGACTGGTGCAGGTGGTAAAGGTAACGAAGGGGTTTCAAGCTACGTAAATCGTATGAAAAACTCTATCGGCTACGTTGAGTATGCTTATGCCAAGCAAAACAACATGTCACATACTGCATTGAAAAACGCTGCTGGCAACGTCGTTCAGCCATCTGCTGAGACATTTGCTGCGGCAGGTGATATCGACTGGTCACAGCAAGCAGGCTTTTATAAAGTCATCACCAACTCTGAGACTGAGCAAGCATGGCCGATCGCTGCTGCGACCTTTATCCTAGTACATAAGCAACCAGAGAATCCTCAGCAAGTGGCTGGCGTGTTGAACTTCTTTGATTGGGCTTATACCCAAGGTGATGACGATGCTATGGCACTCGATTACGTACCATTCTCTGATGCAGCGGTTGCCTTATTCAAGGAAAAATGGAACGAGGTAAAAGGCAGTGATGGACAGCCTGTGTATAAGCCTGCTCAGTAACCTGTTTCTGCTAAATATTCTTTAATACCTTGTCAGTGCCTTACTAGTCCCTTTCGAGTTATCCTCTCGAATAACTATTCTCCGGTAGTTATTTGAGAGGTTTTATCACAGCAAGTTTGATGACAAGTTTGTTGTGATAAAACCGAATGAATGCTTCTACTATTTTGACTTGATTCTATTTAATGCTGAGACACTTATGAATGATTTAAGGTCCCAACTGGCTAAACAAAAGCGCTATGACTTATTGTTTGTGAATGCTACTAAGGCTTTTGCCATATTAGTACTCTTATCGTTGGGCGGCATTTTAGTCTCCTTAATCATCGGAGCGTGGCCGAGCATTCAAACATTTGGTCTTGGATTTTATACCAGTAATAATTGGGATACGGTCGCCAATGAGTACGGGGCTCTTGCCCCTATTTATGGCACGCTAGTAACGTCATTTATAGCTATTCTCATTGCAGTACCAATCAGTTTTGGCATTGCCATATTTTTGACCGAGATGTGCCCAACCTTCCTCAAAAAACCACTTGGTATTGCCATTGAGTTATTAGCGGGTATTCCTTCTATCATTTACGGTATGTGGGGATTGTTTGTCTTTGCGCCGTTCTTTGGCGATCATATTCAGCCTTGGTTTATTGAGCACGTCGGTCCATTGCCTATCATTGGCAAGCTATTTACGGGCGCACCAATGGGATTGGGTATGTTTACCGCCTCGTTGGTACTGGCCATCATGATTATTCCATTTATCGCCGCCACCATGCGCGATGTTTTTTCGGTCGTGCCAGACCTACTCAAAGAGTCGGCATATGGTATGGGCGCAACGACGTGGGAAGTCATGTTCAAGATCATTTTGCCGTATACCAAAGCTGGCGTGGTTGGTGGCGTGATCTTAGGACTGGGTCGGGCATTGGGTGAGACGATGGCAGTGACTTTCTTGATTGGTAATGCCTTTAACATCAGTCCGAGTCTGTTTACCTCTGGTGTCACTATTACCTCAGCTTTAGCCAACGAGTTTGCCGAAGCGTCGAGTGAGCTACATTTGGCTTCTTTATTACATTTAGGCTTAATCTTATTTGTCATCACCTTCATTGTACTATCTCTAGCAAAACTCATGCTCATGCGCATGGATCACAAGGCAGGCAATCGGTAGTCGTTTGACAATCTTGATAGGTCTTTTACGGATTGATTGGACATCAATAAACATTGATAGATATTGATAAAAGATATGGGAAATAAATAGTATGGCTGCTAACAATGCGATCAATGCACCACTACCGACTCAGCCAAACAGCGCTAGCCGCTACAATCAAAGCCTTTATAACAAGCGCCGTTTGACCAACAAGTTAGGTCTAGGCTTTGCCATGTCGGCGATGGTTTTTGGACTGTTTTGGTTGTTTTGGATTTTGTTGACGCTCTTTGTTGAAGGCTTTCAAGGTATTGTGCAGCTGCCTATTTTTACTGCTGACACACCGCCACCGATGAGTGCGGGCGGGCTGCGTAACGCCATTGTCGGTTCAATAATGCTCGCGTTTTCAGGTTTGTTTATCGGTGCACCTATTGGCCTCATGACGGGTATTTATTTATCTGAGTTCGCTCAAGGCAGTATGCTTGGCAAGGTAACGCGTTTCTTAAATGATATTTTGCTATCCGCACCCTCGATTGTCATCGGTCTCTTTATTTATGCATTGATGGTAAAAGGTCAAAGTTTCTCTGGTTGGGCAGGCGCGTTAGCATTGGCATTAATCGTTATTCCTGTGGTCGTGCGTACCACTGAGAATATGCTCAATCTGGTTCCTAATAGCATTCGTGAAGCGGCCTACGCACTTGGCACACCCAAGTGGAAAATGGTGACTCAAGTAACGATTAAGGCGGCTAGAGCAGGACTGACCACTGGGGTGTTACTGGCATTTGCTCGAATCACTGGTGAAACAGCACCGTTGCTATTTACGGCGCTTAACAACCAATATTTCAGTACCGATATGAGCCAGCCTATTGCTAACTTACCCAATACCATCTACCAGTTTGCGATGAGTCCTTATGATAACTGGCATACCTTAGCGTGGGCGGCAGCGTTGCTGATCACGACCTCTGTCTTGGTATTAAATATTTTGGCGAGATTCATCGGTAGTAGAGGTCAGGCTAAATAAAGGCTGATGGTAAATTAAGGCTTGTCCTAGATTACCTCGAGCATTTACTTCCATTTATATTCATTGAGCTGGATTGGAACACATTATGAATGACGTCATGAGCAAAATCCGTACAAAAAAGCCTGTCGATAAATTCAATGCGGCAGATAAATTTAATCCAACAACAGACAGTTTATTAAACAGACCGATGTCGACGGCAGCACAAATGGAGCAGCCAGATATTGCCAGCCTAACCAAACAAACGCTTCATGATATTCCCAAAAACATGCCTGCTGCAAAAATGCAAATTCGGGATCTGAATTTTTATTATGGTGACTTTCAGGCGCTAAAAAATATCAATATCGATATTCCTGATAAAAAAGTCACTGCTTTCATTGGTCCTTCAGGTTGCGGAAAATCGACGCTGTTGCGTACCTTCAACCGTATGTATGATTTATATCCAGGGATGCGGGCAGAAGGCAATATTAATCTTGATGGCAACAATATCTTGGGCAAAGACGTCGATGTCAATTTGCTACGCGCCCAAGTCGGTATGGTCTTTCAGAAACCTACCCCATTCCCGATGTCCATTTATGACAATGTCGCCTTTGGGGTACGTCTTTATGAAAAATTAAGCAAAGCTGAGCTGGATAATCGGGTGGAATGGGCGCTGAAAAAATCCGCACTATGGCCAGAAGTGAAAGACAAATTGAAAGCGTCAGGGCTTTCGTTATCCGGTGGTCAGCAGCAACGCTTGTGTATCGCACGTAGCGTCGCGACCAAGCCTGAAGTGTTATTGCTTGATGAGCCGACATCAGCGTTAGATCCTATTTCGACAGGTGCTATCGAAGATTTGATTGAAGACTTAAAGCAGGATTACACCATTGCCATCGTTACGCATAACATGCAACAGGCCGCGCGCGTGTCTGACTATACCGTTTATATGTACTTAGGCGATATGATTGAGATGGGCGAGACCGACCAGATATTTACCAAGCCTGCCCAAACCGCCACAGAAGACTATATTACGGGTCGTTATGGCTAACATCGCGGTCTGAGCAAGGACGACGTGCTCGATACGTTCAATAAGATATCATGAGCCAATCTGTTCGACTCAACAGCCACACCGCGCTACCAAAATATGGATTTTAGGGAATACCTCTTATGCAAAGCGATAAGCATATCTCCAAAAGTTTTGACCAAGACCTTGATGAAGCTATCCGTTTGTTTTTATACATGGGTGATAGCGCGGCCAACCAAGTGGCGAAAGCGATCCATGCGCTTATCGATAAAAATGAGACACTGGCGCAAGAGGTGATTGATATGGACTTTGATATCAATCGAATGGAAGTCGAGTTGGATGAGCATATCTTGCTATTGGTCGCAAAACGTCAGCCCGCCGCCAGTGATTTACGCTTGGTCATGTCCATCAGTAAAGGCGTGGTTGATTTAGAACGCATCGGTGATGAAGCCGTGAAAATCGCTCAGATGGCCAAAAAAATTGCGGCACAAGGTAAACTGTCATATGGCTATGCAGAAGTTCAACATCTTAGCAATCAGGTTCGTTTGATGCTGCACAATGCGCTAGAGGCATTTAGCCAATCGAATGCTGAGCAAGCGTTTGAGGTCATGCGTAACGATAGCATGGTCAATGATGAGTATCAGTCAGCCATCCGTGCTTTGATGACCTATATTATGGAAGATTCACGGCACGTCTCAAAAGTCATTAATATTATGTGGGTATTGCGCGCGCTTGAGCGGGTAGGCGATCATGCACAAAATATTGCAGAACTGGTGATTAACTATATTAGTGGGCAAGATGTGCGTCATTCCGACTATGCGCTGGTAGAAAAAGCGGTGCAAGAAGCCAATGACCGTATGGCGGCGCGCCAAGTCAGTACCCTGTCTGCCACTAAACCTGCCATCAAGTCAGCCACGGATGTTGTAGACTCAAACGGTGATGAGGGCTAAAAAAAACAGTTCATCGTTAATTTTACATCCAAAAAAACGCGCTATATTAAATAGCGCATTTTTTATATTGTGGCAATAATAAAAACAATTAGCTCTCTGGCGTCCAACCTTGTGCACGCTCATAATCTTCATTATCTAAAAATTTATCACGTTGTTCGGTGAGGAATTTTTTGGCAGCAGGATCTAACATACTTAGATGGTTTTCATTAATCAGCATCGTTTGCTGTTCAAGCCATTCTTTCCACGCTTTGTCAGATACCGTTTCTTGTAGCTCCTGACCTTTTTTATTAGGGAAAGGCGGGTGCGGCATCTTTGGCAATTCTTGCTGATACTTACGGCAAAATACCGTATTGGCTTGTGGATTAAAAGTCTCAGTCATGAGGCGCTCCTTATTAGGGTTTGGTTATTATAAGAATATATTATTGAATCACTCATGAGAATAGTTATACCAAACCCAAAAAGTAAGATTGGCTGTGTCAAACTCGCTTAGCCTACAAGGCGTAGTACTTTCACTCGTTTTCCTTGCTACTCTAATTTCTGTGAATGGTATTAGTTAGCACTTATTCAGCATAAGTGACTTAAATATTATTAGCTGAATTTACTTTACCCCATCATGGTATCAAAAACACCCGCAGCAGGGGCGGGTGTTTTTTATGGTAAAAGCTGTCTGGTCAACAATGCGCCTTTACGCAAATACCTCTAAACGGCTGCGACCGCGAGCAACTGCTTGCTTAACTTGATTTGGCGCTGTACCACCTAAGTGGTCACGGGCTGCTAATGAGCCTTCTAGCGTTAAATATTCAAAGACATCATCACCGATTGCATCGCTAAATTGCTGTAGCTGTGCCAATGACAAATCGCTCAAATCAACACCTTCTTTGATACCCAAAGCAACGGCATTACCCACCACTTCATGAGCATCACGGAACGCCACGCCTTGGCGTACCAAATAATCTGCAAGGTCAGTCGCAGTCGCATAGCCTTTCATCGTAGCGGCGCGCATGTTTTCTTTATTTGGAGTGATATTCGGTAGCATATCAGCAAAAGCCAATAAACAGCCGGTAAGCGTATCGACGCAATCAAACAACGGCTCTTTGTCTTCTTGGTTGTCTTTGTTATAAGCCAGTGGCTGGCTTTTCATCAGGCTAAGGAGTGTCATCAATTGGCCAAAAACACGTGCTGCTTTACCGCGGACCAACTCTGGCACATCAGGATTTTTCTTTTGCGGCATGATAGATGAGCCAGTACAAAAGCGATCAGGGATTTGTACAAAGTTAAACTGCGCTGACATCCATAGGATAATCTCTTCGCTCATCCGTGACATATGCATCATCAAGATAGAAGCGGCTGAGGTAAATTCAATCGCAAAGTCACGGTCTGATACGGCATCAAGCGAGTTTTGGCAAATACCTTCGAAACCTAACAACTCAGCAGTAATGGTACGATCGATTGGGAATGTCGTGCCAGCAAGGGCAGCACTACCAAGTGGCATCTGATTAATACGGCGGCGCGCATCGACCAGACGTTCGGTATCGCGATATAACATCTCAAACCACGCCATGACGTGATGACCAAAGCTCACTGGCTGCGCCGTTTGTAAATGCGTAAAGCCGGGCATAATAGTGTCAGTATGCTGCTCAGCCAAATCAAGTAAACCACTTTGCAAGCGTACTAATAAGGCAATGATATTATCAGTCTCTTCGCGTAGCCAAAGACGAATATCGGTGGCAACCTGATCGTTACGGCTACGACCCGTATGCAGTTTTTTACCAACAGCGCCGATGATGTCAGTCAAGCGCGACTCAACATTCATGTGCACGTCTTCTAGCGCGATTGACCAGTTAAACTCGCCAGCCTCAATCTCGCGCAGTACCTGATGCAGACCATCAATAATGGTGGCTACTTCGTCAGCGGTCAAAATGTCACATTCTTTCAGCATGGTCGCGTGGGCGATTGAGCCTTGAATATCGTGACGCGCAAAGCGTTGATCAAAGCCAACAGAGGCGGTGAAGGCAGCGACAAAGCTGTCCGTCGCTTCACTGAAGCGTCCGCCCCACATCTGCTGACCTTGGCTGTTTGAAGGACTGCTTACAGGGTTGTTTTGTGCAGCGTTATTTGTTATCGGAGCATCTGTGCTAGAATCAGAGACAGATGGGTTTACATTTGATTCGGGACTACTAGGTTTTGAAGAATTGGCGTTCATATCGGTACAAGACAAGTCAGCAGAATAAGAGCTCAAGTATAGCAAAGGATGAGGTTGCCTTACTAGCGGAGCGCTTAGAGTTTTTTATTCCTAAGCTCATGGAAGTCATGAAGCCTTGGCAGTGGTTCATTTATATCTTTTTTTGGTCACTATTTGTCACGGTAATAAATCGCTATGATATTGCCACGTGGTCAGATTTTTTGATTCAGCTGTTTAGCAGAGTCCTGCAAAACACCTTGAGTATTATTCCTTCCTTATACCTCATTGATTATTTGCGCCCCATTTTTAAGGGCATGAGTATACCTAAAGCCAGCATGTATGTGCTTGCCTTACTCATGGTGGCATCTACCATATCCATGATTTTAGTCATGCTGGTGATGATTAATATTGGTTGGTTTGAATATGATCGTCAGACTTTTATTCTAAATATATTATTTAATGTATTGATTAGTGGTGGCTTTACCTTGGTGTTCTTACTGTATTTTTTACGTCGTTATCGTGAGACGAATGCGCTCAAACAATCGTTTGAGCAGAAATTGAGTGCACAAAATGATGTGATCAAAGCGCGAATTGCCCCGCATTTTTTCTTTAATACCATTAATACCCTTGTGTCACTGATAGAGTCCAATCCAGCAAGAGCTTCTGCTTTATTACAGCACGTTTCTGCCTTATTCCGTGCCAGTTTCAATGGGGCACGAGAGATTAGTTTTGAAGAAGAAATTGCTCTTTGTGAGCACTATCTAGCGATTGAGTCTAGCCGCTTAGCGGATAAGCTTGAAGTGAGTTGGCAATTGCCTGACGAGGATGTCATGTATGACATGGTGATTACCGCCTTGACCTTACAGAGCGTGCTAGAAAAAATGCTGCTGAATGTGGTGGAGATGACCACTGAAACCATTTATATCAATATTAGAGTCACTTGGCAGCAGCATCGGGTTGTGATTACGATTGGTGTCGCGCTGCCGAAAAAAACCATGATTATTAACCATGATTTACGTCAGCACATGAACTTTTATATTCAAGCGGAACGTTTACGGGCTTATTTCGGTCAAAGTGCGGATATTAAAAGTAGCGTTACCAGTAGTCGAATTATTACCGTCATCGACTATCCGCTGCAAGATGTTAGTTTATGATCGTTTTTTTTGGGCTTAATTTTGTATTTTATTTCTCAAGAAATAGGTATGGCATACTTATTGCACCATCTTTATAGCTAATGGAATGGGTTGTTTTACTTTGTATTTAGCCATGATTCCCCATAAAAATTATTATCGATAAATGCATCGCAATAAAACTCAATGCACAAGGCTATCAACGTCAATATAGCCAGTCATTGTTTTATGAAATAATTAAAGATTTTTATGCTAAGTGATTGGTAATGAGTGCTAATATGTTGGTAAGGTCATTGAAAAAAATACTAATTTTATCCTGGGATTGGAGTTTGCATGCGTATCGTAGTTTGTGATGATGAGCCACTAGCACGTGAGCGTTTGGTTAGAATTGTACAGGAGTCAGGTCATCAAGTCGTTGCTCAAGCAACCACGGGTGCAGAAGCCATTATCGCTGTCAAAACTCAGCAGCCAGACATCATATTATTAGATATTCGTATGCCTGAGATGGATGGGGTGCGCTGTGCGCAAGAGCTTGCCAAACTTGAGCATCCGCCAGCCATTATATTTGTCACCGCTTATGATCATTATGCCATTGCCGCGCTAAAAGCCAATGCGATTGGTTATTTATTAAAGCCTGCCAATAAAGACGAGTTACTAGAAGCACTAGATAAAGCGAAAAATTTGAACGCGGCGCAGTTAAATGAGATTCGTAAACTCGAAGACCCAACAGCGCGTCCAGTACGTGAGCATATCGCTGCTCGTACTCACCGAGGCGTTGAGCTCATCAAGCTCAAAGATATCTATTATTTTACCGCCGATCAAAAGTACGTCAAAGTCCGTCACAAAGATGGCATTGTCCTGATTGATGAGACGCTAAAAGAGCTTGAACAAGAATTTGAGGATCGGCTTTTTCGGGTGCACCGTAATGCCATCATCAACCTTAGCTTTTTGGACTTTTTAGAAACGTTGGATGCAGGACAATATCAAATACGCTTTAAAGGCATTGATGAGACACTCGCGGTTAGCCGCCGTCACTTACCTGCATTACGTGACAAGATTCAAAGCATGTAAGCTGCGGTTTGTCTAGTGAAATAACAGCAAAATAACCGTGAAATAATCATCCCATATCATCAAGCCTTTATTTATGCTTAAATAGGGGTATTTTTTTGCGTCAGCATTGACTATATATGGTTTATATCGCCCATTTTTTGTGGAAAATTTGCAGTATTGTTTAATACTGACCTGCATAGTACTGACGTGAACAGTATCGAATTTATTGAGGCCCTTTATGAGCAATCCGCAGCAAACTGCTTTGACTACCTTGAATATCGCCACGCGTCAGAGCCCTTTAGCACTATGGCAAGCTGAGCATATCCGTGCTCGTCTACTAGATTTTTATCCTGAATTGACGATTAACTTGCTAAAAATTGTCACTAAGGGTGACAAGATTTTGGACACACCTTTGGCTAAAATAGGCGGTAAAGGTTTGTTTGTCAAAGAGCTTGAGCAAGCACTATATGACAAACAAGCGGACATCGCGGTACATTCATTAAAGGACGTACCGATGCAGCTTCCTGAAGGCTTGATGCTGGGCGTCTATTGCAAACGCGCCTCACCGACTGATGCTTTTGTGTCTAACACCTATAATAGTATTGATGAGTTGCCGCAAGGGGCAGTCGTTGGCACGTCAAGTTTGCGTCGTCAGTGTCAGCTTAAAGCCTATCGCCCAGACCTACAAATCAAAACCCTACGCGGTAACGTTGGTACACGTTTGGGCAAGCTAGATGCTGGCGAGTATGATGCGATTATTTTAGCAACCAGTGGTTTGCAGCGTATCGAGCTGGATGAGCGCATACGCGGCGAGCTTGATATCAATGCCTGCCTGCCTGCGGTTGGTCAGGGCGCCTTAGCGATCGAATGCCGTGAAGGTGATGATGAAGTGTTAACATTACTGGCACCACTGAATGATGATAAAGCTCGTATCCGCCTCATTGCTGAGCGCGCGCTAAACCGTCACTTAGAGGGTGGCTGCCAAGTACCGATCGCCGCTTATGCCGTGTTACAAATGGCAGATGAAACGAGCAGCAACAATGATGATAACGGTGACAATGGCAATAACGACAACGGCAATGTGTTATGGCTACGTGGCCGCGTCGGTCAAGCGGATGGCAGCGAGCTGCTAAAAGCAGAAAAACGCGTCACCTTGATCGGAACACAAGCCGAGCAAGAAGTACAGGCTAATCAGCTTGGTATTGATGTTGCCAATATACTGCTTGCCGATGGCGCGGGTGATATCTTATCTGCGATTTATCATCCTGAATAACATGCCAGTATTTTGATTATCTTAGTCATAGCCCAAGTATTATTGATGCTAGGGCTATCGTTAAGCCAATTCTATCAGTCTTTTGTCATGGTACGTCTATGTCATCAACATTAAATCACGCCCAGCTTATTGCTAATGGTCAATCAAATAATGAGTCATCACTCACGCAAGTAGTCATCAATACTCGCCCAGTAGAGCGTGCCGCTGTATTGACGGATCATCTACAAGTAGCAGGGCTGACGGTGGTAGAGATACCGATGTTGACGTTACAATCACGCCCAACGACTGAGCAAGACATGACGCTGATGCGGCAGTGGCTAGCAGGCGATTATAAGGCGCTTGTGATTGTTAGCCCAACGGCGGCCGCTTCAGGACTGGCTGTTTGGCAAGCGCTTGAAGATGAGCGTCAAGCTCAAAATCATGACGATGACGATGATAATAATAATGAGCGAAAAGATATTGCAATTAATGCTCTGCAAGCGCCGAGCTACTTGATTGCCGTGGGTGAAGCGACTGCGTCGGTATTAAATAATGCCAAAGTCGAGGCGTCGAATTACCAAGTGCTTCAGCCTCACATTGCCAATAACGAAGGTATGCTAGCGATGCCTGAGATTGAGCGTTTGCAAGCAGGTGACAAGTTGCTCGTGTGGCGCGGATTGGGAGGTAGGCGACTATTGGTCGATACGTTGCTGGCACGCGGTGTGCATATCGATAGCATTGCTTGGTATGAGCGCATAATGCCAGTCGAGGCGATGGCTCAATATGAGCAGTGGCTAAAAGAGTTTTTAACCGATAATTTAACGCATAATATAATGCAAGATGCGTCGGCAGTGCATCAACCAAAGCCAATCGTTGTGGTCAGTAGCGGTACAGCCTTTGAGCATTGGGAAAGCATCGTTCGGGCTGTAGCAGAAAAGGCATTAAAGCAAGAAACAGCCAGAGAAACCCCCGCTATTTTGCCCTATGAATTGTCAGACTTTTCTTATGTGGTGTTGGGTGAGCGTTTAGCCAATATGGTCGCTGATCAGCAGTTAAGCTATTGGCGTGTGGAAGATTTGGCGCCAGAAACCATTCTTGCTGCTATCCATGCTAAAGCCTGTTAAATGTATAAATGTACCAACCGATGATCTGTCCTTATCTATTATGTTTCACTTTTTATTTATTTGCTTTAAACCTGTTTTAGCCAAAATAACGGTGCTGCCTTATGTCAATCAATTCTGAATCGTTATCTCAGGAACCTTCTGCTACTCAGCAGCGCCGACAAGCAAATGTGTTTTTGTTGCGCCTGCAGTGGCTGGTTATCTTGTTGCTTATCGCCGCCCTATTGTGGCTCTACATCAGCCAACAGCGTTTCCAACATAGTGTTAATGAGCGTTTGCAAAGCAACGAGCAAGTCGTCAGCCGTCTGAATGAGATGGATGACCGTCTATTTGCGATGAGTCAGCAGACGCTGCCAGAGCCTCGATCTGCCGCCAGTAGCCAAGCGCAAAACCAGTTAGATTTATTGCGTATTCAGATACAAGCCGCTGATAGATTGTTGGCAGACAATAACGACAGTGCAGCGATTGATTTGTTGCGTGGTCTACACTGGCAGCTTTCGCAAAGCAGCAATGAGATTGCTCCAGCGCTAACGGTTGTGATCAAACAAAGCTTGATGAAAGACATCGAACGTTTGCAGGCAAGCAGCTCTCAGCCCAGTCCTTGGCAGCTACAAAACCTCGCCATCCAAAATATTCAAGAGTTTTTGCACAGCTATGAGCGTGTGAGTAGTGAGGCGACACCGCACAATAGCGCTGATAATAATATGAGCCTCTCGCGCAAACAACTGACCATTCACGAAGTGATTATGACCTTAAATCTGGCCAGTCAAGCCAGTAATATGCGCGAACAAGAGCAGCTGATTGGTTATCTGCGTCAAGCACGAAATCAACTACAAACCTTGGTGCCGAAGTCTGCTATTCCTCAAGAGTCAGCGCCAAAGGCAGCCATGACTAATACTGAAAGTACCTCTAATGCTGCGTCCGTAGACAAAAAGCAAACCTCTACCGACAAGAACCTACAAACCAGATCCTCTCCGACAAATATCGCAGAAGTCATAGATTGGTTAGATAAATTGATTGCCAATGCACCGAAACCAACGCCATTGTTGACCACTCAGATTTTGGATAAATCTCAGCGTTAGTGGTTCAGTGGATGTTGATGGATAGATTTATGAATACAAAAATAAGAGAAGTGACGTTATGGACAGTTTGAATCAAGCAGCACATGCAGCCTCTAATATCGCAGATAATCATCCTGACGAATTGTCTCATTATCCCATTATTCATCACCAGCCCATTCACTGGGGCGAGATGGATGCGTTTAACCATTTAAATAATGTGATTTATTACCGTTACGCCGAATCAGCACGAATTGGCTATTTGCAGGCGCTAGGTATGTTTGATGGCAGTATGGTGACGGTATTGGCACAATCTAGCTGCCAGTATTTACGCCCAGTGACTTATCCTGATACTTTGCTATTAGGAGTGCGCTGTCAGCGCTTGGGCAATACGAGTATCGTGATGGAATACAGCTATTATAGCACCGCGCAAGCAGCCATCGTCGCGACGGCTGAGGCAGTCGTGGTACGGCTCGATAGTGAGGGAAAGCGTAAGTTAGCTTGGACAGAGGAAGAGCGCGCTCGGCTATTGGCATTAGAAGCAAAAGTTGGTCATATACCGAAGCTTTAGCACTGAATATTAAATAAATGAAAAAAAGGGCACGCTAACGTTACGTTAGCGTGCCCTTTTGCTATTTGACTGATATCGAATCAGCCAGCCAGCCAGCCAGCCAGCCAGCCAGCCAGCCAATCAGTCAAATATTAATCTTGCTTTGGCGCATGTACGAAATCGATGACATTCAAGTCAAAGCCTGACAATGCGTAAAACTTCATGGGTGATGATAATAAACGCATATCACGAACGCCTAAGTGACGCAAAATCTGTGCACCGACACCAATGCTGCGATACGGCTGCTGAGTAATGGTCGATTGCGATTCATTGTCTGCCGCTTTGTCTAACGCCTCTCCTAAATCTATTGGCTGGTTGCTACCAATCCAAACTAATACGCCGCGATCTGAGTTGCTTATTTCCTCCAGCGCTGAGCGTACGCTCCAGCCACTACGACCCGTCATATCATTTTTGGCAGCAAACAAGTCGCGTAGTGGGTGAAAACCATGGACACGGACGGTGCTGACGCCTTCGCTCACATCGCCTTTTACCAAAGCCAAATGCGTTTCATCAGCGCCAAATTCGCGGAAGCGATGTAGCGTAAAGGTGCCGTATTCTGTTTCAAAAGGACGCGACTCAATTTTTTCTACCGTTTGCTCGTTCGCGATGCGGTAGTTGATGAGGTCAGCAATTGTACCCATCTTGATGCCATGCTCTTCGGCAAATATCTCTAGATCATCACGGCGCGCCATCGTACCATCAGCATTGATGATTTCGACAATCACTGCTGCGGGCTCAAGTCCTGCTAGGCGTGCTAAATCACAACCAGCTTCAGTATGTCCAGCGCGGTGCAAGACGCCACCATTTTGAGCCATGATTGGGAAGATATGTCCAGGCTGGACGATGTCTTCAGGTTTTGCCGAAGAAGAAACCGCGGCTTGAATCGTACGAGCGCGATCAGCAGCAGAGATACCCGTGGTAACGCCTTCAGCGGCTTCGATAGAAACCGTAAAGTTGGTACTAAATTTTGCCTCGTTACGATCAGACATCAGTGGCAACGCCAACTGTTGGCAGCGTGCTTGTGACAAGGTCAAGCAGACCAAACCACGTGCATGAGTAATCATAAAATTGATATCTTCAGGGCGCACATGGGTCGCTGCCATGATGATATCACCTTCATTTTCACGGTCTTCATCATCCATTAAGATGACCATCTTGCCAGCACGAATGTCTTCGATAATCTCAGGAATCGTATTTAAACTCATAGTAAGTCTCAATATTTTATTATTTATAGATAGGTGTGATGTGGAATATAAAGCATTATCTGTCTATTGTAGCAGTAGATGCTACAGAGCGCTGTTGCGGTTAGGCAAAGTGCATTGGATCAAATTGATCCGCCGTAGACATTATGGAATCATTGCTTATATATCAATATGAGGACATTTTAACGCTTTTCAGCCCACTGTGCTGATTCATCTCGAAACTATATGGGCCAGTCTGTCAAATATAGTGATAAGTATTACTAATGGTTACGACGATTCATGTATTCAATGACGCAGTAAGCAATGGGCTAACCTATATTGCGAGCCATCAGTCATTACTGGCTGCTTGGCTTTTTAGCCAATCCATAAACTGTTTACTGTGTTGCTCGCGCTGGTTGTCGGCAAATTCATAAAAGCTGCTCCCAACTAAATTGTCTGGCAAATAGCTTTGTGGATAATAGTGATTGGGATAATCGTGTGGATAGGCGTAACCTTGACCATAGCCTTGATTACGCATTAGTTTGGTCACGCCATTGCGCAGGTGTAGCGGTACTGGAGAGGCATCTTTTTCTGCCAACGCCATCGCAGCATTGATGGCTTTATAAGTGCTGTTACTTTTGGCACTGGTCGCCAAATAAACCACCACTTGCCCCAAGATAATACGCGCTTCTGGCATACCAATTGATTGCACACTGCGCAATGCTGCATCGGCAAGGAGTAAAGCATTAGGGTTGGCATTACCAATATCTTCACTGGCCAAGATGACCAAACGCCGCGCGATAAAATCAGCAGGCTCACCGCCAACTAACATCCGCGCCATCCAATAAAGCGCAGCATCAGGGTCTGAGCCACGTACGGACTTTATCATCGCCGAGATAATATCGTAATGCTGCTCGCCATCTTTGTCATAGCGTACCAGCGCGGTCTGAGCGACACGAGCGACCAATTCATCATTAATGACGAGCGGTGATTGCTTAGTATCCGCCGTTTGAATAGCCAGCTCTAATAAATTTAGCGCCTTCCTCGCATCGCCATGCGCCAGTTGACTGATAGTGTCCTGTGCTTGTAAATCAACCGTCAAATTCTTCAGCACTGAATCTTCTGAAATTGCCCTTTGCAATACCGCACTGATTTGCTCAGGCGTCAGTGGCTCTAAACGATACACTTGACAACGTGATAGCAGGGCATTATTGACACTAAAAGAAGGGTTTTCAGTTGTCGCACCAATCAAGGTGATATCACCAGATTCGACCGCGCCCAGTAAGGCATCCTGCTGAGCCTTGTTAAAGCGGTGTATCTCATCGATAAAAACCACTGGCGATTCAAATGCCAATGAGTCCTTATTGTCTAACACTTCTCGCAGCTGTTTGACCCCAGTATTCAAGGCAGACAAGGCATGAAAAGGTCTGCCAACAGCATCAGCCAACAGCATGGCAATAGTCGTTTTGCCGATGCCAGCTTCACCATGCAAAATAATCGATGGTAGATGTCCTTGTTCGACCAAACGCCGCAAGGGCGCACCTGCCGCCAGTAGATGTTCTTGACCAATGATTGCATCAAGTGTCGTTGGGCGCATACGCTGGGCAAGGGGTGTATCGGCATGAAAATTAGGCGGCATGGAAATCTCTATTATCAATTTAAACAGCTATCAATTAGTTCATAACGACAGTGATTAATGGGTTTTTATTGCTGCATCTAAATGACTACATCCTAGATTACATTCATCATTGCTATGGAAAAAGACCATATCTGTCTGTTTGGTATGATTTTCGCACTAATGAATATTAGACATGAGTAGTAAAAGTAGGCTAATTTATAAAGATGCTATTTAGTATGTGTCTTGGTATGTGTCATACACGATAGGCTAACGCAGATTTACGTTAATAAAAGTCAATCAAGTGTACAGCTTATGTCCCAAATACTTTGATTTTTATGCTTTTATCCCTATTAACGGTTCAACAGCATTGATAGATCGCAGATATCACGCCCGATTTACGACCTATCATTTGTGATCATCCATTCATTAGGCATAAGGTATTACCGTCATGATGTCTCCGCGGATATTGCAGCGCTTGTTTGCTCGGTATTTATATCGCAGTGCCAAGCAGCAATCACGTTTGCTTACTACAGGTGAGATAGCGCTGGCGCGGTCAGTATTTGGCGACAGTATCAATCTCGATGAGGTTCAGCTCAAGACTGCTTGGTGGGTGTTGAAACATTATGCCGTTAGTCCTAATGGTAATATTTATTTTAACCGAGCAGATTGGATAATAGATTTTAGCGATGCTTCATTGAGTAAAAAAAGCTGGCTGATACATGAATTGACCCATGTATGGCAATTACGGCAAGGCTTAAAAGTGGTGCGCGGTGCACTTATTGATCGCCGTTATGATTATGTGCTCAAGACAGGCAAATCCTTCTTTAACTACGGTATCGAACAGCAGGCGCGTATGGTTCAGGATTATTTTATTCGTCGTCAGCGTGGACAAGACTGTCAAGCATTAGAAACTTGTATTCCATTTTTAATCGTGAAGTCTGACGACAATATGAAGTGATATCCATTGGCAATGGATTGCCATGACGACTTTGGTTTTTATTATTTTGCCTTAACAAGGATACGTACCCTTATGTTTAAATTTTTGCCAAAAAAGCCCAGTTATAAAATGAATAAAGGTGTGGTTGATGATTCTATAAATCAAAACAACACCCTTTTACAGCACTCGTCAACCTTGCTTGCGGCAACACTCAGCGGCGTATTGCTGTTAAGTGGTTGTCAGCAGCAAGCAGAGATTCAACCTGCGCCAGAAGACAGTCAGAGCGTTGAAAAAACGAGCACTGAAGACAGTCAGCCTATGCGCCCAAGTGATTCTGCTGCTACCCGTATAAAGCAGTTTCAGCCTATATATGTCGCGCAAGCACAAAGGCTACAGCGTCGTTTACAAGCAGAGTATGAATCCCTACAAGCCGCTGATAGCTCAGATAGTGAGGACTCATTGCTGCTGAATGATGATACTGCTAGCGATACTAATACTAATAACGTGATGAAGAATAACAGCGATACAGCTGATAGCAACACACTATCTGCTGACACCACAGATGATGAGGTGGATATCCCCGCTGAGGCTGATATCAATACCAGTACGGAAGTTGGCGAGCGTGATTTAACGGTGTTAAAGCGAATTAGCCTTGAGCCGCGTAAGCCTGTCATGCTAACAGAAGATCAAATCATCGAAAGCTACCAGCAAGCGATGGAAGCGCTTTATCAGCCTGTGACGACGCCTCTTAGCGCAGAAGATGTGGATACGTTAATCAATATCGCAACGTTAGTACCGCAATTATTTGAGCATGCAGAAATTGCTGGTAGGCTCAGTGCCAAGAGCCCAGCATTAGCGCGTTTGATTATTCAGCATCAGGTTTGGGAGCAGATAGAAGCTCAGCAAGTGATTGATATGCAGCAGATGAAACTGAATCAACAAAAAGAGTTTGAGACGCTTATGACTAAGTTTAATGACACCATTAAAGGTTATGATGAGCAAATTGCCAAATATGAGCAGACACTAAAAGAATTCCAGTAGCCGCAATTCTGTCACTCAACCAGTTATTCATTCAGTAACGGATAGGGTTTTTATAAAATGTAATGTGGCTAACCGTATCAAATGAGACAGTAAGAACCATAAAAAAAGAACCATAAAAAATCCCGCACGATGGCGGGATTTTTTATGGTTCTAAAAACTAAAATATAAGTGACTATTTACGGTCTTCAACTTTAACGAAATCGCGATGCGTTTCACCAGTGTATAACTGACGTGGACGACCGATTTTGAACGGTGTGCTGTGCATCTCTAACCAATGGCTGATCCAACCAGAAGTACGAGCTAATGAGAAAATAACGGTAAACATTGACGTTGGGATACCGATGGCTTTAAGGATAATGCCCGAGTAAAAATCAACGTTTGGATACAAGTTACGCTCAACGAAGAACGGGTCTTCTAAAGCGATTTTCTCAAGTGCCATGGCAAGCTCAAGCTTAGGATCATTGATGCCCAATGCGCCTAATACTTCGTCACAAGTTTCTTTCATCACTTGTGCGCGTGGATCAAAGTTTTTATAAACGCGATGACCAAAGCCCATGAGCTTCACTTCACGGCTCTTCACTTTTTCCATGAATTCAGGCACATTTTCAACTGAACCGATCTCATCTAACATCTCAAGCACGGCTTCGTTCGCGCCGCCATGTGATGGTCCCCAAAGGGCGGCGATACCAGCAGCGATACACGCATACGGGTTAGCGCCAGTAGAACCTGCTAGACGTACCGTAGACGTTGACGCGTTTTGCTCGTGGTCAGCATGTAAAGTAAAGATTTTGTCCATGGCGCGAGTGATGACGTCATTGGTTTGGTAATCAACATCAGCAGGCGTGGCAAACATCATGTATAAGAAGTTTTCAGCATAGCTAAAGTCATTGCGTGGATACATGAACGGTTCGCCTTGCGAGTATTTATAACTCATCGCAGCAAGCGTTGGCATTTTAGCGATTAGACGGATAGCCGTGATTTCACGATGCTCTTCGTTACTGACATCTAATGCTTCATGATAAAACGCGGATAAAGCACCAACGACACCAACCATAATGGCCATTGGATGTGCGTCACGGCGGAAGCCTTCAAAGAACTTACGCAATTGATCATGAACACCCGTATGTTTACGGATTTTTTCAAAGAAATCTGCTTTTTGCTCAGCGTTCGGCAAATCGCCATGAATCAAGGCATAAGCCACTTCTAAATATTCAGCATTGTTTGCCAATTGATCGATAGGGTAGCCGCGGTGTAGTAGCTCACCTTTACCGCCATCAATATAAGTAATCTTTGATTCAACAGGGGCGGTTACTTTAAAACCAGGGTCATAAGACCAAAATCCTGATTCTTGTAGAGCAGCAATATCTAGAACTGGACGCCCTAAAGTACCTTCGATAATAGGAAACTCGTATTCTTTACCATTGACGGTTAGTTTGGCATTAGTGTCAGCCATAAATTGCTCTCCATTGGTTTTAGCTTGTTAGAATAAAATTACGACAGACGCACACCCTCGGTCTATCGTTAGTCAAATCATAAAAATGCATTTAACTCATTTAATACGCAGGGTATATTAGCAGTAATTACTTATGATTTGAAAAGACTTTTACCATCAATAGCACTAATTGGCACGGTTTAGTCGTGTTTATTCACTGTAATTTTTGTATCAAAATATGTCTGATTGGTTATTTTGCTTAGAAAGCTTGTTTTTATGACAGTAAGCACAGCTACATTATCCGCATAATTTTTAAAGAATTTTACGATAATAATGTAGCAGGTTTTATTAATATTCGGGTTAAAAACAGACAGAGTATGCGTAGTAGACGAATTGAGTTTGGCGTAAATTCCCTCAAAATTGAGCAATTTTGGCAAATACGTATGACCGCTGTCTATTTATTTGTTAACCCAGCGTTTGCCTTTTACTACTTAGGGGATAAATTTGTAATTATCGCCCAGTCATTTTATAATTGTAGGAACTTAACTGGCACTCGCTTTGTGCGAATTGATAAGTGGTCATGATGTAGTGTCGTTTTTCTATTCATACTCGCTTATGGCTGAGTAGCACCAGAGTAACGACGCACTAGCGTTTTGATAGACAATATCTGTAATCCAGGGTTTGAATGCTTTTGTTAACTGTTCTATTTTTAAGTGATTAGTAAAAGGGCTGTATTGATATCGATGACGGAGTAGCGTTGTTTTTATTGATATGACCAGTAAAAATAGACTAGTTAATCGATCTTACTCATGTTTATTTTCTTTGTTGTATAATAGACGGGTTGTTTTATAGACCTGTCGATTTGACGAGCGATATTAAACAGTTTATCAATACCTTGAACCCCACGATCCTTTCTTCATATTTAGCGCAAACTAAACGAAGTCAGCTAGCTCTTCCTTACTTTATTCGTCTCGTGTGTTGCTCAATGCTTAATCGACATCAGTGATATCAAGCGTTGATAGCAGATACAGGAGTATAACCGCAAAAAGGATGCCCGCTGTGAAAAGCAACCGACCTATTGATCTGCCTTTAAGCCAAGTGATTAGCGTTAATCGCTCACCGATTGCGATCGCCTCTATCTTGCATCGTATCTCTGGCATTATTTTATTTTTATTGATTCCTGTCATGCTGTGGTTACTACAGAACTCATTGGCTTCGGCTGAGAGCTTTGAAACCGTATTTGACAACGTACTTGTGCGCTTTTTAGCATGGATATTTGTTGCCGCGATTGCTTATCACTTTGTGATGGGCATTAAGCACTTATTTGCTGATATGGGCATGAACGAAGAGCTAAAATCTGGCCGCACTGCGTCTATGGTTAGTTTTGTGATTGCAGCGATTCTAATTGTCGCGTCATTTGTATGGGTGATGTTCTAATGATAAAAAATGATTCAGGAATCAAAAGTGCGACTGGTCTGACAGGTTCAGGCTCACGCGATTGGATTATCCAGCGTATTAGCGCTGTCGTTTTAGCCGTTTATAGTGTGGTATTGCTGGGCTTCTTTTTGACGCACGGCGATGTTACCTATCTTGAATGGTCATCATTTATGACCAGTTTACCGATGCGCCTATTTAGCTTGGTGGCGGTACTTGCCCTAGCTGGTCATGCTTGGGTTGGTATGTGGACCGTGTTCACCGACTATATCACGACTGGCAAATTGGGCTCAAGCGCAGCAGGTCTACGCTTAGTGCTACAGTCATTGATGATTATCGCTATTTTAGTGTTTCTATTTTGGGGCATTATGATTTTTTGGGGTACTGGTTTTGGTGTGGTTGCTGTTTAACCAATGAGTTATCACCTCTACTATCTATAAACAATAACGGACGCGACTAGCAAATGTCAAAGTCATCCGTTAGTAGCCAAAAATAGTCATAGCCAATCATAGCGTTGGACATCATTGACTTAGCCAGTCACTTATATAATAGGTGCGCTATGGTTTAGTCAGTGAGCGAACCCAATATAACGATAGATATGCAAATTAGGTGGTTAAAGGTTGTGAGCGTCATCCACTTTGATAATTGCAAATAGTGGCAAGACAATAAAGTGTTTTGTCCAGCAATAGGATGATTTTGAGACAGCCTTTTTATTTACTTCTAAGCATTAATAGGCATTAGGAAAACCGTAATGGCAACTAGACAAGATAATACCATTAGTAATATTAAGACGCTAAACTACGATGCAGTCATCGTTGGTGGCGGTGGCTCAGGTATGCGTGCTTCACTACATTTGGCAGAAGCGGGCATGAAAGTTGCCGTTTTGACCAAAGTGTTCCCAACCCGTTCGCACACGGTTGCGGCTCAGGGCGGTATCGGCGCAAGTTTGGGCAACATGAGCAACGATAACTGGCATTTCCACTTTTATGACACCGTTAAAGGGTCAGATTGGTTGGGTGACCAAGACGCTATTGAATATATGTGCCGTGAAGCGCCTAAAGTCGTTTATGAGCTTGAGCACATGGGCATGCCGTTTGACCGTAACGAAGACGGCACGATTTATCAGCGCCCATTCGGTGGTCATACCTCAAACTATGGCGAAAAAGCCGTACAACGTGCGTGTGCTGCAGCTGACCGTACGGGTCACGCACTACTACATACGTTATATCAGAAGAATTTGCAGCAAGGCACTGAGTTCTTTATCGAGTGGATTGCGCTTGATTTGATCAAAGACGAAGCGGGTAATATCAACGGTGTTATCGCGCTTGAACAAGAGACAGGTACGGTTGCTGTATTCCAATCACCAATTACTGTCCTAGCGACAGGTGGTGCAGGTCGTATCTTTGCTGCTTCTACTAACGCTTATATCAATACTGGTGACGGTATTGGCATGGCCGTTCGTGCTGGTATTCCATTACAAGATATGGAGTTTTGGCAGTTCCACCCAACAGGTGTCCACGGTGCAGGCGTACTGTTAACTGAAGGTTGCCGCGGTGAAGGCGCTATCTTACGTAATAAAGATGGCGAAGCGTTCATGGAGCGTTATGCGCCAACGGTTAAAGACTTGGCACCACGTGATTTGGTTTCTCGTTCTATGGATCAAGAGATCAAAGAAGGTCGCGGCTGTGGTCCAAACGCTGACCATATCGTAATGGATATGACCCATTTGGGTGTAGAAACCATCATGAAGCGTTTGCCATCGGTATTTGAGATTGGTAAAAACTTCGCTAACGTTGATATCACCAAAGAGCCAATTCCAGTTATTCCAACCATTCACTATATGATGGGCGGTATTCCAACCACTATTCATGGTCAAGTCATTAAGCCTGATCTAGAAGCAGGTACGGATGAAGAAGGTCTATATGCAAAAGGCAACGTGGTTAAAGGTCTTTATGCTATCGGTGAATGTGCTTGTGTCAGTGTTCACGGTGCCAACCGTTTAGGTACCAACTCTTTGCTTGATCTATTAGTATTTGGTCGTGCTGCTGGTAAGCATATCGTTGATGAATTCCATCATGCCGATCATAACTATAAGCCTCTAGATCCACGCGTGCTAGATTATACGGTCGGTCGTTTAGACAAGCTGCAACAGTCGACTGAAGGCTACAATGCCCAAGACGTGGCTGACGAGATTCGTGCAACCATGCAAGCGCATGCGAGTGTGTTCCGTACGCAAGCGATGATGGACGAAGGCGTTGAGAAGATTTTAGCGCTTGGTGACAAGATTGAAAAAATCCATTTGGCCGATAAATCACAAGTATTTAACACAGCGCGCATTGAAGCATTTGAAGTGGCTAACTTGTATGAAGTGGCCAAAGCGACGATGGTATCAGCGGCAATGCGTCACGAAAGCCGCGGTGCTCATAGTGTGTCTGACTATGACCGTCCAGAAGATGATGATTACGCACCAAATGGCCGTAATGACCACGAGTGGATGAAGCATACCTTATGGTATTCTGAAGGCAATCGCATCATTTATAAGCCAGTTCGTAAAGTACCATTAACGGTTGATTATATCGAACCGAAAGTTCGCGTCTATTAATTCTAGACTGCGCAATTTAGCGATACGAATAGCGTAAACGTTTTATTTTTTATTCATTTATTAAAAGGTGACCGCCAGCTACATGCTCATGCCAGCGTGACAATATGATTAGTTGATATTTGATAATTACTGTCAATATGGGCTAATCAATAGCGCTGATATGCTGCAACCTTTGTATGCCCGCCATCACCTACGTGTGGAGTTTAGCATTATGAGCCGAGGTACTCGCACCATCGAAATCTATCGCTACGATCCTGATCTGGACGCAGCGCCGCGCATGCAAACATATACGATTGAGTTGTTAGACTCAGATCGTATGTTGCTTGACGTGTTATTACGCCTGAAAAAGGAAGATGAAACACTGACCTTCCGTCGCTCTTGCCGTGAAGGTATTTGTGGCTCTGATGGCATGAACATCAATGGCAAAAATGGTCTAGCGTGTCTCATTAACATGAACACTCTGCCAGAAAAAGTCACGGTTCGTCCATTACCAGGTCTACCTGTTGTTCGCGATTTGGTTGTTGATATGAACCAATTCTATGAGCAGTATGAGAAAGTACATCCTTACTTGATCAATGACCAGCCAGCACCGCCGACAGAGCGTTTGCAGTCACCTGAACAACGCGAAAAGCTAAACGGTTTGTACGAATGTATTCTATGCGCATGCTGTTCAACCAGCTGCCCATCGTTCTGGTGGAACCCTGATAAATTCTTAGGTCCATCAGCACTACTGCATGCTTATCGCTTCGTGGCTGATAGCCGTGATGGTGATACGCAAGCACGTTTGGCGCGCTTAGATGATCCATTTAGCCTATTCCGTTGCCGCGGTATCATGAACTGTGTATCAGTTTGTCCAAAAGGTTTAAACCCAACCAAAGCAATTGGTCATTTACGTAATATGCTCATTGACCAAGCAGGTTAATCGTTTATAATTGTCTGGTTTTTTTGCAGATAGCGTACGAAAAACACCACCTAATCATTAGGTGGTGTTTTTTATGAGCAATAATCTGAGATTCTTTGATTGTCTTTCAGTTCCAGATAGGGCTTATAGAGAAAGTTATTCGACATGGTTAAAGGTAAGGCTGGGCTATCAATACGTTGGTTGTATGTAAGAAGGCATGATATATACGTCAGCAATCTATATAATTGGTGTTAGAAAAAAGTATTCAGCCAGAGATATTCACCACGTTAAATGTTAGAATAGCGCATTATTTTAATAATTAGTCGTTTTGACGAACCACTATCAGTCGTTAATGTTTAACTTACTGATAAATAAGTATTCAAAACAAGTAATAGACTGGAATAATACATCCAAAATGATAGTAGATATTCATTACCTAAATAGTTAGTATTGAACAAACAAACTATGGCGCGAAACGCTGTCATGCTACTCTATACAGCAACGTATGTTTGCCATAAAAGTAATGATAGCTTGGGAATAACCAGACGTTCCAGCAAGGATAGCCAAATGATAGGCCAACTGAAGGCGTCAATAATTCATCGATCGTTTATCTTTGATGAATTGGTTATGACTAACTTCAGTATATATAAATTAATGTTGTGAGACGAGTCAGATAACAAAACTGGACGTTCACAAATAATTATATTTTTAATATAGGTATTGTAATGGCACTTATTATCACTATTTAGCATCACTGTCTGTCATAAGCAAAAGTACAGATAAGCGTACTTCTTTTATAGTAATAAGTGTGGTTCATAAATCAGTACTGAACAGAATACGATTGAGTTTTTATAGCATTAAGTATTTAGATGTTTCACATACAACAGATTACACAATAATAAGCACGATTCCATTCATTTATCTATCAAATAGACGATTATTATGAATAGTATAACTAAAGAAGCCGCAAGCCTAGGACATACAGAACTGGCTGCTGACAACGCCAGCTATATAGAAGCTCTTTATGAGCAGTACCTAAACGACCCCGATAGCGTTGATACCGATTGGCAAACGTATTTTGAACAATACAAATCGCCAAACGATGCACAGCATAACGCTATTAAGGAACAGTTTTTGTTGCTTGCTCGCAACCAAACTGCTAATAAAGCCAGCACTCAAGAGCCTGCTGCAAATGCAGGCTTAGCCGACTGTGCTAACCCTAAACAAATGGGTGTACAACAGCTAATTTCAGCTTACCGTCGCCGTGGTCATCGACGCGCGAAGCTTGATCCGTTAAATCTACATCCACGTGCAGAAGTGGAAGATTTGACCCTTGCTTATCATAATCTTTCAGAAGCTGATCTGGATACCGTATTTCCTACCAATGATTTAAATATCGGTAAAGACGAAGCGCCTTTACGTGAAATCATCGAAATTATGGAACGTGTTTACTGCCGTTACATTGGTACTGAATACATGCACGTTACCACCAGTACTGAAAAACGCTGGATGGAAAAGTATCTAGAAACCAACTTAGGTTACATCAAGTTTGATAAAGAAAAGCGCTTATCTATTCTTGAGCGCCTAACAGCAGCTGAAGGTCTAGAAAAATATTTAGCACGTAAATATACGGGCGTTAAGCGTTTCGGACTAGAGGGCGGCGAAAGCTTTATCCCTGCTATCAATGAAATCATCCAACGTGCAGGCGGTTATGGCACTAAAGAAATGGTCATTGGTATGGCTCACCGTGGACGCCTAAACCTACTGGTCAATATCTTAGGTAAAAACCCTGCGGACTTGTTTGACGAGTTTGATGGTAAAGTACAGCCAGAAAAAGGCTCAGGTGACGTTAAATACCATAATGGTTTTTCATCAAACGTGATGACGCCAGGCGGTGAAGCGCATTTGGCTTTAGCATTTAACCCATCACATCTTGAGATTGTCGCACCGGTATTGCAAGGCTCTGTACGTGCCCGTCAGGTGCGTCGCAACGATCAGCCACTTTTAGACAATAAAGGCGGTAATTCAGTATTGCCAATCGTTATTCATGGTGATGCTGCGTTTGCTGGTCAAGGCGTGGTTCAAGAAACGTTCCAAATGTCACAAACCCGTGCTTATACCACTGGTGGTACTGTACATATTGTGATCAATAACCAAGTCGGTTTCACGACCAGCCGTCAAGAAGACGTGCGTTCGACTGAGTACTGTACTGACGTTGCAAAAATGGTACATGCACCTATCCTACATGTGAACGGTGACGATCCTGAGTCGGTCGTATTTGCCGCGCAGTTAGCATTAGATTACCGTCATGAGTTTGATAAAGACATCATTATCGATCTGTTCTGCTATCGCCGTAATGGTCATAATGAAGCCGATGAGCCGTCAGCGACTCAGCCACTCATGTATGCAGTTATCAAGAAGCTACCAACGACTCGTACGATTTATGCACAAAAACTCATCGAAGACGGTATTTTGAATGCTGAAGAAGAAAAGCAGTATGAAGATGACTATCGTGAGTCTTTAGACCGTGGTGACTATGTTGCAAACTCATTGGTTAATGAGCCTAACGAAGAGTTGTTCGTCGATTGGAAACCTTATTTAGGTCACGATTTGGTGGATGATTGGGATACCAGTGTCGACATCGAGATTCTAAAAGGGTATGGACGTCGTATGGCGGAAATGCCAGAAGGCTATAAGTTACAACGCCAAGTCCAAAAAGTGGTTGAGCAGCGCTTAGCTATGCAGACAGGCGAAGAGCCATTAAACTGGGGTGCAGCTGAAACGCTGGCATACGCATCACTAGTCGATAACGATAAAGTATTGGTACGTATTACTGGTGAAGATGTGGGTCGCGGTACTTTCTCACATCGTCATAGCGAAATTTATAATATCAATGATGGCAGTATGTATGTGCCATTGGCTCATATGAGTGACACTCAAGCGCGTTTTGCCACTTATAACTCATTGTTATCAGAAGAAGCGGTATTAGCATTTGAATATGGTTATGCAACGACAGTACCAAATGCCTTGATCGTCTGGGAAGCGCAGTTTGGTGACTTCGTCAACGGCGCGCAGGTAGTGATTGACCAGTTTATCTCAAGTGGTGAAACCAAGTGGCAGCGCGTTTGTGGTCTAACTATGTTATTACCACATGGTTTTGAAGGTCAAGGTCCTGAGCATTCATCTGCTCGTCTTGAGCGTTTCTTACAGCTATGTGCTGAAGACAATATGCAAGTAATAACGCCGACGACACCTGCACAGATCTACCATGCCCTACGTCGTCAAGCAGTTCGCCCAATTCGTAAGCCATTGATTGTCATGTCACCGAAGAGCTTACTACGTCATAAGCTAGCCACTTCAAATCTTGAAGAGCTGGCGAATGGTAAATTTGAAACGGTACTGCCAGAGATGGACAACCAAAATGCAGACAAAGTCACTCGTATGGTGCTTTGTGGTGGTAAAGTTTATTACGATTTGCTTGAGCAGCGCCGCGCCTTAGGTCTAGATCATGTTGCGATTGTGCGTATTGAGCAGCTCTACCCATTACCAGAGCAGCGTTTGATGGCTGAGATTGAAAAATACAGCAACTTGGCTGAGATCGTTTGGACGCAAGAAGAGCCGCTGAACCAAGGCGCTTGGTATTATTTAGCACCGCATATGTTCCGTATCGTCGTACCACACCCAACCAAGGCGAAAGTCATGGAGCCAGTGGCGCGTCCTGCGAGTGCAGCACCTGCAACAGGATCACCAAAACTGCATGCTCAGCAGCAGCAAGCGTTGATCGCTGGTGGTCTTGGTATCAGTGTCGATGAGTTGGCTAAGTAACAGATTATTGAAGATAAATGAATCAGGCGATAACAGTCAGTATGTTGTAATAAAATCTAGATAGTATTATCTAAGATCGCTATGCAAGATGGCACTGACTGCCTATCACGACTTAATAACAAATATGAATATCCCAATCTAAGGAGTATATCGATGGCTGATATCAAAGCCCCCGTTTTTCCAGAATCAGTTGCCGACGGTACTATCGTTGAGTGGCATGTCACTGAAGGTCAGCAAGTCAATCGTGATGACCTATTGGCTGAAATCGAAACTGATAAAGTCGTATTAGAAGTTGTAGCGCCTGATAACGGCGTTGTGACCAAAATCGTTAAGCAGGTTGATGATACCGTGTTGTCTGACGAGATCATTGGTCAATTCGAAGCTGGTGCAAGCGCCAGTGCAGATAATGCTCCTGCGGTAGATCCAGATCAACCAGCAGCGCCAGTACAAGCCAAGCAAGCAGCAGATGGTGGCGAGCCTGTCCAAGCAACAGATAAAAAAGACGAAGCGGATCATAAAGATCAAAGCCCAGCAGTTCGCAAAGCAGCGAAAGAGTCTGGCGTTGATCCTAAAGAAGTGGAAGGTAGTGGTCGCGGCGGTCGTGTGACCAAAACGGATATGGCTAACCCAACATTGAAAGCAGACAGCAGCATCAAATCTGATAGCGGCCGTCCAGTGGCTGAATCAATGGGTGAGCGTACTGAAAAACGTGTTCCAATGACGCGTCTACGTAAGACAGTCGCCAATCGTCTGCTAGCAGCTTCACAAGAAACGGCGATGCTAACGACGTTTAACGAAGTGAACATGAAGCCATTAATGGACATGCGCGCTAAATATAAAGACCAGTTCGAAAAACGTCATGGCGTACGTTTAGGCTTTATGTCATTGTTCGTGAAAGCCGCAACCGAAGCACTTAAGCGCTTCCCAGCAGTAAACGCTTCACTAGACGGTGATGACATTGTTTATCATGGTTTCTACGATATCGGTGTTGCTGTATCATCTGACCGTGGTTTGGTTGTTCCAGTGCTACGTGATACTGATCGCATGAGCATGGCTGATGTTGAAAGCCGTATCCGTGAGCTTGGTGGCTTGGCTCAAAAAGGTAAACTTGGTCTAGATGACATGACTGGTGGTACTTTCACTATTTCAAATGGCGGTGTATTTGGCTCATTGATGTCAACACCGATTTTGAACCCACCACAAACGGCTATCCTAGGTATGCATGCGATCAATGACCGTCCTATGGCTGTTGATGGTAAAGTTGAAATTCTACCGATGATGTATCTTGCATTGTCTTATGACCATCGTATGATTGATGGTAAAGAAGCGGTACAGTTCTTAGTAACCATCAAAGAATTGGTTGAAGATCCAGCCATGTTGCTACTAGACCTGTAAGCTTTTAAGCTTGTATTGGCAACCGCTGATACAAGCTTTTTAACTTTAGTCTAAACAGTGGTGCTCGTTGTTTATTAATAAATAAGAATGTTTCGCTGATGTGGTGTATTTACCGTAAAGTGAAAAGATTTGAACCAAAATATGGCTTATTTATTAACGAGACAATCCTCAGTTTAAACGATATTTACAATTAGAACGATAATTAGAAATAGGAACGTACTATGAAAGACAATTATGATTTAGTCGTCATCGGCGGCGGTCCTGGTGGTTATGAAGCCGCTATCCGTGCAGGTCAGTTAGGTATGAGCGTTGCTTGTATCGAAAAGCGTGTTTATAAAGGTGAGCCAGCACTTGGCGGTACTTGCTTGAACGTTGGTTGTATCCCATCAAAAGCCCTACTTGATAGCTCGCATCGTTACGAAGCGACGAAGCATGACCTTGCTGAACATGGTATCAGTACCGGTGATGTCGCTATCGATATCGAGCAAATGATTGCGCGCAAAGAAGGTATCGTTAAGCAATTAACGGGCGGCGTTGCAGCATTATTAAAAGGTAATGGCGTTGACTGGCTACAAGGCTGGGGCACGTTAGAAGACGGCAAAGGCGCTGATAAAAAAGTTAAGTTTACCGCCCTTGCAGATGAAGCAGAAACGACCATCACTGCTAAAAACGTGATTCTTGCGGCAGGTTCTGTGCCGATCGATATCCCAGTTGCTAAAACTGATGGCGATCGCATCGTTGACTCTACTGGCGCCCTTGATTTCACTGCTGTACCTAAACGTTTAGGCGTGATTGGTGCTGGTGTTATCGGTCTTGAGCTTGGTTCAGTATGGCGTCGTCTAGGCGCTGAAGTGGTTGTTTATGAAGCGTTGCCAAGTTTCTTAGCAGCTGCTGACAAAGATATCGCAAAAGAAGCGGGCAAAATGCTGAAGAAGCAAGGTCTTGATATCCGTGTTGATACCAAAGTAACCAATGCTGAAGTCAAAGGCGATCAAGTTGTTGTCACGAGCGAAACCAAAGGCGAGTCATCTGAAGAAAGCTTCGACAAACTGATCGTTTGTGTTGGTCGCCGTGCTTACTCTGAGAAACTGCTTGGTGATGACAGTGGCATTCAATTGACTGAACGTGGTCTTATCGACGTGAATGATCAATGTAAAACCAATCTTGATGGTGTTTATGCCATCGGTGATTTGGTTCGTGGTCCAATGCTTGCGCATAAAGCGATGGAAGAAGGCATGATGGCCGTTGAGCGCATTCATGGCGAAAAAGCCCAAGTTAATTATGACACGATTATTAACGTCATCTATACCCATCCAGAAATCGCATGGGTTGGTTTGACTGAGCAAGAAGCTGAAGCCGCTGGTTTTGAGGTCAAAACCGGTTCATTCAACCTAGCAGCGAACGGCCGTGCATTGGCTCAAAGCGAAGCGGAAGGCTCTATCAAAGTCGTGGCTGATGCTAAAACAGATCGTCTATTAGGTATGCATGCTATCTCTGCTGGTGCTGGTGATATCGTCCATCAAGGTATGATCGCGATGGAATTTGTCTCTAGTATCGAAGATTTGCAGTTGATGACCTTTGCTCATCCAACCATTTCAGAAGCTGTGCATGAAGCTGCTCTGTCTGCTGATGGCCGTGCTATTCACGCCATTCAGCGTAAAAAGCGTAAGAAATAAGTCGTTAGTTTGATCAGTACCAGCTTATAACCTGATCGCGGTGGGGTTGTTATGGCTTCCACCACGGTCATGAGTGCGCCATATGCTTGTCGAATATGTATATACGCGCACTTGTTTTCACTTTTTATTAATTGTAAAAAATAAAGGATACAATCAATGAATTTACATGAGTATCAAGCAAAAGAGCTATTAAAAAGCTATGGTTTGCCGATTCAAGAAGGCATTATTGCCTACAACGGCGACGAAGCTGCTGCTGCTTTTGATAAAACGCCAACAGACATTGCGGTTATTAAAGCGCAAGTACATGCTGGTGGTCGCGGTAAAGCGGGTGGCGTAAAGCTGGTTAAAACTCGTGAAGAAGCCAAGCAAGTTGCTGAAGAGCTAATCGGTACCAATTTGGTTACTTTCCAAACTGACGCTGATGGCCAACCAGTTAACTTCGTATTGGTTGCAGAAGATATGTATCCAGTACAAACTGAGCTATATCTTGGTGCAGTCGTTGATCGTTCTACGCGTCGCGTAACGTTCATGGCATCAACCGAAGGCGGCGTTGATATCGAAGAAGTCGCTAACGAAACCCCAGAAAAAATCTTTAAAGTAAACGTTGATCCTTTAGTTGGTTTGATGCCTTTCCAAGCACGTGATGTGGCATTCAAACTAGGCTTAGAAGGCAAGCAGATCAATCAATTCGTTAAATTGATGACGGGTGCTTATCAAGCATTCATCGATAACGATTTTGCATTGTTAGAAATCAACCCTCTAGCCGTTCGTGAAAATGGCGAAATCGTTTGTGTTGATGGCAAAATTGGTATTGATTCAAACGCATTGTATCGTCTGCCTAAAATCGCCGCGCTACAAGACAAGTCACAAGAAAATGAGCGTGAGCTTAAAGCGGCTGAGTTTGACCTAAACTATGTTGCTCTAGAAGGCAATATCGGTTGTATGGTTAACGGTGCTGGTCTTGCTATGGCGACCATGGATATCATCAAATTGTACGGCGGCAAGCCTGCTAACTTCTTGGACGTTGGCGGCGGTGCAACTAAAGATCGCGTTGTTGAAGCATTCAAGATCATTCTTGAAGACAGCAGCGTTGAAGGTGTTCTAATCAACATCTTCGGTGGTATCGTACGTTGTGACATGATTGCAGAAGCGATTATCGCTGCTATCAAAGAAGTTGACGTAAAAGTACCTGTTGTTGTCCGTCTAGAGGGTAACAACGCTGAAAAAGGCGCGCAAATCCTAGAAGAATCTGGTCTGAAATTGATTTCTGCCCAAGGCCTATCAGATGCGGCTCAAAAAATTGTCGATGCTGTTAAAGCTTAATATATTCGAGGCATAGTCCTCTAGATATAAGTGCTTAAGCATAGTAGTCAACGCGTAATAGCAGCTTGTTGATATGAATTTATCATTAACATTTAATGGATAACATATCATCAAGTGGCTATTGCAAGACAACCGAATACAAGGAATAAATAATGAGTGTATTAATCGATAAAGATACCAAAGTATTGGTACAAGGTTTCACTGGTAAAAATGGTACGTTTCACTCTGAACAAGCGATTGAGTACGGTACTAAAGTCGTAGGCGGCGTAACGCCAGGTAAAGGCGGTCAAACGCATTTAGGCCTACCAGTATTCAACACGATGGCAGAAGCTATGGAAGCGACCCAAGCTGACGCTTCTGTTATCTATGTACCAGCACCATTCGTACTAGATTCTATCGTTGAAGCGGTAGATGCTGGTGTTAAATTGATTATCGTTATTACTGAAGGCGTGCCTACTTTAGACATGCTAAAAGCAAAACGTTATATCGAAGAAGCTGAAGGCGTACGCATGGTTGGTCCTAACTGCCCAGGTGTTATCACGCCAGGTCAGTGCAAAATTGGTATCATGCCAGGTCATATCCATTTGCCAGGTAAAGTGGGTATCATCTCACGCTCTGGTACATTGACCTATGAAGCCGTTGCTCAGACCACTAAGCTTGGTTTTGGTCAGTCAACTTGTATCGGTATCGGTGGTGATCCTATCCCTGGTATGAACCAAATTGATGCATTGAAACTGTTCCAAGAAGATCCACAAACTGAAGCGATCATCCTAATCGGTGAGATCGGTGGTACTGCTGAAGAAGAAGCTGCTGCTTATATCAAAGACCATGTGACTAAACCAGTCGTTGGTTACATCGCTGGTGTTACTGCTCCAGAAGGCAAGCGTATGGGTCATGCTGGCGCGATCATCTCTGGTGGTCAAGGTACTGCTGAAGAAAAATTCAAAGCCTTTGAAGATGCTGGTATCGCGTATACGCGTGACCCATCTAAGCTGGGTGATAAGCTAAAAGAAGTTACGGGTTGGTAGAATAGGCATAAGCCTACTAACTACCAAAACTATATTGAAAAAAATCAAAGACACCCCTACAATGGGGTGTTTTTTTGACTATATATTATTGAAAATAATAAGGTTTATACAAGTCTGTAATGAAAAGATATCTTTCAGTTTCTTATGAACAAAAATTAGCTATTTATAAGGTGGAAAATGAGTAAATTAACGAAGTTAATCAATAATCCTAAACTTTTCCTTAAAGATGCTGCTTTAAAAAAATTGGGCGCTCTACCTGATACTACTAATAAACCTAAACCTAAACCTAAACCTAAAGCTCTGAAGTATATTGACGTAAGTCATGTAAACTTTTACCAAGAAATATCTTTAATTATTCATTCGGGTGAACTTTTAGCGTCAGGCTCTAATCAGATAATACCTTGGGTACCAGTTTTTGTACAAGCTGATGTTAAGTTTGTATTGTTAGTAAGAAATGAAGCTTTTTTTGAATGGATAAAGAAAGAATATCCGTGGATGTCAATAGCTTTTGCGAGACGAGGGGTAGATGTAGAGGAAGTTTTAAACTTATTACCAGATGCGAAGACTATTTTTTATCCTTCAAGTACAGGTAACAATATACATTTGGTAAGATTTAATCATTTGCATCATGTGTTTATTGGACATGGAGATAGTGATAAAGCATCAAGTGCGCATAAAGCGCTCCGTTTATATGATGAAGTTTGGACGGCAGGGCAAGGACATATTGATCGTTTCGAAAATAGCGACTTCAACACTGCACATATTGATTTTGTTAAAGTAGGTCGTCCTAATTTGCGTAATATTTTGTCTCTTAGTCAAACATATTGGCAGCAGCGCATGGATAATAGAGTGCTATACCTACCTACTTGGGAAGGTGTATTGGAAGAAACAAATTATTCTTCTATTTCGTTTTCTGGAAAAATTATTCGTGAAGTGCAAAAGTGTTTAGACGTACCAGTGATGGTAAAATATCATCCCTTTACTGGAGGTCGCGATAGTAAGTTAAAAAATATAAACAAGATGACTGAGGAAGTCATTAATAAAGAATCCTTAAACGCTGTTGTGCTAGATGCTTCAGTAGAAATTAGCACAGTGATTCCTAGCAATAATATATTTATCTGTGATATTTCAGGTGTAATCACAGAATGTCTTGCCGCTGATTCTCCTATATTCGTCTATATTCCTATAGATAGAGAGATCAAAGTCGCTAATAGCAATATAAAATATGAAGATTATTGTTATACTTATTCTACTGTTGATGAGCTAGTAGAAAAAATGGCAAGGGTAACTTCTGGTGATGATTATTTAATGGAAGGTAGAAAAAAGGCTATTGATTATTTTATTGGTTATCAAGAAACATTAGATAATAAGTTTATGAAAAAACTGCAAGAAATATCTGTTGATTAATTGTTTACGCTAGGAAAGAGTTATGAGTAAAAATATAGCAGTAATTTTATCAGGGGGCTCAGGTTCTCGTTTTGGTGGAGCCTTACCCAAGCAGTTTACAAAGCTTGCTGGCAAAGCAGTTATAGAGTATACCATTGACGTTTTTGAACAAAGCGAATTTATAGATGAAATCCTAATTGTTGCTCAATCGGCTCATATAGAAAGAACTTTAGATCTCATAAAAAATAATAAATGGAAGAAGGTTTCTAGAGTTATTAGCGGTGGAGAAGAGCGATTCGATTCTACTTATTCTGCATTGACTGCACTAAAAGATAATGATGACTCTAGCAAGGTTCTGTTTCATGATGCTGTAAGACCATTAGTAACTCAGCAAATTATCAAAGATTGTATTGAAATGCTAGATAATTTTGATGCTATCGATGTGGTTATACCATCAGCAGATACACTAGTAGAGGTATACGATGATGGTTGTATCTCTAATATACCTAATCGCTCAATGATGAGACGTGGGCAAACGCCTCAAGGTTTTAAGTTGGGAAGCATCCAAGAAGCATATAAACGTGCAATCGAAAAAGGTAGAAAGCAATTTACTTGCGATTGTGGTGTTATTCGGGCAATGCTGCCGCATACTAGAGTAGCCACTGTCGCGGGTGATGACAGAAATATCAAAGTTACTTATCCAATGGACTTATTTATTGCAGAGAAGTTTTTGCAAGCAGGTAATGAAAAAGCTTTTATTTCCAATGACAGTTTAGAATTCTTGCGCGATAAAGTCATAGTTGTATTTGGTGGAACATCCGGAATAGGACTCGAAATTAATAATCTGGCACTTCTGAATGGTGCCACAGTTAAAGTCGCAAGTAGAAGCTATAATGGAGTAGATATTACTGACTTACAAGGTGTGAAAGATTTTTTAGAATCTGTTAATGGAGAGTATGGAAAAATTGATTATATCGTCAACACTGCTGGACTTCTTATAAAAAAACCCATCGATCTACTTGAGCTAGAAGAAATTTCATCTTTAATTAATATTAATTATGTAGGCGCAGTTAATATAGCTATAGCCAGTAAAGTCTACTTAAAAAAGAGCCGAGGTATGTTATTGAACTTTACTTCTAGTTCATATACTAGGGGTAGAGCTTTTTATGCTTTATATTCATCTACTAATGCGGCAATTGTGAATTTTACACAAGCTTTAGCTGAAGAATGGATAAATGATGGTATTAAGGTTAACTGTATTAACCCAGAACGTACAGCTACTCCTATGCGTACTGCAAACTTTGGTATTGAACCATTTGAGCTTTTATTAAATGCAGAACAGGTAGCTAGAGTTAGCTTGAAAGCATTGTTCTCTCAAAAAACAGGTATAGTAATTGATGTCCGAAAAGACGGGAGATAAAAAACCAAGTGGTTAATAAGTAAAATTGAGGTAAATAGTTTTAATCTAAAGACATATGCCTCAATGTTTTTTTCGTTTTATGTTAAAAATGATACTATTTAATAGTAAAAAATTACGGCGAGGGTTGAATTGTTATGGAGAAATACGACGTTAGTATTATAGTACCGGTATATAATAGAGAAAAAATCATAATACCTTGTATAGAGTCTATAAACGCACAAACTTATAATAAGTCAAAATGGGAAGTGATATTTGTAGATGATGCATCTACAGACAACTCTATACGTACTATAGAATCTCTGATCGATAAAAGTATAAACTATAGAATACTGAGACGTCCAATAGGATCAGGAAATGCTTCAGCACCTAGAAATGAAGGAATAAAAGCAAGTACAGCAAAATATGTTTTCTTCTTGGATTCTGACGATTATATAGATTCGCAACTTTTAGAAAATGGCATGGCCATAGCTTTAAAAAACGATAGCGATATGGTTTATGTTAAGTTAGGAGGAGCTAGAGGAACGAATAAAAGATCTTTTAGAAAAGCATTTGTAGATAATGCAGATATCCTAAATCACCATTTGATGAGATCTTTGAAGATATTTAAATTCCATAAAAATCTTATGTTGAAGGAAAATAAAATATTATTTAATCCGAATATTGATGTTTTTGAAGATATGCTATTTTCTTGTACATGTTTAGCTTTTTCAGAAAAATATTCTATATTAGCAGATAAAGAATACTACTTCTTAGAAAGCCACGACGATGGTCATTTGTCTCATGTAAAAATGAATCTATCAACAGTTATGGATATGTTTATTTCTGGTTTGAATAGTATTATTTTTTCAAGTAATTCAAATAAGTCTAAGTTATATAATGCATGGGTTGTTAAAATTGTAGAAAGGTTTAGGGTGGTTTGTAAAAAGAATAGTATAAACAATGAAGAATGTATCGAAATGTTTAAATTAACTTCTAGTTACTTCGGTATTCATAAAGATTTTTTTGATTTATCACAGATTTATGAAAATGAAAAAATGCTAACACTGCTTTTTTTAGCAGGGGATTTTAGAGAGTTTCATAAAATATCGAATGAATCAAAATTACTTAAAAATCTTCAGGTTACTTTTCAAGAAAAATTAAAACAAGAAGTCGGATTTAGTAAAGCTTGGATTTTTAAAAATAAAATTCAAGTTATAGACTTTGACTTGAAAAGAAATAAAATAGCCTTTGATATAGAAGTAAACGAGAAGAAAAACTCTTTACATGTTTGGGTTTTATCTAGAAATAACCCAGATTCATTAGAATTTTTAAGGAAAAATGCTATCAAAGTAGAAGGAAAGAAACTTCTTATATTTGATGGTATGTTAAACGAAAAAAACAAAGTCATAGCTTTGATTAAAGAATATGTAATTCAGATTAGTAATTCGTAATTTTAAAATATAGAGATAGTATTTTTTAACATAAAGAATACTAATAGATTTTAATAGATATTGGTGACGAATAGTATGAGCAAGAATCTTTATTATATTTATATAGATACTAAAATATTAGGAGCCGTGAAACAATTATTGAGTTATTTTCAGTCAGATATCTTCAATCGTAATGCTTGTATAAGTGTCTATATAAAATATTATAAAGAGAACTCAGAAGTAATTTCTGAAATGTTTGATGACAATGAAATTCGCTATAAATTTATCAAAAAATACTCAGACATAGCTTTTGAAAACAATAAAGTCGTCTTCTATCTCTTCAATGCTCAGTCTAACTGCCGAATGGTTGCGTTTAGAAACGTGTCTCACGTGTTTATAACCCATGGAGAAAGTAATAAAAAGTCATCCGTTAAACCTATAACTCGTATTTATGATCATGTAGTAACTTCAGGTCAAGTTGGTATAGATAGATACTTAAAGGCCGGTATATTTACTGAATATGATACAGAGAATAATAGAGTTATCAGGCTTGGTAATACGTTCGTTGGTCAGAACAACTATCGCTACGATGAAAACAGCCATGCATTACTATATGCTCCAACATGGGAAGGAGGAGTTCCAGATGAGAATTTCTCTTCTATCAATGATGGTATCGATAGACTACTACTAAAAGTTGTCAAAGATAAAAGTATTAAAAAGATTGTTATTCAGACTCACCCAAACCTAGGTCATAGAGATGAAAGTTACAAGCAATCGTTAAAAATAGTTTTATCAAAGCTGGTTAAGCAGAATTTCAGTGTTCTTGTTATAAAAAATAAAATATCTATAAGAGATCGAATACGGGCTTTTTATAGTGGTTTTAGATATATTACATCTAGTAAAGCAATCAGAGTATCTCATGCAATAACAGATATTTCCGCGATGGAAGTACAGCTTTTGGTTAAGAATATACCCACCTTAGTATTAGCAAATAAACTTAGATATAAAGAGTTAATCATTCCACATAAAATGAGTTCTTATTACTTAAATACCATGATTTATTTAGATAATAAAGGTAACAAGTCTATACGATTTTACAGTCCTAATACTATTTTGTCTTATATAGAGAGTTATGAAGAAGGTTCATTGGAAGAGTTAGGCTTTAAGCAAAGAGTTGAGTGGTTGTGTCGATTTGTTAATGAGCACAAAGTATCGCAAGCTAAGTTTCAAGAAAGTATCTAGTCAGTCTTTTAAGTGTTTGTCAGTTGCTTGGAATGTATTAGAAATTATTAAGTTAATAAACTCTGGCTGTAGAGGCAGTAGAGGCAGTAGAGGCAGTAGCATATATACAACAGGTCTTCTTGGCCGCATCCATGTTCCAGTTCGCCTTTTTTAATCCAACCATAATAAAAAGGTTGCCCTAATACGGTAACCTTTTTGCTTCTTAGTAATGCCTCAAATCCACCTAGTGACGTAATCGTATATACGTGATCGATTGTCTCTAACGTGTCGACCAAATGAATAGACTGGTTAAGGATTAGGCAATCTAGCTCAGTGAGGGCAATGACGACAGACGGATCATCAAGCGTCATTGGATGTGGTTTGACGATAATTTGTGCATCAGGGTTTTCTGTAATAGCCTGAGTGATTACATCAAATAGGGTAATTGCTACTTCCACATTACATCAGCATTGGCGGCAATCCTATCTCTGATATAAAACAGATTGATGTTTTAAGGTTTTTCCAAAATAACTTACAACTTAAGTTGTTGTGTTGATTGAACGAAATCGGTGTTATTTCTAAAGTAAAGGTAACTGTCTACATTAGTTATCACCTTAATAAGGTATCGGTGCTAAAGCTATAGAAGTTAAATCATACAGATCATGCTGACGCTATCATCTTTGGTGATCAATGCCCTCCCTGTAGAAAAGAGATTCATAGCTCTTTATGCTGTAAGGCATTGCTTATGTGAGTGTTCTAGGTAAAATAGATGATAAGCGCATAATACTTAAGATACACTATGTGATTTTTTGAAAAAATGCCATAAATAGTAATTAAAACTGTGTTGAAAACAAATAAATATATACTTACAATGGGGTATATTTCTAATCTCCTTAGGATCTAAAGTCATGTCAGATGATCGAAATGAAATTGATAAAATTAAAACTATGTTAGCTGAGCTAAATAAACGAGTAGAAAGTACAATAGACGTACCTCAAAAATCTAAGTCTTTAGTAGAGTATGGAGTTGAATCTGAACAATATTTAAGACCATATGAATTAGAAGATAAAGTAGCAGTAGTAAATAAACATAATCAAAGTTTACAAAAAGAAGTTGAAATATTGAAAGAGGAAAAAGGTAGATTAAAAATCGAGAATAACAATAATACTGAGAAACTAAAAAAATATGTAAAGCAAATACAGGATTATGAAAAAAGAAACAGAAAATTTTTCGAGCTCTACTCGTTAGATAAAGAGGAAATATTCAAGTATCGGTTACTAATTGAGAAGTTGCAACAAGAAATAATTTCCTTAGAAGGAGTTGTTGAAAAACAGGAAAAGCGATATGAAAATTTAAAAAATCAATTTTCTTATAAACTTGGTAATAGACTAGTCGGTATGAGAAAGTCTAAAGATATACTAAAGCTTCCAAAAATATTACTAGACGACTATATAACAGTAAAGTCTAAGATAAAGCAAACTTCTACAGATATAAGTATCCGTGATAAGACTAGATTGCCACAGCTACTTTATAATGGCAGCAGAGAGTATACAGTTTTTAATAGTAGTGTAACTTTACCTCTTAAAAGCAGATTGAGTACTGTTGTTTTTAACCAAGGTTTCAGTGATTCTTTAGACCTCCAGTTGTATGGTGTCAAACCATCTGCTTCAGTAGATATTGAATTAACTATTCGTACTTATCAAGGTGATTGTACATTTAGAGTCATGCCAGATTTCAAATACTTACATCATCTTTCATCTGATGAAACTATGACGATCAACGTAACAATAAATGATGATCAAGCTCATAATTTTTTGCAGATACATAGCGCAAATGGGACTATGGAAATATCTTTTAAGAAAAAACGCGGAGTTCCATCTTTTATCCATCTCTTTCGAGTAGAACATCATAATGATATTGTGTTGGATACAGATTTAAATAATGTTAAAGAAGTGTCTAAGTATGATTTGACAATTCCTAAGCTCAAGAAAAAAGGTTCATTATTTAGAGAGGCAGTAGATATACAAAAAGAATATGGCTTTGAGACTGCAAGGAATTTTTTAAAAAAATACACTACTGAAGAACAGAAGAGTACTATCAATATTTTTTATGCTAACAATGAATTGAATAATAAAATAAGATGGTTAGATTATATTAATAAATATATCACAGATCATGGCATGCATCCTATTGAACTAACAGATAATAATAAAGAAAGATTTTACTGTATTACTAGTCCAGTAAGTTATAGGATAGAAGATCCTACAAAAATATCTGTTATTATGCCTGCATATAATGCTGAAAAAACGATTCAACTTTCTATAAATTCGATTCTGAATCAGACTTGGCAGAATTTAGAATTGATCGTCATTAACGATTGTAGTGCTGATCGTACCTCTGAAATTATTAAGAAAATATCTTTGATCGATTCTAGAGTTAAGTTTATAAATAACCCCTATAATGTAGGAGCATATGTTTCTAAAAACCTAGGTTTAAAAATCGCTACAGGTGACTACATTACTGGGCATGATGCTGATGACTGGGCATACCCACAACGTCTTGAACAACATATGCAGCTTATTAGGTCTGAGGAACAACCACCTCGAGCTAGTAATACACGCATGATCAGGATGGAAGAAAATGGTTATTTACCTTTATATCCCTTTGGGGCATTTTGTCATGATGGTGTTATGAGAGTCGCTTCTATCACTTGTATGTTTGAAGCAAACTTCTTACGTGATACTTTAGGAGGTTGGGATTGTTCCAGGTTCGGCGCTGATAGTGAAATTATCAATCGCTGTAAAATGGTTATTGGTGATGAATTTAAAAATTATAAGTCGTTGAGTATGATTTGTTTAGATGAGCCTACCAGTTTGACTAACCATCCTATACACGGTGTCTCTAAGACTTCGGGCATATCTCCTACTAGAAAGTTTTATAAAGAACAATGGACGGAATGGCATAAAAATATAGATAAAGATAATGTGTATTTAGAATTTCCTCATTTGGAAAGAAAGTTTGAAGTTCCTGAAGGTACAGAGATTCCTGAAGAAAATATACTGAGGGCTATTCATAATGTAGAAAGCCATAATGAGAGTAAATAAAAATATGAACAATCTATACCATTACATCCAGATGCACGCAGATAACCTGTCAGGTAAACCTGCAATCGTATTTAAAGATACTACTGTAAGTTATAGTCAACTTGATGGTTTTACTCAGAAGGTACGAAATTGGGTAGAGGAACAAAATATAGAGAAAGGCCGTATAGGTTTTATTTTTCTACCGCAGACACCTCAGGCCATTATGTGGTTTTTCGGGTTAATGTCTGCGGGTATCGTTCCTTCTTTGATGCCATTACCAAGCCATAAACAAGATGAAAAAAAGTACTGGGAAAGTCACCAACAGCTAATTGAATTAACAAATCCATCGTTGGTTGTGACTACATCTGAATGGTTATCTGCCTTTGAAGATATTACAGAAAATATTGAATGTACAGTTCATGATAACGAATTACTAGATTCTTATACGCCAAATGAAAGTATTGAAGATACTAGAGGTGAAATTGCATTTTTGCAGCACAGCTCAGGTACTACAGGTCTAAAAAAAGGGGTGGCATTATCTCATACAGCGGTCATCGACCAAATTGAGTCTTACTCTCAGTCATTGTTTGCCACTTCTGATGATGTTGTTGTGTCTTGGTTACCGATATACCATGACATGGGGTTGATTGCTTGTACAATTATGCCCTTAGTGTTGGGTCAGACTATTGTCCTTTTAGATCCTTTTGAGTGGGTAAGTAAGCCTATCAGTCTCTTACAGGCTATTACGGACAATCATGGAACGCTAGTTTGGTTGCCTAACTTTGGTTTTGAACATTTACGAAGAACGATCAAATCTAAGAAATTTATTGGATTGGATTTATCTTCGGTAAGAGCCTTTATAAACTGCTCTGAACCTTGCAAAGCCGAGACTTTCCATAGATTCACCGATCATTTTAATGAGGTTGGAGTCACATTAGAAAAGTTACAAGTATGTTATGCAATGGCTGAAACAGTATATGCCGTTACCCAGACAAAAGTCGGTGAGGTAGCGAGCAAGATATGGGTAGACGATAAAGCTTTACTGGATAATAAGGTACAACTAACAACGGCTGAAAATGGTGTGCAACTGCTAAGTTGTGGGAAAGTCATAGATGGTTGCCAGGTAACTATTTTACACCCTGATTCCAATAAAACCGCAGATTCTGACCAATTTGGTGAAATAGTGATTTCTGGTCGTTTCTTGTTCAATGGCTATTATCATCGTCCTGAAAAGACAGAAGAGGTATTTGATGGTACATCATATCGTACTCGTGACTTAGGATTCATACATGCAGGTGAGCTTTATGTATTAGGTCGGCAAGACGATTTAATTATTAGCAATGGCCGAAACTATTTTGCTCATGAAATTGAACAGCATGTTAATGCATTGTCAGACATTAAGGCTGGTCGTAATGTAGCATTAGGTATCTATAATGATCAAATTGGAAGCAATGAGATATATTTAGTTCAAGAGCGTTTTCAAGATCAGTCTGTCGATGATAAGTTAGAAAAAGAGATAGTAAAGATAATACGCCAAACTGTCCAAGATAATATGGGTTTATTATTACGTGATGTGATTTTAGTAGAGCCTTCATGGTTACATAAAAGTAGTAGTGGTAAAATAAGTCGTAATTTAAATAAAAGTAAATTATTAACCTTTTTAAATAAGCATAAGGAATAAGTTATGAAACAAGAAGAAGTCATGCAATTAGTGAGTAATGCTATTGAAGATACATTTATGGTAGATGCCAGTGAGATAACTGGCGATACTGTGGCAATGGATATTTCTGGCTGGGACTCCTTGTCACATACTATTTTATTATCGAATATAGAAGATGCTATAGATCAAACATTAGCTATCGATGATTTAAATTTTAATAATGTTGGGGAATTAGTAGATATTATAACAGCACAGTTAAATAGTTAGATTTTGAACTATAAATTAACAAGTATTTTTGTAAGAAAAGTAAAAAAACAGACTCTTTTTAAAAGTGATTCTTTATGGCGACCTTTCCGTATTCAAAATTTCAGCATATCGACGATATAGTTTTAAAAGAAGATATCGTAAGCGACTTTTCTGTAGAAGTGCAAGGACTTAAACTAGAATGTAGGTTAAATCAGAAAGTAAAAAATGATTATCTAATAGTAACACCTAATGGGGCCGTTAATAGAAAAACGGCTGAATTACCTGTTTTTGCTCGTTGGAATTGGCACGGTATATTTAATAGCAGTATATTAGCAATCTCTGATCCAACACTTTATTTAGACGATAACTTACCTATTGGATGGTTCGCTGGTACTAAATATCAAAAAATTAGCGCATTTGTTGCAGATGCAGTTCTCAAAGTAGCAAGCTTGCTAGATATACCACCGAATCGTATTATCTTTTGGGGTAGTTCTGCTGGTGGTTATGCTAGTATTTTACTTGCCGCACAAATTGATGGTGCAAACTTTATAAGTGCAAATGGACAGACTCAAATAATAAATTACTATAAGGGACATATTGAGTCTTATAGGCAACTATTTGATAGTAACGCTACTGCTGAAAGCTTAGCCAAGAATTATCCAAAACAGTGGTCCGCAATTACTGCCCTCCAATCATCTTATGATAAGAAAAAGATAACATGCGGAGTCATTGTTCAAAATACTGTTGATACAAAGCATTATAATGAGCATTACATACCGTTCTGCGAGTATTTTCATCTGCCAATAGAAGGTGGGATCAATGATAAGTTAAATTTACATAGCTTAGTATTTACCCATGAAAAAGGACATGGGCCTGAACCTGCAGAAATAGCTAAGAAGTTAGTTGAGGAATATTTGCCTAAAATTCTGAAAGAGAAATAATCAGTCTATTCGGAACTTGCTGCATCGATTATAGCTTTGCCCCAGCCTTTATATGGGGAAAATATAGGGAGACTGCCGTCAAACTCAACTGATTGGCTGCTCTCCCATACTAAAACACCATCAGCGTTTAATTTTTTTAAATAATTTAAACGTTGCTTCATATCTTTTTCAGAAAGCTGTTTTATGATAAATCCACTCGAGTTATCTTTTCTTCGTGCTACTTTATAGATAGGAGATATATAAGGAATTATTTTATGCGTAGTCTTATATTTTTGAGTTTCTTTAAATGCAAAATCAGCTGAGATTTTCCATTTCTCAAAATCATCTCCATCATAGTTATATAGTATAGGACTTAATACTGTAGTTAATGAAGCAATATTTGCATATTTACTGTTAAGTTCAACGTATTTTCGATTTTTGAAATTACCACCTGCTGTATTTTGGGGCAATAAACCATATACTCCAACAAGGTCATCGCCATTGTTTTTTTGATATAAGGTTAAAGTTTTTTCTACTGTAGGTAGTATGGTTTCGGGCTTCATTTTATTACCAATTTCTATATCAAATGATATTAAAGTATCCGAGTTTTCCCGCGATAATTTTGCTACTTTTTCGATCTTGATAGGATCCGGTTTGTCTTGGGTAAACATATCTTTTGGATAGATAACAAATGCTTTTTTAGTACCAAAATTTGTAAGGTAATCATCTAAGTTTTTGGTCCGATGTAATTCACCTTTTTCTAAGTAATATTTCCAAGGAACAAATGTATATACATCGAAACAATAAACTTTGGAGCTGATCATCGACAATAGAAATACAACTGCTAATTTATTTAAATGAAAAGTAGAAAATATATATTTGTCCATAATAATACCTTTGGTGATTGGTATTCTTGTTTGCGTTCAGAAGTATTTAGCTATCAATCATTTTATTTAAGTCAAATAGGAGATAGATTTTTATAATACGATTATATTTCAAAATAAAAATATATTTTTATTAGCGGTAATCATCTTGATGACCGAACCATTAATAGTTAAATCTATGTTTCATAGAAACTCAAATAGTTCGAGAAACTCTTCCCATATAATAAATCCTTAAATAGTCTAGCTTCTGCTTCACAAAAAAGCGCTCCCAAGTTCTCATCTAATTCTGGACTATACTCTGGAAAATAACGACCGGGATGAGGTGTTAGTTCCCCTAAATAGTAGCCATCTGCACCTTTATAAAAATCAATACGCATAAAAGGTGCAGGAATATTTAGAGATATCTTCTTTGCATACTCTAATACTTGAGGTTCAAACCCCGTTCCTTCAAACCATGGTTGATTACTATGCTCGCTTTCAAGAATACTACCGTCTTTATCATACCAACATTGATATGCTTTATCCGTTCTCTTGACTTCTAAAACAGTACCCACTACTCCATAGTACATATACACTTTAATATCATGAGCGGCTTTATTGTCTTGATTCAGAATAAGAGCTTCAGTCTGCCAAAGGCTTTGAATATCCCTACCTAATATTTCTTTTTTAAAATCATCTAGATTATTAAACGTGTAATTTGTCTTAATCTCCAAAATACTGTTGTCGCTATAATAAAAGAAAACATTTTCGGAAGAGGAGCCAAATGAGGGCTTAATAACGATAAACTCAGTAAAATTAATATCTTCAAACTTACATTCGCTTTGAAGTAATTCTGGAGTAGGGACATCTAATGATTGTGCGAACTGTTGATCAATTTTCTTATTATTATTCCAAGGAGATATGTCACAATTTATCTCACTGAGATGTTGTTTAGACCACATATATTCTACTTGTCTTGCCACATGAGAGTAATGAGGAGGTAGAGACATGTAAGGTACAATATAAGCCTGTTTAATTTCCCTTAAAGGAATGATTTCGTAAACCTTTTTTAAGCTTTCTATATATTCTTGGCTGTCTCGTCCATATATTAGTGCCACTCTATCTAGAGTCAATCTTATATGTTCTTGAAGAGCTTCAAACTGCTTAATGTTTATATCAAGCTGCGATAGAGCATTGGTGAATAACTTAGATGATTTATCAGTCATGATTATATTAACTCTCTCGTAGGGGAGTAACCATACTTATCGAACCCGGAATTTTTAGCAGTGGTGAGAGAGTCCTTTCTAAGTAAACCAATCGCTAAAGGGAGCTTAATATAGAAAATTGAGCTTTCTCCGTACTTTGAGATAATCTTATTTAGTAATATCTTATCTGACTCAATCCTTCGTTGATCATCAAAACCCCCTAATTCTTCTAACACTTTTCTACGAATCATCAGTGAAGAAAAGTTGAGTCTGAGTAAAGGATAGTTCTGTCGGCTACTGGGTAGGCCTTTATCATCTACTCTAAAAAATTTAGAGAAATTTGCTACAGTATTAGGATTATCATTTAGTTGTAATAGTTGCCGTGCTAAGCGTTCTGGATGCGACCAATCATCTGAGTCTTGAAACGTTATAAACTCGCCAGACGAATGTTGTATACCAATATTCCTAGCATTATATGTGCCACGATTTACGTTAAGTTCAATAACTTTTATAGATGAATATTTTTTGAGTAGCTCTACAGTATTATCAGTACTAGCATCATCTATGACAATTATTTCGATACTATCAATTGATTGATTTAGCAAAGAATCTATACAGTTTTCTACAAAAGCTTCAGAATTATAGCTAGTGACTATAATGCTTACTTTTTGAGGATTATGAATTTTTTTTAAATGTTTACTATTATTTCCAATCATTAGTTTGTTTTTTTTAACTAAATTGATAGATTGTAACCCATATTGACGGTAAAAATTATAAATTAGAAATCTTGCAAGTAGCGGTTTGTTTCGCATAAGTGCAATTTTTATAGCAATAAGTGTGTCAGCTTTATTATAAAAACGTAGAGGAGGAACATCTCCAGAGGCTATTCTCAAAGTATCTTTGAATGGTTTAGGAATATCATTTCTTTGATTAGATAGCTTTAGAGTTAATTCAGGATAAACATAACCTATTCTATACAGAAGTTGAAGAGCATCCTTTCTTTTCAGATCAGCAACAAAGTTAGTCTGTAGCAGACTCTCAACTAAAGAGTCTGCACTAGAGTATTGCTGAGCTTGAACATACTGCTCAAACCCTTTTAAAATTTCACTCATGTATTACAAACGCCATTCTGGATTTACTAATGCACCTTTAACATCGATTACTAATTTAGGTTTAGTGCAAAAACTATCTATCTTGTCGTCTTCACCAACAAACTCTGAGTGGTTAACAGCCACAATAACAGCGTCAAAGCTATTCTCTTGAATATCTTTATAATCGACATTATTGACATTTAAGCTATTCCAGTCTTCTTCAGTGACCCAAGGATCACAATAAGTCATTTTTACACCGTATTTCTCCAGCTCAATACCAATATCCGTTACTTTTGTATTCCTTACATCAGGACAATTTTCTTTAAAAGTGACTCCCAACAATAAAATACATGCATCTTTGATATTTTTTCCATGAGAGATAAGTTTTTTGATCGTTTGTTCAGCAACAAACTTGCTCATAGAGTTGTTAATTGCACGAGATGTTAAGATTAAATTGGGGTTTAACCCCAAAGAAGATGCTTTATGAGCTAAATAATATGGATCTACGCCAATACAGTGGCCACCTACTAGTCCTGGCATAAGTTTGATAAAGTTCCATTTAGTAGCAGCAGCTTCTATTACTTCATGAGTATCTATACCGACCTCGTTAAAGATAAGAGCAAGCTCATTTATCAAAGCAATGTTAACATCACGTTGAGTGTTTTCAATCACTTTAGATGCTTCAGCAACCTTGATAGATGAGGCTTTAAATGTGCCTGCAGTAATTACTGAGTTATAGAGTTCATCTATAGTCAGCTTAATATAAAATCGATACAGCCCATATCATGAAACAGTTTAGGTAGATTATTCTCCATCCATCCTTGGCGTAGAAATTTAGCCTGTGCCCACTTTTTCTCGATAGGGTTCAGATCAGGGCTGTAGGGTGGTAAAAATAAAAGGCGATGGCCGTGTCTATTAAGCAGCTTTTGTACTCGTTTATGAAAGCTTGCGTTATCCATTACGATTACGCACTTGGTTTTTAGGCTCGGTATTAGCGTGTACTTGCACCAGTTATAGAATACATCTCCATTGATGTTTTTTTCGAAGTAATCAAGTGCAAATAGTACTCTTTCGTACAGGGCACCAATGACGTTGGTACGTTTTTTACCTTGCCAGTTGTAGCGATCGATACAAGGCTTACCTATCGGAGCATAGCCATAAGGCCTGATGGTCTCATGCTCAAAGCCACTTTCATCCATATAAACAATGGGATAGCCTTGAATTATATAATCACTCAAGTGATTGAGATACTTAGCTCTTTTTTCCAGACAGGCTTTTGGATGCTCTAGTGTCTTTTTTTTGGCTGATGTTTAATCGTTTTAAAGCATGATGAATGCCGGTTTTACTACAGCCCAGACGATTTGCGCGCTCATATTGATAGTCATCAGGATACGCTTTGACATCCTGAAGCAAAGCGTCATCAGGTATTTTAGTCGGGGCTTTATCTCGCCCTTTCTTAGGCTCTAAGTTCTGTCTCCAGCTATGTATAGTACTGGTGCTAAGCGTGTAAAAAGCAGCAGCTTCTCTAACAGTCAGACCATTATCGATGCTAGAAAGAACCTGTTTACGATAGTCGATTGAATAAGTCATGGTTTATCTAAATAGTTGATTAGTTTTTATGTGTTGTATCGGTTTTATCTGAACTCTACTATACTATATCTGTATAATAAGAATTTGAACCTGAAGTCACTTTTAATATGTTTTCTACTGTGCGCAATTTATCACCTGGATTGATACGTTCAGGAGAATAGCCAACACCAAAATCTGTATTTAACCTTAAATTAGATTTTTCTAGTTCAGGAATGCAAACCTCTTCTGTAGCACCTGGGTAGACTGTTGATTCATATATAACAATATCATCTGGTTTAATAATCTCACTCAACATCTGCGAAGCTTTAACCAATGGGGACAAATCTGGTAGATTATTATCATCAATTGGTGTTGGTACGGTAATAATAAATACGTTTGCTTTTTCTAGCTTACTGGTTTCAGACGTAAAAGTAAGGTTGGAAGTGTTTTCTAAGTATTCGCTACTTACTTCTCTAGTCTTGTCTATATTATTGGATAGCTCGCTGATACGTGTTTCATTTATATCGAAACCTATGACCTCATATTTTTTTGCAAAAGCACAAGCTAATGGTAAGCCGACATAACCTAGTCCTATGATCGCAATTTTTTTAGAATTCATTGAATAGCCTTTTGATATCAGTTAATTAAATGATAGTATTTCGTTATTTAAGAAGTAAATCGAAATTATAAATATAGTAACAGATATGAAATAACTGAGAAAGTGAGACTATGTTTGATTTTGCAGCATTCTTACAGAATTGTGTATAGAAAGGTCGCCCTAATACGGTAACCTTTTTGCCTCTTAGTAGCGCCTCAAACCCACCCAAAGACGTAATCGTATAAACATGATCGATGGTCTCTAACGCGTCGACCAAATGAATAGACTGGGTGAGTATAAGACACTCTAACTCAGCGAGTGCAGTAACGATAGACGGATCATCAAGCGTCATTGGGTGTGGCTTAACGATAATCTGTGCATCAAGATTTTCTTTGATTGCCTTATTAACCACATCAAGCAGCGTAATGCCAATACCACCACCATATTTCAACGAATCATCATGTGGCACTTGGCCTAGTACCAAAATACGCTTTTCATTCTTAATTCCATATATGGGTACGACATCGACATAAGGCTGATGATTGTATTTACTCACGCGATGTGAGACGTAATAATCTAGCATCTCTTGTGCTAGTGTCTCATCATAGCCATCCTGTTCAAAGTCAAAGTTTGCTATGAGATCAGTCAAATCGTTTGGACGCGTGGTATCGAAGTAGGGTGCTTGACTGTCCATCACGATAGATAGTGGCGGCGCACCACTTTCATCATCAGGGCCTGAACGGATAAAGCCATCCTCTAAAAAGAAGATATCTAGTTCTTGCTCGCGTATATAGTCAATAAAATAATCAGGTGCTTTATAACCCCAGATATAAATAACCGGATTAACACACTGAATAAAAGGCTTCAGCCATTTATCAAAATAATGTTGGTCAAAGTGACGTTGTATCTGAATATGAGATTCTTCAAACACCCAATCGCCCACCATGTCACGCCATGGCAGCATACCGACGACTAACGCTAAACGCTGTTCTGTTTGACGATAATGTTTATAATAACCTAATAATAGTGGTTGGATGTAAGCGTTAATTTTCATAATATAATGGCTGGCTTAGATTAATAGCGAGAGAGCAGTTATGTATGATTGGAGCATTTACGTTGGCAATATTTTGTTGTTCCCAGTATAGTTGCATTTATAAGTAAAAACGAATGGCTACTTCGAAAAATAATTGCTTCGAAAAACAATGGGAGGATATTATGAAAAATAAAATATTAGTCACAGGCGGTGCAGGATATATCGGCTCGCACACTTGTATAGCCTTACATCAAGCAGGCTATGACGTCGTAGTATACGACAATCTATCCAATAGTAGCCGCGAAGCGGTAAATCGTGTCTCTAGTCTTATCGGTCAGCCCATTGACTTTGTAGAAGGTGATATCCGTGATATGGAATTACTAAGACAGGTATTTTCTGACAATCAATTCTTCGGCGTCATTCATTTTGCAGGTCTTAAAGCCGTTGGAGAATCGGTTGCGCAACCTCTAAAGTATTACGACAACAACGTTAGTGGCACGATTGCTTTATTAGAAGTCATGGCAGAGTACGATGTTAAGAATCTTGTTTTCTCTTCATCTGCGACTGTTTATGGTGACCCCGAATCGCTGCCTATTGACGAGAGCTCAAAGCGTTCTTGTACCAATCCTTATGGACAAAGCAAACTGACGGTCGAGCATATCTTAGAAGATCTTGCTGTATCGGATAAAAGCTGGAACCTGATTCCTCTAAGATACTTTAATCCGGTAGGTGCACATCCTTCAGGGCAGATTGGCGAAGACCCTAATGATATCCCAAATAATTTAATGCCTTATATCTCTCAAGTAGCCGTCGGTAAACTATCTAAGCTCAGTATCTTTGGTAATGACTATCCAACCATCGATGGGACTGGTGTCCGTGATTTTATTCATGTCACTGACTTAGCTATAGGTCATGTAGCTGCGCTAAGTTATTTAGAGCAGCAAGCAGTTCCAGTAGGATTTTTACCAATTAATCTTGGTACGGGTAAAGGGACTTCTGTTTTAGAGCTAGTAGCAGCATTTTCCAAAGTGTCGAAGCAGAACATTCCTTATCAGTTTGTTAGCCGCCGAGCAGGTGATATCGCCAGCTGCTATGCCAGTGCTGATAAAGCACGAGATCTATTAGGATGGCAAGCAAAACTCTCTATCACTGATATGTGCCAAGATAGCTGGCGCTGGCAAAGCATGAATCCCAATGGTTATAATCTAGCTTAGTTTTTATAAAATATCTTTTCTTTTAATCTTCCTTTAATACAGTTTAAAAATTATGAAAAAAATTACTCACGCCGTTATTCCTGTTGCTGGCTTTGGCACACGTATGTTGCCATTGTCTAAATCAGTGCCAAAAGAACTATTGCCATTAGGTAATCGCCCAGCCATTCATTATGTGGTTGAAGAGGCGATTGCTGCTGGTATTAAGCATATTGTATTGGTCGGTCATGCGCAAAAAAGCGCCATTGAAAACTACTTCGATATCAATGCTGAACTGGACAACCAGTTGCGTCATAAAGGTAAAGATAAGCTAGCCGATAGCTTAAATTGGTTACCAGACGATGTGACGATATCTATGATACGGCAAGGTAAACCGTTAGGTTTGGGACATGCGGTACTGGCGGCTCGCCCCATTATTGGTGAGCATGATTTTGCCGTATTATTGCCCGACGTGGTACTTGATCCTTTTACGGGCGATATGGCTGCTGATAACTTAGCCTTTATGATTGATACCTTTGCTACAGATAGCCATTCACAGATATTGGTTGATAAAGTCGCTGATGAAAATGTGCATAAATATGGTATCGCCAAACTGAATGAAGCGTTTAGTGAGGTGAGCAAGGAAGATGATGAAGCAGACATAAATGCCAGCTTTAAAGTCGCGGGATTTGTAGAAAAACCCAGTTTAGCCGATGCACCTTCTAAGTTAGCAGTCGTTGGTCGTTATGTCTTTAGCAATCATATCTTTGATTATTTGGCAAATACCAAAGCCTCGGTCGGTGGTGAAATTCAACTGACGGATGCTATCGATGCCTTGATTAGCGAATATGGGGTTAATGTCACGACCATGCGCGGCGACAGCTATGATGCCGGTGATATGCGCTCATATATGCAAGCATTTATTTATTTTGCCGAGCAGCAATTAGCAGAAGATGAATAGCTGATGGATGAGCTAAAGGGCAATAGCACTTATAACAGTGCTCGTAACTCTACCTACTGGCAGCAACTACAAATGCTAGCGAAGCAGCCGTGGTCACTGGCAGCCTTGTTTGCACAAGATGACAGTCGTGCAACGCGCTTTAGTATGCAAGCTGGCGCGCTATATATGGACTATAGCAAGCAGTGTATCGATGAGCAGGTGCTGGCAAGTCTGTTGCAGCTAGCAGAAAGTTGTGAATTGTCCAAACGAATTGTTGCACTTATGCAAGGCGCGATGGTGAACACTAGTGAAGAGCGTGCTGCTTTGCATACGGCGTTACGTTTACCTGCTACGGTAAAGTTACAAGTGGGCGAGCAAGAAGTGGTTGCCGATGTCCATCAGAGCCTTTGTCAAGTCGAGCGTTTATCTGAACGTGTGCGTAGTGGTACGTGGCGCGGATTTTCTGGCAAGGCGATTACCGATGTGGTGAATATCGGCGTCGGTGGTTCTGATCTTGGGCCACTGATGGCGGCTACCGCGCTTGACGAGTGGGCAGATACGAATATTGAGGTGCATTTCGTGTCTAACATGGACGGTACCCAACTCGATAACTTGCTCAAGCACCTAAATCCTGAAACTACCTTGTTTATTATTTCGTCCAAATCCTTTGGTACCGTTGATACGTTGTCCAATGCTAAAACCGCATTATCATGGTTACTTGCCACTGCGGAATTGCGTGCTGGCACTGAAGACAGTGTGTTACGCCGCCACTTTATTGGTATCTCTGCTAATAATGAAAAAATGAGCGCTTGGGGAATTCATCCTGAGCATCAGCTACAGCTTTGGGAATGGGTTGGCGGGCGCTTTTCTTTATGGTCAGCGATTGGATTGGCTATCGCGATTCGCATTGGTATGGATGGGTTTAAAGAATTGTTAAGCGGCGCTCATAGTATGGATGAGCACTTTGCCCAAGCGGATTTTGCAGAAAACTTACCTGTTTTGTTGGGGCTACTGGCTGTTTGGAACAGTACCTTTTTACAGGTGAATGCTCACACTGTATTGCCCTATGATGGTCGTCTTAGCTATTTACCCAGTTATTTAACCCAGCTTGAAATGGAGAGTAATGGTAAGTCGGTTACTCAATATGGCGAGTGTATTGATTATAATACTTGCCCGATTTTATGGGGTGAGATTGGCTCTAATGCTCAGCATGCCTTTTATCAGCTGCTACATCAAGGGACGCAGCAAGTGTCTTGTGATTTTATCGCTTGCGTCGGGCGTTATAGTGATAAGGTTGAAAATGCACCATTGCAACAGCAGCATGAGTTGTCATTAGCCAACTGTCTGGCACAAAGCCGCGTACTGGCTTTTGGTAATGCCGCGCTCCAAACGTCTGAGGTTCAAGTAGCTTCTGCCGCTGATAAATACAAATATTACCGTGGCAATCAGCCATCAACCACGCTACTTATCGACGAGCTAACGCCGCATAGTTTGGGATCACTGATTGCGCTTTATGAACATAAAGTCTATGTCATGGCCAGCATTTGGGATATTAATCCATTTGACCAATGGGGCGTTGAGATGGGTAAGCAGATGGCAGAATCCGTTCATTATGCCATGCAGAAAGCAGGTGAGAGCCAATTTGACAGCTCCACAAACCAGCTGTTAAAACACATTCAGCAGTTGTCTTGATCGTTTTGCTACTAAGTCGATAATCATTAAAGGTGAACGCATGAGCGCTGATTTTATAAACCAACCTACCTCTCAATATAAATATGAATCTACGACCCAAAGCAGCAACCATAATGAGGTTTGTGTGCTTATTGGTCATAGTATTGAAGCGGTTACCAGTGCGGTGGTGCTGGCAAGTCTAGGTCAGCGCGTGCATTTGTATGCAGATAGTGAACTATTGACACAGCAAATACAGCAATATGGCTTTGAGCATCATTTGCAAGCACTGTGGCAGATGTATGAGCAGCAACAATACATTATCAGTCACGCTCTACCTGAGAGTGCAGATGAGCTTATACAGCGCTATGAGGCGATGAGTGTTATTGATGAACAAAAAACAGTGTCGCTATATTGGTTGTTTTTGGAAAGTATCAAGCCAGTATGGGCAGAAGCCAATTGGATTACCGCATTCAACCACAGTCATCAGCAGTCGTTACCCGTGATTATAAGCGGCATTGAGAAATTAGGGGTTGTCGCAGCACTGGCTCAGCGTTTGCAGCGCGCGTGGGTCTACTATGTGCCGTTTGTATTCTTGCAAGACGGCGATGCCTATAGCTCAATGTTAAATCCTTCACTGTGGTTGCTTGGTGAAAAAACAGCCAATAGTAGCCAGCATCTAGAAGTATTGAAGCCGTTAATGCAGCATGCGCGTGCCGCTCATCACGCTGATATCGCAACGATAGAGTTTGCCCGTAGCAGTATCATGGCGATGCTGGCGACGCGAGTGAGTTTTATGAATGAGATGTCACGCTTGGCGGACAGTCAACAGGTTGATATCAAACAAGTCAGCCGTATCATGGGGCTAGACGCGCGCGTTGGTAGCAGCTATCTACAAGCGGGCTGGGGCTTTGGTGGTAATACCTTGCCGACTGAGTTGGCTAAGCTACAGCAGTCCAGCCAAACGCACAGTTTAGATATGCCGCTGTTGCAGTCAGTCATGCACATCAACGAAGACCAAAAAGAGCTGATATTTCGCAAATTCTGGCAGTATTTTGATGGCTTTATTGACAATAAAACCGTGATAATTTGGGGTGGTAGTTATAAAGCAGGCTCAGGACGTACCGCAAGTTCAGCCATACATCCATTACTAGCATTGCTGTGGTCTTATAATATTCGTACTTTGGTCTATAGCGATAAAGCACAAGATGAGCTTGCCGCGCTTTATCAGCAGCAACCACTACTTGAATTAATTGCTGACCCTTATGGTCAAATCGATGATGCTCAGGCTATTTTTATTATCAGTTGGTCGCCACGAGATCAGCTAGATATTGCCAAAATTAATCAGCAAGCGATGCCAGTATTTGATGCGCAAAATGCAATGACACGCTCGCAGATAAATAGTTTAGTGGGTGACTATTTGGGTATTGGGCGTGCTAAATAGCGCTATTCAAGTTTTTCTGTTGCTAAAAAAGCTCGTTGATAATTATCAGCGAGCTTTTTTGATTTTTAGTCGAAATTGTCCGTATTCATTCACGCTGGTACAGCACCTTGGCTAGCAAGCCATTGCTGGATCTCTTGTATTTTGACTTTGAGCAAATCTTCGTTACCGCGACTTTCAATATTTAACCTGATCAGTGGTTCTGTATTTGAGGCGCGAAGATTAAATCGCCATTCGCCAAAGTTTAAACTCAAACCATCAAGCGTCGATTTGGTCGGACTTTCGCTGCTAAATTTTTCTTCAATAGCACTAATAATCGTTGGAGCATCATGGGTGGTAAGACGGAAATTAAGCTCACCTGAGCTTGGATAGGCTTTAATATAACTGCTGACCAATTCTGACAAGGTTTTACCAGTGATAGATAGTAGCTCAATCGTTAGCAGCCAAGGAATCATGCCGCTATCGCAATAGAAAAAGTCACGAAAATAGTGGTGGGCAGACATCTCGCCGCCATAAACAGCGCCAGAGTCACGCATGACTTGTTTTATAAATGAATGTCCAGATTTACTGATAACAGCCTTACCGTTATGTTCTCTAATTACTGCTTCAGTATTATAAATCACCCGCGGATCGTAGACGATTGACTCATTTGGGTATTTATTCAAAAATGCCTGGGCAAGCATCCCAACGATATAGCTACCTTCAATAAATTCACCTTGTTCATCGAATAAAAAGCAGCGATCAAAATCGCCATCAAAGGCAATACCAAGGTCTGCTTTATTTTCCAAAACGGCTTGCTGAGTCGCGACTCTGTTGGCTTCAATCATTGGATTGGGGATACCATTGGGGAAGCTGCCATCAGGAGTGTGATGCAATTTAATCACTTCAATGGGCGCACCAGCTTGTGCAAGCTGATCAATTAATAAATCAACCACAGGGCCCGCACTGCCATTGCCTGAGTTAATAACCAGTTTAAGCGGTTTTAATTTATCAGTATCTATAAAGCTGATGACGTGATTAATATAAACACTTTTATCGTCTAATAACTGCAGTTTTCCTAATTCATTTACGATGGTAAATTGCCCAGATTCTGCCAATGCTTGAATCTCTGCTAAACCATCATCAGCACTGATCGGTTTTGAGTGTTCCTTGACCAATTTTAAGCCATTATAATTAATCGGATTATGACTGGCAGTGACTTCGATGCCGCCTAATGCTTGATAATGACTGGTGGCAAAGTATACTTCTTCCGTACCTGTCATGCCCAAGTCAATCACGTCGATACCGGCATCTAGCATACCTTTGATGGTCGCTTGTTTTAACTGTTCGCTTGAATGGCGAATATCGCTACCGATAACGATGGCAGGTTTTAGATTTACCATATCATTGTCATGAGCCTCAACCGCCGCACCATAACGCTGAAATAAAATCTGTGCAAAAGCACGACCAATACGGTAAGCAATGGCTTCGTTTAGATTTACCCCAAGCTCGCCGCGAATATCATAAGCTTTAAATGAATCAATAAGAATGGGATTAAATGCAGTTTCTGGCTGATAACGAATGGTCGCAGACGTAGACATAATGATAAAATTCCTTGCGCGTGTGCAGTGGTAAAATAATAAAATAGATAGCACAATTATAAGCCAATCAAGGTTCAATGATACACTAACTGCTAAATTGAACGATAAGCAAAAATATAAGAGCCTCCCTTATGAATACTCTCGACAATAAAATAGTAGCGCCTACGCCAGCACAAGGAACGCCAACTGCTAGTGGTGAATTAGACGATTTATTGGCGTTGATGGCACGGCTACGTGTTGACTGTCCGTGGGATAAAAAACAAACCAATCACAGCCTAATTCCCTATGCGATTGAAGAAGTCTATGAGTTAGGCGAAGCGGTACAAAGCGATGACGATGAGGATATCAAAGGCGAGCTAGGCGATGTGCTGCTGCAAGTGGTGTTTCATTGTCAGATGTATGCGGAGCAGGGTCGCTTTGATATGAGCGATGTCATTAACACTTTACAAGAAAAGCTCATTCGTCGTCATCCGCATGTATTTGAGGCTGAAACCCTTGAAGATGACACGGCGGTAAAAGCTCGTTGGGATGAGATTAAAGTGGAAGAGCAGCAAGCGCGCGAGGCACGAGGCAAACCAAAACGTCGTTTAGACAATACCAAGGCGGGCAGTGCGCTCATGCAAGCGCAAGATGTGCAAAAACAGGCGTCAAAGTTAGGGTTTGACTGGGAAGGCGTCGCAGGGGCAGTAGATAAGTTAGATGAAGAGATTGCCGAGTTAAAGGCCGAATTGATAGATAAATCAAAAGATGCTGCTGAATATAACACAAGCAAAGCCAATATTAGCGATATTGAAAAAGAGCTGGGTGATTGTATGTTTGCGCTCGTCAATGTCGCCCGTAAACTCAATCTTGATGCAGAAGCAGCCACCTTAACGTGTGTGCATAAATTTAAATCACGTTTTGGTTATATTGAAGCGCAGTTAGCTGCGGCTGGCAAGCGTTTAGAAGACAGCGATATAACAGAGTTGGATGCGTTATGGGAAGCAGCGAAACAACATGAACGATCGTCATGAACGCTTATCATAAGGCCTCGTTTGTTAGCTTGGTCAATATGACTGTTTTCAGTCTAATATTGGCGGTTTTTATGTTGAACAGTGTTCAAGCTGCGCCTTGTTTTGATAATCCTCAAAGGGCTTATGAATATCTATTGGCGCAAGAAAGTGCCAAAATACAGGTACGTGACCAAGCCACCATTAATATCAATCGTGCTAGTGAAGGTGAGCTCGTTTCATTAAACGGTATCGGCAGCAGCAAAGCCCAAGCGATTATTTTATATCGTGAGATGTTTGGTGATTTTAAGACAGTGGATGAGTTAGCAAAGGTCAAAGGTATTGGTGCAAAAACGGTTGAGAAAAATCGAGGACGTTTACGCGTACAAGATTAAGGGCAGTATTTTGCTTTAATTAACCCCAATATTGACAAAATAGCACGTAAGTATCAGTCATAACACACCTACTAGGCGCAAAATTTGTTAAACTAGCAGGTACATCCGCCTGATAAACGCTGTGTTCATCAGGGGTGGTTAAAGAATACCGGCGAGGAGTAGATGCATGGCCGAGCGTGCCGCCAAGCAGTTAGAACTGAATAAATCTGAATTACCCAATTCCATTACTGAAGTGATTGCCACCTTAAACCGAGCTGGGTTTGATGCCTATATCGTCGGTGGCGGCGTGCGTGATACCTTATTGGGTTTACGTCCAAAAGACTTTGACGCTGTCACTGATGCCAAGCCGCATGAGATCAAAGACGTCTTTGGCAAGCGCTGCCGCATTATCGGTCGCCGCTTTCAGTTGGCGCACGTGTATTCAGGCCGTGAGTTGATTGAGGTTGCTACCTTCCGTGGTCCACCAACCAATGATGCTAATACCAATCAAGACGGTATGATCCTGCGTGATAATGTTTGGGGTGATATCAAACAAGACTTCTCTCGTCGTGATTTCTCTATTAATGCGCTTTATTATCAACCACTTAAAGGCGTGGTTCATGATTTTTGCGGTGCGCTTGACGACATTAATAATAAAATCATTCGTCTGCTCGGCCATGCGCCAGTGCGTATCGAAGAAGATCCAGTACGTTTGTTGCGTGCTTTACGTTTCAAAGCCAAGCTCGGTTTTGAGTTTGATGACGAGTTAGCCGATCAGTTTCATGATGGCAACTGGGCATTGCTTGAGCAAATATCACCGCATCGCCTCTATGATGAGACGCAGAAGATGTTTACCGGTGGTTATCTGGTGCCATTATTGCCGCTATTGTTTGAGTCAGGGGCGATTGATAGCTTAATCATCTACCCACCATCTGAGCCAAGTGCACTGGTCAATCAAGTCGCTATTAATACCGACAAACGTATTGCTGCGGGCAAAAGTATCAATCCGGCTTTCTTTTATGCCGCGCTATTATGGGAAAACTATCTGCATCAGTTGGCAAAAGCCAAGAAGCGAAATATGCCGTTTGCTGAAGCGCAAATGCACGCCGCTGGTAAAGTGATTGATCGTCAACGTATCAAGACCGCGATTCCTAAATTTGCAGAGCAGTTTATCCGTGATATCTGGATATTGCAGCCAAGACTTGCAGCCCCGCGTAGCAAACAAATCGTCCAACTCTCTGAGCATCCACGTTTTCGCGCAGGTTTTGACTTTTTATTATTGCGTGAGCAATGCGGTGATGCTGAGCATCCGTTATCAGAGTCGACCAATGGTATGGGCGATTGGTGGCAGACCTATCAGACATTGTCTGAACGAGAGCAGCAGCAAGCCATTGATAATTTTGATGAAAATATTCGTCGCGGTGCCTATAAAAAAGGGCAACAAGCGCAGCGTGGTCGTGGGCGTAATCATCAAAATTCAGAGTCAAATAGCATCGATCACTCAATATCTCATCAAAAAAATACCAAGCACAGCAAAGCCAATGATACTGCTGAGCAGGGTAGGAATGATCAGAATATGGTAAATGACCCGTCAAATATTCCAGCACGCCGTCGCCGCGCTGCCAGTCAATCAGTCTCTGTTAAGCAATCTAGTAGCAATACAAATAAAGGTCAGAAATCACAGCAAGCAAATCAAGACAGCCATGAGCTTGCTCAGTTACGACAGCTATCCCTTGCCAATAGCAGCAACCAAGCGGCAAATAAACGCCATCATTCCAAGCCTGCACCACTCTTTGTAATTGAGCACGAAAAAGTTGTGCCACCATTGCAGAAGCAGCTATCAAATGGTGATAAACCTGATAGTCGTCAAGAGGCGGCGCAGAAAAAACCTGCCCATAAGAGTGTATTAACTGAGAAAGCGCTAAAAAATCAGGATACTAGTTCTGATGCCAACTCTTATAGTAAGGCTGATAGTAAACCTGATCGCTCAAATCAAGCTCAGCAGCCAAAAGCAACACAGTCAGAGGTTAAGCCTTCGTTTGTGGCTCGCTCGGTAGCAAGATCGCCTGCGCTCGTCAGTATGAATAATGAGCCGATACCGCATAAGCGTCGCCGTCGTCAGCCGAGTGCAGATAGTATAAATATTGCTAGTAATACAGAGGCGCAAGTAACGACTAACAACGACGTTAAAGCTGTAGCAAAGTATGCAAAAAAAGCACCTAAGCCAGCAGCCCAGCTTACTGATAAAACAGATGTTCCGGCTAAAAAAACGGTTGAGCGCAAAAAAGTGGCGAAGGTTACGACACCTGCAAGTGCTAAAAAACCAGCCAAAACGACAGAAGCAAAGTCTGCTAAAACCAGCCAAGCTGCTAACGGCAATGCTGGTATGAGTAGTGTAAATGACAATAAAGGCCCTATCCCATCGAAACGTCGCCGTCGCCAACCTAGTACTGACAATGTCTAATATTACTAACGATGCGGGCAACGCGAATTGGGTAATCTGCTACGTAGGTTTGGGTAGCAATTTGTCTAACGACTTGGGTTCACCAGTAGAACATTTGCAGCAGGCAATCGCCGCGATGCAAGAGCATAAGCAAATACGTGCGGTTCGTGTTTCTTCGTTTTATGCTTCAGCGCCTATGGGGCCGCAAGATCAGCCTGATTTTGTTAATGCCGTCGCTGGGTTTGAGACGATATTGCCGCCTTTTGAGTTGCTTGCCTACTGTCAACAGTTAGAAAAAGAGGCTAAACGTGCACGAATACGGCGTTGGGGTGAGCGTAGTTTGGATGTCGATATTTTGTTATACGGTGAGGCGCAAATCACTGAGCCACAATTAACCGTACCGCACGCTGGATTGTTTGAGCGTAATTTTGTCTTATTACCACTGCGAGAGTTAACCCCAGCGCTTACCATTGCTGGCAAATCGATAGATGATTATCCGCTTAGCAAAGATTGGACAGGCTTAAAATTACTGTAGCCAATCTATTATAAAAGAGTGACAGCGTTCACTTCTTTTAAGGTAAAACACTTATACCAAAAGATTGCTAAAATTTTTGATCACAATCAGAATAATAGCTAGAGACAGCTAAAGGTGCTAAAAGGTACTAAAGGTTAATCGAGGATCATATGACGACGTTATCTACTTTAAAAAAATTCAAAAAAGATGGCACCAAGTTCACTTGCTTAACGTGCTATGACTCGATGTTTGCACGCATGATGGAAAAAGCAGAGATTGATACGATTTTAATCGGTGACAGTTTGGGCATGGTGGTGCAAGGTCATGACTCAACGTTACCTGTTACGGTCGATGATATGGCTTATCATACGGCCAATATTGCCCGTAGTAATAAACACGCGCTGATTTTGGCCGACTTGCCGTTTATGAGCTATGTCACCCTACCAGAAGCGGTTGCCAATAGTCGCCAGCTGATGCAGGCGGGCGCGCATGTGATTAAGATTGAAGGCGGTAGTGAGCTTTGCGATTTAATCACGACTTTGGCGCAAGCAGGGACGCCTACTTGTGTGCATTTAGGATTAACACCGCAATCAGTCAATGTGTTTGGTGGTTATAAAATCCAAGGTCGTGGTGACGAAGCGGCTAATAAATTGCTTGCTGATGCGAAAGCAGTCGTTGCGGCAGGTGCTGCGCTGCTAGTGTTAGAATGCGTACCTGCTGAGCTTGCAAAAGCAGTGACGGAAGCCGTCGCAGTGCCAGTTATTGGGATTGGTGCTGGTGCAGATACGGATGGTCAAGTGTTGGTCATGCATGACATGCTAGGTATGGCACACGGCCGTGTCCCGCGCTTTATTCATGACTTTTTGACCGATGAGCGTAATAGCAAGCACAGTATCGAAGGCGCATTTGCCCTTTACCAGCAGTCAGTACGTGAAGGCAGTTTTCCAACCGAGCAGCACCAGTTTAGCTAACATTTTAGTTTTTACGATTATCAGTAGAAGAATAGTTAACCATGCCAATCATTCATCATCATATCTCCGCATTGCGTACGGCTTTACAGTCTTATCGTGGACAAAAAACTGACAATCAAGATGGCCCACAGCGCATCGCTTTAGTGCCAACGATGGGCAATCTGCATGCCGGTCATCTTGAGTTAGTAAAAATAGCCAAGCAACATGCTGAGATCGTTGTGGTTAGTATTTTTGTTAACCCTACTCAATTTGGCGCGGGAGAGGACTTTGATAGTTATCCTCGCACGCTTGATGAGGATGTCGCTAAGCTAGCAACGGTCGATACTGATTATGTGTTTGCGCCCAGTATTGAAGAGATGTACCCAGTCTTACCGCCACCGACCTCTGTTCTTGCAGGTGCTATTACCACTCAATTATGTGGTCAATCACGCCCTGGGCATTTTGACGGTGTTGGTATTGTCGTCTCTAAACTGTTCAATATCGTACAACCGGATATTGCTGTTTTTGGACAAAAAGACTATCAACAATTAGCGATTATTAAGCAATTGGTACGTGATTTAAGTTATCCCATTGAAATTATAGGGGCACCTATTGTCCGCGCTGCAGATGGTTTGGCGCTTTCATCGCGTAACCAATATTTAAGTGTTACTGAACGTGAGGTAGCACCTGTTATCCATCAAGCGCTACAATATCTCGCAAAGCAGTTAGAAAAAGGTGAACAGAACCAACAAGCTGTTCAGTCGTTGCTAGCAGAAACGCATCAGCGTATTACGGATGCTGGCTTCATTATTGATTATTTAGACATTAAAACCGATACGCTAGAGTCACTCACTAATGATACTTTAACTTTTAATGCAGAAAATGAGAGTTTGATGATTTTAGTCGCTGCTTGGCTAGGACGTGCACGTTTGTTAGACAATCAATTGGTGACGGTGGATCAATCGTTGTGACATAGTAATTTGCAGGATGCAATGGACTAGAATGGGTGAATCATGGATGTGAGTCAGGGTGAAAATAACAGTCAATCTGAGCAGGCAGCGTGTAAAATAGCAACCGATAAGCTCAGTATCCTAGTGGTATCAGGGCGTTCAGGCTCAGGTAAAACCTCAGTATTAAATATCTTAGAAGATTTAGGATATTATTCTATTGATAACTTACCGTTATCCTTATTGCCGGATGCTGCGCATAAATTGGTCAATGAAAGTGGGATTCGTCGTATTGCGCTTGGTGTTGATATTCGAACACCGCGAGCGGATCTATCCAACTTTGCAGAGATGCATGCATCCCTAAAAAAAACATACGGGGCGCATGCGGTCAAAGTGGTGTATGTAACCGCGCAAGAAAGCACTTTGATAGCACGTTTTAATGCGACACGCCGCGTACATCCGCTGATGTCGCAGGATATCGATAGTGACAATGCCAAGCACATTGCTTTTAATCTACCTGCCGCGATTAAAAAAGAAGTGGAGCTGTTAGAGCCTATCGCAGGTCATGCCGATATCAGAATTGATACCAGCAATTTGAATATTCATCAATTGAAAGACAGGTTGCGTGAACATGTCGGCGTGGACAATCAGATTGTGATTAATCTGCTGTCTTTTGGCTTTAAATATGGCAGTCCTATTGATGCAGATTTTGTCTTTGATGTGAGAATTTTGCCGAATCCGCATTGGAATCCTGAATTGCGTACTTCGACAGGTCTAGACACGGAAGTTGCCGCATTTTTTGCCGACTATCCAGAAGTGGCTGAGATGACTGATGATATAGATAAGTTTTTAACCCGTTGGTTGCCCGAATTTTTACACAATAACCGCCATACAGTGACAGTGGCTATTGGCTGTACTGGTGGTAAGCATCGTTCAGTATTCATCACCGATAATTTACAACGTCGTCTTGCCGATGTTATGCCGCAAAGTATAAAAGTGCTGGCGAAACATCGTGAAAAAAATCGTTGGTAGTTATTGGTAAACACTGGGGCATATCTTCATTTTTATTACTATTCCTAAAATGAGGACATGCCCCTGTTAATTTTATTATTTATTATTTTGGAAAGCTTTTATGATTGACTGGAAAGAACAGGATATGCGCGTCTCGCGCACTGAACTCAAAAAAGCCCATGAGCGCTTGCAGAAGTTGTCGATACCACTTGCCAGCTTATCGAAAAAGCAGCTCAAAAATCTGCCAGCCAGTGACTATTTTATGGCAGAACTCATGGCATTGGCCGATATCACCAGCGCTAATGCTCGTATTCGCCAAACCAAGCGCGTTGGTAAGCTGATTAGTGAAGAAAACCGCCACGAATTGGTAAAAGCATTATTTGATGCGTTTTTCCCTAAAGAACAGGTCTCAAAAATAGAAAGTTGGTTTGAGCGTTTAAATATTAATGATGAAGGGACGCTTAAGCAGTTCGTTAAACAATACCAAGCATCTGAACAAAATAGTATGTATCAATTACTGTTATGGATTGAGTACGCTAAACATACCCAAGATGATGAGCTGATGGCAGAGTCTAAAGCAGATTTAGCCAGTTATATTCGTGAAGTCACTATTTTGTCGCAATTGAAAAAAGAAAAGTAATAAGATGATAGTGGCTAAATAACTTTGACCACTATTTATACAATATTTCCACTTATAAATTAATTTAGTCTGCAAATAAAAAAAGCCAATCATCAAGTGATTGGCTTTTTTATGGGTAAGAGCATTTAGGTACAAATGACACTTATAGATAAATGCTAGTCCCTAATTTATAACGGTACCTAATTTATATTAGTACTTAACTTATTTTTTTTCAGCACGCACTTTGTCAACCAAATAGTCAACGACTTTAGGTACAGTGGCGCTTTCACCAGTTACAACGTATTTGCCTTGCACGACGACTGCTGGCACACCAGAGAGCTGATAACGCTTAGCGCCTGCTTGTGAACGACCAATTTTTGTGCCAACGGCGAATGAGTTATAAAGGCTATTGAATTTCTTCTCATTAACGCCTTTCGATGCATACCATTTGCTTAATGATGATTGGTCAAAGATTTTCTTACCATCTTTGTGAATGGCATCAAATAGCGCGTCATGAGTCTTGTCTTCAAACCCTAGCAGCTGCACGGCATAGAAACCACGAGCGTTGGCTTCCCAGACAGGGTTAAGCGCTGCTGGCGTTTTGAAAAAGGCAACGTCTTTGTCTTTGTTTTTAGCCCATTTTTCCATATGTGGGTTAAGAACGTTACAATGCGGGCAACCATACCAAAAAAACTCACGAACAATGATAGCATCACCGCTGATTTTTTCTGGATTGTCTAGCACGCGATAGTCTTTTCCGGCGACATAGTCGGCAGCTTGTGCGCCCATAGTGGCAAGTCCAATGGCCATGGCCAGACCAGTCAGTGTGATGACACGTTTCATACTTTATCCTTGAGGTGTGAAAACTTAGGGTTTGTTAAGATGTTTTAGTATCGTATGGTTTTGGGTATAGCGCACAGGTTTTTAAAGTGCCCAAACGAGACAGTGTCGAGTATAATCGAACTATAGCGACGTATCGACTATAATAACGTAAAACATAGTTGCTTGTGAATCCGATTCTTAACTAATGGTTGTAAAGCTGTGAGCCATTATTTAAGGCTTATTTCACCGCGTTTTTTGGAATTATTTTAGCGTCTTATTATTTAGATTTTAAGCTGTTTGAGGCATCTATCCTCTAAAAAAACGGTACAGAAAGTATGAACGTTTGCTAAGAGTATTCACAATCGGTGACCATGTACTCACGACAAAGCTGCCGCTCTCATGCTAATATTAGGTACATAATTGTGCACTGTATATGATTACAACGATAATGACAATAAAGGAAAAATGCAATGAGCTCAGCTCTATCTTCCTCGCCTTCTTTGAATGAGCAAGCAAACAGCAGTCTTGATGATACAACGGCTACCGCCATTAATGTAGATCCTAGCGAAGTCGACAAGTTTAATAAGTTGGCAAGTGAATGGTGGAGTAAGACGGGTGCATTTGGGACTTTGCATGAAATAAATCCACTGCGTTTAAATTGGATAGAAGAAAACGTCAAGCGTAGTTATCAAAATGACAGTGCTGATACGGACATTCATAAAATGGCTGAAACCGGCTTGGCTGGAAAAAAAGTGCTCGATGTCGGCTGTGGCGGCGGTATATTGTCAGAGTCTATGGCACGTCGCGGTGCGGATGTGACAGGGATTGACTTGGGTACCGAAAATCTAAAGGCGGCAGCGCTGCATGCAGAGCAAAGCGCTTTACATGAGACGTTGCGCTATCAGCATATCCCAGTAGAAGAACTAGCCAAAACTCATGCAGGTCAGTTTGATGTAGTGACTTGTATGGAGATGCTCGAACATGTGCCTGATCCCAGCTCGATTGTGCAGGCGTGTTTTGAGTTATTGGCACCAGGCGGTGTCTGCGTACTATCGACGATTAACCGAAACCCTAAATCATATCTGTTTGCCATCGTTGGCGCAGAGTATGTATTGCGTTTGCTCGATCGCGGCACTCATGACTATGCCAAATTTATTACGCCAGCTGAGCTAGACAAAATGGCAATTGATGCTGGATTCACACGTCAAGATATTATTGGCTTGCATTATAATCCGCTGACCAAGCGTTATTGGCTGGCTCAAAATGTCGATGTCAATTACATGATGGCAGTACATAAGCCACTGGCTTAAGCTGAATGCCGTATTTGGTTGTTTTCATGCCATACTATTTCACTCAACACCTTATCTATATTAAGAGCATTCACTATGAGCCAATTTGTAAAAGCGGTTTTATTTGATCTCGATGGGACATTAATCGATACGGCTGCTGATTTTGTCCGTATTATCGGTAAAATGAGCCGCGAAAATGATTGGCAAGCACCCCCTGAAACAGAAATTCGCGAGCAAGTTTCTGCTGGTGCCTCAGCGATGGTACAGTTGATGCTACGTCATAACGATCAAATTGAGGTTAGCGAAGAAGCTTTACAGGAGTTTCGCCAACAGTTTTTAGATGATTATGAAGCTGAGATATGCGTCGATAGTTGTGTGTTCGCTGAATTAGAGGACGTGTTGACTGCTCTTGAAGAAAAAGGAGTGCCATGGGGTATTGTGACCAACAAGCCGCGTTATCTGGCAGAGAAGTTACTAGACAAGATGCAGTTAGACGGGCGCTGTTCTGCTTTGGTCTGTCCTGATGATGTGTCTCGCTCAAAACCTGACCCAGAGCCCATGTATGCGGCGTTAGAGAAGCTTGGTATCCCTCGCGGCGCCGCTGAAAGCGTGATTTATGTTGGCGATCATATCCGTGATATCGAAGCTGGTAATGCCGCTGGCATGCCGACGATTCTAGCTGCTTATGGTTATATTCCGCCTGAAGATCAAAAAAACCTAAAGAAATGGGGTGCAGATTATATTACTGATACGCCTGAGCAATTAAATAAACTGTTGCTCTCTTCTGGTAAATTTGACTATTTATAAATCAAATTATAAATCGAGTCCGCCACACTCTATGTGTTTAAAGAAACACGATAAATACTTAGCATCCCAACTATTAAACGATAAGCAGTGAGCAATGCCATGAGTGACAATATTAACCAGTCAGCTAGTCAGCAAGACCACCAAAAAACCGTTCAAAGTCTAACTCAACCTTTAACTCATGATGATATTCGTAATTTTGTGCCATCTGATAATTGTTTAGACGGTAAGACTATTTTGGTCACGGGGGCAGGTGACGGTATCGGCCGCGTTGCCGCGCTGACTTATGCTCGTTATGGAGCGACAGTCCTGTTATTGGGACGTACCAGCAGCAAGCTTGAATATGTTTATGATGAGATTGAAAGTCTTGGTGGCAAACAGCCTGCCATGCTACCGATGAATCTAGAAGGAGCAACTTATGCTGAGATGCAGCAGTTAGAGGGATTGATTAATAAAGAAGTCGGTCAGCTCGATGGCATCTTGCACAATGCGGGTATGCTTGGGCAGCTAACCCCACTTGAGATGTATGACGTCGATACTTTTGCACAAGTTATGAAGGTGAACTTTACCTCGACGTTTATGCTCACCCAAGCACTGCTACCACTACTTAAAGATGCTGAGAATGGCTCTATTATTTTCACCTCTAGCACGGTCGGTACACATCCTCGCGCATTCTGGGGTGCTTATGCGCTGTCCAAGCAAGCCGTAGAAGGCATGAGTGATATCTTTACCCAAGAGACGCAGAATACGACTAATTTACGTTTTAACTGTGTCAATCCTGGTGGCACTCGTACCAATATGCGCGCCCATGCTTATCCAGGAGAGAGTCCTATGAGCTTAAAAACGCCTGAAGATATCATGGCAGGCTATGTTTGTCTGATGAGTGATGCCAGTATCGGGGTACGCGGGCAAGTGGTTGAGCTACAGCCAAAAGATTAGCCATGTGATTTTTTGCTAGAAAATGTCATTATTTAGCGCATTTATTCGCATACTTTCAGATTGAGGCATGCTCTAGTAGGTTGCAATTAATTATAAACAACCCCATCTATTTGTTATTAAAGCGATTTGTAATATCTGATTATCGTAAATAGGATGAAGTTATGGCAGGTGGTTGGTCAAGAGATGGTGCTGAGCATGAGCAAATGGATGCAACGGTAAATGATGCATTAGAGCGGGCAAGACGTGCGTTGCCAACTGGCATCAGTGCCGAGATGTGTGATGAATGCGGCAAGCCTATTCCAGAAGCACGGCGGTTAGCAGTGCCTGGTATTCAGCATTGCGTCAGCTGTCAGACAGAACTTGAACAAGAGGCGAGAGCCGCCGAGTTGTTTAACCGGCGCGGTAGCAAAGACAGCCAATTACGTTAAAAAAGAAAAAGGGCAGACATTGCTATCTCGAACAGCAATGTCTGCCCTTTTTTTGTCTATTACTATATAACCAGTGCCATTAGTTCACGGTCGCAGGTATCCCAATCGATAGAAGGTAGCGTCTCTATAGAAGATAAAAATGCTGTCCTATCTTTTTCTTCTGAGCGGTCGCTTTCTACCGCTGTATCGTTGTCGTTATTAGCATTTGCCTCCAACTGTAATATAATCTCTAGCCGACTATCAACTTGTGCGCTGACCGTACTGGTGGTTAAGCTGTCAGGGGTAAAATTGATTTGTAGCCAGCCATCAGACGTATGAACCACACCTTTGATACGTTGCCAGTTCGGTAGCGCTAATAACCAACTCTGTAACTCATCCGCTTTTAATATGTAGTGCGCTGGCAGTCGCCAACCCGCCAACTGTAACTCTTGCTGTTTCTCATGATAACGATAAGGTAGCTCAATATCTGTGTCGGTCTGCGAATCATCTTTGTTTGTAAAAGCGTTGGATGACAAGGTGGTCGATATCGATAGGGCATTACTCTGTGGTTGCAAGCTAGTAATCGATTTTTGAGGGTGAACAATATTGACTGTGCGTTGTTTCGAGATAACCTGACTGGGCTTGGTTAGCTGAGTTTTCAACTCTGACACGCTTGATTCTGATAAAAGAATATTGGATGAGTCATTTGTATCATGAGATATCTGCTCAGATGCTGCCCAAATAATTTTTACCTGTGCATTGAGCTTGGCTATCCATTGTTGCAGTGCTTGTTTTTCGCTATCGCTTAATTGAGCATAGCGATTAATGACTAACACATCGGCATCACGGACATGCGCTTGAAAACCGTCATGATGACGATATTTGTCTTGCTGCCATTGTACGCCACTCAATACCGTTATTACTGCTTGCATATTGAGCGCTGTTTGCCAATGCGGTGCACTGAGTTGCATGATAAGCTCACGTGGATGAGCAAGCCCTGTAGGTTCGATGAGCAACCGCTGTGGATGATGCTCACTAAGTAGCCGACTGATAGCAATTTGTAATGGCAGCTGACTGGTACAACAAATACAGCCACCACTGACTTCGCGTATCGCAATATTATCTTGCGCGCTTGCCAGCAGCGCACCATCAATACCGATACGACCAAACTCATTGATTAGTAATGCCCAGCGCTCATCGGCAGGTTTGATAGCAAGCAGCTGATTAATCACTGTGGTCTTGCCAGCACCCAAAAACCCTGTCACCAAGGTGCAGGGTATGTTTTGAAAAATAATAGGTTTTTTCACAGAGACACTCATCATATAGGCCGTATTTGTGAGTAATCAAACACGGCCTATATTAAAAGAAAATGATGTTAGCGTGTGTTCTCAATTCAATCGATAATCGGAATTTTCGAAATGAGGACACACATAGTCAAAAGTTACTCACTTTTAACGGTTTCTACTTCGGCTTCGTCAGGAACGAATACATAGCCTACACCCCAAACGGTTTGGATGTAACGCGCTTGTGAAGGGTTGTCTTCAATCAAACGACGCAAACGTGATACCTGTACGTCGATAGAACGCTCCATCGCACCCCATTCACGACCACGCGCAAGGTTCATCAGCTTGTCACGGGTTAATGGCTCACGTGGATGCTGCACCAGTGCTTTTAGCACCGAAAATTCACCTGTCGTTAAAGTGACAACATTGCCGTCACGTTTAAGCGTACGTGTCGATAAATCAAGCGTCCACGGTCCAAACTCAACCACTTCAAGCTGATGGCTTGGTGCGCCAGGCAGCTCGCGATTTTGACGACGTAATACCGCTTTGATACGAGCCAACAGCTCTTTTGGGTTAAATGGTTTTGGCAGATAATCATCTGCGCCCGCTTCTAGACCAGCGATACGATCGGCATCACCACCTTTAGCTGTCAGCATGATGATAGGAATGTCGCCATTGTCTTCGCGTAGACGCTTACAGATACTGATGCCGTCTTCGCCTGGCAGCATCAAATCGAGTACCACCAACGAGAAAAGCTCACGCTGTAACAGTTTGTCCATTTGGCTACCATCATGAGCGGTACGGACGACAAAACCGTCGTCTTCTAGAAAGCGCTGTAATAAAGAGCGCAAGCGTGCATCGTCATCAACGACTAAAATTCGTTGAGTTAAGGTATCAGGGCTGTTATTTTCAGACATACAGGCATCCTCTTATAAAAATTATTATTAGTAGAAATTATCGTTAACAGTCAAGGCTAAAGGTTATATCATCAAAATGATATAAAAAAAATACGGTGTCAGGCTCGTTGAGTCTACTATTTATAGTATTTTAACGTGCTTTCCTCATCGCTAAATTATCTTGAATCGACTATACAAAAAAACCTGAGCAAAAAAACTGTCTTTATTCAATGAGTGGTCAAAAGTAAAGGTCCGTCTCAATCCATCATAAATTTGAATACTATTGTTCAATGCGTCAGCGCGTACCAATATTTGCGCCTTCGATACTTTAGTGTATAAGATTGCACCACTAATTGCATCACCCATCAGGACAAATGCTGTATGCGTTTGTTTAACAAAGCGACAGAACCTATGATATGAGACGATTTTCGTCATAAAACTAGCGATAAATAACGAAAAGATAAAAAGGATTTTTATTCATGCAGCTTTTGCTATAATGCAAAACTACATTTCTCAACGATTGATACGTCTATGAGTAGCACTGATACCTTAACGCCATCTCAAACCTCGACAAATGCACAGGTTTTGGATGCAACCACACACGCGAATATTCACGACAAGCTTGCTCGCGCGCTTGGCATTAAGACTGCTCAAGTCAATGCGTTTGTCAAACTTTACGATGAAGGCGCGACCGTTCCATTTATTGCCCGTTACCGTAAAGAAAAGACGCAGAATCTTGACGATGCGCAATTGCGCGCTTTAGAGAAGTCACTCAATTATGAGCGCGATATGGCTACCCGTCGCCTCAAGATTACTGAGCTGCTCAGCACTCAGGGCAATTTGACTGACGAGCTACAGACGCGTATCGATAATGCGACGTCGAAACTTGAGCTTGAAGACATCTACTTGCCATACCGCCCGCGTCGCCGCTCTCCTGCCGCCAAGGCACGTGCTGCTGGTCTTGATGTGGCAGCGCAAGCCGTCTTGACGCAAGAGATTACGCCAACTGACGCATTAGCAGACTATCAAGCTCAATCGAGCATTACCGATGATAGCGGTAATGAGATTGAAGTCGACTTCAGCGATATCGACAAGCAATTGGCAGGCGTACAAGCCATCATCGTTGATGAGTGGACGCAAGCGTTGGATTTACTCGATAATCTGCGTAGTGGCTTCGCCAAAACAGCCAGTATCGTCTCAGCTGTTGCCAGTGAAGAAAAACGCGAAGTTGGCGAAAAATTCAAAGACTACTTTGAACATAGTGAAAGCTTGGCGCGTCTGCCTAATCATCGTTTATTAGCGATGCTACGCGGTCGCCAAGAAAACGTTTTGGGTTTAAAAATCGAAGGCGAAGATACACCCTTTATTGAAAAAATTGTTAAGCACTTTGAGATTGATGCCAAAGCGCCAGCAGAACGTCAAGAATTTCTGACAGAAGCGGCGACCAGCTTATGGAAAGAGAAATGGCGTCCGCATATTGAGCATCGTTTATTGACAGAAAAGCGTCTAACCGCTGAAGCCGATGCGATTGATGTATTTGCCAATAACTTACAGCATTTACTCATGTCAGCACCTGCTGGCCGTAAAGTGATTTTAGGTGTCGATCCGGGTATTCGTCATGGCGTTAAAATGGCGATTGTCGATGCCCAAGGTCATGTGATGTTAGACAGCGAAGACAAGCCAGTTGTTGCAACCGTTTATCCGTTTGCTCCTGATAATAAGATGGACGAAGCTAAAAAAGTCATTGATGAATTATTAAGCACTTATAATGTTGATTTAGTGGCTATCGGCAACGGTACGGCGAGCCGCGAAACAGATGCGATGATTAAAGAGATTTTGGCCGCCAACTCTGAGTTAAAAGCCAAAGCCGTTATCGTGAATGAATCAGGCGCGTCAGTTTATTCTGCCAGTGAGCTTGCGAGTGATGAGTTGGCTAATTTAGATGTCTCTGTACGCGGTGCGGTTTCTATCGCGCGTCGCTTGCAAGATCCATTGTCAGAATTGGTTAAGGTTGACCCAAAAGCGATCGGCGTTGGTCAATATCAACATGATGTTAACCAAACTCAATTAGCAGATAGCCTAGACAAAGTCACACAAGACAGCGTAAACGCCGTTGGCGTTGATGTGAATACCGCAAGCCCCGCTATCTTGGCGCATATTGCAGGTTTGAATAAAAACGTCGCCCAGCAAATCGTTACCTACCGCAAAGAGCATGGTGCTTTTGACAGTCGTGAATCATTGAAAAATGTCCCACGCTTAGGCGCTAAGACCTTTGAGCAAGCAGCAGGCTTCTTGCGTATCCATGGTGGTAGTAATCCCCTTGATGCCACTGGTGTGCATCCAGAAAGCTATGCGCTGGTCGATAGCTTATTGGCACAAACTGGTAAAGCATTGCCAGAAGTCATCGGCAATGACGGCGTACTAAATACGATAGATAGCACTGCACTGGCTGCTAATGATGACAATATTAGTGTAACTGCTATCATCGAGGAGCTAGTCAAACCAGCACGCGACCCACGTCCTGAATTTAAGACTGCTAACTTCCGTGAAGACGTTAACAGTATTAAAGACTTGAGCGAGGGCATGCAGCTTGAAGGCGTAGTGACTAATGTTACAGCCTTTGGTTGCTTCGTTGATGTTGGCGTCCATCAGGACGGTTTGGTACATATCTCTCAGATGGCCAACGACTTCGTTGCAGACCCGATGAATCGCGTCAAGCCGGGCGATATCGTCTCGGTACGTGTCATCTCTATCGATGAAAAACGTGGTCGTATTGGCTTTAGTATGAAGCCAGAATCTGAAAAGCCTGCGCGCCCAGCAGCGAAATCGGCTGAAAGTACTGGTAATGATGAGAAAGTCAGTCGTCCACGTAGCGATCATACAAATAGCAAACGCCCAAACAGTAGCCGTCCAGCGACTGATAAGCGCCCGTCGAAATCTCGCGGTAATCGTCAGGATAAAGACAATGCTAATAACGATCGTAGCAAAGCGCCAAGGGCTGATAAAGCAGAAGCACCTAGCAAAATGGGTACGTTTGGGGCGCTGTTACAGGAAGCTGGCGTGACTAAAACCAAAAAATAGTTAATATCAATAGTGATAAAAAAGGCAGCCATTAGGCTGCCTTTTTTATGGAATGTATCTAAAAATAGAAATTGTTAATGAACACTAATAACTTAACTCGCTGAATAACCTCTTCTGCGTGATTTCAGTTAACAGCGGGGTTCATATCGTACTTTATTTCATATTCTATAATTCTTCTGTGGCTTCTTCAGCTTCTTGTAATTCTTCTTGTGTGTCTAACGAGTCTTCTTCTTGCATCGCTTCTTCAGAATCTTGAATCAGCTCTTGCTCGGCAGCCATTGCTTCTTGCTCAGCTTGAAGCTCAGTAGTCATCGGCTGTTGCTCAGCACTGTTGTTAACGCTTGCTCTTGAGATAATCTGTGTCTCACTAATCTGAAATGGGCTAGACTGATTGTCTGCTGATGCATTATTTGTATTGTCACCTTCCGTCTCAAGTGTGGTGGCGGTAGCCGCTGCTTGCACATCTACTGCCGCAGTATCAGCAGGTGCTGCCATAGCCAAACTTGGGATAGTGAGCGCAGCGCCGATCAGTAGCGATAAAGATAGAGTACTTTTTTTCATTAATCAATTCCTTAATTTACAATCTTATAATGTCAGCTTAAAAAATTTCAAACTTGACGCTTATGTTGCTAACTGCTGTATACAGCAGTTGCATATCACACATTCATTTAGTAATTCAAATCTATATATTTAATATATCTAACATTTAATTGATAGACAAAATAAAATCATGATAACCATTAAGAGACTATCATGATGGATTTGGATAAAGAGCTTTATAAGCTGACCTAAATCAGTGATAAAAATCTAAAGGGGAGAATACCAACTAAACAAGCGTTAGTTCAGTAGTCCATAGATTAAAATTCTAACAGACGGATGTTAGCAGGTGACTTTGTGCAACTATTGTATGGTTATTGTCAGATAGGAAAATAGCATTGTTTTCTACTTTCCTATCTCTAATTCTTATAACAATGATGTCTCAATGAATCTTGTTCGTTTATATTTCATTAGAGTCTTATTCAATAACGATATACTTGCCAGTGTTTGGATCAACGACGCGTTGTTGAGTGCTGCTACTAGGAACACGAATGACTGGGAAGGTTTGGTTGATTTCAGTATTGTCGATGACATCCGCATCTGCTTCTTCACCAACGATTACAGTACGGTTAGCCTCGTCTTCGATAGCAATGGCTGTACCTGACGCTGTGTTTACTCGCTTGATTTGATCTTTCGACACAATGATGACTTCTTTGACACTATATTTAGTAGGGCGGATAACACGTGTGGTTTCAACGATGACAGGCTCTACAAGGCGATCTTCGATAATCGCGAGTTGTGCTTCTGGTGCTGTAGCTTCTTTTGTTTCGCTCATAATAGGCGTTGGAAACTTGGCACCAAAGTGGTTATCGCACTGCTGCATGCTTAAACGTACTGGATTGCCAGCTTTATCCATATAGACGTTGACAGGCATATCAGCGGCGATAGGGACGTATTTCCCAACCAATGCACCCGAAACACCATAGCGACCATTTGACTGCCCAACCCCTAAATCACAAGCACCTGCTGAGTAATCACTGGCTGTTAAGTTGTTTGCATTGACCATTGTTTGAGGAATCATTACTTCAGACAAACGCATTTTTTTGACAGTTGCTTCACCTGCTTGGCGCTTTGGGTTTTGATAAGTATAAGGGGTATAAAATTTGGCCGAACCGTCTTTGACAGCGGTGACACACTCCTCATAACTGTCATAGCCAACATTGCCGTGGCTATCGGTAGTCATAGCGGCGTTAGCAGAGCTTGCAAACATAGCAAGACCAGATGTCATCACAGCAGCGGTTAATATATTGATTTTCATTGTTATGTCCTTTTAATTAGATTGAAGTCTATTGATTTATTTCAAATTTATGATAAATAAGTAAAACTTAATTTTTATTAATATGATTTTTATTGCACTAGAAAATTACTCTGACGCGTTTAAAGTCTAAATGAAATGTTAATGAGCCAATTATTCGTTTCAAAGCTGCTATGTAATATGGGGTAAAAAGATATGGGGTAAAAAGTTGCCTAACCTTTTTTATCCTACGTCATTCACTGCAATATGGCTGTGACATTACTCTAGAAATGTGTAGCTTAATGTATTAAAAAGGCAAGAAGTGCCAATATTATTTACTAAAGAATCACGTTATTATTATTTATTAACAATCGCTCAAAAAATTGCAATCTGAATAATGAGAAAGAATAGGCAATAAAAAACCGTATCTCGTTGCTAAGATACGGTCATTACTTAGATATTAAGAAGTAGATTGCTTCGATTTATAAATGGGTAATCTTACGAATCGACAACTTCAAAACTAAGACCCGCATGCTCTTCTAAACGCGCCAGTAGATGATTACCCATGGCAGAGGCTGGCGTCCAAAAACCACCACCGACTTCTTCTTTGCTAATATCTTGTGCTAAGCATAACGCTGCTTGCGCTAGCATACGCGAGGTACTGCCGTAACCTGGATCTTTGTCACCCGTTACTTTCGTATGGATGGTGTCTTTATTAGCCGTTGTCCCAAAGAGGCGAATGTCAAAGTAGCCGTTTGCTTGCTCTTCTGCAGACGGACCAGAACCTGACTTGGGTAGCACGTGCTTAGCTAATAATTCACGGCTCGGTTTGACCATCATAGCAGTGGCAAATCCAAACAAGCCGGCGCTCATTGCATAGCTTGATAATTGACCTTTCACACCATCTTGCATCCACATTGCTTCGTCATATTTAAAGTCACGACCATATTCATAGCCAAGCAATTGGTTGGTGCGATGCACGATACGGGTATTGATACTGGCCATGACAAAAGGCGCAAGCCAGCGTTTGTGCTCACTATCGTATTCTGGCTTACTGACATTAGCTTGGCGCACGTTTGGCGCATCTTTGTCATCATTGAGTAGATAAGGATTTGCTACCTGCTTACGACGTGACTTGTCCTTTCCAACTTCTTCAAAAATAGTCGCCATCGAGGCAATGGTGCCACCTGATAGACCGCCTTTCGCCGCTTTGACACGCATATGAATCACATCACAAGCGCGACCAAATTTCTCTTCTGCTTGGGTTTGGGTAAAGTAGACGCCCAAATCCGATGGAATAGAATCAAAGCCACACGAGTTGACAATACGAGCGCCGCTTTGCTTTGCCGCGTCCTGATACTTGTCCATCATGTCTTTGATGAAAATGGCTTCACCGGTGAGGTCGACATAATCTGTCCCATGAGTGGTACAAGATTTGATCAACGGCTCACCGTATTTGAGATAAGGACCGACGGTTGAAATGATGACTTGGGTTTGTTTGGTCATCTCATCAAGGCTGTCCGCATCGTCACTATTAGCAAGAATAATATCGACAGTGCTGCCAAGTTTAGATTGCAATTCGTTCAGTTTTGCTTCATCACGCCCAGCAATCGCCCACGTGACATCGGCGCCATCTTTGTCTTTAGTATTAGATAGAAACTCTGTTAAATAGTGTGCTGTAATTTGACCAACAAAGCTGGTTGCACCATATAAGACGACCGCGTAAGGGCGCTTTTCATCGCTGCGCTGTCGTGTATTGTTCGAGGTATCCGTATTGGTATTGGTATCCATATTTATTATCCTTAATAGCTATTTTGATGAGTTGTGTGACGTTTAAAATTTGTTGCCATTTAACAGTCAGAGTTTGAGGTCTGATTTTTTGATAGCAATCAGGTTAACTATAGATATAAGTCATGACTAAATGAGTCATGACTTATATCTGCCTGAAAAAGATATATTAAAGTATTTTTGACCAGTAAAAATGACTTGTAAGTTACTGTTTATAGCAGATTATATGATGGAAATGTTGACGGCTAAGTAATAACTAACCATCTATACACATAACTCCCATAAAGGGATGAAAAAAAGGTTCGATGTTAAGATTTGCTACAAAGGTTACATAACCTACCGATATCATTACCAAAATGAACGTTTTCTAAAGATAAATATTGCTAATCTATGGTCGTAAGCAGTATTAATGATTAAAAAATTAATAAATATCAAAAAAACAAAAAGTAAAGAAAAAGGAATCTTAGAGAGAGCAAGGTACTCATTAATAATAGTAGTTATTTCTTATTAATAATTGTCCATTGCATCAATCTAAATATCTGGTTTTCTAATAATAATTTTTAAGGAGAAGGTTATGTTTCGCTGGGCTATTATTTTTGCCGTGATCGCACTGTTAGCAAGTTTATTGGGTTTTGGCGGTGTCGCAGGATTGTCTGCTAATTTGGCATATATTTTCTTAGCAGTCGCTGTTATTTTATTTATTGTGGCATTTGTAAGCCGCAAGATGTAATCAATACCTGTAGATTGTTAAATAAAAAAGTCCTCAATCGAGGACTTTTTTTTGGTATTTAATAATGTATTTACTAATGAAAAATTTTTATAAACATTATAAAAAAACACATTACTATAAACGTTTCGGCTGAACAATGTGTTCCATCCGTTTAGCCAGACGAATATCATGGCTAGTAATACCGCCGGTATCGCCAGTAGTCAAGCGCACCTCTACCACGTTATACGTGTTGCGCCATTCGGGATGATGCTCGAGCGCTTCGGCATGGAACGCTGCTTGATTCATAAAGCTTATGGCTTCGATGAAATCGCTAAAGTGATATGTTTTTACGATAGCATTGCCCTCGCGCTGCCAACCAGGCAATTCTTCTAGCTGCAAATTTACTTGCTTATCAGATAAACTACTCATATTAATCACCTTTATTATTATGTTGGTTTGGTTTATTAAAAACTATATCAGGCACTACATTGTAGCTGTCAAAGCTATTGTACGAAACTTCAATCCTCTTTTTCAGTTGTATCATTGACGCTATTACATCATTATAAAGACCTTTCATCCTATTGCCATTATAGGTCAGAAAACCCGCCTATATTTGCTATCTTGCCATATATTCAAAGATAAATATACGAGGGTAGATAGCAAATAAATAGGAGGGTAGTAGCGTATTAATGCTTTAATTTGATTAGCCAAGCTGAACCATAATAAATGCTTAAAATATTCCTAAAGAAATTATGACGCTTATTAGCATACTGCATTTTCTATGGCTTATTGCTAAAGAGTGGACTATAGCAAGTCTTGGTAATCAGGATGTTTGCTGATATATGACGAGACAAATGAGCACTGTGGTATCACTTTTTTATTCTGTTCACGAGCATAGTTGAGGGCATGCTTGACCAATGCTGAGCCAATACCGCGCCCGCCTAGCTCCTGAGGTACGATAGTATGATCATAAACTAATGTATCGTCACGCTCTTGATAGCTAATATAGCCAGTATAACCGTCAATAGAGGTTTCAAAGCGTTTAGCTTGTTCATCATGGGTAATGGTTAGGTTTTGTTCAGAGTTTTGATTTTTCATGGATATTCTCCGTTATTATTGATTATTATCGTTAAATATGGGGCTGTCCTAGATAACTAGTTCAGTTCTTGTTTAACCCATTGTTTAACCCATTGTTTTAGCTGATATAATTGACGTTTTGGTTCGCTGTAGTTAAAACGCCACTCACATTCCTTCAAAAACAGATGGAAATGCTCTTTTGGGATGCCATTATATTTACGCATATGACGCTTTGCTTGACTCCAAAAGTTCTCTATTCCGTTGATATGGTTTCTGTCTTGTGCAAACTCTTTTGAATGATTAATGCGGTAATGAGTGAACTCACTGACATCAAGTGCGTTGTAACTTCTAAAGGAGTCAGTACAAACAATACTATCAGGCTTTACTTTCTCCCTTATGATAGGAATTAAGGTATCGGCTCTGGCATTAGGGATAATACAAGCATAGATGCTACCATTACGCTTAAGCAGTCCAAACACAGGCACTTTGTTACCAGCACCGCGACCACGTTTGCCTTTGCGCCTACCGCCAAAGTAGCTCTCATCAACTTCTATTTCGCCTTCTAGAAGGCCAGGTTCCTGACTATTTTCATAAATCAATAGTCTTAGCCTGTGAAAGTAATAGCTAGCTGTTGTTTTATTAACACCCACTAAGCTTGATGCTGTTCTTGCGGTAGAATCGGCAACAAATAGTTCGATAAGCTTAGTTTGTTTGTACCAACTTAATCTACTCTTTCTCATATGACTATCCTAGATTATTTTACTTATCTAGGACAGCCCCTTAAATATTATTGGTTTTTTTTAGTATGGATCAAGCGTATTTTTAAATGAAGAGAGTTTGAATGACCGAATAGATTATTCACTAAAGTATGAGTCCTTTCGATTCACATTTATAGTTCTTTAGCGTAAGAGTCGATAGAGTAAATGTTAAGACTAAAGGGGTCGACGAGTGGTTTCCATATGAGCTGCACATCAAGCATAAAATAAGGCTTGGCGCATGACAGGGGGAAGATATTTACCTAATCCACGTATAGCGGGCAGCTCTTTTGGTCTTTCTGTTACGGCATGATTTGTTTCAGCGATTGACGTAGTTTGTGAGTGTAAATAAGACTGCCATTCTTCAGCACTTGGCTTGCTAAAGTGGCGGATACGTCCCAGCATTTGCCGGAATTGTGTACCAAAGCGCCCAGTATTATAGGGTAGATTGTACCTGCGACATATCGCCTGTAATTGTGGTGCGATACGAGCATAGTGACTGGCTGGCATATCAGGGAAAATATGGTGCTCGATTTGATGCGATAAATTACCCGTCAAAATATGAAACAGCTTACTGCCTTGAATATTGCTGGAGCCAAGAATTTGACGCACATACCAGTCGCCTTTAGTCTCATCGGCATCGAGATGGGTATAGATATGGGCTTGTTCGGTAAAGTGTCCACAGAATATTACCGCCCATGTCCACAGATTACGAGCGATATTGGCAGTAACATTACCGCTCAGTGTAGTCATAGCACTACGCCGACCTAATGTCAGCCCTGCTAACGTGGGTAGTACAATATGATCTTTGCCTACTTGCCGTGCGATTTTGGCGAATAATGCGCGAGATTTCTGTTGCATGGTTTGGTGTCTATCAGGGGAGTCTGCGTATTCGTCGACACTGATTTGAATATCATGAAAGGCGACCGCCCACTCAAAACCTAGAGCCAATACCGCTGTTTTCAACATATTATGGCGGTCGCTTGGCGTCCAAGGTTGCTCATCAGTCACGCGAATTAAGTGATAGCCAACATCATGGTCACGACCAACGATATTGGTAAAAGTATGATGCAAGTAATTATGAGAGTGTTGCCACAATGGGGCAGGACAGACAATGTCCCAATCAAACTTTTGGCTGTTGAGATACGGGTGCTGCATCCAGTCATACTGACCATGCATGACATTATGCCCAAGCTCCATATTGTTTAGAATTTTGCTGAGACTCAGTAGTGAGGTACCCAATAACCAAGTCGCGACAATTTTACGTTTTGACTGCAGGCATCCAGCCGCTGCCAGTAAGCCACGCGCTGTCATTTCACTATAGACTACCGCGGCATACACTCGTTTAATGTATCGTGCGTCATCACTACCTAACGAATCCATCACGCTTCGGTAAAGCACATTTAATTCATGAGCGAGGGCATCAGATTGCGCCTTTGGTAAGGGCGCTCCTGTCAACGTTGGGTAGCGAGTCAACTGCTTTGCTTTCTGCTGTTTTGCATCAGTTAGTGGGGTCAAAACGGGTACAGCAGATTGTGCCATAGTGACGGGTGGTAGCAAGCGCATAAATAATCCTTAACCGAAATGGTACGGAGAGTCGGTACTGGGTTCGGTTCAATAAGTTGTTTGAGTTTTTTACCGTAGGCTATAAGGTAACAGCAGGCTGTGTTTTTATCTTATGAGCCGTTATGAGCATTTATTTTTATCACCGTGTTGCTAAATATCTAGCACCACATCAGTCATGGCAATGTTGATGCAAGTTTGAATAGATTCATAACCATCACTGCTCATTTTTCCTGTGTAGATATTTTTGACCACGCCGCTGACTTTATTGCAGCGACACAACTGGCAGATACCTCGTCTACAACCATGCACTAAGCGAATTCCTGCGTCCTCTGCGGCATTCAATAATGTCGTGCTACTGTCAAACTGCCGTTGCCTCGCCCGTAAATAAACAGTATGTTGTGCTGTATATTTCTTTCTATCGAGCGCCTGTTTGTTATCAAAATTGAAATCAGGCAGCGCATGACCAAAGTTTTCTACAATGATATTATCGCGCAGGTTTTTATTGTGCGGTAAGGTTACCTTCGCCGCTGCTTTATATAAGCCAGTTAAAAGAGCCTGTGACCCGCATGCAAATATTTGCGTATCTGCCAGCGGTAAGTTCAATGCCAACAAACTGTCTACGCTCAAGTGTCGCTTGCCAGCCAAATAAGTATCAGATTTCTCGGTATTGACCAGATGATAGGTGAAAGCTGGATACGCTGTGCTCAGTTGTTGCCATTGGTTTTTGAACGGGAGCATTTCAGTGCGACTGTAATATAGCAATGTCACCTGATGTCCGTTGTCCAGTGCTTGCGTGATGAGCCCTAACATGGGCGTAATACCGCTGCCACCCGCGATAAATAATAAAAAAGCAGGCTTTTCGGCAGCTGATTTTGTCTGTACTGTTATAGATGTTTGTGCCAAAGTGAAAGAGCCACTGGGAACACTACTGTTGATGACACTGCCAAATGCCATATGTTTGGTTAAATAATCCGAAACCAAGCCTTGTGGCTTAATAGCAATGGTAATCGCAAGGTAAGGTGGTTGATTTTTGCGAGCGCCACTATTAATACTGTTGCCAATAGTAACGTCGTGCCACCAGAGCGGTTGATGCGCCAAACCTAATAATGAATAGCTGCGCTGATGATACACACCTTCAATAAGAACGCTTAAATTAAGATGTTGCCCACCCTGCCAACCACGTTGCGAACCCACTAATTGCCGTCGAAAAGCATGATTGGTCTCAAATTTGAGCGCTATTAAGTCATCGCTAAGGATATATCGCGCAACAAGGCGCAGCTTTGGGACAGTGAAAGACCAAAACGGCTGTAAGTGTGATCCAATAAAATCGATAAACGCATGTTGAATCATTTCAGGGCGATAGCCGTTGGTCATATTATCAGTACCTTTGTTAATACTATCAAAATGATTGACATCATAAATAGTGTGTTCACCTGTGCGCAAATTTAGCGGATATCACTTAGGTCAGGTCGCTTGAATCTGTTAAGCTATCCTAACATGCTAATGGCTATTGATTAAATTTGCGAAAGTTTTGATGCTATTTTTTGTGGTCTTTATAAAACAGTTATAAGTCAGAATGTTAAGCGAAACGGTTTGATAGTAGGTTTCGTTACCGCTTTTAGCTACAAAGCTGAGCACTCTGTGACAAAAGCCGTAAAACAATCGTTAAAACAATCTGTTGGCTTGCAGGGTATGCGCCACAATGCGATAATGGCTTATAATTTGTAACCCTGATTTTGAGGTGCAGCACGCTTGGCATCATTGCTAAGTATGATTTGCTCGCCTCTTTTATGCAGTCTATCGGAGTGTTAATGGCTCAATATATTTACACGATGAACAACGTGTCAAAACTTGTTCCGCCTAAGCGTGAAATTTTAAAAAATATTAACTTATCATTTTTCCCAGGTGCCAAAATCGGTGTCCTAGGTATCAATGGTTCAGGTAAATCAACCTTGCTACGCATTATGGCGGGCGTGGATACTGAATTTAGTGGTGAAGCACGCGCGCAAACGGGCACCAAAATAGGTTATCTGCCGCAGGAACCACAGCTTGATGACAGCAAAGACGTCCGTGGAAATGTCGAAGATGGTATGCGTGAAGCCTTAGACGCGCTCGCACGTTTAGATGCTATTTATGCAGAATATGCAGAGCCTGATGCTGACTTTGATAAGCTTGCTGAAGAACAAGGCAAGATGGAAGACATCATTCAAGCGTGGGATGCCCATAACTTAAATACCCAGCTCGAAAAAGCGGCTGATGCCCTACGTCTGCCACCTTGGGATGCGGATGTTAGTAAGCTGTCTGGTGGTGAAAAACGCCGTGTGGCACTATGCCGTTTGCTATTGTCTCGCCCTGATATGCTGTTACTTGACGAACCAACCAACCATTTGGACGCCGAATCTGTTGCATGGCTAGAGCAGTTCTTGCAGAACTACAGCGGTACAATCGTTGCCATTACCCATGATAGATATTTCCTAGACAACGTCGCTCAGTGGATTTTGGAGCTAGATCGTGGCCATGGTTATCCGTATGAAGGCAACTATACTGAGTGGCTAGAGCAAAAGAACACCCGTTTAGAGCAGCAGAATAAGCAAGAAGAATCATTTGCTAAAGCACTGAAAAAAGAGCTAGATTGGATTCGTAAAAACCAAAAAGGTCAACAAGCCAAGTCTAAATCTCGTGTACAGCGCTTTGAAGAGTTGAACTCAACAGAGTTCCAGCAGCGCAATGAGACAGCTGAAATTTATATTCCGCCTGGTCCACGTTTAGGCAATAAAGTCATTGAAGTGAATAACATTTCCAAATCATTTGGTGATCGTTTGCTTTATGAAAACCTAAGCTTTAACGTGCCAGCTGGTGCGATCGTCGGTATCATCGGACCAAATGGTGCGGGTAAAACCACGCTATTTAATATGATTACCGAACGTGATACGCCAGATACGGGTTCAGTCGATTTGGGCGAAAGTGTTAAAGTTGCCTATGTTGGTCAGGTACGTGACAACTTAGATGACAGCAAAACCGTTTGGGAAGAAGTGTCTGACGGTCTTGATATTATTACAGTTGGCGATTACACCACGCCCAGCCGCGCTTATATCGGTCGCTTTAACTTCAAAGGCTCAGATCAGCAAAAGCACGTCGGTCAATTGTCTGGCGGTGAGCGTAACCGCTTGCAGCTTGCTAAGACATTGAAGCAGGGTGCAAACGTCTTGCTCCTTGATGAACCGTCAAACGATTTGGACATTGAGACCTTACGTGCGCTAGAAGATGCGATTCAGGTCTTCCCAGGTACGGTCATGGTCGTCTCGCATGATCGCTGGTTCCTTGACCGTATCGCGACTCATATCTTGGCGTTCGAAGATGAAGGCCCAGTTTGGTTCGATGGTAACTATTCTGAGTTTGAGACTTATCGCAAAAAGACGATGGGTGATGCTGCCACTCCTAAGCGTATGAAATATAAAAAGATTTCGACCTAGGACTGTTATTTAAAAAGTAGTTGTTGAAAAAACAGCTACTTAGAAATTTTAAATTTGAAGATAAAAAAAGACCTCTAATCAATTAGAGGTCTTTTTTTGCTCGATATATTCAGTTTAGCTCATTAAATATTGTAGCTGGTTACAAATTAACGCTTACGCCCAAATTTACGCTGCTTTTTATTACTAATCTCAGTAATCGCATGAGTAATTTCTTCTTCATCTAAGCTGGCGACTTGCTGCAAAATCTGCATCATGTCAGGCGTTAGCACGTACTTAGCATGACGAGCAATATCATTGATACGATGATCAAAGGTCAATACGCCGGTTTCATCATCTTTTTGCAAGTAATCGAGACGAGTCAAGGCACTGATGAAGCTGGTGAATAAGGCGCGGTCAAAGAAATCAGGAATATCGTCTGCATATAGTACAGATAAGCGCTGACCCAGCAGATGACACAGATCAACGACTTCGCTTTCGGTTAGATTGCCTGAGCCTTGCTGGGCGAGTAGGGCAAGCGTCATAAAGTAACGCTCAAGGCTCTGTCCGACAGGCGTCGCTAGCACTTGCAGCTGCTGATAGCATTTGCTGTTTGATTCAGGGACGCTAAGTACGCCATCGCTCAATTCGACAATTAGACCATGCGAGAGTAGGCTGTCGACTTTTTTGTTCAAGGTATCAGCCAAGCCATGTGCTGGGTAATATAAGAACAGCTCACTTTGTAAAAATGGATAGAGTTGCTTAGCAATATTGTCCAAACGACTACGCTCGATACGACCGTTCCGCGCCACTAATGCTGATAAGAAAGACAGTAAAATAAATACATGCAGGATGTTATTACGGAAATAGCTGAGCAATGCCGCTTGTTTACCGGCAATCTGAATGATGTCACCTAAAATATGCGGCGTACGTTCAATGAGCTTTAGTTTGATACCATAATCAATGATTTGCTGCGGACTCATATCTGTAATGACGGTATCATCTGAGTAGGACAACTGCTGAGCAAGACCTTGATAAAGGGCAATTTGCTCACGACAGATTTCTTCATCTAAAGCCGCTTTAGGCGCTGATAATAATACCAATGATAATAACGAAACGGGCGTCACAACCGCCGCCTTATTGATGTGCTGCATGATTTTGACGCCGATGTTATCGACCATCGCGCTGGCTTTATCATCGAGCGGGGTATCGGTGCGATCCGTCGGCAAACTATTGGCTGGCACATCGAATTTTGTCATAAAGTCGCTAAGATGCAGCGGTGTGCCAAAGCTTAGATGTACATTACCAAAGATACGCTCAATTTTACGACCAACTTTGAGTAAGCCTAGTAAAGATTCAGATTCTTTTGGCTTGCCTTTTAGCTCACCAACATAGGTGCCACCTTCCATAATACGCTCATAACCGATATAAGTCGGAATGAAAACCACTGGCTTCTCAGAATGACGTAATTGACTGTGCACTGTCATTGCTAGCATGCCCATCTTCGGTGGTAATAAACGTCCTGAACGCGAGCGACCACCCTCGATAAAGTATTCAATCGGTGTGTTACGTGTAATAAGGGTGTGCATATATTCGCGGAGGACGGCGGTATAAAGTGCATTGCCACGAAAGCTACGACGTATATAAAAGGCAACCGCGCCGCGTAATAATGGCCCTAATACGGGTACATCTAGGTTGTCACCAGCAGCGACATAAGGGATGCTCAGACCGCGCTTGTAGATGACATAAGATAGCAATAGATAATCGACATGGCTACGATGACAAGGCACATAAACCAGCTCATAGTCAGTCGCAAGCTCACGTACGCGCTCGAAATGATGGACTTCTACGCCATCATAGAGTTGTGTCCATAACCACGTTAAAAACTTATAAAAACCGCGCACGATGGAATGTGAATAGTCATTGACCATCTCATTGGCATAACCTTTAGCCAAGACACGGGCTTCACGTACACTGATACCAGATTCTACGGCTTCTGCCTCTATCGCATGTTTGATAGCTGGTGAATACACTAGCTTGTCTACTAAGTTGCGTCTGTCTGATAAATCAGGACCGAGCATACTGGCACGCTGCTTGTCTAAATAAACCGTAAGCCGCTGCTGTAGCATACGTACCAGTTCACGATTGCTGTCAGCGGTCGCTACCAAAGCATAGTTTGGTGCTTCGTCGGCATCGCCCAAGCTACTGTTGATGTCTAAATTGCTGTCTTTTGCAGAGCTTTCTTTTACAGTGTCTTCTTTTATAGAGTTCTCTTTTGAATCAACGGCTAGTGAATCAAAAATAGAAAACCCTTCTTCATCACCTTTAAGGCTATCATTGATAAGGGTACGTAGATCTTGAGGTGGATGGAACTGTACAAAGGTGTCACGCCCCATTACTCCGATATTAAAGAGCTGCTTGGTGATGCTAGGATCTTGCCAGTTGTCAGCGGTCAGCAGCTTAAACAGTGAATCCTCTTTTTCTGGGGCGCGTCCCCATAATATAGAGACGGGCACCAAACGTACTTTTAGCTCTGGATGTTGTAAAACAGCAGACACCAAACGTGACAGGCGCGGCGATAGCTGACTGTCTTTAGCGCTTGGATGGTTCAAAAATATGATGGCTGCGTTTTCTTTGATATTATGGGCGGCATCATGTACCCCAACCAATGCTGGTGGTAGGTTGTGCTCTTGCGTCTGCAGGTCAATTAAAATACTGTTGGAGCGCGAATAATCTTGCAACACATAAAATCTTAGCGTTTGATCGTCGGTATCGAACTCAGGTAATTCACCCAATAACTTAGGTTTAACAGCGACATCGAGTAGCTGCCCCGATAGCTTGCGATAAATTTGATTAATCGGCGCATTGGAATAAGGCTTGGGGGCGATTGGATTGACGTCAGTATTAGAAGTGCTGTCGGTTGTGACTGGCGCTTTAAAAATCCGTTTTTTTAAGAACTTCGGTATCATAATCAGTATCAAAAATAGTCAAATATGTTGCGCTTATGATGCCATAAAAGCCACCAAAGCGATATATAGTGTCTGTATATACTGCTAATATTAATACGGTCTGGTTACTATATAGTGAGTTAAGTCGCTCTTAATAAGCTCAAATAATTGAAAGTTAATGTATTTAGCGCAATAATAGTTCGGCGACAACCAAGAGTCACTATAGAGTAATTATGTTTAAATCTACCTATTAATATCATTGATATAAGCTGAAATATTATGACACCAGCGATTAATCTTGCCAAACAACGCGCTCTGAACTATCAGTTACACGACTATGTCCATGACAGTAATGCCGCCTCTTTTGGCTTAGAGGCGGCAGAAAAGCTAGGCGTGGATGTGTCACAAGTGTTCAAAACCTTGGTGGTGTCGACAGAGACTAGTGCGCTTGCCGTTGCTATCTTACCCGTGGATAAAACGTTAAACTTTAAAAAAATGGCTAAGGCGCTATCTTCGAATAAGTTGCTGATCTGCAAAAAAGTGCAAATGGCGGATCCTAAGCAGGTAGAGCGTAGTACGGGCTATGTGCTAGGCGGCGTCAGCCCATTGGGACAAAAGAAGCGCTTGCCGACTATCATAGACAGCTCGGCTGCAGAGCAGACAACGATTTATGTCAGCGGTGGTCGCCGTGGTTTAGAAATTGAGCTGCCACCAGCACAATTAGCTGAGACCCTTGCTGCTTGCTTTAGTACTATTATCGATGACTAAAAAGTTATTGATGACGGGCTGCTCAATCAAGCCTGAAACGATGGCTAATATTTTACTCCCTCACTCATATTTTATAAGGAAATATTCATGCCACATTTAACCATTCAAATGACGCCCAATGTCAGTATTGCTCATGAAGAATCATTTCTTAAAGCGTTAAATAAAGCATTATGGGACAGTGGGCACTTTGGCACGCCGACTGATATTAAAGCACGGATCGTACCCATTGAGACATTTTTGGTAGGCGTTGAAGATGATGAGCAGACGTATGGCTTTATCTATGCGCATCTAAAACTAATGACTGGTCGTGACATGGTGATTCGTAATCAGCTAGCAGGGCTGCTGGTGACGATGATAGAGCAGGAGATAGGCGCAGAGCAATCAGGGCGAGCAGCCTTACAGATATGTGTGGAAGTTGAAGAAATTAGCGCGGTGTATCATAAAAAAATGCTGGGTAGCTAAAATGCTGATATCGTCCGAAACGACGATTCATCAATCGCTATAAGTATTCACATAGCGATTTACTGGCATACGTGGGTAATATTATTATCTCAACCCTATAACCAGCCGTTTTGCCTTCAGTCGCCATCAAATTGCGGGCAATACGTAAGCGATATTCTCCGGTTGCAGGTAGGCAGCCTTGATACACGATACCGCCTTTGCTGCCATCTTGCGTACCGTTTGGCATATGTAATACGCCGACATTGGCTGTCTCAGGCGTACCAGTAAGTGGCGAAATATTAATAATGGCATATTGCCAGCTGGTGGCATCAAAGCGATACCAGCGCTCATCTTCATTGGGGCTTAATTTGCCAGTGACCGTACTACTGATCGCGCCTTTGGCAAATTTAATAGGAATGTCAGGATTTTTAGCCAGCTCCGTAGCACTAGTTGCGCTAAAACTGATCAGTGCCGTACTGAGCAGTAGCACTCGTATAAATGATGAAGCTAAGGAAGTTTTTTGATGATCAGTGGATAACATGATTGGCTCCTAAAATGGCCATTTATCTATAATGAGTTACTCGTTGTCTCTCATCTATGATGTATATTTATTATCGATAGGCTTTAATGAGAACGTCTGTACTTTTAGTTAAGCATAAAAAAGCGCCTACATGCTAGGCGCTTTTCTTATTAATTACTGCTTAATTGTGATGCTATCTTAGTCTAAAAAACTTAGTCTAGAAAAGCAAAGTTCTCAATCTTCATTGCTGTCATGCTGTCACTTGGTGCAACCATGGCTTCGGCATGCCCCGAGGTACGTGGCAGCAGCTTATCAAAGTAGAATTCAGCCGTTTGGATCTTAGCTTTGTAGAATTCTGGGGATTCAGTGCCGCCGTTTTCTAGCTTGTCATAAGCGACTGCTGCCATACGCGCCCAATGATAACCCATCATGACATAACCTGAGTACATCAAGAAGTCATCTGATGCAGCTGAGATGATTTCACGATCTTTACGTGCCATTAGCATCAAGCGGACAGTCAATGTATTCCACTCAGCACATAGCTTGGTGAGCGCCCAAACGAATTTACGCATGTCTTTGTCAAGTGCATACTCGCCACACCATTTCATGATGCTTGAGGTGTAATCACGGATGATTTTGCCTTTAGACTGCAAGATCACTTTACGACCGAGTAAATCCAATGCTTGAATACCAGTTGTACCTTCGTACATGGTGGCGATACGAGCATCACGAGCGATTAGCTCCATGCCCCATTCTTTGATATAGCCGTGACCGCCATAGACTTGCTGACCGTGTTTAGCCGCTTCGATACCTAGCTCAGTTAAGAAGCCTTTTAGGATTGGTGTGTAGAAACCCAATTTGTCATCCCATTTTTCAAACTCTTCATCATCGCCATTGATGATACCTTGCGCCATTTTATCAGCATAGCGCGCAGAATGATAAATCATCGAGCGACCGCCTTCGGCAAAGGCTTTTTGGGTCAATAGCATACGACGTACGTCAGCATGGTTGATGATGGCATCAGCAACTTTTTCAGGCTCTTTCGTGCCTGATAAGGTGCGCATAGAACGGCGATCTTTTGCATACGGCAGCGCGTTTTGGAATGACAATTCAGTATGCGCCAAACCTTGGATACCAGTACCAATACGGGCAGTATTCATAAAGGTAAACATGGCTTTTAGACCTTTGTTCGGCTCACCAATTAAGTAACCAACGGCATCATCAAAGTTCAACACACAAGTAGCCGATGAGCTAATGCCCATTTTGTGTTCGATCGATCCACAAGTCACGCCATTACGCTCGCCAATTTCACCTTCAATAGTTGGCAAGAATTTCGGTACGATAAATAATGAGATACCGCGTGTGCCTTCTGGTGCATTTGGCAAACGAGCTAAAACAATATGAACGATGTTTTCCGTTAAATCATGCTCACCACTTGAGATGAAAATCTTAGTACCGCTAAGCTTATAAGAGCCGTCATCTTGTGGAATGGCTTTAGACTTAACTTGACCCAAATCCGTACCACATTGTGGTTCAGTCAAGCACATGGTACCAGCCCAAGAGCCTTCGACCAATTTATGCAAGTAGGTTTCTTTTTGCTCATCGGTACCATATTGCATAATGGTATTGATACAGCCAGTTGATAGACCAGGATACATTGCCCATGGCCAGTTCGCCGTACCGATCATTTCAGCTTTAATTAAGTTCAATGAGGTCGGTAAGTTCATACCGCCGTACTCTTCAGGGTAAGAAATACCTTGCCAGCCGCCTTCTACAAATTGATCATAAGCTTCTTTAAAGCCTTTAGGTGTTGTGACAACACCATTCTCAAAATGACAACCTTCAGCATCTGCTGGCTGGTATAAAGGCGCCAAGACATTTTCAGCAAAATCTGCCATCCCTTGAAGAATCATATCAACGGTTTCAGGATCGGCATTTTCGCCATTGTCCAAATCTTTATAATGAGTTTGAAAGTCGAAAACATCATTTATTAAAAACTTGATATCACGTAAAGGTGCTTTGTAAGTTAACATAGTCGCTCTCTTTAGTTATTCGCTATCATAAATGGCTAGCTCGGTATTTGAGCCACGTTTCATGTAAAAGGGTGTTTAATCATTTGGGGTAAGAATAGACGATATCACGGCTTGTCATTCAGATTTATCAAAAACAGCTCATCCATTTTGATTGCCGTTAAGGCATCCTTGATAAAGAACAGCTGTCGCGGCGTTACTGTCAGTATAAATCTTCTATAGCGACAAATATATAACTAATAACTAATATTCATAATTAATATTTTAAATCAAAACATTAATTTATGGGTTAATGGGTTCGATTTTTATTAGTGTCTGTGGTTAAGTACCTATTTATGATAGATGTGACTGTATCAGAAAAACATTTTTTAACTGCATTTACGATATAAGGAAAGCCAATTATGAGCGCATCCAAGCGCGAGGCAACGCGAGCATCTTGGCTGACAGCGTTATTTGCTCGCATAAAGGCTTTAATTGATGGGGAGCTGGCGCATTTACTGACAGTGAACCGTAGTAAGAGACTGTGGCATATGCCGATTATCGCGGCGATTGCCATCAGTTTCCCCGTGTTTGTGGGCGCTTATTTTGATGCTTTATCGTCAGGCATTAAAGCGTCTTTGGGGGCGATGGTTATTTTGAATATACCTTTAGTGGGCAAGCTGCCGTATCGATTGGTGACGGTGATGGCTTGGGGTTTTGCCATGTCGCTGTGCTTTGCGCTCGGTCTAATTGCTCAGCAAGTCCCGCTATTAAAGCTGCCGATATTTACGCTCATGGCGTTTGGTATTGTGATTTTTGGACGTTATTATCGTCAGCCACCGCCAGCGGGACTTTTTGTAATGATGGCAGGCGCTATTGCGCTATTTATACCGCTGCCTTTGGAAGACATCTTACGTGCAACTGGACTGGTGATGCTTGGTAGTGGCTTTGCTTTAGTGATGGCGTTGCTGTATTCGTTGTTTTTACTGGCGACGCGCCCAGCGACGCCGACGCTTACTTATAGCTACGAGCCAGATACCATTACTGAAAGTTTGATTGTCGCCAGTTTTGTCAGCTTAGCCTTGATCATCGCCGTCACTTTACAGCTGTCCAACCCCTATTGGGCAGCAGTTAGCTGCTTTTTGATTATCCAAGGTATTCATTTGCGTACCATGTGGATTAAGCAAATACATCGTTTACTCGGTACAGTATTGGGCGTGGTTTTGGCGAGTTGGATGTTGTCTTGGGGATTATCAATATGGGGTGTCGCACTGGCGATACTGACGATGATGCTTTGTATCGAGACGTTGGTGGATCGACATTATGGTTTGGCAGTCATATTTATCACGCCGCTGACGATATTTATTGCAGAATACGGCAGTGGTCTACCGTTTTCTGAGTCCGCCTATCAAGAAGTGATTCGCACGCGCCTTTTTGATACTGTGATTGGCTGCTTGGTGGGTCTGAGCGGCGGAGTAGTGATGCATTCGACCAACTTACGCATACCGCTACGGCGTATCGAAAACTGGCTACTGGCGCGCTTTGGCTAATTGATGAGTGTCAAATCATCAGTACATTTGAAATCAAGTATTAATCAAAGTCGCATGAGCTGAGTTCATGCGACTTTTTTTATGTCGATTTTCGATTAACGACTGTGTAGCGTTTCAGTGGCTTGCACAACATCGATCGTATGACCCGTCCAACGCGCAAAACTTAGCGCTGCTTGCCCGATGAGCATGCCATAGCCATCAGAAATCTGCGCGCCACGTGCAGAAAAATGCTGCAAAAATGGCAGCGGGCGTCCATACATCATGTCATAAGCATAATCACCGTTTAGCGTGTCGCTTAGTGGTAGCGTATCTGCTGATAAACCAATAGAAGTCGCATTGATGATAATATCAAACGGTCCATTTAATTCAGTCGTGCGACAAGTTTCAATTTGCTGCTCATGAATAGCAGTGCTTGCCGCGCTAAGCTCAGTGACTAACGCTGTTGCCTTGCTCAGCGTGCGATTGGCAATCGTAAGATGTGCGATACCAGCTTCAATTAATGGCAATATCACCCCACGTGCTGCGCCGCCTGCACCAATGAGTGCCACACGTGCACCATTCAATTGCCAACCCAAACTTATGATGTGATTGACCAGTCCTTGTCCGTCAGTATTATCGCCATACAATGCCTCGGTGATTGGCACGCCACTTTTTACCAGCGCTTTATTTAGTAACAGCGTATTGACTGCGCCTGCAACCTTGGCATGTTCAGATAAACCACCGCGCGCCGCGCAGCAGTCATAAGCGATTTGCTTAAAAGGTACAGTGATGTTGGCTCCAACGCCGCCACCTTGAAAAAACGCCTCAAGCACCGCGGTAAAACTGGCTGCATCATCGGGGCAATATTGGCGTTGATAGCTAATCTCAATACCCGTCTGCGCTGCAAATAACGTATGAATTTCAGGGGATTTGCTGTGGGCAATGGGATTGCCGATAACGATAAAATACTGGGTCATAATAGGTCTGCTTGCGGTAAGAGGCAAAAATTAATCAGTGGAAGGGCATTGATATGCAATCATCATAAGGGATAACGCGATATTTGACAAATCAGTGGTCTAATGAGTAAACACTTGAATAGGTAGGTTTTTTGACAGATTATGTCTTTAACAAATCTGTACTGTCTGGGAGCGTTATCCGTAACGTAAAGGGTGGTCAAGTGTTAAGCAGTTGGGTAAACTAGAGAGTATGAAAATTTTATATTGATATTTTGGCAGTTGCATAACTATCAGTAACTGAACTGTCAAAAACCAAGTCATAAGAAACTGACATAACAAACTGAGTCATACAATACCAAGTATAAGAACGCTTGTTTATAAAATATAATGTCCATTATCAGCGGCCTATCTGCCTGCTCGTTAATACTATTTTGAGAATCATCTAAAAGTGTGAGTAAATTGCCCATGTGGAATAATAGCCTGCAGACCCTCTTAGTCGGTACGATAATGGCAGTCGGTGTGTCGCTCAGTGGTTGTGATAGCAGTAAAGACGACGCCCAAAAACAAGATGCCGATATGAGCGAGCAAACCGTCGCTGACGATGCGCTAGTACAGGACAATGCTGCGCCGAAAGCCGACTTAGACGGTGCTACTGCTCAGCAAGGTACACAAGTGAAATATGACGTTGCGGGATGGGGCACTAAAAATGTAGCGTCACTGACCGTCGATAATTTAGATGAGATCAAAGCGACTTTTGGCAAGGTCATGAGCACTGATGAGAACAGCCTCGACTATGCCAGTAATCCAGCCGCCAAATATCGCTTTATGGATACCGATGCGCCGTATTTGGATCTGATTGATTCTGAAAAGTATCTCGAACTGGGCTGGTACTTTGCCAATCCTACTGACTCTGATAAAGAAAAAGAGATAAGCCAAAACCATGCCGAAAAAGCGCATAAGCTTGCCCGCCAACTGATGGGTGATGAGGGCGGACAACTGATTTCTGATATGCTTAATGGTCAAATTATCAAAAATAAAGTCATCGGTGGTCAAAAAATAGAACTGGCAAAATGTGAGTTCTACAGTTGTATGTTGGTCATCAATAAATCTGCTGCCCAAACAGATAAGAAGTAAGCTGTGCTTGCTATCATGCCGCTCAATAATTGGCTATGCATACATCCATCAAGTGCTACGACGGATATCTCAGACACAGTATCGCTAGACAATCGTGGGTTAGCATATGGCGATGGATTTTTTACCACGATGGGGGTCATCGATGGGCAGATACTGTGGTTGGCTCATCATCAGCAGCGCCTTGTTTCCCATGCTGAAGCTTTACAACTTGAATTAGACAGTCATTCTGTCATGGCTTTATTGCAGACGCATGCCGAGCAACTACAACAAGGCATGCTGAAGCTGATGGTGACTCGCGCCGTGCAAGATGTCCGTGGTTATGGCTATGTGCCAACCGCATCTGGTAGCGCTTGTGAGATTTGGCTGAAATCCTCTGCGATGACCGTCACTACGACTGAGCAATTACGCTTGCCTGATGGATGCTTAATCCCGATGCAGCCTATCAGTTCTGCCATTTGCCTATCTTCGCAGCTTGCCTGCTTACCGCCACTATTAGCCGGACTCAAAAGCCTCAATCGCCTTGATAATGTGCTGGCAAGTGGCGAGCTACAAAGCATCAAAGCCCAAGTATCGGAAGACAATATCAAACCCAGCATCAGTGAGGGGCTGCTACGAGATATGAGTGGTCGTTGGGTTGAAGGTACGATGAGCAATGTCTTCTATCAGTTATCAGACTCGCCTTTATCAACACTATCATCAGAAAAAACGGCATCAGAAAAATTGTCTACGCTACCGCTTTATGAAGACAATGCAAACTATCTAACCACTGGTCAATGGTATACACCATCCATGGCGCAATCGGGCGTCGCTGGCGTGATGCGGCAAGTGCTTATCGATGCGTTATCGACTAGCAAACATCCTGTCATTATCAGATCATTAAAAGATGAGGATTTGCCACGACTAAGCCAGCTATTCTTTTGCAATGCGCTGCGCGGTTTGATGCCAATGAGTAGCCTGACGTTATTATCGGGTGAGGTGGTGAGATTTTAAGCGATTCTAATCGTATTTAAAAATATTAAACTTGGTATCAATAAAGTCATCTGGGTACAAAACAACTTCTTCATTGCGATACATATCTCGCACTTTTAATAGTGCTTCTTGCTCGTTCTCTGCGTTAACCTCCACTATATTATTCAACGTCTCGACAATCTCTATCTGAAAGGCTCTTTTCAGTTTTTTATCTACTTTCATCATTACTATTCCCGATATATGCTTATCAAAATTTCTTGAGTATTTATATATTCTAGGTTAGTAAAGGCGCTTAAAAAGAAGTGATCGTCTTTTGTTACGTAGACTTGTGCGATAAGGAAAATCGATCAATGATAGTGTTTTGATAAGGAGAGATATCCATGGACTACATCTACGAAGATGAACGAATACCTTTACAAATCCGTCGACTATTAATTTTTGATGAGATTTGCAAATTAGCAAAAAAACAACCTGATGAAATTATTCATTTATCAAGATTCACTGAATTATCGCTTGGTGTTATGTATTTGAAAGACTTTAAAAAATTTATCGCGTTTGGCGGCGTGTTTGAGTACGCAGAAACAAGAGAAGAAGTTATCGAGCAGCATATTAGAGTTTTTCCTAACGATGAACCAGTCACACGTGCGCTGACAGTTAACTTAAAGCAGTTTACTAAACCTGCGCGTACAGCTATCCAGCTGGTCTGGTATTGGAATAACTATGTTAAAAATAGAATGCATGCTTACGTCGATTATCGAGAAGAGCATTTTTTTAAAATCAATGATGAAATTGATGGAGAGTATCCACCGCATAAGTTTCATGGCCGTTTAGTTGCAACGGCACGTTTACCTTTATGGGACGATAGAGAGGAGTTAATTGCAGACGTGTACCGTGATAATGAGGGAAAACCAAGACCTGAGCGCTTCAATGAGAAACGTTTAATATAATTTAAAATACGTAGAAATCAATCGTATCTGATCAAAGATTATTTAGCAGGAGATAAAAAATGTGTACTACCTATGAAGAAAAACGAATTCCGCTACAAATCCGCCGCTTAATGCTATTTAATGAGATATGTCATAAAGCAAAAAAATATCCTGATGAAGTCGTTCACTTAGCGGGTTATTCGAAGATAGCATTCAATATTGTTTATTCTAAGAAAGATAAAAAATATACAGCGTTTGGTGGGGTATTTAAGTATGCGCATATACGCCAAGAAGTCATAGAACAAGGCGTGGATAAAATGCCTCATGATGAACCTGTCATGTGTGCGCTCACAGTAGAAAGACAAGCTTTTACCAAGGCTTCTCGTACGCCACTAGGATTATTAATAGGCTGGAATATGCACGTAAGAAATAAATCTTTTAAATGTATTAAAGACAATATGGACACTTTTTTTAAAGTAAATGATGAGTTGGAAATGGATTATCCTCCACACAAATTCTATGAACGATTGGTGGCAAGTGCCTATTTGCCACTTTGGGATGATAATCAAGCTTAGTATAATTTCCGATAGTGACCACGACCCAAAAACTCAATAATTCCTTTATCACGTAATAGTTGTAATTGCTGACGGATTTTATCTTTAATGTGATTATTTTCAGGATGTTTACGCTGTAATTCATCAGCAAAAGCATAAACCTGATTGAGAGAGAAATTAGCATCCAGTCTATCAATACATTGCCAAACATCCAGTGTCCAACCACGCGAAGCTGTAGATTGCTTACGTAGAAACAAGGTTTTTTGAAATTGCTCGGTGACATTATCGCGTGATATGACTTGCTGGTTTTTCACCAAAAATACTTTGCCTGATTCGGGCACTTGTCGTAAATCAATATTGCAACCAACCCAACCGGCACGTTTAGCAGAGACTGATAAAGGCTTACGTTTGACAATCATATCAGGCTTAAAAAAATGCTTAGGAATAATCAGGAAGTTGTTAACGCTATATTCTTGAGAATAGGTTAAAAAGAAAAAGTTAGGATTGTTGTCGCTACTGATACGCTCAATCATGGTGTCATAAGCGCCATCATTGATAATGTTGCTTAACTTTGCTTGCTTACTTTTGAGCTCATATTGCTCATTACAATTTGTACAATAAAAGTCAGCGACAGGCTTGTTGTTAGTAAATTCCGCCAATGGTTCAGCATCGCAATTAGGGCAGTAACTTTGCTTAGCAACCCAATCCTCGCTTAATACACGAATTTTTTGAGGTTCGGATTTGTAGTTTGCAGCGAGACTTTGATTAAAATGTAGGTTCATAACCAGTTTTCGTTATTAGAGAAAAGGAAAAACACCAAAAGAAGGTAGAAATATTAGCCCATATCAGCAGGCGTAAATACCAAGATAATTGATAAGCTAAGCAAATACCATTGAAAATCGCACGGTTCAGTGCTAAATTCTAGCAAACTTCTGCCTCGCGAGTTGCCATGAGCAAGCCTACATCTGAAACGCCTCCTGAACGCCCTAATGAAACGCCATCGAATAAACCAGATAGCAGTGTTGAGGAGCGTGTCGATACCACACTACCGGACACGCAACCAGCAGTCGATGGGGTAGAGGAAACGCCAGCGACAGATGTGTCACTCATTAGTGGAGCGGCTAAACCACGCGAATATAAAGCGGATAATCAATCGTTCTTTATGCAGCGTGGTTATCAAGTGTTGCTAGTGCTGGGGCTTATCGCTGCGTTTTTCTTAGTGATGGTCTATCAGACATTGTTTGGGCGGATTGAGCAGCCAAAGCAAATGGTCACCATTGAGCAGGGTCAGAGCTATTACGGCTTACTGCCGCAGTGGCAACAGCAAATCCCGCTGTTTTCTGCCACGATTGCCAAGCTCTATATGAAAACACAAGTCGATGGCCCCTTACATGCTGGTATTTATCAATTACCAGAAAACCCTACCTTTGCTGAAACGCTACATATACTTGGGCAAGGGGTAAAAGCATCGATGGTAAAAGTGCAAATCATCGAAGGCAAAACCTCTAAAGATTTGTATCAGACGTTACGGGATAATAAAGGCATCAAAAAAGAGGTGCTGACCGACGATAGTGGCAATGATAGAGACAATGCTGGTATTGCTCAAGCGTTGGATTTGGTCGGTATATTGCCAAATGAAGTGATTAATAGTAGCGACCCTATCGTCAATCACAATCTTGAAGGTTGGTTTGCCCCTGACACTTATTATTATGGGGAAGGCAGCACTGATAAGCAGGTACTGACCGATTTATATAAGCGTCAACAGCAAGTATTGACTGAGGCGTGGGAAAATCGTGCGCCCAATTTGCCTTATAAGACGCCTTATGAGGCGTTAGTGATGGCCTCTATCATCGAAAAAGAAACCAGTGTGGCAGAAGAGCGTCCTTTGGTCTCTGCGGTGTTTAGAAATCGCTTAGATAAAGGCATGCGAATGCAGACCGATCCGACCATCATCTATGGTATGGGCAGTCGCTATGAAGGCAACATTCGCCGTAAAGACATTGATGAAAAAACGTCTTATAACACCTATCAAATTGACGGCCTACCGCCAACACCTATCGCGCTACCATCGGCTGCCTCTATCGAAGCGACCTTGCACCCAGCAGATAGTGACGCATTGTACTTTGTAGCGACGGGTAATGGCGGGCACAAATTTACCAATAGCTTGGCGGCGCACAATCAAGCGGTAAAAGAATATCTCGGCGTCATGCGTGAGAAAAAATCACAAACCCCGCCGCAGTAATTTAATCCTCTATCTTTTCTTCAAACCTATCGTGAAATGAGCGTTATGCAACTGTCTACATAACGACATAAAGACATAACGCTCATCAATGACATAAGGTCATATCATGTCAGCATCTATACAAGACCACGTATCTCAAACAGTCCAGTCGCAAGCAAGTCAGCCCAAAACAAGCAATGACATCAATGATATCGCACTCAATCAAGGGCGCTTTATCAGTTTTGAAGGTACTGAGGGCGTAGGCAAAACGACTGCCATTGAGCAGCTGTGCACACGCTTAGACGATAACAATATTGCGTATCTGCGTACCCGTGAGCCGGGTGGTAGCCCGTTTGCAGAACGTTTGCGCGCTATATTATTGGACCCTGCGACCGACATCAATGATGATACAGAGCTATTGCTACTATTTGCGGCGCGCTGCGACCATATGCAGCAGGTGATTCTGCCAGCGCTACAACGTGGGACGTGGGTAATATGCGATCGTTTTACCGATTCTACCATTGCTTATCAGGGCTTTGGGCGGGCACATGGCGATGCGGTGGTACGAGCCAAAATTGAATCGCTTATCGAGCAGTTTGTGCCGCAACTACCTGAGCTGACATTGTGGCTGGATTTGCCCGTATTAGAAGGCATGACACGCGCTAATAAACGTAGCGCCGCTGATAGGTTTGAGCAGCAAGCGACCGAATTTTTTACTTGGGTGCATAAAGGCTTTAACACGCTGGCGACTCAGCACCCCGAACGGATACAGCGCATTGACGCATCAGGCAGCGCCGATGAGGTGAGCGCGCGAGTATGGCAGGCGGTACAAGGCAGATTTGATGTTTCGTAACGGATTTTATAAAGCCATCACCTAGCCAAATAAAAAGCCCCAACATTGCGTTGGGGCTTTTGTGTTTTATAGACTGTTATATTCTATAAAGTATCAAAACAGTCATAAAGGTATTGTCAAAACTGTGTTAAATCAAAGCTGTGGCAACGATTATTTATCCTGTTTATTCACAGCTTTATTATTTGAAATTTCTTGAACATTGTCTTTGTTAATGTTGTCTTTAGTGATATCGCCATTAGAGCTTGCATTGGTTGTATTATCTTGACCAGAGTCGGGTAAACGATTTGGATCAAGCGCGCCCTTCTTAGTTTTAGGTGCGTTGCCATTACCATTCGTACTACTATTGTTAGACACCTTATTTTTAGGAATTGCCTTCGAAGTCGCTGTCGAGTTGGCTGACATGACGCCTTTATTAACGACGTCAATAGACTCATCTTTTGACGTTATTACTTTGTCATTCAAGGTGTTTGGCGTGGTTTTAGTTCCAGCACTGCTGCTCGAATGGTTTGATACCTCAGTATCTGCATTTTGCTCAGCGACTCTCTGCTCAGTGATTGCCTGCTCAGCGATTATTTCTTTAGCGCTGTCGCTATCAGTGGCAGTGGATTGTTCTGTTGCATCAACACTATCATCGCTCAGCTCTTTTTCTTTACGCTTTTCAGGTGCTTTTGAGCTGGACTCAAAGTTAGCATCAGCTGCCAGTCGCGCCTGCTCTTGTTTAGGTGTCACGTCGACAGGTTTTGGCTGTACCTCATCTTCTACCACCAGTGAGATGAGTTTGCGATCGCGTGGCACGATGCCATCAAACTTATCGGTAATGACGTGCAGCTTGCCTTCTTTGTCGATTGTATACAGCGGCACGAATTGCTTATTGTCGGCTTTGTATTGCTCAAAGCTGTAGCTGTCGGTGATGTTGGTAATCTTGATACGGGCTTTTTTCGACAGCATGCTGGCAAGTTTGGTATAGGTGACGTCTTTGCCAAACAGCCACTGCGAGTGGAAGTTACCTTGCTTATCATCGCGCTCGCTTTTGACCTTTTCGTCGCTGAACTTGAGACGGTACAATTTGCGCTCACCAAATTCATGACGATAATGAATCTCAGACAAGGTGTTCATCTCTTTGTCCATACTCATGGCAAACAGCCGACCGATACCGATCAGGTCAAGATGATGATCGGCATGATCAGAGATAGGATTGCCAAAATAAGTACGTAGACCACTCATGCGTGCGCGGGCAATATTGGTATAGTTGTTGTGTGCGACGATGACATCAAAGCCTTGATCTTTTAGAGAAGTTGCTACCAAAAGGGCAATGGGATTTGAGCCGACGATAAGAATACCATTGGTCTCAGGCTCACGGACACCCAGCAAGTTGCCGACTATTTTTGCCCCCAAGCCCTGAATCATAACCGTGCCAATAATGACCATGAATACTAAGGGCACGAGCAGTTCAACACCTTGAATATCATACTCTTGCAGACGAATAGCAAACAGTGATGAGATAGCTGCAGCGACGATACCACGTGGCCCAATCCAACTGATCATCAGCTTTTCATTGGTCTTTAAGTTTGAGCCAATAGACGATGCCCAAACGGATAAGGGTCGCGCCACAAACATGACGATGGCTAGTAATACTAGCCCTGCGAAACCCACGCTAAGTAAGCTTTCCAGCTCTACACGTGCTGCAAGGATAATAAACAGCACAGAGATAAGAAGGATGGTTAAAGATTCATTAAACTCTAAAATCGTATCGCGTGGGAATTTTGGCCAATTCGCCAATGCCACGCCCAACACGGTGACTGTCAATAGCCCAGATTCATGCTCTAAATGGTTCGATACTGAAAATAACACCAAGACAAAGGCAAGCGTAAAGACATTGCGTAAAAACTCAGGAATCATATGCCGACGCATCAAGAAGGCAAGCAGCCAAGCGCCTGCCATACCCATCGCTGTCGCTAATACCACGATTTTGGCAAACAATAAGATACTGCTGGCTTCGCCGCCTGAGATGATGTATTCATAGACCAAAACCACGGCAATAGCGCCGATTGGGTCAATGATGATACCTTCCCATTTAAGGATATTAGAGATGGTCTTATTGGGACGCACACTACGTAATAGCGGCATAATCACCGTTGGACCCGTGACGCACACGAGCGCACCGAACAGCAAAGCAATCAGTGGATCGACATCGAATAAGAGATAAGTCGATAACGCCACGATAGCAATGGTGATAAGTACACCGACCGACACCAGCATTTGCACCACGGTGCCATGCTGTTTAATCTCGTCAAACTCTAACGTCAGCGAGCCTTCAAATAGGATAATCGCCACGCCCAAAGAGATGAAGGGGAACATCAGCTCTCCCAGCACCAAGTCAGGATCGAAGACTCCCAGCACTGGGCCCACGATAATGCCAATCAGTAATAAAAATAAAATGGACGGTTGCTTTAAATACCAAGCCAACCATTGGGCAGCAATGCCGATCCCAACCACGCCAGATAATAATAGGGCGGTATCCATAAATTGATCCTTTTATAATCTTGTCGTATTTTATAGCTATCAACCGCTTTTTTAGAGTAGCGGCTGCCAGTAGTATAGTAATAAGTTGACGCTACTCGCTATAGAGACACATCTCTATAAAACGTAAGCGACGACAATGGTATCCATCATGAATCACAACATGAGCCAGATATGATATAACTACTATAGAGTAGTAAAGACAAAAGCATTACTAGAAAAAATCGTCAATCTCATATAAATCGCATATGGCATCAAGCTCGCTCAGTCTATTATTGATAGTACTGTCACGCGACTTTTTTATCCATTTATCTTGAATCGACCATCGCATTATTCTAGTAATGCAAAAGATGAACAATAAGGGTGATAATAGCCAGCTTTATAAAACAATAGTCAATAATGATTATTTATAGACTTTAGTTTGCTTAAAAAGTTATTTGGCTTGCTATCATAACATGCTTTTATTTCATGCTGAGCAAGGCCGTATCTAGCACGATATCAGTAGGCAGCGATAAAAATATACAATAACTGGGTCAAATAATTGCGCCTTGGGTTATCCTACATAATTGAAATAATGACAAAACAGCACGATGACTTATCATACAGTAGCCGTCTTTATCATGCACCTAGCGAGGATTATCATTGTTTTGGGGTTTTTATATAAGGAAAGGCGAATGGTCGATGGCATAAGGGTATAAAAAACAGTAACCTAATAAACGACTAGATAGCGACTAAAAAGGTTGGCCGTCATAACATTCAGTGCCGATGCAACGTTTGTCATATACGGACTTGGTTAAAATTAAAATATCGTATACACGTCACTAGCGATAGTAGCCAAAACATAACCATTAAAAATAACAACGATTACTTATATGGAGGACAACATGCCTATCAATATGCTTACAGCGCAATCTAAGTTTTATGTGCCGCATTGGTTAAAACGTAGTGCGCTGGTGCTTGCTGTCAGTACCTCGATGGTTACTGGCGTCACTGCCACCGCCATGGCAAGCGCTCAAGCTGTCGTCACCACGGCAGATTTTTCTGACTTAGTACAGCAAGTTACCCCAGCCGTTGCCCGCGTAAATGTCACCAAGACCGTCAGCGAGGCTGAGCTTGCCAAAGCCCAAACAGCCGAATTGTTACGGCAGTTCTTTGGTGATCGTTTACGTATTCCTGATCAGGCTGCCACGCCAGCGATTGAGCATGCTTATGGCACGGCCTTTTTTGTCACAGCCGATGGTTATATGCTGACCAACCATCATGTGGTGGAGGGCGCTGATAAAATCACTGTCACTCTTAACGATAGAACGGAGCTTGATGCAACCTTGATTGGTAGTGATGAGCGCTCTGATGTGGCTGTACTAAAAGTCTCGGGCAACCAATTTCCTGCTTTGCCTATCGGCGACTCAAATGCTCTGAAAGTAGGGGAACCAGTACTAGCCATTGGTTCGCCATTTGGTTTTGATTACTCAGCATCGGCGGGCATTGTCAGTGCTAAATCACGCAGTTTTTCACGCGATACCAGCGTGCCATTTATCCAAACAGACGTGGCATTGAACCCTGGTAACTCAGGCGGTCCACTATTTAATCAGCGCGGTGAAGTGATTGGTATTAATTCGCGTATCTTTAGTGGTACTGGTGGTTACATGGGTCTGTCGTTTTCCATTCCGATTGATGCGGCGATGGATATTTACGAGCAGCTAAAAACCGATGGCGAAGTGGTACGTGCTTATTTAGGTATTTATCCGCAGGACATCGATCGCAATTTAGCAGAAGCTTATAATCTAGATCGTCCTCAAGGTGCGCTACTGACAAGGGTATCACCAGACTCACCTGCACAAAAAGCTGGTCTAAAACCTGGCGATATCATTTTGCAATATAATGAAGTGCAAATTATGCGCGCCTCAGATTTATTAAACTTGCTCAATCGTGCCAAACCGAGCGATAGCTTCCGCGCACAGATTCAGCGTAATGGTAAGCAGATGACCATCAGCGGCAAACTCACTTATGCGCCCAATGATGTGAGAGCACAAGGCGGCGATCAGCAGAATGATGAGGTGCAGTTAGGCTTGCGTTTACGTAACTTGACCGCTGATGAGCAAGCAGAAATCGCAGTGGATAATAAGACAGGTATTTTGGTCACCACAGTTGACCCAACGGGATTGGCGGCGCGCTCAGGTCTGTTGGCAGGTGATGTGATTACCAATTTTCACCAAAAGCCAATTAAAAAGGTCACAGATTTTTCAAGCGCGATTTCATCATTGCCCAAAAAAGGCGTAGTGACCATTGAAATTATCCGCCAAGGTATTCCCGCGATTATTGGTTTACGTATTGAGTAAGCTTTGATAGCTTAGTAGGGGTAATGGGTAATGGGTAGTCGGGGCAGCAACTGAGCATGGCATAACAGTCGCGTCAATAATTCTACTTGTCTATGATAGAGCTCGACCCCTATAATGGCTGATTTTTTTACCCATGACTCAAAACGCTCCAATACTGTCACTAACTTATTCATGGAGCGATTTATTTATCGCTCTATACGTTCTAATATAGGGTAAGCCAGTTGCTCGGCTCATACCCTCCCGTAACCATCAGGTAATTATGACTGACCATGCTCTTTATATCCTAAGTATCTCTACGACAGCAGTATTGCTTGCGTATATTATACTGTGGTCAGGATTACAAACGTTCAATGCCAATCCTACCAAACGTTTTATGCGTATTTGGTTTAAATTGGCACTATATTATGCTGCCTATACTATGCCCGTTTGGGCTTTGCTGTTGGTGATAGGTTGGTCGCAAGACATGCTGCCGATACTTGCACAGCTATCACTGCCACTCGTGCTAGTGGCTGTATTTGCAATGGGGTTCTATTTTTATACTGTGGTGATACAACCCAATCGTTTACGTTTAGATCACCATGCAATCGACTTAGATTTATCCACACCGCTGACGGTTGCCGTATTGGCTGATTTACGCATTGGCTTGTATAGCGGCAAGCCGCGTCATATTCGTAAACTGGTTGCTACCATCAATGCGTTACCAGCAGATGCGGTGCTGATTACAGGCGACTGGTTGTATTACCCAAGTGCTGATTTAGTGGGTCAGCTCATGTTGTTTAAAGGGGTTAATAAGCCTATTTATACAGTGATGAGTACCTCAGACTTGCGTTATCAATCGATTAATACGACCAAGCAAGGACAGCCGTTATTAGAAGATACGTTGTCCAGTGCCTTTGATGTGCTTGATATCAGCTATATCGGTCAGCAGTGCACATCGCTGCCGCTCAAATGTACTGGGGCTACTAATGCGCTTCCAGTAATGCCCAGTGCGAGCTATTCTAAAAATAATAAAGAGGGTTTTAGACAGCAAAATTTGGAAAATAGCCCAACCGTCGCCGTGCTTTGCGGCTGGCAAGATGTTCCTAAACAGTTTGCTGATATTGAAGAGGCAAATGCGTCTGATAAAGCCGCACTTGGTGCTGAAATTGCTAATACCACGAAGCCCGTCATCATCTTGGCTTCACGATTTGATAGTATTAGCGATTTGCCAAAATCCTTACAGCCACGACCACTATTGATTACTGGTGCAGCAAAGGCGATTCAAAAAAATATATGGTTGGCACAAAAACAAAAAAATATTGAGCGTAGTAGCGAGCAGTCAACCCTGTTGAATAATAGCCGCATGGGTAAGCAGCGGGGTTTATACCAACATGGCAGTGCGCAGATATTTGTCAGTAGCGGTATCGGTACACGAGGGCTGCCTTTTCGCTTGTATCGCCCCACTATCGATGTGTTGACGATTCGTTAACATGATTCAAAAGACTTATCAGCGCTGATTCATTGCGCTAAACTGAGAGTCGAATAATAAGGCTGTTGGTTTGTAGGTTGTAATGGCATGTCAGCAATTCAATTGATTGAACGTTAATTGATTGAACGTTAATTGATTGAACGTTAATTGATTGAACGTTAATTGATTGAACGTTAATTGATTGATAGCGGTCAAATCAAAATATGCTACACTAGCAGGCGTTTTTATTATTCTATTTTTAGTATTAAATAAGCGTTGTCGGTCATTGGCAAAAATAAAGCCAAGACGGCTTTGAGCATCTATATTGCGAACGCTTTTATCATAGAAAAAGATTGATCATAAAAAATACTCAGCATTAATATCAAGCAAGATATTGCCAATGGCGCCTATGAATGTACACAATGTGAGTACAGGCGTAGATATAATCATTGACACTTGCCAACGACCTATCATGTGACAGCTTTGAAAAAAGCTAGGATAATACAGTAAGGCACGGTTATGAGCACAGCATACGACGAGATCAAAACCCGACTACAAGGCTCAATGGTAGCCTTGGTAACGCCCATGCATCCTGACGGCACGGTCGATTATAAACGTCTGGCGGATCTCATAGATTGGCAGATTGAGCAAGGCACGCATTGTCTCGTTGCCGTTGGTACTACTGGCGAGTCAGCGACATTATCTATGCAAGAGCACAGCGATGTTATTCGCTACTTTGTTCAGCATGTCAAAGGTCGTGTACCAGTGATTGCTGGAACAGGTGCCAATAATACGATGGAAGCCATTAAGCTGACCCAAGATGCTGCCAACGCTGGTGCAGATTGTGCCTTATTGGTTGCGCCTTATTATAACAAGCCGCCACAAGAAGGCTTATACCAACATTATAAGGCTATCGCGCGCGCGGTGAATATCCCACAGATGCTCTATAATGTGCCAGGACGTACGGTCGTTGATATTGCACAAGAGACGGTAGAACGTCTGGCTGATATCGATAATATCGTCGCGATTAAAGATGCCACAGGCTCTATTGCTCGCGGTGAGCAATTGATCAAAGCAGTGGGCGATAGAATCGTCGTGCTATCTGGCGATGACAGTACGGCGCTTGATTTGATGACATTTGGTGGTAAAGGTAATATCTCAGTCACTGCCAACGTCGCCCCGAAAGCGATGAGCGAGACTTTTACAGCGGCGCTTCGTGGTGATTTTGATGCGGCTCATAAAGTACATGATGTGGTCAAGCATTTACACCGTGACTTGTTCATTGAGTCAAGTCCTATCCCAGCAAAATATGCGCTTCATAAAATGGGTATGATAGATACTGGTATTCGTCTGCCTTTGGTATGGTTGGCTGAACAACATCATGCCACTATTGATGACGCCTTGGTGCGTGCGAACTTATTATAAAATGATGCGTGTAAATGCTAACTCAGAGAGATAATATGATGAAAACATCATCACCGACTGCAAAAATATTCCCTGCGCTGCTGACCTTAATATTGGGAAGTACTTTAGTATTGAGCGGTTGCCAAAGTGCTAAAAACTTACTTGGTAAGCGTGACAATGGTAGCTTAGAATATCAGCAAAGCAAGAAGCTTGTGCCAATAGAGCTGCCTGCTAACAAAGAACCAGCGCCTTTTGTACCTTTGTATGCAACTCCTAATGCTGGTGCAAATACGCTGAAATTACAGAACGAATCAGGTAATCAGTACCAGCTACCGAAGCCTGAGCGCGCTGTCAGTAGTCCTTCGAATTAAAGCTATTCCCTTATTTATACCGCTGACATTTTACAGTGATTAATGTAAATATTATTCATTCTGTCATACAAAAATCAGCGGTCGCTGCGCGTTTTTACCACATAAGCTTGAACGAACAGGAATTCCCATAATGCAAAAGCAACAACTGCTGTATAAAGGCAAAGCCAAATCTGTCTATGAAACTGAAGATAATGATCTTTTGATTCTACATTTCCGTGATGATACTTCAGCGCTTGATGGCAAGCGTATTGAACAGTTAGCCCGCAAAGGCGTCGTCAATAATCGTTTTAATGCTTTCATCATGCAAAAATTGGCTGATGCTGGTATCGAAACGCATTTTGAAAAGCAATTGTCTGAAGATGAAGTATTGGTCAAGCGTTTGGATATGATTCCGGTTGAGTGCGTGGTGCGTAACTTTGCTGCGGGCAGTTTGGTGCGTCGTTTAGGCTTAGAAGAAGGGCAAGCATTGACGCCACCTACTTATGAGCTGTTTTATAAAGATGATGCGCTGGGTGATCCAATGGTCAATGAGTCACTTGCTGTGTCTCTTGGCTGGGCAACCGAAGCACAACTGGCAAGAATGGAAGAGCTGACTCATCAAGTAAATGAAGTGTTAAAGGCGTTATTCGAAGCAGGTGATTTGATACTGGTTGATTTCAAACTAGAATTTGGTGTGTTCCATGACCGTATCGTCTTAGGGGATGAGTTTTCACCAGATGGCTGCCGTATTTGGGACAAGACGACTAAGAAGAAGCTGGATAAAGACCGCTTCCGTCAATCATTAGGCGATGTCATTGAAGCTTATGAAGAAGTGGCTAACCGTATTGGTGTGCCATTAAGCTAGATGTTTGATTGGCACTGCACTGCAGGTCAATCTTTAGCGTAAAAAAAACTGAGCCATGTGCTCAGTTTTTTTGTGATTTTAAATTAATCTTCGTGTTTATCTTACGACTAATAATATAAAGGCTTTGACCTAAAGGTAGTCGTTATTATCAAATATGGCTATTCTGAATAGCTCCACTGCTATTTGATTTACTTCATTATTATCTAAAGATAAGAACAACCTCTTTATTAAAATAGTTAATGTTGGAGTTATAGGATTTATTATAAAAACAAGAGTCCTAAACCAATCACAACACCACTGACAATCAGCACGATGACACAAAAACCCATGATATCTTTGGCTTTTAGACCTGCGATCGCCAGTGCTGGTAATGCCCAAAATGGCTGAATCATATTTGTCCAAGCATCACCCCATGCTACAGCCATAGCAACTCGTGACGGATCACTACCCAACATTTCCGCCGCTTCTAACATGATTGGTGCTTGTACTGCCCATTGTCCACCACCTGAAGGAACAAAAAAGTTGACGAGTCCTGCACTGAGGAAAGCAAAAAGTGGTAGCGTCTCCGCTGTTGAAACGTTGACAAACGCTTCTGACATCACACCTGCCAACCCCGAAGCTGTCATCATTCCCATAATGCCTGCATAAAAAGGAAATTGGACGATGATAGCGCCTGCACCTTTAACCGCTTCTTGAACTGCAATCAAATACTTGCGAGGTGTACCGTGAAATATAATACCAAGAAACAAGAACATAAAGTTAACCAAGTCGAGCGTTAGAGCAAAACCGTTCTGTGCGAAATAATACACGATAAAGGCGATGCCCAATACGCCAATGACCATTGATAAAATCCAGCTGTTTTCTAAGCGTTCTGCTGGTGTCATATCCGATTTGGCTGGCAGATCCTCAGGGATAGGATCTACTAGAAGTTTTGGATCTACCGTAATCGTATCTTCTTTTTTTGGCATCATCAGACGGTTTAATAAAGGGACGATAATAACCAATGCTGCGACGATAATTAGGTTATAGCTAGCAAAGATGGTCGCACTTGTTGGAATAACACCGATTTTATCAACGAAGGGATGGCCTGCTGTTGCAATGGATAATGGAATCGACCCAGAGAATCCGGCATGCCAAATGATAAATCCAGAATAGGCGCTGGCAATCAATAAACGGTAATCGACATTTTCGACACGCTTCGCCAGCTCTTTGGCAAATAATGCCCCAATGACCAAGCCAAATCCCCAATTAATCCAGCTTGCTGCAAGCGATACTAAGGTGACCAGTATAATCGCACTACCTGGCGAGCTTGCGAAACTGGCAAGTTTACCCAGCCCTTTTTTAAATATGGGGCTGCTTGCTAATACAAAACCAGTTACTAGCACCAACACCATTTGCATTGAGAATGCCAGCAAAGCCCAGAAGCCTTCACCCCAAAACGCCACCATCTGTACCGGTGAAGAGTCGGTTAAACCTAAGCCCATTACAAAAATAACCAAGGTTAAAATAATGACGAACAGAAATGGATCTGGTAAATATTTTTCCATCAAGCTATTCGAGAAGCGTGTAATCCCTTTCATTTTTTGACTTCCTTTTTGTCTAAGTTTACGTTTCATTCCTCATTCCAATGTTACCTCATTCTTCCTTTTTTATGCTTATTCATTCAGCAGAAATCATCTTTTTGAATGCTATATCGACCTTGCAAGGTTTGTTTAAACATTCCTTAAACACTGTGTGCCATACCTTTTCTTAATTTTATGATAACTTATTAATTATTCAATGATATAAAAGCATAAAAGGTCATTACTAATGTCAACGTCTCAAACTTCCACGGCGCAGCCTACTATTTTAGCGCCATCATGGTTTACTCGACCAACCTGTGTGGTCGCTGCTGACTTAATAGGTAAAGTGCTGTGTAGAAAGCTGTTAGATACGGATGGCACGCCTAAAATACTACGTATGCGTATCTCAGAAACCGAAGCTTACATCGGTGCGGGCGATCCCGCTTGTCATTCACATGCTGGCAGTCGAACGCCGCGCACTGAAATCATGTATGAGCAAGGTGGTGTTTTTTACGTGTATTTGACTTATGGCGTCCATCATATGCTCAATTTAATCAGTGGTGCTATCGACTCCCCTGAGTCGGTGCTGATACGTGCGGGGTTTTTAGCAGAAGATAGTGGCCGCTTGCGAGATGAGCAATTATTGAGCTTAGATCAACAACTGATTCATCCCAAGCAGTTCGCTGGTCCCGGTAAGCTGACCAAGCGATTACAAATCGACCGTGACTTGTATGGCAAATCTATTCATCCAGCATCAGCCGTTTGGATAGAAGAAGACGGTTGCAAGCCGCCAGTATCGCTGCGTCCACGGATTGGCATTGATTATGCGGGCGAGGCAAAAGAGTGGTTATTGCGCTACATTTGGACAGCCCATCCTTCGTTATCCAAAAAATAGCAAGATTGATAGTTGATGGCTGTTTTTCTAAATAGACTTGAAGGAAGTAATACATGTATAAATTGACGGTTTTTATTCCAGATACAGCATTAGAGCAGGTAAAGTCCGCTTTATTTTCGGCAGGCGCTGGGACGATTGGCAATTATGAACAGTGCTGTTGGCAAGTGCAGGGGACAGGGCAATTTAGGCCACTGGCAGGCAGTAATCCGAATATTGGAGCACATGATCGACTGGAAACCGTTGAGGAATGGCGGGTAGAAATGGTAGTGGCTGATGCTGATATTAAACAAGTCGTCGAGGCGTTAAAGCAGGCGCATCCTTATGAAACACCTGCCTATGATGTGATTGAAGTATTAGACTTTTAGGGTTAGCTATCAGTCCTCTTTGATCTTAATCACGTTATAACTCGGATAGCCAAGCTCGATTTTGTAATCTTCACTGCCGTGTTTGGCTTTTACTTTTATTTTACTGTCACCTTTTTTGTATTTGACGTCTTTGACTCGATAACCCATATTGCTGACTTTATTGGCAGCCCTTTGCTCGATAGCAGGCTGATAAAGCTCTTTATCAATGGAGTTGATGGTCTTCTTGTGCTTTTTGTAGACTTTACTGTCTTTATAAATATCTTCATAAAGGTCGCCGTAAGCATTATAACCAGGTGCGGTGACACAGCCAGTCGTTATCGTCAGCAACACTGCAATCATACTGGCGCTAGTAGTGGTTTTTAATAAAGTATGGTGGTTCATCAAATCCTCTTATGATGTCAAAGATGTTTTTGCTGATCTTATAAAAAAGGGTCAAATAAACCAAGGGCTGGCTTATTTGACCAAAGGCATCAAGTAATCAATGATGCCAAAACTTTATTTAATAGCTTTATTTCACTAATTTCATTTTTAGCGCACTTAGATATAGTCGGTTCAATATAATTTAGATTCAAGGAAGGCAAGCGAAAGTACTATAAGTAGTAGACTAAGCGAGCCTGATACCGTATCTGATTTATATAGGATTGACTATAACTATCAATTGAATGGAAGACATGCCCTAGTCTTTTTCAATCTTAATCACATTTAAATTTGGGTAACCAAGTCGTATTTCATACTCTTGCGAGCCGCGCTTGGCTTCAATCTCGAACACGCCGCGTCCGTTCTTTTCTTCCAGCTCAATGTCTTTGACCCGATAGCCCATGCCTTGTATTTTATTGATTGCACGTTGTTTAATTGCTGGATAACGCGAGTCTCTTTTAATGCTATCTTCGATATCGTCATTCTTATAGTGCTTATTATTCTTATGCTTGCCATTATTTTTATATTTGTCTTTCTTGTAATGGTCTTTGTCATATCTATCGTCTTGCCAAACATTAGACCAAACTTTTTTATTTGAGCTAATAAGTTTTAGATCAGGATACGTGTATTTTAGCTCGTATGCTTGGTTGTTCTTTTTGGCATAAGCGGTCATTATGCGATTGCCACGGTAGTTATCGGATTTGATATCCATAACCTGATAGCCTTTACGGCGCAGATCAGCGCGTAGCTTTTGACTAATACGGTTATAGTCAGTGTTACCATAATCATCATTACCACCATATACTGGATAATTATCATATCCTGGACCGACGACGGTACACCCAACTGTAGTGCCCAATAATGCAATCGCAAGACCAGTAGATATAATGGTCTTAAATGAGAAAGGCTTTAGAGTTTTCATGATCCAATATCCTATAATATTTTTAAATTACCCGTCGCATCATTGCTGGTGATAGCCGAGCACGTACGCACTCTATAAATTGTTCATATAATCGTATTCATAACTTACTGGCAAATTAATTGTTACCATCGTCATTACCATTATGCGCTTTGAAATATTTTCTTACATTATCTATCATAATGGACAAAGCTTGATGATTAGTGTCTTTTGCGTTAATAAGTTGTAATCAGGGTAACGAATATGAATCATGTAAGCATATGCTTACACGTAATGACGCTTACGCGACTTAACATCAGGTTAGGAATTAGGCATTATAGTCACACGGCATTAGGGAATGTGACTCAAGGATTGAGTTGACCGCATTAAGGATAATGATTCACTTATTAGCATCAGGATGATAATGATAAGTGGAGTAAGGACACATACCCTTTGCTGCTATCAGTAGTTAATGCTGGTAGTTGTAGTAAAAAGGGCAGGATGCCCAGTATCACAATATGCTGAATATTATGCAAGGATGCATGGGAAACAGTGGTGATAGGTAACATGGATGGTTAACAATAAAACCGCATAACAGTTAATTGCTATGCGGTTTTATTGTGTCTAGACTTTGAGAAAAGCCTAATCCCTAAAGTAATCGATATTTGATTTAGCTTCTAGAAACTTCGCTAAATATATTTGTCGAAATTTAGATGAAGTGCTAGTAATAAAAAAACCGTATAGGCAATATACGGTTTTTTGTTTTTTGAAATTACAATAACTTAGTATTTATGTTCAGTACGCCATGCGTCTACTTCACGTTCAGCATCATCTTTGCTATGACCATAACGTTCTTGAACTTTTCCGACCAATTTATCACGGCTACCTTCAACGTGTAATAAATCATCATCAGTAAGATCAGCCCATTTTTGCTTTACTGAGCCTTTTATTTGGTTCCATTCACCTTTTAGAGTATGTTCGTTCATTTTTATGTTCCTTCTTTTATTATAAAGTTGGTTATTGAGACAATTATTCCATCTGTCTTTAATCGACATTTTACTCAGCTGCTATCAGTACTTATGAATCAGCTAACTGGTGATATCTAATATAAGTGCTCACCATCGCCATGTCTGTATATGCAATGTTGAGAGTGTTGCTCCATTATTGAAATCTGCACAGCTATGTTATGCAGCGTCCATTTGTGTAATGAATGAAGTGTTTTATCAGTGACATACGTAAAGAGAAACAACAAGTCTGGCAATGATTTATAAAAAATGACGTCATCACACGCTGTAAATATAGGAATAAAAAAAGTAGCTGTCATCATAAATATGGCGGCTATTTTTTATGATTGTTTTAGGATGGGTTAAAACGAATCATCAAGAATGAGTAAGGTTAAATATTTAGTGATAGACTTCTTGTTTAAATGACTATAGCCTTATAGTTGAAATAACAATTGTTTTATAGATTAAGTTGGGGCAGATTGATAGTGAATGTACTTAACAGCGTAAGTGCTAAAAAACCGGAAACAAAACGCGAGCTGGCAAAGGCGAAAACGCGTCATACGTTACTCAAAAGTGCCTTGCAGCTGTATAGCGTAGAGGGCGCTCTTGGTATGAGCATGAATAAAATCGCGAAAGGCGCAGGTATTGCTCAGCCAAGTTTTTATAATCATTTTTATAGTTTAGATGCGTTGCAGCAGGTGTTAAGCAAGCAACTTAAAGACAACTATTTATCGCCGATGCGCATGGCATGGGTAGATATGCTTAAAGACTATCCAACGCTGTCTAAAGAGGATTTCAATGATCGTTGTCAGGAATGCCTAACATTGATTTTTGATGCCGCCTTTCAAAACATCACTTTATTTCAACGTTTGCTCGAAGACAGTCTGCGCTTTGATTCAAACATAGAACGTAACGGGTTGGGAAGTCTAATCATAGAGATAAGAGACGAGTGGACCAAAATATTTATAGCAGGGTTGCAGTCAGCCGAGTGCTCTTTTGATAGATTTGAGGTTAATCTCTGTGTTGATGTCGCTGCCGCCCAAGTACATGAATTGATATTGGGCTGTCATCAACAGCGTTATTCACGGCAGCAAGCTATTGAGATATTGTGCAAAAACTTTGATGGCGTCTTTAGCTATTTTTTCGCCAAAGACAAGCGCAGAGTAAATGGCTAGTCATCCAGCTTATCAATGTTGCACTTTGGCTAATTCTCAGTGTTTTTAAGATTGTTAAAATGAGCAAATGTATTAACCTCATAAAACGGAATTTATATAGTGAAAGCAATATAGTCGATTCAATTGAAAAGTAGTACAAGGCAACCGAGTGTAGCTGTATATTTAATACGTCAAGCGAGGTTAAAGCAGTAATACTTTTATAGTGGAATGACTATAGTAAAAAATAACAGGGAGCGCGACCATGGCTAGTGAAAAGAGTCACAAGGATGAACAAACACATTTTAGAACCTGCAATTTATGCGAAGCAATGTGCGGTATTGAAATAAAGCACGATGGAGCAAAGGTATTATCGATTAAAGGCGATAAAGATGATCCATTTTCTAAAGGGTATATTTGTCCAAAAGCGACTGCTTTGCAAGACTTGCATGAAGACAGTGATCGCCTGAGTCATCCCGTTGAGAGAACCGCTAACGGTTGGAAAGAGATTGGCTGGGCTGAAGCTCTCGATAAGGTTGCCGCCGGTATTCAGTCGGTACAGAAAAAACATGGTCAAAACGCTTTCGGTATTTATCTAGGCAATCCTAATGTCCATAATTTGGGCGGCATGTTAACTATTAAGCATCTATTAACCAGTATCAAGACGCGCAGTCGCTTTTCTGCGACTTCCATCGACCAGTTGCCGCATCACATTGTTAGCATGCATCTGTTCGGGCATATGCTGCGCATCCCTGTGCCTGACGTCAATCGTACTCAATATATGCTCATCATTGGTGGCAATCCGCTAGCGTCTAACGGCAGTATTATGACCGCACCAAATATGCGTCAAAAACTAAAAGATATCAAAGCGCGTGATGGTAAAGTGGTAGTCATTGATCCAAGACGCACCGAAACGGCAGATATTGCTAGCGAGCATCATTTTATCCGCCCAGCGACCGATGTTTTGCTCTTGCTTGCCATGCTCAATGAAATTTATCTCCAAGGATATGCGGATAAGCCACATGCTAAAAATAGTAGAGCGGCGGCGCTCGTGCCAGAGATTGCACGCATTGCAGACTTTGCAAAAGACTATAGCGCCGAGTCCGTTGCTGAGATTACTGGCATTGCGGCAAAAGAGATTAAACGACTGGTCAAAGAGTTTTGTGAAGCCGAAAGCTCGGTCTGTTATGGGCGCATGGGCGTCTCGGTGCAAGAGTTTGGCTTACTGAGTCAATATCTAATCATGCTGATTAATATTGTCACAGGTCGTTTGGATGAAGTGGGTGGTCTGATGTTCCCCAATCCTGCGGTCGACGTGGTCAATAACTCAGGCCCAGGTTATTTAGGTAAGCGCCATAGCCGCGTGAGTAACTTGCCTGATTTTAATGGCGATTATCCCGTCGTGGCAATGGCGGATGAGATGTTGGTAGAAGGGGCGGGGCAGTTAAAAGGCTTTATGACTGTCGCGGGCAACCCTGTACTCAGCACGCCAAATGGTGAAAAGTTAGATACGGCTTTTGCCAACTTAGACTTTATGGTCGCTATTGACTACTTTGTCACAGAAACCAGCCGTCATGCGCATATCATTTTGCCACCGGTATCGCCGCTAGAGCGCGATCATTATGACGTCACCTTTAACAATTTTGCCGTCCATAACGTGGCTAAATATTCAGAGGCATTGTTTGCTAAGCAAAGAAGCGCCAAGCATGACTGGCAAATTTACTTAGAGCTGGCGAAACGCTTGGATAAAAAAGCCGCCCTTGCAACCAAAGTTGAACGCCTAATAATAAAAGTTTTGGGTCCGAAATTTGTGCTTAATCAAGGTCTAAAACGTGGGCCTTATAAGGGTCTCAATCTAAAGCAATTGAAGGAAAATCCGCATGGAATTGATTTGGGATCGCTCAAAACTATGCTGCCACAAGCGTTAAAACACAAAGACAAGCAGATTCATCTCAATGTTGATTTTTATCAAGCAGATTTAGAGCGCGTACAGGAGATGATGCAGGACTATGATGACAAGCAAATTCTATTGATTGGTCGTCGTCATGTACGCAGTAATAATTCGTGGCTACACAACAGCTATCGCTTGGTAAAAGGTAAGCCGCGCTGTACTTTGATGCTGCATCCTGAAACAGCGAAAGAGTACGGTATTGAGGATGGTCAAAACGTAAAAGTAACGTCGCGTGTGGGTAGTGTGACGATCGTAGCAGAAGTGACGGATGAGCTGATGCCCAAAGTGGTGAGTATCCCCCATGGTTGGGGTCACGGCCGTAAAGGGGTAAGACAAAAAATCGCTCAAGCGCATGCGGGCGTCAGTGTCAATGATTTGACGGACGATACCTTAATCGATCAGCTAAGTGGCAATGCGGCAGTCAATGGTGTACCAGTACAATTGGAAGCAATCGCGCCAGAAGCGACTGATTTGGAGACGGCTGATTCTGACGTTGATTTCGATATGAAATCAGGGAGCGCTGCATAAAATAGTTCTAGAATAAAAGTCTTCCATATAAAGAAAAAAGGCGCTGACTTATATTGGTAGCGCCTTTTTTACGTTTCTTATTCTTACGTTACTAGGCCAACAAAATCAAAATCGACTGGCGGCGTCTCACCTTGTATCAATAAGCTGATAGCCTGCGCCGAACCGCAAGCATGCGTCCAGCCAAGCGTACCATGACCCGTATTAAGCCATAAATTATCAAAACTAGCATCCACATTATGACTGCCATGACGGACTTGACCTCTGTGCGCGCGCCCAATTAACGGCACATTAGAAGGTGTCATCGGACGCAGCCCTGTCCAGTATTGTACAGAATTGGCGATGATACCTTTGGGAAATAACTGCTGCACACGGCGGGTAATGGCTGCACAGCGGGTGCTATTTAAATCCAAATTGTAGCCGTTAAATTCTGCTGTTCCAGCGACGCGTAGCTTGTCGCCAAGGCGTGATGTCACCAGCTTAAACTCATCATCAATGAGACTGACAAAGGGTGCCAGATGCGGGGCGCGAGGGTTGATTTGATAAGTGGCCGAGTAGCCTTTAGCAGGGAAAATAGGTAGATGAATATGCAGCGGTTTCATGAGCGATACGCTATAGCTGCCCAATGCCAGTACATGGCTGTCTGCACTAAAGGTTTGCGCGTTTTCTCCCTTAGGTTGAATGGTAATACTATGCACATGCGGGCGCGCAGAATAGTCGTCAGTGTTTAACGCCAGAATCTCGGTATCGTATAAAAACTTAACGCCAGCCTCGATGCAGCGCTCGGCTAAGCGTTGGGTCAATAAATGGGCATTACCCGATTCATCACGGCTGGTATAAGTCGCACCTTTTAGCTTATGAGCAATAGGGTAAAGCGCAGGCTCTAAGTTAACGGCATTATTGATATCGATGACATGACGCTCACAGCCTAACTCTTGCATGCGCTCCGTTGGCGCAATGGCGGCATCAAATTCCGCTTGATTGGTATAAAAATGCATAATACCGCGCGTTTGCTGCTCGTAATCAATATCAATATCAGCACGCAGCTGTTGTAGTGCATCTCGTGAATACAAGCCTAAACGTACCATTTGTACCAGATTGGCATCGGCTCTATCTGCACGGCATTCTTGCAAAAACTGCATCGCCCACTTAAGCTGCGCCTTATCAGCACGCAAGCGATACAGCAGCGGTGCATCCTCGCGAAACAGCCATTTAAGCGCTTTCATAGGAGCCGCAGGATTGGCCCAAGGGGTTGCGTGCGAGACAGATATTTGACCACCATTGGCAAATGAGGTCTGCATACCGGCAGCTGGCTCACGCTCAATGACGGTCACATCGTAGCCTGCTTGGCGAAGATACCATGCGGTGGTCACGCCCACCACACCCGCTCCGAGTACCGCAATATGGGTCATAGATTACTCTGCTGCTTTTTTAGTAAAAATGTTTTGACGAGTGCTGCTTATTACGCGTCACTCATCATATCGCACTATTTTTGGCGCGCAACATCGGCTTGCAGCGCTTGCGGTAAGTCTAATATAGTAAGCTCACTATCGGCTAAATGCTCTGGACGGGCAACGACCAATGCTTTAAAACCATTACCATTAATAGTGTCATCGGCAATCGCATTAACCACCTGAATTTTTTCTAGCTTGTCACCGGCTGCTGGCACGTCACCTGCGCCGCTGACATAATGTAAAAACGCTTTTGGCGCTGCCTTAAAATAAATACGGGCAATCACTTCTTGACCAAGATAGCAGCCTTTATCATAGTCCATACCGCCGCGCTGATGCAGACGCAGCTCTTGTGGCTGAAACAGACCTTGGGTTGCAGCAACTATCCAATAGTTGCCAATGGCAAGACTCTCTTGCATCCACGCTTGGGTATCGGTTGGCTTATTGTGGTCTTCTTGATGGCTAAAGGTTGGCACGTCATCAAGCACGCAAGGATAAATGGGCGCGGGCGCACTGGTGTCAAATTTTGAAAAGGCACCGAACTTTTTTAAATGGGCTTGAAAAGCCTCAGCGCAATCGGCACTGATAACCACATCATAATGCTTTTCAGCTTGTTTTTTTATCCATAAACCAAAATCAATGCGACCTTTTAAATTGCTAAGCGCCGTTGCTTGATAACTGAGTCCGAGCTTGGTGACATCAGAGGTTAGCTGACCCTGCAAGAATTTTTCTGCATCTTCACCTTGAATCGTTAGTTGAACAAATTGTGGCAATGTTGATGAGAGGGTCGATACGTTTGATTGAGTCATTATTATTATCCTATTCATAAGTCGCTATCGTTATCAGTAGCCATAGCCTCAGATATTGTGGTGAATACTGAGTTGTTAAAGTAATTGCTAAAGTAAATATTGAGGTTTTTACCATCTAAAGATATATGGCCATCAAACCAAATTTAGTTAAAGCAGAGTACCACAAAACACTGTGTGATAAAAAACGTCCGCTGTAAGACATGAGCGAATCTATCAATTAGTCACAGCACCGCATTTACGAGCGAAGCGATTGGTTAAAGCTGGCGAGTTACGGTACAATGTTAGCTCTAGAATACACCCAATTTATCACGGCTGACGAGGAAATTATGAGCTTACCCAATTGCCCAAAATGCGATGCTGAATATACGTACGAAGATGGTGCGTTACTGGTATGTCCCATGTGTGCTCATGAATGGACTGCGGCTGAAACCGATGCGGCACAAGCTGAAGAGCAAGACGCGGTCATTCGTGATGCGGTCGGTAATGAGCTGCAAGATGGCGATACCGTCACCGTGATTAAAGACTTAAAAGTCAAAGGTTCATCGATTGTTATTAAAGTCGGTACTAAAGCAAAAGGTATTCGCCTGCTGCCCGATGCCTCTGATGGTCATGATATTGACTGTAAACTTGATGGTTTTGGCCCAATGAAGCTTAAATCATCTGTTGTTAAAAAAGCATAAATTATTAAATGTGCTTTAAAAATCTGCTAAGCATTAACAACAAGCCGCAAAGTTATTTTTAATAAAATAAGACAGAACCAATATTAAAGAAATAATAAGTAGAGAATAATGATGAGCACTAAAAACGAACAGCTATTTGCGCAAGCCCGAAAACATATTCCTGGCGGCGTAAACTCGCCAGTCCGTGCCTTTGCTGGTGTCGGTGGCACGCCTATTTTTATGCACCGTGCTAACGGCAGCAAAATTTATGATACCGAAGACAATGCTTATATCGATTATGTCGGCTCTTGGGGTCCAATGATTTTGGGTCATGCGCACCCTAAAGTGATTGATGCGGTCAAAAAAGCAGCGGATGATGGTTTAAGTTTTGGTACGCCAACGCCGTTTGAAACGACTGTTGCCGATAAAATTTGCGAAATTGTCCCAAGCGTTGAGATGATTCGTATGACCAGCTCCGGTACAGAAGCGACCATGAGTGCAATTCGTCTGGCTCGTGGCTATACCCAGCGTGACAAAATCGTTAAGTTTGAAGGCTGCTATCATGGGCATTCAGACAGCTTATTGGTAAAAGCAGGTTCGGGCATGCTAGATATTGGCGAGCCAACATCAAAAGGTGTGCCAGCTGATTTTGCTAAGCACACCATTACGATTCCTTATAATGACCCACAAGCGATTAAAGATTGCTTTGAGAAATGGGGCGAAGAAGTCGCTTGCGTGATCTTAGAACCGATCGCTGGCAACATGAATATGGTCATTCCGACCCAAGAATTCCATGATACCTTGCGTGCAGAATGTACTGCCAACGGTTCAGTGCTGATCTTTGATGAAGTGATGACGGGCTTCCGTGTCGGACTGGGCGGCGCACAAGCATACTTCGGTATTGATCCTGATTTGACCTGCTTTGGTAAAATCATCGGTGCAGGTTTGCCAGTTGGTGCTTTCGGTGGTAAAAAAGAAGTGATGTCTTGCATTGCGCCACTCGGCGGCGTCTACCAAGCCGGCACATTGTCAGGTAATCCACTGGCAATGCGTGCGGGTATCGCGATGTTTGAAGACTTAACCGTAGATGGCTTTTATGCTGAGTTAGCAGCGAAAGTTGATCGTCTAGTAGGCGGTTTTCAAGCGGCAGCTGACAAACATGGCATCAACATGCGTACCAATAAATTGGGCGGTATGTTTGGCATGTTCTTTGTTAAAGACAATGAAACTGACACGCCAAAGAACTTCGATGACGTGACAGAGTGTGATATGACGGTGTTTAATACGTTCTTCCATGGCATGTTGGATCGCGGTATTTATCTGGCACCGTCTGCTTATGAAGCAGGCTTTATGTCAATTAAACACAGCAATGAAGATATTGATGCGTCGATTAAAGCCGCTGACGAAATTTTTGCAGAAATGGCAAAAGCGTAACTGTTTGTTCAGGACCTTGTTTATTTAAGACCTTGTTTATTTAAGATCTGTTTAAAATGTATGTACTTACAAGAACCAGTATGAGAGATCATGCTGGTTTTTTTGTGCCCAATATTTATCCTTTTCTGATTTTCACTATGAAAGATAAAGATTTTCTGACGATGATTGCATAAACTAAAAAACTAGGACGAAGACAATTCCTTCTTTGGGTGATTGCAAAATAAACAATAAATTATGCTATTCTGAGATGAATCAAGACAATTGAGCAAGGACGCCAACTGATGACTACAAGCACTAATGATATGCCTAGCAGTAATACGCCACCGTTATGGCAAGCCTCATATGAGAAATATGGAATAAGAAATAATTTAGATGTATTAGAGAACAAGCACAACCTGCTAGATTTATTGCAACCCAAAATAGATCAGCATAGTGATTCTGTGGCTTTTAGTATGGGGCCCGCCACCCTTACCTTTGCACAATTGGATATTGCCAGCCGCCGCTTTGCTGCTTTTTTGCAAGCACAAGGAATCAGCAAAGGCGACCGTGTTGCTGTGCAATTACCCAATATATTGCAGTATGCCGTGGTGTTACTTGGTTGTCTGCGAGCAGGCGCGGTATTGGTGAATGTCAATCCGATGTATACCCATTATGAATTGGCACATCAGCTGACGGATGCTCAAGCTAGTGTGCTGATTGTCCTCGATGGTATGACCTCTGCTTACGATCAGTTAGATGATGCAGTCAAAGCGCAACTGTCATTGGTTGTACATTGTTCCGTCAATCCGAATGCTGCACCTGCTGATAACGATATTGCCTTGCTTACCCAACTTGAACCGTCGACCGATACTACTCGTCAATTCAATCAAACCAACCAAACCACAGCCGATAATGCTGCAAAAAATATCTCAGAGCAGAATATAAGCTTTGCCCATATTATGAGTGCATACCACGCTGAGCAATATCAGCCTGTTACTATTGAGCGTGAAGATTTAGCTTTATTGCAATATACGGGTGGCACGACCGGCAAGCCAAAAGGTGCGATGCTCACGCATTACAATGTCATGGCCAATGTCTGTCAGTGTTATGCGATGTTTGGTCATGCGATTGAAGCGGGTCGTAGCGAGCAGATTAAAATACTCAATCCGTTGCCGCTCTATCATATCTTCTCATTTACCGTTTGCGGCTTACTAGGCATTTATGGTGGCTGGGAAGATATACTGGTCACCAATCCGCGTGATATCGATGGATTAGTCAATACCATCGAGCAGCATCGTCCGCATGTCATTCCTTCGGTTAATACCTTATTTATTGGTATGCTGCATCATCCAAAGTTTGCCAACCTTGATTTTAGTCGCTTGGCACTATCTATCGGTGGCGGCACCGCAATTATCAAAGCGGTATCTGATCAGTGGCAACAAGTCACTGGTATGATTATCAATGAAGGTTACGGCATGTCCGAAACTGCACCAGTTATCTCTTTTAACCCACCTGGTATAGATCGTTTCAACGGTAGCGTTGGTCTGCCCCTTGCGATGATGAATATTAAAATCATTGATGAACAGGGTGCAACTTGTGCAATAGGTACACGGGGCGAGGTTTGTATTAAAGGCCCGCAGGTCATGCGTGGTTACTGGCAACGAGACAATGCAGATACTTTTACAAAGGATGGCTACTTTAAATCAGGTGATATTGGTGTGCTAGATAAACATGGATTTTTGACGCTGGTGGATCGCAAAAAAGACATGATACTGGTTTCAGGATTTAACGTCTATCCAAACGAAGTGGAAGCGGCATTGACAGAGCATCCGAAAGTACTTGAAGTCGCGGTGGTTGGTATTGCAGATGAGCACAGCGGTGAAGTACCCAAGGCGTTTGTGGTTAAAAAGGATTTGAGCCTAACGGTAGAAGAGTTACAAAGCTTCGCAAGCGAGCGTTTAACAGGTTATAAACGCCCGCAGTCATACGAGTTTATCGATGAATTGCCCAAAACCGCGGTAGGAAAAATATTACGTAAGTCTTTACGTTAGTTGGGCTAGGGGCGAGTTATTATCGTCCGATTTTATCAAATTTACGGTCTTTTAAGCTGAGTCTACCGCGTAGGACATCACTGTACATACGAAAGTCGCTAGCAAAGCTTTTTAGCGGGAATTTGAACGAGGCAGGTTTGTTTTTTTCAAAGAAAAAATGACCGACCCAAGCGCAAGCATATCCAGCAGCGATGCCTTTAAGTAATGGTTTTGGCGAAGCGGTTTTGACCGACTTTGCGAGTCCCAATAAGCCAAAGCTACTACCGGCGAAATGTAAGCGGCGGCAAGCCATGTTTTGATGTTCAGCTAAATAGAAGTCATAAAATTTCTGCTTTGTTGGGCTGACGGTTGTCATCATGTTTTTTTTAGTATTGCTGACCGCTTGAGCATCAGCGTTTTTGGTAGTGTTTTGTGTGGTCGTTTGATTCATTTGTTCAGCTTCCTTGCCAATCGTTTATTGAGTATAGGCATTAGGGCGATTCATTAGGGGGCTTTCTGTTTTAATAAAGCGGCTGGCGCTCATTAAGTGACTGTTATTTATTATAATATTGGTCGTTTTTAATGTAGCAAAACGCTATCCTTAACACAAGCAATGGATATTTATGGCGCATTTGTTATTTTGTTGATGATGCGCTTGCTGCTTAATTAGCATTTGGGTCACTTGCCAGTGTTTGGCATAAATGCTTTAATGGCGAAAATTGCGTCAAATACGTGAGCCGCTTTGCGTGAATGGCTCTATTTGGTGCAGCTATGATGTTTATATGACTCAATCGTCTAATTTTTAGCCCATATCCTCCCCCTTTTATCCAACACGGTAACGATTCCTCTTATGCCTATTGACTACCTTACAAATCCGCCGCTTGCTGATGATGAAATGATGGCAGCCATTGATATCGGTTCCAATAGTTTTCATCTGGCCATTGCGCGTCTTGACCATGGTGAGGTGCGAAAAGTCGTTTCTATGTCTGAAAAAGTCCAGCTTGCCGCAGGCTTGGACGAGAATAATATCTTAAGTGCGGCAGCTGCACAGCGAGGTCTCGACTGTTTGAGCCGATTTGTGGCGCGTTTGGATTCGGTACCACCCGAACGCATTCGCGTGGTTGCGACCAATGCTTTACGCCAAGCCAAAAATGCCAATGACTTTATTGCCCGTGCCAATAAAATATTGCCGAAACCCATTGAGATTATCGCGGGACGAGAAGAGGCGCGCTTGATTTATTTGGGCGTCTCACACACCAATGCCAGTAGTGATAAGCGTTTGGTCATCGATATTGGTGGCGGTTCGACAGAGTTTATCATTGGTCAAGAGTTCGATCCGCTATTGACCGAGAGTTTGCAGATGGGCTGTGTCGCCTTTACCCAGAAGTACTTTGCCGATGGTCAAATCACGAAAGAAGCCTTTAATAATGCGATATCAGCCGCTCGCAAAGAAGTGTTAGCGATTCAGGGTCGTTATCAAAAATTGGGCTGGAGTAGTGTGGTTGGCTCGAGTGGGACGATTAAAGCGGTACGTAATGTGCTGGTATCTAAGGGCTGGGCTGATGAGCAAGAGCGCATCACTTATAAAGGTGTCAAAAAGTTAGAGAAGCTATTGCTTAAAATTGGCAACGTCGATGACATCGATTTAGAAGGCGTTAAGGAACATCGCAAAGCCGTCTTCCCAGCAGGCGTTGCGGTACTGCGTGCGGTCATGAAAGTGCTGGGTGTCGATACCATTACTTACTCAGATGGTGCACTACGTGAAGGTGTGATGTACGACATGCTTGGACGCTTTGCTAGCGAAGATGTTCGTGACCGCAGTGTGCTGGCGCTGATTAAGCGTTATTCAGGGGACAAAAAACAAGCCAAACAAGTGGTGAAAACCAGTCGTCATTTATTTGAGCAAGTGAAGGAGAAGCTCGCCCTTACCAATGATGATTGTGATTTACTCAGACGTGCGGCTTTCTTGCATGAGATAGGATTGGCAATCAGTCATAGTAGTTATCATAAGCACAGCGCGTATTTGCTTGAGTATTCTGATATTCCAGGATTCTCACAAGTCGATCAAAAGCGCATGGCACAGCTGATGCTCAATCATCGTCGTAAGCTCAAGGCTGATATGTTAGAGCAGACCTGTAATGTTGGTGGTAATCAGCTCGTTTATCTTTGCCTGTTGCTACGTTTGGCTGTACTGGCGCATCACAGCCGCAGCGATTATGAATTACCAGAATTACAGTTACAAGCCATGGACGATCATTGCTGGCAAATCACCGTTGCCAATAGCAGTGAGCATTACGCTTTCTTATTGCCGGATCTGCATACTGAGATTGAGCAGTTTGCCAAATGGGGCGTGACGCTGAGCGTGGTTGAGGGCTAGACAGCCCTGCTTTGCACTGACGATCAACATGATGCCGTTACTATTGTAATGAGTATGCTATAGATTAACGTAACAAAAGCGGCTTTGTCAGTAATGTCATGCCATTTAAGATGTGCTACTATAGCCTCTATTGAGTTTACAACTGTACTTTCATTATCTAAAAATCGATAACGATATTATTCTTAAACATAAATACATTAAGTATAATTATTAAAGGGAAGCGTCTATGAGCACTGTCTGGGATAGTGTGCAGCTTGCACGGCACGCCAAGCGTCCATTATTTATGGACTATGTTAATCAGTTGTTTACCGAATTCGATGAGCTGCACGGTGACCGTGCTTTTGCCGATGACAAAGCCATTCTTGGTGGTCTGGCGCGTTTTGATGATCAGCCTGTGATGGTAATTGGTCAACATCGCGGTCGCAGTACCCGTGAGCGTATTGCCCATAACTTTGGCATGGCCAATCCTGAAGGCTACCGCAAAGTGATTCGTTTGGTCAAAATGGCTGAGCGCTTTAATATCCCTGTGATGACCTTTGTCGATACTCAAGGCGCTTATCCGGGTATTGGCGCGGAAGAACGCGGACAAGCGCAAGCCATTGCAGAAAGTATCGCCGTTTTTTCTAGCCTAAAAGTGCCTATTATCGTGACTATCATCGGTGAAGGCGGCTCAGGTGGGGCGTTGGCAATTGGTGTTGGTGACAAAGTCAATATGCTACAAAATAGTATTTATTCGGTTATCTCTCCGGAAGGCTGTGCCTCTATCCTGTGGAAAACAGCTGAAAAAGCACAAGACGCTAGTGAAGCCTTGAAATTAAATGCGATTAATTTATATCAAATGGGGCTGATTGATGCCGTCATTGAAGAAGGTGAAGGCGCACATATCAAGCCGCAACCAGTCATGATCGCCTTGAAAGCACTTATTGCTGAGCAGTTAGATGAGATTAAAGATTTAGACGCACACGCGCGTTGTGAGCTACGTTATGAGAAGCTGAAAACCTTTAACTCAGAAGTGATGTTGCCTGCTTAATTGGTCGCTATGACATCTCTGTTACTAAGCTTCTATTCATGGACACAAAGCTTTTCATATTAGAGACTGAGTCTTAATGCTAAAATAAAAACGTGTCATTTTATGGCGCGTTTTTTTGTGGCTGTTAATATAGGTGCTAACTGACGCTGTAACTGATGTAGTAGCTGACGTATAAGCTGATTCATTTATATGTCAATTCATGTATGCATGCTAAATAAATAAGGCTGATTATGACCAGCAGTGCAATCCTCTCGCATCCTATGAAGCCAATCGCAGACTTGCCTGTCGATGCCGATCTGGCACAAGCATTATTGAGCAGTATGGCTGAATATGGTGAACAGCTGCACGGTCGACGGCTTTGGCTGGCGTGTAGTGGTGGTCGTGATTCATTAGCATTGGCTGCGCTGTGTGTGCAGCTCTATCGCCAAGGTAAGTTGCCATTTTTGCCGCAATTGCTGCATGTCAATCATGGTTTGCAAGCAGATAGTGACACTTGGGCGACACATGTTGCTAACTGGGCAGCAGTGCAGCAGATACCGTGTCGGATTTTACGTGCGCAAGTGAATGGTCATGATGAGCAAGCCGCAAGGCAGGCTCGTTATGATGTCATGCGAGCGCAACTCAATCAAGATGATGTATTGCTCTTAGCGCATCATGCCGATGATCAAGCAGAGACGGTGCTGATGCGGCTGATACAAGGCGCTGGGGTGAATGGTCTGTCGGGTATGCAGCCGTGGCGTATCCAAACGCAAGGCACACAGCGTATGGCATTATGGCGACCTTGGCTGACGGTCAAACGCGCCAATATCAGCAATTATGCTCAGCGCCTAAAGCTCCCTTATATCGATGACCCAACCAATGATGCTGGCGATAATGTACGTAGTGGGCTACGCCTCGACATCATGCCAGTATTGGCAACCTATAATTCCAATGTCATTGACAATATCGCCCGTAGCGCACAGCTATTGCGTGATGCCCAATTAATAATCAATGCACAAGCGGCAGAAGATTTACAGCAGATAGAGGTAGCATCATTACAGCTATCGTCTGCCCAGCGTGTGCTAAATATAGACAAGCTACAAGCATTACCCATTTATCGTCAGCGGCAACTATTGCATCATTGGCTCGGTCAAGATGAACCGTTACCGCCTGCTAAGCAGCTGGTCGATGATGTATTTATGCTAAGCCAACGTGAAGATCCTGATCACCAAACGGCGCTTTTTTGGCAAGCTCGCAAGCAGTCCTATACGATTTGCCGCTACCGTCAGCAGCTTTATCGTCTCAGCAGCGATTGGTTGACATGGCTTGAGTTGCCGCTTACCAAACAGATTCAACCCTTATCTGATTTTGTTGTGGCTGATGCTGATTCAGAGGCTGCCCAGTCTGTATCAGTTACCTTACGCAGGGATAGTAAATTTACTTGGCAAGCACAAATGATGCCAAATGCCTTGGCAGAGCTATTAGACAGCGACCAAGATGGTGATGAGAAGTTTGAGATTACCTTCGCACCATTAGGTCGTCAGCAGCGTGTGCAAACTGCCTTGGCATCACGTCCACAAGCGGGCAAGAAGCTATATCAAACGCTTGGTGTACCTGTATGGTTGCGCGAGAGTTTGGTGGTGGTCAGTGCCGTTGCCGTATCCGTACAGCAGGATAAAGAGTGGCCATTATTACTGGTATCACCTTTTGAGAGCTGGATACTAGGGACGAGTAGGTCGCTAATAGACACGATAGACAATACTGGTGTTTTAGACAGTGCTATTAGAGGGAATGTTATTAGAAATAGTGCTATTAAAAACAATGTTATTAGAAACAGTCTAAGCATCAATAACGCTTTTTAATATTTGTAACCTAAATATTTTAGGAGGTTTAGGTTATCTAGGGCTAGGGCATTAGGTCAACAAGTTTTCTAACCATTTTGATATCTATTATTGGCATGCTTTTGTAGCATTCTTCACTCTTTTCGCCATTAGCTACAAAGCCAAATTTTTGATAGAAATCAATAGCAGCCACATTATTTTCTAATACCCATAAATAAAAATGGGCATGGATATGAGATTCTAAGAGGGCTTGTAATGATGCTGTCATTAATTGAGTGCCTATACCCAATCCTTGATAGTCGGGCAAAACATACAACGTGGTAATTTCATAATTTTTATTATTAATGAAGTAGCCAATAAACCCCAAATTATTATTATGAACATCATATGCTATCCAGACAATAACATCAGGATGCGCTATTAACTCCTGCCACATTTTTGTTTTATTACATAAGTTGTTTTTATCATTGATGTAGGACGCTGGTAGCAAATCTAAATAGGCGGCATGCCAACTTTTGAAGTGAATGTTAGCAATGTTTGCATAATCCTTTGGGTTAGCTTTACGAATGAAAAACATATTACTCTCCGTCACTGATTTTATATAATGCCCTTGTTAATTTAACCGTTTGGTTGAGCAATAGTCCATGGCAATTCAGTGGTTCGATGAAGCTTACAACCGGGTTAGATGCCGTCAATTTATCAAACGATGCCAGTAGCAGTATGGTAAACTGAGTGTCATTTTACCTATCATTATGTTAGTTTGAGTACCTTTGGATTTTTGAATAGGAGACATGTATGTCAGTATTAGATAATAAGAAAATCAGCTTTATCGGTGGCGGAAATATGGCGCAGGCTTTGATTAGCGGGCTTGTTAGCTGCGGTGTCAAACCGAGTTTAATTACCGTTGCTGATCCTAGCAGTGAAGCGCGCGCGCAATTGGCTGCTAAAGGACTGAATACGGTTGATCCAACTGCTGATGCAAAAGCTGCCATTATCGATGCTGACATTGTGGTGCTGGCGGTCAAGCCGCAAGTGATGAAAGCGGTAGTCAGTAGCTTTGCGGATGTCTTAGACAAGCAGTTGGTAATTTCAGTGGCAGCAGGTTTGTCGACTGAGCTTTTATCTGACATGTTGGGTGGCTATGACAATATCGTCCGTGCGATGCCAAATACCCCTGCAATGATTCAAATGGGCGCAACGGGTCTGTACGGTACTGATAATATTTCTGCTGAACAAAAGCAGTTAGCAACGGCGGTGATGGAAGCATCAGGATTGGTCATGTGGGTCGATAATGAAGAACACATGCATGCGGTAACCGCCGTATCAGGATCAGCGCCAGCGTATATGTTTTACTTCATTGAATCCATGATTGACGGGGCAGTGGCTTTAGGTTTGGATAAAGAGCAGGCTTCAGCGCTCGCTATGCAAACCATGCTAGGCGCGGCAAAAATGGCGATGAATAGTGAGGATGCACCTGCCGAATTGCGTCGCAAGGTCACCTCGCCAAATGGGACAACCCAAGCCGCTGTTGAGTCAATGCAAGCCAATGATATCGGTGGTCAAATCGTTGAGGCTATGCAGGCCTGCTATGACCGTAGCCAAGCCTTGAGTGAAGAGATGAGTAAATAATCATCCATATCTCAGGCGCGTTATTTGCTAAAAGCGAATGACGCGCCTGAGCACCAATATTAAGCACCAATACTAAGCACCAATACCAAGCACCTAGCAATGACAGTCGTCATCCCAAAACCTGTTAATAATGTCACATTGAGTAGCACTTCATGAACAACATGTTATTTCAAATCTTTGATTTGGTCACCACCTTCGCCATGATGTTGGTGTTTATTCGCTTTATGCTGCAATTTGCAGGGATGGATGCCAGCAACCCCATGATTGCGCCTGCTTATAAAGCGACGCACATTGTCGACGTGTTTGGGCGTATTTTTCCAACCGTTGGGCAAGGGCGTATCAGTATTGCGGCTATCGTCCTGATGTTTTTGATTCGTTTGATCGATATCTCTGGAAAAGCAGCACTGACACATAAAGGTATCGCTCCTGTACCGTTATTTTTTACTGGTACTATCAGCTTGGTATTAGACTTTTTACGTATGTGTCGCTATCTCGTCATTGGTTCCATCATTGTCAGCTGGATTGTGGTATTTACCCAATCTCAGCATCCGATTATTGGTATCATTGTCAATCTAGCGGAGCCAATCTTGGCACCATTTCGTCGAATCACACCAAACTTGGGTATGATTGATTTATCACCAATGGTCGCCTTCATTGCTTTTATTTTGCTTGAGATGTTTATTGGTGGCTTTGCCGCGAGCTTCATGCCGATGTTGGGTTGAGCTGGATTAATGGTCACTTGAAAGCCGCTATCTAAAATTACCAATAGCTATCTAAAAAAGGGCGTTCTATGAGATATAGAGCGCCCTTTTTTTATTAATTATTTAGAGGTTATGCTGAAAGTCTATAAAACGATTGGGTATCAATTGGGCTTGGTCATTATTAGGGTGCGGTGCATCAGCGGCACGCAGCGTCTGGGTAATCCAGCTGTCTGCTGCCTTTACTGCATCGATAAGCGCATCACCCATTGCTAAGCGCCCAGCGATAAAGCTGGCAAGCGAACAGCCAGATCCATGAAATTCGCCCGTTAAGCGCGGCAAGGTGCTTTTATGTACCATCTCACCCTTTATGTATAAATACTGCTCTATATCGCCGCTATCAAAGTCATGTGAGGTCTTTACCAATACGGCATAGGTGCCTTGGGCGCATAGTTTTTGCGCGCCAATATGTAAGTCTTGCTCACCGCTTAATGCGCGTAGCTCATGAGTATTCGGTGTGATAAGGGTCGCGTATGGTAACAGCTCTCTAAATGCGCTAACGAGCGTCTTTTCATCGCCCAAACTGCCACCACTATTGGCAACCAATACGGGATCTAATACAAATGGCGTATCAGTGGTGATAAGGCGCTCGGCAAACAATTGAGTCAGCATAGCGATATTATCAGTCGTACCCAACATACCTGACTTAATAGCTGCAACAGGCAAATCATCGAGCACTGCGGTGGCCTGATCCTTTACCAAATTTGCTGCACAAGCTTCAAAACCAAAGACTTGCTGCGAGTTTTGTATGGTAATAGCTGTACAAGCAATGGCAGCATGCGCACCTGCTTGACCGATGGCTTCTATATCCGCTTGTAATCCAGCGCCGCCTGAGGGGTCTAATCCTGAAAAACACAGTACCACTGGTCGCATAAAAATTCCTTTGACATAATCTAAAATGAGTAATAAATACTATAGACACCCACTGCTAAAAAAGCCATAGTAGGTGAGAGATGGTATATAAACAATCCATCCATCAATTAATCAATTAACAACAACCCAGAGCGTGCTGACCAACTTAAACATCGTTTTTACTGGTTTTTATTGATATTTGAGCTGCTTAAGAGGCTATGAAACAATATAAACAAATAAATATGATAAAAACTGCATTAAATTTGTAGACAGTGCTTGCAATTCGTTTTGGCTTTGCTATAATACTCGCCCACGGGATAAGACGTATTATCAGCAATAATACTATTTTTTAGAACTTAAAAAGTCTTACGTCGTTTGGTGAAGTGGGTGAGTGGCTGAAACCAGTTCCCTGCTAAGGAACCATACGTTTGCGCGTATCGAGGGTTCGAATCCCTCCTTCACCTCCATTTATTCGGTTTTTAGTAGAGTAGTGACGCGATATAAAAGCGTTAATAATCTTCTGTTTTATTAAAGCAAAAAATAATTTGATTTTAATAAAAAAAGATGTTGACACAAGCGAAATTATCTATATAATAACCAACCTAATTTGCTGCAATTGTTTCTTAACAACGCAGTAAATGATGTGCAAAGTACGCGCTTGTAGCTCAGTTGGATAGAGCACTTGGCTACGAACTAAGGGGTCGGGAGTTCGAATCTCTCCAAGCGCACCATTTGCATCATCACTTCTTTAACCCAGTTAAAGAAACCTTAAAATAATCGCCTGTCTTATGACAATTTGGCGATTTTTTTATGTCTGTAATTTCTGTGTGATAGACTTATGAGCTGATGAGTCATACGACATGGTTATACCACATTGTTATATGACTTACGGCATCTTAGGATAATGTACGATAAGACAGTGAATTACGGTACAATAGAGCCACTATTCACTGCTTGCTATGAGCTTGTACCATGTCAAAAAGTTTACCTAAACGACCTACCAAATCTTATGCTAAAACTAAAGCATCAGCACGCCATGCCTCTGAAAGTGAAGAGCTAGCGATTGCTAAACCTGGCACCCGTATGGCAGCCATTCTCTATGATGGCATGTTAATTTTAGCGTTGTTGTTTTTGGTCGGTACCCTGCTAACCGTGATTGGTACACTTATCACGATGGAGACGGGTAGCGAGTCGTCACAAGCGCAGTCGCTGCCAACGTGGTATCAAAACGTGATTATGACGCCGTCTTTTATACTGACGTTAGTAGGATTCTATGGGATATTTTGGCGTCGCGGTGGACAGACATTAGGTATGCAGACTTGGCGGTTAAAGACGGTCAATAGTAATGGTCATTTGCTAACGTGGGGACAGTCATTTAAGCGGATTTTAGCGGCCAGTATCATGCCAGTTATATTTGGTATCATTGGTAGTGTCATCGATGGCTCGCGTGCTGTTTTATTGACCAGTGCCTTTTTGGGCTTTGTCTTTAACTATGCTTTTTGCCTCTTTAACCCACGTGGTCTCGCAGTGCAAGATATGCTATCGAATACCATTACCTTAAAAATGCCAAAAACAGAGAATGAAGGACTATGGCGGGTGATTAGAAATCGCAAGCAAGGAAAATAAACCACATTATCATCGCCATAGTCTGTTCATACATTTTGAGGTCTGTTAATACACTCTGAGCGTTACAGGTTAACAGTTTGTATTAGCCATAAAGTATAGCCGACAAAGAATAAGACCAAAGTTGACCCAGAAGTGCGACCGAATGGACGCTTACTCATAAAGGCAAACCCGCACAATACCAAGAGTAATAAGGTGACCAATCCCATCGCCACTATATCGCGTGATAAGATGATTGGACTGACTGTGATTGGCGCTATAAGCGCTGCGAGACCAACGACGCCCAAGGTGTTAAATATATTAGAGCCAATAATATTACCCAGTGCCATGTCGTGTTCGCCTTTACGGGCAGCTGATAAGCTCGATACCAGCTCAGGTAACGATGTCCCCACAGCAACAATCGTCAATCCAATCACCAGTTCGCTAACGCCCCACAGCGTTGCCAATTCTACTGCACCCCAAACTATAGCCCGCGAGCTAATGACCAGTAAAAGCATGCCGATAACTAAGCTGATGAGTCCCCGTGTTAAGGTTTGCTCGATGTGTTCAGCATCAACGCTTTCTGCTATGGGTTCTCCTTCGTGCTCATGGTTGCCTTCACGTAAGCTTAGTACAATCTGAATGCCTAAAGTCACCACCAGCAGTGCTATCAACACAATACCATCTGCTTGGTCTAATTGCCCATCACGCAGCTGCCATGCGGCGACCATAGTAATCAATACCAATAGAGGTAAATCACGCTTGATGATGCCCTTACGAATGATAATAGGGCTAATCAATACGGTTGCGCCCAGTACCAGCGCAATATTGATGATATTTGAGCCATAAGCGTTGCCTAATGCCAAATCAGGGCTGCCTTCTAGTGCCGCCAATACCGACACGACCATCTCAGGGGCGGATGTACCGACACCCAAAATCAACACACCTATTAAGAAACTGGGAACGTTGAATTTTTTTGCTAAGGCAGTGGCGCCATCAACAAAAAGGTCTGCACTCCAAACAAGAATAGCTAGTCCGATCAATACTGCAATAACTGCCAACCACATCAGTTTGTTTCCTTATTAGTGTTAATACCAAACCTAAAAATACGCTTAGCCGTGTCAAATTCATTTAGCTTAAAAACATAGCGCTGACATTTATTTTTCTGACGACTTTATCTTTTAAGAGTGGTATAAAATGTGAATTTGCCATATAAAAATGGCATAAAAAAAGCTGAATCAGAATGGAGATTCAGCTCTCATATTAGCATAGCGGTTTTGGTTGGATAATAAGAATAACTTCAACAGCTTAGTCGATTATTTATCCTTGCTTTATCCAAAAATCTTCGGTGTTCTGGTGCTTTAAGCCACTTGTACCGGAATGATGTTTGCTGTGTCTTTTACGGTGTTATCTTCGTTGCAATACACCAGTTTTGGTTGGTAGGTTGCCGCTTCTACTTCATCAAAATGAGCATAGGCACAGATGATAACGATGTCGCCTAAATCTGCCATGTGAGCCGCCGCACCATTTAGCGAGATGATACCAGAACCCGCTTCAGCGCGGATAGCGTAGGTGCGAAAGCGCTTGCCATTGGTCACATTGTAGATATCGATAGACTCATTTTCGCGCAGACCAGCAAGATCCAATAAATCACCATCGATACCGCATGAGCCTTCGTAATGAAGTTCGGCATGGGTGACGCGAGCACGGTGTAATTTGCATTTAAGCATATTAAGTAGCATAGGTTGCTTCCTTAGCGTAACTGAGATTAATGATTCAAATCAAAAGGTTAATGGGGGATAACTTGCTAAAATAAAAGGCTATTATGGTTAAAGCATGATTTTATTCTGGCAGTTTGAAGCCATTAATTTGTGAACGTGCTTTTTCAATATCGCCATTTAGTAATAATGGTAGCGCCTCAAACGCTGCTGTCAGAGCGCTATCAATGGCAATCTGTTCATCGGGCGCAGCTTTTGAGAGCACATGACCACTAACTTTAGACTTATGACCAGGATGACCAATACCAATACGCAAACGATGGAAGTCGTTGCCGATATGAGGGGTGATATCACGCAGACCATTATGACCGCCATGACCACCATTCGTCTTAAGCTTGATACTGCCAGCTGGAATATCGAGCTCATCATGAGCAATCAGTAACTCATCATTTTCAATGCCATAAAATTTCACCATCGGCACCACTGACTGACCAGACTTATTCATAAAGGTGAGCGGCATCAATAGACGTACGTCATGCCCATGAATCTGCCCACGTCCTGTGATTCCATGAAACTTTTTATCATGAGAGAGGGTAATGTTGAACTGCTGAGCCAAGTGATGGACAAACCAAAACCCTGCATTATGACGTGTAAACATATACTGCTGACCAGGATTACCAAGACCGACAATAAGCTTTATGGCCATAAAAACACCCTGCTTAAATTGAATAAATGAGGCATAAGGTTTGCGATTATGCTATTTATTCATAGCATATCCGTTATTTTTCAAACCTTACTTACAAAAACAGCAGGAGATATTTATCACCTGCTGTTTTTTGACTAAACAAACCTTGTATTACATAGCAGACGCTAGGTTGCGTGCTCTATGTAACCGTGGTTTATTATTCGCCGTCTTTGTCTTCAGTGCCTTGCTCAGTAGCAGGTACGTCAGCAGCATCAACTTCTTCAGCGTCTGCGTCAACTTCTTCAACCGTTGGTGGCTGCATGTTAACGATAGTACGGTCGTGAGCATCTTCCATGTCAAGATCAAAGATGATAACGCCTTCAGGTAGTTTGATGTCTGATAGACGGAATAGATCACCAATTTCCATACCTGATACGTCAATTTCTAGGTATTCAGGTAATTGTGATGGTAGGCAAACGATTTCGATATCAGATACTAGCGTTGATAGAACACCACCAGCTTTAGTACCAGGCGCTTCTTCACGACCAGCAAAATGCACAGGAACGTTCATGTTGATTTTCTGACCTTTCACAACGCGCTGGAAATCAGCATGCATTGGGAAGCCTTTAGCTGGATGGCGTTGCAAGTCTTTGATAACCGCTTGATGCTCTACGCCATCAACATTGATTGTCAAAATGTGTGAGAAGAACGCTTCGAATTCAAGTGACTTTACTAGCTCGTTGATCTTGATTGAGATAGACGTTGGCTCTTCGTTACCACCATAGATGATAGCAGGAACTAGATTCTGCTTACGTAGGCGGCGGCTCGCACCTTTACCTTGTTGCTCAGCAGAACGATCAACAGCGTTTAGTTCAAAATGATTAATGCTCATGGATATAATCCTATAAAAAGAATGATGAAGTGTCTGGTCATAAAAAAGTGGATTTGCGACCAATCCACTAATACGTGATGATAGCTAACATTTATGATTGCTAATAAAATTCACAATTGCTAAATGTAACCATTTGCTCATCATAACGATTTTTTGGATAGTCATTATCATGACAATCGTTACTTTTGGGCATGATCAGCACTTTTGAGAATGCCAACCTAATTAAATCGAACAAATGGTTGGCACAGGCGCGCATTATACGTGATTTTGTAGTAATAATAAAGACCTACGCAAAATGACTGTGCAGCGCCAATAGGCAAAAAAAGCGTCAAGTAAAGATACTTGACGCTTTTTTTTAAACTTAAGCAGTGTTTTATAACGAGCATTGCCAACAGAAAGTAGAGCAAGTGCTCATTAAAAATCTAAGCGTCAAACATGGCGCTGATAGATTCTTCGTTATTGATACGGCGTAAGCTTTCAGCAAGCATCGGTGCGATACTCACTTGGCGGATTTTGCTACAGGCTTTTGCTGCTTCAGACAATGGAATCGTATCGGTAACAACGACTTCGTCTAGCGCAGATTTGCTGATATTTTGTAGTGCGTTGCCTGATAAGACAGGGTGCGTAATATAAGCCAATACGCGACGTGCACCGTTTGCTTTCAATGCTTCAGCTGCTTTACATAGCGTACCTGCGGTATCAACCATGTCATCAACGATGACGCAATCACGGTCACGAACATCGCCGATGATGTGCATGACTTGCGACTCATTGGCACGGGCACGGCGTTTATCGATAATCGCCATGTCAGTATCGCCCAACTGTTTAGCCATAGCACGCGCACGCACCACGCCGCCTACATCAGGTGAAACAACCATGATGTTGTCGTAATCTTGTTTTTGTAGGTCATTCAATAGCACAGGCGTGCCGTAGATATTGTCTACAGGAATGTCAAAGAAACCTTGAATTTGGTCTGAGTGCAAATCAACAGTCATCACCCGATCGATACTAACGATATTGAGCATATCAGCAACGACTTTAGCAGAGATAGGCACACGAGCAGAACGTGGACGACGGTCTTGACGAGCATAACCAAAATACGGCATGACTGCTGTAATGCGACCCGCACTAGAGCGACGCAGCGCATCGGCCATCATCATGATTTCCATCAAATTGTCATTGGTTGGTGCACAAGTTGGCTGCATGATAAACACGTCTTTACCGCGCACGTGTTCTTTGATTTCTACGGCGATTTCGCCATCAGAAAAACGCGTGATGTCAGCTTTACCAAGAGGTATATGGAGATGATCGGCTACGGTTTTTGCTAATTCAGGGTGGGCATTACCCGTAAAAATCGCCAAATAAGGCATGACAGAAGTCCTATTGATTGACTCAAGCAGCGACCGCTAAGCAGTGTCAAACTGCTCAAATTCAGAAAAGAGTGGTGAAAAGTTTTGATGACTACTATTACAGTAAAAAATGGCAGGGGTAGCTGGACTCGAACCAACGGATGTCAGGATCAAAACCTGATGCCTTACCAACTTGGCTATACCCCTGTAATGTCTAGGCTGTGTACGTCGATATCTAATAGCAACTTTTAATAAAAGTCATTGTTAGAATAGCGTCACGACCTGTTCGCTATATTGTAAACGGATAAACCATTTAAAACATAACTGTTCCCTAGCGGTGTCCATTGCGAACTATACCGAAACTGGGATAACGTTGTCAACGTCAATAAGATAAGCGGCTATTTATAAACCACCTATGATCACTGCATATCAAACGCTTCGTACTAAAAAATGGCAGGGGTAGCTGGACTCGAACCAACGGATGTCAGGATCAAAACCTGATGCCTTACCAACTTGGCTATACCCCTATTGAGGCGACCTATTATAATTAAATTTTCAGAATTTGCAAGTCATTTGCGCCTTTTTATGGCTTTTATTGAAAAATAGGTCAAGAACAAAATGAATATTGGGTCAATAAAACGCTTTACGCTGTATTTATAATCATTTTATCTTCGTACTACAGCTCAAACCTAACTTATAGATTACGAACTAAATAGGCAGCACAAGGCGCCTCTTCAATCCACTTTGCTAAAAGTGCTTTGTCAGTAGCCACGCTTACACCCAAAGGCAAAAACACCGCGCTACCAGAGCCCGTCATTCGTGCTGTGCCGAGTGCTTGCGCCTCTAACCCTTGTAAGTAACGTAATGCTTCGCTGACGGCAGGAGCAAGACTGGTCACCACTGGCGTAAAGACATTGTGATAGGGCGTGTTTAAATGTTGTACATAGTCAGCTTGTTTATGTTTAATTGTCTCAACCGATAGCACAGCGATATCACGTTGTAATTTAGGATGCGCGAACAGCTGGGCAGTATTAACGTGAGCATTGGGCGTCAATACTAAATACTGCTGGTCGGGCAACTTGATTGCGGTTAACTGCTCTCCAATACCCATAGCAATCGCATTTTGCCCAAAGATAAAAATCGGCACATCTGCGCCAATAGTGGCAGCAATTTTTATAAGCGTATCTTGATCAAAATTAAGCTGCCAAATTTCATTAAGTATCATCAATGTCGTTGCGGCATTGGATGAGCCGCCACCCAAGCCTGCACCCATCGGCAAATGCTTATCTAAAGCGATATGCACTTGTGCTAACTGCTCAGGTAGAGTATTTGACTGTATGGCAGCCGCTAGCAATACACGCGCTGCTTTAAAAATCAAGTTGTCTTCTATATCGGCAGTTATAGTCTCTGCACCAGCCAATATTAGAAGTTGATGACAGAGATTATTGGCATCTAGTTCACTATTTGCCGTAGATTCACTATCTACTGTAAAAATTACGGCTTCATCTATGACTGAAAAATGCAAATAATCGCCCCAATCAAGCAGGCGAAACACGGTTTGCAAATTATGATAACCATCAGCACGCTTACCTGTGATATGCAAAAACAGATTAATCTTTGCCGGTGATAAGCGGGTGATGGTGGAAGTAGGCGTAGCGGCTAGGTTTTTAATCATAATGTTTGGTTGTAGACGGCTATGGTAATAAGTAATAAGCAGTTTTTATCGTTTTTGCGTGACGTCTTAATGATTGATCGTCATTACTACCTTATTGCCTTGTGGCAGCACAGCACTGATTTTATTTGGTAACTTGTCGGACCCTTTATAGGTGAAGCTTGCGGTCCATTCACCATTGACTGAGCTGATTAAACGATTCTGATCATCGAGCTGTGGTGTGCTATCGGAAGGCGCTGGGCGACCAGATATCCAATAGGGCATTTGTGAAATAGGCGCTTGCCACCCTGTGGCCTTTTTGAGCAAAGTCTCAGGATCATCAGCAGTTAAGGTACCTGTTTTTTCGCTGACTAAAGTGGCGGTTTGACCATTATACTCGATGTTGGTTTTACCAATGCCGAGCGCGCCGATCAGCTCAATGGCAAAGCGATCATTCTGCTGCCCCCATGCATAGAACGCACTACCACCTTGAGTGCCTGTGGTGTCATTGGCGGGCATCGTCACACCAATTTTGCCAGTGATATTAAAGTTCTCAAGCTTTTGCGGTGGCTCAGCGTTTTGACCTTGTAAAGTCGTGCTGGGTTGGTTAGTAGCGTTGGCTGTTTTTAGTGATTGACAACCAGACGTGATGACGAGCGCGGTTGTCACGGCAGCGAATAGCGCCAATTTATTAGGCTTATTAGCATGGACCAATACTGACATGATGTTTCCTCAAAGATAGACAAATTTACGAAATCATTGTTTCGAAAATAGATTAGCTTAATGGTTGTATGTTACTCAGTTATGCGTGGCTGTTAGTATCTTATGAGTGCCTTGTAATCATAGCACGCAACGATTTGTCCACTATAAAATGGCGGGTCAGTAAAGCTGTATGCGGTCATTGATATTGTGTTGCCCAAATGAGAAGCGCTGCTGCAAGTCTGCGAGTAACGCCTTGACTTTTTCATTGTTGCCTAAACCTTGATAAGCACGCAGCAGTAAGCTGCCAGAGCGCAAGGTAGGAAACACATCGTAAGGGGTTTGCAGGTAGTCGATGACTTGTTGGTAGTTCTCATTGGCCAATGCATTGCCAGCTAGCACATTCAGCGCTTGCAGGTGCACCTCATTGTCATAACGTGGATCATCATAGCGAATCTGAATGATGGCGGTGGCCAATGCCAATCCTTGTTCAGAGCTGCGTTCATTGGCTAGCAATAGCTGCGCATAACTGAGCTGGTAGGAGAGGTTGGTTGGGTCAAGTGCTTGCAGATGATTGAGCAAGGTGCGCTTAACGATATAGTCGTCTTTGTCGTCAAGGAGCTGGGCGCGTGCAAACAAGAGCATCTCATTATCAGGATACTTGCGAGCAGCTTTGGTTAGTAGGCGCAGAGCTTCTTCGGACTCATTTTGCTGCCATAAAATATCGGCTTGTAGCACAAAGGTATCTGGCGCAAAGACGTTAAAGTCTTTACGCAGCTTTTCTAAAGTGGCAATCGCCGCATCTACATCATCGTTAAGCAATTCAAAAGCCACTACTTTTCTACGAGCCTCTAATACCAAGTCTTCTTGCATGACACCGTTGAGATAGTATTTGGCTTGGTCAAAGTACTGCTGACGCTCGGCACTGATACCAAGATAATAATAAGCTTGATCAAGGTAAGCGGGGTTTTTTGCGAGCATGTTGAGTAGCTCATCGGCACTGTTATATTCTTCGATGTCTAAGCTCACCAACGCAGCCAACAAAGTAATCTCGGCATCATCAGCAAAGCGACCATGGGCATCCAGCAATAATTGCCACGCTTCTTGGCTTTGCTTTAAGTCAAGCAAGTAGCGAATCTCGTACAGATAGAGACTTTTACTATCGGGATTACGCAGGCGTGCTTGGCTCACATAATTGACGACGGTTTCAGCCGTGACGATTTTGCGCAGTATGTCTGCCTTTAGCGTAATAAAAGGTACGTAGTCAGGCTGGCGTTCTAGCGCACGATTGATATGGACAATGGCAATCTCAGGCTCGTTAAATTGGTAAAGTAACCCTGCTTTCAATACCGACAATGAGGCATTCAGCTCGCTATCTAGTGGTTGCAAAGCGGCAAGTAATTCACGTTTGTCTTCATCATTGTTTGGATAGATACCGATAAGGATTTCGCTTAAGTCCGCTCGAGGATCATAAAGCAGAATACGATTCAAGGTTTCGCCAGCTAACAGATAATCGTGAGCTCGCAGGGCCAAATGCGCCACATAAAACCAAGCAGGCACGTGATCCGGATTTTGGTCTTGCCATGACTTGGCAAATTGTAACGATTTCTCAACCCTTTCAGTGCGTAAAGAAAGGCTGAGTGCTCTTTCAAACACGGCAGTTGCATCTTCTTTAAATGCTTGCTGCTTATAGATGGTAATCGCTCGTTGTCTATCACCGCGATCTGCTGCGAATTCTGCATCAAGCAGCGCATACAGGCTAGGCTCTTTGAGCTCAGGTTGCCATAAGGTAGTTGGCGCTAACCCATTAATATTGGCGACATTTTCTATTGGTTGTGTATTGGCAGGAGCAATTGCTGGTAGCGTTGAGCGGCTATTATCAATACCGTCGCTACGGACTGCCTTGTCGTTCTTATCAGTAATGGATAGTTTGGGTACATGGGCTTCAATGGATAGTTTGGGTACATGGGCTTCGAGCGAGATATCAGGATGACTGGCATGAACGGAAGACGATCCTAAGCATAGGCAAAAGGCCAACGACAAGGTTAGCTTATAACGCTGGCACAGACGTTCGATAACCGCATGCAATAGAGCACGCAGATTAGATTGGTCGTCATGCGCAAGTTGTGATCGAAATAATGACCCAAAAAAAATCATAGATAACCGTATTCGCCCATTGTTCATCTATATCGATAAGACAATTTTATTTTAATCATTTCAAACTAACTATTGGTAACGAGTACCCATGCCTGACATTATAAAAGCAGACTGATGGGATAAACAATAGTGCCCGTGTTACTCCGTTATTAATAGCCGCCGCTCTACCAAGTCTTTGCTAACAAAGTAGGATTGGCCGATAACCTGTATCAACGAGGTATTTCATTGGTTGTAAGTCTTAGCCTAAATATTGTGAAAATATAACAAGTTAACGTCAAGTAAGCGAATGATTTCTATCCATTTCTATAAGCACTCGCTAAAACATAGATATTGGTTTTAACAATCGTATCGGTAGTTGATTTGTTACTCATGTGCCCAGATACAAGCAAATAGCTATCATCGATAGCTGAGTGTTAATTAAAGCTGGCAATAATGATATAATAAGCGGCTTTTAAAGTCTTCCTTTCAGCGCTGTCGTCTACAACTGTCTTTTAAAAATAATGAGATAGCGTGGGCTGGCAGGTGAGCGTCATGTTTATGGTCTATCAATAATGAGATTAGTGGTCATTGGGGTCAATCACAAAACTGCACCAGTCGCTCTGAGAGAGCGTTTGGCGCTTGTGGGTGACGATGTGAATATCGCGCTCAAACAATTAGAGGCCTTTACTGATGGCAGTGTGATTGTTTCGACTTGCAATCGTACGGAAATCTATGCGCTTGTGCCGCAGCTAGCAGAGCCGCAAGATGTCCCCTCTATGTCTGCTAATGGCGCGGTTGGTGCTCAGACATCTTCGGCGGCCATTAGTGCTCATATCTTAAAAATTAAAGCGTGGCTTGCTGACTTTAAGCAGTTGTCACTGTCTGAGATTGATCCCTATCTTTATGTACACCGTGACACTCACGCGCTGACCCATTGGCTTAGGGTCGCCGCAGGGCTTGACTCTATGATATTGGGTGAGCCGCAGATACTCGGTCAAATCAAGCGCTCAGTACAGCTCGCGCAAGAACAAAAAGCCCTGAGTAATCAGCTTGGCTGGATTATCGATCAAGTATTTGCTGCTGCCAAACGCGTACGTAATGAGACCCAAGTGGGTGCTCAAGCGGTATCGCTTAGCTATGCGGCCGCCAAATTGGTGACGCAAATATTTGATGATTTACCCAGTCGCACATTGCTGGTGGTCGCGGCAGGTGAGATGAACCGTTTGGTTGCCACCCACATTGCTGGGCTTGGTGTAGGTCGCGTGATTATTTGCAACCGCAACCCTGAGCGCGCTGAAGCGCTGGCAGTGGAGCTGCGCCGCGCAGGTCACTTGGTAGAAGTCAGACCTTTGCAAGAGTTACCACAAGTTTTAGCAGAAGCCGATATCGTTAGTAGCTGTAGCGGTAGTATGGATGTGTTGATCGATAAAACCATGACTTTGCGCGCGCTGAAACATCGTCGTTATCAGCCCATGTTGATGATTGACTTAGCCGTACCGCGCGATATTGACTCGACCATTAGTCGTATCGATGATGTTTATCTCTACTCTGTCGATGATTTACAACACGTGATCGCTGGAAATATTGAACAGCGGAGGCAAGCAGCAGTTGATGCAGAATTGCTCGTTAGCCAATTAGTCGTTGAGATGGATCGCAGCTTTCAAGTGCGCCAAGTCGGTAAAGACATTCAGCAGTATCGCGCGCATACGCAGGATCAAGTAGATAAACTCCTGCATGAATCCATTGCCAAGCTACAACAGGATAATGCCAGTCCTGAAGATATTATCATTGAGCTGTCACGCCGCCTGACGCAGACGCTAACCCACGCACCATCGAAGCTTATGCGCAAGGCTGCCCGTGAAGGGGATAGTGAGTTGCTAGACTTTGTGGTGTCTGGGCTGCAAGAGGCTCATCGCGGACGTCGATAGCCATTATGGACTGATCAAAAAAACATAAGTGGCGCAAACGTTATTATTGCGCAAACATATCGTTGTCAACCTGCATTATCAGTGCTAATATCAAGCTGTTATGAGTATATTAAGCGATGATAATCTTTTGTTATATGCGAGCGGTTATTCTCCAAAAACCTTAGTGTATATGTTCTCGCTTGATGCCTATTCATCTCATCAGTTGTTAGTGACCATTATTAGCCTACCACCGCGTAGCCCCTATAGTGGCGCACCTGTTCTGTACGACTTTGTCTAAAATCAATAAAAACACGGCGTGCAAAACACAATCACCAACGGCAATAGCGCTAGGATAAAGTGCTATATCGTCAACCCTGCGTCATGCTCTCGACTATTACCCAATATTAATATTCAGTTAATACTACCCATAGTAGTATCTAGCTGCTATGCAATCTAACGACTATGCTATTGGTCAGCAATGCTATTTGATAGCCAGATTATTTAACAAAAACGTTATTTCACACCCATGTTATCTAATAGAAGCATTATTTGGCTAAGTTGGCGAACAGTAGTTGTCTAGATTGGTTAGCGTTATTAAGGCAGGTTGGTTTAAGAGAGTATCTGGATTTTGCTATAGCCAATGCTTGAGAAAATTAAACTATCTAACTATAAACTAGGAGCTTCCTATGACTGCATTACGTCAAGATATTGATCCAAACGGCTTATTAGAATACTCAGTGGTCTATACTGACCGCGCCTTAAACCACATGTCAAAAGTCTTTCAACAAGTGATGAATGACTTATCTAGCGACCTAAAATCCGTGTATAACGCCGAAGCGGTGGTGATTGTGCCGGGTGCTGGCACTTATGGAATGGAAGCCGTTGCGCGCCAATTGGCCAATGATGAAGATTGCCTCATTATTCGTAACGGTTGGTTTAGCTATCGCTGGACACAAATTTTAGAAAAAGGAAAAATCGCCAAGTCGTCTACGGTATTGACGGCACATCGTGAAGAGGGTGAGTCACCAAAACCATTTGCCCCCGTTGATATCGATGAAGCCGTTGCTAAAATTAAAGCAGAGAAGCCAGCAGTGGTCTTTGCGCCGCACGTCGAAACCTCATCGGGTATTATTTTATCATCAGACTATATCAAAGCGATAAGCGCGGCTGTACATAGCGTTGGCGGCTTATTGGTCATTGATTGTATCGCTTCAGGTTGTGTGTGGTTGGACATGAAAGACTTGGGTATTGATGTTCTCATCAGCGCCCCGCAAAAAGGGTGGAGCAGTACTCCGTGTGCAGGCTTAGTCATGCTAAGCGCTGCGGCAATCGAAAAAGTAGACAATACAGAATCAGATAGCTTTAGCTTAGACTTAAAGCAGTGGTTAAATGTCATGCGCGCCTATGAAAATGGCGGTCACGCTTATCATGCCACCATGCCAACCGATAGCTTACGTCAATTCCGCGATACTATTTTAGAGTCAAAAGAGATTGGCTTTGATAAATTGCGTGACGCGCAGTGGCAATTGGGCAACCGTATTCGTGAAGTATTAGCCGCTAAAGGCATTGAAAGCGTTGCGGCAAAAGGTTTTGAAGCGCCAGGCGTTGTGGTTGCTTATACCGATCGCGATGATATGCATAAAGGCAGTGCGTTTGCCGAAACAGGCATGCAAATCGCTGCTGGTGTACCGCTAAAAGTTGGTGAGCCAGATAACTTTAAAACGTTCCGCTTAGGTTTATTTGGTCTAGATAAATTGACCGATGTAGACGGAGCGGTACAGCGTTTTGAAACTGCACTTGATGAAGTATTGGCGAAATAATATCTTTATCTCGTAAGATGTTCTTTAAGTAAAAAGAATACTGAGCCCGTGTAACGAGGGTTCAGTATTTTTTTACCTATTTATTATATTTTATAATATAATGTATTTATATAAAACGACATTCAAAACTGTTTTGATAAAAATTGGCTTAGGTAACTATTATGAGTATACAAATAGACTGGCAGGCATTTACGCCAATTTCCTTGGTAGGCGGGCTGATGCTAGGCGTTGCAACGGTCATCTTGCTATTGGGCATTGGTCGTATTGCGGGTATTAGTGGTATTTTCTCAAGTCTTCTTAAACCCAAGTGCGTCGAGATGTGGCAGGTGTTATTCATACTTGGTCTTGTTATCTCGCCATTACTTTATGGTCTGGTAAAACCGTTACCTGATATAGAGATTAGTAGCTCTTTGCCACTGCTTATTGGGGCAGGATTGCTAGTTGGTTTTGGGACACGTTTGGGTTCAGGTTGCACCAGTGGACATGGTATCTGCGGTAATGCGCGACTGTCGCCACGTTCGATGGCGGCGACGGTGACCTTTATGTTATTTGGTATTGTGACCGTTTATATTGGTCGTCATGTCTTGGGTTTGATTTAAACATCACATAGAAAGTACGTTGCGAAGAAAGATTTTAGTACTATTATGAAAAAATAAAGACAGCGAGAAAAAACATGCTAAAAAATATAATTGGATTACTGGCAGGGTTATTATTTGGCTTTGGACTGCTGATATCAGGTATGACTGATCCTGTTAAAGTACAGGGCTTTTTGGACGTCTTTGGTGCATGGGATATTTCTCTGGCACTGGTGATGGGCGGCGGTCTAATGGTAGCGATAGTCGGTGTACAATTGGCTAAGCGTCAAAAGACCAGCTGGACTGGGTCATCAATTGAGATGCCAACCAAAACCACTATTAATAAAAAACTACTGATTGGCGCGATGCTATTCGGTATCGGTTGGGGTTTGGTTGGTATTTGCCCGGGCCCCGGTATTGTGCTGCTTGGTACAGGACAGTGGCAGGCTTATGTCTTTATTCCTGCGATGATAGTCGGGATGTTGGTGTATCAGTGGCTAGAACCTAAGCTTAATTAACATTGGCTTGGTTTTTTTAGCGCAATAAAAGGGTCAGTCTAATTCGATTAGGCTGACCCTTTTTCATCAATGATGCTTCATTAATATTAACGATACTTCCGTATTATTAAGGCTTAATGATAAAGTCTTACTTAGCGCTAGCCGTTACTTTTGGCGTTTCGTGTGCTAATGATTTAGCCGCTTGACGCAGCTCAAATTTCTGCACTTTACCGGTGCTGGTTTTTGGAATTTCAGCAAAGATAATATATTTGGGCACTTTAAAACCCGCCAAATGTTGCTTGCAATGTTCCATCACAGTGTCGCGCTGCAAGGTGCTGCCTTCATGAATCTCGATAAAGGCGACGGGCACTTCACCCCATTTATCATGCGGCGCTGCAACGACCGCACAGCTTTGGATTTCTGGCATTTTATATAAGATGTTTTCGACTTCGATACTAGAGATGTTTTCGCCACCTGAGATGATAATGTCTTTGAGCCTGTCCATGATTTTTATATAACCATCAGGATATTTAATGCCCAAATCACCAGTACGGAACCAACCATCAGCAAAGGCTTCTTCGGTCGCTTTACGGCTTTTTAGATAACCTTTCATCACCATGTTACCGCGTAGTGCCAGCTCACCCATCTCTTTGCCATCCGCGGCAACTGGCTCCGTGGTGCCTTGTTTAAACAGCTCAAAGCCAGTCATCAAATGTGACGTTACGCCCTGACGTGATTTCTTTTGTGCACGAGTAGCGACATCCAGTTCATCCCATTCTTGCTGCTCAGCGCAGACGGTGACTGGACCATAGACTTCGGTAAGACCGTAAACGTGAGAGATATGAAAGCCCATAGCTTCCATGGCAGCGAGCATGGTTTCAGACGGCGGCGCACCAGCGACCCAGCCTTTGACTTCATGATTGATGGCGTCTTTATATTCAGGCTTGCCGCCAGCAATCATATTATGCACCACAGGCGCTGAGCAATAATGGCTAACTTTATGCTTGGCAATCAGCTGCAAAATCAAATCAGCATCAATCTTACGCAAGCAGACATTGACGCCCGCACGTTCGGCAATCGTCCAGGGAAAGCACCAACCATTACAGTGAAATAATGGTAGCGTCCATAGATACATCGGGTGCTTGGGCACATCCCAATCTAAAATATTGGAGACGGCATTGAGCGTGGCACCGCGATGATGGTAAACCACGCCTTTGGGTTTGCCCGTGGTGCCAGAGGTATAGTTGAGGGCGATAGCATCCCACTCATCGAGCGGCTTTTCCCAATTATCCAAACTGTCTGAGCTGGCGATTAATGCTTCGTAGCTCATTTGTCCAAAACGTTCAGTATTGAGCGCCGCATCTGTCGCATGAATCACGATGAGATTAGGAAATGCTTCGTCGATAATTTCAGCATGTTCAGCAAACTCGCTGTCTAGAATCAACACTTTGGCTTCTGAGTGTTGCAGACAAAAGGTCAGGGCATTGATATCGAGGCGGGTATTAAGGGTGCAAAGTACGCCACCTGACATAGGTACACCAAAGGCGCATTCGACCATCGCTGGGGTGTTTGGCATCATGACCGCAACTGTGTCATTTTTATCAATGCCTAATTTGCGTAGACCATCCGCCAATTGACGACAACGGTCATAAGTCTGTTGCCACGTTTGCATGAGGTTATTGTGTTCTAAATCGTCATAAATGATGGCAGTTTTATCGGGATAGACCTGTGCGCTACGGATAATAAAGTCGATAGGGGTAAGCGGTTGATGGTTGGCAGTATTTTTGCCGAGACCTGTGTGGAAGTCTGTCATGGGGATAGTCCTTTATCTTGCTGTTATAATTCAGTGAATACGCTACAAACTTGCTATAAAGTTGGCTTCGCTATTTATCGCAATTTGATAAGCCGTTAATATTTTTGCTGACATTCCTTGTAGCAACTCGCTGATAGGTGACTCACGGTAAATATTTGTTCGTCCATTATAGACAATGCTCTGTGAAAAGCGAGTATGTTTTTAGCGCTTGCTTATATTGAATCACATGATCAATTAGTCTAATGCACATAGTGTTCACTCATCAGTCGCTTGTCTGCATAGCTGATGATAATGGCGGTGTGTTACGATACCAGTGATGTTAAATCCTATCGCTTAACTATTTCTAAAAGCCTCATTTTTAAAAATCTTACTTTTAAAAAGCCCGGCCAGCTTTAATAAGCATTTCCACAAACCATTCATAAGGAAAATGATATGTCCGCCAGCCGTACTGCCAATACCATCGAAACTGCTAGCACCAATCAACACTACCCACATTTATTTGAGCCATTAGACTTGGGCTTTACCACGCTTAAAAACCGCATGGTGATGGGCTCAATGCACACGGGGCTTGAAGACCGTTTTTATAACTACGGTAAACTGGCGGCGTATTTCGCAGAACGTGCCAAAGGTGGCGTGGCGATGATGATTACTGGCGGTATCTCGCCCAATCGCGAAGGGTGGTTACTCCCTGCTGGTGGTACCATGAATACGCGCGCTGACGTGATTAATCATCAACGAGTGACCCGTGCGGCGCATAAATATGACAGCAAAATCATCATGCAAATCTTGCACAGTGGTCGTTACGGCTATCATCCGTTTGTCGTCTCCTCTAGTCCAATAAAATCACCAATTTCACCCTTTAAGCCGCGTAAGATGAGCATTAAAAACATCGAACAAACGGTAAAGGATTATGCCCGTTCGGCTAAACTTGCCAAGCAAGCGGGTTATGACGGTGTGGAAATCATGGGCTCAGAAGGTTATTTGCTCAATCAGTTTTTATCGCGTCATGTGAATCAACGTACCGATGAATATGGCGGTGATATTCAAGGTCGTATGAAGCTGGCGGTCGATGTCGTCAAAGCCGTACGCGAAGCTGCTGGTGAAGATTTTATTATTTTATTCCGCTTGTCAGTGATTGATCTGGTCAAAGACGGTAACGTGATGGACGAAGTCATTACCGTTGCCAAAGCGTTAGAAGAAGCGGGCGTGACCATCATGAATACGGGTATCGGCTGGCATGAAGCGCGTGTACCGACGATTGTCACCAGCGTACCGCGTGCGGCATTTGTTGATTTCACTGCTGAAATTAAAAAGCATATTAGCATTCCCATGATGGCGGCTAACCGTATCAATATGCCAGAAACGGCAGAAGAAATCGTGGCTAGTGGTCAGGCTGATATGATTCAAATGGCGCGTCCATTTTTAGCCGATGCCCATTGGGTGAATAAAGCTAAAAATGGCGAAGCCGATCGCATTAATACCTGTATTGCCTGTAACCAAGCTTGTCTCGATCATACTTTTGAAAATAAACGCTCAACTTGTCTGGTCAATCCACAAGCGTGTTATGAGACAGAATTGGTTTATAAGAAGACCAAAAAACCTAAAAAAGTCGCCGTTATCGGTGGCGGTGTTGCTGGTATGTCAGCCGCTCATGTTGCCGCCTTGCGTGGTCATGAAGTGACACTATTTGAAGCCAAAGATATTTTGGGCGGTCAGTTTAACTACGCCAAAGTCATTCCTGGTAAAGAAGAGTTCTTTGAAACCATCCGCTATTATATTAATGAGCTTGAGCATTTAGGCGTTGAGATTAAACTTAATACCAAAGTCGATAAAGCCATGCTTGAGAAAGCCAAGTTCCATCATGTCATCGTCGCAACTGGTGTTGTCCCTAGAAGCCTAGCTGGCAAACTGGAAGGCGCGGATTTGCCACAAGTAATGAGCTATGCGGAATTACTCTCTGGTGAAAAATCAGTTGGTGACACGGTTGCCGTCATCGGTGCTGGCGGTATTGGTTTTGACGTCAGTGAATATCTGACCGCCAAACATGGTCAGCCATTAGATGAACTTGGTCCTGAATTACTAAAAGATCCAAGCTATCGTCCAAAAGCGCAGTCTATTGAAGAGTGGCGTGAAGAGTGGGGCGTGACTAATGATACCAACTATCAAACTGACGGTGGACTGATTAAGCCTGAAGCCATCAAACCTATACGTCAAGTGTATCTGATGCAGCGTACCAAAGGTCGCTTGGGCAGTGGGCTGAATAAAACCTCGGGTTGGGTACATCGCGCCCATGTCAAATCACACGGCGTCATCCAAGTATCAGGTGCTCAGTACGATAAGATCACCAATGAAGGCATTTGGATCACTAATAACCAAGGTCAAAGCCAGTTGCTACGTGTTGATAGCGTCGTGGTCTGTGCTGGTCAAGAGTCCGTGGTCGAGCTGATGCCAAATGTCGGTGATGCGCCAGACGCTCAATATCACCTAATCGGCGGTGCTAAGCTCGCAGCTGAGCTAGATGCCAAACGCGCGATTCGTGATGGTGCTGAGGTTGCAGCAGGGATTTAATGGTTAAATAGAAAGTAACTATGAGGCGGCAGGAATATTATTTCCTGCCGTCTTTTTTAGGTTTGGGTGTTTACGATTTCAGGATCGGGTAGTTTCTTCACTTTTTAATTTCTATGAAATTTTAATAAGCTAGCTTATATTATGCTTATTCATAATTACTATTTATACTTTATCGGTAAGTTCCATAAAACAGTATGAACCATATTCATAGTACAGTAAATATTGTACAGTTGATGAGATGTCTTTTCCTCTATAAGATATTTTTATGACAATTGAACTTAGTAACTTATATATATATTCAAAATTTCCCACAACACTGAGTTTGTCTATATCATCCCCAAAAATACTAAAAGAGAACTGATAATTATCAATTTGACCTATAGAATTATGTTCACCATCTTTTTTTATAGGTGTCAATAATCCGTTATTACCTAATACATCATTCCTAACTATACTAATATCTGTTACGTAGCATTCCATCGCAATGTTGTTTAACTTAAATGAAATTTCGATAGATTTACTGCATTTATCTAAAATGTCATTAACATGAACGTTTTCTGAACTAAAGTCCTTTATATAATCTAGTTCATCAATCAGATAAGTTTGACCTTCTTTATCCATCGCTTTAACCGTTATCAAAGGCCTACCAAGCATGCGAAAGATAGGCACTCTAGCTCTTAATTCATCTTGATATTGATTAAACTGTTTTTCAGTTATAGCCAACTGAGCTTCCAAAGCTTTTGATTGCTCTTTAAGCGCTATTTCAGAACCTTGCTGAACTTTGATAGATTCTTTTAGCTCAAATCGCTGTAATTTAAGCTCCTTACTTTGTATAAGGTAAGCTTCTATAAACCCATAGAAAGCTAATATAGAAAATATGCCCGACAAAAATGCACCAATGTCGCCAAGTGATAGGGAGTGTATTGTATTATCAGGAGAAAAATTTAGCCAAAAAGAAAAAATGACTCCACAAGTAAAAAGCCATCCTATAGCAATAAATCTCGCTCTTTTCGGTATCTTTATTTTCAGCTCATTATCTATAGAATCTTGACTGTCCGACATGGTTAATCACCTTAATAGGCTGTTATAAGGAAAAATAAATATATAGTTTATAAGAGGTATGAACCATATATGCGAAAAGTTAACTCTCCATCTCCCCAACCAACCACTGCTCAAAATCATCAACCTGCGCCGCCAACTCCGTATGCGCTTGTTTTAGCCCATCCAGTGCCGCTTTGACAGTATTGCGATCGTATTTAATACCCGTCAGCGTATCTTTTAACAAATCAATCAATTCAACGTTTAGCGCATCTGAGAAGATAGCAATCATGTATAAATATTAAACCAAGTTGCGTATCACTCTAGTTGTTTAAACTATTCTCGATATCACCCAATGTAAGCCCCGTTTCTTGAGTGCTATAGATAGTGATGCCAGTATCATCAATTTTACCATTCATGACCAATCTACCAATGCGATTACTGGCTTCTTGATTGCCTTGATCGGCCGCTTTTTTGTACCATTCAAAAGCTTCGTCATAGTCTTGAGGGACGCCATAGCCGTTTTCGTAGAGACCACCGATATTAAGTTGTGCTAAATCCAGACCTTGAGCGGCAGCTTTGGTATACCATTCCAATGCTTCGGTATAGCTTTGTGGCACGCCGTAGCCGTTTTCATAAAGATTGCCAATATTGTTTTGAGCATCAAAAGATCCATTGTCAGCAGCTAATACATACCACTCCATTGCTTTTTGGTAATTTTGCTCAACACCACTACCTTCATAATACATGATGCCTATACGATATTGAGCATCAGAATCTCCTTGGTTAGCAGATTTTTGAAACCATTCAAATTTTTTGAAATCATCTTGCTTAACAGCAATACCTTCGTGGTACATAACACCTAAATCAAATTGAGCATCAGAATCTCCTTGGTTAGCAGCTTGCTTAACCCATTCAAATGCTTTTTGATAATTTTGATCTACGCCTAAACCTTCATAATACATAATACCTAGATAATGTTTAGCAGGGGCATAGCCTTGATTGGCAGCTTTTTCAAATAGTTCAAAAGCTTTGTTATCATCTTCAGGAACTGAGTTGCCTTCATAGTAGGCAAGGCCAAGATCATAGGTCTCAGCAGGAGTGCTTTGATTTGATAGTACTGGTGCGTTTGATGATTCAGCTGAACAAGCGGAAACGATTAATATATTTGATAATAAAGTAGCTAATATAGTCAGTTCACAATAAAATAAATACAGCCCATATCCTGAAATAGCTTAGGCAGATTATTCTCCATCCACCCTTGGCGTAGAAACTTAGCTTGAGCCCATTTCTTTTCAATGGGGTTTAGATCAGGACTGTAGGGTGGCAGCCATAGAATACGATGACCGTGCCTGTTCAGTAGTTTTTGAATACGCTTGCTCTTATGAAAGCGGGCATTATCCATAACGATCACGCATTTAGTCTTGAGACTTGGAATTAGCGTGAACTTGCACCAGTCATAAAATATATGGCTGTTGATATTTTGTTCAAAGTAATCAAGCGCAAACAGCATCTTTTTATACAAAGCACCGATGACATTAGTGCGCTTTTTTGCTTGCCAGTTGAAGCTGTCGATACAGGGTTTGCCTATCGGTGAGTATCCGTAAGGTCTTATAGTTTCAGCCTCAAAGCCGCTTTCATCCATATACACAATGGGATAGCCTTGCTGTGTAAAGCTATCAAGCTTACTCTGATACGACGCTCTTTTTATCAGGCAGGCTTTTGGATGCTCTAAGGTCTTTTTTTTGACTGATACCTAGGCGTTTTAAAGCATTGTGCATGCCGGTCTTACTACAGTTGAATCGCCTAGCTCGCTCATATAAATAGTCATCTGGATGTTGTTCAACGTCTTTTAAGAGTGCTTCATTCGGTATTTTAGTCGGTGGTTTATTCCGGGTTTGTTTGATACTTGAATCTTTGAGCCAGCGCTGTAATGCGGTTTTGCTAATATTATAAAAAGTACAAGCCTGACGGATACTCATGTCTTTGTTTTTGACACTTTTAATCACTTGTGCTCGAAAATCTGCTGAATAGGTCATTTGTTATTCTGCCATTTCGCTTGTTTTAAAACGATTGTATCTTATTTAAAAAGAACTGACTATAGTAAAGACTGAATGAGAGTAGTATTTTTTCTTTGATGCATTGAATATCCTTTTTTTAATTGTTATAACTATTAATTATCCAACTCTATAGCAATAGAATTATCATGTTTTTTTATATTCAAGTCATAACAAGATAAACTGTAATCATACTTAAGTTCTACCAAAGTACGAGCTTTAAATAAATCAATAAGATAATCATTTTGCATTTCGGTCATATACATAAAAATGGTAGCTTTATCCTTACATAGAATACGGACACGTTTGGCTGTTTTATCAGATCTACTTGAGGTATTAGCTATATAATCGTTTTCGTCAATTTTATCAGTCATATCTACCCAGCCTTCTTTGAGAAGAAAGCCATGTAAATGTAACAGTCTATTCTTGTCAAACTCGGGGCTTGCATATCTGGATGTGTACCACACATCCCTATTAGAATAACTATGATCGCTTACTTTGAAGTTCATAAACTTAGCAATTGTATCAAGTTCGGATATAAGCCAGCTTTCTTTCTCAACCAATTCTCGTTGGTATATTTCAAGCTCTTTATTTGGTTCTAAGTCTACAGTCCATACAAATAAAATAACAACGAATGCAATAAGTGAAATATCAGAAAACTTATATTCTCTACCTCTTATTTTCACTGATTATTTTCCTACATACTCAATAATATTTTTCAAAACTAGGTTATTTAATGCGCTTTAAATATTCTAAGTAGTTAACTAATTGTTCTCTATATTTCTCATCCGATTTAAATTTTGGAGATTCAATCCACTTATTACGATTATGAATAATTGATTCTAAGGTAAAGTCCTCATAACCAGACTCCGCTTCACAACAAGGACATATTTCATATAATGGGAATTCACCGTCAAGACCCCATGGCAAGAAATCCTCATCATAGTAACCGCATATTTTACAACTGTGTAACTCTCTATTGAGCATGAAAATATTCCAAATTAGTTGAGTAGGGATGTGTGGAAGCATCAGGCTTAAAAATTGTTCGAGGTGCACCATCTTTCGTTTTGACGGCAAATGTGTTTGTTTTCGGATTATATAAAACCGTATCACCATTCTTTCTTGTTTTATTTAAAGTTCCACGCGGAGGGTCACTGACAAACTCTTGAGCATGACGATAGTAGTCATTTTGAGATTTTAGCTCAGGAAATTCTTTGCTATGTTTACTCCAATGCTCTGCTAGGTTTGTATTAGGATATCTTTTCTTAGTAGAAGTCCAGTCGAAACCTTTTTCAGAGTCTCTGTAGATATTGTTATTACTTACCGCTCGTTTTCGAATCACGTACTGTCCAGCTTTAACACTAGTTTTAGCAGATAAAGCACCCAAACCTAGCGGAAATGACATAATGTCAAAAACTAATCCCGCCTCATCACCAATTTTTTGCACACCTTCATAATATTTAGCACGATCACCATTGACATCTATCCAGAGAGAATTAAGACGTTCTTGATAAATTAGCTCTTCGGGAGTACCTGCTCCTGCCCAAAGCCCACCGTCTTTCAATGCTTGTTCAGTAGATACGTCAACCCACATCCCTAACTCATCATCAGACATTTCATCTACAGAATCTTTGTTGTCAGAAGCTGCAAAGTTAGAAAGTACAGTTTCTGGATCAGTTTTAGGAAACACCAAAGGCGCTGCCTGCGCAATACTGCCTACATCAAAACCTGACTCCGCAAATGACTGCTGACTGGCAATTAGTTTAGCGCCGCAGCTGGTGACATCACCGCCACGTGCAGTGGGTGCGCCATCGACAATAAAGGAGTCATCACCACTAAGAATGGTGGTCACCTTTTTGCATTTTTTACAGATGACTTTATCGCCTTTACGCGCGACTGGGATACCGTTATGAGTGGTGTGGTGTGTGTGTGATGAGCCGGAGCTTACTACCTCCGATAAAAGCTTTATATTTAAAGCCAGACTTGGGTAGATGTGTCCCTGATATTTAAGCTATTCTGGGCGCTATGTATCATCGAGTATAAAACCACAGAACTATCTATCGTTTATTTTCTAATGTAGCGACCATAACGTTTTGGTTTTATCGAATCAAATGTATTAAATGTTAAGTTAGTAATACATCGACTATTATTTTCTTTCTCTAAATCACTGATTATTTTTAAAGGTTTTGAGTTGTTGCTTTGATCTGAGGAGGAGCTGTAGCCTCTTATGTGATCTTTTATGCCAACAATAACTAACCTATTGGTCAGAAAGACTTTTCCTATATCGTTCTTTTTATCTAAAACGCGGTAGTATGATTGAAAGTGACTGTTATAAGATTTTTTGTAATCAGATATTAATTTATTATATTCTGAACTATTGAAGCAGATAGGATTTTTGAAATCAATAATAAGCAACTTGCTATTTATATCACTTACCCTTAAGTCTATGTCCTGAATAAAAGGATGCTCGTTTGTGTCCTGAGAAATTTCAAAAAAATTATTAAGACCATGCGCTACTTCAATTAATTGAAATTGATGGTTATAAAAATTTTCAACTTGATGAATTGAATACGGGTAGTTATTTGAAAAATAGTCAATTGTGTTAAAAATCATTCGTTTTTCTTCATTTAAGCTATCAATATCTATATGGGATGCATTGTTCATAGTAATAGATGAGTGGGCAGTTGTGCAATAAAACATTATTGTACTTAATAGTAAAATATTTCTAATGATTTTTTTTGTTTTATCGTTATTCACAAGTATCAACCTATATTTTTTAATAAACTACTATTATTAGTAAAAATTTATTTTACTGTAGTAAATACTATTTTTAAAAATTCAATAGCAGCTCATTTAAATTGCCTTCGTTCTCATATTCATCATAACGGTTACCGTAAAAGTCGTTATATTTTTCACCTGTAGTAGATGTCTTACGATTTCCATATACTTTTCCCGCTTCACTCCAAGCGCTATGATCATCACCATATTTCTCATATGCTGATACAAGAGTTTTAAGCTCATTTGGATCACTATGCGGTTTCATAATATCTATGGCACCATTATCTAGTAACTCTTCTCTGATCATGACACTGTAAATCGCAGCGCCTCCTTCTCCTTTTAGCTTACTATCAATATAAGCATCTCTACTTGATATGTCGATCTCTCCTTGATAGGTAGCATGACCTACCTCATGAGTGAGCGCATGCATAGCCATAGCTGGCTTATCTCTATAATATTCAGAAACTACTATTTCTCTATCTTCATAATTAGTATATGTTCCTCCAGAATCAGGACCATACATTATGTTCCAATCTGCTTCTTGCAAATCTTTGATATTTTCCTGCAAAGTAGGTGAGTCAGCTGCAATTTTATCAACGTCATCACCTAAATTAGTAATGACATAGTCATCTTCAATAGGCTCCTCATCATCCTCTACAAAGCTATTCCCAAATAAAGCATCAGGCTCCGACTTCGCAAACACCAAAGGCGCTGCCTGTGCAATACTGCCAACATCAAAGTCAGACTCTGCAAACGCTTGCTGAATCGCAATCAGCTTAGCGCCGCAGCTAGTGACATCGCCGTCGCGAGCAATAGGTGCGCCATCGACAATAAAGGATGCATCACCACTAAGAATAGTGGTCACCTTTTTGCATTTTTTACAGATGACTTTATCGCCTTTACGCGCGACTGGGATACCGTTATGAGTGGTGTGCGGTGAGCCGGAGATGACCGTCCCACCGTGAGAGGTCTTTGCGCCGACGGTGATATAGGCTGCCATAGTGCTACCTTGCTTAAACGTTTAAAGTTTGGATTGTTATAGCGATTCTATTATTTGCATCACATTATAGATGGCTACAGCGTAAAATATCAAACTTAAGTTTATTTAAAGGTATAAATTATATGGCAAGCTCAGTCGGCGTAAACTATGAAAGATTTTGAAAAATTGAACACAAAAGGAAATTGAGTCCTTTTATTCATTATTAATAACAAGCAAAAATCTAACCTTCCATCTCTCCAATTAGCCACACAGACACGTCATCAATCTGCGCTGCCAATTCAGGATGCCCTATACCTAATTCGTCCAGCTTTGCTTTAATAGTTTCTTTATTATATTTAACGTCAGTCAGTGACTCTTTTAATAGGTCAATCAGCTCGACATTTAACGCATCAGAAAAGATAACCACCTCCGTAATCACTGCTTGCTTTACATCAAGGTGCAAATCAATAATGCCCCAATCAAAGCGCGTCTCAATATGATGGGTAAATTCAGGGGTCTTACCAAAACGCCAATCCCAATCTGCCATTTGTTGATAGTATTTTTTTAATGACGGCTCTTTTGCAAGTGTGGCTTCATCCAATTCTTCGACTGGCGTAGTGTCGCCATAATCAGTGTCACGATAATATTCACAAAAGGCCTCGATAATCGCATCGGATAAGATCTCGTGATTGATGTCTGCATTAAACTCAACCAAATTGGCGACACGAGAACGTACGGACTTGATGCCTTTGGCTTTCAGTTTCAGCGGATGCGGATTGAGATAATCGCCGAGCTTCTGCATATTGGCGTTCACGAGTAATGTCCCGTGATGAAAGCTACGATCGGCTGCATGTTTAAAGGCGCTGCCTGATATTTTCTTATCACCGACTTGCATGTCATTACGACCTGATAAATCCGCGTCTATGCCTAACTTTTTTAGCGCATTGATGATGATGGTAAAGTTCGCTGCTTGATCGTAGTCGTCTTTGGGCGATAAAAAGGTAAAGTTGGTATTGCCCAAATCATGAAACACCGCGCCACCGCCACTCTGACGCCGCGCCAAAAACACATTGTCTTCTTCCATCTTATCGATTTTGCATTCTACCCATGGGTTTTGCGAGCGCCCGATGACCACAGTCTCGCTATTGCGCCATAAGAACAGTGTGTGCGAGTCGGGATTGAGCGTATTAAATATCCAATCCTCGGTCGCGAGGTTAAACCAAGGGTTGGTGACGGCAGATTTTAAGATGCGCAGTTTCATTGGGTGTCCTTTTTATTAAATGGTTTTTCTAGACTATGTTTTATCAATAGATACTGTCATTGTTGCTGATGCGAGGTTGGAATTCAATGGGGACGGGTAGGGAGTTTTGGGGTGTGAGGATAGGGCGAAGTATTTTTATTGAGGTTTGGACGAGGGTTTATAGATTTTCGAGGAATGGTTGTTTTTGGAGCCAATCCTGCTATCCGCTTGTATCTAACTTGTCGATGGCGTGCGAACTAGTTTGTCTGGTGGCGTTCCAACATTCGAGCGACCGCCCCCAGCCATAGTCCGCATCGCCATCGTCTGCGTTAGGATACCGCTACTATCAGGGCTAAACCGCTCCTCAAATTGACTATTGATATCTTAAAGCTTCACTTACTCCTATGTTATTATTAGGACTAAACTTAAGTAAATAAAAAATTATTTCGCTGAGTAAAGTGTTGAATGGTTTTAACGGAGAATGGCGATGAATATTGAGCTAGCCCAGCTAATGGTTGAATTAGATCAGTCAGATGAAAAGCTTACCGAGTCATCCATTGCAACAAAGATTAATGAAGTTACACACGAAGATTCAAGTTCGGAGTCTATTGCAGAGAGGATTGCATTTGGATTTTGTGAGGACTATCAGCATAAACAGAGTGGTTGGGGCACTTACTTTGGTCCTATGATGGTATGGTTTGGAGATGATGGTAAGGCTTATGAAAGTCCTAGCATTTCTTCGATTACTGAAGAAGTTTTGGAACACTGGATAAGTAGATCAAAAAGTACCTCTAACCCAATATTAAAAGCACGTTATTGTGGTCTTATATGGGATTTTTCTAAACCTGCCATTAACAAAAAACCTGAATATACTATTGCCGTTGATTATATAAACGCGCTTCTTGAGATAATAGATAAAGATCTTTGTAAGCATCCGACTGACGCTATTAAAAAAATTATTAGAGCTTACAAGGTTGCAGTTGGCTTTAACAATAGCGATCTCATAGAAAGGTGTATTGAAAGTGCTATTAACCTTGAAGATCGTATAGCGGAGGACAGTAGAGCGGGACTTTGGGGGTTTTGCTTCGATCTTTTTGTTTTAGGTAAGAGCAAGTATCTATCTGAGGATCAAAGAGAAAAATTGATAGAAGATCTTGAGCAGCGATTAACTCGGCTTTCTAAAGATAGCTCTCCATGGGGATGTGAGTCAGCAGGCGTTCGTTTAGCAGATTATTATAGAGTTAAAGGAAACAAAGAAGAAGCAACTCGAGTAATAAAGGTAGTTGGTAGAAGTTTCGAGGATGCGTGCGATGACGTGGCACCTATACAAGCTTCTTCATGGTTGCAACATGTGCACAATATATATGTTAGCTTCAATATGAAAAGTGACATAGAGCGAGTAACGAGAAAGATAACTGAGATAGGTCCAAAAGTTGTAGATAGTATGCAATCCTTCTCTCACAGCATAGAAATACCAAAAGAACAGTTAGAAGCTTATCTCGACTCAATGACAAATGGTGGTCTAGAAAATACACTTGTAAGAATTGCAGCACATTTTATTCCAAAGAAAGATCAAGTAGAGGAACAAGTTTTAGAGCTAGCAAAAAATTATCCGCTGACATACTTTTTTACTAAGACAATTCAAGATCACAAAGGCAGACCTATCGCAACTATTGGCAGCGTTGAAGACGACTTAGAAGGGCATGTGATTCACCAACTTTCTAGTAATTTAAATACTAATGCCTTTTTTCTTAGGCATTCATTAAAAAAGGCGTTAGAAGTTTACAATATAAAAGTGCAAGATTTGACTGACTTTGTATTAGCGTCACCTATATTTGAAGAAACAAAAAAGGATCTTATCCATGCTGGTTTACAAGCGTATTTGGATCAAGATTATATTTCAGCAATACACATATTAGTACCTCAAACAGAAGCTGCTATTCGGTCGTTAGTCGAATTAACAGGAGGGGCAACTTCAAAAAGAAATAGGCAAGGTGGATTGCAATTAAGAACCTTTGATGACTTACTTAGAGATGAGGAAGTCAAAGAATGTTTCGGTATTGATTTATCTTTTTATTTTAGGGTATTACTTACAGAACAGAGAGGTTGGAATATACGTAATGATGTGAACCGCCCCGGGATTGTCGGAGACTCAACATTCTGAGAGAATACGACAATGAAAAAACAAACCTACACTCCTGAGATTAAAGAACGCGCCGTTCGCATGCTGATAGAAGCGTTGGGCGACTATCCCTCCACATGGTCAGCGATTCAAGCCATTGCCCCTAAGATTGGCTGTACGCCTGAAACCCTGCGGTCGTGGCATAAAAAACACATCGATCAAACTATTCCTGCATCGGTGCAAGCGCAAAGTGATAAAGAGCGCATCAAGGAGCTTGAACGCGAATGCAGAGAGCTCAAGCAAGCCAATGAGATCATACGTAAGGCTGCCGCTTTTTTCGCCCAGGCGGAGCTCGACCGCTGACTAAAATCATGATTCAATTCATCGACGATCATAAGAATAATTATGGGGTCGAGCTGATCTGTAGAGTATTACCGATTGCCCCATCAACCTATCACCGTGCTAAAGACTTGGAGAGCTACCCTGAAAAACGCTCACTGCGCAGTCAGCATGACGACTACTATCTCAGCGAGATTAAACGCATCTGGCAGGACAGCAAATGCCGTTACGGTGCGCGTAAAGTATGGCAGCAGATGAAAGCTGACGGGTTAAAGGTTGCTCGGTGTACCGTAGAGCGATTAATGAAGCAGTATGGCCTACAAGGCGTCTGGCGTGGCAAAGGCAAGATTACCACCAACAGCCGTGACGACCAAAAGCGCGCTGATGACTTAGTCAATCGTAACTTTAGCGCTTATCGTCCTAACCAGCTGTGGGTTGCAGATTTTACCTATATCAAGACGACAAGCGGCTGGGTCTATACCGCTTTTATTATTGATGTGTTTGCCCGTGCTATCGTTGGTTGGAAGGTATCTAATCGTATGAACACCGATATGGTGATGGCGGCTTTAAATCAAGCAATAGCAGATAGAAACCATCCCAAAGATGTCATTCATCACAGTGATCGAGGGGTTCAGTACTTATCCATTCGCTATACTGATAAAATGACGGATTCTGGCGTGATTGCCTCTGTTGGTACAACAGGCGACTCTTATGACAACGCATTGGCTGAAACGGTCAATGGGCTTTATAAGTCTGAGGTGATTCATTATTTAAAGCAAAACTGGACTGGTGTGAACGATGTTGAACTGGCAACCCTTGAGTGGGTGGACTGGTTTAATAAAACACGACTGCATAGTACGATTGGTTATGTGTCACCTTTTGATTTTGAAAAGCGGTATTATGATAATTTAACCCTGTCAGGCATCGCTGCCTGACTCAAGTAAATCACTCTCCGATAAAGTCGGGGCGGTTCATAATGATGTATGCCATGCGATAAGTCCATCAGGAGCATTCAACTGCTCTGTAGCAGATAGGGTTGTGCATGTAATTCTTTGTTTAGCACAGGTAAGAGTGACAGAAACCTGAGAACTTATCGCAATAAGAGCTTGTTAGATGAAAAGCGCTAAAGAACGTTTTGTTCTTATCTAACCAAACCCCAACAACCTACCCAAGATCTTCCTTCAATATAGCCACCATATTTCGTTCGGCAAGTCCGGTAATAAACACATACGGATTGACGCCAGCGCTACCGGGGATTAACGCGCCATCTTGCACGTAGATATTTTCGTGCCCTTTGACGCGTCCAACCTCATCGGTCGCTTTGCCCAATACGCAGCCACCAAGTGGGTGATAGCAGAAGTTATCGCCGAAGCCTTTGGTAAATAAAAGGCTTGAAGTAGAGCCGCCATTTACTTTGGCTAGCTTATCTAACAGCTCTTTGGCAGCATTTACTGAATACTTATTCTGCTCGCGTTTCCAATTCAGTTTGACGGTTTTGCTGGCTTTGTCAAAGTAATAGTTGCCGCGTTCTGGATTGTCAGTGATGGCGAGATAGAGCGTCGTCCAAGTCTCAAGCCCTAACGGTAATGGCGCGAGTTCGGCAAAGATTTTGTACTTCGAGCCGCCTCTATCACCGTCCCACATATTGATGCCTTTAACCGGAATAGTAGATTGGGTGGTGCCAGCCGCATGGACGAAATTTCGTCCCGTCATGATGTTGCCGTTGGGTCCCCAATGCTTTCCAATATGCTCGTTTAAGTTATTAAGCTTGCCCTCCGCTTGGCTTTTAAGTAGCAGCTCTGAGGTGCCCGTACTGCCTGCATTAAGGAAGAGCTTATCGCAAGTGTAATGCTCCACTTCATCCACACCGCCAGTTTTATTGATGACATGGACTTCTAAACGCAGTTGGTCGTTATCGAGCGCTTGAATGCTATTAACTTTGCGCAAGGTTTTTACCGTGACGTTGCCAGTGGCTTCAGCGTCTTTTAGGTAGGTTAAGTCCAGTGAGAACTTGCCAGCGTTATTACCGTAGATGACTTCACCGCCCAGTCCTGATTTATAGACTTCGCCCTTCGCTTCCTTTTGCATATAGTCAAAATCGTAGCTATTACCGAAAAACTCTGTTTTTAGTCCCGCTTTTTCGGCTTGGCGTTCAGCTGAACGAGTAAATTCGTAGTGCTCGGATTGATTAAAAAATGACTCCGGAATTTGGCTGACTTTTAATTCTCGCATAGCACGAGGGAAGTAAGTGTCGTACATCTCATCAGCATCAATCCAAGGGAACGTTTCTTCAAAGTGCGAGCGTCTTGGCTGAATAGCAATCGCGCCATTGACGATAGAGCCGCCACCATAAGCACGCCCTGCGAATACTTTCATATCGTCGTATTCGATTAAATCCAACACCCCAGGATATTTTCTGATAGGGATTGGAATCGGAATAGGAGCGTTTGGCATATTGCTAAACCAGCTTGAGCGTTTATCAGCGCTAATCATTTTGCAAAAGGTATCATGTTCGGGTGTTCTGTCCCAGCGCATACCCATCTCAAGTATCAACACTTTATGACCTTTTTCGCTCAATCGCAGCGCCGATACCGCACCACCATAGCCACTACCAACGATGATATTAGGAAAATGCCCAGCTTGGATGACTTGACTCGGTAGCTTTGGCTGCTTGGCAAGCGCTTGGCAACCACTCACCGTAGCGGAGGTGCTGATAGCCCCTAAGGTTAAACCCATGGCTTTAATCAGTTGGCGTCGTTGCATGGTGTATCCTAATTTGATATTTAAGCTAAAAAGCCCGTATGAAATAATATTAGCTTTCAACCGCAAAGATGCGCTAAGCCAAGCGAGCATCATATTAGCAAACATAGGTTGCATTATTATTTCAGTCACACGATTGCTGTAATACTTATAGGCAAGTCGAACTTTAATTCACTGATTATTCTTGCAAGTTTTTAGTTAATGACTTAACCAGTTACTTAGCAAATTATTTTTATAGTAAGTCGTAAACTTGACCAAATAGGGAATTTACCTTATTATCTTGTTTCAATGTACTAGAACACAAATACATTGAAATACTCTTATCCTTAAAAAAGCTAAATAATTCGGCAAAAATATTAATGCTAATACTTCATTTAAAATAATAAGGCTTAACTATGACAACGCAAAATACCGCTACTGGCTATGGATTACATCAATCAATTTTGCCCAATGACGATGGTTTATACGGAGAGTTCGGTGGCAAAATCGGTCATCCTGAGCTTGCCAAAGCCATGGCAGAAATCGAAGTAGGCTTTCGTGAAATCATTAAAAATGACGATTTTATTGCTGAGATGAAGCGCTTGCGTGAGACCTATGTTGGTCGTCCAAGTCCTATTTATCATGCGCAGCGTTTGACCGAGCACTGCGGCGGCGCGCAGATTTATTTTAAGCGTGAAGATTTAAATCATACGGGCGCGCATAAGATTAATCACTGTCTGGGTGAAGTGTTGTTAGCCAAAAAATTAGGCAAAAAAAAGGTGATTGCCGAAACGGGTGCGGGGCAACATGGCGTAGCGTTGGCAACGGCAGCAGCATTGATGGGTTTGGAGTGTGAGATTCACATGGGTGTGGTCGATATTAAAAAGGAGCATCCAAACGTCAGTCGTATGAAGATTTTGGGTGCCAATATCGTGCCAGTCTCGCGTGGCGCGGGTACGCTAAAAGAAGCAGTCGATAGCGCTTTTGAGACTTATTTGAATGAGCTTGATAGCAGTATGTTTGCGATTGGCTCGGCATTGGGACCAGCGCCATATCCTGAAATGGTCAGCTACTTTCAATCGGTGGTCGGACATGAAGCACGGGCGCAGTTCCTAGCGACGACCGGTAGGCTACCTAATAAGGTTGTGGCCTGTATTGGCGGCGGCTCCAATGCAATTGGTATGTTTAGCGGCTTTTTTGATGATAAAGATGTAGAAAAAATAGGCGTGGAACCCGCAGGTGAAGGTCTGGATACCCCTAATCATGCGGCGACGATGTCGCTCGGCGTGAAAGGTGAGATTCATGGTTTTAAATGCTACGTGCTGCTCGATGAAAAAGGCGAGCCAGCTCCCGTACATTCGATTGCCTCCGGTCTTGATTATCCAGGGGTTGGACCACAGCATTCACATCTGCGAGATTTAAAACTGGCTACTTATGAGTCGGCAACTGATGCTGAATGTCTAGAAGCGTTCATGGCATTGTCGCGCCTTGAGGGTATTATTCCTGCCTTAGAGTCGGCACATGCCATCGCCTATGCGATGAAAATCGCCAAAGATATGTCAGCGGATGAGACGATTTTGGTCAATTTGTCAGGGCGAGGCGATAAAGACATTGATTTTATTTTGGATAAAGTGAATTTGTAGAAGAAATTGGCTATAAATACAAAAAATACAACACCCATTGAGCGATTAAAAAGTTATCATCGAGGTTTTTTTTATCACACGATACTTTTTACGACTCAGCCTTTTATAAATGCGCTTTTATGATGAATTTTTGATAATGAGAAGTTCATAAATCGCCATTTTATAAGTCAGGAGCAGTCGTCTAACGCTTGATAGGATTCACTCATGTCTAACCGCGACCTCATTATTTTTATGACACTGTCCTTTATGTGGTCGCTGTCTTTTATTTTTTATCGTATTGGTGTGCCTGAATTTGGCTCGTTGGCTTTTGCGAGCCTGCGTGTGGTCTTGGCTGGGCTGACCATGCTGGTTTTTGTTTTAATCAGCCCAAAAAACAGAGAGGGCATACGGGATAATTGGAAAGTGTTGACGCTGGTTGGATTATTTTCTGCGGCTATTCCTTTTATCCTGTTTGCTTTTTCAGCGCGCTCGGTAAACGCTGGAGTATTGGCGGTGCTCAATGCGTCTGTGCCAATGATGAGCGGTTTCATCGCCAGCACCTTTTTTAAAGACAGACTGTCAAGAAAGCAAATTCTCGGTTTAGTCATCGGTGTTATTGGTGTGATTATTTTGATGAGTGAAAATTTATTTGGCGGTAGCGGTCAGGGTGCTGAGTCAAGTTCAGGGTTGCTACCAATGGGCTATGCGTTACTGGCCTGTGTCGGTTATGCCGTCGGTGCCAATATCACCAGAAACTACTTATATAATGTCTCACCAGTCGCTATTACCGCAGGTTCGCTTATCATTGCCAGTATTATCATGCTGCCAATAGCGGTCTACGAATTCCCATATGGCAAAAGCATTAGCCTTACTGCTTGGGTTTCTGTCATTTGTATTGGCGTATTTTCAACCGCCATTGCTCTGATTTTTATGAATCAATTGATAAAAAGCATTGGCCCTATGCGCGCCACCAGTATTACCTTGGTGATTCCGATTTTTGCCATTATTTTTGGTTATCTGCTGCTTGGTGAGGCGTTGGACACACCAGCGATTATTGGCTCGATGGTGATATTATTTGGTACGTATCTATCTTTAGAGTTGTCTATTAAAAAGATGCTCAAGTCATAAAGGTCTTTGATTGATTCATCGTTCAGGCGGATAGGTGATGAGTAGATTTTTGACTGAGAGGTTATGAGTACAAGTTATTTGTAATTAATAATATTCTGCTATTTATGTTTTTCAATGGAGAGGGTTACTGCCAAATCCAATGCCAATAGTTTAGATTAACTTTATTAAATGTATCTGTTTGTAAATTATACTTGAATATAAGCAGCTATTCCTCATTAAGAAAATGGCTGGTTAATGTAGTGTTTCACTTATTTCTAGTTAAGCTATTAGCGAAGCAACGATGCATTCTATTGACCCAATAACTTAGAAGGTTTTCATAGTTTGATCAAATTACTTAAGAGTAATAAGTATCATAATAATGAATACCAACTCATAAAAACAAACAAAGTAAGGCTTTTTATGGCACACGATAATTTATTTGAACCCGTAAAAATGGGTACGCAGACCTTAAAAAACCGTATCATCATGGCACCGTTGACACGTCTGCGTTCGATCGAACCTGGCGATGTACCGACGGCACTTGCTGGAGAGTATTATTCACAGCGTGCGAGTGCTGGGCTTGTTATTACTGAAGCGACGCAGGTATCTTTTCAGGCAAAGGGCTATGCTGGCGCGCCGGGTATCCATACCCAAGATCAAATCACTGCGTGGAAAACCATCGTTGATAATGTCCATGCCAAAGGTGGCAAAATTGTCGTACAGCTATGGCACACAGGATTGGTCGCGCATGAAAGCGTGCAGCCTGATGGCAAAGCGCCGATCTCAGCGTCTGATGTGCATGTCGGTGTGCGTACGTCATTGCGTGATAGCAATAACCACGCCATCCGCGTTGAAGCGACCACGCCACGTCCAGCCACCCTTGACGAAATTAAGCAAGTCATCGCTGATTTTGCCCAAGCGACCAAAAATGCTAAAGAAGCAGGCTTTGATGGGGTAGAGATTCATGGTGCACACGGTTATCTATTGCATCAGTTTTGGGTTGAGCAAACCAATCAACGTGATGATGAGTATGGCGGTAGCCGTGAGAATCGTGCGCGTTTAACACTTGATGTTATCGATGCTTGTGTTGATGCGTGGGATGCTGATCATGTGGGTATTCGTATCTCGCCACTTGGCACGTTTAACAATGTAGAAGCAGGCTACAACGAAGACGAAAACATCTGGCTAGTTGAACAGATCAATAAGCGTGGTCTGATGTATTTGCATATCTCTGAGCCTGATTGGGCAGGTGGCACGCCTTATAGTGATGCATTCCGTCAGCGTGTCCGTGATGCTTTTGATAATATGATTATCGCTGCTGGTGGCTATACGGCTGAAAAAGCGGAGAAAAATATCAAGGAAGGCTATATCGATGCGGTTGCTTTTGGCCGTGATTATATCGCCAATCCTGATTTGGTTGAGCGTATCCGGGAAGGGGCGGCGCTCAATGAGCAGCACCCAGAGAGTTTTTATGGTGGCGGTAATGAAGGCTATACCGATTATCCATTCCTTAACCAAGCATAATCGATAATCAGCTGCCCTTATGATTAGCTAACCTTAAGGTGTGTTAAAAACACCCTCACCGTTAGCCGATACATAAGCACATAATAAAAAGCCACCTGACGCAGACCGTCAGGTGGCTTTTTGATGCCTGTATTTTAACTATTTGACAAAGTTGCCCGTTTGGTAATCCCGAAACGTTTGGCGGAGCTCTTCTTGGGTATTCATTACAAAGGGTCCATAACCTGCGACTGGTTCACCGATAGGTTCGCCGCTTAATAGTAAAAGCTTGACTGGTGCTTGCTCGCCATTTTCGGTAGCAGGATAATGCAGCTCAATGTTATCAGTAGCCAGTGTTTGCTGAGCTTGGTCATCAGTACGGTGCTGAGTTGGCGCATCAAATTGAATCAAATTACCGGCACTGACTGACGTACCATTGACCAGTAGCTCACCTTCTTGTACTAGCAGTAGTGTATTGTGGGTGTTGGGCACTTTTAGCGTCGTCGCACCCGCAGTATGCAGCTCAATATCCCATAAGTTAATCGGGGTAAAGGTATTTGCCGCGCCTGTGATTTCTTGCCACGCACCAGCAATGATAGCCGCCTTACCAATTATCGTTTGGTGATCAGGGTTGCTGCTGTCGATCAGCTCAACGATAGGCAGATCTGCCCGTTTGATGCTTTGATAGTTTGGGTCGGTCAGTTTGTGCGCACTTGGCAAGTTAACCCACAGTTGCACCATACTAAAGACCCCACCGCGTTTACCGAAAGCCTCCGAATGAAACTCTTCGTGCATGATGCCACGACCTGCGGTCATCCATTGCACATCGCCTTTTTGAATAATCCCTTGCCCGCCTACTGAATCGGCATGACTGATTTCACCTTCGTAGGCGATAGTGACGGTTTCAAAGCCTTTGTGTGGATGCTGTCCAACCCCATGCGGCTGTGTTTTATAATTGGGGTTCGGATGAAAGGTCGTTGGTTTGCCATAATCGAATAATAAAAAAGGGTCGGTATGGCTATAATTAAAATGAGGGTTGTCGTCAAGATGGTTGATTAAGGTCTTTACATAAAAACCGTCACCTACCCAGTGCGGCGCTTTATCACCATGAATATTTTTAATAGGACGCATTTATTACCTCGTCAGACAAAACGTATTTTTTAATAAAAAAGTTCTGTTAAGTTACGCTACATTTATAGCTACCTATATTGTGTTTATTTTAATAATTTATCAAGGTCTAATGTCGATAAAAGGCAACTTAAGTAGAATAAAAATAGAGATATCTCGTTAGGGTGTGTTGGGCATTTAGCCATAGCACTGTTTATAAGTGCTGTTTATAAGTGCTGTTTATAAGTGCTGTTTATAAGTGCTGTTTATAAGTGCTGTTTATAATTGCTGTTTATAATTGCTATCTGTAAGCACTGCCGATAAGCACTGTTTATGATTAAACAATGCCAAATCGTTATGATTAAATGAGGTTAAACCACTTCACCGCAGACAAAGCCACTGGCCCATGCCCATTGGAAGTTATAGCCGCCGAGCCAACCAGTAACATCCAGCACTTCACCGATAAAGTATAAGCCCTCTTGCATGTTGCTTTGCATGGTCTTTGAGGAGACTTCATCAGTTTTTACGCCGCCGCGGGTCACCTCAGCGGTACGATAGCCTTCTGTACCAGAGGGTTTGAGCTGCCAGCCATTCAAAGTCGCGCCAAGCTCCGTCAGCCGCTCATCTTTAATATTGGCAAGTTCGGTATCTTTGATATCGTCCCAAAGGTGCGTTTGTAGCGCGGCAAGCAGCTTTTTTGGTAACTTATTACTGTCATCGCCGCTATCGGTATAATCCGCGACGACCGTCCGAATCAGTTGCTTTGGGTGCGATTTTTTGTGCGCAAGGAGCAGCGCTGTCATGTCGATATTTGGCAGCAGGTTAATACTAATGGTCTCGCCAGTGTGCCAATAGTTTGATAGTTGTAGCATAGCAGGGCCTGACAGCCCGCGATGGGTAAACAACATGGGCAATTTAAAAGAGATGCGCTCATTACTAGCGATGACTGGCAAACTAATACCAGCCAAAGATCGGATAAGCTCGCCCGTTTTATCCGTAAAGGTAAAAGGCACTAAGCTGGCATCGGTTGCGATCAGCGTGTGCCCAAATTGCTGCGCCAATTCATATCCTAAACCACTGGCTCCCATCGTTGGAATAGACAGTCCGCCCGTGGCGACCACGAGTGACTCACAGCGGTAGCCTGTTTGCGGCAGTTTGGTTTGATTGGCGGATTCTTTTCTCTCTTGCTTTTCTTTTTTGCTAAGCTGCTTGCTGGTCAGTAATTCAAATTTGGCGTTCTTGCCGTTTTCGATAGCTTGCACACTGTCAATCTGCGCATTTAGCTTTACTTGTACACCAGCTGCCGTACATTCCGCGAGGAGCATGGTCAAAATATCTTGCGCTGAATCATCACAAAACAGCTGACCATGTTCGCGCTCATGGTAAGGGATCTTATGTGCTGCCACCATACCAATAAATTCCCAGCTGGGATAACGACTGAGCGCGGATTTACAGAAATGTTGATTGGCACCGATAAAGTGCTCAGGCTCCACATAATAATTGGTAAAGTTGCAGCGTCCACCACCTGACATGAGGATTTTTTTGCCCGCTTTATTGGCATGGTCTAATACCAGTACGCGGCGACCACGGCGACCCGCTGTGAGCGCACAGTATAGCCCTGACGCGCCAGCGCCGATGATGATGACATCATAGTGGGTGTATTGTGATGCATTGCGCAGATTGCTCATGGTAGTCTCATAAAATAATAGGTTTAAAAACCAGCCACCAAATCCGTCATCGAATCAACAACGCCGATTGCTTATCTTTATAGCAGCAGGTCAATAAGAGGGTTTGGTGAAGGGTGTATTTTGGCGTCGTATCTCGCGTGTAGCTATTGTCCATATTTCATACAAGGTTACAAGGATTAAATGTCATATCGTTATCTGATATCTGGACGGTGATGCCTTTGTTTATACCAAAATCAAAATTTGTGCCAAAATCAAAACATGTTTTAAATTGGCCAATACCAATACCAATACCAATACCAATACCAATACCAATACCAATACCAATACCAATACCAATACCAATACCAATAGTAAAAGCGAGTAGATGCAAAACCACACCTCGTCAATAAATTTTATCATGGGTGAGCAAGTATACCGCTATATAGGCATATTGTTATGAATGGCTTTTGATACCTTGCAACCGTTCTGCTTATTTGTCAAACTAACCATGAGTGTCACACATTATGGAAGATGACCCTTATCACCTGTACAGGCAGTCGTTTTCGACCGTTATGCGTGCAGGTCATAATAATTAAAAAGGACAAATACGATGACTCAAAAATCATTCCCCATTGCGGCCGAATTTATCGCTGCTGCCAATACTACCGCTGAACAATATCGCGAAGACTACGAAAAATCTATCGAATCACCTCAGGCTAATGATGCTTTTTGGGCGAAGCGTGCCGAGCTGATCGATTGGATAAAAAAACCGACCAAAATCAGCGACGTTAACTATGATTTGGATGATTTTCGCATAAAATGGTTTGAGGATGGCGAGTTGAATATCTCTGTCAATTGTCTCGACCGACATGTCAAAAAAAATCCTTACAAGCCTGCCATTATTTGGGAGGGCGATCACCCTTCACTGCACAAAATCATCTCCTTTAAAGAGCTACATCAAGCGGTCTGTCGCTTGGGTAATTCCATGCGTAAGCTTGGGGTCAAAAAAGGCGATCGCGTGACCTTATATATGCCGATGATACCTGAAGCAATGATAGCGATGCTGGCATGTACACGTATTGGCGCTGTACATTCCGTGGTCTTTGGTGGCTTTTCTGCTGAGAGCTTGGGCAATCGCCTGATAGACAGCCGCTCAAAAATCATCATTACGGCTGATGAAGGCTTACGTGGTAATAAGCATACGCCGCTCAAAGCCAATGTCGATCGGGCACTAGATATGGATGGCACTGATAGCGTGACCAACGTCATAGTCGTTCATCGTACGGGCAATTCTGTACCGATGAGTGGTCGCCGTGATGTTTGGTATCATAACTTGGTCGATGGCGAGTCAGAACATTGCGAGCCAGAAGTTATGAATGCCGAAGACCCGCTATTTTTGTTGTATACCTCTGGCTCTACTGGCAAACCTAAAGGTGTGCTGCATACCACGGGCGGCTATATCACCTATGCTCTCTCTACTTTTCGAGATGTGTTCGATATTAAAGACGATGACGTCTACTGGTGTACTGCGGACGTAGGCTGGATCACAGGTCATACTTATGCAACCTATGCCCCGCTTGCCAATGGCACGACGACGGTGATGTTCGAGGGTGTACCAGAATATCCCACATGGGCACGCATCGGTCATATTATCGATAAGCACGATGTGACCATTCTGTACACTGCACCGACGGCGATTCGAGCGATGATGAAGGAGGGCGATGTCTTTGTGAGGGAGTCTGATCGTTCAGGTTTGCGACTACTCGGAACAGTCGGCGAGCCGATCAATCCAGAAGCATGGGACTGGTATTATCATGTCGTCGGCGGCGGCAAGTGTCCGATTGTAGATACTTGGTGGCAAACTGAGACAGGCGGCATCCTCATGGCACCGATACCGGGCACGGTCGCCCTCAAGCCGGGTGCAGCGATGAATCCTTTGTACGGTATCAAGCCAGAGATTGTTGATAGTGACGGTACTATGCTAGAAGGCTCTGCTGAAGGAAACCTAGCTATTAACAGCAGTTGGCCGGGGCAAATGCGTACTATTTATAATGACCATGAGCGTTTTTTACAGACGTACTTTAGTGAGTATCCCGGTTATTATTTCACTGGTGATGGGGCGCAGCGTGACGAAGATGGACATTACTGGATCACAGGTCGCGTCGATGATGTGCTTAACGTTGCAGGGCATCGTCTGGGAACAGCAGAAATTGAGAGCGCCGTGGTCGCGCATCCTGCGACAGCGGAGGCCGCCATTGTCGGGATGCCGCACGAGATTCGCGGCATGGGCGTTTGTGCCTTTATTATTCTAAAATCGGGTGAAAAAGAGACAGAGGCGCTAAAGGCTGAGCTGAATCGACATGTTCGCGCTGAGATTGGTCCGATTGCCAATTTGGATGCTATTCATATCGTTGAAGCGTTACCCAAAACCCGCTCGGGCAAAATCATGCGCCGGATTTTACGTAACCTTGCGGCAGGTCAATATGTTGGTTTGGGTGATTTGTCTACTCTTGCGGATAGCTCGGTGATTAATCAGCTGGTTGAGGTAGTCAAAGCTGCGCGAGGAGAGTAGGCTAAATTATCGATTAAAAGCACGTTCAGTAAATAGACGATTAGCGTTCAGAAAAGTCATGTTATGAAAACTAGCATGGCTTTTTTACGCAGACGATATTGATATCAACAAACTTTAAAGGTTCAATACTTTCTATAACCATCTTATCTAACGATAACCACATTATCTAAAACATTCCTACTATTATCGCTCCCTTTTTTATCAAACATTATATGAGGCCTGCTGTCATTATGACCAATCACTCTTTGCCCGCTGTCGCTACAGAATCACCAAAAATCGCTATCATTGGTGGTGGTTTGACGGGGCTGTTTACCGCTACATTATTAGAGCGCGCCTTTGCTCAAAACATAGCACAAGATAGTGCGCAAAGACCCTTACCGCCAATTACTGTCTTTGAAAAGTCACGTAGTGTAGGGCGTTTAGCCACTCGATATCGTACTGATAGCCACACTGGCAAAAACTGGCAATGGGCATTTGGGGCACAATTTTTTACGGCCAAGACGGCAAGTTTTAAGCAATTCATTACGCCTTGGTTAGAGACGGGATTGCTACAGCCATGGTGCGCGCAGGTGATCGATTTAACACCAGCGAATCATGATACTCAATCGCCTGATATTTACATCAAAGAGCAATGGAACACCACGCAAGCCCGCTATATTAGTACGCCAAAAATGACCAGTTGGGGACGTACACTGGCTGATGAGTTGCAGTACAGCACCATAAAATTTAAAACCCGCGTTGCGCCATTGGCTCAATTTGACAGGTCTATAGCGGCAAAGGTTGATAAAAAAACTGAGCTATTTGACGAAACTGGTGCGAGTCTAGGTCACTTTCACTGGGTGATATGTACCGCGCCTAATGGTCAGACCATAGAGCTAATGGCAGAGAGCGGCTTTGCTGAGCAAGCCAAGATTTCTAAGCCAACAATGCTGGCGTGCTATACGCTGATGTTAGGATGGGATAATTTTGATACATTACCAAAAATGTTAAGCGCTCAAGCAGCGCCACGCTGGGATGTGGCTTATCTGAATAACTCTATACTCGATAGAATATTTATCGAGCATCAAAAACCTGCTCGCGATGACCTGCTACCCAGTGTCACTATTCATGCGCGCAACGATTGGTCAGAGCAGCATGTCGATGACGATATGGAGACGATTAAAGTGCAGTTATTAATAGCTGCCAAGCAAGCATTGAATTGGAATGATGAACATGCTCCTAGCCAAATAGATTGCCATCGTTGGCGTTATGCCGCCACTGTCACTGATAGTGATAAAGAAGTATTAGGCATCTTGATAGACGAGTCTCATCAATGGATTGTCAGTGGTGATTGGTGCGGACAAGGCAATATCGAAAGTTGCTATCAAATGGCGCAACAGACGGTTGAGGCAATTAACAAAGCAAAATAATGGCCAAGTTTACTTAGCGACTGCGCTATCCGAAACTGGACTTTAAGGGTGTTTTCTTAATATGAAAAGGTGATAACGATGTTTGGATTCGACATAGATTTAGAGCTGATGGGCTATCATTTTTTCCAGTTGGGCATCGCCTTTGTATTGTCATTACCGATTGCTCTTAATCGTGAGATGAAAGACAACGGCGCGGGGTTAAGGACGTTTCCACTGGTAACCATTGCTTCATGCGCGTTTATGTTGGTTGGTATGGATATTTATGATGCTACTGGTGAAGCGAGAATCATGTATGCCATCATCACAGGTATGGGATTTATCGGTGGTGGGGCGATTTTTAAAAATGAAAAAGGCTCAAAGGGCACTGCCACTGCAGCGAGCTTATGGAATACAGGTGCCATCGGTATTTCGGTGGCTTACGGTCGTTATGAGATTGCCATTATATTATCGGTCGTTGGTTTTTTGATTTTGCAATTCTCAGAGCCCTTTAAAGTTAAAAAACACTAAGCGATGGGTGCGACGAGTTAACCTGCATATACACTTAAATACTAAAGAGACTATAAATCAATACTATATAGTATTTCTATATCTATATGATATAGCAAGAAATCTATAAATTGTTGAAAATAAAGGATAGTTTATGAGTACCAGATTGAGAGGTAGTGGGCTGACTTGTGCCATGCTAGCACGAGGGGATAAGCAGGTTTTATGCGCGGTCAGTAATGAGAGCGACGAGCAAGCGATGGCTAGTATCGATAGCACTGAATATGATTCGCTAAGGCACATTATTTCTTTTGAAAATGATAAATTCTCCTGTAAAGAAGGCGTTGAATGGCAATGCGCCATACCAGTAAAAAAAGTAGAACTTTTTTATGATGATCTAAATCTATAGCCGCTTATAACTGAAAATTTGTGTATTAATTTGTAATACTTTAATTGAAAATAAAGCTACCCAAATTGCTAAGAAACAGTTATATTCGTATAACATAATATACAAAATAGTACGAAGTTAGAGGTGAATATAGTGCTTAGAGGAAGTGAGCTGACTCGTGTAATGCTTGAGCATGGCTGCCATGAGATATGGTGTGCGGTAGATGATAATAGTGATGAAGAAGCTATGTGTGATCAAGATTCGAACGATTTTACTGCCCAAATCGTGTCTTATCATAACAACAGATTCTATTGTACTGCTGGTACTGCGTGGCTATTCGCTGTGCCAATTAAGATAACTGCGATGACACTGAGTGATGTAAAGCTCTGAATACCTTTCTTTGTCTTATTAAGCCATCGCCGCTTCATTATTTGTATTATAAAAACCCACCTTATGGTGGGTTTTTCCTTATAAGCAATATGCCACTTCTTAGATTATTGCTCAAACGATACAGATTTTTGCAAATGGTTATACTTGTATATAACAAAAACCTTTAACTAAGCATAAATTGTAGGCAAAAAAAGAGCCCACAGAGGAGGAACTGTGGGCCGAGGAAAACTGATCGTGTAAAGGAACTACAGAGGCAGTGGTTGTGACCTATTGTTATTATGAGTTTTTCTATATTAACTAATATTAGGGTGGTGGTGATTAATTCAATAACTGCATATATTTACTTACATATTTAAGTGTACAAGTGTTTTTATCAGAATCGCTATCATAGCGCAATTGACAGCGGTTTGGCTATTTTGGTTACATGACATTACGTTTAGAGCTTATGAGAGAGAAAATTAACGTCATATTTCATCTCCAGTAGATGAGTCTTTTGGTCGTGTCATATCTAGCATTGAAAAATGCGTAGCAAAGTTTTGTAGTTGTATATGAAAGATTGATTAATTTTAATAGTCACTCCACTATAAAAATATTACTGCGTTAATCTCGCTTGAAATAGTAAAGATACATCTACAATCGGTTGCCTTGTGCTATTTTTAAATTCAACCGACTATTTTTAAATTCAACCGACTATTTTTAAATTCAACCGACTATTTTTAAATTCAACTGACTATATCGATAACTGAATAGCTAAAGAGATGGCATGACGACCTGCGTGAAAAATGCTAAGCTATCTACCATTAATATGTTTATATAAAACTGGGTTTGCCATGACTGAGAATACGCATTTGCATACGCAGGAGCCGCAAAATACCAAGAGTATTTTTAACTTGCCTAATAACCTTACTATCGCGCGGATTTTAATGATTCCGCTATTTGTCGCGATTGCTTATTGGCCACCTGCTATGGGAATTGGCATGCCTGCCATCTCAGACAATGTGATTGCGCGGGTCGGCATGAGCGAATTTAGTGATAGCTTATTACGTCATTTACTTTTGACTAGCGTTTTTATTATTGCAGCGATTACTGATTGGCTTGATGGATATTTTGCCCGTAAGCTTAATGTTATCTCAGCCTTCGGTCGATTTTTAGACCCTGTCGCTGATAAATTAATGGTAGCAGTAGCGCTTATTATCTTGGTGCAGTGGCATCCCAATATTATAATGGCGATTGCCGCTATCGTGATTATCTCACGTGAGATTGCGGTATCCGCACTGCGTGAATGGATGGCAGAGCTGGGCAAAAGTACCAGCGTGGCTGTCTCTTATGTGGGTAAGCTCAAGACAACATTTCAAATGGTGGCAATTACGGTGCTATTGCTCAACTGGGAATCACTTGAAATGATTGGTTATGTACTGATGGTTGCTGCCGTTATTTTGACTTTGTGGTCGATGATGATTTATCTAAGAGCTGCTTGGCCGTACTTGAAGCAAAGTGGTTAGGTATAAAGCCTTAACGTAAAAATGATAAAATTTAAATAGAAAACGTCAGTCGCATTTGCCACTGGCGTTTTTTATGGTCTACTTAAAATGCTGCTGATGGTGTCAATTTGTCTTAGACATTGTTTGTATGGTTCATATATACTAAAAATTAGTAAACAAAATACAAGAAATTTGCTAAGTTAGAACGAAACGTTATCTAGATAAGGAAATAGGTATGACCTCATATCAGGCACAGTCAGGTGCGGCTGTATTGGTACTGGCACTATTAACGGGGTGTTCCTCTGGCTCAAACATTCAGGAGCAATCATCCTCAACTATTCAAACAGAATCTATTGCAGAACGTTCTACTCAGGACGCAGCAGAATCAGAACGTTTGGGTACCAAATGGGGTGATGATGTCAACTCTGAAGTGACGACTGTTGATCTGCGCCGTACGAGTAGTGATCCGATCGAGCAGATGCAGGTTCGTTATGCAGACAAAGCCTATGATGGACGTGCGGTAAATAGCATGTCGCTACTGGCGGGCAAGGTTGATTTTTCGATGGAAACAGATACGGGTGCACTATCCCTTTATCGAGACTCGGGCAATTACTATGTCCAAGGTCAAGCGGGTCAGGCCTACCGTTTGGTATATCATAATAACAGCGCCAATACTTATGAAATCGTCGCTAGTGTCGATGGAATAAATGTCCTGAATGGTAGCGCTGCCAGCCGTTATGATAGTGGATATGTGCTAAATCCCAATGATGATTTGGTGATTGAAGGCTTCCGCAAGAGTCAGAGTTCGGTAGCATCCTTTATATTTAGCAAGCCAGAGAGTGCCTATGCTGCTAATACCAGCTCTGGCTCTATCAATAACACAGGTATAATCGGTACGGCAGTTTATGGGCTATACGATCCTTCTAAGCCCAAGCCAGCGCAGCCACAGGCTTATCCAGCTGACAATGGCTATGCAAAACCACCACAGTAATGGTTATCAATAGATAATAGATAACACATAAAGAAACGCCAGTCGCATTTAGCCACTGGCGTTTTTGTATTCTGCTATTTTGCATTCAAATAACGGTTTCTTATAACGTTGCTAGTTCTTACAAGATCACTGAGTTTTTTTTATAAAGTCACTGAGTTATTTTCACCTAGATTCGTCGCTTTTTTGCCATCCATCACAGCAGCCGTGGTCATCTTAAACATGTTGACGACTGAACTACCACTTAGCCAATACTCAGCACCATGTGGTACGACTTTAATCAGCTGTATGTTTGGATCTTCTTTACCTTGCTCATAAAACGCATTATAGATCGGCGACCATAGCTCATCTAGTTTCTCTTGGTCTTCAACCAGTTCTGCTTTACCATTAATTGAGACATAGTCTTTTGCATCTTGGCTGACGTAGGCTAAGTTGACCTGTGGGTCTTTTTCAATATCTTTGACTGTTTCGGTGGTCTTGTCACCGATAAACCAGATTTCTTTGGCACCGATACTGGTTTCGCTGGTGGTCATCGGGCAAGCATGTAGATGGTCTTCGTGAGTGCGAGTGGTCATCATGGCAAATTTAATGTCTTTTACCAGTTCTTGCACTTTATCGATATGGTCTTGTCTACTCATAGTAAATTTCCTTTTCTTTATAGTATTTGATTAATAGTTATGAAGTTTTTATTAGTTAGATTCTTATTTGTTAGTTTCTAGCTATCTAACAACTTGTGTTTAGAATACCGATAATCAGTGGTCTATTTATATAGGCTGCCAGTAATACGATGTCAGCGTTTGTAAGGAATATAAGGGTTAAGTAAAAATTGTGACGATATGCTCTAAAGGTTTCTACGATGAAAAGAGAGTATGGGAAAAGTAACGAATATTTTACTCACCTCAGATATTTCATGACTATTTAATGGTTCGTATCGGCAATTTATCTTGGTTTAGACCTGCTTATTACAGGGCTTCTTGTTATAATACGCAGACCATTTACTTTGCATGGCAGAGATGCCTTGATCTTACGGATTATGCCTTTATGATGACCATCGCCGGACAACCGTTTCTTACCGATTTTCAGACGCAGCAACTCATCAGTCAGTTCCAGCAAAAAACCGAGCTAAATGTCAGCCAAATCCATACCCAGCAAGTGTATGTGTTATCACGAGAACTAGAAGGTGATGAGCATAAAAAAGCGCTAGACTTACTTGCTGTCGACAGTAGCACTGTCCTTGAAGCCCCAAAAAGCAATCAATTACAAGTCATCGTTGGTCCACGTTTTGGCACGATTTCGCCATGGGCAAGTAAAGCGACTGATATCTTTAATAACTGTGAAATTGCGATCAATCGCGTTGAGCGTGTCGTTGTCTATACCATAACAATCGATGGTGAAGTCAGTGAAAAGCTGTCTACTGCCGCTGAGCAGGTGTTGTTTGACCGTATGACGCAGAGCTTGGTCTATGACTTGAGCGATGTCAGTAAATTGTTCGACGATCAAGCGCCAGCATCACTGAATCATATCGATGTTATTGGACAAGGTCAGTCAGCGTTAGAAGCAGCCAACACCCAGTTTGGCTTTGCGCTATCTGTCGAAGATATTGACTATCTGATGAATGCTTATGTCAATGAGCTAAAACGCAATCCAACGGACGTTGAGCTGATGATGTTTGCACAGGCAAACTCAGAGCATTGCCGTCATAAGATTTTTAACGCTGAATGGACAGTCGATGGCGAAGTACAGCCAAAGTCACTGTTCCAAATGATTAAGAATACTTATAAAGCCAATCCACAAGGTATCTTGTCAGCGTATAAAGACAATGCCGCGGTAATGGCAGGTTCTAACGGCATGCGTTTTTATCCTACCCCGACTGACGCGATGGATGCCAATTCAATTCATCCTTATGGCTTTCATCAAGAAGAAATCGACATTTTAATGAAAGTCGAAACCCATAATCATCCAACCGCGATTGCCCCTTATTCGGGTGCGGCGACAGGTGCGGGCGGTGAGATTCGTGATGAAGGCGCGACTGGTCGTGGCGGTAAGCCAAAAGCAGGTCTAACAGGCTTTCATGTATCACACCTACATATCCCAGAGCTCGCTGAAAAATGGGAGCAATCAGGTCAAGTAAGTACACAGGATTATGGTACGCCAGATCGTATGGCAACCAGCCTTGAAATTATGACTGAAGCGCCACTCGGTTCAGCCAACTTCTCAAACGAATTTGGTCGTCCTAATCTATGTGGTTATTTCCGTAGTTTTCAGCTTGATACGTCAGCGGCAAAAGACGGCAGCCAAATGCGCGGCTATCATAAGCCAATTATGCTGGCAGGTGGTTATGGCAATATCAAACGCAACCTCATTGAAAAAAACACCATTCAGCAAGGTGATTTATTAATCGTCCTTGGTGGTCCTGCGATGCAGATTGGTCTAGGCGGCGGTGCGGCGTCTTCAGTCGATAGCGGTTCATTAGATGAAGGCTTAGACTTTGCCTCAGTGCAACGTGATAACGCTGAGATGGAGCGTCGCTGTCAGGAAGTTATCGATCGCTGCTGGGCCTTAGCTGGTAATGATATCGACTCTAGTAACAACAGCGCGGACGGTAACCCAATCGTCTCGCTACATGACGTCGGGGCAGGTGGTCTATCCAATGCGATGCCAGAATTGGTCAACGATCATGAGATGGGTGCAGTGCTCAATCTACGTCACATTCCGTCGCTTGAGGCGGGTATGTCACCGATGGCGATTTGGTCAAATGAAGCGCAAGAGCGCTATGTCTTAGCGATTCGCCCAGAGAGCCAAGCCCAGTTTGACGCTATTTGTCAGCGTGAGCGTTGCCCGTATGCGATTTTGGGTACAGCGACCGAAATCCGTCAGCTTAATGTCGCCGATGAATTGCTAGACGATCAGCCTGTCGATATGCCGATGCAAGTATTGCTCGGTGGTACGCCGCAGATGCAGCGTAGCTTTAACGTACAGGCAAACGAGTTGCCACCGCTTGAGCTTGGCGACGTCAATCTAGCTGAATCCATCAAAGATGTTTTACGTCATCCTACTGTCGCTAGCAAGTCATTCCTCATTAGTATTGGTGACCGCTCTATCACGGGTATGGTGGTGCGTGATCAATATGTTGGTCGCTACCAAGTCCCCGTCGCTGATTGTGCCGTTACCGCTTCAGGTCTTATAGCGTTAGATGGTCAGGTGATGACGGGTGAAGCGATGAGTGTTGGCGAACGTACGCCTGTTGCTTTGATTAATCCAAAAGCCTCAGCACGTCTGGCGGTTGGTGAAGCGATTACTAACATCGCTGGTGCGCGCATTGCACAGCTATCTGACATCACCATGTCAGCGAACTGGATGGCAGCCTGTGGTGAAGACGTTGAAGATGCGGTATTATTCGACGCTGTATATACCGTTGGTGAAGAGCTATGCCCAGCACTCGGTATCGCTATTCCAGTCGGTAAAGATTCGCTATCGATGCGTGCTAACTGGACGGATGAAGACGAGAGTGGCAGCACGGATAAATCAGTCGTTTCGCCAATGAGCTTGGTCATTACCGCTTTTGCGCCTGTTATTGACGTGGCAAAAACCCTAACGCCTGAACTTATTAACGGTGATAGCGCCTTCTACCGTATTGACTTATCTAGAGGTAAATTACGTCTAGGTGGCTCAATCCTTGCGCAAACGGCAAGTCAATTGGGCAATGAATGTCCTGACCTCGATAAACCAAGCGATTTAATCGATTTCTTCAACTTTATCCAAGCGGGCAACGCGCAAGGCGTCATCAGCGCCTATCACGATATCGGTGATGGTGGCTTGCTTGCAACGATTGCTGAGATGCAGTTTACCAGTCGTCAAGGTATCAAGCTGTCATTAACTGATGATAACTTACTCGGTCAGCTGTTCAGTGAAGAGCTGGGTGCGGTCATCCAAGTCTTGCCTGAAAACGTCGCCGCATTAATGCAATTGGCAGAAGAATTTAACGTTAGCGATATGCTCAGCCTAGTTGGTCAAAGCTCGGAAGAAGACAGCTTAATTATCCAAACGCCTTTGCACATGGGTAATGAAACTCTAAGCTTTAGCCGTAGCGAATTACAACAAGAATGGAGTCAGGTCAGCTATCAAATCGCGCGTCGTCGTGATAATCCAGCGTGCGTACAGCAAGAGTATGACTTGATTGCTGATGCGAGCCACAAAGGCCTGATCGCTGCGCCAAACTTTGATCTCAATCAAAAAGTTGAAGAGCCATACTTGGCTAGCCGTGAGAATAAACCAAGAGTCGCTATCTTGCGTGAGCAAGGCGTAAACGGTCAGACAGAAATGGCAGCAGGCTTTACCCAAGCGGGCTTTGAAGCGGTCGATGTACACATGAGTGATCTACTCAGTGGCCGCATAAATCTACGTGAGTTCGACGGTCTGGTCGCTTGTGGTGGCTTTAGTTATGGTGATGTACTGGGCGCAGGCTCTGGCTGGGCGAACTCTATCTTGTTCCATGACGAGCTACGCATGCAGTTTGTCCGCTTCTTTGCCCGTCCTGATACCTTCTCATTAGGTGTCTGTAACGGTTGTCAGATGATGGCGCAGTTAAAAGACCTCATCCCAGGTGCGGAAAACTTCCCACGTTTCGTCGCGAACAAATCAGCTCGATTTGAAGCACGTACGGTCAATGTAAAAGTTGAGCGTACCAAGTCGATCCTGTTCAAAGGGATGCAAGACAGCATCTTACCAATCGCTGTGGCGCATGGTGAAGGCTATGCCACACTAGACAATACCGAAATCGACGGTATGGCTAAACACGGTCAGCTCGCGATGCGTTATGTCGATAGCCAAGGTCATCCAACCGAGACGTATCCGCTCAATCCAAACGGTTCGCTCGGTGGTGTCACGGGTCTATGTAGCACCGATGGTCGCGTCACTATCATGATGCCGCATCCTGAGCGTAACCTAAAAGCCTACAACCACAGCTGGAAACCAGAAGAGTGGGACGAGGACGGCGCGTGGATGCGTATGTTCCGTAATGCGCGGGCTTGGTTAAGATAAGCTGGTTTGAGTAATTTTAGATAATAAAAAAGGTGGGCTTCGGCTCACCTTTTTTGTGTTTGGGATTTGGGTTTTTAAGAAGTAGGGGAGCTATTTCCCGCCTTCCGCTTGTATCTGCCAGTCTGGGCGCGGCGCTAGCTACGGTTTGGGTCGTCGCTTGCTTCGCGTCGTCACCCCAAAACCTAGCCATCGCAACTCGCCCAAACCAGCAGGATACCGCTACAGTCGGGGCTAAACCGCGCCTCAAGACTACTATTTTATCTAAGTAGCAGATTTATATAGTTCATTTAAACCAGATAAATCAACAGCTTCGAATTTTTTCCCTTTGATGTATGCTTTGTACCACTCAGAATTTTGTTCTTTTGTTTTATTTATTACAAACATTTTTAAATCAGTATAAATTTGGTCGATTTCTTCTTTCATTTCATTCGGTGCATCAGCGAGTTGAACAAGTTGTTCATTAGCTATTTCTATTATAGTTCCATCTGTGTTATTGATAAATGGCACAACAATAGAGCCTTTAATTAGCTTATTGTTTAAAATTTTTAATAAATTATTTTTTATACAGTTACTAAAGAAGCTATGTCTAATAGTAGAAGATTTTATAATTAAGATATCCTTGACTAATTCTGATGGTGCAATAGCATGCTTCCAATTAAATATTTTATAAAAGTCATCAATGTTACTAAGCGTTGAATGCATATGATGTATATCAATTTTTCTAAGACTATTAGTAGAGGTTTTTATATTTTCTTTTGTATATAAACATTGAAAATAGCCCTTATTAACTTTTTCATCTAATATCTCATATTTAGTAAAACCCTTACTTATGAGAGTATTTTGAAAACCCTCATCTTCTAATAAAGAATCTAATAAATAGGATTCAAAAACTAGTATTTCATTAATATTTATTATGTTAGATAAAGGTTTTAAGTCGTCTTTGCTAATTCGAGCATTGCAGAAACTATTACAGTTTAAAATATCGTCAACTGTAAAACCCTTATTAGATACAAAAATTTCTTTCCATGACTCATTGGTTGTAGATAAACCTTCATTTGAGAACTTCTCAAATAACGCTACCATTCTATGATCGGAATTGAACATGTCATCTAAGATGTCGTCATTATAGTTTTTTATGTGACTTACTAAGTCGTTATAAGCTTGCAATGCTCTATAGTTAATTAGGCTTTCATTTAAAATATTTTCTCGGCTCAGACTAATAATTTCAGATGCTTTTTCACTATAAACATCAATTGTGTAATAAAGTGTTTTAATATTGAAGATGTCGGGGAGATGAACCAACGTTTCATTTGAATCGAAACTACTTACTCTTTGACCTTTATACTTTAGAGTGTGCAAACGTTGAAAAGTAGTTTCCTCCTTACTTTCATCTATAAAATAGATTTTTATTGCAGAGTTAGCGTTTGAACTCCAAAAGTAACCTTTTCTATTGTCTGTATCATCATCTATATTTTGAATTGGAATTAAGTCATATAATTTCTTGCTATAAGCTATTGAAACTAATGGTGGGTTTAGCAGTCTTTTTATACTAGTGATTTTTTTTCAGAAAACTCAAATCTATAGCTTTTATCCCTTTATAAAATACTAAGTCCTTTATTTCTAGGAAACTATTTTTATTTTTTCTATGATCTCTTATATCAACCTTAGATGCCTTTTCTGTAATATAAAGCTTAGTACCAAACTTCTTAAGATCATCTATTTCTTCGATAAAACAATATCCTGCTTTCCCAAATAATGGCGAGTTAAGTTCAATTTTTAAACTTTCATTAGTTAATCGACTTTTTGTAAAAATAGTTATCTTCTGATGTTTAGCAGGCAAGTCTTTCATTAGAAGAAATGCACTGTGAAGACCAATGCCAAACTCACCCGAAGGTCGCATCCATTCTGGCATTTGGGAAATTATCTTTTTCTTCTCTTTATTGTTTTTAGACCCTGCAATTTTTTGCATATACTCAAGGTCTGTACGCGAAATGCCAACACCATTATCCTCAATACTAAATTCCCATAACGTCGAATCTTCATCGTCAGCGATTTTTTTACAATCTAAGATAATAGAGTAGTCTCCGAATAATTCACGAGTTTCTGCGTCGTAAGGATTAGCATTTTTAGGCAATTTCTTAGTACTATGTTCTTGTCCATGCTCTAGCCAAACCCTGATCATTGTTGCATCAATGGCATTTTGAATAAGCTCTCGATAGATGCTCATATCATCTTTATATAGATTATTACCTTGCAATAGCTCAATAGCACTACGCTCGTCTAGCGAGAATTTCATTGGCTTATCATTAAGCAGAATTTTTTTATCAGTCATCTCAACATCAAGTTTATTGATAGTTGGAAGTAACCCAAAGTCACGACTAGGCACAATATTTTTCCACTGCGACATCTGATTTTGAATTTCTTCCTTGATCCAATCAAACCAATTGCGACATTCAATATATGCCATTTCCGTACTACAAACAGCCGTTATGCTAACCGTTTCATTATCTAGCTGAAACTCACGAATCGCTTGATGTTTATGTTTATGCGTCTCACTAAACGAGGGCATATTACTAACTTGCCTTGCCATTACAGGACAAAAGCGGTTGTCATCGATATCAAATAAATCACCCAAGCGTAGTAAGCAGGCGACAAAACGAGGATGACAATTTTCTGTACCCATGCCTGTTTGGCGAAAGGGTAATATTTTCATCACATAATCTTCAAAACCAAGACCGTGTGCCCAGCATATTTGACCAAGATAGCGATATATACGTTTTGGGAGAAGTTCTGTGCGAGGTGAGGTAATCCCGAGTTTTTCAAAAGGATCTAAAACCACGGAGTTTGAGTTTTTGGCATGACCACGGCGATACCATTCAGCAATCATCTGACGGTATTTTTCGACGCCTGTATGTGGGTCTGAATGATTGACAAGTGCTTTATTCCAACCATCTTCATGCCAGACTTTGGCAAATTCATGCAAGTCTTGTGTATTATCATTAGCTAGGCTTTCGACATATTCTTTAAAGTCATCTTCTTCAAAGACTTTTTGAACTTCATCAGCATTAAATAGCATACCGATATCATGCCAGTAGGCTGCCTCTAATATTAACCATGTGTCTGTCGCTGTTAGCTTTTCAATATTGCTACCGAGTAGACGTTCGATATTGACAAGTATTTGCTGAGAGTGCGATTCGTTGTGACTACTAAAGTGTGGGTAATAACTACCCACATTTTCAAGTGACTTACCGACGAGCTTTTCATCAAACTCCCATTGCGACATCAATATTTTAGTATTACTGTCTTCATCAGTTTTCTTTCTTAGATGTTTGATTAAGCCTGCGCTCATGGTAAGTCCCTTTTATTTTTTCACTTAACGTTTTAGTTTTACATTATTTATAAACATAGGTCGATTTTACCGTAAACGCACGATTAACGGATAAAAAATATTTTTATCCCACTACTCATCTTCTGAATGCTTCTGAGCCTCAGCTATCAACTCATGAATCTTAGCACTTTCCTTTAGCACACAAGCATCATAAGCAGAGAGTGGCTCAGGCTCTTTTTCCTGATCTTGCTTGGCTTTTTCTGCTAAATACTTTTCAAGTTTTTCGGCTTCAGAATCGCTCATAGTTTATCCCTCGTATAATTTTACCCTATAAAAAACGGCACTGAGATCAGTGCCGTTCTATCAGTCGTGATAATGGAAATCCTAATCACGACTCCTCAAATACTGACGCACCACGTTATCAATCCCAGCTTAAAATCACCTTACCGCATTGCCCACTTTCCATAATATCGAAGCCTTCTTGGAAGTCATCGATGTGCATGCGATGGGTAATGATGGGCGACAAATCAATACCGCTAATCAGCATTTGCTCCATTTGATACCACGTCTCCCACATCTCGCGCCCATAAATACCTTTTAGGGTTAACGCCTTAAAAATAATCTTGCTCCAATCCACCGTGGTGGTGTTAGGCAAAATACCCAAGAGCGCAATTTTAGAGCCGTTATACATGTTACTAATCATCGAATCAAAGGCCTGAGGTGAGCCTGACATCTCAAGCCCAATATCAAAGCCGTGCATTTTTAACTCAGCAATGGCACCTTCGATGGTTTCACCTTTGGCTGGGTTGATGGTCATCGTCGCGCCCATTTTTTTGGCAAGCTCTAGGCGATAATCACTGATATCACTGACCACAATATTACGCGCCCCTGCGAAGCGGCAAATCGCTGTCGCCATAGAACCAATCAGTCCCGCACCAGTGATTAGCACATCTTCACCAAGGACAGGAAATGAAAGGGCAGTATGCGTGGCATTGCCGAAGGGATCCATGATGGCTGCCATCTCATCGCTGATACGCTCATCAAGCTTGATGACATTATCGGCAGGTATCACCAAATATTCGGCAAACGCGCCATCGCGGTCGACGCCCACGCCGATGGTGTTTTCGCACACATGCAGCTTGCCACGGCGACAGTTACGGCAATGCCCGCAAGCGATATGTCCTTCGCCAGTGACTCGGTCGCCCACTTCAAAGTGCTTCACGCCATCGCCTATTTCGCTAATGATACCGACATATTCGTGTCCGATGATCATCGGTGTCTTGATGGTTCTTTCTGACCACTCATCCCACTTATAAATGTGTAAATCTGTACCGCAAATGGCGGTTTTTTTAATTTTAATTTTAACGTCATTGATGCCAACCGTAGGTTCTGGCATGTCTTGCATCCAGATGCCTTTTTTGGCATGGGCTTTAACCAGTGCTTTCATACTTTTCTCTTATTTAACGGTGTTGTACTTAATGGTTGAATCTAGCGAGTGAATACTGAACAAATACCGAACGACGCTTAATCAATCACTTTCATTTGCTTGGCGACTTTGATAAAGGCGGTGATACACTTGTCTAGCTGCTCGCGAGTATGGGCAGCAGAGAGTTGGACACGAATGCGAGCCTCGTTTTTGGGCACGACAGGGTAAAAGAAGCCAATCACATAAATGCCTTCTTCAAGCAGTGCGTCTGCCATTTGCTGTGAGACGTTGGCGTCATAAAGCATGACCGCACAAATTGCCGATTCGGTAGGCTTGATATCGAAGCCTGCATCTTGCATTTTCTTCACAAAATAAGCGGTATTTTCATGCAATTTATCTTGTAGGGTATTGTCTTGCGATAGCATTTCAAACGCTTTTACCCCAGCGGCAGCCACCATAGGAGGAATAGAATTTGAAAACAGATACGGGCGTGAGCGTTGACGCAACATCTCAACGATTTCTTTTTTACCCGTGGTAAAGCCGCCAATAGCACCGCCAAAGGCCTTGCCCAAAGTACCAGTGATCAGCTCAATATCACCACGTAGATTGAACAATTCAGTCACGCCACCACCAGTGTGACCGACCACGCCTGCTGAATGCGACTCGTCAATCATGACCATGGCATCATATTTTTGTGCCAACGCATAAATCTCATCCATTGGCGCGACATTACCATCCATCGAAAACACACCGTCGGTCACAATCAAACGAAAACGCTGTGCTTGCGCTGCTTGTAATTGCGTCTCCAAATCTTGCATATCCGCATTGGCATAGCGATAACGTGCGGCTTTACACAGACGTACGCCATCAATGATTGAAGCATGATTTAGCGAATCAGAAATAATGGCGTCTTCACTGGTCAGTAGTGGCTCAAAGGCACCGCCATTGGCATCAAAACAGGCCGCATAAAGAATCGTATCTTCGGTATTAAAAAACTTAGAAATCGCTGCTTCTAATTGCTTATGCAAATCTTGTGTACCACAAATAAACCGCACCGATGACATGCCATAACCTGAGTTTTCAATGGCTTCGATAGCCGCCTTTCTAATTTCAGGGTGGTCAGACAGTCCAAGGTAGTTATTGGCACAGAAGTTAAGCACTTCACGGCCATCAGTGATTTTGATAAGCGCATCTTGCGGAGAGGTGATCACGCGCTCAGTTTTATACAGTCCTGCCTCACGTATATCGCTGATTTCTTGTTGTAGGTGTTTCTGAAAGTCTTGATACATAAAGATTCCTTTTTTAATATTATTAGCGTTTGCGCTGATAATGTAGATATTAAGACTACTGATAGAACCAAACTATTTGCTTATTAGGGCGTGTCTTCATTTCAAAAATGGTGATAAAAATGAGATAAATTGCCGTCAAACAAGAAAAATAGCGCAGATAATATTAGGATATTAACCAGCTATTTGACGATGTTTGGCAAGATTTAGCCATTTTTAGCCCATTGAGATGACTATCGAGTGAATTGAAGACACGCCCTAGTATGGACTAACCACAAATCTCTAAATACTGACGCACGACATTATCCATGCCTTGCTCCAGTGATTCAATCGTAAATGCATGACCAATCGACACTTCAGCGATATCACTAAGCGCGAGCAGATCAGCTAAATTATCCAAATTCAAATCATGACCAGCATTGACGCGGATACCGTTTTGATTAGCTAGATTAATACAGTCGCTAAAGCGTTGCTTGACCTCATCGAAATCAATATTGTCGCCGCTCTTACCATTACTGTAGGCGCGCGCCCATTCTTCGGTATACATCTCGATCGTCTGTACATCGCTCTCGATGACCGCTTTGATTTGTTCGATATCAGGGTCGATAAACACCGCACAGCGCGTACCAAAGGCTTGCAGCTCTTTGCTTAAAGTTGATAAAAACTCATGATGTTTAATGATATCAAAACCATGATCCGAGGTCAGCTGATCGTCACTGTCTGGTACGAGCGTACATTGATGCGGTTTTACCTCACGAATGATCTTTAAAAACTGCTCATTTGGGTTGCCTTCGATATTGAACTCAATCTCTGGGTAGTCCTTTAAGAATGCACTGATATCATAGACATCTTGGTATCTGATATGACGCTCATCGGGTCTCGGGTGTACGGTAAAGCCTTTAACCCCTAGGTCAATCAGCTTTTTCACAAAGGTCAACAAGTTAGGGTAATCAGTACCGCGCGAGTTACGGATTAAAGCCAATTTATTCAAATTTACGCTAAACAATGTGCTCATAAAATTCCTTGTACAGCTCGTTTATTATTGATGACATAATTAGGGCGTGTCCTCAATTCAATTGAGTATCCTCTAAATGGGCTAAAAATGGCTAAATCTTGCCATACATCGTCAAATAGCTTGTTAATATCCTGATATTATCTACGCTATTTTCCTCGTTTGACGGAAATTTATCTCATTTTTATTACCATTTTTAAAATGAGGACATGCCCTAATAAAAATCATTGGTATCAGCATACTTCTTATTCAATGCCTTTAAAATAGCATAAGTCTCTAAGTCTACCGTTCCTGTTGGGTTACGGGGTCTAAAGTGCAGTTGAAACGCATAGACGACATCGCGACTGGCTTTGTCCCACTCGTCGCTACTGTTAATCTGATAGCCATAGTCTCGAAATTGCTGCTTAAGCTCAGGTATCGTGGCCGCTGCAAATGTGTCTGTATCCATAAAAGCAAGCTTATCAGCGTCATCATACCAAGCACCGATGCCATATTGCTTATACAGTTGCTCCCAAGGAAACTTTGCACCGGGGTCTATTTTGCGCGAGGGTGCCATATCAGAATGACCGATGATATTCTTTGGTGAAATGTCATATCTCGCCGTGATATCTTGCACCAACTCCGCGACCTTTTTAATCTGCCACTCATTAAAGGCGACATAATGCTCATAAGGATGATACGCCAACTTACCGTCTTTTAATGCATTTTGATACTTAGGCGCAATCCCTGCATTGACGATTTCTATGCCAATAGAGGTATCGTTCAATATCGTCCGTCCTGCAAAGCCGCCATCACCTGCATGCCAAGCCCGCTCGTTTTCTGGGACTAGATTATAGATTTTATCATCGTCATTATCTAACAATAAATAGTGGGCGCTGACTTTGCCTGTGGTCAGTGTTTTGATCGATCTGTCGTTGTCTGACACCGTATAGTGCAGGACGATGGTTTTGATGCGCTCGCTTTTGCCAGTGGCTTGGTGGGTTTTACTGTCCACGATGTAGCTCTTGGTGGTTGCGACTGGAGAGGTTGTGGTTACGCAGCCAATCAAGGGCAGTGTTAAGCCAAACGCTAAGAAGATGTTTTTTACCATGAAATGCTCTGTGTGAATAAAGGTGAGCTTTGATATAGTCGTTTCAATATAATTTGGATACAAGGAAGGCGAGCGAAAGTACTACAAATAGTAGACTAAGCGAGCCTGACACCGTATCTGATTTATATAGGATTGACTATACTTGCCTTTATTTTTTTATTGATAGTAGATAGATGAGGTCGAGATATCTTTGAAAGCTTTTTTAATTCTTGCGAATCTTCTTCGCCAACACCTTTTTCCAACTGTCCTCCAAACACTCAATCGCAAGCCAAGGTTCAATGACTTCCGCTGCAAATTTTTCTTTTGAATTTGATAGCTGCCATAATGTCTCAAGTGTCGCAAAAGGATAGGGACGTTCTATCAAGTAAACTGGTAAATCAGCGCTAATCATGCCATCACGTACCACTTTGAAATACCAACCAGCGATACCTTGTTTGCTGATCCATGCCGCGATATTCGGCACTTTGGTAAACTGTCCGATCTGATCATTGATTTTGTAGCAGGGGCGGCGCGGTTGCACGATACGCAGTTGTAAATTATCAACATCATCTGTACTAGTAGCCGTATTACCATATTCAAAAACGTCGCCAATACAAACTGTAGATTCGGTCATTTCAGGCAAATCATTTACTGCTTCGGTCGTGAAGTTTTCGCCCAATGTACCGACGCGCACGTTTAGCCCAAACTCTGTATTGATTCTTTCATAAGTTGCAGGTGCCAGTTGATGCACGGCTTTGAGTGGGCCGCCATGATGCTTGCGATCGGCTTGCTCATCAGTAATCAATCCCATGAAATTGACCGCAACAGGGGCTTTGATTGGGGCTTTATCGATGGCACTTAGTTGCTCACGGGTGAATGGCATGGCTTTGCCAGCGCGGACGCAGATTAGATTGGCGATATGTAGCGGCAGGGTTTGGTTAAAGTCGGCTACATTTTTTGGGGTAGAAGATATTAGCGTTGCTATATTTATAGGTTCTAAGCTCATAGGTTTTCCTAATCTATAGGGATTTATTAGGGGAGAGGCTACTTTAATACTGGTATTAATAATGCGTATTATCTTAGCTTAATCATTCATCTAATGCTAAGCATTCAGCCGCTTAAAATTTAGCAGTAGGTGAAAGGGTATTAGAACGGTAAATTTTAGACAAAAAAAGACCAGAATAGATATCTGGTCTTTTTGGTTTTCACAGCGTTATAAAAATAAATAAAATTATTTATTTTTATTGCGGCGACCAGCAGTTTTCTTTTCACGTGGTACAGCGACCAGCTCAGCCAATTGCTCAGGTGATGACCATAGACCTTCTAAGTCATAGAACTCACGGGCTTGTGGCGTCATCACATGCACGACGACAGCGCCCAGATCAATCAATGTCCAGTCAGAGTCGATACCGCCTTCGCGACCAAGTGGCATAAAACCCGCTTGCTTCGCCTCAGCACCGACATTGTCAGCCATCGCGCGTACATGGCGCTTAGAAGTACCGTCAGCGATAACGATGCGTTCGGTTACGTCAGTCAAATCTTCTACATTCATTACGGTGATGTTCTTCGCTTTCATATCGTCTAGAGCGGTCTCAACAACGGCTAAGCATTCTTTTAAGCGTTCTTCAGTCATGGTGTTGGTCATAAATTTTGATCTCTTGAATCGTCAATATTAAAAATAAAAAGGTAAATCGTCAATTTGCATGCGTTGGCATTGTCGAATGGACTAGATGTCGCCAGTCAGCTGTAGAGACTGGATGGGCAAAATGACAAAGATAAGGCGATTTTAACGGAATTGAGCAGCAGAATATAGCTGATGGGCGATAATATATTGATAAACAGCAGGATTTAGCCATTTAGCTAATGGATTGGGTGCAGTATTGTCTATGATATCATTTATTGGTGCGATAGATGTCATTTGCCTTGCCGCTGCGGATATTATATTCGATCGATTTTCCGTCGGCTGTAACTGTTGGCGTATCTGTGTACTGGATATCGTGGCGATAGGACGCGAGTCTATATAAATGTGGCCTTGATGGGTGTTTTTCAAGAGATGGCTATCGGTCGATGCTTGAGAGGTTGGCTGTAATAAGTCAGTAGGCGCATCGATGCGTAAAGATTGCAGCTGCGCAGGTAATTGGGCGTGCAAGTTCATCGTATCCTGCGCGATTAACGTTTTGTTGGCGGAATGAGTCGTGGTTGCCAACAGGTGATTATTTTTATTATTAATATCAGACAAGTCATCACGATTAAACACCCAAAGATTGACGTAATCGGTAAGCTCTAAACCGTTTTTCCATTTGCTCAAACTCAGCGCGCTATCCATACCGATAATGAATATTAGACTGTCATACGGATAACGCTGGCGCAACGTGAGTACACTATCGATGGTATAAACAGGCGGTGTTTGCCACAGCTCAAGCTCATTAATTTGTAGCGGTGTATGGAGTGTCGCAAGCTTTAACATCGCCAGACGGTGTTTAGGATCTGTACTTTTTTCTTTAAAGGGAGAGCGCGCATTGGGCAATAGTGACACGTGCAGCGCGCGCTGTTGCTGCTTGGCTATCGGTAGCAAACGCTGATAAACAGTCATCGCCATTTGCAGATGACCCTCATGTACGGGATCAAATGAGCCGCCAAGATAAGCACGAATGGCTGGCGCAGGTGTATTTTTTTGAGGATTTTTGCTGGTATTTGGCATAAATAAATGCGTAAAAATAGATAAGAGGCACGTTGTCGTTGATGCATATTACCCTTTTATCGGCTGACCTTTTTTAAGTTAAATGCTTCGATGGTAGCGCTATTGTAGAGGGCAAGCGGGCATCTGTCATTAAAAGCGCTGAAATACTAGGTAAAATGAGCACTTAGCTATCCGTAATGAAAATTTTTTAAAAAGTCAGTTGTAAACGTAGCCAATAAAAAACCGACCATCATGTTGATAGTCGGTTACCTATAGCGCAATTAGTCCTACATTTGAATGCAATTAAATCGCGTCGCTATGAGCTTGAATAGCGGTAAGGGCGATGGTGTAGATAATATCATCGACCAAGGCTCCACGAGACAAGTCGTTTACTGGCTTATTCAAACCTTGCAGCATTGGGCCAACACTCACTACATTGGCGCTACGTTGTACGGCTTTATAAGTGGTATTGCCCGTATTGAGGTCTGGGAAAATAAAGACATTGGCTTGCCCAGCAACCGGTGAATCAGGCGCTTTTTGCTTGCCGACGCTCATGACAGAAGCGGCGTCATACTGTAGCGGTCCATCGACTTTTAGGTGTGGCGCACGCTCGCGGACGATTTGGGTTGCACGGGTGACTTTTTCGACGTCCGCGCCAGTTCCTGATGAGCCTGTAGAATAGCTAATCATCGCAACTTTTGGATCAATACCGAAGGCGGCAGCAGACTGTGCTGATTGAATGGCAATCTCAGCCAGTTCTTCGGCATTTGGATCAGGATTAATGGCACAGTCACCGTAGACAACCACTTGCTCAGGTAGCAGCATAAAAAATACTGATGATACGAGCGAGTATTGCGGTGCGGTCTTAATCAACTGAAACGCTGGACGGACAGTATTGGCAGTGGTATGAATCGCGCCAGAAACGAGGCCGTCGACTTCATCCATCTGTAGCATGGTCGTGCCTAGATATACGGTGTCTTTTAAGTATTCAGCCGCGACTTCTGCGCTGGTTTTACCTTTACGGCGTTCGACCACTGCAGCGATATACTTATCCATATCAAGCGTGTCGGGGTCAATTATTTCAAGACCTTCAGGTAAAACTAAGTCGAGATTTTTAGCCACTTGCTCGACATCGCTACGCTTAGCGAGTAGTACACAGTTGGCGATGCCGCGGCTTTGACAGATACAAGCGGCTTCAACCGTACGCGGCTCAGAACCCTCTGGTAGCACGATGCGTTTTTTGGCGTCTTGTGCTTTTTTAACCACTTGATGACGGAATGCAGATGGTGAGAGGCGCGGCTCATGATTTTGACTAAAATAGTCTTTAATCCAGCTAAGATCTAAATGGGCGGCGACATAACGAGCCACTTCTTCAGCACGTTCAGTATCATCACTTGGAATCTCTGCGCTCATGTGCATGAGGCTTTGTACGGTCTCATAGCTGTCGCTTTCGACACTCATGACAGGGATGCCTGTTTTGAGGGCAGATTGCCATAGCTCAGCGACGGTTGCACTCGGCTCGACGCCGCCAGTTAATACCAATCCTGCCAGCGGGATACCATTGATACAAGCCAAACCTGCTGCTAATAGTAAATCATCTCGATCGCCCGGTACGACGATAAGGGTGCCACGTTTAAACACCTCATCGACGCGTGCGACCGAGCGTGCGGTTAGGCTAATGCGGTTAATACGGCGTGACTTAGCTTCACCGACATTGAGCCATTTGGCATCAAGCTCAGTGGCGATATCCCACGTACGAGGCACGGACAGTGAATCACTGAATGGCACTACCCCGATTAAACGGAACGCATCAGTATTAAAATGCGGTGATAGGCGCTGGACTTCTTGCATAAAGCCTTCATCTAAACTCACAACCGCTTCACCAGGGGCAACGATTTGATTTTCTACGGTGCTTTGCGCATTTGGCAAGTCATGTACACGCATCAAAATCGCGCCGAGTGTGCGCTCATGGGCGATGCCGCCAAACTCACGAGCGTGAACGTCAAGCTTATCAGCCAGATAGGCTGGTTTACTGGTATCAGCAGTGCTAACAAAAATGATTCTAGCATCTAATGCATGGGCAATCGCACGGTTGATTTGTGAGGCATAAGAGGTCTCTGTGGTCGGTACTAAGCCCTCACAGATCACCACATCGTAATCATCGCCCAGAGTATGATAATTGACGACCACTTCTTCCATCAAGTCATCAAGATTACCATCACCAATCATACGCTCGACACGCTGCCGACTGATAGATTTAGGTGGCGTCAGACCAAAAGCATGCATTGCTAACGCGCTTGAGCTGTCTAAACTGTTTTGCTTATCAAGTGTATCATCTTGCAAAAATGGCTTCATAAAGCCCGCTTTGATACCGTTGTAATCAAGAGCGCGGATCAATCCAAGCGCTGCTGACGTTACGCCGATACCACGGCTGATGGGAACTAGTAAAATGGTTTGCATAAAGTATCCTACGGTTTATTATATTTTTAAAGCTCACTTCATCCTTGCTGGAATGAGTAAAACGTCGCGCTTCTCATCATAGGCTATGTATAAGAAGCGCTGGGCAAAAAAATAACTTAACACGTCTAATGAATAAAAGCTTATAAGACGACTAGAAGCTTATGAGAAAATTACAAGTAACTTATAATATAAGCAACTTATAAAAAGTGTCGAGCTTAGAGTAAGCCCAATGCTTCACGTGTTTCTTGAGCAATACGGCACTCTTCATCAGTTGGCACAACCCATAGCTCGATACTGCTATTGTCTGCGTGGAAGCTGCCTTCGCTACCACCAAACAAGCTCGCATTTTTGTCAGCGTCTACTTTTATGCCGAAATGACGCATCACTTCTAGGATACTGGTTCGGGTGGTGACTGAGTTTTCGCCGATACCACCTGTAAAGACAATGCCTGTGAATTCTGGTAACGCGCAGCTTAAGCTGGCAAGATATTTACCGACGCGGTAACAGAACATCTCGATAGCGAGTTTGGCATCTGCATGACCTTCGTTCGCCGCTTGTTCGACGGTACGTAAATCATTAGACAATCCTGAGACACCCAATAGACCACTTTCATTATTGAGCATGGCATCAATCTCTTCCAAGCTCATACCGAGCTGGCGCTTTAGGTGTATGTGTAGACTTGGGTCAACATCACCACTACGCGTACCCATCATGAGCCCTTCAAGCGGGGTCAGACCCATACTGGTATCAAAACTTTTGCCGTCATAAACGGCAGTTGCCGAGCAGCCATTACCCAGATGCGCTGTAAGCCAGCCATGTGGGCCTTTAGACTCAGTAATTTCACTGGCACGCTCTGAGACATAGGCATGAGACGTACCATGAAAGCCATAACGGCGGATTTTGTGTTCTTCGTATAGGGCTTTTGGTAGTGGGTAGCGAAAAGCAACAGGAGGCATGGTTTGGTGAAAGGCCGTATCAAAGACGACGACTTGAGGAATATCAGGATAAATCGCCTGTACCGCTTCGATACCTAAAGCATGGGCAGGGTTATGTAGGGGTGCGAGTATTTTTAAGCGTTTTACTTCGTCCAGCACATGCTCATCGACACGGACTGCTGCAGAGTACTCACGGCCACCATGAACCACGCGATGACCAACGGCGATGAAATGATACTGTTCTAATAGCTCAAGGATTTTTTGTAGTGCTAACTGATGACGACCACCTGAGATAGAGATTTCCAGCTTATCTCCATTTAACGTCGTGTGTTTGATACGAGCAGTATCGAGCCCTAAGTTTTCGGCCAAACCAGTGATACGAATAGAATTGTCTTCGCTAATCAGCGCGTATTTGATAGAAGAGGAACCACAGTTGAGGACTAAGGTGGGATTGATTAGATTCGATGTTTCGGTATTTTTGTCATCAAAAGTGGTGGTTAGGCTGGCGCTCATACTCTGTCCTTAGATTGTATTTTGTAAAGGGTGACTCATCACAGACGAGTACCGGTTGAATAAACAAAAACCAGCCGCATCCATGCCGACATAGGTCAAGCAAGTACATTGCTGATTCTGGTCACTCTTGGGCTGGCACTATTGATCAGTGCTTGTTAAGTCGCATGCTAGCGCCTCAACACAGTCGCAAGGTCTACACATAATGTACCATAGTTTTAGGGCTATACCACGATAACTATAAGGGTTAAATCGATAGAATGTGGTATAGACAATACAACTGTACACCGAGTGTCGCTAGGGTTTGTCGGCTGCTACAGCCAAATATAATAGCTCATAATAAATTGTAAGAAAATTTGTCTAAGTAAATATAATAGACTGTTTTACCATTATAGCGATACATTAAGACCGCTAGTATCAACGCTCGCTTAGTAAATGGCAGTCGCACGGTCTAGTAAAACTTAGAAAAACCAAACTCGTCCAAATTTATTGATTAGGGATATTCAGTATGCACACAGCATTATGTAATAATGCTATTATCCAAAGCAGTCATATTGTCATTTTTTAGCGATGGCGATAGCTTTTATTTAGCTGTCTATAGGGTTGGATCTATCGCCTTTATGACTCGTGCTTTTTATCATTCTCATGCCATTGCAAAGTCACAGGTTCTCTATTCTATGTTTACTATTAACCGCTTTTCGAAAACTGAGCACACTAATGTCGCTGATCTTGGTCGCCGTGTTATCTCCACTTTTATTATTAGTGGGGTGGTTATAATGGGTTTGACGGGTTGCGGTCAAAAAGGCAATCTATACCTCGCCGACGCTAGTAGCCAGACGGTTCAAGGAGCTACGGATAGCGCTAACATACAGGGTAGTACCTATTCGACACAAGATGATGGTCATCAAGAAATGGATGATTTTAAGCTACCGGAACCCAGTGAAGACCCGAATGATTATTGATTTTTATTAAAAACTCAATGCCGTCAACGAGATTTCGGTGTGCACCCTAAGATTTTTTTAACTTTGTAACCTGATGAAATTAGAGATGTTTATATGAGTCATTCTGAGCAACAAACTGGCGAATCTGTCACGATCCAAACTGAGCAAGGCTTGTATGTTAATCCTCAAGCTTTAACCGCCCATTTACCCGCGCTAGATTATCGCGATGGTGCATTGTATATGGAGCAGGTGAGCATTGATGATGTGGTTAAACACTATGGTACGCCCTGTTATGTCTACTCAAAACAAGCCATTTTGGATGTCTATCAAGCTTATAGCGATAGCTTTGCCAGTTTAACGCACCAGATTTGTTATGCTGTAAAAGCTAATTCTAACCTTGCAGTACTTGGTATATTGGCGCAAGCAGGCGCAGGGTTTGATATCGTTTCACGCGGCGAGCTAATGCGGGTATTGGCGGCAGGTGGTGACGCTTCACGTGTGGTGTTCTCAGGCGTGGGCAAGACTTATAGCGATATCGAGTATGCCCTGACCCAAGGTATTGGTTGTTTTAACGTAGAGTCAATCAGCGAGCTGACTTTGATTAATGATGTGGCACAGAAATTGGATAAGCCTGCGCCAATTTCACTACGGGTTAATCCGAATGTCGACGCCAAGACGCATCCGTATATCTCAACAGGGTTAAAAGACAATAAATTTGGTATCACCCACGAAGACGCAGTTGCCGTCTATGAGCAAGCGGCGCAATTATCTCATATCGATATCGTCGGTATTGACTGTCATATTGGCTCGCAGTTGACTGAAGTTGCGCCATTTGTCGCGGCTTTGGATAAAGTGATTGAGCTGATATATAACTTACATGATAAAGGTATTGAGCTGCGTCATATCGATTTGGGCGGTGGTTTGGGTGTGCGTTATATCGATGAGACACCAGTATCTATCGACGAGTTTGCTCAAGCGTTATTACCGAAACTTAGCGAGCTTGGCTTAACGGTATTCTTTGAGCCGGGTCGCAGTATTGTGGCAAATGCTGGGGTATTATTGACTAAGGTTGATGTGCTAAAACCAACGGAACATAAGAACTTTGCCATTGTTGACGCAGCAATGAATGACTTGATTCGTCCGGCGTTATATCAAGCTGAAATGGCAGTCATTCCAAGTGCTTTGCCTGAGAATGGCATCGGCACTGATGGCACGCAGCCATGGGATATCGTTGGCGCTATTTGCGAAACGGGTGATTTTTTAGCGAAAGACCGTTTATTGTCGCTCGCGGCAGGCGACGTTTTAGCAATCACAGGCGCTGGTGCGTATGGCTTTACCATGAGTAGTAATTATAATTCACGCCCGCGTGCTAGTGAGGTAATGGTAGCCGATGATAGCCATCAACTGATTCGCAAACGCGAAACCATTGAAGCGTTATATGCAGACGAAGTATTGTGGCAAGGTAAATAAATCGGTGACCAACAGATTTAGCCATTTTTAGCCCATTTAGGCGTTTTCGTTCAGATTGATGACATGCCCTAGATAAAAAGCCCGTTGTCTTTGATGATGGGCTTTTTTATGGCGTGCTCTAATGAGAGATGTCAGTTTGGCTTTACAAGGTGGATTTAGCATCGTGTTAACTTAGTATTTGATAGCGGTGATAGTTATGATTGTATCTGGCAGCGTGCTAATATAAGACATACATAAAAATAGGATAGGATAACAAGGATATGCTAATAGAATTTACGAAGATGCATGGTCTGGGCAATGATTTTATGGTCATCGATTTGGTGACTCAGCGCTTAGATTTGACCAAGGATTTGGTACAGTTACTGGGTGACCGTCATTTGGGTATTGGCTTTGATCAGCTGCTCGTCGTTGAGCCACCGATGCGTCCTGACGTTGATTTTAGTTATCGCATTTTTAATGCTGATGGGTCAGAAGTTGAGCAGTGCGGTAATGGTGCGCGCTGTTTTGCCCGTTTTGTGCAAGCGCGTAAACTGTCATTTAAACAGCGTTTGCGTGTTGAGACGGCAAGCGGCATCATTTCATTGACCACTGATCGTTATGGCTGGGTCGAAGTCGATATGGGTAAGCCCAAGTTTGAACCAAGCGAGATTCCTTTTACCCCCAGAGCCACGACCAAAATTCAAAACGCCTATCATCTCGATGTAAATGGCACTCCTGTACAGCTTTATGTTGCCAATATGGGCAACCCGCATGCCGTTATCAAAGTTGATAACGTGCTCGATGCCGACGTTGAAACCTTAGGCAAAGCCATCGAATCGCATCCCGCCTTTCCTGACCGTGTCAATGTCGGCTTTATGCAAGTGATGAACCAGCGTCACATTCGTCTGCGTGTGTATGAGCGCGGTGTCGGCGAGACGCAAGCCTGTGGTACTGGCGCTTGTGCCGCAGTAGCGGTTGGTATCCGCGAAGGCTGGCTCGATGAAGGCGAAGACGTGCGTGCGCAGCTTTATGGTGGCAGTATGATCATCAAATGGCAGCCGGGTTATTCAGTGATGATGACCGGTCCGACCGCCTTTGTTTACGAAGGCGTATTTAGCCCAGATGGTCTGATGGCACAAGCGGGCATCAAGCCCAATCCAGAAGGCTAATGGATAATAGGGCTATGTCTAATAAAAACAATCATACGATGGAGCCTACCTCAGATTCTGAGGCAAAAGCATGGCTATCAGTCGAGCACGCCGCGGCTATAGAGTCGGATGCTGCATTACGTGATTTGTTAGCGCCCGTGCATCGTTGGCTTAATGTCTTGTCGGTGCGCAATCATTCGCCGCATACGTTGACCGCTTATTTTGCAGGACTGAACCAATTGGCGCTATTTTTACGTGGGAAACGCCTGACGTGGACGCGCTGCGATAAGCGCCAATTAGCCCAGCATATTAGTCAACGCTTGGATGAAGATAAACTGGCACTTGCTAGCGTCCAGCAAGAGCTGTCAGCCATTCGCCATTTTTATGGCTGGTTGATAGAAGAGAACTTGGCACGTATCAATCCAACGACTGGCTATCAGCTCAAACGTAGTCCTCGACCGCTGCCGTCTATCGCTGATGTTGATTTGCTCACTCAGCTGCTTGACCAAGAGATGCCTGACACACCGGAACAAGCGCGCCTATGGCTACGTGATAAAGCGATGTTTGAATTGCTTTATAGCAGCGGTCTGCGCGTAGGTGAGTTGGTCGCGTTGGATGTGGTAGATGTAGATTTGGCTGATTTGCGCGTGCGAGTGACAGGTAAGGGCAATAAAACGCGTTTGGTGCCGTTAGGTATCAAGGCAGCAGAAGCGATTAGTCGTTATCTACCGCATCGTAATCTGTGGGTGGAGCAAATGGACAGCGCATTATTTATTAGTGAAAAATTGGGTACGCGTTTATCGACACGGGCAGTGCAGCAGCGTCTCAAAGTTGCGGCTACCCGTGCTGGCATCGCACAAAATATGTATCCGCATCTATTGCGTCATTGTTTTGCCTCGCACATGCTGTCGGGCAGTGGTGATTTGCGCGCGGTGCAAGAAATGCTTGGGCATAGCGATATCAGTACCACGCAAATTTATACCCATGTCGATTTTGCTAAACTCACGCAAGTCTATGATCGCGCTCATCCGCGCGCGACTCATACACGGACCGAAGAAAACAACACCTAATATTCGATATTCAATACTTACTATTCAGTACTCAGCATTGAAACTGACTTACGCCAAACGATGACAATCAAAAATAGGCATTTTTTGGCGGCCTTGCTGTTGAGTCTGTTTATCTAAGGTTGCCAAGATCAAAGCATAATTTTTATTATCTTTATTAATAGCGTTGTTTAATTCACTATCCTCATAGCTGTTAATAATCGTGCCATCAAAAGCTGTGATAGTGGTATGCCCCCACGTTTGACGGATATCACCGTTTTTATAAACATGGTCGCCGCCTTGTGCTGCGCCAATGACCATGCACTGACTGTCTAACGCCCGTGCGCGAAGTAACAGCGACCAGTGTGCTTGCCCCGTTAAATAAGTAAATGCCGATGGCGCACTTAATAGGTCTGCGCCTGCTTGACGTAAGCGCTGTGCCAATGCGGGAAAACGCAAATCAAAACAAACCATCATACCCAGTTGATAAGCAGCATGATTACTTTCTATTGTTGCAACTACAGTCTGTGTGCCGGGCTCAAACGTCGCCGCTTCATTATAGCTGCCATGTTTATCTGCTACCGTCGCCGTGAATAGGTGAATTTTGTCATAGCGTGCCACTCGCGTGCCGTCAGGGGCAAATAGCTGACTGACTTGGCGCAGTCTGCCATCAGGCACGATGACGCCATCAGGGCGATAAGGGCAGGGCAGTGAGCCTGCCAGCACATAGACACCGTAAGTACTGGCATAGTTTGCTATCGTCGCTGATAGCGCATCAAAGCGCTCTGCGGTGGCAAATTGCTCGCCCATGCTACAGCAGTTTTCAGGTAAGACAACAAGGTGAGCACCTTGATGACTGGCATCGCTGATGGCAGCTTTTATAGCCGCTACGTTTTTTTCGATGTCTTGCTGGCTATTCATTTGAATCGCAGCAGTGACAAGGTGCGGTTTATTTGCTTGGTCATTCATCGTATTATTCTCGGTTAATGTTAAGAGTGATTCAATTGGCTCGAAGGTTTTGTGTCATGTACCTTGTATTTTTTATATAGCCTTATTATTATCAACAAGATTTGGTTGTTTATTATTTAGCAGTTCATGCTAAAACGGTTAAATTTATAGGATTTTATAAGTAGAGAGCAATAAGCGTATTGGGCCGTCTATAAATTATCATAGCAAAATTGCCACGAAAAATGCTATCGTCATGTCCTGATAACGTTAAATCGCTACTTTAAGTGGCAACATATATAGACTATCACCAGTATCGGAGTGTAATAAGCCACCCATGAGTATGTCTTTCGGATTGGCGACCACGCTGAGCACCTCACAAAAACTGACCCCGCAAATGCAGCAAGCCATTAAATTGCTGCAACTCTCTAGTCTTGAGCTTGCGCAAGAAGTTCAGGCCAAGCTGGATAGTAATCCATTGCTTGAACGTATTGAGGATGATGAAGATGAATACGATTATGGCAGCGGCGATAGAGTAGATGAGTCATTGACACTTGATAGCTGGAACCAGAGTGCTGATATTGACTCATTTAGCGCAACCTCTGAGGGTAATACCCATACCTCTGAACCAGATGAAGACTTTAGTGACAGCTTGGACAAATTACAGCAGGCCAGTATCGATGATGGTGCCATAGACAATCATACGATGGATAGTGACGACTATAGTAGCTTTGAAAATAGTGTTGATAGCAGTAATTATGCATCTACGGCAAGCAGTTCGGGGAGCAAAAGTGACGAGGATTTTGATAGTTATCAAGGCGGCACTTCTGCCACCATACAAGACCATGTGCGCTGGCAGCTGAACTTTAAGCATCTCTCAGAAGCGGACATGTTGATTGCAACCTATCTGATGGATTCTATGGATGACATGGGTTTTGTGCGGCTTGATATCGATGAGCTGTTGCAAAGCTTCGATACGATGGCAAGTTTTTATCAATGGGACGAATCGGTTGAGCACGATGAAGTCATGGCTGTTTTACGTGTTATTCAGTCTTGCGATCCGCTGGGTGTCGGGGCGCGAAATCTCAGTGAGTGCCTAGCGATTCAGTTGTCCAAGCTTGATGCAAATACTGACCATCTAAAAGAAGCGCAAGCATTATTGTCAGCCAGTGAGCATTTGGTGAGCAATAACATCAAAGCATTGACTGAGCGGACTGGACTCGCGCCTGCACAGATTACCCCCGCGCTTAACTTACTGCGTACCTTGAATCCATCACCTGGCCTGCTGTTTCAAAGCAGCCAACCAGACTATACTCAGTCGCCAGCCAGCTATGATATTCCTGATGTTTTGGTCACGCCTATACGTCACCATCAGAGTCAGACGAGTTCAGATACATCGACGCAAGAGGACGGCTGGAATGTGCGCCTCAATCCTGACACCATGCCAAAGCTAAGAGTCAATCAAGAATATGCCAATTTGGTGAAGCGCGGTGATGACAGCCCCGACAATCAATATCTGCGTGAAAACCTCACCGATGCCCGCTTGTTTATTCGTAGTATTGAAGAGCGTAATCAAAACTTATTAAAAGTGGCAACCAGTATCGTGCGTTATCAGCAAGAGTTCTTGCAGCATGGCGCGACAGCCATGCAACCCCTTATTCTAAAAGCCATTGCGGAAGAAGTGGATTTGCACGAATCGACCGTTTCACGTTTAACCACCAGTAAAACAATTTTGACGCCGCAGGGATTATTTTCACTCAAGCATTTCTTTTCATCTCATGTTAGCAGTACCGACGGCGATATTTCATCGACTGCCATTAGCGCCATGATTAAGCAACTGATAGCCGATGAAGATGCCAAAAAGCCATTATCTGACAGTCGCATAAAAGATTGTTTATTATCGGAAGGTATCGATATCGCCAGAAGAACCGTGGCCAAATATCGTGAAGCAATGAATATTGGCTCGTCTACTCAGCGTAAACAGAAATATTAAATGTCACAATTCAATGAGTTAAGAGAGAAATCGTGCTATCGCTAATATATTTCTTGATAAATATAAAAAATAAAATTTTTTGATTATATAGAAACATTCAGGAAACAACCGTTTTTATTACATTTAATTACACTTTGCTGTCTTGCTACTATTTGATATTCATGACAAATTAGAGTCATACCAACAACGAAATCTAAGTGTCGATTTAGCGTATTTACTTATCTCATTAATCAAAATGACAACGAAAGGACACGTTCGATTTTTGCTAAAAGCATCGATTACTAAAGGCGCTGATCAATAAAGACACCCCATTCATTGTTGGTAAGGCAGGGTGAAAAAGCAGGAATGCTGGCTCATCTGTTGATTGTAAGCAACAACGTAGGCAACAATGTAAGTCATAATAAAAGGACAATAATATGAATGTTTCTATCAGTGGTCACCATATCAGTGTTACCGACGCTATGAACACAGCTGTTCAAGAAAAACTTGATAAAATTGGTCGTCATTTTGATCAAATACAAAGTATTCAAGTCATTTTATCATTAGATAACAGCGGTGCTATAAAGAGCCATAAGGCTGAAGCGATTATGCGAGTATCGGGTAAAGAGATGTTTGTCCAAGCGCTTGACGATGATATGTATAAAGCCATTAACGAGATGGCAGACAAACTTGATAGACAAGTACGCAAGTACAAAACTAAGTTGGAGAGCAAAAAGACTCAGGGTGCTGGGCGTGATGGACGCTATGAAGAGCTGATGACAGATGATGCCGCTCCAGCAGTCTAATGTTATAGAGTTTAGGATATTTAAAGGTTAATGATTACTGGCTGATGAAATAATAAATAGTATAAATAGCCGCATTTTTAGATATCTCTAAATGACATTGCCTAAAACGGAAAAAGACCTCGAACGTTTGCTACGTTGAGGTCTTTTTTATGAGCAATTATTTTTTAAAAACTCACCTTTAAATACATTTCTTTAAGCACATTCATTTTCAAATCAATAGATCATCATTTTAGCTAATTAGCCACCACCGACTGCTTGTACCACTTCGATATTCATACCTTCAGCGATACTTAATTGAGCAAGCTCACTCTTTGGAATCAGTTCACCATCGACTTCTACTGCATAACGACCTTGGCTAAGACCAAGCTCATTGATGACCAGTTGCACAGTCTGATGGGTAGTCTGTAGTTTCTTACCATTAACGATAATGGTACTCATAAAATATACTCCTTAATGATTTTTTATCCTTTTATGCGTACTAAGGCGTGTCCTCATTTTTATCTCCATTTTCAAAACGAGGATACGCTATAGAGTGCAACTTACTTATTGTTTGATCGATTGGTTATTTTGCGACCAATTTGTTCATCTTAAATGATGACAATGCTAGCCATAGCCAACCTGCAATCATTAGTACACCACCGATAGGCGTGATCGCGCCAAACCAAAGTGGTGCGCCAAGTGTCATCGCATATAAGCTACCAGCAAATATGATAATGCCAATTTGTAATAGCCATGCAGTGATTTGAGTAGCATATTTCATGCGAATAAACAGACCAACCAGTAATAAACCCAGCGCATGTATAAACAAATAAAGTGTTGCAGTGTGCCACCATTCGAGTTGTTGAGCACTGGCGATATTTTTTAGGCCATGCGCCCCAAACGCCCCTAAAGCGACGGCGATGGCCATATTGATCGCTGCAATTCCTATCCAATTTAACATGACAAACTCGTATTATTGAAAACTATAGCTGTTGAAAGTCAATTATTCCTGACAGGTAACAACTATTTACAGGTAGTAATTATTGACAAGTAATAACTACTGAATATCGTCTGGCAAAATAACGCTATCAATAGTCATTGCCTCGCGGATTTTGTCCATGGCATTTTTTTCGATTTGGCGTACGCGTTCTGCTGAGATAGAGTAGACGGCTGCCAATTCGTGTAAGGTTGATTTTTGCTCAGAGAGCCAGCGTTGCTCCACGATATCGCGTGAGCGCTCATCAAGGGTATCCATTGCCGCAATCAATGCAGATGAGTTGCTTTCTTCCCAATCTGCTTCTTCTAACTGCTCGGCAGGATCGATACCATCTTCTAAAAATAGCTGCGGTGCATAACGTCCATCGTCGTCATCGCTAGATTGCGCCTCAAACGAGGCGTCATAAGAGGTAAGCCGCGATTCCATTTCTAACACCTGCTTGCGTGTGACATTTAAGTCCTTGGCAATGGCATCAGCCTCTTCTAGAGTTAGCTGGTTGTTGGTTTTTTTGAGACTACGCAAGTTAAAGAATAATTTACGGTGCGCTTTGGTGGTCGCGACTTTGACAATGCGCCAGTTACGAATCACAAATTCATGGATTTCTGCTTTAATCCAATGCACTGCAAATGACACCAAACGCACGCCCTTATTCGGGTCAAAGCGTTTTACAGCCTTCATTAGTCCCAGATTGCCCTCTTGGATTAAGTCTGCTTGCGGCAAACCATAACCCGAGTAGCTGCGGGCAATATGAATCACAAAACGCAGGTGCGACATCACGAGCAGACGCGCCGCTTCTACATCGCCTTCATCATAATAGCGATGTGCCAGCTCTTGCTCTTGGATTGGTGTCAAAATTGGGATTTGGTGCACCGTGTTGATATAAGCGCCCAAATTGACCCCAGGCGCTGACAAATGAGTCGGCATCGCTGGCACTAAGTCACGGGTGCTAGTGTCGCCTAAGGCGCTAGCATCATAAGGTGGACGTTGGGCGGCAGCTTTTAATGCGGCATCACGTGCTTCGTTTTTTATAGGAGCTGCCTCATCTTTTTTATTCGTTTTTGCCGTATCAGTAGAATTATTAGCCATATTCTTGACCTTGATTAAATAGTGACGCAAATAGTCAGATAAAAATCTTTATAGTTGTAATTGTAAAGGATAGCGACACTTAGTTGCTATCAGTTTTAGTAATGATGAAGTGATATATTGTATCGAAACGCTGTGCTGATAAGCTATCCGCTGATGGCTGATCCGTCATGCTACTAACGATTAATCGCAGTTGACTTGCGGCATTTGTTTGCTGGTTTTGTTGACAAAAAGCGGTGATATCAGCCTGTGAGTTGGCATCAGTTGCGACCACGTATAATGAACCGCCAGCTGTGACGTCACGTAGTGCCACTTTGGTTTTTAACAGCGGCATTGGACAAGCAAGTCCGCGACCATCAACGAAACGTTGAACATGAACAGGCTGCGTTTCATTCGCCTCATGATCTGTAGTGACAGTATGCGCTGGTAACAAGTCTAACAGGTTGCTGATGTCTTGCTGCTCAGTATCAGACAAATCTGCTGATAAGTTTATAGAATAAGGAAAATATACGGTGGTTGACTGACGATCAGCAGACATAAAATAAACCTTATAAATATTTTGATTTGTACTAGATTGTATTGAACATTCGCAAACACGCAATGACAGTGCCTGTAATTCATAAAAGACACTCGGCAGTGGCCAGACCCTATAATCATGAAATGCCATTATACCAAATAGCCGATATGTAGTTGAAGTTGAATATAATCAACGTCACATTCAGTTCATTAGAATCACCTATAGTTTGTTCAAGATAATTTAGATACAAGGAAAACGAGCAAAAGTACTAAAAATAGTAGACTGAGCGCGCCTGACACCATATCTATTTTATAGGGGATTGACTAAAGCCATGTTGCACAATAGTGACGGACAGCTGAGTTATTGGTAGTCGAATGCAGACTAGAATTGACCTTATATCAGCAAGCTCGTATAGTCGAAAAACGTTTAGTCAAAAAATCATTCGAAAAGACCTTACTTCAAAAACACCTTATTTCAAAAACACCTTACTTCAAAAACAGTATCATTACTCACTTGCATAGGATACGTACTTGAACCATTTTAATAGACAATCGATACTTGGTAATGCGCCCATGACTCAGGGAAAAAAATGTAAAAGTGCCGCGTGTTCGATGGCATTATCGAGCGCTATTAAATTGGCGTTGTCGGCGATACTAATGACGATGACCACTGCTGCCATGAGCGAGAATAGTCTTAATAATGCTAATACGAGCAGCAAAGCGATGGCATCCAATTATAATTCATGGCAAACCACCGGCTCAGAAGAGCTAAATCTGCCCAATTTGCGCGGACAAGGCTTGAGCTTCGCTGAGCAATATCAAAATAAATTGCTCGGCGAATGGTCGTTACGGAACGTCAATGGTCGTATCAAAATGGAGCATGATCCTTGGATTCAAGAAACGGTCAAAGACATGACTTGGCGTCTCAATGCGCAAGCAAGGCAGCAAGCGCCGATGGGTTTGGTTATCATTGATAACCCAAGTATCAATGCCTTTGCAGCACCAGGCGGTGTCATTGGACTCAATACAGGGACGATTCTGGCCGCTAGCAGTATGGATGAGCTTGCCAGTGTGGTGGCGCATGAAGTTGCTCACATCAGTCAGCGCCATTATGAAAGTGGTGCTGATGAGCGCAAAAAGGCCTTGCTGATGCAGATAGGCGGTATGCTGGCTGCGATTGCAGCATCGGCGGTCGATGGTGATGCAGCGGCGGCAGTGATGATGGGTAGCCAAACGGCAACGATGAACAGCACGATGGCATTTAGTCGAAATAATGAGCGCGAGGCCGATCGGGTGGGCATGCAAATCATGACCCAAGCAGGCTACGACCCAAGGGCGATGCCGCGATTCTTTGCCACGATGAACCAACGTAGCCAGCTCAACCAAGTTGAAAATCGATTTTTACCAAGCTTCGTACGCTCGCATCCACTGAGTAACGAGCGCTTAAGTGAAGCACAAAGTCGTGCCCAGCATTATCCCTCACTGTCACTAAATCAGCAGCAGCGCCATCAGGCGTTGTTTGATCTGCTCTATTGGCGTGTCCAAAGTACGGGTAAACACGCCTCAGAGACAGTGCTAATGACGGCTGCTAAAAATAGCATAGGTGCCAAATTGGCTTTGATGAACTGGTATGGCGAACAGCAACGCTTTACAGAGGCAAGCGATTTACTGGCTGAAATCAATCGACTGCCGCCTACGCAGCGCCAAAATTTAGAGCCTTTACTATCGATTACTCATAGCCAAATTCTAACGGAGCAGAATAAATGGTCACAAGCGGCGGACGTATTAGCCAGCCAGCAGCGTGTTTATCCTGAGCGTCGTGATCTGCGTCTTTATTTGGCAGAAGCGCTTACCAATAGCAATCAGCCCATCAAAGCCCAAGCGTTGCTTAAACCACTGACCGAGCAGCAGCCAAGCGACCGTTATGCTTGGCAAAGTCTGCAACTGGCCAATGAAAAACTGGCAAAAATGACCGACTCTGCGTCCCTGAAAAATATTGCCACCATTAACGCGCTACGCTATCGCAGTCATGACCAACTATGGAGTAGTCGTTACGAGAGTGCGTTGACGTCACTGACCCAAGCCAAACAACTGGCGGAAAAACTACAAACCACGGCTCAAGCCAGTAGCGCCCGTCCATTGCTTGCCAATATCAATGCAGAAATCAAAGCAGTAAAAACCGCCAAAGACTTTGAGCCTTAGGCGGTTATTTTTACGATGTCGTCATTAGCTTTTGATGACACTAATTACTAGCCTTGCAGCGCATCTTTCACCAGCTTAGAGATGAGCGCAGGGTCTGCGCGTCCTGCGGTTTTGTTCTTTAATACACCCATCACACTGCCCATGTCACGCATAGAGGTTGCGCCTTGTGCAGCGATTTCCGCATTGACCAAGGCCGCAAGTTCAGCATCATCCATTTGTTTTGGCATAAATTCATTGATGATATCAATCTCAAACTGCTCTTTGGTTGCCAGATCATCACGATTGTTTTCGGTAAAAATATTCAACGACTCATGGCGTTGTTTTAGCTGCTTTTGCAGTATATCTAAGACTTGCGCATCATCAAGCTCTATTTGACGGTCAATCTCAATTTGCTTGATAACCGCTTGCACGTTACGCAGTACTTTGACACGCTCAAGCTCACGCGCTTTCATAGACACTTTGACATTGTCTGATAAAGTCTGTTTCAGTTGGCTCATTGTTATTATCCTTATTTGTTAAGAGGTATTTATTCAAATTTTTAAGCAATAATAATAAAAATTGTAGCATAAAAAACGCCACTGATATCAATGGATAACAGTGGCGTTAATGTAGCACTTGTACTTAATTAATCGAATTATCGATTAGTACATACGAGTGGTACGAATAGTTTCGCGTTGTAATTTTTTCTTATAACGCTTTACGGCAGCAGCTTTTTTACGCTTACGTACTTGCGTTGGTTTTTCATAAAACTCACGCTTACGTACGTCTGATAATACGCCAGCTTTTTCGCAAGCACGCTTGAAACGACGGATAGCGATGTCAACTGGTTCGTTTTCTTTAACCTTAACTGCAGGCATGAAGACTCCTCGATTAGGATGAGATATAAGGGCATTAGTCTGGCTGTGTATTAGTATTTAGCCGTAATATCTCAAGATTACAGGCATCAGCTCAAACTAGGATAATCTTGCGCATGAGCACAAGGGCAAGCATTTTAATAAAAAATGTCAGTTAAGTCAATGATTTTAGCACATTAATCCATATTTATCATTAAGTTGCAAGGTACAATACGCAGAGACAATTAGAAAAGTAGTTAGAACGCAGGTTTTTGCTCCCGCTTTAATGAAACTATAAATGCAAAGTATAAAATTACTATGAATAAAAAACCCTACTGTCTATAACGGTTTGGTTGGAGTTTATGCTATGATAATTTGCATATAATAGTCAGCATATTAACCATTTTATGTGTATTTTATTGAGGATGTTGGAATGAAAAAAACAGGACTAAATATAGCGCTAAGCACCGCATTTATCCTTGCTCTTGGCTTTGGCATTAGCGCTTGTAGTGGTGAAAAAGAAGGCGAATCACACGAAGTATTGGCAAAAGATCGCGTTGATGAAGCCGCTGAGCTGGCTCGCAAAAACGCACCTGAAGCTGAAAAAATGGAGTTCCCAGAAACGGCTCCAGCGCCAGTAACTGAAGCTGATGGCACAGTAGATGGTGCTGCAGCTGCTGAAGCAGGGACGACTGCTACTGATATGACAGATGCAACGGATAGCGATGTTGCTGTCGCTGACAGTGCAGTTATGCCAGCTAGTAGTGCAGATGTGCCAGCTGCTGATACGGCGGCAACGCCTACTGCTGACGCTGAACCAGCTACGAACTAATCACGGTTTGTGGGTTGATAGGTTTTGAATTTATGCGCTGTCATAAACAGTCGCTAACATGAAATATCGAATAGAGGTGTGATCATGATAAGTAAACAGCAGCGTATGAATAAACTGGTCTTATCTGCCATTAGTTTAAGTGCGCTATTAGCAATCACTGCTTGTAGTGGTGACAATGCAGCGGTTGAAGAGCCTGCTGTTGTCAATGAATCTGCCGATACAACGGCAGTGGTAGAAGACGCACCTATAGTCGAACCTGAAGTCGTTACACCTGAACCTGTGGCAGATACCGAGACGACGGTCATTGAAGATAAGCCAGTGCAGGAAATCTCCGCGGAGCCTGAAGTGTTGGCTGCGGATGCAGGCGCCAAGCTTTATGAGACCAACTGTAAGGTTTGTCATGAAGGAGGGCTGCTGAACGCGCCGAAATATGGTGATAAAGCCGCGTGGGAGCCGCGTCTGGCTAAAGGCACAGAGACGCTGCACATGCATTCGGCAAAAGGCTTTAATAAGATGCCAGCCCAAGCCACCGATAAGGTCAGTGAAGCCCAAGTTTACGCAGCTGTAGATTACATGATTGAAGCAGTTAGCTGATCCGGTATATTAAGAGATATTGACCATTGAAATTTGTTAAACTGACCGTCATTGTGACTGACAATGGCGGTTTTTTTATGCACGTTTTTTGGCAGATACTAGGGCGTGTCCTCAATTCAATCGATTAACCTCTAAATGGGTTAAAAATGGCTAAACTTTGTCAAACATCGCCAAACATCGCCAAACATTGTCAAATAGCTTATTAATATCTCGATAGTATTTACGCTGCTTTCCTTGTTTGACGGCAATTTATCTCATTTTTATCACCATTTTTAAAAAGACGACACGACCTAAAAGATAGCAGCGTTGTAAAAAATAATACGCAGACCAAAGTATGATAAAGGCAAAAATATGAAAGTATTGGGTTTAGAGACTTCTTGTGATGAGACAGGTCTGGCGATTTTTGACAGTGAGCAGATGAATAGTGACAATCAAGGGCTGGTTGGACAAGTCCTGTATTCACAAATAGAGCTGCACGCACTGTATGGTGGCGTTGTGCCTGAGCTTGCCAGTCGCGATCATATTCGTAAGTTGGTGCCTTTGCTTAATGAGTTGTTAGAGCAGTGTAATGTGAAGAAAAGCGAGATTGATGCCATTGCTTATACCAAGGGACCTGGACTCATTGGCGCTCTGATGACGGGCGCATTATTTGGGCGCAGTTTGGCATATGGTTTGGATATTCCTGCCATTGGTATCCATCATATGGAAGGACATCTGCTCGCACCGCTGATGGGTGCCAATCCACCCGCCTTTCCGTTTGTTTCGTTATTGGTCTCAGGTGGGCATACATTACTCATCGCCGCACGTGGTGTCGGGCAATATGAGATATTGGGTGAGTCGATCGATGATGCCGCAGGTGAATGCTTTGATAAAGCCGCCAAAATGTTAGGTTTGCCCTATCCGGGTGGTCCCAATATTGCCAGATTGGCTGAAACAGGCAACCCAACTGCTTACAATTTGCCAAGACCCATGCTACATCGCGGATTAGATTTTTCTTTTAGTGGTATGAAAACCGCCGTGCATAACCTTATTAAAGACACCGATGGTTCAGGTGGCTCAGGGAATAATACGGACAGCGATCCGCAAGTTCGCGCCGATATCGCCGCCAGCTTTCAGCATGCAGTCGTCGATACGCTAGTGCGAAAGTGCGTGAAAGCACTAAAGCAAGTAGAGATGAGTCGATTGGTGATTGCGGGCGGTGTCAGTGCCAACACTCATTTGCGTGAAACTTTGGAGAGTGAGCTTGCCAAGATAAATGCCACTGTGCATTATGCGCCGCCTGCATTATGTACTGATAATGGGGCGATGATTGCTTATGCTGGTTATGAGCGCTTGCAGGCAGGGCAGTCTGATGATTTAGCGGTGAGCTGTGTGCCGCGTTGGCCGATGACTGAGCTACCAGCAGTGTAAGACGGCTTTGCTCAATACTAATACTATCTCCGTTAACCTTTATTAAACCTAAGGATGAACTATGCAGTGGCTTGCTATTGGACTAGGGGCTGCCATTGGGGCTTGCCTGCGGGCATGGTTGGCTCGCTTTAATCCGCTGCACCACTGGATACCCCTTGGGACGCTTGGTGCTAATGTATTGGGTGGACTATTAATAGGGTTGGCACTGGTGTGGTTTGAGCGCGTGGGCAGCAGTTTATCGCCCAATGTCCGACTATTTGTGATTACCGGTTTTTTGGGCGGATTGACCACTTTTAGTACTTTTAGTGCAGAAGTTTTTACCTTTATCAATGCTGGTAAACTACTAGCAGGTTTGGGATTGGTTGGGCTACATGTGGGACTGACGTTACTAGCAACCGCTATCGGATTTTACTTCTTTAAGCTGGTTTTATAAGCTTTGATAGATGCCATTCGCATAATGGTCTAATATAAGTGGTTCCATTATACCAGTCTGTTTTAAGTGGTCTATTAATTGATTAATCAGCCTAATTAGGTGGTTCCGTTGGGGTATACCCAGAACTCTATTCTTGGTTCAGTAGTCGATAGTTATCACATCCAGCTTGATTTCCACCATCACAGGTCTTACCAAATATTTCTTTAGCTTTAGCCTTGTTTTGGCGAACCCCATAGCCTTTGAAGTACATCCGACCAAGGTTGTTTTGCCCATCAAAATTTCCTTGATTAGCTGCTTTTTGATACCACTTAAATGCCTTTTTATAATCTTGACGGACGCCAAGACCCTCGAAATACATAAAACCAAGATTATTTTGTGAGCTGGCTGCCCCTTGATTAGCTGCTTTTTGATACCATTCAAGTGCCTTTTTATAATCCTTACCTGCGCCATAAGTACCATAACCTTTGTGATATGTCACACCAAGATTATGTTGAGCTTTAACATTTCCTTGATTAGCTGCTTTCTCCCACCATTCAATCCCCCTTTTATAATTCTTAGTGGTTCCATCGCCATGAAAATACATTCCTCCAAGATCAGATTGAGCATCAATATTTCCTTGACTGGCTGACTTCTGCCACCACTCAAACGCCTTTTTAGAATCCTTGACACTACCAAAACCACCGAAATACTCTGCTCCAACAAGATACTGAGCCTTAGCATCACCTTGCTCTGCTAGTACTTCCAGTGGATTGCTAATATTTTTAAATTTCATAGATGTAGCTAGCTCTTGAGCTAAACTTGCTTGATCTTGAGCTAAATCTGCTTGATATTGAGCTAAATGTATTTCGTCTTCATTAGCTGTATTTGCTTGCGCTTGGGCTATATCTGCCTCAGCCCGAGCTATATCTGCTCGATCTTGAGCTATATCTGCATCTGTTTTTGGGTACGTTACAGGTTTCACAGGATTAAATATCGTTGAACCTTCAGCCGGTATGGTCGCTGATGCGAAGGCTAATATTTCAGCATCTGATAATGGTGAGGCAGTGGCTAATATAGAAAAAAATACTGATACTATAAAAATTACTAGCTTGTATATGACTGAGTTTTTCAGCAGTGACATGGCAAGTCTCTATTTATAAAGTTGGAAGGTTGTAAAGTTAATAACATGTTAGCAGGTATATTTTAGAGCTGTCGGCTCGGTGGCTTTTTTGTGCTAATTTTCATTTAATATAAGACCCATTATTGGAATATGTTCAATGCCTGTTATGTACACTACGAAGTACACTGGAATTATTTCCATAATTCAAACTCTTATTATCATTAGCACACAGCCGAACCTTCAAGTCCTCACTAGGGTACCGTTATTTACCATAACGCTCGTCATAGCGTAAGAGAGCGGATGATATTTCTTAACTGGAATAATTTAGTAGATAGTGAAATACTACACCGGCTTCACAATACCTTCTAATAAATTCGCAAAACCTTGCATATAAGCGGTATCTTGGCTTGATGTGCGCGTCGCTGCATATAGCTGACAATGCACACCCGTACCCAATGGACGCGAGACGACCCAGCCTTTTTTCTCATATTCAGCAACCACCCAATCAGGTAACGCCGCCACACCGCGTTCACTAGCAACCAATTGAATCAGCATCGCCGTCAACTCTGTAGTGCGAATACTATCAAAGCTTACTTGCGCAGGGGTCATAAAGTTGGCAATAATATCGAGACGCTTGGCTTCCACTGGATACGCAATCAGGGTTTCATTGGTTAAGTCATCTGGCTCAATAAATTTCTGCGCCGCCAAATCATGCGTTGGTGATAGCACCAAGCGACTTTCATACTCAAATAACGGCTGATAGCTGATACCGTCTATCGGTAAATCGCTGGTGGTAATGAGTAAATCAATATCACCTTCCATCAATAAGTGGTGCGGCTCTGGCTCAAAACCAGTCGCAAAATCTAGCTCTACATCAGACCATTCGCGGCGGTAATGATTGAGTATCGGCATTAGCCAATCGAAGCAACTGTGACATTCAGAGGCTAGCCGTAATCTACCCGCTTGACCGTGAGCTAAGCGTTTAAGGTTGGATTTGGTACGAGTGACCTGCGGCATGATGCTATCTGCCAATGCCAATACCGTCTTGCCAGCTGGCGTAAAAGTCAGCGGGCGTGTTCGGCGATTGACCAAGCTGATATCGTAATAATTTTCCAGCTCTTTTAGCTGATGCGAGACCGCAGACGCTGTGACGTGCAATTCATCGGCAGCCGCCGCCAATGAGCCATGCGCTCGTAGCGCGGTTAAGGTATTGAGATGACGAAGCTCTAACATAAGACAACCTAACCGCTAAAGTGAGAAAAATTCATTATAATCGATATAGCGCTGATTTTCATTCAAAGTCCGATTTTTAATCAGCAATATTAAATGAGCAGCGATAAATTAGCGTCGACGCAATAATAGCTGCGAAATAATGACCAATATCAGCGAGGCAACCAATAAAATAGTCCCAATGGCATTGACCTCTGGTTTGAGTCCTACCCGTACCATCGAATAAATTCGTAGCGGTAAAATCTCATAACTGGGCCCCGTGACAAAGGTAGAAACCACTACATCATCAAGCGATAAGGTAAAGGCGAGCAACCAACCTGCCATCACTGCGGGCAGAATGACAGGAATGAGCACGGTACGCACCATCGTTGATTCACTAGCACCCAAGTCGCGTGCGGCTTCCATCAAGCGTTCATCCAGACTGCTCAATCGTGCAAACACCGTGATGACTACAAACGGTAAGCAAAAAGTAATGTGCGCGAGTAACAGCGAGACGAACCCTAATTGCAACCCTATTAATAAGAATAATGCCAATAATGAAATAGCGAGTACAATTTCAGGCGACATCATTAATACAAATAACAACCCATTTAATAAGCCTTTACCGCGAAAGTTATACCGATGTAGCGCGAGAGCAGTTAGCGTTCCTATCAAAGTTGAGACGGTGGCTGCGACCAATCCTAATACAATAGAATGCCAAAAAGAATCGAGCATCGCTTGGTTATTCAACAGCGACTCATACCACTTTAAGCTAAAGCCGCCCCAGTTATAGCCGACTTTTGACTTATTAAAGGACATGACGACTAAGACGATAATTGGCAAATACAGCATGGTATAAATGAGGCTAAGATAGCCTTTAGCCGCGATGCTGCCAATCTTAATAGACGATCTTTTTTTAGTTGCCGAGCTATTCAGTTGATGATTCAGTGAACTATCAGACATTAGGCCACCTCATTAAAGTTGGTCTTGCCAATGCGGCGACTACTGGCACGGTAGGCGAGTAATAGTACCGCCATTGCTAGTGTTAATAACACGCTGGCAGCTGCGCCAAATGGCCAGTCACGCGCATCCAAGAATTGGTTTTTGATGATATTGCCGACCAATAAATTGCGTGAACCACCCAAAATATCTGCCACATAAAACATACCCATTGCAGGCAGCAGCACCAATAATACCCCTGAGATAATGCCAGGCATCGTCAATGGCAATATGATATGCCAAAAAGTCTGGGTCTTTGATGCGCCCAAATCCTGTGAAGCGAGTAGCATGTCATTGCGCAAATCGGTAAATACTGCGTATAACGGCAACACCATAAATGGGAACAATAAGTACGTCAAACCAGCAATCACCGCCACTTGCGTGTATAAAATATCGATAGGAGTATCGATGATACCGATTGCCAGCAGCGATTTATTAATCAAACCATTATTGGCAAACAGTAACTTGAGTGCATAAGTACGCACAAGCGAGTTGGTCCAAAATGGTAGGATTAACAGCATCATGAGTAGCGGCTGCCAACGGGTTTTGGCTTTGGCTATCAGCCAAGCAAAAGGGTAGCCAAGTAACAAGCAGATGATGGTTGTGATGCCTGCCATCCATAACGAATGAATAAATACGCCAAAATATAGCGGATCAATCATGCGTATATAGCTGTCGATGCTGACAGGCAAGCTAATAAAAGCACTGCTATCGCGGGTCAAAAAACTGACAGCGATGACTAAGATATTTGGCAATAGCGCAAATATCAATAACCAACCCCAAATCAGCCAGAGCGTTACGGTACGAAAAGGACTTTTGCTGCCTAAGCTATGACCTGCCATCAGCTAATATCCTTTTGAGTAGCTAAACTGGCAGCTTGATGATTGGCTTCATCATCAAGCGTACCGTCTTCTGGTAGTACCCACTCCCAGCCATCGACCCATGATACTTTGACACCTTCATATAACTTGTAATCAAAGCTTGGATCGTCCTCATCAAAGAATTCAGAAGCCTTAATAATGTGACCGTTTGCTAATTCAATAATCGAATCTAAGGTGCTACCTTTATAGTTGCTTTCAATCACTCGCCCGAGTAAGCCACCATGTTCTTTATCATTGGGGTCATAAATTCGCAAATCTTCAGGACGTAACAATAAATTAACGATATCGCCCACTTGTACGTCGTTAGCAAAATCAGGACGGCGTAAATTGCGTAAGGTGGTCGGACCATCTTGCGCTTGTGCTTCACAAACTTCGACTTCGATACGGCCATTGGTCACGCGACCGTCGCGATCTGGTTGGTTAGGATAAACGCCTCTGACTTCCGCTTTAAACAAATTGGTCTCACCGATAAACTTGGCGGTAAATAAATTCGCGGGCGTTTCATAAATCTCAATAGGCGTGCCGATTTGCTGAAAAGTGCCATCTTTCATCACGGCGATACGATCCGACATCGATAGCGCTTCCTCTTGATCGTGGGTGACAAAGACAAAAGTGATGCCAAGCTCTCGTTGCAGCCGTTTAAGCTCAGATTGCATTTGTAAACGCAGCTTATGATCGAGCGCAGATAGTGGCTCATCAAGTAGCAGCAATTTAGGACGATTGATGACCGCCCGTGCAATGGCGACACGCTGCTGCTGACCACCAGACAAGTCTTGTGGCCTGCGATTGGCTAAATGCTCCAGCTGTACCATGGCGAGCATCTCGCGCACGCGGGTTTGAATCTCATCTTTCGGTACTTTTTTGAGCTTAAGCCCGTAAGCAACGTTTTGCGCGACACTCATATGTGGAAACAAGGCGTACTGTTGAAATACTGTGTTCACGGGACGTTTATCCGCTGGCAAGCCAGCCATCTGTACGCCGTCTAGATAAATTGCCCCAGCATTTGGCTGCTCAAAACCAGCGATTAGGCGCAGTAAGGTTGTTTTACCGCAGCCTGATGGACCAAGTAGCGTCAAAAATTCACCGTGCTTGATATCAAGATTGATGTCTTTTAATACTTCAGTTTGATCATAGGTTTTTTTTAGACCAGTCAGTTGCAGTAGTACTTTGTCATCTTGAGCTGATGCAGAGGCTCTGTGCATATTTGGCGGTGAATTGGTCATAATATTTATTCCTACGTGTCCGACATCGCAGTACAGCTATTTATTTAGGACACTGTGGTCAAGGTGATTTGATATGGATATAAGCGATGGGTGTAAACCCGATTTGGTCGCCGCGTATTATAACAAACCCTTGATATAAATCAGTGCAAGTTCGTTATAAGTTCTGCGAGCAACACGATTAAGCTGTCAATGGCTGTTGATGCTTGATAGTTCGGTGTTGTCTGTTTGATGCTCGGTTTTGGCTAATGCATTTCTGTTTTTCAGTTTCACTTCCAACTTTATAATTCTGTATGATTGGCAATAACTGCCATTCTATGACGATATTTAAACAAAATTTTTTATCATTTTTTGGTTTTTATTCCTATACAATCACGGTATGGCAGACAAACACAATGCGCCTGATAGGTTAGTAGCCATTCGCAAATCTATGTTTGAATACATGTGTGTAAAGCTGTTTACAACGCTAATATTATTAATGATAAAGGATGTCTTATGCCTAACGATACACGCCCGAAAACCGGTCAAGAAGCTCTTGCGCTTTTAAAAGAAGGCAATATGCGCTACATAGATAGTTTGACCACTACTGATCCAACAATGCAAAGACGACCTGAATTGGTTAAAGATCAAGATCCCTTGGCCATTATTTTGGGTTGCTCGGATGCACGAGTACCAGTTGAGATTGTATTTGATCAAGGTCTGGGTGATTTGTTCGTTATTCGAGTCGCTGGTAATGTCGTCGCGCCTTCACAGATTGGCTCGATTGAGTTTGCGGCCGAAAAGTTCGGTACAAAATTGGTGGTCGTGCTTGGGCACTCACATTGTGGCGCTGTCACGGCTTGTGTTGAGACACTGATCAATCCTGAGAAAAACTATTCGCCCAACTTGCAGTCGATTGTCGATCGCATTCGCCCAAGCGTTTATAATTTGCATGAGCTGGCCACTGCTAATGGTCAAGATGTCGATGCCGACGAGTTGGTCGATCGCTCTATCCGCGCTAACGTCCGTATGTCAGTTAGCCAGCTCAAACACGGCTCGCGGGCATTAGAGGATTTAACCAATAGCGGTCAATTGCTGGTCGTGGGTGCAGAGTATGATTTGGAGACAGGAAAAGTACGTTTCTTAGACAGCTAATTAATCGGTTAAATGGGTAGCACCAAGTGTGCGCTCTTACAAAACCCACTCAATGCTTTCGCGATTTTTTATTATGATAAAAGGGTCAAGCGCGTAAAAAGTATTCACGCGCTTGCTTTTAAACTCTCTATTTTGTCAATATTAGGATGACTATGTCTACAGCAAATACTGGCTCAGCCACTGATAATAATAACGAATCACTTATCGCCCAGCCAACGAGCAGCGTCAATACCGATGGTGTGCAGCCTATCTCAGTACAGACGACAGGTTTTACTTTTAATCACACCATGCTACGTGTCAAAGATCCTGCCAAGTCGTTGGCGTTTTATACCGGTGTCCTTGGTATGACTTTGCTGGCGGTAAAAAAATTCCCTGATATGGGTTTTGATTTGTACTTTTTAGCCAAGTTAACCGAAAGCGAGCGCGACAATTTGCCCGCGGGTGATGATTTGGAAATCTTTGCCTTCCGTCAACGCGGCATTTTAGAATTGACCCATAATTATGGTACCGAAACGAAAGCTGACTTCAGTTATCATGATGGTAATGGTGAGCCACAAGGTTTTGGGCATATCTGCTTTAGCGTACCTAGTCTCGATGAAGCGGTTGCTTGGTTTGATAAAAATAATGTCGAATTCAAAAAACGTCCAGAAGATGGCAGTATGAAAAACATTGCCTTTATCAAAGATGTTGATGGCTACTGGATTGAAATTGTACAAGCAAATTTAATGGGCTAGCTTGACAGGCTGGTATGTCAATACGTCAGTTAATCTAGGACATGCCCCAGTCAAACAATCAATTAATCGAGTGAATGGAAGCATAAAGCCAACCAACCAAAGGAGTGACGTCTAGATGCCTACCTCTGAGGCAGAAACGACAGTAAATACCAATATAGCGCCTGAACCAGTGACAACAGATGTGCTGACATATCAAAGCATCATTGATTCAGCAAATGAGATAGTGGTTGGCTTTGTTGAACGCATTCCCTATTTTGTCGCATCAATTATTGTTATTCTGATTTTTTGGTTTCTATCGATTGTCTTCAAAAAAGTGGTATACAAACTTTTAGGCAGTCGCAGTCGGCATCAGAATTTGGTTAAAGTGTTTCAGCGAGTAGGCGGCGCACTCATCATCTTTATCGGTTTTATGATTGCTATGGTGATTGCCGTACCAGGATTTACGCCTGCCAAGCTGATTGGTGCACTCGGTATTGGTTCCGTCGCTATTGGTTTTGCCTTTAAAGATATTTTTCAAAACTTGCTCTCTGGTATTTTGCTGCTGATCTCAGAGCCGTTTCGCATCGGTGATCAGATTGTCTCAGGCGACTATGAAGGGACGGTTGAGGATATTAAAATACGCGCCACGACTATCAAGACGTATGACGGTCGGCAAGTGGTTATTCCCAACTCTGATTTGTATACCTCAGCATTGACTGTCAATACCGCCTATAAGCAGCGCCGTTTGCAAGTGGCTGTTGGTATTGGCTATGAAGATGATATCGAAGCAGCAAAAGCTGAGATTCTACAGGCGTTAGATAAAGTCGAAAGCGTATCGAAGAAAGCGCAGCCAAGTGTGATTGCTACGGGTTTTGGTGATTCAACGATTGATTTGATGGTACGTTGGTTTATCGAAGATGGCACTCAAGCCAACAAAGTGACCTCGATTCATCAAGTGATCGTAGAGATTAAGAGCGCACTCGATGCAGCAGACGTCAACATTCCATTCCCGATACGCACGATAGATTTGAGTGATCCATCAGTGACATCGATTATGAATAAATTGCATGAGCAAAAGGCGATCGATGTTAATAACGATGTTAATAAAGCTGTAGCAGAGTAATTTGTTTAGCGCGTTATTTTAAAGAACTACCTTTTACACAATATTTTCGAAATAAAAATCCGCCATATCAAATGACATGGCGGATTTTTTTACGATATCAATTTATGACAATTTAGTCAGTTTTGACTTTAAAATCGGTATGACATGATTTACAGCTAGCGCCGACTTCACCAAAGGCTGGTTTGACATCGTCGATGCTAGTGGCTGTTTGTGCAGCAGCGTTCAGCTCAGCAGTGACTTTTTGAAAGTTCTCTGCTTCTGCGCGAAAACCATCGGCATTTGACCAAACGGCATCAGTCGCATTGCCAACGGCTTCTTTATTTTCAAAATGACTCCAAGGCGTAGCAGCGTCTTCTGCTAAAAATGCGGCTTGCTCTTTGAATACGGCGGCATCAAAGGTGTCAGGTGCTTTCATCATATCACCCATGACACCCATCGCATCACCATAGCTTTTCATGCTATCTTGGCGGGCTTTTACATCAGGGTCAGTGGCAGTGCTACACGCTGTTAGACCTAGGGCGGCTGCCATCAATGTGATGCCAAAGATAGATTTTAATGATTGGTTGGTATGAACCTGTGCCATGTGAATTACTCCTGTAAAATTGGTTAGTAGTAGGCGCGCTTATAAACGCTGGCTTTACATACTGTTTTTAAGTATCTGCACTTAAAGGCTTCTTTTAAATACTGCTTTTAAATAAAGCGTATTGTTATAAAAATTACCTCATCATCTTTTGGAAACGCATTCGCTTCTAAAGGATTTTTCCAACAATAGTTTTCATTGTAACGGTTATCTGTGCAGTGGACGTAAATTTAGTTGTTATATCATCGTAATTTTTGAGTCAGTGATTATCGTTCATATAAATTTGCGCCCATATAAATTTGCGCTCATATAAATTTGCGCTCATATAAAAAGGTCAGCGTGGATAGCTGACCTTCTTGATACTCTCTAAAGACAAGCTAACAAATACCTTAGCCTTTATTATATTCACACAAACTATAGAGTCAACCAATCGCGTGGTTTTAGATAAAAATCGGTCAATGCAAACTCAGGCGAGCCTTCAGTCGGCTCAAAGCGATAATGCCAGCTGGCAAGCGGCGGCATACTGACTAAGATAGACTCAATACGGCCATTGCTTTGTAGTCCAAATAGCGTGCCGCGGTCATAAACAAGGTTGTACTCAACATAGCGACCACGGCGATAAAGTTGAAATTCGCGCTGTGCCTCGGTATAAGGGGTATCTTTACGCTGCTCAAAGATGGGCATGATACCGTCAAGATAACCGTTGCCGACCGCCTTCATAAAATTAAAACAGGTTTCAAAGTCCCAGCCACGACTTTCTGTATTGACATCATCATAAAACAAGCCGCCGATACCGCGTTGCTCATCACGATGACGTAGGTGAAAATACTCATCACACCATTGCTTGAAATCAGGGTAGACGCTGTCACCAAAAGGCGCGCACAGATCATGACAGACTTGATGCCAATGCACGCAATCAGCGAGTACGGGATAAAACGGCGTCAAATCAAAACCACCACCAAACCACCAAATAGGCTCTTCGCCCTCAGCTTCAGCAACGAACAAACGCACATTGGCATGGCTGGTTGGGACGTTCGGGTTTTTGGGATGGACAACCAATGAGACACCCATGGCTTGAGCTTTACGACCAGCGATATGGGGATGGCGTGCAGTGGCTGAAGCAGGCAAGTTATGCACGTGAATATGACTGAACATCACACCCGCTTTTTCAATCACCTCACCATCTGCTAGGACACACGAGCGACCGCCGCCGCCTTCAGGACGTTCCCAGTCATCAGGGACAAAGGTTGCATTGCCGCCACCATCGCGTTCTTGCGCTTCTAAGGCTTGACAGATACGAGCCTGCAAATCGACCAAAAATTCACGCACACGCATGATGTCGTTATTGGCTGGCACTGTTAAGTCTGTCGCTGATAGCTCTGTCTTATTATCTGTATTTGAAATACTCATAAAATATCTATTTATTTAGTGTATTGATGTCTACTTATTAAGATGTAACGCGGTATTGAAATCTTTATCTAATAAATGGCCCATGCGGTCGCGCTTGGTCGCTAAATATTCAGCATTCATATCATTCACCCCAACCAATAAAGGCACGCGTTCCACGACATTAATACCGTGCTCAGTTAGATAAGCCACTTTGTCTGGATTGTTGGTGATGAGTCTGACGGCGTCAACACCGATATGAGCGAGCATCGGGCCGCACATATCATAAATGCGCGCATCCGCAGGTAAGCCCAACATGAGGTTGGCATCTAAAGTATCATGACCTTGGTCTTGCAGGGCGTAAGCGCGAATCTTATTGGTCAGACCAATACCACGACCTTCTTGGCGCAAATATAATATCGCCCCGCAGCCAGTCTCTTGTATTGCTTGCATCGCCGTGTTGAGCTGCGGTCCACAGTCACATTTTAATGAGCTAAAAGCATCACCTGTCAAGCATTCTGAATGAATACGAATCAATGGAATGGTTTTTTCTGCTCGCGTGGCGTCCGTCTGACTCGGTGAGTTGTCCGCCGTATGTTGATCGACGACAGGCAAACCAACAGTCAGCATCACATGCTCTTGACCTTCGTCGTTTTCAAAAATATGAATATCAAACTCGCCATGACGAGTAGGTAGTTTGGCACTGGTAATAAATTGATATGACATTAATGTCCTGCATAAGCCGATAAGCGTGGCGGTAGAGGGTCTTTTTTAACCATATTAAAACAGCGATGATATCCTAGCTGCATGATGAAAGTAGGATAATGCCAGTATAATTCATTCGTAAAGAGTGCATGCTGATTGTCTTTATTATAAAAACACACAAAGTTCACAAACGACGCACGATGATTAAAGCGACAATTAAAAATAAATGCTATTATGCCATACTATTTTGACGGATACAGTGACAAGTCTTTGCCCTTACATTACTATGTCGTCACTAACATCCGATATTGATGCAGAATAATAAGGCATAATATTATCCCTTGTTATGAAAGCGCCACAGCAAAGCTCCATCGCTGTCTATTACGGCAGCGTATGTGCTATTCGGCGCAGCTTCTATATGTTGATATAAAGACATAAAGGCTGCCTGAATAAATGTATGAACAGTTATATGGTCGATTACACCAGTAATGGTGTAGATATTATTGACGTCACTTAGGTAGCATTATGCACTAAGAGGCTGTCTTGTCAGCAGATTGGTAGGTATCGTACGGTTTATGCAGCAGTCACCTCATTCCCCACAGTCTCAGTCCGTATCTATGCCAGCTGTCGATTCTGCTGCCCAGCTGTCGAATTTACAGCAGACTTATACTGTGATTCCACGCGTCCGTCCTGATACGCCTTTGCTGGATAGCATTGCAGCGCCAGCTGATCTTAATACTCTGACAACTGCTCAACTTATCACCTTGGCTGATGAGCTGCGGCTATTTCTATTGTATTCAGCAGGTCAAAGCGGTGGGCATTTTGGTGCCAATTTGGGCGTGGTTGAATTGACCATTGCGCTGCATTACCTATTAGATACGCCGCAAGATCAAATCGTTTGGGACGTGGGTCATCAAGCCTATGCTCATAAAGTATTGACGGGTCGCCGTGATCAGTTGGCGACGATTCGCTCAAAAGATGGTTTGACTGCTTTTCCTGAGCGTGCAGAATCCGTTTACGATACCTTTGGCGTTGGTCATTCATCGACGTCAATCTCAGCTGGTCTAGGCATGAGCTTAGCACTGCGTTATCAAGGTCGCGCGCAAACAGTAGCTTGTATCATTGGTGATGGTGCAATGACCGGTGGTATGGCGTTTGAAGCGATGAATGATGCGGTGCAACAAGATGCGGATTTATTGGTCATTTTAAATGACAATGACATGTCGATCTCTTGTTCTATCGGTGGTTTTTCACGGCATTTAGCGATGCTGTGGGAGTCAGGATATCAGGTTGATATCTCTGATGCAGGCGAGCCAGTACTATGCCAACGCCCTGATATGCAAGGCTTTGATCGCCGTAAGCGTCACAAAGAGATGCGTGATGTGCCGCAGTTAGAAGACAATTTATTTAAAGCGATTGGTTTTACCTACTTTGGTCCGTTTGATGGTCACAATATCCCTGAGCTACTGCGGGTATTGTCACTTGCCAAGCAGATAAAAGGGCCTGTTTTAGTCCATATTTATACCACCAAAGGCAAAGGTTTTGCCCCAGCTGAGTTAGATCCCGTCGGCTATCATGCTATCAGCAAGCTTCCTGTCGAAGTCAAGAATGATACTCAGGCTGTCGCCACAGAAAAATCACTGTCCAACACCAAACCTGCGTTAAAATACTCGCAAGTGTTTGGGCAATTCTTATGTGACAAAGCAACCGCAGACGATAAGCTGCTTGCCGTCACACCTGCTATGGAAGAAGGCTCGGGGATGATTGATTTTGCCCGTCAATTTCCGGAGCGGTTTTTTGATGTAGCCATCGCTGAGCAACACGCAGTCACACTGGCTGCTGGTATGGCAACCCAAGGCGTCAAACCGATTGTGGCGATTTATTCGACGTTTTTGCAACGTGGTTATGATCAGCTGATTCATGATGTGGCTTTGCAAAACCTTGATGTGATGTTTGCTATTGACCGAGCAGGTTTAGTCGGTGAAGACGGTGCAACGCATGCAGGCGTATTCGATTTTGCCTTTTTACGCTGCGTGCCCAATATGCTGATCGCCGCGCCAAAAGACGAAAACGAATGCTACCATTTGCTCAATACGTGCTATGAATATCAAGGCTGCACGGCAGTACGCTATCCGCGTGGTGTCGGTACTGGCGCAGTTATCGCATCGCCAGCACAGACTTATAACGTTGGCGAGGCAGTGATAGAGTCGGTATTAGGTAGTGAGGATGCGCCTAAAAAGCTGGCGCTACTCGTATTTGGTACCATGGTTGCGACGGCTCAGCAAGCGGCAGAAAGCTTAATTGACAATGATATAGAATCAGATTGTCAGGTACATGTCATTAATATGCGCTGGGTAAAACCTTTAGACACGGCATTATTAGAAAAGTTGTTAGAGCAAGGTATTACACACATTGCGACTTTGGAAGAGCACATGATTATGGGCGGCGCGGGCAGTGCAGTAAATGAGTATTTGCTTAACGAATCACCAGCCTTTAAAGATAACCGTCCTGCCGTTATTAATATCGGCATTCCAGATCGCTTTGTCGCCCATGGCTCACAAGCAGAGCAAATGGCTGATTGTGGTTTAGATGTTAATGGTGTGGTAAGGCAGCTTGAAAAGTTGCTGTTGTAAGTTATACCTTTGAACATTTTTAAGATTTTTAGCTGTCATTTGGACAGAGTATTGGTTAAATAGATAAAAGCTCGATCGATAGAGCGAACGCCTACTTAGTCGTAGGTGCTGACTTTTTTACAACTTACGCAGTTTGTGATGACCACCAAAATTTGGGTTGGTTTGGCGAACGTCATGGTTTTTTTCGTTTTTTATCGAACAATTTTAGTATAATGCGATCATCGCTTTTAAATGGCGCATTTTTTTAATCGTATAAATACAGTGTGATGCAGCGGCTGATTGGCATGTTGTGGGCACAGAGCTCGTCTTATTTTTGACATTCATTCATCAAGCAAATAGGTTATTTATGGAACCCATGGTCGTCATCGCAGCACGTACTGCTGAAAAAGTTGGTAAAGAGATTTTATATGCGCATCAAAACCGCCATAAAATTGAATTGGATATTGAGTCAAAAGGGCTTGATGGATTGGTTACGCGTATTGATCGCTTTAGCGAAGAGCTGACGATTGAAACCCTAAAAGCCAGCTATCCAAATCACTCGTACTTGGGTGAAGAGTTTGGTATGCAAGAAGGTCGCGGTGAAGATGCAGACTGGTGCTGGATTATTGATCCGCTAGATGGCACCAAAAACTTCGTCCATGGTGTGCCGCAGTTTTGTGTGTCTATCGCCGTACAGCATAAAGGCGTAACCCAACATGGCGTGATCTATGATCCTGTCCGTGATGAGATGTTCTCTGCTAGCCGTGGTAAAGGCGCGCGCTTGAACAATCGCCGCATGCAAGTGAGCGAGCGCAAAACGATTGATGGTGGTCTATTTACCACTGGTCATCCGCTTGAGCGTAAACGCAATGGCGAAGTCATCTCTTATGCCAAGCAGCATTTTGAAAGCTTGCAAAAGATCTCTGAAGCAGGCGGTCAAGTTCGTCGTCTAGGCTCAGCTGCGCTTGATTTATGTTATGTCGCTGCCGGTCGTTTTGATGGCTATTTTGAGATGTCAATTAAGCCTTGGGATATCGCGGCAGGTGAGCTTATCGTGACCGAAGCACGTGGCGTGGTGGTTGACCATACAGGCGCACACAACTCAATGACTTCAGGCTCTATTTTCGCCTGTAACATTAAGTTATTGAAGCCATTGATGCAAGTGGTTGTTCCAACGTGGGGTGACGCATTTTAAGCACCACTTAAGCGTAATTATTAAGACAAATTAAAACAAAAAAGCTGGTTCCATTATGGAGCCAGCTTTTTTGTTTTACCATTAACTTTATAGCTACTTTTATCTTCAACCGTAATGCCTTGGAACTTAAGCGCTTTACTGGTAGTTTCCAACAGTTGCAACTCTTCTTCAATAAGCGTCAGCATTTCTTGTACATGCGGCAGTGCTTTACTACAAGCCGTAATCCCAAATTCAATCTTATCTAGATAACTAGCAAGGGTGATATTCATTGCTTGACCATTGAAGACAATAGACGCAGGGTACAACGATTGCAAACGTGCACCATTCCAATATAGTGGTTTTTCAGAACCAGGCACATTAGAGATAATCAGGTTAAACGCCTGCTTTTTGGGAAATAGACTGGTCGCTAAGTTGATACCTTCCCAAGCATAGGCAATCACGCTGTAGTTAATCACTTGGGCTTGATTCATGCGTCGAAAGCGGCGTTTGCCGTTATTCATACTGCGATGAATCAGTTTGATTCGGCTCAAGGGATCATCTAAATGCGTGCCCAAATTGGCCAGTACAAAGGATAATTGATTGCCTGCCACACTGTCATCTGTACGCAGCGACATCGGTACAAAAGCAATGAGTGGCTTGCTAGGCAGCGCATCCATGGAGATGAGATAACGACGAATAGCACCCGCACATACCGCTAGTACCACATCATTTTTACTGATATTTAGTCGCTCAGCAATATCGTTAAAACGCTGAATATCATAAGACTGCGCGGCTATACGCCGTGATGCTGAGATGCGTTTATTGAGCACACTCATCGGCGCATCAAAAGTACCGACATAACTGTCATCACCATAATTTTTCAAATTATCCAGCAGTTCGGTAAATACAGGTTTAATAGTAGATATTTGCTCTTTAATGATGCGTAATGCGGAGCGCTCTTTGGGTAAAATCGCATCGACTTGATTGCGATGGCGTGCCATTAATGACCAAATCGGTAGCGTTACTGGCTCAGTGGGCGATTGCGATAATGATTTTTTGACAAGGCGCATGGCAGCAATGCCATCAACCAATGAATGGTGAATTTTGAAGTATAGGGCAAAACGCTCAGGGTCGCCTTCGTTTTCTGGTTGAATACCCTCAATCACATGACATTCCCACAATGGCATGGCACGATCCAACAGCCGACCATGTTCTCTTGAAACATACATCAACAACTCGCGAACCCGTGCAGGCTTTGGTAAGGCAACATGATGCAAGTGATGCTCAACATCAAAATGCTTGTCCTTTTTCCAAAAAGCCAAATGCTCAAGCACTTGGTTAAAAGGAAAGGTAGGCGACACATCAGAATCTTGCATCTGTTTGACCAATTGGCAAACAAAGCCGCTACCCGCATTCTCTGGCAATTCGAATAGGAATAGACCTCCAACATGCATGGGCTGTTTACGCGACTCAAGAAGTAAAAACAACTGGTCGACTGCTGTGAGAAGCCGCATAATAAATCCTTTTATGACGATAAGTTGAGTAAAAGTTACTTCTTTTATTATTATTTTATAGCTGACTTTTTATTAAATACTATCAATTTAATAATGGTCATTAAATTTAAAAGCTATTGAAAAAAGTATCCTGTTTGCGGTGAGCTGGCAGTCGCCATTTTACGCATTGGCATACGACCCGCCAAGAACGCCGCGCGCCCTGCCCAGATGGCATGCTTCATGGCATGGGCCATCATGACTGGGTTTTGCGCATTGGCAATCGCCGAATTCATCAGGACGCCATCACAGCCAAGCTCCATAGCCAGCGCTGCATCAGAGGCCGTGCCAACGCCTGCATCGACCAATACCGGTACTTTGGCATTTTCGATAATAAGGCTGAGGGTGTGACGATTCAGCAAACCAAGACCTGAACCAATCAAGCTACCAAGTGGCATAATTGCCACACAGCCCATACTTTCTAATTCTTGAGCGACGATAGGGTCGTCTGAGGTATAAACCATCACCTCAAAGCCATCATCAATCAATACTTTGGCAGCTTTTAGCGTTTCCATCACATTCGGATAGAGGGTTTTTTCATCGCCCAATACTTCAAGCTTAACCAGATTATGCCCGCCTAACAGCTCGCGAGCAAGCTTACAGGTACGAATGGCAGTCTCGGCATCGAAACAACCAGCAGTGTTGGGTAAGATGGTGTATTTATCGGGGGAAATCACATCAAGTAGATTGGGCTCATTGCTGTTTTGTCCAATATTAGTACGACGAATAGCAACGGTGACAATCTCTGCTGCCGACGCGCCAATGGCGGCGCCCGTTTCAGTCATATCTTTATACTTGCCCGTACCGACCAACAGACGAGAAGAAAAAGTACGACTCCCGACCGTAAAAGTGTCTTGTAAAAGGGGCGTCGGATGAGTAGCAGTGCTTGTGTTCTCTGACATAACTGAAAATCCTAATGGCGAGTAAAACAAAATGCTATTATAACAAAATCATGCAATCTTACTTGCAGTCTTTTTTGGTTTAGCCAGTTAAGCATAATACGTTTGCCACGCTTTGACACGAGTTTCTTTCTGAGTTTATCTTTATCTATCAGGTCGCTTTTATGATGCAACTGCCGTACAGTTTTGCGAAACGCCATCAAATTTTGGCCATACTTGCCATTGATCCTGAGCTGCCAGCGACTTTGGTGCTGACCAAAGCCACGCCATTATCAGCGATTAATGAGGCAGTGCGATTTTTACAGCAGCAAGGTGTACGCGGTGTGCCCACTTATGAAAGCATCAGCGCCGATGACTTTGAAAAGCGCATGAACGCCGCTTATGCAGGCAATACTGGTGAGTCGCAACATATTGCCGCTGGGCTCGAAGACCATCCTGATCTCGATAGTTTGGCAGACAGTGTCCCTGAAACTGAAGATTTGATGGATCAACAAGATGATGCACCTATCATTCGTCTCATCAATGCGTTGTTGTCCGAAGCGATACGTTTAAACGCCTCAGATATCCATATTGAAACCTTTGAAAAACGCTTGGTCGTTCGCTTTCGCGTTGACGGTGAATTAAAAGAAATTATTACGCCAAAACGCCAATTAGCGCCATTATTGGTATCGCGTATTAAGGTCATGGCCAAGCTCGATATTGCCGAAAAACGCGTGCCACAAGATGGACGTATCAGCTTACGGCTGGCAGGGCGTGAGGTTGATGTGCGGGTATCGACATTGCCATCGAGTTTTGGTGAACGCGTGGTCATGCGTCTATTAGATAAGCAAGCAGGTCGCCTGAATATGACGTATTTAGGGCTGTCTGATAACGATTATAGCGAGCTCAAGCGCTTGATTCATCGCCCACACGGCATTATTTTGGTGACAGGGCCGACAGGTTCAGGGAAAACCACGACGTTATATTCAGCATTGACCGATCTCAATGACCAAACCCGTAATATCTTGACCGCTGAAGATCCGATTGAGTTTCAGCTCGATGGCATTGGGCAAACGCAGGTTAATAATAAAGTCGATATGACTTTTGCCAAAAGTTTACGTGCAATGTTACGCCAAGATCCAGACGTGGTGATGGTTGGTGAGATTCGCGATTTAGAAACGGCAGAGATTGCCGTACAAGCGTCGCTTACTGGACATTTGGTTTTATCAACTTTACACACCAACACCGCCATTGGTGCCGTCACGCGTCTGCAAGATATGGGTGTTGAGCCATTTTTATTATCGTCATCACTGATTGGTGTCGTCGCCCAGCGCTTGGTGCGTACATTATGTACACATTGTCATGGCTGGCAAGTGGCTGATAGCGAACAGGCTAAGTTATTTACTGAAATTGGTATTGTGCCAGTCTCAGAGAATGGCGCTAAAGTTTTGACAAGTAAACCTATCAATTTACCCAAACCAGTTGGCTGTGATAAATGCAATCAATCAGGATTTAAAGGACGGACGGCGATATACGAAGTGGTGCCCGTTGATGATACCTTGCGCCGTATGATTCATAGTAATACCGCCGAGTATGAGCTAGAGGAGTACGCACGTCAGCAGACAGCGTCGATTCGTGCGGATGGGTTGCATAAAGTCATTGCAGGTCGTACGACGTTAGAGGAAGTGCTACGAGTGACGAAAGAGAGTGCCTTAGCTGATGACACGATACTTGTATAAAATATTTAAGGTGTGTTGGTGATTGTTCAACGTACCTCAGCCAAAGGGTTTGTATAGCAGATAAAAGATAACTGGCTATGGTAGCCAGTTATTTGATGGTCATTCTTTACTGCTTTGAATACTTTAGTGTTTTGAATACTTCAGTGCTTTTAATAATTTAACGTGTGACATCGCTATTATTTTGCAGCGATGCATTCAACTTCAACGCTGGCACCAGCAGCCAATTCAGCGACGCCAAAGGCTGAACGTACCGGATAAGGTTTGGCCAATTCCGCTTTATAGACTTTATTAAAATCGTCAAAGTCATCCATGTCTGTCAGCATAGCCATACATTTGACGATGTCTGATTTTTGATAGCCATATTTTAACAAGGTTTCATTGATATTATCCAATGCTTGCTTGGCTTCGGCTTTGACACCACCTTTGACCAATTTGCCATCTTTAAAACCAATTTGTCCAGACATGTATAGCGTATCGCCCACCCGTACTGCTTCTGAAAAAGGATAATTACCGCCATCACCAAGAAACACAGGGCTAGATTTAGTCACACTTGCGGTATTTGCCATTGGCGCCGCATTTGCTGTCATGGTAAGGCCTAGTGAGCACGCGCCCACGAGCAACGCCTTAGTTAAATGGGCAGTCAATTTATGGGTAATCTTGGACATCGCTGTCTCCTTATTATACGTTTTTTTCACAATTTTTTTAAATGCACTATACAAGTTTAACAAACATAATGTCTCATCACACTAGATGACACATTATGTCTTACTTATGCTTAACCAGTTATTGGTCGTTTTGCTCAGCTTCGACTTCTGTTTTAGATTCAGTGTCAGCTTCTAGCGGCTTGTCGCTGGTCTTGCCCTGACGGCGCGCTTCTAACTCAGACTTAGGTATCCAAGCCCATGTCATCTCAACCACGATAGGGTCACGATCACTGTCAGATTCACGGTCATGAATGACGCACGGAATTACCATTTCGCCTTTTGGTGTATTTAGGATATCTAAGCGCTGCTCATCCGATAAAGATGCCACTGCTGCAATTTGACCTTTTTTAATCGGGCGATAAAAATTAACCGAGTACGATTTAATCAATAGTACGCGGTCAGAGGGTAGGTTTAAACCCAGAATAAAACCGGTTGCTGTTTCGGCAAGTAAGGTAATGGCGACCGCATGAATAGAGCCAATATGATTTTGCACCGCTTTGGTGTTGTTTAAGCTCACGACGACTTGGTTGGGTTCGACCGTTTCATAATAGACGCCCGTTGTGCCCACATATGGCACCACTTTACCAAAGGCTTTGGATAAGATGCTCGAACGTGCGCTGGCAGGTAAGTATTTGGTGATAGATAACAGTTTGGTAAATTGATTGCTGATGGGCTTGAGCGTGCTGTTGGGTTTTTCGACGGGCGATCTTGTGCTGTCAGAGGTTTTGGCTGGCAATTTATTGGTTAGCTTGCTAGGGAGTTTTTTTAATAATCCTGACATACAAAATTCCTTAATGTAGATAGATTAAATGATGCTTTGAGTGTTACATATTTCATCATAGCAGCTGATAGGATGCCTATTGTGCAAGCTGCCATGCTCACTATGGTACATTAACCGCCGTCTGCCTACTATTATTAGCATGAACTGCTGCGCTTATAAAATAGGGCTAACGTCATGATACTCTAGATGCTAGGAATGCTATCGCTCAAAGCACTATCGTATCACTCAGATGCTTTCATAAACAGTGCTGCTGGATGCCATAAAGACAGCCACGCTATAATGATGACATTTTAGTGTATCTTATTGATTATTTTTCTTATTTCCTTTTTCTATGCTGGATGAAGCTATGCCTGACACGTCAATTCATGTGCCGACCAATATCATTTATACAGGCGTTACTGGTACGGGGAAAACCTATCGACTGTTACAAATTGCTAAGCGATATACCGACTATCTGCCGAGAGCCGATGAGGCAGATTTGTTGGGGCAGCTATTGCAAGAGCTTAGCTGGCGTGAAATCGTATGCTTGGTACTTTTGGATTTCCAATCTAAACACCAAGACCTGGTAAAAGTGCCTGAAATCGTCAATCATGCGTTCTTTGTCGCGAAAGCGGCGCAGAATGCACGCGAAAAAAACTTAAGCAATACGGCTTGGTCTGTCCTTCAAATGCATAGCCCTACCAATTCAAAAACTGTGACTTATAAAAACCGTGCCAGCCAAGCCTATTTTGATAAAGATGAGGGTGGTGCGTGGTATTTGCTGCCAGAAAGCTTTGAGTTATTAACAGAGCTATCGCAGCAACTTGCCGAATTTCAGCAAGCGCAGCGTGATAACAGTGTCAACCAAAGCCAAGATAACCCAAATCAAGGTTTTAGCCAGCAGCGTTTTACCATGGTCAGCTTCCATCAAGCCTATGGCTATGAAGAGTTTGTCGAAGGCATTCGTCCTGTCATGGCAGCGTCTAATCATACAATGAATAGCTCATCTCAAATGAATTACGCCATTCAGGATGGTGCATTCTTAAAACTGTGTCAAAGGGCAGCAAATGATCCAGAGCAGCGTTATGCCATCTTAATTGATGAGATCAATCGCGCCAACGTGTCACGAGTATTTGGCGAGTTACTCAGTCTAATTGAGCCAGACAAACGGGCTGGCATGGCAAACGCGATGACCGTTCATTTGGCCTATTCTGGACGGGCTTTTAGCATCCCTGCCAATATCGATATTTATGCCACGATGAACACCCAAGATCACTCGTTAGCACCACTTGATATGGCATTACGTCGGCGCTTTCGTTTTATCGAATGTCCACCGCAACCAGAATTATTACCCATTATTCATGTACCCCAAAACTCAGAAACTGACAGTCCAGCGGCGATGGTAGATTTGGCAAAGCTCTTAGCTGGTTTGAACAATCGCATCACGCAAACATTGGGAATGGAGGCGCAATTGGGTCATGCTTTTTTATGGTCAGTGACGGATCTTGGACAATTGCAAGCGGTGTTGGTTGAACAAATTATTCCGCAGTTAATGCAAGCGACGGGTGGGCAAGAGGGTACTTTGCAATATATCTTTAGAGACGAGCAGCAGCCACTGCGAGCGCGGTTTATTCATGATAGCCACGCATCGATCAATAACAGTGTGAATGACCAAGTGAATGCTAGTAGTCAAAATCCGCTGTTTACTGGTCAAAATGCATTTTTCGGTCAGTCTATGAGCACAGCTGGCTATAAGATAAATGCCGACCTCATTGCGGGGATAGGTGAATTTGCCAAACCCTCTGTCTATCAACGTTTATATCCATAAGGTACTCAGCGTTGATAAATAAAAGTTTCAATCATAAAGTCATAGCCAATAATATTGACAGTGCTAACGTTAATGCGCTTGATGCCAATACCATCACTGTGTTTGAACACCAGCGTCTAACAGCGCATGATTTCTTACGGGTATCTGATTTCCATTGGTTGATGGCGCAAGAGTTTGCGGTCTTTAGCATTAAGCGCAGACAGGGACAATGGCAATTAAAAGTCGGACATTATATAGGGGTTATTTTACTGCCCAGCGGCATGACGCTTGAGATATTACCCAAACTCGCGGCAAAAACTTCTAGCGATCAAGTCGCGCAGCAATCATACCTTTCACAGAATGCCAGTCATCGCCCCGATATCGGGCAAACTCGCCAATGGGTGCAGGACATGCTATCGGATTTGACCAATAGCAGTCATGCCAAAAACAAGCTACCCCATACAAAAAATCTAGGTCAACTTAGCAGTCAATTGTCGCCGCTATCGATAGCTGTACTGCCATTGTCAGATTGGCTTATCACGCAGTTTTTGCAGCGGCTGGTACATTATCGACCAAGCAAACACTATCAGACGCAGGTCGATAATCAAGCATCGCTACAAGGTCGACTGCTCATCAAAGAACAATTGCGCCACAACAGCATGCAGCCGCATAAGTTTGTCTGTGAGAGCAGTATACTGAGCCAAGACATGCTAGGTAATCGGCTGATTAAGAGCACGTTGGTTTTGATGACACCTTTATTTTTTCAATCAACGCTATCGAAAGCAGCTGCGCCTAAATTTTTGCAGGCTTGGCAGCGAGTAGCGGCGTTGAGTTATCAAGAGCTGACACAGTTAGAGTCGATATACGAGCAAGCAAAGCGTCAGTTAGCCGTGCAACCGCTTCGAGCACCGCAATTACAAGCTGCTCAGCAGTTGTTAGATATGGCTTATTGGTTACTAAGGCAGTCCAATGTGGCAACAGGTAATGGTATTGCGCCAAATAAACCATTCAAGCAAAATCTGTCGTCTCCGCGTTTATGCTTGCTGATTGATATGAATCAAGCCTTTGAACAATGGGCAAGTATGCGCATTGCCTCGATGTTTCAGCAAGTGAGTCAACAATATCAGCCGTTATATCAAACGCAAAGTATCTGGCTAACGGATGCAGAAGGGCGCGCATGTTTGTCCATACGGCCTGATTTGCTCATATATAAAACTGATGCTGATGATAATTGTCAAAATCAGAGTAGCACTGCGGTTATTGAAGCTAGAGAAAAAGGTCACTATAGCCATGTCATCGATATTAAATGGAAATATTTATCACAGACAGCCAGCATTAGTGCCAGCGATGCTTATCAATTGATGAGTTACGCTCAGCCCTATCAAGCAGGGCAGGTGTGGCTGGTTTATCCAGTACAAGATAATGAGCGGTTGCCAGTTGCGCTCAGCCAACAAGTGCATGATTATAAAAAGACTGATGGCGCTAACAACCATGATAATAGCCATAATGCTACTGATGAAAAAGTGAGTCCTGCGCCATTGTGGCTCGTACCATTCAATGTTCTTACTGGTACGATAAACGGCAGCTTGCTTCCTGATAGGAATAGAGTATAATGAGCGCTGTCGATGAGTAAGTAGTACTTAGCATCGTGGAGAAAAGAATTTATCATAGTGGTTTTTATGATAAATGAGCGTTTTTTAAGTAATTTAGCAGTTTTTTTAAATTAATTAAAAATAGGTGTTGACACCATCGGCTTTTCCCCTTAATATGTGCACCTCGATAGCAAGGAACGTTAACAAGTTAGTGGTATTGTCAACAACGAGTTAATCAACAAACTATCGTGATAATAGAAATTTCGGAGTGTGGCGCAGTTTGGTAGCGCATCTGGTTTGGGACCAGAGGGTCGTAGGTTCGAATCCTATCACTCCGACCATCTATTTTTAAGAGCCTTACAGGCTTTTTTTTATGTATAATGGTTTAGTTTTAGATTTATTTAAAACTTGCTTTAGTATATAAAAGTCCTCTAAGAGCGCCTGTAGCTCAGCTGGATAGAGCATCTCCCTTCTAAGGAGGTGGCCGCAGGTTCGAATCCTGCCAGGCGCACCATTTAGCCTGCAAATCTTGCCTCATTAGGCAATAGTTATGGCGGTTGTAGCTCAGTTGGTAGAGCCCCGGGTTGTGATCTCGGTTGTCGTGGGTTCGAGTCCCATCAGTCGCCCCATATTTTATTCTGCATTATCCTCTCCTTGTTATACCTCATTATAAAAACCTTATTCTAAATAATAATACTTGCCATGTTTGGCTTTTTTTTGTGCCTGTATGATTGGTTTTAACCTATCTTACCTTCTGCGATTAAAATTTGTAGACTTATCAGCCCTTTGATTGTCTATTGATTTACTGGCCTTTTGTCTCATTTATTTTTATTATGGGTTCTCTTTTGAGATGCTCGTTACCTCTGTACGTGCCTTAAACCTGCTTTGTTATTCTTTAACCGCCTTTATATAGGATAACGAAATATAGAATAACAAAGGCAACGCTTTTAGTGATGCATCATGATAAGGTCTTAAAGCCCGTTGATATATTAGGTCATCCATTAAGAAGTGATCCATTGAAGATGATACGAGTGTTAAGAAAACCAAAGGTCAGTTAAAAAATATATTGAATAGATTAAGTAAGCCTAAGACCGTAGTAGGGATGTGAGTGCTTGTCTGAGATGCGCTGCTATGGATCTTATATTATTGAGGAAGTGATTGATGGACGCATTGAGCGTATTGCTACAAAACGTGCATTTGTTTGAAACCAAGTATTATCGTTTGAATGGGACTGGTAATTGGTCTTATTCCATCACTAGACAAGATACGATTTTGTTTTATTTAGTGATGTCTGGGAGCTTTTGCATCGATGTCGGCAATGGTTTGCGACAGGCGCACGCAGGCGATATGATTATGATTCCCAGTGCTCATAAGCATGTGAGCTATGCCTTAGATCATAATGGTGACGATGCGCTACCGCTAGATGAGTTGCTGACTCATTGTAAGGAAAACACCCTTGATATCGATGGCAACGGTGATCCTAACTCGTCTTTGATATTGATTGAATGCAAGTATGATAAAGAAATGATACGTCCTTTGTTGTCTGTGCTGCCTGCGATTTTGCCTGAAATCAACGATGAGTCTGACGGTAGGTTTGAGGTCATTGATGTCGAGATTAAGCTGCTGACCTTAGAAGCCGAGCGTGAGCGCATGGGCAAGACCGCAATCATCAATCATTGGGCAAGTATTATGATGATTGAATGTTTGCGGGTTTATATTGAAAGTTTGCCTGAGGCCACAGAAAATTGGCTAAAAGCCATGAAAGACCCGTTTTTGACCAAGGCGTTAGCAGCGATGCATCAAGCGCCCAATCAAAACTGGACCATTCATAAGCTGGCTGAAGTCGCAGGAATGTCACGCTCAAGCTTTGCGCAGCGCTTTAAAGATACAGTTGGTATGCCGCCGTTGACCTATCTCATTGATTATCGCTTGCGCTTGGCGGCCCGTTATCTACGCTTGCAGCAAAACAGTATTGGCCGTATCAGTGAGTTGGTTGGCTATGCGTCAGACTCGACCTTTAGTCAAGCATTTAAGCGCGTTTATGGAGTATCACCAAAAGCCTATCGCCAACAATATCAACAAGAAAATATCGCATAACGTATCGTTAATACACCATAAAAGCGTTAAGGTTGCCATTAGGCCCTTAACGCTTTTTTGTTTTCTCATAGCGAAGTATGAGACTTTTATGAAGATATTTCGTCTATGGTTGACAGGTATTGATAGGGAGTATTTTGACGATGGACAGCTGACAATGTGCTTGTGTTCAGGTACTATGGAATAATGAGTCATCTAGGCGCAAACGCTTGTTTTTAGCGTAAGATATGTCACTGTATGGTGGTCAGATCGTTTGTTCTAAATGATATTTATTTTTGCTGCTGATGGTATGTTATGACTGAACCGACCGCAAAGCCACGCGCAGGAGCCAATAGCCAACAAGGCTCAGCTGTGTCCGCTAAAAAACAAAGCGATATGAATCCAAGCAATGTCAAGCATGGTCAAAAAGACAAGGCGGGTGCAACACCTGACAAAGCGATGTTATTGGCACTGTTTACGCTGACAGATATTGAAGAGGTAGGTGTTAAAGAGGTCGTTAAAGGCGCAGCTGATGAGTTGTCTAATACCCATAGCACGGTGCAACAGCCTGCTGCTAGCGAGATGAATATTGCCGAGCAGCGTGTGGCACTGTATCGTACCCAGCATGAGCGTACGCGATTATTATATATGGCATCCGCTGCCACGCGACCTACTTATTTGGTACAAACGCTCAAATCACAATTCGCAGAACATCAGCAATACTTGCTGGCACAGCAGCTTGATAAACGCGGCTTGATGGATACCGATGGATTAGAGCGTCTTTGGCAGCAGCTGCATGTGGTCGATGACATTATCGCTGATATTGTCCGTCATATGCCAGCTCAGCAGCCAGCAGGTTGGCAACTGACTACTCAAGATGGGCGAAATCCGCTATGCTTTGCCACCGTTGGCAAATTAAAGAACAGTAAGCCTATTCGTGATCAAGGCAGTCTAAATAGCTATGTACTTGGGCACTTCGGTGTGAGTAGTTTTACCTATGACCGCGGCTATTATATTGGACATGTCGTTGGCTACTTATTCAGCTGTTATTTTTGTGCCCATCTATCTATTAGCTATGGTGTTACGGCACTTGGTTCGCAGGTTATAGCTGATTACGATTATGCCAGTCTTGAGACGCCATACATGGTTAGACTGCTACAAGGGCTGGATGGCTACTGTAAAAAACGTATTTATCAGTTGGCAGTTATCTGTGCACGATTGAGTGTCTTTGCCAGTGACAAGCGTATCGAGAGAATGCTCATTGCTGAGGTCAACGACTTCGATAAAAAACTGCAGCAGCAGCACTTAGATGTTTTGTTATTGCAAGGTTTGATGCCAGACAGTAGCGATTCTACGCCGCTTTTTTAAGCCATTAAATCTCGATAGACCTCCTTTATAAGTCCTTGTTTATTACCTTTTCTTATTGACCACTTTAGGATATTCGCTGCTATGCCCGCTTATCATTATAAAGCGTTAGATGACCATGGCAGTGTGCAAAAAGGCTTGCTCGAAGGTGATTCTGCTCGACAAGTTCGCCAGCAGCTGCGTGATAAACAATGGACGCCCGTTGAAGTCAGTGCCGTCAATGATAGACAAAACCAGAATAAAAACCGCTATAAAAAACCGTCTGCTTACGAGTTGGTATTGCTGACCCGTCAATTGTCGGTATTATTGGCAGCGGGTATTCCGTTAGAGGAAACGCTTGCCGCCGTCGCCAAACAATCACCAAAAACCCATATTAAATCTCTCATGCTTGCCGTGCGCTCGCATGTATTAGAGGGTTTGAGCTTGGCGCGAGCATTGCAGCAAGCCGCCAGTTTTCCACCACTATATATCGCGACCATTGCGGCAGGAGAAAAGTCAGGTCACTTGGATTTAATCTTGAACCAGTTGGCAGATTACACCGAAAACCGCTTTGCATTGCAAAAGAAAATCCAAGGCGCGATGGTTTATCCGATTGTGCTGATGGTGATGGCAGTCGGCGTGATCATGGGCTTGATGAGTTTTGTGGTGCCCAAAATTGTCAAAGTGTTTGAGCAATCTGAGCAAGCGCTACCGCTCATTACCCAAATTGTTCTTAGCCTATCTAACCTCATTACACAGTGGTGGTGGCTGATGCTGCTAGTATTGGCCGGAACGGCGTTTTTGTTTTATCGTTTCGCGCAGACGCAAGCGGGTAAGTTAGCGATAGACAGCATCGTGCTAAGACTACCGATATTGGCGCGGTTATCAAAAGGGCTGAATGCAGCACGTTTTGCCAGTACATTGGCGATATTGGTACGCTCAGGGGTGCCGTTGATTGAGGCATTGCATATTGGTGCGGCGGTGACGACCAATTTACACATTCAAAAAACCATCATCACTGCGGCTGATAGGGTGACGGAAGGCTCAAGCTTATCGAGTCAATTAGAAAAGTCCAGTTACTTTCCGCCGATGATGGTGCAAATGATTAAAAGTGGTGAAAACTCAGGCGAGCTCGAAAATATGCTCAGCCGCGCCGCCAATATGCAGGAAGCGGAAGCCACTAACTTTATCAGTACCCTATTATCGCTACTTGAGCCGTTGATGCTAGTGCTGATGGGCGTGGTAGTCATGATTATCGTAATGGCAGTGATGCTGCCGATTGTCAATATGAATGATCTGGCAGGATAATGAGCACTTAAGCCTTCTGAGCTTGTGTGCCTCCCGCTCACATTTCTATTGTAGCCATCTTACTAAATATTACGCTAGCTTTCTTAAGATTTGCTTACTGTTGTAGATTGTTGACTGAGTCACGTTTTTATTAGGGTAAAGCCAGCCATCAAGCTATAGTAAGCGTCAGTCAAAAGTTATCCTTATAAATATTACTCGTCATGCTGTGGTTCAATCTGTGGTTCAATATTGATGCTTATAAAAGTCAAGGTTCATAACAATCTACTTGCGATGCTAGGGCGTTTCCTTATTTTAAAAATTGTGATAAAAATGAGATAAATTGCCGTCAAACAAGGAAAGTAGCGCAAATAATATCGAGATATTAACAAGCTATTTGACGATGTTTGGCAAAATTTAGCTGTTTTTAGCCCATTTAGAAAGTAAACGATTGAATTGAGGACACGCCCTAGATAAAAATAAAATCATGGTTTATAGTGATAATCGTTTCAGTGCTCATTAATACGCCGATCATTAATGTTACTTGAACGCCACTTTTCCTATTTACATCACCCTGATGCCAAAAGCGATGATAAAAGCGATGACTATAATTGACAAAATTCAAGTAACTACTATGCCAACAAGTGCTATGAGTGCCAACAAACCAGCTCCTATGAGAGCCAACAAGCCACTGCCTATCCGTAATAACCAGTCTGGATTTACTCTGATCGAGATCATGGTCGTGATTGTAATCTTGGCAATTCTTGCAGGCTTAGTTGTCCCGAAAGTGGTGGGACAAAGTGATAAAGCTCGCGTCAAGACCACTGAAACAGCGCTTGCTACAGTATCCAACGCCCTTGATATGTATAAGATTGATAATTCGCGCTATCCGACTACCGCACAAGGTTTAGAAGCATTAACCACACCGCCAGCAGAGGCCAAAAACTACCCAGATGGTGGTTATATCAAAGGCGGCTATCCAACAGATGGCTGGGAAAACGAGATGCAATATGTCGCCCCAGGCAGTGAAGGTCGTCCTTATGATTTATTCTCGCTGGGTGCAGATGGTCAGCAAGGCGGCGAAGGTCAAGATGCTGATCTTTATGCCCAATTATAAGTACTAGCTTGATGAGCAGTTAAAATATGGGTAGCTAACGATCCCTTACTCCATAGTATATTTATTGGTGACGGTCGCTCTAATGCTCTTAAATATCAACCAATAAGACCTTATTGGTTGATATTTTTATATCAGTAAATAAATGGCGTGGCATTCCATAGATAATGTCAAACCATCCATTTTTCCAACAAGCTATACGTTTGATACCAGTCATATCGCCCCGCTCATTTGTCATTAAAATCAGCCAGTAGAGGTCATTACTCATGTTTACCAACAAACTCAATTTACAAGGCGCCATTACAAATAAACGAGTCTCTAAGTTGTCTCACGCACTTGCAATCATGAGTACTTCATTGATGATAGGGTTGTCGATGGCATCTATGAGCGCTCAAGCTGCAGGTTTGGGCGAGTTATTTGCTAATAACGGTGCCGAAAAATCGAAGTTTTTGCCTGTCGATAAAGCGTTTCAAGTTATCAGCAGCACTAAGGCCACGTCTAAGGGCACGCGCTTATCTATTAATTTTGATATTACGCCAGGTCATTATGTCTATAAAGATCAGCTTACTCTCAGTTTTCCTAAAGGCGTGAGTGCAACCCCTTTTACTTTTAGTCAGTCGCCGGTCTCCATTGACGACCCAACCTTTGGTAAGGTTCCCGTTTTTACCCAAAAAAATATGGTAGCAACCACGACTCTGACTACTAACAATGGTAAAGGCGCAAAAAATGCACCGATTATCATTGGCTGGCAAGGCTGTGCAAAAGCTGGGCTGTGCTATCCGCCAGAGAAAATCAAAACCACGGTTGATATCGCCGTGACACGCAAATAGACCACAAGCCGATCGACTCAAATATTGGTAATAAATAGCATATTAGGTAATAAATAGGTAGCTCTTCATGTCCATCAAGACAATAGAAAAAAAACCATCGCTAACGGTACATCGCTCGTCCAAAAAATCTTATCTACTAGCATTTGCGGTCTCTAGTAGCTCGTTGTTTACAGGACTGGCTGCGATGCCCATGATGACTCATGCGGCAGGGCTGGGTGATTTATTTAGCAGTGATAAAAGTGCGGCACAGACGAAGTTTTTACCAGTCGACAAAGCCTTCCAAGTCAGCGATAGCAGTAAAGCTACCAATAATGGCACGCGCTTAGCCATTAATTTTGACATTACGCCTGAGCATTATGTTTATAAAGCCCAAATCAAACTGACGTTGCCAGCTGGCGTGACCGCTGCGCCTTTTACCTTTAGTCAAAAGCCAGTGTCAATCGATGATCCGACATTCGGAAAAGTACTGGTGTTTGACCAAGCGAATATGGTGGCTACGACGACCTTGAGCAGTAGTAGTGGTAAAAGCGTCAACGATGCCGCCGTGGTGATTGGCTGGCAAGGTTGTGCCAAAGCAGGACTATGCTATCCACCCGAAAAAATTAAAACGACAATTGATATCGCTGCTGCAACGCCACAAATTCCAGGAAATAGCGCCAGTACTTCTACTCAAGAAGCTGCTAACAACAACAGTCTGACAGGTAATGACAATACCGCCGAGTCAAGTGCAACGGTTGCCGATAGTCTTGCAGCAGAGCAAGCGCTGACTGATGATGGGGTGATTGATTATGCCTTGTTGGATGATGAGGCTTTAGATGGAGAGCTTGGCGCTACCAATACGATTTCTGGCGCAGATGAACAAGGCGTCGATGGCACTGCGACAAGTGAAGTGCCAGCAACAACCAATAATACTGTTGCTGGAGCTAATGCCACTGATAGCGATCCTTTTGGTTTGGCTTCTCATCCTTGGTTGGCATTGGTATTATTGTTTTTAGCAGGGCTGGGTTTGGCATTGACACCATGCGTACTACCAATGTTGCCAATCGTTGCCAATATCGTTGCCCGTGAGGAAAACCCAACGGTGAAACGCGGTGTTATTCTCACCACCAGTTACGCTATTGGCGTGGCAACGGCTTATGGTATTTTGGGCGCAGTTATCGCCGTGTTTGGTGAATCATTAGGCATTATCGGCTGGCTACAAAACCCCATTATCCTGATTGGTTTTGCGATTGTATTTGTCCTACTCGCACTATATATGCTGGGTGTGTTTAGTATCCGCTTACCGAGATTTATTAGTAATAAAATGCAAGGCTTGAGTCAAGCAGGGGATAGCAAGCTGGGCAGTACGGGCGGTAGTTTAATCGCGGGTTTCTTATCTGCGCTCGTAGTATCGCCTTGTGTTTCTGCGCCATTGTTTGGGGCACTGCTTGCCGTATCGACGATTGGTAGTCCACTACTTGGGTTTGCGGCTTTATTTATGCTGGGTTTTGGTTTATCCGCACCGCTTATCTTAATTGGAGCCACCCAAGGTAAAATTATGCCGAAAGCGGGCGCGTGGATGAACTGGGTCAAGCAAGGTTTTGCCTTATTACTCTTTGCCGTTGCTTTATTATTAATTGAGCGCGTCTTTATCTCACCCGTGATGCTAATGGTATGGGCGTTATGGTTTATGGTTGTAGCGATGTGGGCGTGGAGTTGGTTGGGTAAAGGTCGTATGCTGACCCAAGCATTAGGGTTAATTGCCGGTATTTGGGCAACATGTTTAATCATCGGCGCGGCGTTGGGTAACGATGATAGCTTGCATCCGCTGGCATCTTTAAGTGCTGCTCCGATGATGCAGACGACTGGTCAGCCAGCCATGAGTAATACAACAGATAAAACCGTCACAACGCTGACTGAGTTAGATGCCATTATCGCCGCCAACCCTAAAGTGCTTGTCGATGTCACTGCTGAATGGTGTATCGAATGCCGTATTATGGATAAAAACTTATTTCATAATCGTCCAGCGCAGATGCAGGATTGGCAGTTGGTGAGACTGGATATAACAGAAACCACTGACGATTCTAAAGCAATCTTAGCGCGCTATAAATTGTTTGGCCCGCCAGCATTGCTGTATTATCAAGATGGTCAGTTGACCAATCAACAAGTAGGTGAGATTGATCGTCCAGAATTTGAGCAAACGTTGACGATGCTTAATAACTGATACTTAATAAAACGAATAAGTCTTTTCTAAAGGCTTAACAATACAAAAGAGCCAATGTACTATTCATACAGTACGTTGGCTCTTTTATTTTTACCAATGGTTACTTATCATCCTGACGCTAAGTATTTGGTTTAGCGTTGATTATTGATATTTACATTGGTATAGGGCAGCGATAAGGCTAGTATAGTACACACATTTTCATTACAATAAAGCAACAATGCTGAAGGCGCATTACTCGTTGTAATTGCTGACTTCTATGTCTGAATGTCATTGGGTTTATTTTAGCGATGACGCTAATGGTCATACTCATTATCTTATATACTCTGCTGGCGATAATGTCAGTTAGATAAAGGACACTTATGTTTTCCCATATCACCGCACAGCGCCGCCCTATGCCTCTTATTACAGCGCGCAAAAATACTTTATTTCAGACAAGAAAGCATTATTTGAATATTGCTGTTGGTCTAGCGCTAACCTGCTTTACCGTGCAAGTCCAAGCTGCCGATAAAACTCAGAGCGATAATGAGTTCCCAGTACCGGAGGCAGCGTTTGAGTTTGAAGATTATCAGGTGTCACAGGATGCCAATACAGCTGCGCAAGATCGCCAAGTAGTCAGTAAAGAATTTATCGCTCAGCAAGCAAAATTGTTTTTTGAATGTACCCAAGTACAGACCAGTGCCGCCCGTTTGGCTTGCTTTGACAAAGTAGCCGAAGAAGGTAAAACGCCGAGCTACACCACAACTAAGCAGCCAGTAGATTTGGCAAAAACCTTTCAAAGTACGCTTTCAGGTAATCCGCAAGTTGTCTTTGTAGAAGAGAAATCTACCATTGCTGGTGCTAATAATGCCGCTACTGACTCAGTTGCGCGCGCGCCTGCTACTAATGAAGGTTTAGACACCGTTGGGCTAACGCAAAGAGAAGCACAAGTTCTAGAAAATGTTGGGGTCACTCAAAAAGATATCGAAAAATATACACCGCTTAGTTTATCCTATGATCTAGATAAAAACAGTGAGCGTGGGACTTGGACCGTCAGACCATACCGACCAACCTATGTATTGCCAGTATTTTATACCTTTGACCCTAACCTAGATCCAAGCACACCGTCACAGGAAACTGAGTCCTTTACTTCTAATGACATACGCAATACTGAACTAAAATTTCAGTTGTCTTTGAAGACCAAAGTTGCCGAAGACTTATTCGATACCAGTGCTGATTTGTGGTTTGGTTATACCCAAGAGTCACATTGGCAAGTTTATAACGAAGACAACTCGCGACCATTCCGTGCCACCGATTATCAGCCTGAAATATTTTTGACTCAGCCAGTGACCGCAGATTTACCTTTTGGTGGTCGTCTTCGTATGCTTGGTGCTGGTGCCATTCATCATTCTAATGGACAAGACGATCCGTTATCACGCTCATGGAACCGTGCTTATCTCATGGCAGGGGCAGAGTGGGGTAAGCTATCAATCGTACCGCGCTTGTGGGCTCGAGTGAATAGTGAAAGCAGCAGCAGTGAAGACAATCCAGATATCGAAGACTACATGGGTTACGGTGATATCAAATTCTTATATGATTTGCCTGATCAACAGAGCCTGAGCGGTACATTGCGCTACAATCCAAGCACCAACAAAGGGGCGGCGCAAGTCGATTATATTTATCCATTATCAGAAAATGTTAATGGCTTTGTGCAGATTTTCCAAGGCTATGGCGAATCTATCATCGATTATAACCACGAAAATACCTCTATTGGCTTTGGTATCGTACTGAATGATTGGAAAGGTTTCTAATATCAGCGCACATTTTGACAATTGTCCATGCGACTTTTAGCGCCTTATCAAACTGGACTATGGCTGGCAGAGTATCTCGATATACGCTGCCAGTTGTGCCGTGTTTATCGCAGCACGCCACAATCTCAGCTATCTCAAAATTACCTCTTATCAAATATTAGTAGCTTGCCAACGGCTGATCCTACACCGCACTCTCTAAACCCCTTGCCAAACGATCCTTCGTTTTTTGCTAATTTGCGCCAGCAATTTAACCACCGTTTTAACAGCGGACTACTTTGCTCACATTGTCATGACAGTATCGCGTGGTTGCCGAAATCCTTCAATGTTGATATTGCTGCTGGTACGGTTTTATCTATCCAAACGGCGACTTATTATGAGTATCCGCTGCGTCAAGCGATCAGAGCTTTTAAGCATCATGAAGACATGACCAAATTGCCGTTATTGTTACATGCTATACGTCAGCTACCACGTCCTCATGGTTGTCATCATGATAATAGCGTGATTATCGCCATGCCAACAACCGAGCAACGACTGGTCAAGCGTGGCTTCGATCCTGTTAGTATTTTATCCGCGCAATTGTCTAAGCATTGGCAGATACCTTTATGGCATGGTGTAAAGCGTATTGACGACACTGTCAGTCAGCAAGGGCTTACACGTGCTGAGCGCCTGAGTAATCTAGACAATGCTTTTGTTTTAATCGAAAAACCTCCTGTGAAACGCTTATTATTGTTTGATGATGTTGCGACCACGGGTGCCAGTTTACAAGCATTGGGACGTACACTGCTTACCTCGGCTGAGACAGTCACCATGTCAGATATTCAAACCAATCATAAATACCATCTTTCTGCCTATGCTTTAGCGCATGGAAATCAGTCTTAAAATCTGTTCCTCTCTATTGATAATCACTAATATGTTGCTAATATGTTGCCTTAACGCTATATTATTAAAATAATATATATTTATTTGTTATTAACTCCCAAAATATTGTGCTTATTACTCAATAGCATTTCTTATAAAATGATATTTTCTAAATAGCTTGCATAACTGTTATAGCTATTATTATTTCTATGCAAAACTTTTGTTAAATATTATGGAACAAAAATTGCATCATTTTTATTAAATAACAATAAAAAGACTGGCAAAAATGATACGAAAATATGAATTCATTGTTAGTTTTTTGGTTCAGTATTGGTATTAGACAAACAATAGTTATTATAAAATTGCCGTTATAAATAGGGATTTGATGTGAACGCATCTACAAATAATCTACCACTTACGCTACGAACAACCAACTCAGGATTTACCCTGATTGAACTGATGGTGACCATTGCAGTATTGGCTATTATTGTCGGTATTGCTGGGCCTAGTATCATCGAGCAATTAGCAAGCAATCAAATAAAAGCAACATCTACTTTAATTCAGACTTCTATCGCAAGAGCAAAAGCTGAAAGTGCTATTTCACGTAGTACTACCACTTGGGCTTATAGTGGCACTAGTAATGATATTAAATTACGGAACAATGAAGGTGTTATTATTACTAGCTATAGCTTAAGTGATAGCAGTGTATTAAGTTTCAATCCTACTACAGCAACGACTCTATCAATTAGTAAAGAAGGCATGATAACAGAAGGTGTCAGCGGTATCATGCCTGCTAATGTAGTAATCAATGTAGGGGATACTAGAGCTGGAGCTACGACACAACGAGTGAGAGTAAATACGAAACGGGCTTTTGAATGTTCAGGGACGAATTGCTAATGGATACTAATCAACAGGGTTTTGGATTAATTGAAGTGATGGTGTCCCTACTAATTTTAGCGATCGCTGTACTAGGTTTTGCAGCTATGCAAGGTCAAGCGATAAAAGCTACCGACGAATCTCTTGAGCGTACTCAATCTTTGGTGATGATGCGAAATATGGGTGAAAAAATAAGACTCAACCCAACAGCCATTAGTGCTTATCAGACTGCAATTAATGCTCCAGCAACCAATGCGCCTGGGAAAAGTTGTGGGCTCTATGGTACTGATAAAACGGCATGCACACCAGTTCAGTTAGCTACCGCTGAAGCTTATCTATATACCGAAGATATGAATAATCATGGATTTACAGTTAATCTGCATCCTTGTCCTAGTACTGGTGGTCAAACGGCTACTAATATTATGTATTCATGGTGCCTAGTTAGTGCGTGGGGTAATACTAGACCTACTATCGGTATTGATAGTAACCCTGAAGGCGGAATGGACTGTTTGACCTCTCAAAAAACCAATGAAGATGACTCGATTACTAAAGGTGGTATATATCATCCAAGCGCGACTTGCATGTTTATGGAGATAACCTAATGAAGCAAAAAAGTTATCCTATATATATAGATATTCGCATGGGTCAATATGGTTTTACTTTGATAGAGTTAATGGTTGCCTTAATATTAGGGTTGCTAATATCTGCAGCAGCATTGCAGATATTCTATACTAGTAGTGTCAATAACAATCGACAAAAAGCGGGTTCGCAGCTTCAGGATAATGCAGTATTTGGTATAGATGGTTTTAGTAAGCATCTTCGAAGAGCAAACTATGGAGCAAACTCAAATGCCACTAGTGGATTTTATTTAAATTATCTAACTCCGCAGGGAGGGGTGGTCCTAACTAGACCTACAGGTACAGCACCTAGTAGTGGATCCACCAGCCCATGGTCTAAATCTAATTTAAACGGGTTAAAAAGTGGCTCTACTGCTTTGCCAACAGACATACTTTCTGCTAATGAATCGATAAATAGTCTGAGTAATATACAAGGGGTCACTAAGAGTGATCAATTGACTATACAATATCAGGCTTATCAAAACGGTATGTTTACTTGTGATGGGGAAAGTGTGGATAAGGAAGACTATGTTGTAGAGCGTTATTTTGTTCGTCGTGATACATCTGTGACGCCAAACAAAAATGGGCTAGCATGTGCTTCGCTTATTTACACTTATAATGAAGCTGATGCTAACAGTGCTGGCATAAACATAACAGCGCCAAATTTAGCTAAGCTCAAAGGAAGTGGCATGATTGTCATTCCTAATGTAGATTATTTTAGGGTACTGCTGGGCACTACTGCACAAGATAATTTTGCTACAGACCCCACGAACTTAGCACTTGTCTATCGGCCCATTCCTTCAGACCCTACTACACTAATGGGACAGCGCATCGTGAGCTTACAAGTTGGTCTATTAATTCACTCTGATACTGCGACAGTATCTAAGCAAGAGAACAATAGCTTGCGATTTAATATATTGGATAAACGCAACCAACAACTTAGTACTTTAGCCGCTAATGATAGTAAATATTTAAGAAATGTATATGAAACTACCACATTAATTCGTAATGCACGAGGTAAGCCATGATATTTACTTCTAAAGGTGACGATATCAAAGGTTCAGAATCAGGCGCAGTACTGATTGTGGTTTTATTAGTACTTATCTTAATAACATTGGTTGGTACTATAGCTATTCAAAGAAGTAGTACTGATTTAAAGCTTGCTACTGCTTCACAAGTTGGAAAGCTGACTTTTCAATCTACTGATGCAGCATTTAATAAACTTGAAAAAGAAGATAGGTCTTTAGGTAAGGGCAATAGTGTTGATAATGTCAGAGGCTATGTAACTAGACCTGGCAAGCAGTATATTGGACGTGAAATCATATTCTGTGTACGACCAAAAACTAATAGGTTTTTTAATCAAAATAAATTAACAGAAAAAACATCTGATGGTACAGGATATATTTCTGGAAAGAAGGATGGGTTTTGCGATGTAGGTGACTCTGAAGATTATGTTGGTGAAAGTCGCACTGTTACTCAAATGACGTTTGCAAAAAGCTCAGCTAACGATGCATTACCTTATAGTCTAGAGGGTGATAAAACATTTACAGATGATCAAGTTTCTCAGACAGGACAAACTCCATTTGAATGTGCGAATTTTGAAGTGTATGCAACCTCGCTGATACCAGCATTCTCTAATGCTGCTACTGCAAAAATAAACGCGTGCCTAAAGACTGTAAATACAGATACTCTAAAAGATAAGTGTGAAGAAAAAGTTAAGGCCGAAAATTCGGATTATGCGACACGTCCTGAATTGTTTATAGAATGCAGTATCGATGCCTGTCTTGAAAATCTTGGCGTACCATACAACACTCAAATGCAAGCTTATAAGTCTAAACCTATTGGCGTGCGCTGCTTAAGCTGATTCCTAGAATTAAGGTAAATATTATGAATAATACAGTTGCTAAAAAAATTCATTCGTGGCAGCTTAAAACGTTAACGGTAGCAGTCACATCATTTATGATATCTACCACTGCTCAGGCCAGCTTGCAGCGTCATGGTGACTTGGAAATATATAAAGGTCCGCAAGAGGCACTGCCAGTCATTACTTTGATGCTAGATATCTCAGGTAGTATGAATGATGTTGATGCTCCTAGTGGCTGTCAATATAATGGTCGCTATTTTTATACTGATAATAGTTCAAGTTATCCTTACCCAAGATATTACTGTAAAGTAGGAAGTGATAAGTATTTTCGCCGTATCGATAGCCTCAAGATGGGCGTTTCTGATTTGGTTAAAGACTCCGATTTGCAAGGTATTGTCAAAATTGCTATTGGTACTTACCCTAAACAATCTGGCAGTTATACTACAAACGGGCATATCGATATACCTGCTAAAAAGTTAGATGCCGCACATAAGACAGATATAGATAACTTCATTAAAGATCTCAAGCCGGATGGAGGTACACCGGCTGCTCAAGCTTATGCCGAGGCTGGGGCGTATATGATGGGTACGACGACTAATAAGTTAATAAAGAATATCTTTACCTTAGAAAAAGAAACTTTTCGTAATAATCAAACAAGTAATACTGGCTACGGACGTGAAGATGCTGTATGCGTAGGTTGGGAGCCTATTAATATAAACTTAATTAGTGCCAGTAGCAATTTCATAGAATGTAATAACTGGCGAGACTTAGGGAGGCCGTTATATACCAGCGATTTAAATGGTGATATTGAATATAAACAAGGTTGGGAACGGCATACATATTATGGGCGGCGTGACCACTATATTTCTTATTACAAAAAAGAGGTAGCGGCTAATGATCCCTTGATTACCAGTAACAACATTAGTCCTTATCCAATTAAGGAGCAGTACTTTACCAATAATATTTATAGCGGCTTCCCCTATTCACCAAAAAATACTAAGACCGACGACGAAAAGTACTATGCGTCGCCTCTACCTCCAAGTGATAAAACTTGCGCGGGTAATGGTATTTATTTCTTAACGGATGGTGAACCTAACCAATCGAGTGCCACCATTGCCACAACGGTTATGAACAACGCCTTAACGCCCGTAGGCTCAACCTCAGGCTCTTTGTCAGTCACTTGTAGTGATGACGATTATAGAGATGAATCTGGCTGGAGTTGTATGTCTAGCTTTGCTGATAAGCTATTAAACACTGCCAACCCAAGTGAGATTGCGATCAAAACAGCGACGGTTGGGTTTGGTGGTGAGTATAGTAGCCTGCAAAATGCTACAACAACAGTGGATTGCGATGCCGCTTCTGATGATAATGTCAAAAAACTATGTAATCTAGGTATTAAAGGTCAAGGTGGTTTTTATTATGCACAGAGTGCACAAGATATTGTAAATAGCGTCAAGTCCTTGACAGGTAAATTAACCACTGTTATTCCTCCTATCTCTACAGGCAGTATGGCCGTACCTCTAGATGATCTTAATGTATCTACTTCACGTAAATTTGCCTATCTGCCAATACTTGACCCAGACCCTTTATCTCCTAAAAAGTTATGGAGAGGAAACCTTAAAAAATATAATATAAAAAATGGAACGTTAGTCGATAAAGACAACAAGGTGGTTTTTACTGACAAGGATGGGGTATTTGCATTAAATACCTCTGATCTTTATAACACTATCATTAATACAAGTCGCGCAGACGCTAGACGGCCTGATCAAGGAAAACCTCAGGTAGGTGGCACGTATCAGCATATCTTTGAAAATAATAACAGCCGTAAGCTCTTTGTCAACCAAGGTGGAAGCTTAAAAAGTATTGGTACTAGTGCACTTACGGCTTCAGCTAAGCCAGTAGGGTTTAATGCGCTGACGACTTACACTCCGACTCAAAAGCAACAACTTTTAAATTTTTTAGGCTTTCCAGTGGCAAATACGTTGGATGTCAATGATACAAAAGCGACTGGGGTAGCATTTAATATAAATAAAAAACAGCTGGGTGGCGTATTGCATTCTTTGCCACAGCTGATCTCTAAGAAAGCAGAATTGAAGACAGATGGCTCAATTGATAATACTAAACGCGAAGATTACGTGCTATATGGTTCACTTGATGGTGCACTTCATGTTATCAAGGATACAGACTATGGTACGAATAAAGCAGGTGAAGAAGTATTCACCTTTATCCCTAAGCATATTTTAGAGCAGCAAGGCGCCAGTTTTGTTGATCCTGATAGAGTGGCTAGCGAGTCTATATTTGGTGTTGATGGGCCTTGGACAGTATTTACCAACTACAAATATACAAGTACAAAAGTTGAAGCATTACAGTCTCTTGCTTTTGGTGGCCTGAGAATGGGTGGGTCTATGTATTACGGTCTTAATTTATCTGACCTCACTGATCCTAAAATGATCTATTCAGTCGGTTCGACCTATGCTATTGATGGTAGTGCAACTGCAAAAGGGATCAAAAATGACATTGTTGCCAACGCTACTACTAATAGCAATGAACAAAAAGCATATGCAAAAATGGGTCTTAGTTTTGCTGAGCCTAGTGTAGGCTATGTCATGAAAGATGGTAAGCGAGTCATGGTAAATTTCTTGGCTGGTGGTTACGATCGCTGTTATGAAGATACTAAATTTAAACTTGGCACAGCTGTAACGACCAATACGCTAGCAAACTGTAATGGCAAAGCCACTGCTCAAGGCAACGGCATCTATATGGTTCAAGTAGGTCAAGAAGAAGTTGATAAAACAACATCTACTGCTCCGAATGCAACTAACGAAAACAGCTTTAATACGACCTCAGGTAATGGCGATTTATTGTGGTGGACGAGCAGCGACAATAATGGCGCTGGAAACAGTAAGTTCACTCAAGCATCAGATATGAAGCATAGTGTAGTCACTGAAGTTCGAGTGCTAGATAGAAACTACGATGGACTAACAGATCAAATAGTTTTTGCAGACTTGGGTGGGCAAGTATGGCGAGTAGATATTAATAGTGCCACAGATGCTCGTGACTTTTCTGTCAAAAGAGTCACTAAGGTACTTGATCTGTCCGCTGGCGGTACTAATGCTGCATCTAGTGGGACTGATGCACTTCCAAGAATATATGAAAAACCATTAGTGACATTTACTAGGCTAGGTGAAGGCACTGATATTGTGGGGCTAGTAACTGTAGGTACGGGCGATAGAAGCTCTCCTGTCACAGCACAACGAAACGTAGCCGATCGCATCTATACTTTTGTAGATCAGGATATTGCACGTCCTGATTTGTTTTGTTACGACGTTCAGGATACTACGGTCGATGAATGTGCAAACGTGACGCTGACTCTAAAGCAGCAAACAGCAATAACACCTACAAACTTAGTAGAGCTCACCACCAACACCTCTGGTGAGTTTACTAATAACAATACAATCAAAACGACAATGGACAACTATACAAAACTTGGTTGGTATATGCCATTAACGATGTGGTCTGAAGCCAAGACTAATGGTACGCAGGCTATTTCGACAAATAATAGAGGTCTCAAGATGTTTAACCAGCCAGATGCGATAGCTGGTTTGTTATTCACTACCGTCTACAATCCTAATGTGGGAGATACTTCAGGTACTTGTTCTGCAGGTGTGACTGGACGTACTCAGAGAGAGCAACTATGCTTACCTTACGGTGTATGTTTGAGTAAAGGGTTGGACGCCAGTGGCAATCTTACTGGAAATTGGGCAGTGCGAAAAACGCGTTACGTCTCTAATGCAGGTATAGGTATCGTCGATAACATTATTGCAGACGGTAATTTCGACGGTGATGTAAAAAACAGTGTTGTAGTACTAGAAAACTCTTGTCCAAGTGGGAATTGTGGCGGCGGTAAAATTGATTTGGTTGTCAATCCTATTACTGAAGAATTAAATTGTCAGGGTACTAGCTGTAAAGTAGTGACAGATTCGCAGCTAGATCCCATGGAATGGAAGGAGCGATAAGTGCGGCGACCTTTTGAGCGCGGATTCACTATCATTGAATTGATGATAGTTGTCATGATAATTGGGATACTGGCCGCCGTTGCAGTTCCATCTTATAGGCAATATGTGCGAAAAAATGCACAGAGCGAAGCCGAAGCAAACATGCTCAGGTTAAGTATAGAGCTTGAGCAGTGGCGAGCAAAAGCGTTGACCTATGGAGGATTTACACCAAGTAGTGGATGGTCGACTACGGCCAATACGGTATATGTTCCTAACGGTAGTAGTGCAACGACTCATAACTATGCTATACGTATCATGCATGTTAGCTCAGCCATTACTCCTATTGCTGTCTCTTTGTCCACAGCCTCGCCTGCCAATAGCTGGGTGATGGTAGCAACACCGCGTGCTGGTAGTTTGGTCGAAAACAGCCCTATGTTGGCTTATACCAGTCAAGGCGTTAAGTGTGAATCTAAAGCCAGTAATATAATGGTAGCGGCTGGGTCAGTACAGAATTGTGGACTTGGGAGCAAGATATGGTAAAGCAAGGTATGAATGGTTTTACACTTATCGAACTTATGATCGTCGTTGTTATTATTGGCATATTAGCAGCGATTGTATATCCAAGTTATCAGGGGTATATAGAAAAGGGTAAGCGCGTCGATATGATGTCTGAAATGCAACAGATAGGATCACGAATAGAAGCCAATAAGATTGCCTATAAACGCTATGACCGTATTCCACTCAACGAGATATTCAATAATACTGTCAGTGGTGCAGGTACTACTTTTCCTAATACGGGTACGGCGTTGTACAACATTAGCATCACTTCCGTCGATGGTACTGGGTTTGATGACAGAGACTGGATACTCACTGCTGCTCCTATATCTGGCACTCAAATGGCCAATGACGGCATACTTACTCTCAATTTTGAGGGGGAAAAATGTCGAGGTAGCGGTTTAAATCAAAAATGTGGTATGGCTGATGAATGGAACTAACACAATATCAGCAAAAGAATATTCAAAACTGACAAAAAATGTCAGTCATACTTACAAATTACTTTTATACAGTAACTGGATTGACAATTATTAGTAGGGTTGCAGCAATATTATTTGTATCCTATATATAGTTTTTTAGACAATGATATCGTTTAAACAATAAACGCCATGATTTATTCAAGCATTGTAACTTTAAGCTATTCGTGATTAAAATTTGGCACGTTATATGCATTAATTATTCTAAGAGAAAATAGATTATATTACTAAAGATAAAGTGCGGCTGTATCAATAACAGACACTTATCTTTATATACCCCAAAAGGAGTTCTTATGAACACTGCTCAAAAAGGTTTTACCTTAATCGAACTAATGATCGTTGTTGCTATCATCGGTATCTTGGCTGCGATCGCTATTCCTGCTTACCAGAACTATACTAAGCGCTCGGCTAATAACGCATGCTTAGCTGAAGCTAAATCTGTTTCTAACATAGCAGTTATTGAGTTACAAGATCCTTCAAGCACACAAGGCTCAGGTGGTATATTGCTAGCCTCTCTATATGAAAATCAAAGTGCTTGCGATGGTGCTAACGTTGAAGCAGCCAGTGCTACACCTTTGACCGCAGTAAATACTACTGCACAAGTTACCTTAGCCACTGACTCGGTTATCTTTACACCAAAAGCACCTGGTGACAATCAAGTGAAGTGTGATATTTCAAACGGTGGTAACTGTGAATTAGTAGCTGGTACTACAATCACAGGCCGTTAATTTTATTTAGTAAATATATGCAATAGAAACTATATTAAAAAAAGCCGAACAATATGTTCGGCTTTTTTGTGCATGTCTTTATTATTCAAACATAGATTATGATATTGGGTAAGCAGATTTCTAATTATGCTTAATCACATTCAAATATCTATCAAGAGATTTTATCATGTAAATATTTCAAATTTGATTAAAGTCATTAGTGAATATTTATATGATTAAAAACATCATATAGATGGTTTTTGGTTGCCGTACTAATGGTGGCATAGTGCATGCAGTATTATCTTATGACTTACTATTAAGTGACTATAATGTTTAAGATCTCAGAACGTTATTACGACTGTCAAACCGGCTTTACATTGATAGAGCTTATGATAGTAGCTGCTATTATTAGCTTATTAGCAGCTATTGCTATACCAAGCTATGTTGTATTTACGTCTAGAGCTAATGACAATGCTTGTTTGGGTGAAGCCAAAGCATATAGCAATCAGGTCTTCTTAGCGCTTAATGACCAAGAGGCCGATTCTGTACCCGAGGCCCCGGTATTAGATAGTTGTTTGACAATGACAGATGCGTCCAGTTGGACTGTCGCTACCCAGCAGATCATCACAGCAACCTCTAGGTCCACAGCCACTACCATTATCCAGTGTGATATATCTAAAGGTAACCCCTGCAAAACTTTGCCTTAGATTATCACTACCTTTACTCTTTTCATTCATTAACGTATGGATAAGAGCATATAGGTTTTTGATTGGACTCCAACTTGATGCTTTTACATTCTGTATATATTTTCTTAAATACAGCATCACAGCGATCCGTCATATCTAGCACAATGCTTGTGCTAGATATGACATTATTGTAATAATGCTTTAATTGACTGTAATATTGCCATTGGTTGTCACTCCATTTACCTTCTGTATCACACTGCGTTGCTAAATAATAAATACCTAAGTTCTTTTGTGGTAAATAATGCGAAAAATTATTCAAAGGTTGGTGAAAGCTTGTAGGTATTTTATCTGGAGACAAACCTATTAGATAAGAACTAGCAAGGTAATCACTATAAGCACTCAATAACGGCTGCTTTTGACCCACAGCCAATATGTTTTGTGCAGTTGTTAGGCGCTCTTGTTCGTTTTTGTCAGACGCATAGGTATATTGCTCCATTTGCCAATAGTAATAATATAATTGAACCGCTAGTAAAGCATAGGTTATCCCGATAGCAATGACTACGGGCTTTAAAATAGAAGACTGCGAGTAATGACTTTGCTGATAACTGGCAGTAAGGGTGCTAATTAGAATCGTTACTAGTAAGACAAACACGATGAAGAAGTGTACATGCCACAATGGAAGCTCGACTAAGCTGTGAACACCAGTGACGATAAGCATGGACAGTAGAAATACCGTCTCGACTTGCCAATCCTTGGTAAAGAGTGGCTTAATTACATACCCAAACCCAACTAAAATAATCAGCGTGCCTATAATGCCATTTTCAGCTAGTAGATTGAAGATAAGACTATGAGAGTGAGAAAACAGTCTATTCTCATAAGGGGTGTGGGTGAACTCAGGGGATGAAGACATGATGAAACCTTCATAACCATAACTACCCCAGCCACTACCAAACCAAGGGTGCTCTAAAAATATTAACCATGCCTTATGCCACTCAGACATTCTGGATAATATTCCAGAGCCCGTCGCCATACGCGCTATACTATTGTCCTCCAGTTGAGAGGTAGGTTGTATCATTGCTAAAAGCGGCGATGTCAAAACTTGAAAAGCTAAGATGAGTAGTGTGATACCAGCTATTATTTTGAAAAGCCGACTTGGTAGTTGTTTCTGCCATATAGTGGTGATAATGACGAAAACTAATATAGCGAGTGTATAAACGAGTATCGCCCTAGAGCTAATATTACCCATAATAGCAGTCTGGAATATGATGAGCCCCCATCCAGCTAGATTGTTTATGCTTTTGCTATACACGAGATAACCAGTAGCCAACACGCCCCATGAAAGATAATGGGCTAGTAGATTACGCTGACCTATGTTACCTGAGTATGAGCCACCGACTTCGATAGTGTATATCCAACCGTAGAGCCACTCTTGATGCTGCATTTGCAGTAAGACAACAAGGTCTTGTAACACAGCACCTATCATTAGGCAGTAACATAGCAGACGAAATATTTTTTGATAACTATGGGCATAGCATAAGGAGACTGTCACAGATGCTAACAATGCTCCTAATATGATAGAACCAATATAGAGCCACTGTATAGAAGGATATACTGGCTGATTAATATACATATCAATGGCAAGATAGCTTGCGAAAATGGCAAGAAAGACACTAAGACGGTTAGGTATGATAAAGTGCTCTGAGCGTTTGATGGCTAGGCTAGCACATATGATAAAGAGCGCGATAAAGATAACGCTAGTTAACTCAGCAAAAAAGGCAAACTGAGGCGCCGCTCTTTTATAGATGAAAAAAGGTAAAGCAACGGCACAGAATAGCAATACCTTCATAATATCAAAAGAGGTGACACTCTGAAGGTTTTGCCATGTAAATGTTCGCTCGTTAGATATCAGTGCCATACTATCAATCTCTATAGTTTTGTTATGGATTGTAATGAGTGTATTATACTGATAACTTTTCTGTAGAAAGTTGTTTTTACCTTAAAGGCGAATAATAGTAAATAATGTCTTATTGCTTAAATTTATCAAGAGATCAGCAAGAATATGCAGCAGCATCTTTGGCAATACTTAAGCGTACGTACCCTAGTAGGGTGGCTGATCGTCTCTGTCGTTCCAGCAGTCTTGCTATTTTGGGGTTATATAATCGCTGATAATATACAACTCACGCAGGTTCATAGTGTCATTGCGAGTAGTAGCGCTGTAGTTCTAAGTATAATTGGATTGGAGCGACTGACCCAGTTCCCTGGGCAGAAGTCTATGATAACCGTACTGCCGACATTACTAAGTGTTGGTTTAATAGTGGGACTGATACTGCTGATCTTTCGTTTACCCTATTCAGTCTATTATCTATCTACTAGTGCAATTATAGGTGTGCTATTTTGCTTTATATCGCAAATTTATCTACGCGCGGTGACGCAAGTGACGATAGCTTACGTGCCTATAGGACGCTGCCAAAGCTTGCTAGATATTACTGACGTGCGTTGGGTTAGATTACCCCCCTGTTTTGAACCTGCTAGTCATCCACGCTTGCCTTTTCATGCGGTAGTGGCGGATCTAGCAGACAGTAGTTTGACAGCTCAATGGGAGCAGCTGTTAGCAGAAACGGCACTTCAAGGCACGCCCGTCTACAATGTGCTGCAAGTGCGAGAGTCGCTGACTGGCCGATTGCCTATCAAACACCTCTATGAGAATAACCTGGGCTCGCTGCTACCATCACAGAGCTATTTGCTATTGAAACGGCTACTGGATACGCTAGTTATCCTAATTACTGCGTTTATCGTCATTCCGATAGCGCTTTTGATAGCTAGCATAATCAAGTGGCAAAACCGTTACAATCGGGAATCAATATTTTTTACGCAGCAGCGTATAGGCCAAGGTGGTAAACTATTTACCATGTATAAGTTTCGCAGTATGGTAGCCAGTGCAGAAGCCAATGGCGCGCAGATGGCAACTAGCGACGATATGCGAGTGACCAAGTTTGGTAGCTTTATTAGGCAGACACGTCTTGATGAATTGCCGCAGTTCGTCAATGTGCTAAAAGGTGATATGAGCTTAATCGGGCCTAGACCTGAGCAGCTCGACTTCGTCAAACGCTTTAATGAGACCATACCCTTCTATCGCTATCGCCATATCGTCAAGCCAGGTATCTCAGGTTGGGCGCAAGTGATGCAAGGGTATGCCAGTGACGAAGATGAAACGAAGGTAAAGTTAGAGCATGATTTCTTTTATATTAAAAACTTCTCATTGACATTAGACTTATTGATAGTGATTAAGACGATACAGACGATGGTAACAGGATTTGGGGCGCGGTAGATGTTTGCTACAAATAATAATAATAAAATTACTGTTGTTCCTGTCATATTATGTGGCGGTTCTGGTACTCGCCTATGGCCGCTATCACGCGAGAGCTATCCCAAACAGTTTTTAAAACTGGCAGGCGAGCATTCTCTGTTTCAACAAACCATAATACGACTTGCGTCTTTAACTCAGAATAAGCTAAGAGTAGAAAAACCTATTATCGTGACCAACGAATCGCATCGATTTTTAGTGTTGGATCAATTACATCAAATTGACCATTCCGCAGAAATTATCCTAGAGCCAGTAGCTAAAAACACCGCGCCTTCTTTGACATTGGCTGCTTTACAAGCTAATGAGCTATACGAAGATGCGGTACTGATAGTATTACCTGCCGATCATGCTATTAATGATAATGATGACTTTTGCTCAACTTTGAATAATGCGGTTAGCGCAGTAACTGCTAATAAGATTAAGATAGCGACCTTAGGGGTCAAACCTAGTTATGCTGAGACAGGCTATGGTTATATCGAATGTCAAACTGATAGCACTGAGTTTAGTTATCATAAAATCGCAAGGTTCGTCGAAAAGCCTAATTTAAAGCTTGCACAACAATATACTGAGCAGTCTAACTTCTATTGGAACAGTGGCGTCTTCATCGTCAAAAGCCAGTTTTGGCTGACCGCTATCGAAAAATTCGATAATGATATTTATGCAGGCGTGTCTAGCGCTTGGCAGAGCAAAAAGTTAGACCTGCCTTTTATTCGCCCTAACGCTGAGCTATTCAAAGCTATACCCAGTAATTCTATTGACTATGCGGTGATAGAGCCTTGTACGAATAGTATAAAAGACGACCACCAGTTAGGCATGTTTGAGTTAACCACAGCATGGAGCGATCTAGGAACGTGGCAAGCGGTCAATGACTACCAAAAGACGGATAACGCTGATAATGATGACAATGTTTGGCTAGGGGACGTCATCGGTATTGATACCTCTAACTGTTACGTGCATACCGAACAGCGCTTAGTCAGTCTGCTCGGCGTAGAGGATTTGATCGTCGTAGATACCGATGATGCGCTATTGATCGCGCACAAGTCGCATAGCCAAGATGTCAAAAAGATAGTCAATAAACTTAACGAGGACAAGCGTGTAGAGGCCAACATACATCGAAGAGTCTATAGACCGTGGGGATGGTACCAAAGTATTGATGAGTGCGAGCGCTTTAAGGTTAAGCGTATCTGCGTGCAGCCAAAAGCTAGCCTAAGCCTCCAAAAGCATCATCACCGCGCTGAGCATTGGGTGGTAGTGAAGGGTACGGCAGAGGTGCTATGCGATGATAAGACGATGCTACTCAGCGAAAACCAATCGACTTATATTCCTTTGGGCGCTGTACATCGCTTATCCAATCCAGGGAGTATTCCACTTGAGATGATAGAGGTACAGTCGGGGAGCTATTTAGAGGAAGACGATATCATCAGGCTAGAAGATAATTATGGTCGTGGATAAATTTGCCTGATGTGGAATAGGCTACTATTACTCAAAGCACAGCTATTGGGTCATGAAGGTATCAGGCGCTACGGTGCCAATACGGCATGGCTAATGGGCGAAAAAGTCCTACGTATGTTTATGGGGCTATTCGTAGGCATTTGGATCGCGCGATATCTAGGTCCTGAGCAGTTTGGACTGCTAAGCTACGCGCAGAGTTTTGTATTTCTGTTTACCGCTATCGCTACCCTTGGCTTGGATAGTATTGTGGTTAGGGAGCTGGTAAAAGATAACTCACAACGCAACGTATTATTAGGTACGGCGTTTAGTTTAAAGCTCATTGGCTCACTCTGTATGTTACCGCTGCTATGGCTGGGCGTACAGTTCACTAGTAATGATAGCTATACCAATCTACTGATCTTTATTATCGCCAGTGGTACGATATTTCAGAGCTTTAATGTCATAGACTTCTACTATCAGTCGTCGGTGTTATCGAAATATGTGGCCTTTGCTAATACCATAACGTTGGCAATATCGAGTATTGTTAAAATTGTGCTGATATTGAATGAGGCTTCATTACTCGCTTTTGCTATCGTAGGGGTGTTTGATACTGTTATTTTATCGCTAGGTTTGATTTATTTCTATTGGCAAAGGACGCATCACTCATTAAGAGAATGGCAGTTTGATAAAGTAGTGGCGAAGCGGTTGTTAGCGGATTCTTGGCCTTTGCTAATAGGTGGGTTATGTTTCGTAACTTTCTCAAATATAGATATGGTAATGTTAAAGCAGTTCACCAGTGAGAAACAGACTGGATTGTATTCAGCCGCCTACAAATTAACTAATCTTTGGTATTTCCTACCTGGTTTATTGCTTAGCTCTCTAGCGCCAGCTCTTATTAACGTTAAAAACGATCCTGTAAATTATGATAGCAGGTTGGGCTTATTGACATCTTTTCTATTCTGGATAGCCTTCACTATCGCACTATTCACTACAATTTTTTCTAAATATATTGTATTAGTAACATATGGTAATCAGTACAAAGAAGCTGCAAACATAGTAGTCATTCTAATATGGGTCAATGTATTCATCTATTTAAATTCATCTTGGAACTACTCTAAAATTATACAAGGTAAAGAATATTCAATTTTATATTTTCATAGTTTAGCAGCGATATTAAATATCATTTCTAATATACTTCTGATTCCTAAATATGGAGCTTATGGAGCTTCAGTTTCAATAATAATGGCTCTATTGATAACTATGCTGTTATTTTCCATCTTCGATTTGGATATGAGGAAAATTATAAAAACAGTATTTACCTTGGGAATTATTAAGAATGATAAAAAAAATTTTTAGAGAAAAATTAGTATATTTAGTGAATCTATGGCGGAAAAGACCAATAAAAAATTACTATAATAAAAATTATGATAAAAAGGTTTTAATATCTTATATAACACAACCTTTTAGGAAACAGAGTTTCTCTCATACTAATTATTTCGAAGCTAAAGCCTTAGCTAAAGCAATGGATGATTTGGGCTACTTAGTAGACATTATCGAATACACAACGACTAGTATTAGCAATATGAATAACTATGATGTAATCTTAGGTTTTGGCGATATATTCAAGTTTTATTTTGAGAACTCTACTAAAGAGATGAAAACCATATACTATGGTACAGGTATGCATGTTTGTCATCAGAACACAGCTACTCTTCAACGATTGAAAGATGTTTATCATAAAAAAGGAATTTGGATAACAGGGTCTGTTAGGTATGTAGACAAAACTTGGTCATATCAGACTACGTTAGTTGATGGGATCATAGCTTTAGGTAACGAAGAATGCGCTTCAACTTACAAGAAGCATTATTCTGGGGCTGTTCATTCTATTCCTGTACCATGCTATGTAACTAAAGATGCTAAAGAAATTATTGAGAAAAGAGAGTCAGACTCTAATAGGCATTTCCTATGGTTTGGAAGCTCTGGATTAGTTCATAAAGGCTTGGACTTGCTATTAGACTATTTTTCTATAAATAGTCACATAAATTTGCATATATGCGGTGATATTTTTTATGAAAAAGAGTTCATACGTGTATACAGCGAAGAAATTTTTGAATCAGCCAATATCTATGTGTACGGCTTTGTTGATATAACAACGATTGAATTTGAAGATATTTTGAAAAAATGTAGTTTTTCTATACTCCCTTCATGTTCGGAAGGAGGTTGTGCAAGTTTAGTGACGACCATAATGAATGGTGCGTTAATTCCTATTGCAACAAAAGAAACAAGTGTTAATTTGGAATATGGAATAGTCATCAAAGATTTTAGCTATAGAGAAATCGATAAAGCTATTAGGAAATCTTTGGATCTAAATGATGAAGAGATAATAAATTTGCAGAAAAAAAATCTAGAACACTTTTGTGTTGAGAATACGCATGACAATTATTTTGTGAATTTAAAAGAATCATTGGAGTCCATTCTGAATGACTAAATGCAAAGTTTGTAATTCAGCTTCAACAAAAAAATTCAAAGCATTAATTCTTAAAAAATACGTAATTCAATATTATCTTTGCTCTAAATGTAAGTTCATCCAAACAGAAGAACCATATTGGTTAGATGAAGCTTACAAAGAACCTATTAATACAAGTGATACAGGCTATATATCTAGGAACTTGTTAATTTCCAAAAAGTTAACATTTCTACTTTACTTTGTGTTCGATAAGAATGGAAAATACCTTGATTATGCTGCAGGTTATGGTGTTCTAGTAAGAATGATGAGAGATATTGGTTTTAATTTCTATTGGGAAGATAAATATACAGATAATCTGTTTTCTAAAGGTTTTGAATGGAATAAGGATACCTTTTTACAAGCAGTGACTGCTTTCGAAGTATTTGAACACTTCGTCAATCCTATTAAGGAAATTGAAAATCTATTAGGTATATCAGATACTATTATATTTACGACAGAGCTTTATCCTAAACATAATTCTTCACCTGAAGAGTGGTGGTATTTTGGTTTAGATCATGGTCAACATATCTCTTTCTATTCTCATGAAACTTTAGAGTATATAGCTAAAAAGTATGACTTGAGATTCTATTCAGATGGATTTATTCATATTCTGACTCGTAATCATATATCTTCTACCAAAATAAAATTATCTAGACTTTCAAATTATGGTGTATCCAAGGTAATTAGTAGATTTTTGATGACTTCTAGAACATTTGCAGATCATCAGCAGATCGTCAGATAATTAACGGACTACTTAGATGAAAATAGCTTATGACAATCAAATTTTTAACATGCAGAAATATGGTGGGATATCGAGATATTATACTGAGCTAGCGTTCCAATTGTATGACGAGAGCATAGACATGAAGGTATTTGCTGGACTCCATAAAAACGAGTACATCCAAAAGTATGAAGCTAGCTTCGTAATAGGCAAGCAGACAACTTATTTACCCAAAACAGCAAACATATTTTTGAAAACTAATAATGTTTTAGCAGATAGTTACTTCAATATCAAAAGACCAGATATCGTACATCGTACTTACTACAACAATAAGAACAAGATTAAAAAATCTATCAATGTAATCACTGTCTATGACATGATTCATGAATTATTTCCTGATGATTTTTCAGTTAAAGATAATACTGCTGACTTAAAGAGTATTACTATCAAGCAGGCAGATCATGTCATCTGCATATCTGAATCCACCAAAAATGATTTGCTAAGAATTTATGATATTCCAGAATCAAATATTTCAGTCACTTATCTAGCCTATCATTCTCTACCAGATGTGAAATCAACCCATATTGAAAATCAAAATTTTAATAACTCTGAAAGACCTTTTTTGCTTTTTGTAGGGCATAGAGGAGGGTATAAAAATTTTTTAAGATTCTTAAAAGCTGTCTCTATATCAGAAAAATTAGTGAAAGACTTCGATATTGTTGCTTTTGGTGGTGGCAAATTTTCTGTGGATGAAAAAAGATATATTTCTGAATTAGGATTAGAAGAAAACCAAGTCAAAAACATTCAAGGCGGAGACAATATGCTATCAGTTTTGTATAGTAAAGCCACCCTCTTCGTCTATCCGTCACTGTATGAAGGTTTTGGTTTACCACCGCTTGAAGCGATGGATCATAGCTGTCCAGTAGTATGTAGTAATACTAGCTCTATTCCAGAAGTAGTAGGCAAGGCAGCATTGAAGTTTTCACCATCCGATGTTGAGGATATAAGTCATACTATGGAAAAAGTACTTTATAATTCTTCAATTAGAGATGACTTAATATTAGCAGGATTGGAACGAACTAAAATTTTTTCTTGGGAAAAATGTGCTGCGGATACTTTAGAAGTATATAGGTCTATATTATGAGTCAAAAAATAGCACTTATTTGCGGAATGACAGGACAAGACGGAAGTTATTTAGCGCATTTTTTGCTTAATAAAGGTTATAGCGTTTGGGGTACGTCAAGAGATGCCACAAACTCCAACAATATCAATCTAATTAGATTGAATATAGTCGATAAAGTAAAGCTGATTACGATGGACCCTTTAGATTTTAGAAGCGTATTGACCACTACAAATCAGGTCGAACCCGATGAGATATATTATCTAGCAGGTCAGTCCTCTGTTGGTCTATCTTTTGATCTACCATCTGAGACCATACAAAGTATAGTATTAGGGACTTTAAATATATTAGAAGCATGTCGAATGAGCGCAAAACCAGTGCGTCTGTATCAGGCAGGATCGAGTGAATGTTATGGAGATGTAGGGTCAGCAGTAGCTGATGAAAGCTTTGCTTTCAAACCCAGTTCTCCTTATGCAGTTGCTAAAGCATCAGCATATTGGTTAATAGATAACTATCGCAAATCATATGATCTTTACGCTTGTACAGGAATCTTATTTAATCATGAATCTCCTTTGAGACCTAAGAGATTTGTGACTCAAAAAATAATTGAGAGTGCTAGAGCGATTTCTGAAAGTAAAATTGATAAAGTTACTTTAGGACGCATAGATATTAATAGAGATTGGGGCTGGGCTCCAGAGTACGTAGAAGCTATGTGGTTAATGCTTCAACAAGATGAGCCAGAAGATTTTATAGTAGCGACAGGGCAGAGTTATTCTTTGGAAGAGTTTATAGATATAGCATTTCAAAGTTTCGGATTGAAATGGCAAGATCATGTCGTTCAATCTGATGAATTTTATCGTCCTTCAGACATTGTTTTTAGTCAGGCTAATCCTAAAAAAATTAATGATAAGCTAGGTTGGTATGCTAAAACTATGCTGCCTCAAATCATTGAAAACATGATTGAAAATCAGTACTGGTAAGTTTGTGACTAATGAACACAGGAATAACTAATATGAAAAAAGCCCTTATCACTGGTATCACTGGACAAGATGGCTCCTATCTCGCCGAGCTATTATTGGAGAAGGGCTATCAAGTTCATGGGATCAAGCGCCGTGCCTCATCGTTTAACACCCAACGTATTGATCATATCTACCAAGACCCGCATGTCGAGCACCAAAATCTAATCTTGCATTATGGTGACTTGACTGACTCCTCCAACTTGACCCGTATTATCCAAGAGATACAACCCGACGAAGTCTACAATCTAGGTGCACAGTCTCACGTCGCCGTCAGTTTTGAATCACCGGAATATACCGCTGATGTCGATGCGATGGGTACACTGCGATTGCTAGAAGCCATTAGACTACTAGGCCTAGAGAAAAAGACCCGATTTTATCAAGCCTCGACCTCAGAGCTATATGGACTAGTACAAGAGTCGCCGCAGTCAGAGACCACACCTTTTTATCCACGCTCGCCTTATGCTGTCGCCAAGCTTTATGCTTATTGGATGACTATTAACTACCGTGAAGCTTATGGCATGTATGCTTGTAATGGTATCTTATTCAATCACGAGTCGCCACGCCGTGGCGAGACCTTTGTCACTCGTAAGATCACTCGCGGACTGGCTAATATCTCACAGGGTTTAGAGCAATGCTTGTACTTAGGTAATATGGATGCAATACGCGACTGGGGTCATGCCAAAGACTATGTCAAAATGCAATGGCTGATGTTGCAGCAGGATGAGCCAGATGATTATGTGATTGCGACGGGTAAGCAATATAGTGTACGTGAGTTTGTACAGTGGTCAGCGGCTGCTTTAGGGATTAGCATTGAATTTAAGGGCGAAGGCGTAGAAGAAAAAGGTATCGTTACGGGGGTATCTACTGATTTGGCACTAGCGGTAAAAGTCGGCGATGTCATTATTCAAGTAGATCCTAGATATTTCAGACCTACCGAAGTCGAAACTTTATTGGGTGATCCAAGTAAAGCTAAGACTCAGCTAGGCTGGGAGCCAGAGATAACCGCGCAGCAGATGTGTCAAGAGATGGTCGCTTATGACTTATCAATAGCGAAACGCCATGCGCTGTTACTAGCTAACGGTTATTCCTTGCCATTGACACACGAAGACTGAAATATACTAAGAATACATAAAGGGGCGCGTTCAATGCCTATGCAATATTCAGATAAGATTTATATCGCTGGTCATCAAGGCATGGTGGGCAGTGCTATCTTTCGCTTGTTAACCAAGCTTGGCTATCATAATCTGTTGACTGCGGATCGTAGTGAGCTAGATTTGCTATCTCAGCAGCAAGTAGCAGACTTTTTTGCGAAGCATCAGCCAGACTATGTGTTCTTGGCAGCGGCAAAAGTAGGCGGTATTCAGGCCAACAGTAGCTATCCTGCGGATTTTATTTATAATAATTTGATGATTCAGAACCATATTATTCATGCCGCTCACAAAACTAATGTAAAGAGACTGCTTTTTTTGGGTTCTAGCTGTATCTATCCCAAGAATGCAGATCAACCGATGACTGAAGATTCGTTGTTATCTGGTCATCTAGAGCCTACTAATGAGCCTTATGCTATCGCCAAAATAGCAGGAATAAAGATGTGCGAGAGCTACAATAGGCAATATGCTACTGACTTTCGTAGTGTTATGCCGACCAATCTTTATGGTCAAAACGATAACTTTCATCCTGAGAACAGCCATGTGCTTCCTGCATTACTACGTCGCTTTCATGAAGCTAAGCAAAATGATATACCTAAAGTCGTCGTTTGGGGCAGTGGCACGCCCAAGCGTGAGTTTTTACATGTTGATGATATGGCAGCAGCTTGTTTGCATGTGATGACGCTAGAAAAATCTACTTGGCAGCAAGCCGTGACGCCTATGTGCTCGCATATCAATGTCGGTTATGGCTCTGATATCAGTATTAAAGAGCTAGCGTTATTAATCGCTAAGATAGTAGGCTATCAAGGTCAGATTGTCTTTGACGACTCCAAGCCTGATGGTACGCCGCGTAAGCTATTAGATAGTAGTTTACTAACTAATTTTGGCTGGCAGGCACAGATATTACTTGAGCAAGGGACCAAAAGTACTTATGAGTGGTTCTGTCAAACTAATGAGATTAGAGAATAAGATGACTAGTCAAAGACAGCAAGGCGGAAGCCAAAAAGATTGGGATGAAGTCCGCAAACACAGCGATTTGCCTATTATTACTATAATCACCTCTACCTATAATGTCATGCAAGACCTGCACTGGACGATAGACTCTATTAAAGAGCAGACCTATCCTAATATACAATGGATAATAGCCGATGGTGCCTCAACCGATGGTACGGTTGCCATGCTTGAAGCAAATAGTGGGTTGATTGATTACTGGTTTAGTGAACCTGATACGGGCATCTATGATGCTTGGAATAAAGCGCTTGAGCATGTCAAAGGTGATTGGGTGCAATTCATCGGTGCAGGTGATGAATTATATGAGACTAATACTTTAGAAAAAGTGGCTTCATATCTTAAAGATGCTTATCCAAACTATGAGCTAGTCTATGGACAAGTGATGCATATTAGCGAAAAAGGTAGGAAGGAGCTATATATTTCGGGCGAGCCTTGGGAGCATTATCAAGGGAAGTGGGAAGGTAATAGACCTAGACTACCACCACATCCCGCTATCTTCCACAATAAGGATATGTTCATTAGACAGCAATTTGATACACAGTTCAAAATTGTATCAGATAGTCATTTTCTATTACAGAATTTAGATAAGAACTTTCTCTATGTACCCTTTATCATCAATATAATGCCATTGGGCGGTATATCGGCAACGATCAGTGGAATAATTGCAAGTTATGAAGAATTGAATGAAGCTGTTAAAAAACTTAGAATTAAGATACCTTTGTCCGTAAAAGTAAAAGGTCATATGCGCTATCAAGTATCTAAACAAGGCGTAAGACTCTTATCAGAAGAAAGATACGTTAGGTTGCTAGACTTTGTGAAGAGCTTAAGAGGCAAGCCTAAAGTCTTTACAGAAAATTAAGGGTTAAACTGATGATACCTAAAAAGATCCATTATTGCTGGTTAAGTGGCGATCCACTGCCAGAGAAAATTCAACAATGCATGCAAACTTGGCAAAGGACTATGCCTGAATATGAGTTAGTGCTATGGGATACTAATAAATTTGACATTACTTCCATACCCTTTGTACATGAAGCCTATCAGCAAAGAAAATGGGCATTTGCAGCGGATTATATAAGATTGTATGCCTTATACACAGAAGGTGGTATTTATTTAGATACTGATGTCATTGTTAAACAGAAATTTGATGAATTGCTAAAGTGTGGATTTTTTACCTCTGTAGAGCAGAATGTAGATAGTTATTTTGACGAAGAAACTTTAGCAATAGCAAAAGTAGCTGGTTTAGAGCTATCACAAGACAGAGATATCACTATTCAAGCTGCAGTCTTGGGCGCAGTCGCTGGGCATCCTTATATAAAGGCTTGTATGGAATGGTATGAAAATAAACATTTCATAACTGAGGATGGTATTTATTTTGACAAGATTGTTGCTCCAGATATTTATGCTCACGTGTTAAAGCAGTTTGGGTTTGAGTATAAAGACGAAAGACAAAGCTTGCCTAATGATACGATTATACATCCAAGCCATACTTTCCCCAATGGAAGCTTAGTTGGTGACAAGTTAAATCATGAAACTTATGCCGTTCATTGTTTCTTTGGTGAATGGCGTATCAATTCATGGAGAGACAAAGTCTTAAAAAATATTGAGAGCAATAGATTGTTAAGACGTGTTTTTCAGAGGCGAATTTACAAGGATACAGAAGAAATAATTAATGAAGATGTATTAAAAAATTAAGGATAATTTATGCCATTTACTTCAAATATTACGGTTGGAGTGGCTACATTTAATAGAATTAACTATATAAAGAAGATGGCAGAATCTTTACAGGTTTCTGTAGATTGCAAGAAACTGCATATAAGAGTATATGACGATAACAGTTCAGAAATTAACCAGCATGACCTATGGAAAATACTGCCCTTTGCCACTGAAATTGTTGTTAGAGAAAGCAATCTTAAAGCAGACATGAATATGTATAGAATGTATAAAGACTTTTTAAATACAGACGATTATATTTTTTTTAATGCTGATTCAGATCTAATATTTCGTCCTGATTGGTTAGCAATGGTCAAAAAGTATTTACCTCAAACGGATGGTGTTTTGTCCCTTTATCACTCTAATAAACACGACTTCATTCAGCCACCAGTCAATGGACTAGGGTTTAAGAATAGTTTAGGAGCTGCAGGTGTCGTAATGACTAGAGAGATTGTTGATATCATTATAAATGACATTCCTAAAGAAAATGTTAAAGGTTTTGATTGGCAGTGGTCTTCCATTCTTCAAAAAAAAGGTATAAGACTCGCGTGTTTAGAGAATAGTTACGTTCAGCATATTGGTATTCAAGGACAGAATAATAAAGGTATGCTACATGATTTTGATTATGGTCTGAATTTTCTACCTGTTAACGAAGTGAATCAGCAGGTAGTAATGGAATTTATTGATGAGATGATAGTAGAAAATGCGAAAATTTTTGCTAAGTTATCAGAAAATGAGAAATTATTTGTGGATTTTATTTCAGGTAGTAAGCATTTAAATTATAAGGTTGGACAAGCGGTACTTGTGATACCAAGAAAGATAAAAAAATATTTTCACTTTAGTGAATGATTATACAATGAACATAATATTTATTATAAATAGTTTGGAAGACAGAGGCGGGACAGAAAGAGTAGCCTCTCTATTAGCAAATGAGTTAAGCACATTCTATAGAATAACCATTCTTTCAAGGCAGGTTAATACTTTAGCTAATGCCTACTATCTAAATGATCGAGTGACAGATATTAAGTTCCAAGGAAATAGCTGGTATTTTATTAATCAGTGTAAGCAGTATATATACAGTAACCATCCAGATATAGTTATTATTCATACAATGAGTAAGCTGACGTCTGCTTTATTATTAAGCGGTATCAAGACTAAGAATATTTGGAGTCTTGAGCATATTTCTTATGATTCTCATGCTTGGATCTTCAAGCAACTAAGAAAACGGCTCTATAGTAAGTTAGATGTTATTGTTACGCTTACTAATGATGATGCTGTGAATTATAAGAGATTTTCTAACAATGTAAAAATCATAGCTAATGCTACCCCCTTAAAAATAAAAAAAATCTCTCATCAAAATAATTCAAAAATTATTGTTTCTATAGGAAGACTGACCTATCAAAAAGGCTACGATTATTTAATCAGGGCTTGGTCATTAGTAGAAAAGATTTATCCTGATTGGTCACTTCACATCTATGGTGAAGGTGAGAGTCGAGAAAAACTAGAACAAATGGTTAGAAACAATAAACTCAGAAACATTCGTTTAAAACGTATGACAAATAATGTTCAAAATGTTTATGACAATACTGCTTTTTACGTTATGAGCTCAAGATTTGAAGGTTTACCCGTTGTACTTATTGAAGCGCAAAGCCGAGGATTACCCATAGTCAGTTTTAATTGCCCTTCAGGACCAGCTGAGATTATCAGTGAGGGTATTGACGGCTACTTAGTAGAAAATGGAAATGTTGAAATGCTTGCTGAAAGAATAGGCTATTTGATAGATAATGACTCTATTAGGCAAGTGTTTTCAGCTAACGCACTGATATCTGCTAAACGCTTTGAGCCTGATCAGATTATTAATCAATGGATAACCTTAATTGACGATGAATGTAAAAGAAATAAATAATACCGATTTAAAAGTTTCAATAATTATGTCAGTATATAAGGCTAGAACGACTATTGAACAAGCGGTTGCAAGTGTCGTTACTCAGTCTTATAACAACTGGGAACTCATTATTATTAATGATGCCTGTCCAGAGGATAGCTGTCGAGTGATAAGAGATCAGGTTATAAATAGTCCTCAAATTATACAAATTGAAAACGCGACTAATCAAGGCGTTGTCATCTCTAGAAATACAGGTATTGCTCAAGCGAAAGGGCAAATCATTGCTTTTTTAGATTCTGATGATTACTGGGATAAGTACAAACTTGAGAGACAAATTACCAAGATTGAAGAGGGATATGACTTGGTATGTTCAAACTATATTAGAGTTAAGCCAAATGCTAACACTGTAGAAGTTAAACATAAGGAAGAGTTTAGTTTTAGTGATATGTTAAAGTCTAATCAGATAGGCAATCTCACAGGTATGTACCGCTGTGATCTAATAGGTAAAATTTATCAAAAACAAATAGGTCACGAAGACTATCTGATGTGGTTAGAAATAGTTAAACTAGTTGGCATTGGATATTGTGTACAAGAGCCACTTGCTTATTACCGCGTATCAAATAAGTCTTTATCTTCTAATAAGTTTCGAGCAGCAAGTTGGCAATGGTATATATACAGAAAAGAGTTAAAGCTTAGTCTGATAACAAGTCTATGGTTTTTCTCAATTTATGTTTATGAAGCATTAAAAAAGCGATAATAAAAAGATTTTATTATCGCTTTTTTAATGCTGGAATTTATTATCATTAGGGCGTGTCCTTAATTCAATTGATCATATCTAAACGGGCTAAAAATGGCTAAATTTTGCCAAAAATCGTTAAATAGCTGGTTAATATCCTGATATTATCTGTGCTATTTTCCTTGTTTGACGGTAATTTATCTCGTTTTTATCACCATTTTTGAAATGAGGACACGCCCTAGTCTATGTGGATTACTTCTCTAAATACTGAATCTTACCTTCCACGCCATCCCACTTTTCAGCTTCTGGCATTTGTCCTTTCATCTCTGTGATGTTTGGCCATTTTTGCGCCAGCTCTTCGTTTAGCTGGGTGAACATCTCTTGTCCTTTTGGTACTTCATCTTCTGAGAAGATCGCATTGGCAGGGCATTCAGGCTCGCATAGCGCGCAGTCGATGCACTCGTCAGGATCGATGACGAGGAAGTTCGGGCCTTCATAAAAGCAGTCCACAGGACAGACTTCCACACAGTCGGTGTATTTGCAAAGAATGCAGTTATCTGTAACGACAAAGGTCATAGTGAGGTCTACCTGTTATTGGATTGGCTGATATGGTTCATCCCTTTTAAAAGAGTTACTGTGCTCACCGTGCTTGAAGTATTATTGATACATCTGCACTTGGTTGCCATGATCTTCTTTTAAATTGAATCAACGATAAGGGCTACATAGAATAGTTGGAAAATAAGGCACATTTTAACGCCTTTACGGCTAATTGACAATTCCCTTTAATGACTAATGATTTTTTTCAAATGATAGAGTAAATCATGCGCTTGCTTTGGCGTTAAGGTATCAGGATCAATCGCGCTTAGTTCATCCTGTAAGCTAAGCAGCTGATTTTGTTGTGGAATATCAGCCATTATTTGATATTGATTGGTGATTTTTATATCATCTCTCTCTATTTCATGACCATTCATATGATCGCATTTATCATTTACTGACTTAGCTAATTCATTTTTGTCATCAACGGTTATCACGTTTTCTAACCTGCTAGGGTCCAATTTTAAGTTATCTGCTAAGTAGCGCTTGGCGTCATCCAGTACTTGGGTAGGAATCCCTGCCATTTTTGCCACATGAAGACCAAAACTAGAGCTTGCTGCACCATCTTTGATTTGATGCAGTAGTAGCAGTTGACCGTCGATTTCACTGGCAGCGACATGGACGTTGCGGATAAGTTTGTCATTACTTCCACTGCTTTCTTTATAGTTTTCCGCCAATTTTGTCAGCTCAAAATAGTGAGTGGCAAATAATGTCAGGCAGCCAATCTCTAGCAATCGATTAACGCAAGCATGAGCAATGGCCAAACCGTCAGTGGTCGCTGTGCCGCGTCCGACTTCATCCATCAGTACCAGCGATTTATTGGTTGCTTGATTGAGAATATTAGCCGTTTCAATCATTTCAACCATAAAGGTCGATTTGCCGCCCGCCAAATCATCCGCTGAGCCAATACGGGTAAAGATACGGTCGATATCGCCGATATGAGCACTCGCTGCTGGCACAAAGCTACCGCAATGAGCAAGTAGGACGATCAATGCCGTTTGGCGCATATAGGTTGATTTACCACCCATATTAGGACCAGTAATCATCAACAGTCTTTCAGGGTTTTCATCACTGCCTAGTGCACAATCATTAGCGACAAAATGGCTGCTATGCTTGGCAGGAGTATTGCTTTGAGTATGAATAGGGTTTAGTGCGGCTTCGACGACGACATGACGACCTGCTTTGATATCGATACTGGTTTGATTGTTATTATTCAAGCCATTTTTTAAGTGACTGTTTTTTAAGCCGCTATCTTCTTTTGAGTCGTTACTCATGACTGGACGCTGCCAGTTATAAATAATTGCAAGCTGTGCCCAATTACTGAGCACATCTATTTGCGCAACCGCAGCGCTCAGTTGTTGCAGTTCGGCTAAATGGTTGCTGAGTTCAGTTAAGAGTTCGTGATACAGCTGCTTTTCACGGGTCAATGCTAAGCTTTGCGCGCTGAGATATTCTGTCTCAACTTCTTTTAGCTTATCAGTGATAAAGCGCTCGCTGCTTTTTAGCGTTTGCCGACGGATAAAATGTGCTGGTGCATTCTTTGCCTGCATTTTAGGCAATTCAAAATAAAAGCCGCTCACTTTATTAAAACCTACTTTTAGACTGGGTAATTGGCTCTCTAAACGCGCGCGCTCTACCATCTCATCCAAGGTTACTTGGATATTGTCATGGAGATGAGTCAGGCGATCAAACTCTTCATCATAGCCAGCGGCTAGCATGCCACCATCGCGAATATGAGCAGGCGGCTCGGCAATAATAGCGCGCTCAATCAGCTCAGCGACGGACTGTACGGCAGGTAACTGCGCAGGCAATTGCTGCATTAGCATCGGCAACAGTCCTGCCTGCTCATGGCGAATATCTGCATTCGTCAGTAGCGTCGTAAGCTGGGCGCTACTAGCAATACCCTCAGCAAGTTTACGCAGGTCACGCGGTTTAGCACTCATTAGTCCAATACGGCTACTAATACGTTCCATATCACCAATAGCGTTTAAGGTTTCGCGTAAGCTAGTAACTAATGAGATATTTCCCGAGCTTTGCTCAGGCTGTTTATCAGTATTTAACAAACTGGTTATCGCATCTAAGCGCATATTAATGCGCGAATGCTGACGCAGTGGGCGTTTCATTTGCTGCACCAGTAAGCGTCGACCCATCGGTGTTTGACAATGATTGAGGACAGATATTAATGAGGTTCCATTGCTGCTAACGGGTGTAAATAGCTCAAGATTTTGCTGACTATTGGCATCGATAATTAAATAATCGTCACTGTACTCAACGATCAGCTGATTAAGTTGTGGCACATGACGCTGCTGAGTTTGCCGTGCATAATGTATGAGCGCCGCACAGCTAGATTGGGCAAGAAGTGCGTCATTGATTCCTAGTCCATCAAGGCGTTGCACGTCAAACTGTTGGCAAAGGGTTGCGCTGGCATGCTCACGATGGAAGTCATTTGCCGCCACTTGGATAATAGGACAGTCGAGATGTTGACGTAGCCACAGCATCCAATCTTCGCCGATACGGTCGTTAAGTGCTTCGCTAACGATACATTCACTAGGCGCAAAGCGTGCCAGCACCGTCAGCATTTGCGTTTGCAAATTTTTAACATCATCATGGTTGTTATTATAGCTGGCACTAAGCGTTTGCGTCGTTAGTGTTCCAGCAGCTAAATCCATTTGGCTAATGGCAGCTTGCATAGGTTGTTTGCTGTTCGATTTAGGTATCTCGATATCAATGGCGACCACAGTTGGCGTATGATTGGGCGCAATTAAAGCATCATCAGTAATTGTCCCTGCGGTCAGCGTTTTAACCACTTCACGGCGCATAATACTGCCAGCAGCAGATTTGCTTTTATCTTTTTTCTGCTTATCGCCCATCGTCGGAGCATTGGAAGGGTTATTCGTGTTGTCAGTGCCAGTGGCTGATTCGTCAATTTGCTCACACACAACGACGGTTTGCCCAGCAGCTATCAACCTTGCCATGTAGCTATCGGCCGCATGAAAAGGCACACCTGCCATGGCAATGGTATTGCCCGCTTTATCCGTACCACGGCGAGTCAAGGTGATGTCTAATATTTGTGCCGCGCGCTTGGCATCATCAAAAAATAACTCATAAAAATCACCCATGCGGTACAGCAGTAACGCTTGTGGATAGTTGGCTTTCATGGTTAGATATTGCACCATCATCGGCGTATGATCTGCCAAGTGATAAACGGCATCGCCTACCATCAACTGATCGGCGGTCAAAGGTGTCGCGGTCTGTTGTTTTGATATTGCGTACTTTGACGGAGTAGGTTTGGCGGCGTTAAGGTTTTGAGCGGATGGCTTAGCGGTCATGCAGAGTCTCTTATAATGCTTAAATGGGTTTTTAGTCGGCTGGCGTTAGATGTACGACGGTATATACATATCAGCGTAAAAAAATAGATGAGAAAAACACTCGCTTATGAGTGGTTAATTTGCAAGATTCTGGTTGATTTTTACCAAAATAGCTTTATTAAAGGGTCATCATAGCGCGCAAATTTAGCAGTCGAAAGACTAAGAAGTGTGAAAGTGTAAATACTATTCTAGCACGTCCTGCCGCGCTTTTACGTCGGCAAATATCTACTCGCTGCCCTTGTATCCATCGGCGTCATAACCATATATAATGACGTCACACTTAATTGGGCGATACTTCATTAGGCGACACTTCATTAGGCAGTACCTTATTAATCAGTGCTTTGTTAACAAAAGGTACTTAGTCAGGTGATGACTGTAATGACAAGGCGGCAGCGGGCGAAGCTTTGGCTAATGCGCACTAATTATCGAATATTTCCATAGGTCAAAAAATTATGTTATCAAAGATTATAGGCAGTGTGGTTGGCACTAAAAATGACCGCGAATTAAAGCGCATGCGCAAAGTGGTCAGCAAAATCAACGCACAAGAGGCTGCGGTACAAGCCCTGTCTGATGAGCAATTACAACAAAAAACCGAAGAGTTTAAAGCACGCCACCAACAAGGTGAAAGCTTAGATGCATTACTACCAGAAGCATTTGCCGTCTGCCGTGAAGCGTCATTACGCGTCAATGGCATGCGTCATTATGATGTGCAGCTGATCGGTGGTATCACCTTGCACGAAGGCAAAATCGCTGAGATGAAAACCGGCGAAGGTAAAACCCTAATGGGTACTTTGGCGATGTACCTCAATGCTATCAGTGGTAAAGGTGTCCATCTGGTTACGGTCAACGATTATTTGGCGGCACGTGATGCTGAATTGAACCGTCCATTATTTGGCTTTTTGGGCATGACCGTCGGAGTCATTTATTCACAGCAACCACCGCAAGAAAAAATCGACGCTTATCAAGCGGATATCACTTACGGTACCAATAACGAATACGGCTTTGATTATCTGCGCGATAACATGGTCTTTAGTTTAAAAGAGAAAAAGCAGCGTCCATTAAACTTCTGTATTATCGATGAAATTGACTCTATTTTAATCGATGAGGCTCGTACGCCGCTGATTATCTCAGGTCAAGCCGAAGACTCTTCACGTATGTATGCGCTGATTAATACCATTATCCCGGTGCTGATTCGCTCAAAAGACGAAGAGGCCAATAAGAATAACGAAGAAGAAGATTTCTGGATTGATGAAAAAAATCGTCAAATCGAAATCAGTGAAAAAGGCTATGAAAAAATTGAGCGCTTCTTAATCGAAGTCGGTGAGTTGGGTGAAAATGAAAGTTTATACAGCCCAAGCCGTTTGCCATTATTGGCGCACGTACAAGCTGCCATTCGCGCCCATCATGTATTCGTTAAAAACGTACACTATATCGTCGATGATGGTGAAGTGGTTATCGTTGATGAAAACACCGGTCGTACCATGCCGGGTCGCCGTTGGTCAGAAGGTCTGCATCAAGCGGTAGAAGCCAAAGAAAACGTCGAAATTCAAGCAGAAAACCAAACGCTTGCGACCACGACGTTCCAGAACTACTTCCGTTTGTATGAAAAATTATCAGGCATGACAGGTACCGCTGATACCGAAGCAGCAGAATTTAAATCAACTTATGACTTAGATGTCATCGTGATTCCAACGCACGAGCCGATTGCTCGTATCGATATGGATGACCAGATTTTCTTAACCAAGTTAGGAAAATACAAAGGTATCATTCGCGAAATCAAAGAGATTCAAGCCAAAGGTGCCCCAGTATTGGTTGGTACGGCGACGATTGAAGCCAGTGAAGAGTTGTCTTACTTGCTCGATCAAGAAGGCGTCAAGCATAACGTCCTCAACGCCAAACAACACGAACGTGAAGCCGAAATCATCGCGCAGGCAGGTAGTCCAAAGGCTGTGACGATCGCGACCAACATGGCTGGTCGTGGTACTGATATTATCCTTGGTGGTAACTGGCAATCGTTTATTGAAGATATCGATTCGGTCAGTCCTGAAGAAATGGCACGCCTAAAAGCAGAATGGCAAGTCAAACATGACCAAGTGGTTGCGGCTGGCGGTTTGCATATCATTGGTTCTGAGCGCCATGAATCACGTCGTATCGATAACCAGTTACGTGGTCGTGCTGGTCGTCAGGGCGATCCTGGGATGTCGCGTTTCTTTTTATCGCTCGAAGATGACTTGATGCGTATCTTTGCTGGCGACCGCGTCGTAAATATGATGCGTGCCATGGGTCTTAAAGAAGATGAAGCCATTGAGCATAAGATGGTCTCAAAATCGATTGAAAATGCCCAAGGTAAAGTAGAAAGCCGCGATTTTGATGCGCGTAAAAATCTGTTGAAATATGATGACGTCGCCAATGAGCAGCGTAAAGTGATCTATGGTCAGCGTGATGACTTGCTAGCAGAGATGGATTTACTTGAAGCCATTGAGATTATGCACGAAGAAGTTTATAACGCCATGATTAACCAGTTTATTCCACCAGGTTCTATCGATGATCAATGGAATGTTGATGGCTTAGAAGACGAGCTTGAAAATGAATTTAAGATTGCGATGCCGATCAATGATTGGCTCGATGAAGATCGCCGCTTAGATGAAGAAGGCTTACGTGCCAAAATCATCCAAACAGCTATCGATCGCTATCATAGCCGCCGTGAGCAGATGGGCGAAAAAGATGCTGCTCAGCTTGAGCGTCACTTTATGCTACAAAGTTTAGACAAGCATTGGAAAGAGCATTTGACCCAAATGGATCAGCTACGTAAAGGGATTCATCTGCGTGGTTATGCACAGAAAAACCCTGAGCAAGAATATAAGCGTGAATCATTTGAGCTGTTCCAAATGATGCTTGGCGCAATTAAATCTGAGACCGTTCAAGATTTATCACGTGTCCATATTCCGACCAAAGAAGAGCTAGAAGCGCTGGAAATACAGCAGCGTGAGAATGCTGCTCATATGCAAATGCAGTTCGAGCATAGTGATATTGATAATATGGATAGCGGTGCTGAAAAATCCGCCGCGCAAAATCGCAATCTTGCTGGTAGTGCAGTCGCAGGTGCTATTGTGGGTAGTGGTAATAATGCCAATGAGGCAGACCCATATGCTGGTATGAATATCAGTCGTAACGCCCCATGCCCTTGTGGTTCAGGTCTTAAGTACAAGCAATGTCATGGTAAAATATAGCATTCATAAGCGAATATTGATAATAAATACTTAAGCATTGCTGCTTATATATCTTTAATATTCCTTAGTCTCAAAAGCCCTTATCTAAAGTAGATAAGGGCTTTTCTGTATTTGCTCGTATTCTTTGTCTCTAAATCATCTTGAATCGACTATATTATTTGTAGATAGTAAAGTTGACTCTTCACAAACGTGTTGGCTATATTTCGTATTGATTACTTACAAATTCAACATAGGCGTGAATTTATGGACACGTTATAGTGTTTAACATATTCATTGGGGAAAGTGTTATGACTATAGAATTATTAAAAAAATTGCGTACTTCTGTGGCGCTGACTGGCTTACTTGCTGGCGTTCTGACGCTTAGTGCTTGTCAACAACAGTCAGAGACAGAAGCGGGTATAGATGATGGTGCTCATAGCGAAGAAACGGTACCGATGTCCGCTGAACCTGCTGAGCCTAATGAGGTGGTTGTCGATACAGCGGATGCATCGCTCAGTGAAGTACAGGATGATACCGTAGCTTCGGTAAATAGTGGCGTCAGTCAAATAGCTTATCTTTGCTCACCTGAGCTGAAAGTTAATGCAACTTATAAAGAAGATGCCAAACAAGTAGTCATCGCGACTGATACGGGTACGGTGACATTAAATAAAACCAATGATGCCAGTAATCCAGAAGTGTTTGAAGTAGCAACTGCTATTGATGGCAGTCAGGGCTTTACCCAGTGGCGTGTAGCACACGAAGCGCGTGAGACGGGTGTGATGCGTACAGCAGGTACAGATGCGGCGAATGTCAGCACTTATGAATGTAAAAAAACCTCATAATAAGTAAGCAATCAAGAAAAAAGCAACGATAACGTTGCTTTTTTTATGTCTGGTTTTAATGAGTCAGCAAAATTATTTATGAGGATTGGCGCTAGACTCATGTGCCAAGAACCCTTCTTCCTTCACATCTAATTCTTCATGCTTAAGCACTACTTGGATACTATCTGTATGGGTATGAGTGGTTTTATTGATATCGATTTCTTGGATAGCATAAGTGTCTTTAGTAATAGTAGCCACTTGACGTGATAGGACAATTTCAATCGGTTCATCACCAATTTCGATCTGTTTGCCATTCACGGTAACGACCGCATTGCTATCTAACGATGGCTCGACATGGCGCAATATATCCTTTTCATCATAATTGCCTGACAATAAGTCCTGACTTTTCGCATCGTGGTATTCGGTGCGAATAGTAATATATTCTTCTACCAACTCAATAGGCACGTCAATAGTTTTGGTACGAGCATGCTTGGTCACCGTTACTTTACCGACATCTAAACGCTCTTTGTTGATGACAGGACGCTCTTCTAATAGTTCTAAGTGTCCAACATTATGATTGCTCTTATCTATGTTATTACTACTTATGTCATTAGCTACTGTGCCATTATGAGTATCAATTGGGGCAGTTATAGCGTTTGGTGTTACTTGCTTGTTATGTAAAGCCTCTTGTAGAAAGCTATCGTTCTGGATGCTGTCGTCGTGATTGCTAGTCATCATAATGTCCTTATCTTTATCAAATAATCGTTATACAATATTTTAGAGCCATTTTTGCAAATTTTGCAAAGTTAGCCTTATCAGATGTCATTAAGTATTTTTAATTCCTAAGTATTTTTGAGTATAATGAGCAAAAAAAGACCAGAGGGATGCTCTGGTCTTAATCCACTAAGTAAAAATACTTAGCTGCTTATTACGGTCATGTATTGTTCGGCGTTCTTACTTTTTAATGAGAGCCAAACAGTCTGACGGTTTAGCGTATTACATACCACGAGCGCGGCGTACGTCTTCTGCAGTAATACCATCACGGTCGATTATGTTGCCTTCGCGGTCTACTACGTTGCCATCGCGATCGATATCCAATTCTTCACGTTGGATAGTCTCAACGATAGTTTCAGTATGACGTTCAGTGGTTTTACCGACGTTTACTTCTTCAGATACATAAGTGTCTTTACCAACGCGGGCACGTTCAGCCTCTAGTTCAACTTCAATGGTTTGATTGCCATCAATGTCACCGATGCGGCGATCTGTTGGACGATCTACGTTAGTACGCTGGATATTAGCATGCTCTTCTTCTAGCTCAACATCGACATTGCGCTCTTCGGTCACTATATGCTTACCAACTTTAACCAAACCTGCCACGATACGATCTTTATTGACGGTCAAGCGCTCTTCTAGTAGCTCTAGTGTGTTTGGTGCGTCATAGGCATGGTCTGCAATCTCCATACGCTCTGCAACTGGAACTGTATCCGCGACAAATGCTTGACGATCCTTTTGATACTGGTCTTTATAGCTATACTGATAATCATGGTCATATACTTCCATGGCATCGACTTGAGACTTGGTCAAGCTGTCAAAGAATACGTCATCACCAACGATACGTGCCAAACCTGCTGGTACTAACACTTCTTTTGAACTGAACCAACCGCCTGCATCAACGATCAAATAACGAATGCGACCAGTGGTATCTTCTACTAATGCACCTTCAATTTTACCGATTTTTTCTTCATTGACGCCATAAGCAGTTTTACCTGTTGGGTCATAATAATCATCACCGATTAAATCTTTATGAGTAGCTTGGATATCTTTTAAACGAATTAGTTGGCTCATTGTTGTCTTCCTTTTTTATGAGTTAATCATTATTAATTATTTTAAAAACAATCGTTGTTTTGGAAAAGTTAAATTTCTAGTAAAAATATTTTTATAATAAAATGTGTAGCAAGCCATGTGAGTAGCCTCTACATCGACTTGTAAGAATCTTAACATCATGATTTTCGATGAGATATATGAGCAAGGTAGCAAAGTGTGCGCTTGAAGTAATTGCGTGTAATACGCTGTAAGTGGCATAACATAGCTGGGGTCAAAGATTAACGTGTCTTTACACAGAGCAATATTTCTAGCTTATTTAAGAGTCATAGACACAGAAAAACCGCAAAGCAAATAGCGATGCGGTTCCTGATATGTTGAAAATTTTATAATAAACGATAATGATAGAAGCTAATTTAACATAGCAATCGATTAATTAATCTACTTGAGTATCAAGCAAGTTCAATAGCAACAGCCACGGCTTCACCGCCACCAATACAAAGTGTTGCAACGCCTTTTTTGCCGCCAGTACGCTTGAGAGAGTTGATAAGCGTGATCAAGATACGAGCACCTGAACAGCCTACTGGATGACCGAGTGCACAAGCGCCACCTTCAACGTTTACTTTGGCATGGTCAATTTTTAGCTCGTCCATCGCCGCCATGGTTACCATTGCAAACGCTTCGTTGATTTCCCATAAGTCAACATCAGCGACTGACCAACCAGCACTAGCCAGTACTTTTTCAATTGCACCAATCGGAGCAATGGTAAATTCGCTTGGGTGACGAGAGTTTGATGCGGTTGCAACGATACGCGCTTGATAATCAAGGCCTTCAGCTTTTGCTTGCGATTCTTTCATGACCACAACCGCTGCCGCACCGTCTGAGATTGAGCTGGCGTTTGCTGCCGTGATGGTACCATCTTTGGCGAAGGCTGGACGTAGAGTAGGGATACGCTCAGCATTAGCAAGCGCTGGTTGCTCATCGGTATCGACGGTTTGCTCGCCTTTACGGGTTTTAAAAGTCACTGGCGTGATTTCATCTTTGAAGTGGTCGTCTTTGATAGCAGTGAGCGCACGATTTAGCGATTCTATAGCAAACGCATCCATTTGCTCACGGGTATAGCCTTTTTCATCAGCCATTTCCTGTGCGAACATACCCATCAGTTTGCCAGTTTCAGCATCTTCTAAACCATCTAAGAACATGTGATCTTTGACTTCTTTATGTCCCATACGGTAGCCACCACGTGACCCTGGCATAATGTATGGCGCATTGGTCATTGATTCCATGCCACCAGCGACTGCCACATTGAAACTACCTGCTTTGATGCCGTCATGTGCTTGCATGACTGCTTTTAGCCCTGAACCACAAAGCTTGTTAATAGTGACAGCGCCAGTTGAATCAGATAAACCTGCATTACGCATCGCTTGACGCGCAGGGCCTTGACCCAAGCCTGCGGTCAAGATACAGCCCATAATGACTTCGTCAATACTATCGACCGCCACACCTGAGCGTTCGACAGCGGCTTTAATAGCAGCACCACCAAGTTCCGTTGCGCTCATGTCTTTTAGTGCGCCTTGGAAGCCGCCCATTGGAGTACGTGCGCCGTTTAAAATTACAATTGCATCATTTGACATCGTTATTATTCCTTTTTACGTATTTTAAATGAGTTTGTTTTAATTAAAACCAAACGCGGACTAGATAGCATCTTTTAGGCTCAATAACTGCAGGCTTTATGCTAGCTCATCTAAGCGAATGCGTACTACTTTATCAGTAATGGTCTCTAATTTTTCAATTTTTTCGATGGCTAGATTCATCTGACTTTCGACCACGGGCAACGTCAAAATAATAACCGGAACTTGACCAACTTTGTGCGCAGGTTTTTGTAAAATCGCATCGATATTGATACCAGCATCGCTTAGAATGCGAGTAATATCTGCCAACACACCAGGGCTATCATAAGCATGTACGCGCAGATAATAACCGGTAATCATCTGCTCAGCGCGCAATATGGGCGTGTCTGATAGCTGCTCAGGGATAAATGCTAAATGCGGCACATGGTGACCGTGGTTGTTTTGATTACTGTTGCTTTCATCGTTACTGTCTTTGCTACCTAGAACACGCACCAAATCCATCACATCGGCCATTACCGCAGAAGCGGTTGCGCCAGCACCAGCACCATCACCGCAATATAGCGTCTGTCCAAGCGGATGAGAGTTGACCAGTACGGCGTTTTTTACGCCATTGACGTTGGCGAGTAACGCATCCTGCGGAATGAGCGTTGGGTGCACGCGTAGTTCGATACCAGAAGCCTCATCATTACCTTGACCATCACGGCGTACGGCAAAGCCCAAATGCTTGATACGGTAGCCAAGCTCTTCCGCATAGTTGACGTCTTGTAAGGTGATACCAGTGATGCCTTCACAGTAGACCTTGTCAAATTGCAGCGGAATACCAAAGGCGATAGAGGCGAGTAATGCCAGTTTATGAGCCGCATCAATACCTTCGACATCAAAAGTCGGGTCTGCTTCTGCATAACCCAATTCTTGTGCTTCGCTCAACACGTCTGCAAACGGGCGACCTTTGTCACGCATTTCGGTCATGATAAAGTTGCCAGTACCGTTGATGATACCTGCTAGCCAATCGATTTTATTGGCAGCGAGCGCTTCACGCATGACTTTGATAATGGGGATACCGCCTGCGACTGCTGCTTCATAAGCGACATGGACGTTATGCTCTTCAGCAAAGGCAAAGATTTCGTTGCCATGTTCTGCCAATAGCGCCTTATTTGCAGTCACCACATGCTTACCGTTTTTAATGGCGTGCATAATTACGTCTTTGGCAAGGGTCGTACCGCCAATCACCTCGACGACGATATCGACATTGTCGCTTGCAGCAGTTGCCATCAAGTCACTGTTTTGCATAATATTGGGATTAATATCATCACGATGACGGCGCGTACCAACTTCGGTAATGATAATGTCGCGTCCGCTACGGCGTTTTAGCTCATTTAAGTTGTCATTGATTAGATTGATCACGCCCGTTCCGACGGTGCCCAGACCAAGTATCGCTAGTTTGATGGAATTACTCACAGTATCCTCAAGAGGTTAAATATAATGAACCAATGATAACGCTGTCACAGAGTCAAATGCACATGCGCTACTAGCTGTAGTATTTGCGTGCATTTTGACAGTCGCAGCTTTATCGATTTCTCATTACAGTTGAATAAAAAATACTCAAATAAAAAGTATGCTGCTGATTTTTCATAGCGCTTTATCGTATCATACCGACAAGCAGTTGTGACGTCTACACAATGTCGCCATCGTCATAGGTATCACAAATACCTGAAACAATAACAGATTTTAGCTAGCACCGACAGCTTGAGCCAACTCCGCCGCAGGTAGATAGCCACCTACTTGCTGACCAGATTCTGTAAAGATAGCGGGAGTACCACGCACACCAAGTTTTGCACCCAGTGCCATGTGTTCTTGTACAGGGCTGGCACAGCTAGGCGCTTGTACATCAGCGCCCATTTTTCCTTGATTCATGGCCGCCTTACGATCTTGACTACACCAAATGGCTTCCATTTTTGGCACTGATTCCTGACTGCGCGGCCATGCCAAATAACGTACTTCGATACCACGTGCATTGATATCATCCATCTCTTCATGCAATTTACGACAATAACCACAGTCTGCATCGGTAAAGGCATAGACCACTGACTTCGTTTCGCCTATTGCTGGATAAATCACCATGTCTTTTTTATCGACGGCTTTTAGGGCTTCTTGTGCGGTACTAGCAACCAATGCCGCACTGATATCGACAGGCAGAGCCTCGCCAACAGCAATAATCTGACCTTGGATAATGTGTTTGCCAGACTTATCAGTAAAGAAAGAAGGCAGTCCTTCCGCTGTAACCCAATAAATACCATCCATATCTGTTGGTACGGCTGAAATGATATTTTCTTCAATACCAGACGTATTTAAATTCGCCTGCAACGCCTTTACCACGGCAGCATCGCTATCAGCAGATACGTTACTTGTACTGGTTTTAGCATCGGTATTATTGACGATACTGGTGTTGCTGGTCGCATCTGCTGCATTGTTTGAGCAGCCCGCAGCAACCACAACAAGCAGTGCACTCATCATAAAGCGAGATAAATTATTTCGAGAAAAGCGGTTATGAGCAAAGATGTTTTTTGCAATCGGGGATGACATATATAGGTGTCCTGTAGGCATCGTGCCTAATCGTGAGGTCGTTTTAAGAAAAATGATAATAAATTTCTATATAAAGCAATACGTATCGATATTGTCTTAAAGGTTTAAAATTAAAAGGTTTTTTTACAATTTAATAATTATAAAAGGTAAGTAATCATGTCGCCTATATTAACATATTTATGGCAAATAACAGCCACAGGCTATGAGGTGGTATAGGGAGGTGAGGGCGGTGATAATAGTAGTAGAAATAAACGTCAATTCAAAAAAATAAGATACATTTGTACTATTTAATATCAACGCTTGCCCTTGTAGTCTACGGCTAATAACAGTGTTTTTATAAAAATTCATATAAAACTATTGGTATCAGTTATTTTTAACCCTTTATTTCAATAAATTTTTGCTAAGGAGCACACATGGCAGGTGCCAGTTTATTAACCCTACTTGATGATATCAGTGTGATATTGGATGATGTTTCCGTCATGACCAAAGTCGCTGCTAAAAAAACCGCCGGTGTATTGGGCGATGATTTGGCGCTCAACGCAGAACAGGTCACGGGTGTCAAAGCCAATCGTGAGCTACCAGTGGTCTGGGCGGTCGCCAAAGGCTCATTTATTAATAAGCTTATTCTAGTACCAGCGGCACTCTTGATTAGTGCTGTTTATCCACCGCTGGTCACTTTTTTACTAATGTGTGGTGGTTTGTTTTTGGTTTACGAAGGCGCTGAAAAAGTCATTCATCGATTTTGGCCACATGCTTTGCCGCATGATGAGGAGCAAAATGCTCGTCGGCAAGCCAATGCTGATGAGACTATAGATTTGGTCGCTTTTGAAAAGGAAAAGATCAAAGGTGCAGTACGTACGGATTTTATTCTGTCAGCTGAGATTATCGTGATTGCCTTGGGATCAACGGCAAGCGCCACTTTATTAGAACGAAGCTTGGTGCTGTCTATTTTAGCCATCGGTATTACGATTGGTATTTATGGCTTGGTTGCTGGTATCGTGAAGATAGACGATGCAGGTCTGCATTTAATGGAACAAGAAGGGGCGTTCAAGCAAAAATTGGGCAAGTTAATGTTTGCAGCGGCACCCAAACTGATGAAGTTTCTATCTATCGCTGGCACGTTGGCGATGTTTTTAGTAGGCGGTGGTATCTTGGTACACGGTATCGGCTTTTTACATCATGGAGTAGAGGATATCGCTGATTTAACGGGTATCTTTGAAAGCTTAACGACAACGATATTAAATGGCGTCATTGGTTTTATCATTGGCGCTGCGGTTGTGGCTATCTTCACAGTTATTAGTAAAATTCGTGGAAAGGACGACACAGCGTCATCTGCACACTAAGTCAGTTACCTGTGCTTTAGCTTTATATTGATTGTGACTTTATTTCGTAAAAAAGCCCCAAAGTTGCTGACAACTTTGGGGCTTTTGCGTTGGGAGTTATACGATTAGCTTTCGCTATCTGAGTCATCAGCCTCTAGCTTTTCAGCTTGCGTGGGCTTTTTATGCTCCGTTTTAGGCTTACGGCTACGTGCCTTTGGTACTTTTGGTGTGGTCAAATTAAACATACCAGTCTGTGGCAGCAGTTGTTCAGCCACATTCTCAATCATGTTTTTATAACTGGCAATCGTGGTTTTTGACTTAGCAGCCTGACTGTCGTCTTTGCCCGCTTCTTTGGTATTGATAGGTTGCTCTACCTTAGGCTCATCTGCTGGCTTAATTTTTTCAACGTCAGCTTCTTGAGTATTAGCCTCTTCAATGTCAGCAGCTTCGCTATCGTCATGTGCCCCGTCAATCTTTTCAGCTGCTACGTGCTCAGCTATAACAGTGCCTTCATTCGACGGCTCGTTAGTTGCTTCTACTAGCGCCTGATCCACTTCTAACAACTGCTCGCTATGAGCACTGATATTATCAGCCTGAGCTTGATTTGCTAAAGCATTTGCCTCAATATCATGAGCATCCGCATTGTTATCATCATGTTCAATAACCGCTTGCTCAGTATAAGCCACTTGTTCGGTCGGTAGACTCAACACTGCGGGCTCCTGATAACTAGGATGTTGACCACGTGGATCGTTGCCAGCACGCTTACCAATGGCGCGTGGTTCGACGTCTGTTTTACCTTGCGTTGCCGCAAACTGACTGACCGCTTGTGTCATCGTTTCAAAGCGCGTCAGGTAATCTGCCGCCAATGGCTGATAGCCATAGTTGCTAAAGTCGAAATTGCTGTCCTCAACGTTAGTATCAGCAGTCGGTGTGACGCTCGTTCCAATGTTGGCTGATTTGTTAGCTGATTTTGCTTGCTGCGTATGTGCATCGATAGCAGCAATAAAGCAACTAATGACACCGTCATTTTTCAAACGACTTTCTGCATCTGTTAATGCTTTACGAACAAAATCACCAACGGTGCCACGAATAGTCGATGGGCTTACCACTACAGGCTCAGCTACTGATGGTTGTTGAGTTACTTGCGCTTGCTGACTACGAACCACACGTGGATCATTACTAGCCTGACCAAACTTCTCAGCAGTCACGTAGCGCTTGGCAAATAATGCTTCGTGCGTTAGTGCCAGTGCTGAGTTGTTCTTATCATTTGCGCTATGACCACTTGCGCTATGACTGTCATTGGTATTGCTAACATCGGCGTCACTGTCGGTAGCGTCAACAGTGTCACTATTCGCTTTTTCTGTCGATTCTGATTCGGGCTGTTTTGGCGTTATTGCTACGCTGTCCACGTTAGTATCCACAGATTTTGAATGGTCAGTTTGGTCTTTGGTAACGCTGTTAGATGTTGGTTGCTCATCTACAGCAGGTTTTTTGTCAGTAGTGTTACTGTCTGTTTTCGGGGCATTATTTTGTCCCTTGTCCTCAGTGGTGCTAACGTTAACATCATCAACATTAACATCATGTGTTGCTACAGTGCCTTCGTCGTTACCCTTCACAGCAGCTGTTTCAGGAGCAATTTTTTTGTCATTGCTCTGCTGATTATCACTTTGCTGTGTATTAGCTTCTTTTTTACTGCTTTCTTTATTAACATCATTCGCTGATTTTTGCTTTTCAGTAGATTGAGGTTTTGTCTGTGTAGACTTACTGTCATCTAGAGACAAGTGTACGACTTCTGGCGATTTCAGCTCAACAGGTGCTTCATTGACCTGTAGCACGACTTCATTAGGATCTTGATTTCGACGCGTGTTAGAGTGATTTTTTCGGCCGTTTGCACCTGTCGTCGCTTGCTGATTGGGTTGCTTAATATTTTCAGCTGTTAGTGTCTCGCCGCGCTCTAACTTGCCACGTGAACCGCGTTGACTATGCGATTTACGCTTCGCACGAGTTTGCTCATCTGCCGTATTACTGTCTTTATCAGCATCATCATTGCGCTCGTTTGCATGGTGGCTACTGTCTTGACGATTACTGTTTTGCTGGTTATTGTCTTGACGATTGTTGCGGTTACGCTCATTCGTGCGTCTGGTCTCCTGCTGACGTTTGTTTCGATTGTCAGCCTGCTTGTCATCAGCGTTATTTGCCGCATTATTTGAGGTGTTGTTCTCGGTATCGCCGCTTACTTCATTGCTCGACTCTTCTGCCTGATCTTTTCTTTGACGAGGTTTAGATGATCTAGATTTACGTGGCTTACGTCTTCTTCTATCTTCATTACTGCTATCATCATCGGTGTCGCTGTCTGAGCTACGACGCGCTTGTTGACGATTGGCGTTGTTGTCGGACGGTTGTTCGTCATTTTTCTGACTGTTCTGCTGATTTGCTGGTACATTGTTCGATGCACCCGTTGATGAATTACTCAGGGCACTGCTATCCACTTGTCCAAATGAGCCTAAGCTTTGTGCGCCATTATTTACTAGTGCTTCAATGGCTTCCGCTGCATCACGACTACTGACGCTAGGCGTCGTTGAGGCTTGTGGTGCTTGCGCAAATAGGTTTGATAACCACGCCACTGCTTGTGGCTGAGCTGCTGTCTCAACATGTGCAGGAGCTGTAGTTGCTGCTACTGGAGCAACAGGGGCAGGGGCTGCCACACTCTGGTTGTTGTTTGCTTGTGGCGCGCGCGCCGATGAAACGTTGGTCGTATTCTTATTGTTACGATGGTCGTTACTGTGTTTACTATGCTCAGCTGTACTGGTCGGTTTGTTTGATTGGCTAGCAGTATCATTGCTCGCTACCTGACGTGGCTGGCGCGTTGGCTGTTGCTCTGGACGCTCTTTTTCAGCCGTTTGCCAGTCAACTTCATAACCCAAATCGCTATGTTCTTGGGCTGTATCCGTAATACGCTCATAGCTTGAAGGCGCAAAGCCATCACGGTTAAAGTGTAGTTTAAAGTTAGGCGACTCTAAATGCGCGTGTGGCAAAATCGTGATACGCGTGCCACTGTCTTGCTCAAGATAAACTAAGGCATCACGTTTTTCGTTTAATAAGAAGGCGGCGATATCTGTTGGAACTTCTGCTTGTACTTCGCCTTGACGTTCTTTTAGCGCGATTTGTTCAATCTGACGCATAATTGATAGTGACAATGAGCGCAAGTCACGAATCATGCCGTTACCATGGCAGCGTGGGCAGATATAACCAGTTGACTCTTCTAGCGATGGACGCAGACGCTGACGGCTCATTTCCATCAAACCAAACTTAGAAATATCACCAAATTGCACACGTGCACGGTCATATTTGGTGGCATCAATCAGACGTTTTTCGACTTCTTTTTGATGCTTATTGTCATTCATATCAATAAAATCAATGACAATCAAACCACCCATATCACGCAAACGTAGCTGACGGGCAATCTCATCGGCTGCTTCAAGGTTAGTATGATAGGCAGTCTCAGCAACGTCTGAACCTTTGGTCGACTTGGCTGAGTTGATATCGATAGAGACTAGTGCTTCAGTTTGATCAATAACGATTGAGCCGCCTGATGGCAAACGCACTTCACGCTGATAGGCAGTTTCGATTTGCTTTTCGATATTAAAGCGCGAAAACATCGGCTCATAATCGGTATATTTGCGTAGCTTTTCTGCTTGTTTTGGCATCACTGCATCGATAAAACCTGCCGCTTCAATATAAGCGTTTTCATTATCAATCCAAATCTCAGCGATATCATCACGTAGATAATCACGGACAGCACGGGTTACGACGCCTGCTTCTTGATGTACCAAGCGCGGCGACGGGTATTTTTGATTTTGTTCTTGAATGGCTTGCCAGATATTGAGAAGGTGGTTTAAATCGTGCTGTAAGTCCTCTTGAGTTTTACCAATACCCGCAGTACGAATGATGACACTCATACCTTTTGGCAAATCAAGATTGCTTAGCATACGCTTCATGTCTTCACGAAGTTTGCCTGAAATTTGACGTGAGATACCGCCGCCACGAGGGTTATTTGGCATCAATACCAGATAACGACCAGCTAATGAGACATACGTCGATAGGGCAGCGCCTTTGTTACCGCGCTCCTCTTTTTCGACTTGGACGATTAATTCATCGCCTTCTTTGATCAGCTTTTTGATGTTTTCGTCACGTGGATTACCGCTTAAGTATTCAGCAGAGATTTCACGAATGGGTAAAAAACCTTGGCGCTGTGAGCCATATTCGACAAACACCGCTTCAAGCGATGGCTCGACACGGGTCACATGACCTTTATATATATTGGATTTTTTTTGTTCACGAGTACGGTTTTCAAGATCGAAATCGTAAAGATGGTTGCCTTTACATAAGGCGACACGAATTTCTTCGTTTTGAGTAGCGTTGATCAAAATGCGTTTCATATTTGTATCCTATGAGTACGCATAACAACGACGAGACGGGCTTTAGAGCGCAATGGCAAGTATGGCTAATATTTAAATTAGCATGGGCAGATGTTAATCAACGATAGAACGTAAATCATGGGTTAATAAAGCACTTGGGCTTTGTCAATGGCTTGTTTTTTACCTAAAGTGTGTTAGCAAAACTAACGTAAATATAAAATTTATAGGGTGTAAGGCTATCTATTTATATCCTATTATTGATAGGTTTGGTACAAATATTAATGCGTCAGCATGCGATTCAGTTTTACTATCAGCAAGCTTTATTGGTAGTCATGCCAGCTTACTTTGTAAGAGCAGGCGACGGGCAATGACGAGATTCAATATACTGATATTCAAAAGGCGTTATGCTGCTGCAATCCATCCATCAAAGTCTAGCAATAATATCGCTGTTATAAATACCATTATATGAAATGGTGATATTCAGCAATTATTTGTTTAGGTAAAGCAATTGGTCACTCTTTATTTATCGTTCTTTCTGGTATAACGTCAATAATATCTTGGGTGTTTTACGGTTAGGTGTCGCGGCTCCGGTGATCAGCGGGGCGTACTTGGCAAACAGAATAAATGACCAAACTATCGGTGTGGTGCTGTATTCATATCTTTTTTATCGTTATCTGTTTGACCACCAATACGTAGGCAGCTATCGATATACTTCTCGATCCTAATGCTAAACAACCCATACTTGCTCAACTACACTTGCCTAAAGGACCGCCAGATAACCAGTCATTAAATCATGAATAATTATCAAATAAAGTCGTTGTCATGCAGGTTGTGAGTCAATGTAGTGTCATTATCGGTCAATAAACAGGCGCTTAGCCAAACTTATCAACGCTGAATTTATGAACACAAAGGTATTTAGTGTCACTATTTATTCTATGGTACTGAGTAAAGTCAGTACGATACTTTCATTTTACAATTTATGGGGACATATCTATAAATATCTACAAGTGATATTTCTAAACAGATACTGCGCCCTAAAATCCGATTAAACATACAATGTTTGCAGGGTATACCGCTAATACCTTTTCATTAAAAGTTCGTAAAAATGGTAATGCGCTATATGGTAATGCGCTATTTAGAACAACAACAACGATTATTGCTGCAGTCTCTGCTTAATTGTCGCTCAACATGCTAAACTATAGCAAATCTTTCTGTAAATACCTAACTAAAAATGACGAAGCCAAAAATGACTGACGACGCACCTACCCATGAAGCCCCTGCTATTTTTAATAGTAAAACACGCCCGCAAAGCGCTGATGATGAAATCAGCAACTTTGGTAAGGTAAACTATCTTGAAGTAACCCGCCATCAACACGATCAGCGCTTGGATAATTTCTTACTGAACCGTTTAAAAGGTCTGCCAAAACCGCATATCTATAAAATGATTCGCTCAGATGAGATTCGGGTCAATAATAAACGCTGCAAAGCGCACGACAGAGTACAGCGTGAAGACGTGGTACGTATCGCGCCAGTGGTACTTGCTACCCGCGAAAAACCAATTATCAGTGCCGAGTTTGCTAAAAGCTTGTTAGCGCGCGTAGTATATGAAGACGAAGGAATGTTAGTACTGAATAAGCCTTCTGGCATCGCCGTTCACGGTGGGAGTGGTTTGGACTTTGGTGTTATCGAAGCCATGCGTGAAGTGACAGGTAAAAAATACCTAGAGCTGATACATCGCATTGATAAAGACACCTCAGGTCTATTGATGATTTCTAAAAAACGCTCAGCGTTAAAAGCGTTGCAACAGCATCTCGTCGATAAAACCATCCAAAAGCATTACTTATGTATCGCTAAAGGTCAGCCAGCATTAAATGAGCAACGCATTGATGCATCATTGCTACGCTATACAGTTGCTAGTGGTGAACGCCGCGTCAAAGTAGATGCGCAAGACCCACAATCTAAAGAAAGCCATACGGATATCGTCGTTCATGGTCGTTTTATGATTGCTGATCAGCCAGTTAGTTTAATTGAAGCCAAACCACTGACCGGTCGCACTCATCAAATCCGTGTGCATTTGGCTCATATTGGTCACGCTATCTTGGGTGATGATAAATATAATGTGCATGATAAATCAGGCGTCCATCGCCTGTGTCTGCATGCGTGGCGTTTAGACATTCCAGGCTATGAAACTATTACTGCACCGCTACCAGATGACATGGCAGATTGGTTGCCAGAGCAAATTAAATTGCCTGAATAAGTCGCCAAATAAAATTTTTAAGCATTAACTTTAAACGTCACGAACGCTTATTTTTCTTAATAAGTCGCCGTGACGTTTTCGTATCTACCATTTATTATTGATATTCGTTAAGGTCTATTTATGAGCAATCAATCTGTCGCTAGTATCTCTAGCGCTTCCAAAGGAACTCAGTTATCAGCCAGCCATCGTTTAGCGGATAAGACGCTGATTATTTTTGATTGGGATGGGACGCTGATGGATTCCATTGGATTAATCGTTGAGTCAATGCATGTGGCAGGAGAGGCGCATGGGTTCCAGACCACCGATAAAGCTGTACAAGACATCATTGGGCTGAGCTTAATGAATGGCATTGAGATTTTGTATCCGCAAGCCAATGACACGCAAAAGCTTGCGATTCAGCAAAACTATGCAGACCACTATATTGCCAACAGCCACAGTACACCGCTTTTTGCGCCGATAGAAGGGATGTTGCAGACCCTACAAGCCCAAGGTAAAAGTCTCGCGGTTGCAACTGGTAAAAAGCGAAAGGGCTTAGACCGCGTATTAGATGCTTCAGAGAGCCACCATTATTTTGTGATGACCCGCTGTGCCGATGAGGCAGGCTCAAAACCTGACCCGCAGATGTTGACCGATATTTTGGATTATACGCAGCAGCAAATCGCCAATGCTGTTTTCATCGGTGACAGTATCTACGATATCCAAATGGCAACGAGACTGGGCATGACCAGTATTGCGGTGAATTATGGTACAGCATCACCTACAGAGCTCGCCGCACAGCAACCCACTTATCAGGTTGACACGCCACAAGCGTTGGCTGAGCTTCTATGTGCTTAACTAAAAGCACTTAAATAAAGGTGCTTCAATAAAAAACTTTTTGAATGCTAAAAAATGATAATAAAAAAAGGGCTTATCGATAATAATGATAAACCCTTTTTACTTGGAGACGATGATATTTATTTGTTTTATTTTTGAGCACTATCCTTATTGAGCACTATCCTTATTGAGTGCTATCCTTCTGAGTACTTTCCTTTTCAATAGCGTCTTTTTCGATGTTATCTTTTTCGATCGCTTCTTCCAACTCAGCGCCTTCTAGTAACGCAAAAGAGGATTCAATGATTTTGTCTGCATCGAGCTGATACTCATACCAGTTGCCCATGACACCAGCCAGCTCATCAAGACCTTCTTTTCTTAGTGCTGAAAATAGCTGAATGCTACAGTTCAATCCCAGTTCTTTTAGTCTTTTACGAGTATTAAGTAACGCATTTTTAGATGCGCCATACTTTAGCTTATCTGCTTTGGTTAATAAGATATGCACCGGCAGTTCACCATCATTTGCCCAACGTAGCATTTGCTCGTCAAAGAACTTCAATGGATGACGAATATCAGTCATGAGCACCAAACCTGCAAGGCTTGAGCGCGCCACCAAGTATTCTTCTAGCTCAACCTGCCATTCTTTTTTCATCTCAAGCGGTACGGCTGCGTAGCCATAACCTGGCAAATCCACCAAACGCCTATCAGCATCACCAATACTAAAAAAGTTAATCATCTGCGTGCGACCAGGCGTTTTAGATGAGCGTGCCAGTTGGCGCTGATTGGTTAAGGCATTAATAGCAGAGGATTTACCTGCGTTTGAGCGTCCTGCAAAGGCAACTTCTAAGCCCATATCGGGTGGGCAGAGACGAAAAGTAGGCGCTGACATCATAAACTCAGTTTGCTGAATTTTTTGACGAGATTTAGTGTTGAACAATGCATGTTCGGCGGCGACATCAGTAAACGGGGTACTCATAAATGGCTCATTAATCTTTAAGAAATTGGATACGGTTATAAAATTTTAATCAACTGGTTGTCGAGAAGACAGTGCATTAGACAAAAAATCGTTACGAAGTTATTCATCATAACTTTCAATGTTTATTGGTCATAAACACAGTCATTTCAAGTTACCGACTATTCTATACTATTACTTATCTTACTTATTGAAATAACTATGATTAGCATCACATAAATGACAGAATACCATTAAAATAAGCGCTCATTAGAGCAAGTTGCCGCTTTTGTTCATACGTTACCAAAGCCAAACTATATTTATCTATATTTATACGACATACATTGTTACAATGTTTAATAAGATATACTGAACGAACGACGTTTAATAGCAAGATTGATTAAACGAGAGAAGCATCAAAAGGAGGTGTTCTATGGTTTCAATCAATGCATTTTTTAGCCAGACCTATCGAGTTTTAGTAGGTAGCGGAGCGGTATTACTGCTCAGTAGTGCTATCATGACTAGCGCTAATGCTGCTGATATTGCAGCCACCTATGATAACTCATGTGCTGCCTGTCACGATAGTGGGGCGCTGAACGCCATCAAAAAAGGTGATAGTGCCAAATGGCAACAGCTTATCAAACAAAAAAGCATGCCGACACTTATCAATTCCGTCAAAAGTGGTATGACGCAGATGCCTGCTGGTGGTCTTTGTAACAGTTGTAGCGATGATGATTATCGTAAGTTGATTGAGTACATGAGTAAGTGAGACGCTGACCGATAAAGCAACACAATACGACACACTATAAAACAACTTAAAAAAGCGCTGGGTTTTTTAGCCTGTAAGCGCTTTTTGTTTTTTGTTGGCATACTTGTCTATGTGTTAGAAAAACTGATGGATGTGACGATTAAGTAGGCAAATGCTACAAAGTCTTGCTATAATAATCGAAAATAAACCCTGATGTTAGTAAGTACTTTCAGACTGCTTGTGGCCAAGACCTTAAAACATATACCTACCTAATCAATAGTAGGGTGGTTTATATGAGGTATCTTATCAGTGCAATCACTCTAAATAATGCTTACGCCGAGCTAGTAGGATTTGTATCAATGAAAAAGTTAATCGCTGCTGCCAGCTTATGCGTTGCAAGTTTCAGCGTACAAGCTGCTATTATTGTTCCTGAGTACGACGTCGATGCCGGTAAGCAAATTGCAGAAACGGTTTGTGCTGCTTGTCATGGTGTTGATGGTGTGAGTGTTGTCCCTGCGCAGCCTAACTTGGGTGGCCAAAACGTAAAATACCTTTACAAACAGTTGGTCAACTTTAAAGCAGGTTATCGCAAGAACGGTATTATGCAATCACAAATTGCAAATTTATCGCAGCAAGATTTAGCCAACGTGGCTGGTTATTATGCTAGCCAAGCGCCTTGGGGTGTTGGATTTGGTAATCCTGCGACCAACCAAGAAGCCACTAAGCTATTCTTAGGCGGTGACAAGTCACGCGGTGTCATCGGTTGTGCAGGCTGTCATGGTCCAGACGCTGCTGGTAATACTTGGGCGGCATTTCCACGCTTAGGTGGTCAGCATGCACAGTACATCTCCACTCAGCTAAAACTCTTCCGTGCGGCTGGCCGTGTTGATGATGTTGACAGTGATGAGCAAAAACGTGTCAATGATGCTGCGAAAGAAGGCGATATGGGCATGATGCAGACAGTCGCATCGAAACTATCGGATCGTGATATTCGTATCTTGTCAGATTATATCAGTGCTGTTCACTAATTGATTGGTATCAGCTACGAGTGCCTAATGCACGTTACCTCGCTGAAATTAATAAGCACTTGACCATATATCCGCCATTGTTTCATTATTAAACCCCGATTTCGGGGTTTTTTTATAACTGTTCATCCCTTATATTATAGAGACCTTATAGTTATTCCATTATAAAAGAGTCGCTGCATTAACCTCTCTTGAAGTATTGAATATATATTTGCTTCTGGTTACCTTGTGCTTCTTTTAAATGGAATCGACTATATAAAATAAAACTGCTTACAGAGGCCTATCGTTGCTCTGTATCATGATAAATTATCGTTATTCACTTTATACCAAACCCACAGAGTATGATTGGCGGTGTCAAACTTGTTTCGTCTACAATGCGTAGTACGGACACTCGTTTTCCTAGCTATTCTCATTTTTGTGAAAGGTATTAGATCGTTTGGATTTAGATTATGATGATCCGTTATGCTTCTTATTTTATCGCGGCACTGCTACCGCTACTGCTGTTTCGTTGGTTTGCACCAGCATCCATTGGTGAGATTGACTTTTGGTTACTCTGGCTATTGGCTATGGTATTGGTATCCTTGCCCGTCGTTTATGCGGAAATTGCCTTAGCCTATCGTAGTGTCGATGCGCCATTAGCAGGGATGCAAAAGCTTACTCGCGAAGCAGATGCCAGCCCAATATGGCGTAGTTTTGGTTGGCTCGCCGCGCTGGTCTCTATTCTGATTGCGGCGTTAGTGATCTCAGGCGCGAGCACAGGTATTTTGGCGGCATTGACGGAGCTTAATAGCGCTCCTGCTATACCAGATTTTGCGATCGCTGCTGGCCTGATGGTCATTGCTGTGTTACTCAGTTTATTGGGCGTTGCGCCATTACCGATTGGCCTGGGATTAATGGTGATAGGCTTGTTGCTCGGCGTGGCAAATGGCCTACCCAATATTGACTTTGCGATGACTGATATCAGCTTAAATGAATGGGCGCGTGCAGTCGCGTTAGCGTTGGTTAGTGTGGGTGCAGGCACAGGTTTATACTGGTTTGGTCAAAACTTGGTAACGAACCAAGTGGCAACAGCAGTAGACACGGATAATATCAATGCGCAAAAACCTGCTCGCAGCCGTGCGACGAGTGAGTATCGGGCAACCAAGTTGGTACTCCCGATTTGGATATTGCAATTGATCGTTGGGGTTGTGGCGTTATCTATTAGTGGCATGGCATTGCCACCGATTGGACAGCTATCGTATTGGATAGGGGTGTTATTTGTCGCCAGCTATTTGCTGCATTATAGTACCCAGCAATTAGCGCACAAGTTTGGATTGCTGGTCAGTTTGGTATTAACCTTTGTCTTGGCGCTTTTGTTAGTCGTTATCATACCAACTGTTTGGCTGGTCGGACTTTTAGTGATTATTAGCAGCATAGCGGTATTGTTGCTGTCTATCTTTGCGGGTTGGCAGATGAAAATTAGTCATCTGCGTAAGTCATTAAATTTTGGCAATGAAGCGTTTTATAACTTATGGCGAATAGCGATTCGTTTGATTGTGCCACTAGCACTGTTATTGGCATTGATAGGTTGGGTGATGCAGTGGTTGAGTTAACTGCTAATGGCGTTCAATCTGATAATAATTGTGCGCCGTCATCTGAGCAGACCATGCTAATGACTGTTTATTTGGCATACGCTGAAGATGCAAAATGTCAGCATTATTTAACCCTACAAGTTAATGATGAAACAAGTTTGTATGAGGCATTGAGGCAGGCAGGGTGGTTGGTGAAATTTCCAGCGTTAGCACGTTGGTGTGAGCAAGTGGCAGATATTACCACGCCAACGGCGAAGCGTTGGCATGTGGGTATCTATGCACAAAAACAGCCGCTCAGCTATCGCTTGCAGCCTTTTGATCGTATCGAAGTATATCGCAGCTTAAGCGCTGATCCCATGTCTCAGCGCAAAAATAAATCTCGAGTTTAAGCGATGTTGCGCCATCTATCATCAAAGCCAGTTGCCGTTCTTGATTATGAGGCAGGCAGGCTTTCGATACCTTCAATACGATTGACCAAACCATTATTATCAAAGTAGATAATTAAGTGCTGACTGGCATTTTTGACATCAGCAATACCCTTGCGGCTACCTTCTGTCCCTGCTTTGTAATCGTAAATATAATCCCAACGCTTAGGTTCTAAGGTGTCTCTAATAGCTGGGCTACCAAGGATATAAAGGACTTGGTTTTGATTCATACCCACTTGCAGTTTTTGCGCTTGTGCTTGAGTGATGGCAGTGCCTTGTGGCAAATCAATCTTATAAACACTCAATAATGAGCAGCCAGACACAGCGACAGTAGCGCTAAGCATACTGGTTATGACAATCTTGCGTAATACGCTTGTAGGGCTTAACGGACGAAAAGTTAATGTCTTTATCATGGTAAGATGACTCATAAGAAATGAATTAGGCGCAGCCAGAGGTTGTTAATGCGAGTCTGGCTGACAATCTTGGACAAATGATACGTCATTTACTTGCAATTTCCTACCACTTACGACATTATTTACCAAATGCTACCTGAGTCATTTTATTATTTATATTTTAAATTCATAGACTTGCGTTAGGATTATTATAGAGAATAACAGGCTTGGACATGAGGTCAAATCAGCCAGTCTGCTGTTATTAAAATGTTTCATATACTATAAAAAATAATCGTTAACGATTATTTATCTCATATTTTTGGTTCTTTATTTGCTAAGACTGTCACAGTCAGAAGGGATATTATGGCTTCTTTTACCAATCAAGATTTACGTAAAGCGGGATTAAAAGTCACGTTACCTCGCATCAAGATTTTAGAGCTACTAGAGAGTGCAGAGTTGCATCATATGAGTGCTGAGGAGGTTTATAAGGCACTGATAGAGCAAGGTGAGGATGTGGGTTTAGCGACTGTCTACCGAGTACTGACGCAATTTGAGCAAGCTGGTATCGTCGAGCGTCATAACTTCGAAAATAATTTATCGGTGTTTGAGATTACCCAAGAAGGGCATCATGACCATCTGGTTTGTGATGTTTGTGGCAAGATTATAGAGTTTCATAACGAAGTCATCGAAGAAGAGCAACTTAAAGTCGCAGAAAAGCACGGATTTAAGTTATCAGGTCATTCATTGGTGCTATACGGTATTTGTAATGACCAAGAGTGTCGGGATAGCATCAAGTAATTTTTTAATTGGTGAGCATGCTCTATATTTGATATCGTTTTTAGTACATTATCGCCATATATAAAATAAGAAAGCCCTCATAATAATATGAGGGCTTTCTTATAAGTTTTTATGGCAAAAACGAATAACAACGCTCAAAAGCCATGCTTAACTGATATCTAATGATAAGTTATCCGCACCTTCATCCAGATTGGCGGTGCCATTCTTACTGCTGAGTTTGATTTTTAGGCGCAAATCATTAGGAGAGTCAGCATGAAGAATCGCTTCTTTATAGGTGATTTCTCCTTGCTCATATAAGTCAAAAAGAGCCTGATCAAAGGTTTGCATACCGCTATCCCGCGATCGTGTCATGACATCTTTGATTTCATGAACCTCGCCTTTACGGATATAATCACTAATCAGCTGTGAGTTCAATAGAATTTCGATAGCCGCACGGCGTCCTTTACCATCAGGAGTGGGAATGAGCTGCTGCGCAATAATGGCTTGCAAGTTGAGCGACAAATCCATAAATAACTGATTGTGGCGACTGGTTTCAAAAAAGTGAATGATACGGTCAATCGCTTGGTTGGCGTTGTTGGCGTGCAACGTTGCAAACACTAGATGGCCTGTTTCTGCGTACTGAATAGCATAACTCATGACTTCACGGTTACGAATCTCACCGATTAAGATGACATCGGGTGCTTGGCGTAACGTGTTTTTTAGCCCTGCCTCAAATGAATGGGTATCGATACCAACTTCACGCTGGGTAATAATACAACCACGATGTTTGTGGACAAACTCGATAGGATCTTCGATGGTAATGATGTGACCATGCGAGTTTTGATTACGGTGTCCGATCATAGAAGCAAGAGTCGTTGATTTACCTGTACCTGTTGCACCCACTAGCAGAATGATACCGCGTTTTTTCATTGCCAGCTCTTTTAACGCGGGCGGCAAACGCAACTCTTCGACAGTCGGAATTTTATTCTCAATTTTCCGTAAAATCATCCCTGCCATATCACGCTGTATAAAGGCACTGACCCGAAAACGTGCTTGCTGTGCTTCATCAGCAATGGCAAATTGGCACTCGTTGGTCTCTTCAAACTCTTTTTGCTGGTTTGGTGTCATGACACCTTTGACCAATCGCATGGTTTGCTCAGCAGTTAAAGGCGTTTTACCGACAGGCAAAATTTTGCCATTCACTTTCATGGAAGGCGCTACATCAGCGGTAATAAAAAGGTCCGAGCCATTTTTATTGATCATTAACTGCAATAGTTTATCAATGTCCATATCGTACCTGCATTCGATGTAAATCGACTAAAAAAGTATTTGAAATCATGTTTTAAAAATCGCCAGTAGCAATAGAATTAAGGCATATCATGGCTTATGAATGCTTGTATTATTGACTCACACATCAATCAAGATAAGCCGGTGACGCACGATGAATAATATTACAAGAATGCCTCAGGCTGTTTGGCATAAGGACGGGCTACGTCTTTACTAATGGTGCCTTTTGCTACTAGGTTTTTGAGCGTTTGATCCAGCGTAATCATACCTTCACCTGCACCTGTTTGGATAGCAGAGTACATTTGAGCGATTTTATTCTCACGTATCAAGTTACGGATAGCAGGTGTGCCGAGCATGATTTCATGTGCTGCTACACGTCCGCCTGCTTGACGACGCAAAAGCGTTTGTGAAATAACGGCTTGTAGTGACTCTGATAGCATCGCCCGAATCATGTCTTTTTCTGCGGCGGGGAATACATCAATGACACGGTCAATGGTTTTAGCGGCAGAGCTGGTATGCAAAGTGCCGAATACCAAGTGACCAGTCTCTGCTGCTGTCAATGCCAAGCGAATGGTCTCAAGGTCACGTAGCTCACCGACCAAAATCACATCGGGATCCTCACGTAGCGCAGAGCGCAATGCAGGCTCGAAACCTAAGGTATCGCGGTGCACCTCACGTTGGTTAATCAGGCTTTTCTTGGAGTCGTGGACAAATTCGATCGGATCTTCAATGGTTAAAATATGCTCTTTACGGCTCTCATTAATATAGTCAATCATGGCAGCCAGCGTTGTGGACTTACCAGAACCTGTCGGACCCGTGACCAATACCACGCCACGTTTAAAGTCTGACACGCGCTTGAATACATCACCCATACCGAGGTCTTCCATTGTCAAAACTTTGGACGGAATGGTACGAAAGACAGCGCCTGCCCCACGGTTTTGATTGAATGCGTTTACCCGAAAACGTGCTAGATTGGGAATCTCAAAAGAGAAATCCGTCTCATAAAATTCTTCAAAGTCAGCGCGCTGCTTATCATTCATGATGTCATAAATAAGCTGATGCACAACCTGATGAGTCATCTCTGGCATATTAATACGGGTCATTTCACCATCAACACGTATCATTGCTGGCATACCGGCTGAAATATGTAAATCTGATGCTTTATGCTTAACCGTAAAGCGCAGCAAGTCTTCGATGCTTAAATTGTTTTTTTCAGCCATAATCGGATATTCCTATCAATCAATAAGGGTAGGACAAAAGAGCAAAAAAGGGGAGTGATTATCAATCGATCAACGATCTGATTAAAGTCGGTCACGTTAATAAAGGAGTAGCGATGGTCTTTACCATTACTATTATATTCAGTAGCATATGTTAAACCATGTAACAATATAATAACAAGACTACCGACAATTAACCATCTACTACACCAATAAAATGTAAAATTAGTCATTATGAGTATCGATTTATAGATCGATCCTTGTTGAGTTTATCTAGATTAGAAGACATTTATATAAAGTTTAACCCTAATTAATAAAAGTTCATTATAGAAGTGAGTAAAAATAGAAGTCATTAAAAGTGACTGATTAAAAAATGGATTAAATTATTCTCGTGAGTAATATATGAAAGAAATAGAAAATAACATTGATAGCCAAAATCTGATTGCGAGCTGGCAGCAAGTGAGTAAGCAAATGACTCAAGCGTGTGAGCATGCGGCACGACAAGCAGATAGTGTGACGTTGCTGGCAGTTTCCAAGACCAAACCAGCTGATATGATTGCTACTTTGGCTCAGCAAGGACAGCAGCACTTTGGTGAAAATTATTTGCAAGAAGCCATCGAAAAAATCGATATGCTAAAACGACAGCCAGAAACTAAAGGCATTATTTGGCATTATATTGGTAGTATCCAACGCAATAAGACCCGCGATATTGCTGAGCATTTCGATTGGGTACAAACGGTTGAGCGTGCCATTATTGCTCAGCGTTTAAACGACCAGCGCCCAGCTGAGCTGCCACCACTGAATGTATTGATTCAGTTGAATATCGATAACGAAGAAAGCAAATCAGGCTGCCTGCCAGCACAGCTACCTGATTTGATAACTGCTATCAAGGGGTATGACAGGTTACAGCTGCGTGGTTTGATGATTATTCCTGCTAAGGGAGGTACGGACGCTTTTACCCGTACCAAGCAGTTATTTGATGAGATTAAAGAGGCTCATGCAGAGCTAGATACTTGGGATACACTGAGCATGGGCATGAGCGGTGATATGACAGAGGCGATAGCCAGTGGTTCGACAATGGTGCGGGTTGGTAGCGCCATATTTGGCGCACGAGCTTAAATTTTTATTTATCAGGCAGTCTCATCCATTCTAGTCACCAGCATCTGAGTGATTTTGAGATTGTCCGTTGCGATAATCTCAAATCGATAATTGGCATACTCGATAGTATCGGTTTTCTTTGGAATCTTGCGTAGCATGTACATCATAAAGCCACTAATGGTTTCATAGTTCTGACTGCGTGGCAGATCAACGATATCTAAAGCGCGTACGACGTCTTCGATAGGAGTCATACCATCAATCAACCATGAGTTATCCGTACGCTGAACGATAGGCTGCTCCTCCAAGGTGACAAGCTCCCCCATGACGATACTCATCACATCTTTAAGAGTAATGACACCCACTACCAATCCATACTCATTCACGATGACGGCAAAGTCAGCGCCTGTCGATTTAAACATCTCTAATACTTCAAACAAGGACAAGGTATCAGGAACGAAGAGTGCAGGTTTTAGTAGGGCTTTGTCAGTTAAGCTGACCTCTTGCTGGTTAAGAACCAATGCCAAAAAGCTGCGCGACTCTACATAACCAATAATGTGCTCTAGATCGTCTTCCTGACAGACCAAAAACTTGTTATGTGGTTGTTCAATCATCACTTCAACGACTTTTTCAGTGCTGGTTTTGGTATCAAAATAAACAATATTCTCACGTGGATTCATCACCGACGTTACGGTGCGCTCTTGCATATCAAAGATATTTTCTATCAGATGATGTTCTTGTTTTTTGAGCACACCAGCTTCAGCACCAGCATCCATGACAGCATAAATATCTTCTGGCGTCATATCGTCTTGTCGTATGGTTGAAATACCCAGTAATTCAAAAATGACATTTGCTGCACCATCAAATATCCAAATCACGGGTTTGAATATAAAAATCAATAGCATCATTGGTCGTACGAGACGTACAGCGATAGCTTCAGTGTTCGACATCGCCAATCGTCTGGGCATTAAATCAGCGAGCAGAGAAAACAAGCTGGTGATCAGCACAAATGATATGACGGATGACACTGCTTCATTCTTCACCAAAAGCTCTAGATAAGGGCTAATAGCTGACTCACCTACCGCACCAGCCGAGATAGCGACGGCATTCAAAACCACTTGTACGACAGTAATAAAACTGCCAGGGTGCTCTTGCATTTTAAGGACGTCAAATGCGCGGACATCCCCTTCTTTTGCCATGATTTGCAGCTTAATTTTGCGACCAGCAGCGATGGCAATTTCGGCAGCGGATACAAAGGCACTGAGGGCAAGCAATAAAAGAAGAAAGATACTAGCGGTTAGCAAACTCATGACATACTCGGTAAAAAAATATAGGGATTAAAATAATTGAAGTTAAAGAAGAGGTTAGAAGTACAAAAAGAAAGTGTTGTTTATAACAGCTTGGCATTAAAAATCGGTTTATAGAAACTAAAAAAGCTGGGTAAGCACCCAGCTAATCATAAGAAACTTGATTTTTTATAAAAGTATTAAGTTAGCCATGTTGCTCGCGTTCTATATAATAAAAGTAGGGCAAGCAACAATGGTTAATTTAATTTAGCCTTTTACTGACCATTTATTCACTAATGGATAACGACGTTCACGTCCAAAGGCTTTATGGCTAATTTTGGTACCGATTGGCGCTTGTAAACGCTTATATTCGCTATTGTCTACCATCTGGATGACTTTTGCGACCAGTTCAGCGTCAAATCCTTTATTAATAATGTCTTGATAGCCCATGTCTTCATCGATGTATGACATTAAGATGCCATCTAATACATCATAGTCAGGCAAGCTGTCTTGGTCTTTTTGGTCTGGGCGTAACTCAGCAGATGGCGGGCGAGTGATTACGCGCTCAGGGATGACAGGAGTGTCTTCCAAACGGTTGCGATAACTGGCCAATTTATAAACCTGCGACTTATAAACATCTTTTAACACATCAAAGCCGCCTGCCATATCACCATATAATGTCGAATAGCCGACTGCTAACTCAGACTTATTACCAGTGGTGATGACCAAGTGCCCAAACTTATTGGACAGCGCCATCAGTACCACACCGCGCGCACGCGCTTGGATATTTTCTTCAGTGGTGTCTGCTGGCGATTTGTTAAATAGTGGGGCTAAGGTATGACGGATACCTTCAACTGCATCGAAAATAGGACAAACCGTATAAGAAACATTTAAGCGGCGAGCCTGTGCTTGAGCATCTTCTAGACTAATCTGAGAAGTATATTCATAAGGCATCATCACTGCATATACCTTGTCAGCACCCAAAGCATCAACAGCGATACATAGCGTTAAGGCAGAATCAATACCACCTGATAGCCCAAGGATAATACCAGTGAATCCTGAATGGTTGACATAATCACGCAGGCCAACGACCAGTGCTTGATACATCTCTGACTCACGGCTCAGTGTTAATGGCGCTTTAGTTTGACTATTAAACTTGGCAGTTTTGACGTCTAAAGTGGCAAGAAGTAACTGATTCATAAAACGTGGTGCTTCGTGGGCAACGCTACCATCAGCTTGCACCGCCATAGAACCACCGTCAAATACCAAGTCGTCTTGACCGCCAACGGCGTTGACATAGACGATAGGCAAATTATTCTCACGGCTACGCTTGGCCAGCATCGTTTTACGATTGTCTTGTTTTTCGATCTCAAAAGGTGAGGCGTTCAAGCTAATAATCAGATCAGCACCTTGCTTTTTGAGCTCGGCAATAGGGCCTTTTTCCCACAAGTCTTCACAGATGAGCAGACCGATTGTGATGCCTTTATAGTCAAATAAAACTTGGTTGCGACCTTTATCAAAATAACGACGCTCATCAAATACGCCATAATTTGGCAAGATTTGCTTATGATAAAAGCCTTTTTGATGACCATTATGCAAGATAGCAGCAGAGTTGAAAGTACCATGATGGTCGACATGTGGATAACCGACAATCATCACGATGTCATCGATATCACTTAAAGTAGACAAGGCGCTTTTGATGCGACCAGATAAACTTGGGCGTAGTAATAAATCTTGCGGTGGGTAACCTAATAAAGCAAGTTCTGGGAAAATAATGACATCCGCACCTTGCTCGCGAGCTTGCAATGCGAGTGCACGCATTTTTTCAGCATTGGCAGTGATATCACCAACCAAAAAATGCGACTGAGCCAATGCAAAAGTAACAGTTTCTTGGGTTTTATTGGTCTTACTGGCCTCAGTTGAGGGAGTTATATTGGGATTATCATTGTCTTTTGACATTGTTATTGTTCCTATCGATATATGGTTTAAAATTTGTTGGGTCATTGTTGATTTAAAATAAAATCAAAGTAAATCCGAAATTCACTCAAAATAGCACTCTGTCATATCGAATTCTAATAGTGAACCGAGATGATGAGCTTGCTTACGCACAGTGTCCAACGTTGTAACACCCCTCTACAGGTTTGATCTTATGATAGTCTATAGAAGGACGATAAAAGAGGGCTGTAGCGCATCGTCTGAAAAATGTTATATATGTAGAATGATCCAAATAAATAAGAACAAACGAATTTAATGCTATTAAAAAGCTTAAAATAATTGCTTTAGTATAGCATCAATTATCGTTGCAAATAGAACGCGCCAGTGAATTACCTTTCAATAGGTCAGTTTACAGTATGAATGTAAAATATCCTTTTAGTGCCTTGTTTTTACATGTTAAATCTATGTGTCAATTTCTATCTATTAATGTCATCATCTAGTAAGCTTACACAGAGAAAGTTGTAAGTAAAGATTACAACATATCGTTATATCATTGTCGTGTTTTGCGGCATAATAAGCCGTGATAATCGTTTGATATTTATCTTGCGTTAGTCAAAACTATCGTCCGTAAGTATGCTACGATTTGATGCTCTCAAAGCAGATTTACTGGCACTGATTGTTTACACCCCTCGCTAATGAATACCGCTAATGGACAGGGTCTTTTTATGGGCACCGTCTGTGAGTTGATATTCATCACACATTTATAAACTTGCCAGCAAGGTCGCGATAGATCTTCGCTGTCTGCTCTTGGTTTATACGCTATGATTGAAAATTGGACAAAAGAATTTATTATTCAGCGCTTATTGGCTATTACTCTGTTGGTGGTGCTGTTCGTACTGTGTTTTCAAGTGGTACAGTTTTTTATTGTACCCGCACTATGGGCGGCGATTTTAGCGTATGTGACCTTTCCTATTTATAACTTTTTTTATGAAAAAGTAAAGCTGAGTCCTAATTTTAGCGCTGCTATTATGACGGTGAGTATCTCCTTAATGATAGGTGTGCCACTGGTTATAGGTGTTTTTATTCTACAGCAAGAAGCCTTAAGCCTAATCAGTAACTTGATTTATCGTATAAAAGTGGGCTATTTAGATGTGCCTGATTCTATTAAAGATATGCCTATCATCGGTCAGCAAGTGAAAGATGTGCTGTGGAGAATCAATAAAAACCCAGAAGGGACGTTAGAGGCGTTTCGTATCTGGGTACAGTCACATTTATATTATGGCAAAGTAGCATTTGATGTGGTGTTTAGCGGTCTTGCCAAGTTAGGTATGGCGCTGATGACGTTGTTTTTCTTTTATCGTGATGGTACCAGTTTGGTGCGTCAAATTCGCCAAGCACTGCGTAATATCATTGGCAATCGCATTGATGGTTATATTGATTCTGTGGGTACGACCACGCGTGCGGTGGTTTATGGCATTGGTTTGACGGCATTGGCACAAGCACTGCTTGCAGGTGTGGGTTACTACTTCGCTGGTGCACCAAGTCCTATCTTACTCACTATCGTAACCTTTATTATCGCCCTGATTCCGTTTGGCACGCCATTTGTCTGGGGCAGTGTATCCATTTGGTTGTTAAGCCAAGGTCATACTGTAGAAGGGATTGGCTTGGCACTATGGGGCACTTTGGTTATCAGCTGGGTTGACAATCTCATCCGTCCTATTGTGATTAGTGGCGCGACCAAAATCCCTTTTATTATTATTTTTATTGGTGTATTAGGTGGTCTAACGGCTTTTGGCTTTGTTGGTTTGTTTATCGGTCCTGTGGTGCTAGCCATCGGATTGGCGGTATGGCGAGAATGGATATCGCAGCATAAAAATGAGATATTTGCTCCGCAGGATTTGGTGTTGTCTGACAACCAAACGTTGCCACCAGTCAATGAATCAGAGTAGAGGCACGTAGAGGCACATAGTCATGTTAAATAAGAATACTGCAAACGCTATGCAAAATAGAGCGAACTCTATTGACAGCATTACTATCGTGGCCGATAGCAATATCGCAAGCTTGGATGCGTTTTTTAATGCTTCGATGCTTGGGCAGGCGTCTGAGCAGACGGTCAATATAATCACCGTCGCCGGACGCGATATCAATGCGCAATTACTGGCAGACGTTGAGCCTGATGTGCTGTTGATACGCTCGGTGACGCCAGTAGGCGAGGCACTGCTAGCCAATAATAACAGCGTAAAATTTGTCGGTTCGGCGACTATCGGTACCGATCATGTCGATCAAGACTATTTAGCGGCGCGAAATATCACTTTCGCCAATGCGGCTGGATGTAGTAAACATTCTGTTGCGCAGTATGTCTTGACGGCGATTTTGACGTTGCGTCCGCACTATTGGCAGCAATCCACGAAGCCATTAATATTGGGCATCATCGGACTTGGTAATATTGGTAGTACGCTAGCTCAGTATGCCATTGATTTAGGCTGGCAAGTACTAGGCTATGATCCATTACTGCCTACATCGAATACGAATAATGCCAGCCTGGAGCAAGTGCTTAGCCAAAGCGATGTAGTGAGCTTACATGTGCCTTTAACCGATAAAAAAGATAGTAAAAACCCTAGTGGCAGTGATTATCCAACAAAGCATCTGATTGACGCAACTACGCTGGCAGTGATGCCTGCGCATACCTTGTTGATTAATAGTGCGCGCGGACCAGTCATTAATGCGCGTGATTTAGAAGCAGATATTGAGCGCACAGATCGCCAAGTAGTGCTTGATGTGTTTGAATTTGAACCAGAGATTTCTGAGAGTTTATTGTCCAAACTGGCTATCGCCACTCCTCATATCGCAGGTTATACGGTCGAAGGTAAGTTGCGTGGTACGCAAATCATCTATGATGCGCTCTGTGAAAAGTTAGCAGTCTTGCCTGTATTGTCGATGCATAGTTTGCTATCGCTCAATACTTATCTCTGGTCTGAGCTAAAAGCACATCCAGACAGATTACAGAAGTTTTACGATATCATGCACGATGATGCTGCACTAAGAAGCAAGCTGGCTGACGGTCAAGTAAAGGGTGCTGACTTTGATCAGTTGCGCCGAGATTATCACTTACGCCGCGAATGGCAGTGGTAAAAGTTAGGCAGCCTTCAACCCTAAAGTAGCATCTGAGAACTTATTCTTATCCTTTAATTGCAGTAAATAATAATGACCCAAGCAAGTAACTCTTCTTCAAAACCCAGCTATGCGCCGACCATGACATTGGCAATGGCTCAGCAGCGTGCGCAATTGATGATCACCGTTCGTCAGTTTTTCGCCACGCATCAAGTGCTTGAAGTGCAAACACCGCTCCTATCGCAGGCTGGTAATACCGATACTTTCTTACAATCAGTCGCCGCACAAGTGACTTACCAAGATAAACCTTGTACTTATTATCTGCATACTTCACCTGAGTTTGCTATGAAGCGTTTACTTGCCAGCTGGCAAGTGCCTATATATCAAATTTGCTCCGTATTTCGAGATAACGAAATAGGCGTACGCCATAATATCGAATTTACCATGCTTGAGTGGTATCAGCCGAATTATAGTCTGGATGATATGGCGGCTGAATTAGGTGAATTATTAGCGGCGCTTTATGGACATTCAGTGGTAATGAGTCATTACCGCTATGTTGATGCGTTTATGGATTTTGTCGGCATACATCCGCTAACAGCTAGCCTTGATGCCCTGCAAGCAGTAGCAGAAGATAAGAGTTTGACAGGTTTTGATTTTAATAGCGACTTGGCTAACACAGAAGATGGCGAAGCAGATATTCGTCAAAGCTGGCTGGATTTGCTGTTTAGTCATGCGGTCGAGCCAAACTTGGGTCACGACTTACCGACCTTGATTATAGAATATCCACCTGCCACGGCTGCACTGGCAAAAACAGCAGTTGATAAAGAGGGCAATACAGTCGCTAAACGTTTCGAGCTGTATATCAATGGCATTGAGATTGCTAATGCTTATGATGAGCTAGCAGATGGACAAGGGTTAAGAGAACGGTTTGAGCGAGACAATCAACTGCGTAAGCGTCATAACCTGCCACAAATGCCAATCGATGAGCATTTATTAGCAGCATCTGATGCTTTAATACCCTGTAGCGGTATCGCCGTTGGTATCGATAGATTACTCATGGTGATTACAGGTGCGAATAGCTTAGAAGATGTGATTTCTTTTCCAAGCGGTTTGGCCTAGTCGATCATTGGTAGACTTAATATAGTTGCCACTTATTTGACAAGCCTATTAGAAAAAAGCGAGTAACCCATCAGGCTTACTCGCTTTTTTCGTTTTAATCGCTGTAAAGTTGCTTCTTATAATTTTGCAATCGCTTCATCAATCGCAGTCTCACCGTTATGCATACTAAAGACTTTCTTGATGGTATTATTGGCATTTAAGACGGCTGCCAGAGTAGTCGCCACATCGGCAATTGAATTTTCACCAGCATTATTATCGTTGATAGTGATTGTACCAGTCGCTTCGCGCTCTTTTAGTGCCCCTGCTTGAACGATGGTGTAGTCAAGGCTACTGTTATTAATCAACCACTGATCCGCATAGTGTTTGCAGATATAGTATTCTTTTAGGTCAGCAATACCAGCATTGTCCCATTTGCTGGTGTCTAACGAAAAGACGGTACTGAGCATGATATAGCGTTTAATACCTTTATCTTCTACAGCTTGCATGGTCTTGACCGCCCCATGCAAATCTACTTCTAAGACGTCTTTGCCGCCAGACCCTGCAACGAAATAAACAGCGTCAATGTCTTGATCAATTTGCTTTTGTATAGCCTCTTTTTCGGCAGTGATATCTAAATCGAGTTGGCTATAATTGTCATCGGTAAACAGTTTTTCTTCTTGGCGTGTCGTGCCAACAACTTGATGGTTATCCGCTAATAGATTCTTGACCAAATCCGTTCCCACTCGACCACTTGCCCCAATTACTAAAATTTTCATTGTCATTCCTATTCTTATATACGTTATCGTTGTTGTAAAAACTGACTATAGCGTATCAAGAAAAAAAGGCACACTTCGTTATGAAGCGTGCCGATTGCATAGTGTTTGGTTATGGCGTGTATACGGTTTGCAAAGTGGATAAGATCAAAAAATCAAAGACAAAGCGTGTGAAAACTAGCGTACCAACTTGTTTAATCCATCAGCAAAAGCTTTTTTATCACGATCGCCATAAGGTTTTTGACCACTCATTTCTTGTAGCTCGAGCACGCCAGTACCGCGCATGGTATCCATGAAATCACGCATATTGAGTTTTTGCTTGATGTTATTTTTATCATAAACCATACCGCGTGTCGTCAAGACCATACCACCTTTGTCCAAAATGTCATTAGCCAAAGGAATGTCGCTAGTAATAGCCAGATCGCCTGGCTGTATTTGCTCAACGATATAATCGTCGGCTTTATCAAACCCTGATGGCACCACCGTCATGACCAGCAGTGGTGACTTACGCAGTTTGATCGCCTGATTGGCGACGAATATTGCCATGGTTTGTGTGCGTTCAGCGGTTTTGATAATCAAATCTTTGGCAATCAATGGCACTGAATCGGCATCTACCCAAATCTGCATTATTTCTTAACCTTTTCTGTTTTTGCCTTAGCGTCGATAGACTTAGTTGTTTGGCTGTCATCGATATGGACTTCTATACCCTCTAAAATATTGTCATTGTTATTGTCAGTAGTGGTTAGACTATCTGCCGCTTTTGGCTGGCTATCAATCGCAGATGGTTTTTTCTCAAGTCCCATTTTATTGGGTAGCGTAGCGACGAGCTTGGCCAAAGCAGGCTCTAAGTCGGCAACATCATTAGGCATCAAGGTAATATGCGCAATTTTGCGGTCATCGCGTTCTGCTTTATGGTAGCTATGATAGTGCGCACCATCGATATTTAGCACCGCGCTAATATCTGGATATTGCCCTAGGACATTGAGCATAATGGCTGGATGCACGTTGTCGGTGTCACCTAATGGCAGATTGACGACGGCACGAATGTGGTTTTCAAATTGGCTGGTGACAGCGCCTTCAATACTCCAATGTCCTGAATTATGCACACGCGGCGCAATTTCATTAGCGAGTAGCGTGTCATGACCACGCGCATCTTTGGTCACAAAGAGCTCAAGTGCCATCACACCAACATAGTCTAAGTGGTTCATGATCTTGGTGATGGCATCGGTTGCCTGTTTGAATAAATGACTGGTGCCAACGGCAGGCGCTTGGGTCTTGGCTAAAATACCATTATGATGATGGTTTTCGACCAAATCGTAGCAACGAACCTGACCATTTTGTGCGCGTGCGGCGATAATAGAAAGCTCGCGGCTAAAGTTAATGAAACCTTCTGCAATCAAAGGTGCAGGCGTTGGCGTTAGTGAGCCCTTACCCGTAACTGCATCTTTAAGATCTTGCCATGCCGCCTTGATATCACTGTCTTGTCTAATCACAAACTGACCTTTGCCATCATAACCACCACGGCTGGTTTTTAGGACAATAGGCAGTCCTAATTCATGACAGGCTTGCTGCAAATCCGCTTCAGAGTTGACAGCCATAAAGGGTACAGTGGCAATATCAAGCGAATTGAACATTTGCTTTTCTTTCAAGCGGTCTTGAGCGATATCAAGCGCAATCAATGGCGGAAACATGCCTTGTTTGCTACCTGATTTTGACAAATCAGTAAGCTGTTCGACTGTCGCCGTCGGTGTGTTTTCAAACTCTAAGGTGAAAACGTCTGCTGCGGCGATGAAGTCTGCTAACTGATCACTATGAAAGACGCGGCCGTATAGGCTAGCAGGGCATTCAGCGCTGTCTTCTAAAAACACACATTGGTAGCCCAGTGGCATCGCTGCTTCGGCAAGCATCATACCAAGCTGACCACCGCCTAAAATACCGATGGTACGAATGGTTTGGGTAACAGGGTAAGCGTTCGCTGTAGTCATGGCAGGCTCTTTGAGTTAAAAATGAATAATATTTTGGGTGTAATAAAAGGTAAAAAGTCATCTATTAAAATAGGAAAAGGTGCATTACATGCACCTTGTATTAAGTAAAACCCATCTAAAAATAAATATCAAGTAAATAGCAGCTATGTCTCAATAATGGGATTCAAGAACCGTTATCAAAGACAGGTAATTAGGTATTGATAATGCCTGGCGTTGGGCTAGCAAGGATAGTATCAGTTTGCGTTTGGCGCAGATTGTCCAGCTTAGCCGCAATGGTCTCATCATTCAATGCTAACACTTGAATCGCAAGCAGAGCAGCATTGTAAGCGCCTGCTGAGCCAATCGCTAATGTGCCAACTGCGACGCCTTTAGGCATCTGTACGATAGACAAGAGACTATCCCAACCGCTGAGCATGGAAGACTTTACAGGAACACCAAACACAGGTAACGGCGTTTGACTGGCACACATGCCAGGCAGATGAGCAGCACCGCCAGCGCCAGCGATGATAACTTGTAGACCGTTATCTTTTGCGCTTTTTGCATAGTCAAACAATCTATCAGGGGTGCGGTGTGCTGACACCACTTCACAATCAAAGGCGATATCAAAGTCTGCGAGTAATTGCGCTGCCGCACTCATGGTTGCCCAATCAGATTGTGATCCCATAATAATGCCAACTTTTGGCTGACCAGCAGGGGAGGCGATAGGGCTGTTTTGATCCATCGTGTTAACAGTAGCTGTTGTGGTGCTCATGCTTTGATATCCTCAAAAAGACCATCATACAAAAGTTTTGTTGCTCTCGTAAAGCCAAGTTTGATTTTTAATAAAAAAGCGGGGGCAATAGTACCAATTTTATGGATTGGGGTTTACCGTTTTATCATGGCGATATTGGACAAAGTTACTGGCTTTTAGTGGCAATGGTTGCTCAGTATTGAGCTGATAACAAGTCAGATATCCGCTGTCTACCGCCGCTGAATAATCAGTACAGGCAACTTGTGAACTCAGTGGCTCAGGCGTGCCAGTTAGCCAATAATGACCGACAAATACTGCTTTATTCGTTTTCAGGGCGAAATCAATATTTTCAGCCAACACCTCTTTTGGAATCTGCGCCAATGCTGATGCAGGCGCACGCGCCACCTCATAAAGACGGCGCTTATTCAGCCCGTCAAGCCACCAGCATACTCGAACGCGCTTGCGCTCAGTGCCTTCTTTATCGACCATGATCATGCCGTCGGGTAATGCTGTTTCTACACCTTTTAATACCCGCTCTAGCGCGTCAAATGGCGCCGTGTTTTCTTTGGCAGTGGCGACTAGCCCGTGCGGCGTTAAACAGTTATCGTTAGTCAATAATGGCTGCAATACTGCCATACTATCGACATCCCAGCAGGCATGAACAAAACAAGCGTCGTCTGTTTCAATCCATAAAGGCAGCTCATATAACCGATTAAGCCAATATTGATGACGCTCTGAGCCAAAAGCTATTTCGGCTAAAAATGCCGCATGTTGGCGTGTATGTATGTCATTGTGCGAGCGCAGATATTGGCTGGAATTATCAGGGTCAAGTGTGGCAAAGGCGAGGGCATTATATTCATGATTACCCATTATCGCATCTGCCACGTTAGCATCTAACATGGCAAAAACAATCTCTAAGGTAGCCAATTGCTGTGGTCCTCGGTCAATCAAGTCACCGATAAATAACGCCTGATGCCCTACTGGCGGTACAAAGTACGTGCCATTATGAACGTAACCTAGCTGCTCTAATAAGCCAATTAACTTGTCTGCGTAGCCGTGAATATCACCGATAACATCTATCATCATAATAATTATCAAATTCTTAAATAGTTTGTTAAGTATAAGTTTGTGCAAAACATAACGCGACGTTAATCATTGCTTAGTTACTTAAATTGCCATCATAAACCAAGTGCTCATTTCACTTTTTATCACTGAGTTTTATTTCAGTTTTTACCACTAAACTTCATTACTGAACTTATTACTAAATTTAAAGCCCAGGCGATAATAGCGCATTGATAAAATGCGGTAGGACTTGCGGTTCTAAAATAATCGTGGCAATAACCCCAAACGCGCCGCCCCACATATGCGCCATATGATTGATATTAGAGCCGCCCCGTTTGTCTGCATAGATACTATAAGCAATATAAGCGACGGCGAATAGGATCGCAGGTATAGGAATAATCGCGAATAGGTAGATTTTTTCCCACGGTGCCAGCAAAATAAAAGCAAACAACACGGCTGATACACCGCCTGACGCGCCAAGGCTTAAATAGCTCGCATTGTTTTTATTCTTAAGGTAGCTTGGAATCATCGCAATGATAATGGCCAAGACGTAAAAGACCACAAAACCATAGCCAAATAAGAACGGCTGATACAGCCCTTCAATAGCACGACCGAAAAAGTATAAAGTAAACATATTAAAGAGCAGGTGCATGCTATCGGCATGAATAAAGCCATGCGTGACAAAACGGTCCCACTGCCCATTATTTACCGCTGGCGGATAAAAAATAAGTCGATTAAATACTGTCTTGTTTTGCCATGCCACTAAGCTGACAATAACCGTGATAATAATAATAAGGGTCGTATGATTGAACAAAGGGAAATCCTTAGGCTGCGCCTGATATGTGACAATGTGATGAATAACAATGTTCAAAGCCTACGCATTATGGCTGAGTGCAAACTAAATAGGACTGACAAGCAATTATTAAGCATGAGCTATTTATAATAAAGTAATACTAACAGTAGTTATGACAATGCAAAAACTTATTATGTGACAAAATAGTGCATTTATATGCTTTTATAGTGAATAATATAGCAGGCTGTCAGGCAAATTAAGTAATGCTTCGTATCTTGACGGTAATGGCGGGTTAAATGAGAGCGGTATCCAAGAATACAGACGCTAACGACAAGTAAAATAAACGTTTCATGCGTTGGTAAATTTAAAATAAAGGCCGAAAGAGGCAGTAATCTATGAGTATTATCGACCAATTAGAAAAGACCGTAACGCCAGCTGTCATAGGTGAGCGCAACAGTCATGATAGTGTGGCTTACAGCAGCTTGCTAGAGCAGTTTTATGCCATCTTGGCATCACGTCTCGCCTTGCCGCAAGTGTATTCACAATTTATCCGCGCCGAGCAAGGGATGGTTGATAGAGTCACAGAAAGTCCACTGTTCGAGCAACTGTGGCAAGATAAAAGCATACAACAGCTTATGATCCGAGAGCTGTCTGCTACCCATCATATTGATGAGTTTGCTACGTTACAGCTGCTTATCAATGCCGCGCCACTGGCTTATCGTGAGCTGACAGTATTGGCAAACGGCCAGTTTTTACCAGCGTTTTTGCAGGGAGAGCAGGCGGCACTGCGTCAGTATTTACCGATGTGGTCAGCACCTATTATTACTGCTCCTCAAAACGTAAATAGCGCATCAGAATCACACCCACACATCGCCGTGGATATTGATAGCGTACCAGTGCGTGACACCTCCTTGGATGGACGGAAAAATTCTCATATAGATACCAGTACGATCGCCGCAGCGACAGCCGCTTATAAGCAAAATGCTGATACAGCAGATAAAAAAGATATTGGAAATACTGATGTAGAAAGTATGAGGATAGGTGATACCGATGGTCATTTTAGCGCTCATACTGGCGCCATTCATGCCAATCCATCCACGCATCATTTGGCAGAAAATAGCAGTATGAAGCAAGAAAAAGTGCGTACTCGCAATCAACGTAATGATTTAGTGGTACGGGTGGGTTTGTTAATAGTAGCCATTGCCGCGATAGGGCTTGCTGCTTGGGCAATATTAATCAGACCGAACAACGCGCCGCCTGTAGAAGCCGCTGCGACAATGCCTGTTGTGGTAGCACCAACGCTTGCACCAGTAGCGCAGGTCATGACTCCCATTGAGCTCATCGTTGGCGTAGATAACAGCGGTAGTCTGTATGCCTGTAGCGCTACCATTGGCGATGCAGCGCTGCAAAGCACCTTGCAACAAGCGCTCAATACCAGCTTTGGTGAGCAAGCGAGTATTTGCGAATTAACAGTACAGGCTGGAATTGCTAGTAGTATTGCCAATTTACCAGAGGAAGTACTGCCCAATGTCTTGACGATGATTAGGTCTACGCCATTTGCACGCCTACATTTGCAGAATGATCGTCTTATGTTAGAAGCGCCAGATAGTATGCTCTTGCAACGACTGGTTACGGATATGCGTACTTTGATACCTGCCATGGTCATCGATAGTACTGCACCACTACCATTGCCTGAAAATAACGATGCCAATGCAATGAATAATACGAATAACCAGTTTGAGAATGAGGGAGCTGCCAACAATCAGTATGCTAATGACTATAACAACGGTGGGTCTGGAGAGTTTCAAGCAGCAGATGATGATACAGGCGATCGTATCGTACCTAATCCTGCACCCAACAATTATAGTAACAATGCCAACAATATTCCCAGTAACATTCCTAACAATACCCCTAACAATGCACCGATGAATAACAGACCGTCAGGTTCTATTTCAGAATCGGAGGTAGATGATATGGCAAGCACACTCATCATCGCTGAACCTGCACAAGTAAGGAATAAATGATTGGATAATAGAGGTGTTTAACGATTGTTTAATCACCTATCCATTGAAACAAGTTATCAAGTAAAGATGGCGGTATAAGTTGCTTATACCGCCATTTTTTCTGTAGATACCCAGTTAGAAGTATCTAAAAAACCATAAAGTATCTGAAAAAAGGATGTATTTTCTCCATTTATACATAAGTTTTACTGATTCTTTTATGGCTTCTCACTGGGTTAATGGTTGGTTATTTGCCATGTTTTTGGTTACGTGTGACACTTGAAATATTACCTAACGTATCATTTGTACAACAACCTGTTGATTGTTAACACTGACTTAATACTTTTATAATGATGAAAATTGAAAAGGGTCAAGATGGTTTTAGCTGTCATGGTTCTTATTTCAAATCATTATTTTATCTGGCATTTTTTGAATATTTAAATTATATAAATCGATACTTATGTAGGTATTAATAGGAGAATTGTATTATGGATATTATCAGTCATTTGACGCGTACAGTCAGCCCAGCCGTGCTGGAAGATGATCATAGTCCCGCTAAAAAGGGGCTACTGGAGCAGTTCTACGCTATTTTTGCGGCCCGCTTAGCGGATAACGATACTTATAATCGTTTTGCAAATGAGAATATCACTCGTGACGACCAAGGTTTTTATGACCGTGTATGGAGCGATGATTCGCAACGTGATCAAATCGCTCGTGAGCTGGCAGGCAAGCATAATGTTGATGCAACGTCTTCGCGTGGACTGATAGCGATGGCAGCGCCACTGGCTTTTCACGAAATCAAAAGCTTGGCAGGTACCACACCAGTGCCGCAGTTTTTAAATGATAATCTCGACAGTTATCAGCGTTATATTCCTGCCTGGGCAAGCGCCGTTCTGCCAGTCGGTATGTTGGCAGCGACGCCTGCTGCTGGCGCGCGTATCTCTGATACGGTGAGCACCGCTCCATTGCAACGCGAAGAAGAGCAGCAAGGCAGCTTTATGAAAGCATTGCTCCCCATTATTGGTTTGATTATTTTAGGCGCATTGGCTTGGGCTTTACTTCGTGGTTGCCAAGAGAACCCTGAGCCTGTCGCTACACCGGTGGCTACTGCCCAACAAGCAGTGCAGGGAGAGGGTCAGTTGGCAGTGGCAGGTGATATCGAGCCTGCATCATTGCGCATTGCGACTGGTGAAAATAGTGAACTGTATGCTTGCCGTATGAATGTGGGCGACGAGACCTTGCAGACCAATGTAATGAATGCGTTAACCAGTGCATTTGGTGAAGAAGCCAATAAATGCCGTTCTGATGTCGATGATAATTTTGCAGTAGATATGCCAGCAGCGGCTCAGCTAGCTACTATCTTGCCTATCGTCAAAAATGTACCAAATGCGAGCATGATCATCAAAGGCGATGTTATCACTGTCAATGCGCCTGATGCAGCGGCATTAGATAAGCTAGTGGCTGACTTACAAGCGGCTGTTCCTGCGATGACCATACAAGCCGAAGGACCGTTAGATTTGCAGGGTGAGATTGATAATAGTTTGGCAGCTGCGGATGTTGCTATGACCAATCTTGGTAAAAACCCAGATCCACGTGATGTGGCTCGTGCATTGAGTATTCAGGTGATCAACTTTGAAGTGGATGAAGCGGTCATTCCTGATGTCAATAAAGAGCTGCTTGACCGCGCTGCTAAGATTATCAACGAAGTACCGAATATGAAGCTGACGATTATCGGTCATACTGACAGTCAGGCATCAGATTCTTACAATGTAGAATTGTCTCGTGATCGCGCTGAGGCAGTGAAAGAGTATTTGGTATCTCAAGGTGTTGATGCCAGTAAACTGATGACGAAAGGCATGGGTGAATCAGAGCCTATCGCTGATAACTCAACGGAGCAGGGTCGCTTCCGTAATCGCCGTATTGAATTTATAGTCAATGACGAGATGGCCAGTGCAAACGATGGTATGATTATTAGTAATGATGCGCTTGACCCAGACTTAAACCCTCTAGATAGCAATAACGATGACTTATTGCCTGATGGTGATGATGCCACTCAAGGTACGGCAGTCGATCCAGCCAATTAATGCACAAAGGATTGATTGAGTTATTACTAATTTAAAAAACCGCATCTTATAAAAGGTGCGGTTTTTCATTTTGTTAAGGCTGTTGTTTATAGGTGGCTAATGATAAGTATCTAATAATAAGCGATTATTTATAAGCGGTCGGATCTTTTGATTCAGTAGCGCTGCGAGTCGCTTGTGCCTCAGATTGAGGATTAAAAAAGGTTTGAGTCACGTTTTGCTTTGCCTGTTGCCAATAGTCAAATTGTTGGCAAGTTGATTCTAGATCACCTTGCCATGTTGGTATCTGTCCGCACATTGTTTTAATACGGTTTTGATTGGGATAAGGCAGCTCTTGTGCGGTCTCTGCGGCTTCATGGGCGGCGACGCGGTCATTACAAACCAGCGCAATATCACAACCCGCTTCAATCGCGGCTTTCACACGTGCACTGACATCGCCTGCGGCTTGAGCACCTGCCATACATAGATCATCAGAGAATAAGACCCCATCAAACTTTAGCTGATCCCGTATGATGTCCTTGAGCCAAATTTTAGAAAAACCTGCTGGCTTATCATCGACTTGCGAAAAAATAACATGGGCAGGCATTAAGGCATCAAGCCACGGTAGGGTTTGGGCAAAAGGCTGCATATCGCTATGCATAATCTCATCCAAGCTACGCGTATCGATGGCCTCAGCCACATGGGAATCAGGGGCAATCGCGCCATGACCGGGGAAGTGCTTACCCGTGGTTGCCATGCCAGCGGCTTTCATACCGCGCATAAACTGAGTCGCCAGCGCAGTGATCGCTTGCGGCTCTTGGTGAAAGCTACGATCCCCAATGACTTGACTGATGCCATCTCTGTCAAGTACTGGGGCAAAACTGAGATCAATGCCCACTGCCAATACTTCTGTTGCCATTAGATAGCCACAATCGTAAGCACAGCTTAGCGCATGGCTAGGCTCTTGATTAAATAATTCCCCAAGCCTGCCCATGGCGGGTAGTGGGGTAAAGCCATTGCGCAGGCGTGCGACTCGTCCACCTTCTTGGTCGACGCCGATTAATATGTCCGGGTTGTGATAACGTATATCGTCACACAACGCCCGTACTTGTGCGGCATCTGCAACGTTTCGGGCAAATAGAATCACCCCGCCCACTTGTGCCTGTTTGATTAAGCTGACATCTTCTGCTGTCAGTGCGGTACTATCGATATCAATCATTAAAACGCCGTACATTGCGTAATCCTTATGGTGTTATATATTGTTATATGATCGGTTCAGCTTCAAATAAATAAATGATGATAATTGGCAGTGTGCAACTATTATCAAAACTGCTTTATTATGACAGTTATTAGTAAATGAGCATAATGTGGCAGATGAATAGACTCAAATCAATTCGTGAGTGGGCATTGAATCATCAATAAATGACCCAAATAATGATGAACAATAAATGTAATAGAAAGTTTGGTATGTGCAGGCGTAGCGTGTAAGATTGCTTATACAGTTTGAGACAGTTGGATATCTATGTGCATGATAATATTGAGTGATTTTTAACAACATATTAGCAAACAGCAATGGCATTTAGTGACCATAATTATTCAGAAAATAGTATTTTAGAAAGTATCGTTTTAGATTTTAGAAAGTATCATTGAATACATATTCGATTGATAATGGTAGATAAGTATTTCGTGACTTAAAGATAAAGCATTTATAGGCGGCGATTGATTCAGTCACTTTTGATTTTTATAAAACAAATAATATTATTAACGTAAAATAACTAGGTATATATGATGAAAAAACAACCAGCACAGTGGTTACTCAGTGCAGCGTCAGTGGGCATCGCCGGTATTATTCTCACCCAGAGCTACGGGACGGCAATGGCCGACACCAATACTGAAGGCTTTGTACAAACCCCTGAACAAAAAGTCACCACTCGCCAAGTAGCCGCATTGCTGGATCGTAGCCACTATTTGAATCAGCCGCTAGATAGCAAAACGGGCAGCGAAATCTTGTCTATGTATATCGATAGCCTTGACCCAAACCATACGTTGTTTTTGCAGTCTGATGTGGATGAGTTTAAGAAAAAATACGCCGATGAATTCGGTGCTCGCCTCAAGCGTGGCGACTTATCTGCAGGAGTAGAGGTCTTTGAACGCTATCGCAAACGCTCAAATGAGTATTTTGCGATGGCGAGCAAGATGCTAAAAACCGATATTGATTTGACGAGTGATGATACGATCGTGCTTGACCGTGAAAAACTCAATCATTTTAAAACCAAAAAAGAGCAGCGTGATTATTGGACGCGTCAGCTGAAATTTCAGCTGATGAGTATTACCTTGGGCCAAGAAGATGAAAAAGCCAAAGAAAAAGTATTCCTGAGCAATCCAGATATTACTCGTGGACAAGATTTGGTGCGCAACGACCAACGTACACCAAGCGAGATTTTACAAAACCGTTTATCGCGACAGCAAGAGCAGTTTAAGCGTCTCACAAACGATGAAATCATGGAAACCATCTTAAATACGGCGATGCTGACTTACGATCCGCACAGTAATTATTATGCACCGATTCAGGCCAACGAATTGCAAATCCAATCTAGCCTGCAATTAGAAGGCATTGGCGTCTCTATTCGTCCTGACCGTAAAAACCCAGATTATACTCGCATCGTGACCTTGGTCGATGGTGGTCCAGCAGCCAAATCTGGTCAGATTAAACCCAATGATTTGATTATCGGTATTGCCAAAGATGGCGAGAACATGACAGACGTGGTTGGCTGGTCAACGCGTGAGATTGTGAGCTTGATTCGCGGTAAACGTGGCACGTCAGTGACCATCAAAGTGCGTCAGCCAAATACCCCTGATGCCAGTGCCCGTAACGTGACGGTGGTTCGTGACATTATTCAACAAGAAGAGTCAGGGGTTACCCAGCGCGTGGTAGAAGTACAGCGCCCTAATATTGATAAAACGCCAAAACGCATCGGCGTCCTTGAGATACCAAGCTTTTATCTGAATTATCAGGCACGCCGTAACGGTGAAGATTATCGCAGCGTCAGTATCGATACCGAAAAAGCATTGAAAGCGTTGAATAAAGAAAATATTGATGGCCTCGTGGTTGATTTGCGCAATAATCCAGGTGGTTCATTGGATGAAGTAGCAAAAATGCTTGGCTTCTTTATCAAGAGTGGACCGATGGTGCAAATCCGTGACAATCGCGGCAACATTCAGGTCTACCGTGACGATGATGGCGGTGAGCAACTTTATGATGGCAAAGTGGTCGTTATTACCAACCTAGCGTCTGCCTCAGCCAGTGAGATATTTGCCGCGGCTATCCAAGATTACGGTCGTGGGCTAGTGGTTGGCAGTACGACAACGGGTAAAGGTTCAGCGCAGATTCAACTCGATAATTTGGCATTGGGTTCAGCCACTTTAACGCAGCGCAAATTCTATCGCATCACTGGTGGTAGTACGCAGAATAAAGGTGTTGTACCTGATGTAGAGTTGGTCAATATCTACGATGATGCCACTTTTGGCGAACGTGCGCAGAAAAAAGCGTTACCTTGGGATACCATCAAAACGGCGCCTTACAAGCCTGAAGGTAAGTTCACTGATACGACGTTAGCGACACTTAACCAGCAGTCTAAAATTCGTCAAGAGCAAAACCCACAGTTTGTTTATCTCTCAGCGCTAAACAACATTCGCGATATGGAAGATGAGAAAAAACCAATTCCACTTGATATCAATAGCCGCCGCGCTAAGATGCAGTTGATTGAAAAGCGTTCACTAGAGGCTGAAAATAAACGTCTTATTGCAACGGGTGAGCGCCCTTATGCCAATTGGAACACCTATCAAGCAGCAATGGATGCAAAATTTGAAGAGCGCAGTCGCATGAAAGCCAAGGAGCGCCCAGAGCTACCGGAAGACGAAGCCTTCATCAATGAAGCGGCCTATATTATGCTGAGCGCTGAACCTAAAGCATTGTTAAGCCCTGAAGAGAAGCTATAAACGGTCAGTATTGTCAGCCAAAAAGGCTGTGATTAAAATCCACGTAAGCATATGCTTACATGGATTGACGTTTATACCTCTTACTAACCATGAGGCAATCTGCGATTATAACTGTACGGCACGATTGAACGAAAAGGTTCATTGATACTAGGGATTGGTATCTCAAAGGTCGCATCAGGGATAGGTGGTTTGCTGATTAAGGATGATAAGGCTAGATGCCTGTCAGTTATAGGATACTCCGGGATTAGGTATCATGTAACGATAACATGGATGGTTAGTGATAAAAGCCGCATAACGCTTGTCGTTATGCGGCTTTGTTACGTCTGCTATATATTAATTGAGAAACACGCCTAACTAGCTAATAGATCCTAATAGGTAACACAGTAGCAGTGAATAGTTTGTAAGCCTGTCAGGTTACTTAATGTACACCTAAGAGGCTCATATTTTAAAAAGGTGATTGTGATAAATAATAGCCATAAAAAAAGGTCAGTAGACAAAGCCACTGACCTTTTTTGAACAAATGGCAATCTTAATAAAGACTACCATTTAACATCTCACTATACTCTAGAAGAGATTAGTGCTCAACGCCACCAGCGCCATGGACATGACCATGGTTTAGTTCATCTTCAGTCGCTGCACGCACTTCTTGGATTTCAACATCAAACGTCAAACGCTTACCAGCCAATGGATGGTTTGCATCAACGGTCACTTCTTTGTCATTTACTTCAGTAACGGTAACTAGCATTACTTGTCCGCCAGCTTCTGACTGAAACTGCATACCCGGCTGGATATCTTCAACGCCTTGGAAGTTATCACGTGGTACATGTTGTACCGCTTGCTCTTGATATTCGCCGTAGCCATCAGCAGGTTCAACAACAGCATTGACTTGTTCGCCAGCAGATTTACCTTCTAGCTGTTGCTCAAGGCCTGGAATGATGTTGCTGTGGCCATGTAAGTACGCAAGTGGTTGACCTTCTGGTGATTGGTCAAGAATGTTGCCTTCGTCGTCTTTTAGTGTGTAATTGAATTTGACGGCAGTGTCTTTTGCAATAATAGTCATAAGTTATCCTAAATATATCTATGTAAAAAATTAAATACGGTTGCAATAAACCTAAAAAATCCAATCAGCAAGCCAAATAGCCACGTCATTAGTCAATTATCATCAGTTTATTAAAGTAACTTTAGCAGTTAGCATCTTTAATTGAGATGGCTCATATAACTTTCAAGGTAAAAACAATAAAAAATGCTATTTTATACTGATAAATGTCGTTTTTTATGAAAATAAACACAGTTTTTTGTGGTTTGAAGACCGTAAATGGATATTCGGGGTTTGCCAGTTGCGTTTTTGGACAATGGCTTTTACCATAATGATATAAATAAGGATATAAAGACAATGACTTCATTTGCTAATAATTCAGGCTGTCAGCTATCGGATGCCAATACAATCAGCGATCACCATAAAGCTAAAGCTGATATCAATTATCGACTCAATTTCGAGCGTTTTTCTGAGCACTTGGTTGATGTGTCGCTCAATTTTACGGCAGTAAATGATGCGCCTCAACTTTGGATGCCAGCGTGGATACCAGGCAGTTATCTGATGCGTGAGTTTGCGCGCAACATTACCGCGGTGCATTATCAGGTGTTAGACAGCCAGGTGTTAGACAGCCAGGTGTTAGACAGCCAGATGCTAGATAGTAAAGCATTAGACAGCCAAATCATGGATGACGATACTCACGAGACTTATCGCGCGCACAAAATAGATAAAAACACGTGGCAATTACCAAAAGCTAAAGCAGGGCAAGCCATCAGTGTCCACTATGAAGTTTATTGCTATGATTTATCGGTACGTACTGCCTATGTCGATCAGCAACGTTTGTATGGGAATTTCACCTCATTGGCATTGGCTGTAGAAGGGCAGGAGCATCGAGCTGTACAAGCTAGCTTAGCAGTGCCAGCAGCATTTTTAGCAGGTAAAGACGAGAGTCGGCTGCTATTGGCATGTGGATTAGAGTCTACTCATTTACGTCTTGATGGGCAGCATAGCTATGGACTACAAGCAGGCAGTTATCACGACCTTATTGATTACCCGTTTGAGATTGCAGAGCAAGATAAGTTTGACTTTATTATTCAAGACAGTACGCATCAGACGCTACCTCATCGTTTTTATCTCTCAGGTAAGCACAGCGCCAATATGGGCAGGCTACAGCAGGATATCACTCAGATCTGTCAGTGCTATTTAGATTGGTTGGGTGATGCGCCATTTAATGATTATACTTTTATGACCTTTGCCAGTGGTCAGGATTATGGTGGACTTGAGCATATCAATTCGACCAGTCTCATTACGCCGCGCCGAGACTTACCAACTCTTGATGAGCCAAAAATACCAAGCACCGATTATCAGCGATTTTTGGGCTTATGCAGCCATGAGTATTTTCATTCGTGGTGGGTCAAAACGGTACGCCCAGATGTTATGTTGGATGTCGATTTGCGCCGCGAGGCTTTTACACCACTGCTATGGGTATTTGAGGGATTTACTTCGTATATCGATGACTTTATGTTGCAAGCGTCGGGCGTGATTGATAAGCCAAGCTATCTCAAGCTACTGGCTGAGCAAATTAATCGTTACTATCAAACCGCGGGTCGCGCGTATCAAAGCGTTGCAGAGTCGAGCTTTGATGCGTGGATTAAGCTATACCGTAACGATGAAAATACAGGCAATGCTGGTATCAGTTATTACAACAAAGGCGCATTGGTGGCGTTATGTTTGGATTTGACGCTGCTCCAAAAGAGCAATGGTCGCTATCGTCTGTTTGATGTGGTCAAGGCTTTTTATACTCAAGCAAAGCAAAACGACAATAAACGCATTGGCATCAATAGTGCTGATATGGGTACAGTCATTGGGCAGTTCATGCCATTAGCGGATTGGGAAGACTTTGAGTATCGTTATGTCAATGGTGTTGAAGAGTTGCCAATTGAAGCGCTGCTGGCGGCAAACGGTATCAGCATGCATAGTAATAGCAAAGAGACGGCTGACAAGCATGTGCCTTGGGGCATGCGCTGTACTGAAACACCTGCTGGACTCAAAGTCAATCGCGTGACACGTGCTAGTGTCGCTGCTAGTGCAGGTATTTCAGCGAACGATGTCATTGTGGCGCTTGACGGTATCAAAGCTGACAGTAAACAATTGGCGTTGCTGAGTAATGTGGAGCGTGACATTGAGTGTCATCTGTTTCGCCGTGATGAGTTGATGCGTGTTAATGTGCTGCCTAAGGCGGCTGATGAAGCCATCGACAAAGCCATCGACAAAGCATCTCCGCATAAAGTGAGCTTGCACTTGGCAAAAGCAAATCAATCGTCAGGAGTCAGTGATAACTCTTCTCCAGTCGATGCAGGCTGGCAAGCATGGCTTAACGCTATAGAGCATTATCAAAGTTAAATACATTGCTAAATGTATTAATGTGAATGTACTTTTTCTCACTATTCTGTTCAATAATTTATTAAAAATAAAACCCCTGCCAAATAATATTATTTGGCAGGGGTTTTGTGTAATGACTGGCAGTCTTTTTCAAACGTAATAAAAATTAATAGGTAAGTCAGCGTTTAGTAATTCAGCACCTAAGAAGCAGCTTGCTCAGATTGCTGATGATTATCCGCTTCACTTGTGCCCTGTATCTCTTTAGTATTTTTATCGGTACTAGCATTAGCATCTGCAATCCATTGTTGCATATGCTCAATCTCAGTCTGCTGACCATCGATGATATCTTGTGCCAATTGACGCATCTCTTCGTCAGTGCCATATTTCAGCTGAATGTTTGCCATCGCTACCGCGCCAATGTGATGCGGCAGCATACCACGTGCAAATGCCATGTCAGGCACAGGATCGGCGATACCCAATACCATCTCGCCATTTAAGACATCCATGCTTCTGGCATACGCTTGCTGCATCGCTTCAGTGTTGGGTTTAGGTTTGGCTGTATCAGGGTGGCTAGCAAGCCATTTATTCAAAATATCTATTTCAAGTTGCTGAGCGGTGATAATCTCTTGTGCCAATTGACGCATCTCTTCGTCAGTACCATATTTCAGCTGAATTTTTGCCATTTCCACGGCACCGCGGTGGTGGCCAAGCATCGCTTTAGCAAAGGCTGTATCAGGATCGTTATAACCCATACCGATCATCATCTCATCATGCATTCTAGTCATCGACCTTGTATAGTCTCTGAGTATATCGGTCATTTGGCTCTCATCCGCGCTGTTTTCGCCAGCTGCTAGGTCGTTATCAGCGTCAACGTCATTTGGAGCATCGACGATATCAGTCACAGGTGGGGTCGCTGCATTAGAATCTGTGTCATCGTTGTCTTTTGTCGGCTGACAGGCGCTCAGTATAAGCGCTGTAGAAACGCTAGTGGCCAACAAAATCCAACGACGAGAAACAAACATAACATATCCCTATAATAAAAAATTAAATGATAAGTGGATGAGACTTATGATAGCTAAACAATGGTGTTCTGAAGCTTAGCAGATAAACCTTGCTCGTTCGAGACGCGATGTTTGGCAAGTCGTAATTGGTTTTAATTGCTACCAAAGCCAATGACTAAGACGTATTCTGATCTAAAAAGCTGATAGAAATAAGGATATGCCCTAATAAGCAGATGCCAGTCACGAGCAATCAGCAATGAGATACTAGTAGATTGATAGTAACAATTAATCAAGAATGCCTAATTGCTGACAGCGTTCGCTAGTGAGATGAATGCGCACAAACTCACCAACGGCTAAATCACCCAATTCAAACCCTGCTACTGACCAGCGTATCAAACGCAGGCAAGGCAGTCCAACCTGCGCTGTCATGCGTCTGACTTGGCGATTCTTACCTTCATAAATCGTCAGCATGAGCCATGAAGTCGGTACATTCTTACGCTCACGAATAGGCGGCTCACGTTGCCATAAATCAATGGGTAAGTTTGCCTCTTCTACCATGAGAGCCGTCGCCGGTAGTGTCTTGCCATCTTTTAAATGTACGCCAGAGGCAAGCTCATTCAACTGCGCTGGCGTTGCTGTGCCTTCAACTTGCACCAAGTAAGTTTTGCCTTGCTTATGACGGTTTTTTGCAAAATTAGCAGCAGAAGGTGGCTGGGTAATGGCTTTATTGACTCGACCATCACTCGTTAAAATCAGCAAACCCTCTGAGGTGGCATCAAGCCTACCAGCAATCCGTAAAGACTTATCGGTAAAATACTGTGATAGGGTGGTGTGATCATTGTTGCTGTCATCACGAAACTGACTTTGCACCCCATAAGGTTTATTGAATAAAATCAGACTAGAGGTTGACATGGTTTGGGATTTCCTAAATTTGAATCATTATTTTGTGCATATTTTGAGGGTAGGGCGTGTCCTCAATTTACGATTTTTAAAACGAGGACACACCCTAATAAAACGTTGTTTTTTTAAATCAACGCTATAAGCGGCAAATTTGTGGATTTTATATAAAGTATCTTTGTTATTTTGCGCGTTATTATAACAGTCTGTGTGGATGCTATTTTACTAAAGGGATTTTTACAGTATCGTTAAGTCAATAAATGATTATTCAGTGCATCGCTATTTCACTTATTTATTTTTTAAATCATTTATCAGCATATCGCAACTTACCTATTGCTCAGACCTATTGCTCAGACCTATTGCTCAGAGTTTTTAGTTTGGCTAACCCACGTTTAAAGCGGCATAAATAATAATAGAGTGGCTAGCATAACAGAGTGCTAAGGATGCTTGCGATATCTAACATACAACCAAGGAGTTTTATCCATGTCTTATGAGAAGGTTATCGTCCCAAGAGACGGCGAAAAAATTACCGTGAACGCTGATCTGTCGATAAATGTACCCAATCATCCTATCATCCCGTTCGTTGAAGGCGATGGTATCGGGGTCGATATCACGCCGGTCATGATAAAAGTGGTTAATGCGGCCGTGGAGAAAGCTTATCATGGCAAACAGTCCATCATTTGGATGGAGGCTTATCTCGGCGAAAAAGCCGCTAAAATATATGATGGTGACTATCTGCCAAGCGAGACGCTAGAGATTTTAAAAGACTATGTTATCAGTATCAAAGGCCCATTGACCACGCCAGTTGGCGGTGGCTTTCGCTCATTGAACGTAGCGGTACGTCAAGAGCTTGACCTCTATGTGTGTCAGCGCCCAGTTCGTTGGTTTGAAGGTGTACCAAGTCCTGTTCAGCATCCTGAGCTGACAGATATGGTCATTTTCCGTGAAAATTCAGAAGATATCTATGCGGGTATCGAATGGAAAGCGGGCAGTGAGGATGCTAAGAAAATTATTAAATTTTTAAAAGAAGAGATGGGCGTTACGAAGATCCGCTTCGATGATGATTGCGGTATCGGCATCAAGCCAGTATCCAAAGAAGGTTCGCAGCGTCTGGTGCGTAAAGCCATTCAACATGCTATCGATAATGATTTGCCCAGTGTGACTTTAGTGCACAAAGGCAATATTATGAAGTATACCGAAGGCGCATTTAAGGAATGGGGCTATGAGCTGGCCGCAGAACGCTTCGATGCAGAATTATTAGATGGTGGTCCTTGGATGACAATGAAAAATCCAAAAACAGGCAATGATATTATTATCAAAGACGTCATTGCTGATGCCTTTTTGCAGCAAATCTTGATGCGTCCTGCGGATTATTCAGTCGTTGCGACGCTAAACTTAAACGGTGATTATATCTCTGATGCCTTAGCAGCCGAAGTGGGCGGTATTGGTATCGCACCGGGCGCTAACAAAGGCGGCGCAATTGCGGTTTATGAGGCAACTCATGGCACAGCACCTAAATATGCGGGTCAGAATAAAGTAAATCCTGGCTCATTAATTTTATCAGCTGAGATGATGTTACGAGACATGGGTTGGACAGAAGCCGCTGATCTCATTATCAATGGTATTCAAGGCGCTATCGCTAATAAAACGGTCACTTATGATTTTGAGCGTCTCATGCCAGATGCTATCTTGCTCAGTACTTCTGAGTTTGGTAAAGCGGTTATCAAGCACATGAATGTTTAAAAAGTATATAGCACTGAGTCAGCAGTTATCAGAATTTTATACTATTGATAAAAGTATCAATATTCACAAAAGTATCGCTGAACTTATCAATGTCAAAAAGCCACCTACAGTTATGTAGGTGGCTTTTTTATTGGCAGTTTTTTGCTGTTTATAAGTGATATAGTCAAGGAATTTTAGAATCGCTACAAGGCGACCGACCGCAGATAGTACACTGAGTACATCTAGGGTGGGTAACACCGTAGCGGTTTAAAAGTGCTCTGACTATATTTTAAAAGTAACGTTTTAAACGTACTGTCTTATGTTCAAGCATAAAAAACACCGCTTAAGTCTGAGACCTAAGCGGCGTTTTTATTTTGCTTAACTGGGTTCAAAAATCTTTATAAATAAAGAAAATTAAGCCCAATTGTTTGCTGTATTAGCACATGACTCAATTACAATGAGGCGATTGCTGCATTGAATAGCGTGCTTGGACGCATCGCTTGTTCAGCCAATGCTTCGTCTGCCAAGTAGTAACCTTTTAAGTCTACAGGCTTGCCTTGAGCTTCATTCAGCTCTTTGACGATAGCAGCTTCGTTGCTCTCAAGTTTTTCTGCCAGCGGTGCAAATTTTGCTTTAAGATCAGCATCTTTATCTTGTGCCGCAAGCTCCTGTGCCCAGTACATCGCCAGATAGAAATGACTACCACGGTTATCGATTTCACCTGTTTTACGTGATGGACCTTTGTTGTTTAACAACAGTTTCTCTGTCGCCGTGTCCAATGTATCCGCCAAGATTTGCGCTTTAGCATTGTTATCGTGACTGGCCAAATGCTCCAAAGACACGGTCAAGGCTAAGAACTCACCCAATGAATCCCAACGTAAATGGTTCTCTTCTAGTAGCTGTTGAACGTGTTTAGGTGCAGAACCACCAGCGCCCGTTTCAAACAAACCGCCGCCTTTCATTAATGGTACGACTGACAGCATTTTCGCACTGGTTCCTAATTCTAAAATTGGGAACAAGTCAGTCAAGTAATCACGTAAAATATTACCGGTCGCAGAGATAGTATCCAGACCACGGGCAACGCGCTCTAGCGTATAACGCATCGCACGAACCTGTGACATGATTTCAATATGTAGGCCTGTAGTATCATGATCTTTTAAGTAAGTTTGAACTTTTTTGATCAGCTCGTTTTCGTGCGGACGGTAAGGGTCTAGCCAAAAGATAACAGGCGTATCTGATTCACGGGCACGGCGTACGGCAAGTTTTACCCAATCTTGGATAGGCTCATCTTTAACCTGACACATGCGCCAAATATCGCCGTTTTCAACCTGCTGCTCAAGCAATACCTCATCAGTATCTTCATCGACAATACGAGCCAATCCTGAACCACTTGCCTCAAAAGTCTTGTCATGCGAGCCATACTCTTCGGCTTTTTGTGCCATCAAACCAACGTTAGGAACCGTACCCATCGTGGTTGGATCAAAGTTACCATGCCATTTACAGAAGTTAATCATTTCTTGATAGATACGAGCAAAGGTAGATTCAGGCATGACCGCTTTACAGTCATACATTTTGCCATCAGCGCCCCACATTTTACCGCCTGAACGAATCATCGCTGGCATAGAGGCATCGACAATTACATCACTTGGTGAATGAAAGTTGGTGATACCTTTTGATGAATCAACCATCGCGAGGCGTGGACGATGCACTTGGCAAGCATGTAAATCGCGTTCGATTTCTTCACGCTTACTGGCTGGTAGCTCAGCGATTTTTTCGTACAAACTTGCCATGCCGTTATTGACATTGATACCTAGCTCGTCAAAGAAAGCGCCATGCTTATTAAAGGCATCTTTATAATAAGTTTTGACTGCATGACCAAACACGATAGGATGCGATACTTTCATCATCGTGGCTTTTACGTGCAGTGAAAACAAGATACCAGCTTCGCGGCAATCTTCCATTTCACGCTCATAAAACTCAAGCAATGATTTTTTGCTCATAAACATTAAGTCGATGACTTCTTTATCCAGCAAGGCAATGCCTGTTTTGAAGACATGAATAGTGCCATCTTCAGCAACACGTTCCATACGTACAGTACGTGCTTTATCCAAAGTGATAGATTGCTCACCAGCATAGAAATCGCCACTGTGCATGTGCGATACGTGGGTCTGTGACCATTGCTTCCATTCACCCATAGAGTGTGGATGCTTGCGTGCATAGTTTTTAACCGCTTTTGGTGCACGGCGATCTGAGTTGCCTTCACGCAAGACTGGGTTGACAGAACTGCCTAAGCTTTTACCATAACGCTTACGGATCTCTTCTTCTTCTTCTGTCTTGGGATCATCTGGAAAATCAGGGATAGCGTAGCCTTTGCTTTGTAATTCTTTGATACAAGCTTTTAGCTGTCCAACAGAAGCACTGATATTAGGCAGTTTAATGATATTGGTGTCTGGATCTTGAGTCAGACGACCCAGCTCAGCCAGATTATCAGGAACGCGCTGCTCTTCCGTTAAGTACTCTGGGAACTCAGCCAACACACGGGCAGCAACAGAGATATCGCTGGTTTCAACTTCGATGCCTGCTGTTTGAGTAAAAGCTTTTACAATTGGCAAAAATGATAAGGTTGCGAGCGCTGGTGCTTCGTCAGTTTTTGTATAAATAATTTTAGACATTAGTTGGGCATTCCTTTTAGTTGTAATTAATAATAAGGCTCAAATATAAGTTAATAATTCCATGCAGCTCTGACGTAATAATGGATCATGCAACGATACTAAATAATGTGTCGCTAGTTTTTTGTAGACAGTTTCTTAGAAACCATCGAGTCTGCTTAGAATTTTTCTTCGTTAAGCGGCAGTTTGACTGTCTTGTCTGAACGACCTGCTCATATGAATGACTTAAAAATAGAGTGCGGACGCTACATCATAGTTAACTGATTATAAATCTGATACGATGTCAATATCGCATAATGAACTAAGTGTAGTGTTTTCGGTTGTTTCTAATATGTCTTAATTACATTAAGCTGTTAAGAGCCTTATTCTACCAGTCATCGATAAAAATTTCATCCTTTCTATACAAACACTGCCTGCTAATATTCGTCATAAAAGGATGAATAATACAATCATTATTCAAAAAACTGCCAGTCATATCATAGATATGAGTCGTGACTAAGTGATTCTTACTCTTCTGTCAGAAATGAGCTGACAAACCAAATTATCTATGTTTTTAGAGGTGACTGTATTGGGATGGCTTTTATTATCGAGAGCGCATTGTTATCTATTTTATTCGTAATATCTGAAAATGATGAGAGCATAATTGTGACAGAGTTTGAGTAGAATTTTGCTAGGCCAGTCATATACGAAACAAGGTATAAAAAACTACGCCCATATAAAAATAAATAGTGAGTATTATGAGTTTACAATATGCATTACTCAATGACACCAGCTGGCAGAGTCAAGCAGACTGGCAAACCCCCGATACCCCTTTTATGTCGTTTGCTTTTTGGCAAGCGTTAGCTGACACTGGCGCGATTGGTGAGCAGGCAGGCTGGTTGCCGATATTTGTGTTGGTACATCGTGTCGCAAATAGTCAAAGCGACAGCTCGATAGACCACGCTGATCATAATGAAAACCATAGCGAAAACCATTCTGCGATTAACGAAGCTGCGCAAACAGTCACGCATCCTGTGGCGGTGTTGCCAGTATTCCTAAAAGGTCATCATCGTGGCGAGTTTGTGTTTGACCATTCATGGGCAGAAGCTTATGCGCGTTATGGGGTGGATTATTATCCAAGGCTGGTCACCAGCGTGCCCTATACACCGATTACGGGTCAGCGGCTTTGGTTGGCAAAAGGTGAGACGTTAACCACCGATATCATAAAGACAGCTATCGCAGGCGTCGATGATATTGCTCAGCAAGTAGGTGCCTCAAGCTGGCACGGATTATTCATTACGCCTGAATTGGCTACAATTGCCACGGCATCTATGCCTACTGATATTGATGTAGCGCATTTGCTAGCCGCTCAAGATAATGGTTTAGAATCAACCGCAATTGACATGCCCATACTGGAACGTCAAGGCTGCCAGTTCTTATGGCAAAATAAAGACTTGCTACAAGACTGCCAACCGTTTGCTGATTTTGAAGCATTCTTAGCGACGCTAAAAGCCAAAAAACGTAAAACCATCCGTGCTGAGCGTCGTAAGGTCGCCGAGCAAGGCATCATTTGCCAACGTAAATGCGGTGCCGCTATTACTGACGAGGACTGGAAAGCCTTTTATCATTGTTATGTGATGACCTATGCAGTACGTGGACAACAGCCTTATTTGACAATAGATTTTTTTATGGCACTGGCAGCGACTATGTCTGAGCACTTAATGCTCGCACAAGCGTTAGATGCCTCTGGAGAAATTATCGCCAGTAGCTTGTTTTTATACGATGATCGCCATAGCGAAAATGCCACTCTTTATGGTCGCTATTGGGGAGCACTGGGTGAGTACGACAGTTTACACTTTGAGCTGTGTTATTATCAAGGTTTAGAGTTTGCCATCGAGCAAGGGCTTAAGTATTTTGATCCGGGTACGCAAGGCGAGCATAAGCTGGTTCGTGGTTTTATTCCAACGACGACACACTCTATCCACCGTATTTATGACCCACGTTTTGTGCCAGCTATCGCCAATTTTTGCGCCCAAGACCGTGAGCATATGGCGCAGTATCGTCAGCAAGCGTTTGAGGCATTGCCCTTTAATGCGGATAATATGCCAGCCTTTGATACCAATCAATAGGCTTTGCTTAATACGCCTACCGCTCGCTTTCTTTTTTATTATTATGTCACTATTAGCCGTTAACTATGTCCAGTACTCCTTTTATTTGTCTTACTCATTTGTCTCCTCCTAGTGAGCTACTCTCGTGGCTCAATGTCGCAGGCTCTCTCACGGCGGTGTTGGAAGTGAAAGCAGGGCAGCCCTTGCGCGTGGAGCGTAGCTTTGAGGGCTACCGATTGCTGTCATTGGCACAAAAAAAACAATTGAATGTCACAGGTGCCATGCTGAATCGTCCCATGCTAGCATGGGTGCGTGAAGCGCAACTATATGGCAATGACGCACGCCCGTGGGTGGCCGCGCAAAGTATCTTTCCGTTACCCAGTCTCAAAGGTAACGCCCGCCGTCTACAGCAGCTAAAAGGCACACCTATCGGTTATGTGTTATTTAAACGCAGTCGGACTTTGCCCAATCAGCGTTTTATCCAGCAGACAAGTGAGGGCTGGCAACGGCAAACACGTTACGATTGGTATGGTCGCCAGCTGCTGATCAGCGAAACTTTCTTGCCAGCATTTGTCACTACTGACAGTTAAATATCCGTTAAGTAGCCAGCCAATATATAAATATCGCTAATAATCTGCTGACCAACAACAGGCTAGGAGCAATATGATAGCGGTAAACCATTTATTTTATTGGCTATTTATCTGCGTTATATCACCATTTAATTCACTCAGCTTACAGTGAGATTTTTTTGCGCTCACCGCACAAATTTTCATGTTACACTTAATGTTTAGCGATGATTTTGATGCCAACGCGTATCGAGTTTATTGCCGAATTGGACAAGTTAATGACAGGCCTATTGCCTCTGCTTACTCCTACTTATCTTTGCTAATAGACTCAATTCACAATAATGGTCATACCATAAAACTGAGCGTAAAAGTACCGCTGGTACTTTGAGCGACGTTGACACAGTAATCGTTTTATTGTGGGCAGCCTATAAGCTTCTTTTCAACGACATTTTTCAATGACAGTCACTACCTAGGACATCACTATGTTTAAAGATATTTCTATCAAAGATTTTGATCCAGTACTTGCTGAAGCGATGGCTGCAGAAAGCGTTCGTCAAGAAAACCATATCGAATTGATTGCGTCTGAAAACTACTGCTCGCAAGCAGTGATGGAAGCGCAAGGCACAGATCTAACCAACAAATACGCTGAAGGCTATCCTGGCAAGCGTTATTATGGTGGTTGTGAGCATGTAGACGTTGTAGAGCAATTGGCGATTGATCGTGCAAAAGAGTTGTTCGGTGCTGAGTACGTCAACGTCCAGCCACATTCTGGTAGTCAAGCAAACTCTGCCGTATTTTTAGCGTTACTTGAAGCAAATGACACCGTACTAGGCATGAGCTTAGACGCAGGTGGTCACTTGACTCACGGCGCACACATTAACTTTTCAGGTCTGAACTACAATGCCGTACAGTACGGCTTGGTCGAAGGCACTGGTCTTATCGATTATGACCAAGTTGAAAGTTTAGCAAAAGAGCATAAGCCTAAAATGATTATTGCTGGTTTTTCAGCGTATTCACAGGTAGTCGATTGGGCACGTTTCCGTGAAATCGCTGATGAAGTTGGTGCTTATTTGCTAGTAGATATGGCGCACGTTGCTGGTCTAGTTGCTGGTGGTGTTTATCCAAACCCAGTACCGTTCGCTGATGTGGTTACAACGACTACACACAAAACCCTACGTGGTCCACGTTCAGGTATGATTTTGGCACGTGATGAAGTACTTGCTAAAAAGCTGAATTCTGCCGTATTCCCAGGTAACCAAGGCGGTCCGTTGATGCATGTCATCGCGGCAAAAGCGGTTTGCTTTAAAGAAGCGTTAGAAGATAACTTTTCTACTTATCAGCAGCAAGTGGTCAAAAATGCTAAAGCGATGGCAAAAGTGGTTCAAGACCGCGGCTATGAAATCATCTCTGGCGGTACTGAAAACCATCTCATGCTGATCAGCCTAGTTAAGCAAGAAATGACGGGTAAAGAGGCGGACAAATGGCTTGGCGATGCGCATATTACTGTGAATAAAAACGCCGTACCAAATGATCCAAAATCTCCGTTCGTGACGTCTGGTATCCGTATCGGTACGCCAGCAATCACTACTCGCGGCTTCAACGAAGCGCAAGCAGGTGATTTGGCAGGTTGGATTTGTGATGTACTAGATAGTCGCGGTGATGAAGCCGTCGCTACTGAAGTACGCGGTAAAGTAGAAGCGATCTGCAAAGAGTTACCAGTTTACGAAAAAAATCAGTAGTTTTTGTTTGAGCAGTTTTAAACGTTGGTTAAAATAAAAACCGCTTAGCGTTTGCTAGGCGGTTTTTTTGTGGTCAGCTGGTTTTGACTTTTTAGCTATCGCTGCTATCCGATTGTATCTGCCAGTTTAGGGTAAGTGAGCCGAAAGCAAAATAGAAATTAACTATAAACCTAATCTATAGTTAATACGACCATGAGCTTCAAGGAGTACGTGGTATAGATATGCAACGCTAGCGACATTATTTTCTGGATGAGGATGTAACCTTCTGTTTCCTCCCCAACTAAAAGCTGACTTAGAGTCTTTTAAGAGCTTCAAAAACTGATTTCCTAGTGCGTCTCCATTGTCACTGTAGTAACTTGCATGTTTATAGTTCCAATCATTTCGAATTTTGTTAGGTGAATCCCAGCTTCTTTGTTCTTGACTCAATATATCTTTCAGTAAATTATTATGATGCAATAAACTATCATTTAAGTCTAAGTTTTTTAAGACAGCTTCTAGATTTTTCCATACAGCCTGATGTGGCTTAGGTGAGCTTTTAGAAAAATTTAACTTTATGAATCCATCATAAGCGGCTTGAGATACTTGTAATCTATAAGAATTATTGTAATCATCAATTTTTTCATTAAATTCATGTGGTTTATCGTATTGAGAGTGACTCAGGATATATTCCATATCCTCTCTTGAAAAATTTACTATAAAACTTCCATAAAGTTTAGATATTTCATTAGCTAAGAAAAAGCTACAGTAATAAACGCTAACTAGTATCCATGCAACTTGTGATTTAGCTTGTACCAAATGATCTATACTTTCTTTTTGTTGCCTGATCCTTTCATTACAAAAGTAATAGTCAGATATTAATGCATGACTATAGCTATTAGAAGTAACCTCAATTGAAAAACTATGGTTATTCTCTATTTCATAATCATGAATCTCAACCTTATCGACTAAGAAATTTTTAACCGTATCTTTTGCAAATGGTTTATTTGTAGAATTACAGGAAAAAGACTCTGTTACTTGAACTTTTTTCAAGACTAAATTAGCAATTTCATGTCCAATCATATTTAAAATAGGTCTTCAGGTGCATTAAGTTTAGAAGCATGTAGCTCAACTAATACTTTCATCTCTTGGGCAAGCGAATTAATAGCTTGTTGATTTGACCCCTGATGCTTTTCAAAGTCAATAATAGCTATACCTGATAAAATCTCTTCAAATGAGCTTTGCTTATAATTTTTAAAATAGGCCATTGAGTATTCACATATAGCCTCAAATATCTTGAAAATAGCTTGAAAAAAAGCTGAACTAGTTAGACGTTTAGGATCATCTTCAATTTTAATTAAAGTGTTTTCAACCGCATTTAGATAGTTAACCAATAGTGTTTTTTTAGACTCATAATCAAATTTATTAAGTATATAGCTTTCAATCAGTGGTTCTATAGAGGCTCTAAAAGGTACATGTGAAATTTTTCCAACTATTGACTTCGTAGGAGATATTTTATTGAAAAGTGCTGAGCTTGCGTCATTACCAAGGTCGTTAAATAGTCTACTAAGAACCTCATCTGTTGAGTCGGGCTCTGATAAAAATTTTAATAATTCAATTCTAAGTGTTTTTGGTACACCCTTCTGATTAGAGTTTATATCTAAAAAATACTGAACTTCTTGTTTTAATTCTAAGTTAGTAAAAATACAGACAGGTAGGTATATTTCTTGTTCGCATTTACTTGCACCCCACAGTCTATGTTGTCCATCAATTACAAAAAGAGAGCTGCTATTGGGTTCTAATTCTAATTGCATACTTTGCTTATTATAACTAACATGAAAACCTTCTTGTGCACTAAGAATTATTGAACCAGGTATAATGTTTCCGTCATTAAGATATTGAGCAATATCATTGGCTCTCTTTTCGCTTAAAACTCGCTGATAACCTTTTTCACTATCTTGATCTACTCTAGAAACTTTTGAAATATTGAAAATTTTACTGGCTTCCATAACTGTCACATAGCATGGTGTATCTTCAGTACCGATGTTCCAAGCGGTATATCCATTAGCTTCCATAATTTAACCTTCTTATTTATAATTAGAAATTATTCTAGGAGTTGAGTCATAAGAATGATAGCATTCATATTTTATTATGTTATAGCCTACTATATACTTAAAATGGCTTTCTAGTATCGCCGTAGAATATCAGCTAGAGCGATAGTAAGAAAGCAAATATATTAACTGTTTAGGTTTTAATTGTACTTAGTTTCTTATCTCTGCTTAGATAGTCAAATCATTAAGGCTTTTCTCTATTAAGGTTCAGCCTTAATCAAACTAATCCTTCTTCAGCGCATGACTGTCTTCTAATATGCCCATAAATCTCTCATATAACCAAGGTTCAGCATCATCGATGGCTTGGTTATATATTTTAGAGCCGATCAAGTCCACCATAAAATCGAATAAGAACTTGGCAGGCAAATTACCGATATCCAAATCAAACTCTTCGCTCATATAATCTCTCAAATTATCTAACAGCGCTTCTTCCTCTTCCTTCGATAACTTGACAAGTTTGTCTTTACTCATATCATTCTCTCAATACTAGGTAATGATCTAGCTTAGTTCAATCATACCTTTATAGGAAGGTTGAATAACCAATAAAAAAGGCTGGGTTACGATAGCGTAGCCCAGCCTTATTCAGGTTAATTCGACTTTATTGCTTATAAAATTACATAAACGGCAGTTTAGTAAATATCTGCAAGATCGTCGCGTTGACGATATCGACAAAGAATGCACCAACCATTGGCACAATCAAAAACGCCTTAGGCGAAGGCAGATAGCGATCCGTGACCGCCTGCATATTGGCAATCGCCGTTGGCGTCGCACCCATACCGAAACCACAATGTCCAGCTGACAAGACCGCTGCATCATAGTCTTTACCCATCACCTTAAAGGTTATGAAATAGACATAAACAACCATAATGACCGTCTGTACCAATAAGATAATCAACACAGGGCCTGCCAAATCAGTCAGCTGCCATAGCTTCAATGACAGCAGCGCCATGGCTAAGAACAGACTCAAAGAAGCGTTACCAAATACGTCGATAGAGCGATCAAACATATCAAAATTAAAGATTGTGGTTAAGACATTACGAATAATCACACCACCTGCCAACGCCCAAACGAAGGTAGGTAGCTCAAACCACGTGCCTTGCGCAACAAGCGTCATGACATCGGCGAAGGCCAACGCTGCGGCAAACAATGCCAATGTCTCAATAGTAGAAGAGGCGGTGATAAAGCGCATGCTGTCAGGTCTTTCGAAAATTTCTTTATTGCTACTCGCCGAATCTTCATCATGTTTGGTGCTATAAAGCGACTGCGCACCAGCGACTTTTTCGATGTCACTAGGATTGGGATTGGCGGGTGTTGGTTTTAACCCCAGCTTTTGAATCAGACGACGGGCAACAGGACCACCAATGATACCACCAGCGACTAAGCCATAGGTGGCAACAGCGATACCAAGTGTCGTTGCACCGACCACACCGTAATCTTGCTCCAAGGTGATACCCCAAGCGCCTGCCGTACCGTGACCACCAGTCAGAGCGATAGAACCTGTCACTAATCCAAGTAGTGGATCAAGTCCCAACGCGCTTGCCATGGCCACACCAACGACATCTTGCAAGACGATAAAAACGGACACAACGATGGTAAAAATCAACAATGGCGTACCACCGGCTTTGAGTCTACTAAAATCAGCACTCAAACCAATAGAGGCAAAAAACATCAGCATGGTCGCCGTCTGTAATCCTTGATGAAAGTTAAAGCTATATCCCCAAATGATATTTAGAATATAGACCACTATTGCCGCGACCAAACCACCAGCAACAGGCTCTGGAATATTAAAATCTTCTAAGAATTTAATTTTCTTGACCAAAAAGCGCCCAAGCAGCAGCACTAGAGTGGCTAGTATCAGCGTGTAATAGCCGTTTAGGGTAATTTCCATATATTAATCCTTTCTATAAAAATAAATTAACCTGAATTCGGGATAAATATGGTTTTATCTCGAATTCAGGTTTGTGTGGTGATTGGCGACTAGGCATCATCCACGGACGGCATAATAACCCATAATTGCGGCTTGCCAAAATCTCTGTAGGCATCTTCAATGATGCTTTTGAAAACATTAAAATCTTCGGTGTTTATTTTTTTCACCGCTGTTAGATTCAGCATCAGGTGAGTCACTTCGCTGTCCGTTAAACAGTCCCATGCGCTATCCCAGTTATGTGAAAAATAGCTGGGAAAATCACAGGCATTGGCTAAGTTTGTTAATAATGTGGTTTTATTAAGTATCTCGTCTACCGGTATGTTAACAGTCTGAGCGGGCATGCTAGCATTTAGTGCTGTAGTTTTTTGGTTAATATCTTGGCCAAAACCCAGATTAATATAGTGGATGGCTTTACTCATATTATTTTACGTCCAGTCTGCGAAAGCTATCATAGTGATCAACGGTCAAGTAATACACAGTCGGCGGATGACCACCTGTGACGATACGCCGTGCACCGCGATGTGACACGCCAGGGGTCGGCACGGTATATTCGCGGTAGTAGCCTTGTGACTGCGTGGGCAATACTCCCTCACGATTATAAAATGTCGTGCCATCTTTATGAGGATAAGGAAATGGCCCGCCTCGTTGAACAAGGGCAATGGTATTGTCTATCTGAGCATCGCCCGTGACGCCGCTTGTCTTTGCTGGATGTGCCTCTGATGAGGTTTGTGATACCGTCGTTGGGTCAATACTATCGGTCAAAAACCCAGACGACAAATCACCAAAAAAGTAAACAGCGACGGCAATAAGAGCAATCAAACTAAATAGGGTAGATCCTAAGCTTCTCTTGTTTTGGTTGCCACGCTGACTATGGCGATTGTCACGGGTAGTGTGTCGCGAGTTTTTGTTATTATCAGTAGAGTTGTTTCGGCTGTTAGTATTTGAATAGTGATTGGTTATATTTGAGTTTGGAGTGGCTAAAATACTCAATTCGTTGGAAGTGACTTCAGTGGCTCGTAGTTGGTTTTTATCATTACGCTCACTATTAAAATAGACGCTTTGACCGATGGTTATCGGCTGTGATAATCGCACTTTACTCACATGAAAAAACACGTCTTCACTTTGGTTGTCTACATCGATAAAGCCATAGCCTTTATCTGAATTCCAGTGCTTGATTTTACCACTCTGCATAAGCCCACTTTCCTATCGCATGTTTTGTTATCGTGCCGCATGACTTCTATCATATACATAGTTTTAATACCGCATATATAACATATCTGACACTACTAAAAAACGCCAGCAATTGAGCTGGCGTTTTTTTGTGGATTATACGTTAAATGAGAGAGTGGATGATAGGCTAAGCGACAAGACGTTAGGCGCGAGTCTCACCATGACCATAAACGATCCATTTTTGTGAGGTGAGACCTTCAAGTCCTACTGGACCACGAGCGTGGATTTTATCGGTCGAGATGCCAATCTCGGCACCCAATCCATACTCAAAACCATCGGCAAAACGACTAGAGGCGTTAATCATGACGCTCGATGAGTCAACTTCACGGATGAAACGTTGCGACTTGGTATAGTTGTCGGTAATGATGACGTCGGTATGATGGCTGCCATGAGTGTTGATATGTTCAATGGCTTCGTCAATACCTGACAAAACTTTTACCGCTAAGATAGGCGCTAAATATTCGGTATCCCAATCCTCAGCAGTGGCCGCAGACAGATGTCCAGCAAGCTTAGCATTGTCATTTAAGATGGCTTGCGACTTATCATCAAGGCGCAGTTGCATCGCATCATCAGCGGCGATGATGGCTTCGGCAATCTTAGGTAATAGCTCACCCGCAACTGATTCGTCGATCAATAGCGTCTCCATGGTATTACACGTACCGTAGCGATGGGTTTTTGCATTGACGCTGACCTTGATGGCGATTTCGGCATCTGCATCGCTATCGATAAAGGTATGGCAGTTGCCATCTAAATGCTTGATGACAGGAACACGAGCATCACGGCTGATACGTTCAATCAATCCTTTGCCACCGCGTGGGACAATGACATCGACATAATCTGTCATGGTGATCAGCTCGCCGACAGCAGCACGATCTGTCGTTTGTAATACTTGCACACTGTGCTCAGACAGCCCGACTTTTTGTAGTCCTTCCAAGATACACTTGGCAATCGCTTGGTTGGATTCAAACGCTTCAGAGCCGCCGCGCAAGATAATAGCGTTGCCTGATTTTAGCGCCAATGAAGCCGCTTCTAAGGTCACGTTAGGGCGCGACTCATAAATCATACCGACCACGCCGAGTGGCACCCGCATTTTACCCAAATGAATCCCTGATGGCTGATAGGTCATGTCAGTGACTTCGCCGATAGGGTCTGGTAATGAGGCGACGTCTTTTAACCCTTGGAGCATACCGTCAAAGCGGGCATCATTTAGCGCTAAGCGATCCAGTAAGGCTGCCTCTAAATCGTTGCTTTGTCCATTATCCATATCGATTTTATTAGCGGCCAAAATATCTGATTTGGCCTCTTTTAACACATCATGAATCGCCATTAATGCTGAGTTTTTATCACCAGTGTTTGCCGCAGCCAGCACACGAGAAGCCGCTCGTGCTTGTTTGCCGACAGCTTGCATATAGGCAGTAACGTCTGTGGTATTCGATTGACTCATAAATTATTTTCCTTATGTTATAAATGTTTTAAGCAAATGAAAGCGCCCAAAAAGGCGAAAATGTGGCAAAAAGATGATTTTGATACCTGTCAGGTATTATGCTATTTAACATAGAGGAGATTGAGGTGATAGTAAAGATGATTTTGTGAACAGTGCCTACTTTACATAGCATTTATGAGCATGGTCGTCGCGTCATTTTACTGACTTTACTATTACTGAGTCCTTGCCACTTCATGATACAAGCACCGTTTTAGAGAAAGCAGAAACGCAAGCTTTCGGTTACGTGGTTTTAACAGAACTGCGTTGTAACTACTAAGGTAGCTAGCATTAATCATACGTATAGTAGAGCTTAACGGTGCATCATAAAGCAATTAAAGGGCAGACATTCATGTACGAATGGTTGCTCGTCAAATACAACTTAACAAATGAAATAATGATGGAGAATAAAAATGGCTATTAGAAATGACACTATCGACAACACCATGCGTAAAAGCTTGCTGGCAGTTGGTTTGGTTGCCGCGGCATTGACATTGGGCGCTTGCGGTAAGAAAGAGGAAGCACCTATGGAAACTGCTCCAGCCGTTGATGCACAAACAGCGGTAGAGGATGAAGCTACTGGTGTTGCGACAGCAGGCGAAGGTGATGATATTGCAGTTGCTAGTGCTGATGATGGCATGGCAGTGGGTAGTAATGATGATGTGGCGGTGGCAACAGCAGATGACGCCGAAGTGCTGGACGGCACTGAGAGCGAAGAACATGTCTCGACGTATTAAATCGCTACTTTGATTAACTGATTATCATTAGTGGATGATATAAGCGAATAAAACTAGATAATCAGATAAAACTACGCCCAGTACACGAAAGTGATAAAATAAGGCTCAGCGCTGTAAATACAGTCTGGGCTTTTTTGTGTTAGCTATTTAGTGGCTTATTAATATTTATTTACCACTGATTCAGCGTTGATTGAGCATCTGGTTCAATACAGGATTTGCCTTTTTGCTGTGTAATAAGAGACAATGTGATATTTTTTCTATTTGTGTCACGAATCATAGCCTTATCACAATAATGCTATGATTGATGCTGATACTATTTATGCTGCCTATGCCGCTATTTTTTATTTATTTTTATTCGTGTTTTCACTCATATTTATTGGAAGTCTGCTGAACCATGCTTGATATTGCAAAAGATCCGACTCGGCCTATCGCCTTAGATTTACAAGACGTCCATAAAAGCTATGGCTCATTGGCAGTGCTAAAAGGGGTGTCCCTTACCGCATATGACGGTGATGTCATCTCTATTTTGGGCTCATCAGGCTCAGGTAAATCTACCTTGCTGCGCTGCATTAATTTGCTCGAAAAGCCCAATCAAGGTCGTATTATTATCGGTAATGATGAGCTGATGCTCAAGCCTGCCAAGTCAGGTGAGCTGCAAGCGGTCGATATTAAGCAATTGGAAAACTTGCGCGCGCGCGTGGGTTTTGTCTTCCAAAACTTTAACTTGTGGCCGCACAAAACGATTTTGCAAAACATCATCGAAGGGCCAACGCAAGTTTTAAAGATTAAAAAAGATCAAGCCATTAGCGATGCTGAAAAACTGCTCGATAAAGTCGGTTTGCTTGATAAAAAAGACGCCTATCCAGCGAATTTATCTGGCGGTCAGCGTCAGCGTGTGGCAATTGCCCGTGCGCTTGCCATGCAGCCACAAGTGCTGCTATTCGATGAGCCAACCTCAGCCTTAGATCCTGAGCTGGTCAATGAAGTGCTCGCCGTCATGCGTGAGTTGGCAGAAGAGGGGCGTACTATGCTTATCGTCACCCATGAGATGCGTTTTGCGAGAGAAGTATCAAGCAAAGTGGTGTTCTTGCATCAAGGCGTGATTGAAGAGATTGGCACGCCTGAGCAAGTTTTTGATAATCCTACCTCTGAGCGTGTCAAAGACTTTATGGCATCGCATCGTCAGAACTAGCCTCGTATTTAGTATCCGTTTTATATGCAAAAATGGGGTGGTAATATTCTTACCACCCTATCGTCATTTTATTTTAAGCATAAAATTACTGCTTAGTAAGCAGCGTTGACCGTTTATTACTCGTTAATAACAGTCGGTATGTAAAACGTTTGTTTTTGATATTTTACTCAGGTATTATCAAAAGGTTTACAGGTGGTCGATAATGACGGCTGCTTGTGTATTCTGCTATCTATATTGCTTGTCTGGCAGGGACGTCAGAGAACAAAATATCAGAACCCTACATTAAAAACCCATCAGAATTTAAGGAATGTATGATGTCGAATTCTCGCCTATTGTGGTCATCGATGACCGTTACCGCCGCATTGATGCTGAGCGCCTGTAGTCAACCGGCTAATGAAACTACTGATAGCAACACTGACGCCACTGCAGCAGAAACGGCTGGCAAGACCATTCGTATCGCGACCGAAGGTGCTTACCCTCCTTTTAACTACACCAATGCTGATGGCAGCTTGGCAGGCTACGATATTGACGTTGCCAATGCCTTATGTAAACAGATGCAAGCCAAATGTGAAATCGTCGCTCAAGATTGGGATGGTATTATTCCGGGTCTTTTAGCACAAAAATATGATGCAGTGATTGCGGGTATGTCTATTACACCTGAGCGTCAAGAAAAAGTCGACTTTACCGAGCCTTACTTTGCCAATACGATGGTTTGGCTGACCGATACCAAAGGCAGTTTTGATCCTATGGCGATCAAAAACTTGACACTTGGTGGTCAACGTTCAACCACGCCTGGCGCTTATTTACAAGATAACTATGAAGGCAAAGACGGCAATACTGTGCAGTTGTATGACAATTATGACAATGCTTATCTGGATCTAAAGTCTGGTCGTAGCGATGCAGTATTGGCGGAAAAAGTCTCTGCCAAATCATGGTTGGCAGACAACCCTGAAGGCTTTGGTATCGTTGGTGACGAAATTGACAATGACGATAATATTGCCATTGCTGTTCGTAAAGGTGACGCACTCAGAGACGACTTTAATAAAGCACTCAGCGAAATCCGTAGTAACGGTGAGCTGGCACGTCTTGAGCAAGCGAACTTTGGTCAATAATCTTCTGATTGAAAAATGAAGGAATAGCAAACATGACAATATCAATGACATCATCATTAAAAACCAAGGCGCTTTGGCTTGCGCCATTAAGTGCCGCGATGCTTATGCTGGCTGGTTGTAATAATAGCGCCACGCCTGAAGATGGTGCGGCAGCTGACACCACAGCCGATGCACCTATGAACATAAAAATTGCCACCGAATCAAGCTATAAGCCGTTCAGTTATACCGATGCTGATGGCAAGTTAATTGGTTATGAGATTGAGCTGGTCGATGCTCTGTGTGCACAAATGAAGGCAAAATGTGAAGTCATCTCACAAGATTGGGATGGTCTCATTCCTGGTCTAAATGCCCAAAAATTCGATGCAATTATCGCAGGTATGTCGATCACGCCTGAGCGTAAAGAAGTGGTTGAATTCACTGACCCGTACTTTCACACTGGCATTATCTTAATTGGTAAAAAAGGTGATGACATTCGCGTCGATGCATTAAAAGGTCAGCCCATTGCCTCACAGCGTTCAACCGTCGCTTCACAGTACTTGCAGGATGAACATGCAGATGCTGATATCAAGCTTTATGATACCCAAGACAATGCGTATCTGGATCTGACTTCAGGTCGCGTACGGGCAATGATGTCCGATAAAGTCACTGGCATCGATTGGCTAAAAACGGATGCTGGTAAAGACTATGAAGTGAAAGGACAAGAAATTAGCACCGACGAAGATGCCATGGGTATCGCATTGCGTAAAGGCGATCCATTGGTCGCTAAGTTCAATAAAGCGTTGGCTGAATTAAAAGAAAACGGTACTTATGACCAAATCACAGGCAGCTATTTTGGCACCAACTCTACTGCTGCTGCGCAAAAAGCCGTAGCAACCACCGACGTAAAAGAAGTGATGGTGGTTGAAGGTGATGCTGCTGTTGAAGTGAAAGAAGAATCAGCTGAAGCGGCGACTAACTAATATCATAGCTCATCTCTGTGCTCGGCTGATATGGCTGTCACGTATGGCGATATTCACTCATAGAGATGAGTGTTATTTTACTCACAAACCCCAAGGATGATCATGAATAACCATTTTGACCAACACCGTGCAATCGCGAACGCATCCGTTATCAATGGCATCAAAGCGCGACGTTTTTCAGCGCCCTTGCTTGCGATGGCGGCGCTTTTAACCTTAGCAGGGTGTAGCAATGGTCAAAATGATGCAAATGATGATGTCAGCCCAGACGCCGCTGAGACCGCAGCGACGGGTGATGTGTTACGTATTGGTACCGAAGGCGCTTATGCCCCCTTTAACTATACCAATGCGGATGGCACCCTTGGTGGTTTTGATGTTGATATTGCCAACGCTATCTGTGCCGATATGAAGGTAACATGTGAAATCACGGCGCAAGATTGGGACGGTATCATCCCGGGTCTAAAAGCGGGTAAGTACGATGCGATTGTGGCCGCTATGTCGGTGACGCCTGAGCGTGAGCAACAAGTCAGCTTTACAGAGCCGTACTTTAGCAATACCTTGGTGTTTTTGGCCAAAAAAGACAGCAGCTTCGATCCTAGCAATAGCGATGATATCAATGCGCATTCTATTGCCGCTCAGCGCTCGACCATTTCTTCGCAGTGGTTAGAAAAGGTTTATCCAAATGCTGATATGAAGCTTTATGACACACTAAGTAATGCGTTTTTGGATTTGGGTTCGAATCGTGTCGATGCGATGGTATCTGATAAGCTGCCAGCGCTAGAATGGCTTGGCTCCACCTCAGGCAGTCAGTATGCGCTCAAAGGTCAAGAGATTGACATCAATGATAATTTTGCCATCGCGGTGCGTCCAGGTGATGCATTGCAAGCAAAAATTAATAAGTCATTGGTCAATATTAAAGCGAATGGCACTTACGATAAAATCAATCAAAAATATTTTGCGATTCCAGCGTCAAGCTCGACGGTCACTACTGAGCCGACAGAAAAACCTGCTGAATAAGTCTTAAAATACATTTAGCACTGTTGCATCGTAATCGTGAGAATAGTGATTTTTAATAGGTTAGTTTGAACTCCATTTCATAGGAAGGGTATTGCTTCAATAGCGATATCCTTTTTTTGTTTTTTATAAAAAATAGTTCGGTCTTGTGATATTGACTGTTCGGTTTGTAAAAATATGACTAATCTAATGCATTTTTAAGAAGATAAGCGTCTATTTAAGCACTGCTTTTACGTGTGAGTATTAACATAGCTGGCAGCGAATATGATAAAATCAGCGCTCATTTCTACTGTGTCAATTTCCGCTGCAATAATCGTATTGATTTGACGTCGATCTATGACGCAAATCACCAAGGTCTATTTGGTATAAAATACGCTTATCAGCAGCGCTCAGCGATTGATGCTGATTCTTTTAACTCATATTTTGCAAATTGCTAATATAAAGAGACTGAGTGGATAATTGTGTTTGATTTACAAGGATTTGGCGCGCTACTACTGAGCGGCGCTACCGTCACCATCAAGCTTGCCATGACCAGTTTAGTCATCGGCATGGCTTTAGGGCTGCTCGGTGCCACAGCTAAGCTGTCCAACGTCTGGCTGCTGCGTAAAATTGCGACTGTATATACAGCGACAATGCGCGGTATTCCAGAGTTGCTATTGGTACTGTTTATCTATTACGGTGGCTCTATGCTGCTGATGACGATTCTCAAGAAATTCGGCTATAACGAATATGTTGAGATTAGTGCCTTTTGGGGTGGCGTGATGGCGTTGTCTATCGCGTTTGGCGCTTATGCGACTGAAATTTTTCGCATGTCGATCCAAGAGATTCCGATAGGGCAGAAGGAGGCGGCACAAGCGATTGGTATGCGTCCTTTTCAGACGTTTTATCGCATTACCTTGCCACAAGTTTGGCAGATTGCGTTGCCAGGATTGGGCAATTTGTTTTTGGTGTTGCTCAAAGATACCGCATTGGTATCAGTTGTGGGTCTCAAAGACATCATGTATCAGGCGTCACGTGCCGCCCAATCAACGCAGCAGCCATTTACTTTTTATATGGCAGCGGCGATTATTTATCTGGGTTTAACCATGTTGATTACTGGTTTTATGATGTGGCTCGAATGGCGCGCCAATCCAGCGGCACGCTACGCTAAAAAGCTGAGCCGTCAGTCAACCCACCGTCAATCGACCATAGGATAGAGGAGAAATACTATGGATTGGAATTGGCAGGTCATTTTTGATAGTATTCCTGATTTATTAAACGGGGCAGTATTGACCGTACAGCTGGTAGTTATCTCAGGTATTATCGGTCTATTTTTTGGTTTGGTTTTAGCCCAGTTGCGCTTGTCAAAAAATTGGCTGGTACAGATACTACCATTTTCTTATATCTTCTTCTTCCGTGGCACGCCGCTGCTGGTACAGATATTTTTGATTTATTATGGTCTAGGACAGTTTGAGGCCATACGGAATTCGTTCTTATGGGAACCTGTGCTCAGTCAAGCGTATTGGTGTGCCATCATTGCCTTTACCATGAATACCAGTGCTTATTTGGCAGAAATCATTCGCGGTGCGATTCAGACTATTCCTGTTGGTGAGCTCGAAGCAGCTGACGCTATCGGTATGTCGAAATGGCAGAAGCTTACGCGTATTACCTTACCCCGTGCCTTTGGTATTGTCATTCCAGCTTATAGCAATGAAGTGATCTTTATGCTAAAAGGCAGTGCGCTTGCGTCAACCATCGCTTTGATGGATATCACGGGTGTCGCTCGAACCATTAGTGCGCGAACTTATACCTTGATGGAGCTGTTCTTTGCTGCTGGTATTATTTACCTTCTATTATCATGGGTGATTCTGTTTAGCTTTAGGTTGTTTGAAAAAAGAATGAACCGCCACACAAGCTATGTACCGCCTGATGTAATGACCAATACCATACCTTAATGGTTTGGCTCAAAATAATGCTAAACAAAATAATAGCGGGTTAATATCTTAATATTAACCCGCTATTATTTTGTTTAGCTGCCATTTATCTCATTTTTATGGCTATTTTTAAAATGAAGATAAGCCCTAGAAAAATAGCGACAGATAGTGCAGTATGTATGACCAACCTATCAATAATCTGCTGTGAGTGCCTAGTATGAGCCAATCACCCCATATGTCGTTAATCAATGCGATTGCTGCCAGTGTCAATGATGACGCGAGCATCGCAATGGTTAACGATAGCGTACGTGCATCCATCGGCAAGGTGGTCTGTGTCGGTCGTAACTATGCGGAACACGCCCGCGAGCTTGGCAATGAGATACCAAAATCACCCATCTTATTTATGAAACCAGCATCGTCAGTGGTCAGTGTGCGTCATGATATCGTCCGTCCCAATCCAGCAATATATGGTGAGACCCATTATGAAGCTGAGCTGTGTGTGCAATTAGCAGCAGACTTATCGGCAGCCACGCTTGAACAAGCACAGCAAGCGATAGGTGGCGTGACTTTGGGGCTGGATTTGACCTTACGTGACTTGCAAAGTAAGCTCAAAGAAAAAGGTCATCCATGGGAGCGTGCTAAGTGTTTCGATGGTGCCTGTGTACTTGCTGATTGGATTGATCCGCAAGCTTTTAGTGATTTTAGCCATGTCGAATATCAGCTTTATATTAATGATGAGTTGAAGCAAGATGGTGACAGTGCCTTGATGCTATTTCCAGCGTATGAATTACTGGCAGAGATTAGCCATGCCTTTAGCTTACAAGCAGGTGACGTGATTATGACTGGAACGCCGAGCGGCGTTGGCATATTACAAGCAGGCGATGCGTTAAAGTTGAAGCTCGGTGCCCATGAATGGCAGGCTAAGGTTCAATAAATTTTTATAGCAGTACTATTTTATCAGTCGTCAAATGCAGCGACGCCATCAAAAAATCCCAAGTTAACGCTTGGGATTTTTTTCGTTTTATGAGGTGCTCACAAAGTGCTGTCATGAGAATGTCATCTATGTTTCAACGTTCTGTCATAAACTCTCGGTAGACTTAGGCGTAATTCGTATTTTTGTGGTGGTAATTGTAAAGCCGCGACCAACTCTCCGCCAATCCAGCCTAACAGCAAGGTGACTGATAATGACATTATTGAATAATAAACAACCACTTGCCCATGAAGTCGTTGAAGATTCTAATCCGACCGACAATATCGATTTTCAAACCATTATTAGTCGTCGTTTAAATCGTCGTAGTATCCTAAAAGGTGGCACAGGATTGACGGCGGCGGCTTTTTTTGGGGCGTTACCTTTGGTTGGCTGTAGCGATGATGATGACAGCAGTCCTATCAAAAATACTGATAATAACGCGGCTATTCCTGCACAGGGCGATCTCAAACGTCCCGAAACTTTGAAGTTTACGGCAGTGGCGCATTCAACTGCCGAAACGATGAGCGTGGCAGCAGGCTATAAAGCCGAGATGATATTACCACTTGGTACGCCGCTGATATCTGGTATCGATGATTGGAAAGACAATCGAGAGCAGTCGGCAGAGTCATTCGAATGGCGCATGGGTGATAACCATGATGGCATGTGGTTCTTTGGTAAAAAGGGCGGCGCTTATGATGCTAAAGCGGCAGAGAATGGGCTGCTAGTGATGAATCATGAATATGTAAATAGTAATGAGCTGAGTCCGTTTGGCTATCATGTGATCCAAGATAATAATGCCGCGCCCATCTTTCAAAATCGTCGCCTCGCAAGTGACGTGCGTAGGGAAGTTAATTGCCATGGGGTAGCAGTGGTTGAGATGAAACGTCGCGCTGATGGCATGGGCTATGAGATGGTAGCTGATTCGAAATATAATCGCCGTCTCACGAGTAGTAGTACAGCGCAGTTAACAGGGCCCGTTGCTGGCTCTGATTTGGTCAAGACTAAGTTTGATCCGACAGGCTTTCAGACTCGCGGCATCAATAATAACTGCGGTGCAGGTTTGTCACCTTGGGGCACCTATCTGACCACCGAAGAGAACTTTTTAGGGGTATTCGCCCGTGGGCAAGACGCTAGCCAATTAAGTGATGGGCAAAATTATGGTCGCGAGCGCTACGGTGCAACAGAGGATTTCCCAGGTTGGGAGTATCTGTGGCACACACCTGAAGCCAAAGATGCCAAGATAGCCGATGAGTTTTCGCGCTGGGATATGACTGCTGTCGGTACCAGTGCGGCTGACGATTATCGTAATGGCTTTAATACCTTTGGCTATATCACCGAAATTGACCCTTTTGACCAAAACTCTATGCCGCAAAAACGTACGGCACTGGGACGTTTTGCCCATGAAAACTGTGCTTATGCCCCCGTCGAACAAGGCAAACCGGTGGTCTTTTATATGGGCGATGATGCTCGCGGCGAATATATTTATAAGTTTGTCTCCAAAGTCACATGGTCAAATAGTGATATCGGCGGTGGCTTAAAAGCGGGCGATAAGTATTTGAATGATGGCACGCTCTATGTTGCTATCTTTAATGAAGATGGCAGCGGTGAATGGAAAGCACTCGTCCATAGTCAAAACGGACTGGATGCCTCCAATACAGTATTGCCTTTTAATGGGCAGGATGAGGTTCTGGTTTTTGCTCGTGCCGCAGCAGATGTGGTCGGTGCAACCAAAATGGATCGACCAGAGTGGGTATCGGTTAGCCCTATGACGGGTGAGGTATACGTCACATTGACCAATAATAAATACCGCGGCGTACGTGAGGATCAACCTGTCTCAGCCTCTAATCCGCGTAGCTATCAGGCAGGTGAAAAAGCGGCAGGTAATGACAACGGTCATATCATTCGCTGGGCAGAAGCAGGTGGCGATCATGCGGCCATGAGTTTTGAGTGGGATATTTATCTGTTTGCTACGCCTTATGATCTGGCCGCAGAAAATTTGTCACAGTTAAATGATAGCAATGATTTGTCTTCTCCCGATGGTTTGTACTTCGATCCGCGTGGCGTATTATGGATTCAGAGCGATGATGGCGCTTATACCGATATCAGCAGTTGTATGTTACTGGCGGCGCTGCCGGGTAAAGTCAGTGATGGGACAGCCATAACGACCTCAGCAGGACAACAAACACGAGTTGGGATGCCTGCTAGTAATGACAATATCAAACGTTTTTTTGTCGGTCCTGAAGGTTGTGAAGTCACAGGTATTACCATGGCTCCTGACTTTAAAACCTTATTTATCAATATTCAGCATCCGGGTAATACTTGGGGCGCTATTGCTGGAGGCAGTACGCCGCGCTCAGCGACCGTGATGATTACGCGCGAAGATGGCGATGTCATACTGGCAGAGTCGTTTGTCTAGTTAGACATTTGCATGAGTAATGATGTTTCTTACTCAACACATAAATCCCAAGTCATGGCTTGGGATTTTGTATTTTGGAGGATAGTTATTAATATGCAAGCATTGGTATTAAAGGATAGCGCCTTTCTTTGACAATAAAGATACTTGATAGTTAAATCATTCTCTTCTGTTTATGACAATTACAGGATAGTATGGAAAATCCCTTCAACTGCTTGATATGTTAACACTATGACCAGTCCAAAACCTTTAGAAACCATTCATGATTTATTTGCCACCACTCGGCGTCCAACTGCTATTGAGTCGGATACTGGTGAAGGTTTTCAGGGCGATGTCTATGAAGAGTTGGCGAAACTCGAATATATCTATGTCGATGAGCTGAGCGCCGAGACGGTGGACAACAGTTATAGCAAACCGCATCAGCCTATTACGTTGGTTGATTTTTTTGAAGGCTTGGCTCAGTTGGCAACGATGGGCGTGGTGGAAGTCACTGATATTGTAGAGGCTATCCATCGTGAGATTCTGCTGCGTCCTTTAGGGCGGTTTAATAAAGGCAATATTGAGCACTGGCAGCGCGGTATCACAGGGCGGATTTATGGCACGGTGCGTTATACGATGCAATTGGTGGGCAATAATCTTGCCTCAGGGCTGCGTCTTTATAACACTGTTTCTAAACCCAAAAAAATACAACCTTTACCCAAAAACTTACGTCGCTTGGTCAATATTCTAAATGGCGTCATGGGCGATCACCTTATCACTCATCACAACCCATTGGCAGTATCGATGGTGCTATATGATGAATACAATCGTGTACAAAGTGGCGCGCTGTCAGGGCGCGTTATTATCTTATGCCATGGGCTTTGTATGAGTCACTTGAGCTGGCAAGTATCTGGAGAAGGCAATTTGGGTGAAGCGTTGGTCAATCACTTGCCAAAAGCGACGGTTCTGTATTTAAACTATAATACGGGTCGGCGTATTTCTAGCAACGGACGTAGCTTTGCAAAAGTCTTGCAAGATTTGGTGGAGAATAATCCCGACGTCACTCAAATAGATTTAATCGGTCATAGTATGGGCGGTTTGTTGAGCCGTAGTGCGCTATTTTATGGTAAAGAGCAGGGCTTTAGCTGGGTCAAACGCGTGGGCAATCTTGTCACCTTAGGCTCACCGCATCATGGCGCAAGCTTGGAGCAGATTGGACATTTTGTTCAAGATAAAATCGCTAAGCTGCCTTTTGCAGGATCATTGGCTAAATTGGGCGACTTGCGTAGCGCTGGTATTATAGATTTACGTTACGGCAGTATTCGCGATGCTGATTGGAAGTCTACCGCAGGGCGCAGCGTGCTGCCAGCAGAGTTTCGTCATCCCACGCGTTTGCCCCTGCATGTGAATACCTATTTAGTAGCGGCAGCTTTGATTGAAACTCATTATGAATCTAAGACCACAAGTTTGCTTGGAGACGGGTTGGTCTCAGTAGAGTCAGCGCTCGGCGAATATACCGAAGAGCATACGCTAGCAGTACCAGAGGGACATAAGGCGATTTTTTATGGGGTCAATCACATGAATTTAATCTACAGCGATAGAGTACATGAGCAAGTTATTGCTTGGCTGTTGGATAATAGGCTAGGCGATGCCCATGATGCAAAGTATGGGCTTGATAGTCGTATCTATTCTTATCCAGAAGTGGATGAAGTAGCCAATTAAGCGTGCTCGAAACCATTTATATCGTCAGTCATAAATTTCAAGCCCTGACATTAAAAACCCCCAAGCGTCACACTTGAGGGTTTTTTTATTACTAAGCGAGCTGCACTAAATCCTAATTACTCAGAAAATATCGTGGTCACATCGTCTTTATTAAATTTATACATCTCGCCACAAAACCCGCAATCCATCTCAAAGTTACCGCCTTGCTCATCAATGATGTCTAAGGCTTCTGCTTCACCGATTTGCTCAATGGCCATCTCACATTTCTCACGTGAGCAGGTGCAACCAAATGATAATGCAACAGGATCGGGCGCGACGACATTTTCTTCATGATACAAGCGATAAAGGATTTCGTTGGCATCAAGCGTGGTCAACTCTTCAGCTTTCACTGTCCGTGTCAAAACGCTCAGACGCGTCCATAAATCATCGTCGATACCCGCATCTTGGTTTTGCTCGACTTCATAGGTTTCTTCAGCAGTACGAGGAAGCATCTGTACCAACATTCCACCCGCTTGCAGACCATCAGACGCCAAATTAATCAAGGTTGGAATCTGCGCCGATTGCTTTTGGTAGTGCGCTAAGCAGTCTGCCAAATTGTCATGGCTGCGCTCGACGATGCCTTGATAGGCTTCGCCGCCTTCAGGCTGAATGTTAATAAACAATACGCCTTGACCCATCGCACCCAATTCAGCAAATGCCTCTTTGGCATGAGTCATATTTTCCCAAGCCTGTACTTGCTCATCAGTCTCACCCTTCCAGCTAGCAAGGGCACGGATGATACCGTCTTGATTGCATTCTGCCATTGCCCAGTTTAGCAAGCTATCGCTGTCCGATGATTGCAATTGAATCGACAGATGACCATTGATTTTGACCGTGCCGATAAGCAAACTCGCTGCTGTCAGCATCTCACCCAATAAGCGCTTGATCGCTTCAGGATAAGGCTTTTGGGCTATCGTACTGGCATAGCTGCGTGATAGGCGCACCACATCACCGCGCACCGGCGAATCTTCAATAAAGAAACGTTGACGTACGTCATTGTCACTATGGTTGCCAGCGTTCTGGCTGTCCGTATTAGGGACTTGAGTATCTTGTGTCATAGGTCATTTATAGTATTAAGAAGTTGTTAGCTTTATGGGGATTCATCGTGATTTATCAATTGCTCTTTAGATATTGTTTAACAGATTAAAGACGTTTATTGGATAGTTATGGCGATACTAAACCCGATATCCTCAAAAAATAAGCCTCATTAAAAATTTTTTACCCACACCCGCTAATTTGTTGTACAGTAACATTAAGTTGCATTGTGATAAATAACAGCAACAACAACCGCATGGATGCGTGGCAATGAGGTCAATGAATAAGACCTGTGTCGTCCAAGCACTCATTCAATCTTGTGATAATGTGATAAAAGGATGTATCTCATGAGCTATCTATCTTCTAGGTCTTTCTCTAAACCTTTAACTCTCGCTGCTTTTATGGCGCTAGGTCTTGCAGGGTGTAATAACAGTAGCCAAACCAGCACTGATGCGCCAGCAGATGATGCAACAGCGACAGAAACCACTACCAACGGTACTCTACAAAAAATCAAAGACTCAGGTACTATCGTGGTCGGTCACCGTGACTCTTCTATTCCATTTTCTTATATCGCTGACGACCCAAATCAGCCGATTGGTTATGCGCACGATTTAGAGATGAAAGTCGTCGAAGCGGTTAAGCAAAAGCTAAACATGCCAGACCTCAACGTCCGTTATAACCTTATCACCTCACAAACCCGTATTCCCTTGGTACAAAACGGCACGGTCGACTTTGAATGTGGTTCAACCACCAACAACGAAGAGCGTCAAAAACAAGTGGCATTCTCCAACGGTTTCTTTGAAATCGGTACGCGTTTATTGACCAAAAAAGACTCAGGTATTCAAGATTTCGAAGACCTAAAAGGTAAGACCTTAGTCACCACCGCAGGCACAACTTCAGAGCGTTATATTCGTCAGTACAACGATGACAACAAAATGGACATGAATATCATCTCAGCAAAAGACCACGGCGAAGGCTTCCTTATGCTAGAAAATGGTCGCGCTGATGCCTTTATGATGGATGATGTACTACTTGCTGGCGAAAAAGCCAAAGCAAAAAATCCTGATGAATGGGTCATCGTCGGCACGCCGCAATCGTTTGAGATTTATGGTTGCATGATGCGTAAAGATGATCCTGAGTTCAAAGCAGTGGTCGATGAAGCGTTAGCGAATGTCTTTAAATCAGGGGAAATCAACAGCATTTATGACAAGTGGTTCTTAAACCCAATCCCACCAAAGAACGTCAATCTAAACTTTGAGATGTCTGACAACTTAAAAGCCTTGATTGCCAGTCCGCATGACAGCGCTCAGCCGAAAGTTGCGACGGCACAGTAATTATTGTCCTGCAACATAGCTTGCTTACGTGTTAAGACTGATGTTGATATCAATCTGAACACGTAGGATTTTCAGTCGCTGCTCGGAGAGACAACCATGAATTATAGCTGGAACTGGGGTGTGCTCTTTGAGCAGACTGGTATCGGTAATGAGCTTTATATCCATTGGATGATTACTGGTCTTGGCTGGCTACTATTGATTGGTAGTATCGCATGGGCCATTGCTATGGTCGTAGGTACTATCTTTGGCATCATGCGTACTTTGCCTAATAAGACCGCTCGTGCCATTGGCACCGCTTATGTGACATTTTTTCGTAATATTCCACTGCTTGTCCAATTGTTCTTTTGGTTTTATATTGCACCTGGCTGGCTCACGCCCACGATACAAGAGTGGTGGTATAAAGATTTATCTCCTAATACGTCAGCCATGCTCTCAGCAAGTATCGGTCTTGGCTTATTTACCGCCGCTCGTATCGTTGAACAGGTGCGTACAGGTATTGAGTCGTTGCCCGAAGGTCAGATCAATGCTGCTTATGCACTAGGCTTTAGTATTCCGCAAGTCTACAAAGAAGTACTGCTACCGCAGGCCTTTCGTATTATTTTGCCACCGCTCAGCTCTGAGCTGACCAACTGCTTCAAAAACGCCTCCGTCGCCTCATTAGTGGGGGTAATGGAGCTGATTAGTCAAACCAAAACCATCAGCGAATACACCCAAAACAGCATCGAGATTTATACCTACGCGACGATTATTTATTTAGTATTTAACTTATCTTTGATTGCTATTATGGGGTTAATTGAGCGCAAACTGCGTGTACCTGGGCTCATTGCAGGAGGTCAGAAATGAACATGATGACCGAATTGGCAACAGCCTATCCTGGTTTGATGGGCGGCATGATTACCACCTTAAAAGTGCTGTTTTTGGCGATTATTGGTGGTATTAGCTTAGGAACGGTATTGGCATTGATGCGCTTGTCTGGTATCAAAGCGCTTGAGATTCCAGCAAAGCTATACGTCAATTATTTTCGTTCTGTACCGCTACTACTGGTGCTACTGTGGTTTTACTTTGCCGTACCGATGATTTATTTTTGGATAGCGGGTAAGTATTTACAACTTGATGCTGCTTTTGCCTCTTGTGTGGTTGCTTTTATGATGTTTGAAGCCGCTTACTTTTCAGAGGTGGTGCGTGCTGGTATTCAATCGATTGGTAGTGGGCAGGTCAATGCCGCCAAAGCGCTGGGTATGACTTATGGGCAGACCATGCGTCTGGTTATTTTGCCACAAGCCTTTCGCAAAATGCTGCCGCTAATCTTGCAGCAGTGTATTATTTTATTCCAAGATACGACGTTGGTTTTCGCTATTGGTTTGACAGACTTTTTCCGTGCCGCCTATGTACGCGGTGAGCTGATGGGTTTGCTGACGCCTTACATTTTGGGTGCTGGTGCGGTGTATTTTATCATCAGTGTCAGTGCCTCCGTGGGTGTACAACAATTGCAAAAGCGTTTGCGATTTTGATAGATATTTATCTTGGCTTGCGCTTTTTGAGTGTTGAGGCTTTGGTTGAGTAGTTGATTTAACTTTTTTTAAATGACGATTATTAAAAACAATGTGGTTAGGAGCCAGTGATGAGCAAAGCTGATACATACTTAAATGCCTTTGGCGGACTGGTCACCAATAATGGTCATGCTAGTGATGAGATGGTCATTCAAATGTCCGATGTCAGCAAATGGTATGGGGATTTTCAAGTATTGAGTGATTGTACGGCGCATGTTCATAAAGGCGATGTCGTTGTCGTGTGCGGGCCATCAGGTAGTGGTAAGTCAACCTTGATTAAGACGGTCAATGGACTGGAGCCTTTTCAAGAAGGTGGGATCATGGTAAATGGTATCTCAGTTGGTGCGGCAAAAACCAATCTGCCAAAATTACGCAGCCGTGTCGGCATGGTCTTTCAGCATTTTGAGTTGTTTCCGCATTTGACCATTATTGATAATTTAACGGTCGCTCAAATTAAAGTATTGGGTCGCAAAGAGAGCGAGGCCAAGCAAAAAGCCATGGCATATTTAGATCGCGTTGGACTAACGGTACAGGCTGCGAAATATCCAGCCGAGCTCTCTGGTGGTCAGCAGCAGCGTGTTGCGATTGCACGAGCGCTGGCAATGGATCCTGTAGCGATGCTCTTTGATGAGCCGACCTCTGCGCTTGACCCTGAGATGATTCAAGAAGTACTTGATGTCATGGTTGAGCTGACTCGTGATGGCATGACCATGATGTGTGTGACCCATGAAATGGGCTTTGCCAGTCAAGTAGCCAACCGTATTATCTTTATGGACGAAGGTCATATTGTTGAGAACTGTAGTAAGGATGAGTTTTTTGAAGGGGCAAAAAGTGATCGCGCGCAACTTTTCTTATCGAAGATTTTGAATCACTAAAATCTCTATTTCATTATTTGAATTTTTTATAAATAGCATCTCTAAAAAGCGTCTATTAATAGGCGCTTTTTTTGTGGAAGTTGATTTATACCTTCAATTTGGATGCGTATGTGAGTGCATACCTGTTTACTGATACAATAGCGGTCAATATTTCTGATAATTAAAATAATTCATAAACCGTATTGGAGTTCATATGAGTGTAGAAAATTCATTAGTAGAATCATCTAAAGGTATCGTCATTATTGGTGCAGGTTTGGCAGGCTGGCATGTCATTGATGCCATTCGTGCAAAAGACAAAGACATCCCGATTACCTTAATTACTGCCGACAGTGGCGATCGTTATCACAAGCCAATGCTGACCATGGCGATTAGCCAAAAGAAAAGTGCAGCAGATTTGGTCAGAGCAACAGGCGTTGATGCCGCAGAAGCTGCAAATATTAAGCTACTTGCCAACACGCAAGTAACGGATGTTGATACGACCACTCAACAGTTGCAGCTTATCTCTGCGCTGCGCTCAGATCCCGTTTATACCAATTACGCCACAATCGGCTATGACAAGTTGGTGCTCGCCATGGGTGCGCATCCTATCTTCCCAAAAAGCTTGCCAGAGGATTTGGTATGGCACGTCAATCATATTGAGCGCTTTGGACAGTTGCAAGAAAAGCTAGCAACTGGCAGTCAGCACGTTGCCATCGTTGGTGCAGGTATGGTTGGGACGGAGATTGCAGAAGACTTATTAAAAGCCGGTCATCAAGTGACACTCATTGATTTAAACGATGCGCCACTATCACAAATGCTACCGCCAAAAGCAACTTCTCGTATCGCCCAAGCGGTCAAGTCGCAAGGGATTAACTTTTTAGGAGGGTATCAGGTATCTGCTATTACTCGTATCAGTGATGGAAAACTGCAGGTCAGTTATGAGGCGCTAGCATCAGCGACAGAAAGCAGTATTGCTGAGCCAATCGAACCACTCATCGTGGATCATGTGATTGCCAGTACAGGTTTGACGGTCGATGACAAACTGCCTACCGCAGCTGGTGTCGATTTTGACCGTCGCACTGGGATCGTGGTGGATGCGCCGACCTTGCGTACCAGTACAGCCAATATTTATGCGATTGGTGACTGTATGTCTATCGATGGTGTACCGTGTCGCTATGTCGCCCCATTACGCGCGCAGGCTGCTACCATTGCTGATGATGTGTTGGGCCTAGATCATAATGGCTATGAGCATAAACCGCCAATGATTCGTCTAAAAAACAAAGCAATCTCCGTCATGGTGACAGGTGTGCCAAAAGCGACTGGTAATTGGCAGGTCAAGACAGAAAGTGATGAAGAGCTGGTCATGGACTTGCTAAATGATAGTGATGAAGTCAGCGCAACAGTAACGATTAAATCGCCTGTAGCACCTACATTGTAACGATTAAAAAAGCTCTAAATCATAGCCAGTGTTGCTATCCTAATGCAGCGCTGGCTTTTTTATGTCTATCGTATCTTTTATATAAATAATCAACTTAATAAGATGGCGCAGCAATAGTAATCAATACGTCCTGTATCAATATTATTGACAGGCTTTCATTTAAGAGGCTATATTGGTTAGGGCTTGATTTAATTATAGTCTATGGTGACAGAGAATATTCAAGGAAGAATATGACATTTACCTTTGTAGTCTATTACCGCTCTGATAACAAACATTAAACAGCAAAACGAAAGGACTCGTTATGACTCAAGTTTCTGACTTTGAAAGTACTATTAATGAAAGTACGCCTAATAACAGTATTCTCAACAATATCCCTAAAGTTAATGTAGGCGTGCGTTCAGCAAATGCGCCACTCACCCAAAGCCATGATAAAGGCATTGATGTGTCGCTGATTGAAGCGACAATCGGTGATTTTTTTGATGCCATTGTCAATAAATATCCAGAGCGTGAAGCTTTGGTTTCTCGTCATCAAAATATTCGCTGGGCGTATCGCGAACTACAAGAGAAAGTTAATCAGTTAGCGAGTGCCATGATTGAAATGGGGCTAGAAATCGGTGATCGCATCGGTATCTGGTCACACAATAATGCTGAATGGCTTTTGATGCAATTGGCAACCGCGAAAGTCGGCGTTATCCTCGTCAATATCAATCCCGCTTACCGTACCTTTGAGCTGCAATATGCACTGAATAAGCTGGGCTGTTCGGCATTGGTATTAATGCGTCATTTCAAAAGCAGCGACTATACGCAAATGATTCGTGAGCTTTGTCCTGAGATTTATCATAAAGATTATACTCAGCTTGATTTGGTCGAGATTCCAACGATTGAGCGCATCATTTGGATTGACGAGCCAGCATCTGATGAAAATTTCAATTTTATGCAGAAATTCTCTGCTTGGATGGCAGAGGGTAACGCAAACGACCCTCGCGTCGCGGAGCGCCAAGCCCAGCTTAAGAATACCGATGCTATTAGTGTGCAGTTTACTAGTGGGACAACGGGTACACCAAAAGGCGCTACTTTAACGCATCGAAATATCTTGAATAATGGCTACTTCCTTGGCGAAGGTATGAGGCTGACAGAGGAGGATAGGCTATGCATTCCATTACCGCTTTATCACTGCTTTGGCATGGTAGGTGGTAATTTAGCTATTTTAACCCATGGTGGTTGCGCCGTTTATCCTAATGATGGCTTTGATCCGCTCACCGTATTGCAAACGGTCGAAAAAGAAAAATGTACCGCCTTGCTCGGCGTACCGACGATGTTTATCGCAGAGCTGGATCATCCAGACTTCGACAGTTTTGACTTGACCAGCTTACGTACTGGTATTATGGGCGGCTCTAGTTGTCCCATCGAAGTCATGCGCCGCGTCATGGATAAAATGCACATGAGCGAGGTGACGATTGCTTATGGCATGACCGAGACCAGTCCAGCTTCTTGTCAAACCAGCTCGCAAACACCCCTTGAAAAAAGAGTTTCTACCGTAGGGATGGTGCTGCCCGCGCTTGAGGTCAAAATCGTGGATACCGAAACGGGTGATGTCGTCCCGATTGGAGAGACGGGTGAATTACTCACTTATGGCTACGCGGTGATGAAAGGCTATTGGGGCAGCCGCTTTAAAACACGCGCGGCGATTACTGATGGCTGGATGCATACGGGTGATTTGGCGGTAATGGACGAAGATGGCTACATCACTGTGGTGGGACGTAGCAAGGACATGGTCATTCGCGGCGGCGAAAACATCTATCCAGTAGAAGTCGAAAACTATCTCTATCGTCATCCGAAGATTCGCGATGTACAAATTGTTGGTGTTCCTGATAAAAAGTACGGTGAGGTACTTGCGGCGTGGATTATTACAAAAGAGCCAAATAGCTTAAGCGAAGAAGAGGTAAGGCAGTTTTGTTGTGACCATATTGCTCATTATAAAGTGCCGACCTACTTTCGTTTCGTTGATGAATATCCAATGACCATCACTGGTAAAATTCAGAAATTCAAAATTGTTGAGCAAATGATAAAAGAATTGGGTCTGGAGTGATTTGAGACTATTAATCACTGGAAAAGCCAGCTTTTTTCTATATATGATAAGGCTGGCTTTTTTGATTTAAGTCATTCAGAAAATTCGTCACTTAATCATGACTGATGAATTTATCTTATCTTATACTATCATTTTAAATGATACATATTGTATTACTATTATTGACAGCCTTCGATTTAAGACGGTATAGTAGCTAACGCTAGTTAAGACCTGTTCAAGGAAGAATGAATCGGCGATAGGCGACTAATAAGCACCATAAAAAGTAAAACGAAAGGACTCGTTATGACGCAAAATTCTGATTTTGATGCGACTCACATTGATTTTGATACTATTCTAAATAGCATTCCTAGTATTAATATGGGCGCACGCTCAGCAAATGCACCGCTTACCCAAAGCTATGATAAAGGTCCTGATGTGCCGCTCATTGAAGCGACTATCGGTGACTTTTTTGATGCTATTGTATCCAAATATCCAGAGCGCGAAGCCTTGGTTTCTCGCCATCAAAATATTCGCTGGACCTACCGAGAATTGCAACAGCAAGTCAATCAGTTAGCGAGTGCCATGATTGAAATGGGGCTGGAAATCGGTGATCGCATCGGTATCTGGTCACACAATAATGCTGAATGGCTGCTCATGCAATTAGCAACGGCAAAAGCCGGTATTATCCTTGTCAATATCAATCCTGCCTATCGTACCTTTGAGCTGCAATATGCCTTGAATAAATTGGGCTGTTCAGCGCTTGTACTCATGCGCCATTTCAAAACCAGCGATTACGCCAGTCTCATCAGTGAACTGTGTCCTGAGATTTATCATAAAGACTACACCCAGCTTGATTTGGTCGAGATTCCAACGATTGAGCGTATCATTTGGATTGATGAGCCATCATCTGAAGAAACCTTTGGCTTTATGCAGAAATTCTCTGCATGGATGGCGGAAGGCGATGCTAACGATCCACGGGTTGCAGAGCGCCAAGCCCAACTCAAAAACACCGATGCTATCAATGTTCAGTTCACCAGTGGCACGACTGGTACGCCAAAAGGTGCAACATTAAGCCATCGTAATATTCTTAACAACGGTTACTTCATCGGTGAGGCTATGAATCTCACAGAAGAGGACAGACTCTGTATTCCAGTGCCACTCTACCATTGTTTCGGTATGGTGCTTGGTAACTTAGCTATTCTCACGCATGGTGGTTGTATCGTTTATCCGAACGATGGTTTTGAGCCATTGACTGTGTTGCAAGCCGTCGAAGAAGAAAAATGTACGGGTTTGCACGGTGTGCCAACGATGTTTATCGCTGAGCTTGACCATCCAGAGTTTAAAAACTTTGATTTATCGACTTTGCGTACTGGCATCATGGCGGGCTCTAGTTGTCCGATCGAAGTCATGCGCCGCGTCATCGACGAGATGCATATGAGTGAAGTCACCATTGCATATGGCATGACAGAGACCAGTCCAGTGTCTTGCCAGACCAATGAGCACACGCCACTTGATAAACAAGTCTCAACCGTTGGTTTAGTACAGCCTGCGCTTGAAGTCAAAGTCATCAATACTGAAACCGGTGAGACTGTCGCATTGGGCGAGACCGGTGAGTTACTGACACGTGGTTATTCAGTGATGAAAGGCTATTGGGGCAGTCGCTTCAAAACCCGCGCAGCCATCCAAGACGGTTGGATGCATACGGGTGATTTGGCTACGATGGATGAAGACGGTTATGTCAAAATCGTTGGTCGTAGTAAAGACATGGTGATTCGTGGCGGTGAGAATATTTATCCGGTCGAAATCGAAAACTATCTCTATCGTCATCCGAAGATTCGAGATGTGCAAATCGTCGGTATTCCTGATAAAAAGTATGGTGAAGTACTCGCGGCGTGGATTATTCCTAAAGAAGCAGACAGCTTGACGGAAGAAGACGTTCGCGAGTTCTGTAGCGAGCATATTGCCCATTATAAAGTACCGACTTATTATCGTTTCGTGACTGAATATCCAATGACCATCACTGGAAAAATTCAGAAATATAAAATTATTGAGCAGATGATAGAAGAGCTGAGTCTATAGAAATTTGACCACTCTTATCTGTTATTTTATGAGTAAGATATATGAGTAAAAGCTAAAATAAAGCATAAAATAAAAAAGCCACTCGCATTTACGCATTAAAGAAAAGGGATGTCATGAGCGCTATCATAACCAGTAAACTGAGTCCGAACGCCGCTGAATTTCAGCAAAACAGTGCCGCAATGCAAGCGGTGGTCGATGACCTATATGGCCACTTACGTAAAGTCGTGCAAGGCGGTTCAGAGCGTGCACGTGCCAAGCATTTAGCCCGTGGCAAACTCTTGCCTCGTGAGCGTGTTGAGCGTTTGCTCGATGTGGGTACGCCATTTTTAGAAGTGGCACCGATGGCCGCGCACGATATGTATGGCGAAGAGATTCCAGCGGCAGGCGTGATTGCGGGTATCGGTCGTATCAATGGCATTGAGTGTATGATTGTCTGTAATGATGCCACGGTAAAGGGTGGCACTTACTACCCAATGACGGTCAAAAAACATCTGCGTGCACAAGAAATCGCGCAAGAAAACAATTTGCCTTGTGTTTATTTGGTGGATTCAGGCGGGGCTAACTTACCCAATCAAGATGATGTGTTCCCCGATAAAGAACACTTTGGTCGCATCTTCTTTAATCAGGCCAATATGAGTGCCGCCGGTATTCCACAGATTGCCGTGGTCATGGGCAGCTGTACGGCTGGCGGGGCTTATGTGCCAGCGATGAGTGATGAGTCGATCATCGTGAAAGACCAAGGTACTATCTTTTTGGGTGGTCCTCCACTGGTAAAAGCGGCGACAGGTGAAGAGGTCACGGCGGAAGACTTGGGCGGCGGCGATGTGCATACTCGTCTGTCGGGGGTCGTCGACCACTTAGCACAGAGCGATACCCATGCATTGTCGATTGCGCGTAACATCGTTAGCCATCTAAATCGTCCTGCGAAGCAAGTGCCCAATCAAATCAAACCGCGTCCACCACGCTATGATGCCAAAGAGTTATATGGCGTCATTCCAACCGATAAGCGCAAGCCATTTGATATCAAAGAAATCATTGCTCGTATCGTCGATGACAGTGCTTTTGATGAATTTAAATCACGATTTGGCACGACGCTGGTTTGCGGATTCGCTCATATCGAAGGGATGCCAGTCGGTATCATCGCCAACAACGGTATCTTATTTAGTGAGTCAGCGCAAAAAGGCACGCACTTCATTGAGCTGTGCTGTAAACGCAAAATTCCATTAGTATTTTTACAAAATATCACAGGCTTTATGGTCGGGCGTAAGTACGAAAATGAAGGCATTGCCCGTCACGGTGCCAAAATGGTTATGGCAGTAGCCAATGCAAAAGTACCGAAATTTACGGTCATCGTCGGTGGTTCGTTTGGTGCTGGTAACTACGGCATGTGCGGCCGCGCTTATAGCCCGCGTTTCTTATGGATGTGGCCAAATGCCCGCATCTCTGTGATGGGCGGCGAGCAAGCAGCATCGGTACTGGCAACAGTTAAGCGTGACAATTTTGACCGTAAAGGTGAGACATGGAGTGAGGAAGACGAAGCGGCATTTAAAGCACCGATTCGTGAGATGTATGAAAAGCAAGGTCACCCATATTATGCCACCGCACGTTTATGGGATGATGGCGTGATTGACCCTGCTGATACCCGTCATGTATTAGCATTAGGGTTAAGCGCTGCGTATAACGCGCCGATCGAAGAGACGACGTTTGGTATTTTTAGAATGTAATCATCCTAAGGTCTGCCTAAATAATGAGATATCAAATATAGAGAAAGTTATGCAAAAAGACAGTGATAAAAATTATAAAAGCCTATTGGTTAAAGTGGAACAACACGTTGCTACGGTGACCTTAAATCGCCCTGAGATACGTAATGCTTTCAATGATGAAATGATTAATGAGCTAACCGATGCATTCAATACATTTGGTGCTGATGATGAGGTACGTGTCATTGTGCTAGCCGCTGCTGGCAAGGCATTTTGTGCGGGTGCTGATTTGAATTGGATGCGTGCCATGGCAGATTATAGCTACGAGGAAAACTTAGCAGACGCGGACAAATTAGCGCAAATGCTCAAAACTATTTACGAGTGCCCAAAGCCAACAGTCGCGGCTATTCAAGGTGATGTTTATGCAGGCGGCATGGGCTTAGTAGCCGTCTGTGATGTGGCCATCGCTGTCAAAATTGCAAACTTCTGCCTAAGTGAAGTGCGTTTGGGCTTAGCCCCTGCAACGATTAGCCCTTATGTCATCCGAGCGCTAGGCGCTAGAGCATCGCAGCGTTACTTCTTAAGTGCTGAAGTATTTGATGCTAAAAAGGCACGGCAGCTTGGCTTTATCCATGAGCGTGTTAGCGAAGAGTGGCTGGCTGATGAGGTCGCTATATTTTGTAGCAAAGTCGTCAAAAACAGCCCTGATGCAGTCAAAACTTGCAAGCAGCTATTACACGATGTCGCTGATGCTCCCATCACTGATAAGCTGATTGCCGATACGGTAAAAGGCATCGCTGATATTCGCTCATCAGAGCAAGGCAAAGAGGGCGTGCAGGCATTTTTGCAAAAGCGTAAACCTGATTGGCTAACAGCAGACTAACGACATAAATGAGTAAATAAACAAGACCTCAAATAAAAACGACAAGAAACAGGGATAGTTATGTTTTCTAAAATTCTAATTGCCAACCGTGGTGAAATTGCCTGCCGAGTAGCCGCGACTGCCAAGCGTCTGGGTGTCAGCACCGTCGCTGTTTATTCTGATGCGGATCGTGAAGCTAAGCATGTGGCTGTCTGTGATGAGGCTATCTATTTGGGCGGCTCGGCACCGAAAGACAGCTATCTAAAAGGTGACGCGATTATCGCGATAGCGCTTGAGACTGGCGCACAAGCGATTCATCCGGGTTATGGGTTTTTAAGTGAAAATGCAGATTTTGCGCAAGCCTGTCAGGATGTAGGACTGATATTTATCGGTCCATCAGCTGATGCTATCCGCGCCATGGGTGGCAAATCTGAATCCAAGCGATTGATGGAGATAGCGGGCGTACCACTGATACCGGGATATCATGGTGACAATCAAGACGCCACATTCTTACAACAGCAAGCCGATAGTATTGGCTATCCAGTGCTGATTAAAGCCAGTGCAGGTGGTGGCGGTAAAGGCATGCGTATCGTAGAGCAAAGTAGCGACTTTGTGGATTTATTAGACTCATGTCGCCGTGAAGCCATTACTAGCTTCGGTGATGATAAAGTGTTGGTTGAAAAATACGCCTTAAAACCGCGCCATATCGAAATCCAAGTATTTGGTGATACGCATGGCAACTATGTGCATTTGTTTGAGCGTGATTGTTCCGTACAGCGCCGTCACCAAAAAGTATTAGAAGAAGCGCCTGCACCGGGTGTTGATATTGCGATGCGTGAGGCGATGGGCACCGCTGCCATCGAAGCGGCTCGTGCGGTCGACTATGTTGGCGCAGGTACGGTTGAGTTCATCGTTGAGCAGCGCGAAGACGCTATGAATTTTTATTTCATGGAGATGAATACGCGGTTGCAGGTTGAGCATCCAGTCAGCGAAGCGATTACTGGTGTTGATTTGGTCGAATGGCAGCTGTTGGTTGCGGCAGGTCAACCATTGCCAAAAACCCAAGCCGATCTAACTATCAACGGTCATGCAATTGAGGCGCGTATCTGTGCCGAAAACCCTGACAATAGCTTCTTGCCCGCGACCGGTACATTATTTACGTATCAAAAACCTGAACACAGCACCTTTATGATTGATAAAGATGGTACTGGCGTACGTATCGATGATGGCGTGCGCGAAGGTGATGTTATTAGCCCATTTTATGACTCTATGATTGCCAAGCTCATCGTTCATGCACCAACGCGAGAGCAGGCATTAGCCAAGCTTGATCGAGCACTTGCGCAAACGCGTATCGTGGGTTTACCGAATAACGCGGCATTTTTACGTTATATCTTAAATACAGAATCTTTTAGCCAAGCCAATCTCGATACTGCTCTGATTGAACATGAGCGTGATGCGATTTTTAATCAGCAGCCTTTGGCATTATCGACGCTAGTTGTGACCGCTATTACTCGTCAGCTTGCGAGCGAGATAGCGATGCAAGAGTCAGATATCGATCCATTTAGCAAACCTACCGGCTTCCGTGCTTATAGTGATTATACTCGCTCATTCAGCTTGGTTTATGATGAGAGTGCTTATACTGCCCGCATGAGCAACTGGCACAATGCGAATTGTTCAGACAGCAAAAAAGGCAGCGATAACCTCAGTAGCTTTACGCTCGTTATCGAAAAAGAAGTCGCTAACACGCAGGATAATAGCAATATCAATGTCGCTGCTCAGACTGAAACGGTTTATGAAGGTCATGTGAGCTATGCCAGTAGCGACGAGCACAATCATACGCTATGGTTAGATGGTGCACGTACTAGCGCGCAAAGCTGGGTACTTAATGAGACCGTCTATGTGTTCACAGACAGTGGTCGTGACGAGATTACGCTGATTGATATCATGGCACACGTGGGTGAAGAGTCCGCAGCGGTTGGTAGTTTAAAATCACCGATGCCAGGACAGGTTGTTGCCTTTAAAGTGGCGGTTGGCGATACTGTGAAAAAAGGCGAACCGTTAGCGGTCATCGAAGCCATGAAGATTGAGCATACTATTACTGCACCGACAGATGGGGTAGTGGCAGAATTGCTATTTGCAGCAGGTGATTTGGTTGCTGATGGTGACGAGTTATTACGCATTGATGCTGGCGAAAATACTGAGAGCGAATAGCTGACATAGCTTAATAATAGGTAAGTAAAAATAAGGACGACAAGCATGAGCCATTCGTATCCAGAGCACGTCAGAATCGTTGATGTCAGCCCGCGTGATGGACTACAAAACGAGTCAACGACGGTACCGACTGAGGTTAAGCAAGCACTTATCAATGATTTGATTGCGGCAGGTGTCAAAAAGCTAGAAGCAACAAGCTTTGTCTCGCCAAAGTGGGTGCCACAGATGGGCGATAATAGCGCGCTACTTGAGGCGCTAGCGCCGACACGACAGACAGATATTTGCTATTCAGTGCTAGTGCCCAATATGCGCGGTTTTGAAAACGCCATTTTGCACCGTCCTGATGAAATCGTTATTTTTGGCTCAGCCAGTGAGACCTTTAGTCAAAAGAATATCAACTGTAGTATTGATGAGAGTATCGAGCGTTTTGCACCAGTGGCAGCGGCTGCAAAGGCGCAAGGCATCAAAGTACGAGGCGTTATCTCTTGTACGGTTGGCTGTCCTTATGAAGGCGACATTGACCCAAGCCAAGTAGCGTATGTGACCAAGCGCTTGGTTGAGATTGGTGCTGAGCAGATTGGTATTGCCGATACCATTGGTGTTGGTACGCCGCTCAAGGTACAGCGCGCGTTACAAGCCGCATTAGAATATGCTGATATCTCTATGCTATCAGGTCATTTTCACGATACTTACGGTCAAGCATTGAGCAATACGCTAGCCGCACTACAAATGGGTGTTAGCGAGTTTGATACCTCAGTGGCTGGACTGGGCGGCTGTCCTTATGCCAAAGGCGCAACGGGCAATGTTGCGACTGAAGATGTGGTGTATATGCTGCATGGTATGGGTATCAGCACTGGTATCGATTTAGATAAATTGGTCATGGCAGGTGAGCGTATCAGTGCGTTCTTAAAGCGTCCAAATGGCTCAAACGTGGCACGTGCCATCATCAATAAACGCCAGTCTTAAATTTTGGCTTTAAAAAACAAATTAGAACTTAAACGTTAAAAATATCAGAATATCAAAACACAAGGAATAGTTATGAGTTTACCTGGATTGAATTTTCAACTTGGCGAAGATATTGATGCATTACGCGATATGGTACAGCAGTTTGCAACCAATGAAATCGCCCCACGTGCTGCCGAGATTGATAGCAGCGATGAATTCCCAATGGATCTATGGCAAAAGATGGGTGATATCGGTCTGCATGGCATTACCGTTCCTGAAGAATACGGCGGCTCTAACATGGGCTACGTCGCACACATGGTCGCGATGGAAGAAATCAGCCGTGCTTCGGCATCGGTCGCGCTAAGCTATGGTGCGCATTCGAACCTATGTATCAACCAAATCAAACGTAATGGCTCTGAGGCACAAAAACAAAAATATTTACCAAAACTGGTCAGCGGTGAGTTCATCGGTGCATTGGCTATGAGTGAGACAGGCGCTGGCTCAGACGTCGTTAGTATGAAGCTAAAAGCTGAAGAGAAAGACGGTAGCTATGTGTTGAATGGTAGCAAAATGTGGATTACCAATGGTCCCGATGCTGACGTGATGGTGGTTTATGCTAAGACCAATCCAGAGCTAGGCGCGAAAGGTATGACTGCCTTTATCGTTGAAAAAGGCATGGAAGGTTTTGGTACGGCACAAAAGCTCGATAAGCTTGGCATGCGTGGTAGCCATACGGGTGAGATGACCTTTAATAATGTGACCGTGCCAAGTGAAAATATCTTGGGCGGTCTCAATGAAGGCGTTAAGGTATTGATGAGCGGGCTGGATTACGAGCGTGCAGTATTAGCTGCAGGTCCTATCGGCATCATGCAAGCCGTGATGGACAATGTCGTGCCTTATATCCATGATCGTAAGCAGTTTGGTCAAGCGATTGGAGAGTTTCAGCTTATTCAAGGCAAAGTCGCAGACATGTATACGATACTGCAAGCAGGTCGCAGTTTCTTGTACACTGTCGGCAAAAATCTCGATATGTTGGACGCGCGCGGTGCTGGTCATAGTCGCGAAGTACGTAAAGATTGTGCTAGTGTGATTTTATGGTGTGCCGAAAAAGCCACTTGGATGGCAGGCGAAGGCATTCAAATCTTTGGTGGTAATGGCTACACCAATGAGTATCCACTTGGTCGCTACTGGCGTGATGCCAAGCTATATGAGATTGGCGCGGGCACTAGTGAGATTCGTCGTATGCTTATCGGTCGTGAGCTATTTAATGAGACTAAATAGTATAAAAATATAATACTATCATCAGCGACTTTCTAAATTTGGCATAACCAGACTAGCTTAGGACAATGGCTGGTTAATAACGAACAATTGTGCTAAGGTATATTTTATTTTTTGATTGACAATAATCGATTAATAGAGTTGCTTCTTAGCCTTTTTTATTCGCCATATTTATAAGATATCGTCTATGCTGCTGACTATTACCACACCTAAAACACGCTTCAAGATAAATCTGCGATTAACTATTATTTCTGTGCTGACAAAAGCGCTATTTCTACTGAGTGTATTTGCGGTACACTCAGCAAATGCTGAGTTAGCAGACGTGTCACCATCGCAACCCGTCATTCAGTTTTCAACTTCTGATGCGAAGTGGGTACATCAACCAAGGTTCGATAGTCGTCACATTCGCAACTTAGAGGGTAATTGTGATCCGGAAGAACCTTGCAAACTCAAACGTGCGGAAATGAAATTTTTATTAATTGTAAATCAGGAAGGTAAAGTTGCAAATATTACCGTATTGAAGAGTAGTGGCTCCGATAAAATTGATAGTGAGTTTATGAGAGAGTTACGCCGCAGTCTTTTGAAACCATTTAGAAAAGATAGTAAGACAGTAGTAGGCAAAGTAACCGTTCCAATAATATTTGAGTATTACTAAAGCTTAAACAATACTAAAAAGCAGTACGCCTTACACGTACTGCTTTTTTTATTTTCAATGTAAAAGTATCTATTGAGTATTACGACTGCTTGGTATGATCAAAATATCGTGCCAAGCCATTCAACAATAAGTCATCACGCAAACGTACTGGTCGATTAACATGCTGAGAAATAATAGCTGCATCACCACCCGTCATGATAACTTCAAAGTTGGGATGGCGATGGCTAATCTCATTGATGGCACCGACGATAGAGAGCAAGATACCGCGATGTACCGCATCTTGTGTGGTCATGCCTTGACCAACACTATCAAAGGTGCCATTGGATATGGTAATTTGCTTAGTGCCTGAAAATAGTGATTCACGTTGCAGATAAATACTAGGGAAAATATAACCGCCCAAATGCTCAGCATGATCAATCAAGTCAATGGTCACTGCTGTGCCACAGCCAATCACGCATTGACGTTTTTTCTTATCCACGGCGCCCAGCATCTGTAGCCAACGATCACAGCCGAGCTGTTCGTCATTATAAGCACTCTTCATCAAAGCATGCGCGGCATCGACATGGACAAACTCAAACGGAATATTCAGACGACCTAACGTCTCTGACACTTTAATATTCAAATCGTCGCCCAGCACCGATGAGATACCAATGAAATCAGGCGCATAACGCTCGAAGCGATCGGTCAAACCCATCAGTAGTTCGGCAGGCGCTTGCAAATGTTGCTTGGCATCATGCGCGACTATTTGTCCGATATCATCGGTGAGCCAGTATTTTAGGCGGGTGTTGCCAAGATCTAACCAGAGCATAAAAATCCCTTTATATCGTGCCCATTGGGTCTTTGATTTAAGCCTTATCAATAACGTCGATGCGTCCGGTAAAAAGCGCAGAAATCTTACCGCTATCTTGACGCAATTGCAAACATCCATGTGTATCAAGACCACAAGCATAACCTGTGATGCTATCTGTTTTACCGTTATGCTCTTGAGTAACGTGCAAGCGTAATCCTGCCAGTGCGTCCATCGAATCAAACTGTTTTAAAAAGCTGTCCAAATTATAGCTTTGACCAGTGGGTTTCTCTAATCCTAGGTGCTCAAAGCGTGTCATCGCGGCTAGCAGGGCTTTACTCATTTGTTGGTAAAGTATTTTTAGGCTTGGTAGGCTCACAATATCTGTCTCTGGTTTTAGCCTCTCATAAATATCCTGTAGGCTAATCGCCTCATAACTCATGCCTTCGCAGGTTTGCGCAGTGAGTTTGGGCGTTGCCTGTACATTAAGTCCTACGCCCATCACTACGCCGACCAATTTGCCCGTTTGGGTAACAGGCTCTATTAAAATACCCGCAAGTTTATTAAAGGGTAGGGTCTGCGCTGCCAGTTTAGGCTCATTTGACATTGAGTCAGATGGTGGTTGATAAAAGCCCAAATCGTTTGCCCACTTCACGCCGATGGGCGTCAATCCTTGCGCGCGTAATTGCTCATTTAATATTTGAATAACGGGCATTTTTGCCAGTTCAACGCCAATAATTAACGACAATAAACCGCTAATCGGCAGATGAACAGGATGATATAACGACAGATAGACATTGCCGCGCGGTGATTGCCACGAGCGCCCGTGCTGCCCACGACCTGCACTTTGGGTTTCAGCGGTCAGTAGATGCATCTGCGCAGCATTTAACGTGCCATGTTGTACATCTGCTATTAGCTCGCTATTGGTAGAGGCACTGCTGACAAGGTGGCGATGGTTCAGCTGTGGTAAATGATGAAGCTCTAATGAGTCGTCAGAAAAATTGGACAATGGCGGCATAAGTTTCGTCGATGTGGTTAATATAGCGTGGATAATCTTTGTTATACTGGGCGATTGTCATGAGATTGTCGCGATTAGACAGTATCAAATAAACAGCATAAAGGTCGGATTATGATTTAGCAAATGCGATAGGCAAGTGATTATAAAACTAAAGAATTTTTATAAAAATAAGTGTGATAAAAGGCTGATTCGATGATGTTATATGTATGGTTTGTGATTGCAGGGGCATTTGCGGGTGTCAGTGCAGGTCTATTTGGCGTTGGCGGCGGCATGATTATCGTACCAGCATTGGTATGGATTTTTACCGCTTATGATTTTTCACCAGAAGTGGTGACCCATTTGGCGATTGGTACATCACTGGCGACCATCGTTGTGACTTCGATCAGCTCAATGACTGCGCACAATAAGCGCGGCGGCGTGCGTTGGGAAGTGTGGCGCAAAATGGCACTCGGCTTGGTCATCGGTAGTTTGGTGGGAGCAGGTATCGCTGATATGATTGATGGAAAAGTATTGCAAGCCATCATCGGTGTCGGCGCGTTATTGGTTGCTTTAAAAATGCTGTTTTTGTCCAATAAAGAGCAGCTGGGTAAACCGCTACCGTCAACTGGCGTACAGTTCGGCGCGGGTACAGGGATTGGCATGGCGTCGTCTATTTTTGGTATTGGCGGTGGCAGCTTAACCGTACCGTTTTTAAATTGGGCGGGGTTACCGATGAAGCAGTCGGTCGGCACGTCTGCCGCTTGTGGATTGCCGATTGCATTGGCTGGTGCGGCAGGGTTTGCATGGTTCGGGCAAGATGTGGTCAACCTACCTGAGGGCACGATAGGCTTTGTGCATATTACGGGTTTTTTATGTATTTCCGTCGCTAGCTTTGCGATGGCAAAAGTCGGTGCCAAGCTTGCGCACCAGTTGCCTGCACTAACGCTCAAGCGTGCTTTTGGGGTGTTGTTATTATTTGCTGGTGGGCAGCTGTTGTTAAGTGGGATTGGGGTGATTTAGTTTTGGTTTAGGAAAGTAGTTATTAATCAATAAATTGAGGGTTTAATATGGCTATTGTTGATTTATTTCATAAAAGGCAGAAGAAGCTCCGAGGTGAGTATCCTGATGTTTATCAATACGATGAATTACCAGATAAACTAAAAGTCCAAATGGTTCACTTATGGGATGAAACAATAAAAGCGGACTATTCAGGCGGTGGTTGGAATCCTAGCAGCTTAAATCGTGAACATTTGAAAAAATGCTACAAGAGTCTATGCAAAGAAATAGGTGTATTTAAACTAGATGAAGAAGATAGCGATAATGAAATTTATATCACCTACTTTGAAAGTATTTCTAACTATTTTTTAAGTGAAGACAATACTGAACAAGCTCTAAGTGTTATAGAGTTGATGATGCAAACTATTTCAAGCTTCGCTAGAGAATATAGGTATAAAGTTTCTATAAACGTTGATGAATCTATCAACGAATTGAACCAACGTTTTCGTGAGCATGGCGTAGGTTATCAATACGAGAATGGTCAAATTATTAGAGTCGATTCTGAGTTTATTCATGCTGAAGCAGTTAAGCCAGCTTTACAGTTACTAAGTAATCCAATATATAAAGGTGCACAAGAAGAATTTTTAAAGGCTCACGAACATTATCGTCATGGTCGTTACGATTCAGCACTAACAGATTGTCTTAAAGCTTTTGAAAGTACCATGAAAATCATAATCCACAAGAGAAGTTGGGTATGTGATAAAAATGCAGCTTCAAAGAAGCTTATTGATTGTTGCTTAGCTAATGAATTGATACCAAAGTTCTGGACAGATCAATTTAATTCATTAAGCAATATACTTACTTCGAGTGTAGGTACACCTCGAAACAAATTGAGTGGTCATGGTAAAGGTAATGATGACATAGAAGTTCCTGAACACCTTATTCAGTATGTGCTACACATGACAGCCTCTACCATTGTATTTTTAATCAAAGCAGATGAAAGCTTGAAATGATTATTTCCTATCAATCGCATCCAGCCCCAAACGCATCCATTTTCTTGCTAGCTCATCATGGTCGCTGAGCATACTCCATAGCGCATCTTCACTAAAGATAGAGTATTCATCACCTGAATGTTCAATTGGCAGATCCGTTTCACGATCTGTCATCCATTGCGGATTGAGATAATAATCTTTCAACTCATTTTGCAATGCTTCAGCTTGCAAAAACTGCTGCTGCGCTTCGAGTTGCTGGCGATGCAGTTTGCACCATTGCTCGTATTTTTGCTGTAGTTCTTGCGGATTATAGTTAGGCATTTTTATACTCTTATTTTTTGATACTTAGACGAATGATTATTATTTTCAGCCCTATTATAGCATCCTTCACAAACCCTAAAAATCCGTCACAATTTCAGGTAGAATAGCCGCCTGTTTTCGCCATATTTACTGATCCTTCATGCGCCTAAAATCTCTCAAGCTGGCAGGCTTTAAATCCTTTGCCAATCCTACGACTTTTACCTTTCGTCATGGTATCACCGCCATTGTCGGGCCGAACGGCTGTGGCAAATCTAACGTCATTGATGCCATTCGTTGGGTGCTGGGTGAAACCTCTGCCAAGCAGCTGCGTGGCGGGGCGATGAGTGATGTCATCTTTGCGGGTACGCAAGATAAAGCCGCCAAAAGTGTCGCTAGCGTTGAGCTCACCTTCGAGCATACGCAAGATGAGCAAAACGGTATTCGCCATGAATTTAATCTCTATCAAGAGCTGTCCGTTCGTCGTCAGGTAAATAAGGAAGGTCGCTCAGATTATTTTATCAATGGCACGCGCTGTCGTCGCCGTGATGTCGTCGATGTATTTTTGGGTACGGGACTTGGCGCACGTAGCTATGCGGTGATTGAGCAAGGCATGATTGGGCGTATCGTTGAGTCTAGCCCGATGCAGCTGCGTGAGTTTATCGAAGAGGCGGCAGGGGTCTCGCGCTATCAAGCACGCCGTGAAGAAACGCAAAAGAAGCTCGAGAAAACTAAAGATAATTTGGCACGCCTGCATGATATGCAAAGCGAGCTGGTCAGCCAACAAAAGCGTCTGTCTAAGCAAGCCGCCAGTGCTGAGCGCTACGAGGAGCTGGCATTAGCGCTTGCTGATATCAAGCAGCAGCTTGCCATTCAGCAGCTCTATCAAGCCAAGCATACTCAGCAGCAGCAAAAAATAGCGCATGAGCGCAGCGCCACTGAAGTATCAACTTTACAAGCCAACTATGACAACCTAAAAGCCAAGCAAGATAAGCTTGCTGCTCATATCAATCAAGAGCAGTGGCTCAAAGACGATGCTCAAAGCAGCCATTATCAGCATCAATTAAGCTATCAACAAGCAGAGCATCAATTAGGTGATGCTAAATCACAATTAAACGCTATCGAGCAGCAACTCACGAGCTTAGAGCAGCAGAGTCAGCAAGCAGTCGATGAGATAAATCGCCTAAAGGCTGAGCAAGCCGAGCAGCAGACTGTGCTAGAAGGATTGCGTCCGAAGCTTATTGAATTAACGAATAAACGTGAAGCGCATAAACGCAACGAGCAACCATTACAGCGCGCCTACCATGACGCGCAAAATCAGCTATCACGCTTGCAAGATAATGCGCGCATGCTAGAACAACAGCAAGCCATTAATAACCAAGCACAAAAACGTTATCAGCAAAACCATGAAAAATGGCAGCGCCGTCAGCAAAATTGGCAGCATTTATGGCAGCAATTACAGCAGTCGCTATCACCAGTTGCAAGTGCTGGTTTGCAAAATAATTCTGATACGAATCATTTGCAGCAGAGGTTAGCGGTGCAAGTTGCTGAGCTAAACAAACAATTGCAGCAGATTGAACGCCAACAAGACAGCGTCGATGAGCGACTGTCTGAGCTACAACCGCAAGCGCAGGATTTACAACAGCAATTACACACGCAGCAGCGCGAGTTAAGCGAGAATGAGAAGCGCCACGCCGTATTGGCGGGTGAGTACGATACCCTGCATCAAATATTGAATCCTAAGCCGACACCAAAATCGCAACCGCTTGTTCATGCAAAAACTGCTGATGTTAAAAGTGATTTAGAAAATGAAATAGCTAGCGACTATAGCCAATTGACCATTACCACCTTGCGTGACCAGATTGAGTTAAGCGCGAAAGGTCAGCAGCATGCAGAGCTACTTGATAGTGTGTTGGCATTATGGTTAGACAGCCATGTACTAGTTTCTAACCAAACTTATCAACCAAATATTGATAACGTGAGCGATGACTCTGAGAAAGTGAATAGCTTATGGCAGGTGCTTGAGCATGAGTTAAAAGATTTATTTGTTTATCAAAATGCGCAAACCAATACAGTGGACAAGCCATCAATCAAAATAGAAACGGGTCATAGTTTGTGGCTACCTGCTCAGACAAATGATACAGATTCAACGCCATTTACCAGTGTCTTGCCAGAGAACTTAATTGATAAAGTACTGCCTTTATCACAGCTGATTAGCGCACCGAACTTAGCGCTTTGGCGGCAGTGCTATTTATATATTGCACAGCCTGAGACAGATAATAAGCAAACGTTAGAAGCGCTTGCTGAGATTTTAAAAGCATTGCCATCGTCAGCTATTTTACTCACGACTGACGGCTGGCTTATCAGTCGTCAGGGTACGATGAATCTAAGTAAATTTGCTGGTGCGCAAGATGGAAAAAATGGTAGCAATAACAGCAACAGTCAATTTTTAACCCAGCGTTTGCGGCAGCGCAGCCGTTTACAAGCGTTAGAGAATTTGCTCGATGAGTTTGAGAACAAAATAGAAGCGCAGAAAAAAGCGATTACAAAAGACCAGCGTGACTATGATGCATTGATAGTCAGCTTAGAAGAAACACGCGCGCAAGCTGAGCAATTGACCCGTGATGAGCATCAATATCAGCAACAGCTCACTACTCAGCGCGCCAACGCTGAACGTTTGCAAGCGGACAGCCAACGCCTCAATGCTGATAAAGCAGCCCTTGAGCAAGAGCAACAGGAGCTGGTGCAAGAACAACAATCGCTCAATCATGAGCAGCAAGATATCCAAAGCAAAATAGCAGCGCTAACGCCACAAATCGCCGATGCTCGTGCGGCAACTCAGCAATTACAAGCGGAGCGCAGTGAGCTAAGTCGTACCCGTCAAGTAGATGATGACGCTTGGCAAGCCTTGCAACTTCGTATTCAACAAAGTGAGATGCGTTTAGAACACAGTGTAAGCAGTCTTGCTCGGGCAAGTGCGCAATTTGAAAAGTCGCTACAAAGTGAGCAAAATCTAAAGACGCGTCATGAGCAGCAGCAAAATACATTGCCAGCACTGCAAGATGCATTACAAACAGCACAGACCGCGCGCGATGAGCAGCAGGCTGTATTAACAGAGCGAGAAACTGCATTAACGGTGCTCAAGCAAGAATACAATCAGCAGCAGGTTGAGCTAGATAGCTTGCAAAATACACTGCAAACCCAGCAAAATGCGCTTGCCAATCACTCGACCGAGCTGGCACTAAGCGCTGCAAAATTAGAGGATGCTAGTAGCCATACGCAAGAAGCGCTAGATGCTTATTATAAGGTGAGTCAAAAATATAAAGCACAATCAGACATAGCGCAGCACCCACAGCATCAGCAACAAGTGATGAGCGTCTCAAACTTATTGGCAGATTTTATTGCGCATGATCGCCGTGTGCGCCCAGATAAAATTGCTGAGCTTGAGTCTGAGCGCGTGCAGCTTGAGCAGCAGCTAAGCAAAATTGGCGCGGTCAATCTCGCTGCCGTGGCAGAGTTGGCAGAGGTTAATGAACGCTTAGAGCCACTCGCGCAGCAGACAACCGATATTGCTGCCAGTATGCAGACGTTAACGGAGGCGATTGCTTCGATTGATGAAACGACCAAAACGCTATTTATGCAGACGCTCGATGCCGTCAATATTGAGCTTGCCAATTTATTTGCTAAAGTGTTTGGTGGCGGGCAAGCCAGTTTAACGCTCAATACGGATGATATGCCCGTTAATGCGCCAAAATCAGAACAGTGGCGGGCAGGGCTAACCTTAATGGCACAACCAAAAGGCAAACGTAATAGCCGCCTCGCTGTGCTTTCAGGCGGCGAAAAGACGCTTACTGCATTGAGCTTGATTTTTGCGATATTTAAGCAGCATCCCGCGCCATTTTGTGTGTTGGATGAAGTCGATGCACCACTTGATGACGCCAACGTCGCTCGCTTTACCAGTCTTATTCATGAATTAGCAGACGATTTGCAGTTTATCTTTATCAGCCATAATAAATTAACGATGCAGATTGCCGATGAGTTAAAAGGCGTGACCATGCCAAGCGCAGGGATTTCTACCTTGGTCAGTGTGTCACTCGATGAGGCAGCGCGTTACCTTTCTGATTAAGAGCAGCGTTGAATAGCAAAAATAATTGATAACTGGCAGCAGTTGTCGGTGGTATAGTTAGAAATGATGTGACAATATTACAACGTCACGCAAGTGTGTCAGCCTCACGGTAAACGATGACTATATGGTGACGATATTCATTAGCCATGCTAGACTATTGCCATTTATTCCCTCTTATGTATTCCCTTTTGTCATATATTAGGATGTATCTCTTATGACCGCTATTCAGTTTATATTGATTGCCATTGCCGCATTTATCATGCTTGCAGGGCTATTTATGGTCATTCGTAGCTTTAAGCGCCGCAATAATGCTGAAGCGGTAGCGGTCAATTATGATAAAAACGGTATTCCTATCATACCGCGTCATGAACGCAATATCGTCGATCAGCCAGACTTAGACGATACAGTCGCTGGCGAAACAAGTATCGCTCCTGATCGCAGTTATCTAAATGCGGTGGTCGAAGACGAGCCTTTGACCCAATCTCATACCCATGTTGATACGCAGCTGACAGCTGGGCATGCGGATGTTAATGACACCGATACTGACACAATAGATGATGCTGACTATGTGCGCTGGCAAGCAGAGCAGCAGCGTGCTGACAACAGCGAGTTTGCAGAAGCCGCTGAGCAGATGCATATCGAGCAAGAGCAGGATGCGTTTTCAAGCCTGATGTCTGCAACTGACAGCTTGATGCCCTCTATTGATACCGCAGACGAGCCAAGCTTCGATAATAACAGTCCGATACTCGATCAGCATCTCTCAGAGCCAGTGGATGAAGCGCAAAACGGTCCACTCATCAATGCCAAAGACAATATTAATATCACTATTTTGCCGCATCAATATCGCGACCGTCCAGCCGCAATTATCCGTGGTCGTGATTTATTGGCATTAATTGATAAGTATGGTCTGCGCTATGGCGCGATGAACATGTTCCATCGTTATGAGCAAAAAGACGGCACGGGCATGCTATGGTTCAGTATGATGGGTATCACTGATAGTGGTATCGCGCCTTTTGATCCGCATAGCGTGGCGACCAATACTTATAATGGTGTGGTAGTATTCTTATCTTTGCCGCATCCACAAGCGCTGCGTAGCTTCGATAGTATGATGAGTATTGCTTATATGATGGCAAGTGATTTGGACGCCATTATGCTCGATGAAGAGAACGAACCAATCACCCCTGAATACAAGCAGCAATTGCGTAATCAAGTCCGCGATTATGAAGGTTAGTTTTAATGTATGAATACAGGTTGATTAATAAAAGCTGATTCATATTAGCAGTATTCTAAAAGGCAAATAGCGCTTGACGTTATTTGCCTTTTTTAATGGGCTTTAGTTTCTGCAAAATGCTAGAGTCGGTTCAAGATAGTTTAGATACAAGGAAGGTGAGAGAAAGTACTACACATAGTAGACTGAGCGAGCCTGACACAGTATCTAAACTATCTTGAACCGACTATATCCGAGCATCCTACAAACTTGTTATCATATCGGCATCTTGAATTGCAAAGAAAAAGACGCCGACTATGACTGACCCTATCTCACCGCTTACCTCTAAAGACATTAATAAAGACACTAATAAAGACATCAATACTGCCAATCCTATAAAAAATAATGACGCTATCGTCACCCAGATGCGCACGTTTATCGATGCTCTCAAGCAGCACAATTATGCCTACTATGTGCTTGATGATCCCATTTTAGAAGACAGCGAATACGATCAGTTACGCCGCTCTTTATTGGCGCTTGAAGAACAATATCCAGATTTGGTACAGCCAGACAGCCCAATCAATCAAGTTGGCGATATGCCACTATCGGCTTTTATCCAAGTCACTCATGATATTCCTATGCTCTCGCTTGGCAACGTCTTTGATTATGATGAGTTACATGGCTTTATGCGCCGCGTGAATGATCGCCTCAACGATGCACAGCAAAACCCTGAATATGAGATGGAGCTAAAGCTTGATGGCTTGGCGGTGTCACTCAAATACGCTCATGGCAAGTTTGTCCAAGCGGTGACACGCGGTGATGGGCAAACCGGGGAGGACATCACCCAAAATGCCAAAACCATTCGCAATTTGCCACTTTGGCTCGCGGCTGCAAGCGAGATTCCATTATTGGAAGTGCGCGGTGAAGTGCTGATGCCGAAAGCGGGTTTTGAGCGTTTGAATCGCCTTGCTGAAGAAAAGGGCGACAAAACTTTTGCCAATCCACGCAATGCCGCTGCTGGAAGTTTGCGTCAGCTAGATCCCGCCATTGCTGCTAGCCGTCCGCTCGCATTTTACTGTTATTCAGTCAATCAAGGGTTACCTGAACATATCAAAACCCAATCAGCAGCGCTTGCATGGCTAAAAACCATTGGCTTTACCGTCAGTGCAGTCGAGGTGGTGCAAAATCCACGCGAGGCTCAAGCCTATTATGAATCGGTAAAGGAGACACGTGGCGAGCTACCGTTTGAGATTGATGGCATGGTCATCAAGGTAAATAGCTTGGCGTTGCAACAGCAGCTTGGGTTTTTATCGCGTGAGCCGCGCTGGGCGACTGCTTATAAATTCCCTGCCGAAACCGTCATGACCCGCTTGCACGCTATCGAGTGGCAAGTCGGACGCACTGGCGCGATTACGCCCGTTGGTAAATTAGAACCCGTGAAAGTCGGCGGCGTCACGGTCAGCAATGTCACCTTGCATAACTTTGGCGAGATTCAGCGCTTGGATGTGCGCGCAGGCGATATGGTCAGCGTCCACCGTGCAGGCGATGTGATTCCTAAAGTGACCCGTGTTTGGACAGATCAGCGTCCAGAAAATTCTGAACCCGTTACATTGCCATCGACCTGCCCAGTATGCGACTCGCCTGTGGTATTACCCAAAGATGAAGCGTTGGCGCGTTGCAGTGGTGGGCTGTTTTGTCCCGCGCAGCAGGTCGAGGCGCTCATCCACTTTGTCTCGCGTCGGGCAATGGATATCGATGGCTTAGGCGCAAGTTGGTTGATTAGCTTTTTTGAGCATGGCTTGGTGAAGACAGTCGCTGATATCTATCAGTTGCACAATCATCAAGACGAGCTGATTACGCTTGAGAAACTGGGCGAAAAGTCGGTACAGAACATCCTCAGTGCTATCGAAGCCAGTAAGCATACAACACTCGCGCGCTTTATTTATGCGCTGGGTATTCGCGGTGTCGGTGAGACGACGGCGCAGAATTTGGCGCAGCAATTTGGCGACCTTGATGTATTAATGGCTGCTGACATCGATAAGCTACTGCAAACGCCTGACGTCGGTGCGATCACCGCTGAACTTGCTTATAAATTCTTCCGCGCACCGCATAATATCGAAGTGATCACGGCATTACGAGAAGCTGGCGTGCACTGGGATAAGGTTGAGCAAGTCGCATCAGAAGGTCTACCACTCGATGGGCAAACGTGGGTCATCACCGGTGCGCTCGATAGCATGGCGCGTGATGAGGCCAAAGCTAAGCTGCAAGCACTTGGTGCAAAAGTCTCAGGCAGTATCTCGGCAAAAACCACGGCGCTGCTGGCAGGGGATAAAGCTGGCTCGAAGATGGTAAAGGCAGAGAAACTAGGCGTTAAAGTAGTGGGTGAAGAAGAGTTTTTGGCGTTGGTTGCGGAGTAGGTTATGAGTATTGATGATATGGAAGGTTTGGACGAAGCAACACGGAAAGAAATTGAAGAATTGCAGAAAGTGACGCGTGAGAAAGATGGAGGAGAGGCTTTTGCAGATGCTCAATTTAACATAGGAAAAATACTTCAAGAAAATGTCAGTGACGAAGAAGCAATTGCTAAATGGCGTACTGTAGAACGTTATGATGATGTAAAAACATATGCTAAAGCACAGTGTAATATTGGATTTCTTTCAGAAAGAGCAAGGGATTTTGAAAAGGCTTTGCTAGCGTGGGAAGCAATTCAGCGTAAAGATTATCCACCTGCATATTCTAAGGCACAAGTTGGTATTGGTTTAGTTTTAAAACAGAAGAAAGATTTGCAAGGTGCTCTGTCAGTATGGGGTAACATTAAGCGTTCTGATGATTTAGCAGCGTATGCTAGAGCGCAGTTTAACATTGGCATATTATTTCAAGAGATGAAAGATAGTCAGAAAACGTTAAATGCATGGCGAAAAATTAAGTATTGTGATGATGAGAATGTATATTTTGCTGCACAATTTAATATCGGACTAGTCTTAATAAAGCAAAATGATGTAGCAGAAGCTTTATCAGTATGGGGTAATATCAAGCGTTCTGATAATACGGATTTATATGCTAGAGCGAAATTTAATACCGGAGTTCTGTTAAAATCTAGAGGTAGGTTTGCAGGAGCAATGGAGGCATGGAGTAAAATAAGACGTTCTGATGGCTTAAACTTTTTCTGTAGTGCTCAGTTCGAAATAGGGAAAGCTCTTATTGATAAGAATGTTGAGGAAAGTGCTCTTGAAGCCAAAAAACATTTTTTAATTGCAAAAGAGTTTTTTTCTTACGAGTCGCATTGCTATATGAAAATATGTGATTTATTAAGAAAGGATAGTGATAAAACTTCAAGAATACAGTACTTAAGGTTTTTTGAAAGGATTTTAAAAACAGTTGATATTCTAAGAATAAAATTTATAGATTCAAATAGTAATAATCAAAGTGCTGAAAGAAAGCTCGCTCATTATACTATAGTAGAGTTCAGATAAAACCGATACAACACATAAAAACTAATCAACTATTTAGATAAACCATGACTTATTCAATCGACTATCGTAAACAGGTTCTTTCTAGCATCGATAATGGTCTGACTGTTAGAGAAGCTGCTGCTTTTTACACGCTTAGCACCAGTACTATACATAGCTGGAGACAGAACTTAGAGCCTAAGAAAGGGCGAGATAAAGCCCCGACTAAAATACCTGATGACGCTTTGCTTCAGGATGTCAAAGCGTATCCTGATGACTATCAATATGAGCGCGCAAATCGTCTGGGCTGTAGTAAAACCGGCATTCATCATGCTTTAAAACGATTAAACATCAGCCAAAAAAAAGACACTAGAGCATCCAAAAGCCTGTCTGGAAAAAAGAGCTAAGTATCTCAATCACTTGAGTGATTATATAATTCAAGGCTATCCCATTGTTTATATGGATGAAAGTGGCTTTGAGCATGAGACCATCAGGCCTTATGGCTATGCTCCGATAGGTAAGCCTTGTATCGATCGCTACAACTGGCAAGGTAAAAAACGTACCAACGTCATTGGTGCCCTGTACGAAAGAGTACTATTTGCACTTGATTACTTCGAAAAAAACATCAATGGAGATGTATTCTATAACTGGTGCAAGTACACGCTAATACCGAGCCTAAAAACCAAGTGCGTAATCGTAATGGATAACGCAAGCTTTCATAAACGAGTACAAAAGCTGCTTAATAGACACGGCCATCGCCTTTTATTTTTACCACCCTACAGCCCTGATCTGAACCCTATCGAGAAAAAGTGGGCACAGGCTAAATTTCTACGCCAAGGATGGATGGAGAATAATCTACCTAAACTGTTTCATGATATGGGCTGTATCGATTTTATATTAAGCTGACTATAGTACTGATGTGGCTAATATTTTGTTAAGTGAAGCCAGCAGCAAAGAGCCTGCCAAAAAATTACGTTTAAATACTATTAGCAATATGAATGATCCTAGTGAAGGACAGTTGCTCAAATTATTTCTGAATAAAGAAGAGGGTATAATTTATAATCCTACAGATTTTGACGAAAGGTTTCATGCTTTTTTTAGTTGCTTTACTTTTAATCATGATAGTCTGAATCAATTCCGACTTTACGGTAAGAAAGATTACCTAGAAGCTTCTGGTGTTAGTCTGGTTTTTACTCAGAACTTTTTTCAAGATAATAATTCTGGTGGACTTTCATTTCTATCAATTGACTCTTTTTCTCAAAAATTAAGAGAAAAACACATTTCTCCTGAATTTGGTTATGAGAATATTGAGAATGAAGACAAATTTGATAATAATTTAATAGGTAAAAAGCCAGTGATGCGTTGCATTTACTTAGATCCAGAAAGTGGATATATTCAATTGGCACAACGTAACAGGCTTACTTTTTATCGCGAGTTTGATTGCAACAAAACTATAATAGATAAAGATAGGGTGGATATAGAGAAAAGCCTTGCAGAGGAGAGCTGGGAACATTACTCTAATGAAATGGCTAAAAAAACCAAGGATTTTATAGAGTCTTTCAATATTTTAAAAAATGATTATGAAAAGATTGTTAGTGAAAATACAAAAATCAGAGATATTTCATTAGATAAATCTAATGCACTTGAAGTATTATTGGATGAAATTCTTTTGCCATTGAAGTATCTAATTAAACATTCTGCATTTCAAGAGGAGCAAGAGTGCCGAATGATTTATATTACTTCACTTGATAGACCTGAAGTAAAAATGGAATTTGGTAGATTTTTATACGTCGAGTATGAACCTGACGTAAAATCCCATCTCGACAAGTTATATATAGCCCCTGCTGCCACACAATATCAGCCTTATTTAACAAAGCTGCTCTGCGATACAAATGTCAAAATTGAACTCTCAAACAATCCATATCGTCAGATTTAATATCTTCTAGTAGCGTATGTTTTACCAATCAGAACATACGCTACAGGCTTTTCTACTCCGCCATCTCTCCATGTGCCTTCGCTTCACCTTTTTTACCATCTGGCTGTATCACGATAGGCAATACCAACCCTTTCGCAAAGTCATCAGACAGCACATAATCATAGCTACTGGCAGCGATATCAGGCGTAGTATGAATAATGAGTTTCATCTCATTGCCATCGGTTAGCTCATGTGAAACATAGCTTTCACTCAGCTGATCCAAGGCTTTCGATAGTGCTTCATTGCTCGCCATGCTCACGGTCAGATTATGCTGAGCGGTGGCATTATCCACTTTGAAATATTCTGCATAATCACGGACATTTTGGCTATCAAGCGCAAACGGATATTGATAATTGGCAGGGTCAGCGGGCTTCTCACCGCTCGCCATGACAGCCCAGTCGATAGTCTTAGTGGCTGTCGTTGACGAGTCTGCGGTCGCCACCGCTGGCTCAGAAGCTTGAGCGGCAGTTTCAGCATTGTTGTCGCAGCCAGCCAGTGCCCACATGCTGGCAGTAGCGATGATCATCATATTCATTAGGCGCTTAGCCATCGACGTATCCTTAGTATTATTAATCATAGACAATGTCCTATCAGTGCTATTTTGACAGGTTTCTTGATGCTTCTCTAGACAAAAGCAGCAAACCGTTCATTCTAATCAATGCTTTACCTGAATCTGTGGTTTTGATGTCAGTTTTTATACAGACATTCAGCGCCATTATTGCTTAATCAACACGCAAAAAAAACAGCCATCCTATGATGACTGTTTTTTATAAGTAGCTAGTTTTTTACAACTGGCAGACTGTTTATAGCTAGCTAACTAGATTTGGCAGTTTACTTGATATTCTTTACCGTTTGCCCATTTGATGGCAAAAATACCTTTGTCGCCTTTCATATGCCATGCATAGACAGCTTCTGGGTTTGACTCATTAACGTAGCTTGCGGTATCACCTTGCACATCACCATTTAAGATGATTGGCTGCTCAGCCCATTTTACTTTAGGCAAGGTCGCATTGAGCATCACTTGTTTTTTATTAATAGATTGTTTAGCCATGATGGTGCTGTCGTCAGTACAGGTATAAGGTGCTGGTGCCATACGATCATAAGCGGCATCGGTGACGCTTTCTGATGCAGGCGTGTTTGATGCATTTGGCGTAGTAGGAGCTGTGGTCGCACAAGCACTTAATAGGGCAAGGGTAGGTAGGGCAACAGCAAATTTAGTTAGGGTGTTCATGGCATTCTCCAAAGATATAAAAATCATAATGTATTTATTTTTAATAATGCGTTAAGCATATAGCGCATATGGTAACGAAAACAGCGCTTGAAGAATGTTAGAAATTGTTTGTTACGTGTTCATTAAGTTACTTAATCACTGACTAATGTAACGCATCATTTGGTGCATTTTGGTCGGTATTTGAGCTTTGATTGTGGATTTATTAAAAATAAACCGATTGAAATGAAAAAGCGCCTATCGATCTTTTGACCGATAGACGCTTTTTTGATGAGCTTAAATAAGTGTTCGTCACTCGTTTAAGCATCTGCATTTAGCAATGAGATACAGAGCTTTAGCTACTTGGTTTTACGCGGTGGCAGACCCGTATGCTGGGTTTGGAAATTGCCTTTGCTCACGCGCTTTTTGGTGTTTTTGCTGACCGTGTTTTTACTCGCAGCGCCTTTAGCGGATGCGCCATTGGTTGACGAATTATTATTACGCTTCACCGAGTCATTACCTAGGCGGCTGTTCTTTTTACGCGCTGATTGATAGCTGTCTTGTGCCGCATCGCGCCCTTCTAAACTGGCGTTGAACGGCGGGATTAAGCAGCCACGATTTTTACCAATCAAATCACCACGACCCATATCTTGCAGAGCTTTACGCAATAATACCCAGTTTTTTGGATCATGATAGCGCAAGAACGCTTTATGCAATTTGCGCTGCTTACCCGATTTGACGATATCCATGTCACCTTCATCGCGGCTGATTTTATGCAGTGGATCTTTGTGCGTATGATACATGGTGGTCGCTGTCGCCATCGGGCTAGGATAAAACGCTTGTACTTGGTCAGCGCGGTAGCCATGGCTTTTTAGCCACAGCGCAAGGTTCATCATATCCTCATCTTTCGTGCCCGGATGCGCGGCGATAAAGTAAGGAATCAGATATTGCTCTTTGCCAGCTTCTTGGCTGTACTGCTCAAACATGGCTTTGAATTTATCATAGCTGCCCATGCCCGGCTTCATCATTTTCGATAAGACGTTTTCTTCTGAATGTTCAGGTGCAATTTTTAGATAACCACCGACATGATGACTGACCAATTCTTTGACGTATTCTGGATCTTTCACCGCTAGGTCATAACGCAAGCCAGAGGCGATAAGAATCTTTTTTACACCTTTGATATCACGGGCTTTGCGATACAGCTTGGTCAAATTACTGTGATCGGTAATCAAGTTTTCGCAGACGTCAGGATAGACGCAAGACGGCTTACGGCAATTCTTTTCAATGGTCTCGTCTTTACAGCTCAGACGATACATATTGGCCGTTGGCCCGCCAAGGTCAGAGATAACGCCAGTGTAGTTAGGTGCGGTATCACGAATGGCTTCGACTTCTCGTAGGATAGATTCTTCCGAGCGGTTTTGGATAATGCGTCCTTCGTGCTCAGTGATTGAGCAGAAAGTACAACCACCAAAACAGCCGCGCATGATATTGACAGAAAATTTAATCATGTCATAAGCAGGGATGCGTGCATCGCCATAGCTTGGATGCGGCAAACGTGCGTACGGCAAATCAAACACATAATCCATCTCTTCAGTCGAGAGCGGAATCGGTGGTGGATTGAGCCAGACATCGATGGAGGTGTGTGAGTTACCAGCGCCACTACTATGACGTTGCACGAGGGCACGGGCATTACCTGGATTGGTCTCAAGATGTAAGATACGGCTGGCATGAGCGTATAAAACAGGGTCAGATTTGACGTGCTCATAATCAGGCAGACGAATGACCGTCTTTTCACGTGGTGGCATTTTTATTTTATGTTTACGCGCCGTCATTGGCTTATCAAAACCACGCATTTGCACCACTTGCGTTTCTTCGTCAACTTGCTCGGCATTTAGAATTTTATTGGCAACTGGTTCAGACACAAAGCCCGGATACTGTGAAGCCATTCCTGAGAGCGCTTGCCCAACCGGTGAATCGCTGGGTTTGTCTTGCTCGATTGAGCATTGATCCACGTCTTCGGTCATCACATACGGATTGATAATCGGGTCAACACGGCCCACGGTATCGACGTCATTACTAGCAACTTCAGTCATATCGTCTTGCCAATGGCGGCGCGTTGGCGTCAATAGATATGAGGTACCGCGCAATTTGCTCATCTGCTCAAAGCTATAGCCTTTAGACAGACCATGTACCACATCGACGATGGCGCGCTCAGCATTACCGTACAATAAAACATCGGCACGGGCATCCATCAAAATACTGCGGCGGACTTTGTCCGACCAGTAATCATAATGAGCGATACGGCGTAAGCTACCTTCGATACCGCCTAAGATAATTGGCACATCAGGATAAGCTTCACGGCAGCGCTGGCTATAGACGATAGCGGCGCGGTCAGGGCGTTTATTTGCCACGTTGCCCGGCGAGTACGCATCATCGCTACGAATCTTGCGATCGGCGGTATAGCGGTTGATCATGCTGTCCATGTTGCCTGCGGTCACGCCGTAAGCATAGACAGGTTTGCCCAATTCCATAAACGCATCTTTGCTCTTCCAATCGGGCTGAGCAATGATACCCACACGAAAGCCTTGTGACTCTAGTAGACGACCGATAATCGCCATACCAAAGCTTGGATGATCGACATAAGCATCGCCTGAAATGATGATGACATCACAGGCATCCCAGCCCAAATCGTCCATTTCTTTGCGGCTCATTGGCAAATAAGGCGCAGGTTCGTAACAGCTTGCCCAATGTTTGTCGTAGTCGTAAAGTGGTTTGGTGCCTTGTTTAAAGGCGGTGCGGGCGATGGTATCGGCAGACATGAGCGGACCTGTTAATTAGAAAAATGGCACTAAAAAAAGCCGTTATTCATTAAAAATATTAACGGCTCATTTAAAAGCGCTCATTTTAACATGAATTGTCTTCATGATGTCATAAACGATTAGCGATAAGTTATTGATAGTTTAAGTAATCTATGAATAAAAAGGCTTCTAGGAACTAAGCGCATCTTTATTTCAAATCATCGTTTATAGTAAGGATTTGCTACTCTAATAACTGAAATGGGAAAGTGACAACGTCAAAAGCTAAGGCAAAAGGCAATAAAACCAGCTTCTGAGCTGTATTTGCGCCACTACGAGACACTTGATTTTGCTGACTTTGGGTATAAAAGCTCACCGTATAAGGCTTAGTTAAAGGGCGATAATTGGATTGGATTAAGCTGAGGTTACTTACTTGCGGATAGATAGCACCTTTGACAGGAACGCTAAAGCAAAAGCGCTGAGCATTGATACGCTGGTCACTGGCTGAGGTACATTCTTTGCCGTTGTTTTGCAAAAAGAACTGATAGTCAGAACGTTTAAATTCATCTTTTAGTTTGGCATAAGACAGCTTCATCTCACCCTGAAAATACCCATCGTTATTGGGCACATAAAAGTTCATCTCGTTATCGACTTGGATATTTTTTGGCGTTAAGTTGGTTAATAAACCCACCATCTCTGTCCCACCTTGGGTCAGCACATAGCTGTTTTTTTCACCGACGATTACCATGGTCGCGTTGGGCATTTTTGGCAATGCTTGTGCAGGACGACCAAAAGCTACGATTTGATCTTCAGACAACACACTTTTAGTTGTCGTTTTGCTGACTCGATTGTCACTGTCTAATAATGAGCTAGTGGCACAGCCTGAGCTGGCGAGCAATGCCGCAAGGGACGCCACTGATATCACTGTCTTAAAGCTTAATGCTTTTAGTACTGGATTATTACTTTCTTCTTTTCTAATGGTACGGGTGTTTTTAGTCATGGTAAGGCTTCCTTGTCTACTAGGCGATGGACTACTGGTGCGGCATCTATTATTTACTGCCAAACTTTCGTTGATATCGTACCTTGTTTGACCGCGACTTATCTACTTTTAATTAAACAGCCAAGCAGTTTTCATAATCAAATTAATCGAGCAAAATCTTTGTGCCACTTTTAGTAAAGTTCATCACAAATTGGCTTTTAAAGTTGCGCACATTATTCTCATAGGTGAGCAAACCAGTCGTGAATCGATGGTAATCGCTCATATTTTTGGCATTGACCATCAACATAAAATCCGCATCACCAGACACCTCATAACAGCTCATCACCTGTGGCTGCGCATTCATCAAGCGCTCAAACCGATGTTGCATCGAGGTATTTGAGCGCGCCATCTCTATCATCACCACCGCGGTCAGTCCGTAACCAACCTTATTTGGGTCAACGATAGCGACTTGCTTGGTAATGACGCCATTGCTGATTAATGCTTGAATACGGCGCTGGGCAGTAGCGATAGACACATGCACTTGTTCTGCCACCCTTTTTAATGGCAAGGTCGCATCGTCTTGTAATAAATTTAAAATCGCTTTATCGATATCATCTAAAACTTGGCTCATGGTGTTCTCTCTTTTAGAAAGCATTTCATTCACTAGATTTTTTATAATTATTATCACTATAAGTCAAAATATAAGAAAATATTTATTTTCAAAGGCTATAAAAGATAAATTTATTCATAAATAAATTTTTATAGCAATAATCTCTCAGCGACACTCAGTAAAATAGGCGCTATTAATCAAGGTCTAACAATCAAAACTTAGCAATTAAAGCCTAGCAACCAAAGCTTAACCATAACAAGTAAAAGCTCACAGCTGGTTTTCTAATATCTATTTAAACTTACGGTGATTTTATGTCTACTTCAATGCTCTCTACTGTCTTCGCAAATACGCTCGCAACGACTGTCTCACGCTTGCCATTGCCAGCGATTTGGACAGCGGGTAGCGCACAGCAACGCACATTAATTTTGGGCGTCATACTAGCAATCTTGTCGAACCTTTTATTTGGCGTGCTGTATGCTTACAGCAGCTTTTTGGCGCCGTTATCAGGTACGCAAGTTTTTATCTGGCGGATGCTAGCAATGTGGGCGGCATTGATATGCTATCTACTGGTTAGTGGACGTTTAGGCTTGCATGTCAATAAAATAAAAAATCTAGTATCAATTAAACAGTGGGCGTGGTTACTATTGCCGACACCGATATTCTTAAGCCAGTTTTGGTTATTTATGTGGGCACCGGTCAATGGGCAGGGCGTACAAACCGCGATGGGTTATTTTTTATTTCCGCTGATGATGGTTATATTTGGTTGCGTGCTATTTGGTGAAAAATTAAGCCGTTTGCAATGGTTGGCGGTTGCATTTGCTGCATTAGGAGTCGGCAGTGAAATTATCCGTACGCAAAGTGTCTCTTGGGCAACGCTTTGGGTCTGCGGCACGTATCCGCTGTATTATATTTTGCGTCGTCTGCAAGGGATTGGCGCGGTGACTGGATTATTGGTTGATTTAACGATATTCGCACCATTTGCTGTGGCTTATTTGTTTTTATTCGCACCGAGCAGTTTAAGCTTAGTGAGCGGTTCTGGCTTTTTTATCCTGATGCTGGCGGGACTTGGTGTCATGAGCGTGTTGGCCATGAAAACCAATGTGGATGCCAGCCAAATGCTGCCAGTAAATGTCTATGGCATGATGAGCTATTTAGAGCCTGCATTATTATTTATCTTAGCCGTAACTGTACTGGGCAATCCGTTTGAATCAGCGATGATTTATAGCTATGGTTTGATTTGGCTCGGTATTATCTGTCTGATTATGCACGGTATACGTCAATTACGCAGTGCTCATAAACAATCGCAAACGACAAAGATTGCGCCAGTTGTTTGAAAGTTAATAAGTAAGAGTAATCGAATAAATAAAAACGGGCGATTCAGCATAAAGTTGAATCGTCCGTTTTTTTAAGATTAACACCAATCTGTTGAAAGATGGCTTTAATCTAAATCCTTCTTAAAACCACGCTGCTTATCACGTTCCCAGTCACGGTCTTTAAGCGTTTTACGTTTGTCGTGCTGTTTTTTACCCAATGCCAAGCCAATTTGACATTTCACCAGCGAGTTTTTCCAATAGCAGGATAATGGCACGCAGGCATAGCCTTTTTGGTTGACTGCACCCATTAACTTTTCGATTTCGCGGCGATTAAGCAGCAGTTTACGGGTACGTATACTATCAGGACTGACATGCGTCGAGCTGGATAGTAGCGGCTGGATATGCGCGCCAAACAGGAATGCCTCATTATTACGAAAGATAATATAAGCTTCGGTAATGGTCATTTTGCCCGCGCGAATGGCTTTTACTTCCCAACCTTGTAACGACAATCCTGCCTCAAACGTTTCTTCAATAAAATACTCGTGTCGAGCTTTTTTATTGGCACAAATTTGATTCTCTGGTTTTTTTGATTTTTTTGACATAATTTCTCCATAAGGACTGCCTACAAATACAAAGTCCTTATATGACTATTCCTACTGATTCCTCATCCTAACTCAATAAATGGTATTGTCCTTTATTTGGTTTATAAAACGGATGAGTCGAACCGCCTATTGTAGCAAAGCCTCTAACAAAAATGTAAGTCGGCTATTAGGACAAATGTAGCCAATATAGTCGAAGTCATTTAAGGTGGGTACACAGCAATCGGGCGCAAACAGAAGACTGAGTACATTAAGTGAGTTTAAGGCGGTAACTATTTACAAATGCATCGACGATAAGTATTAAGTTTGAGCAAAATTTGCTAGCATATAGCCTAATATTACTGACCCTATTAGCCACGCTATGAGCCACTCTACTTCTTCGAAATTGCATACCAAGATTTTATATCCTGGTACCTTTGATCCTATTACCAATGGTCATGTGGACTTGGTCACACGCGCCACCAAACTGTTTGATGAGGTCGTTATTGCGGTTGCCTCAGGACATCACAAAAAGCCTTTATTTAACTTTGAGGAGCGCGTCGCCTTAGTCGAGACAGTATTTGCTGACTTGCCGCAAGTATCGGTGGTGGGTTTTGAAGGTCTACTCGTTGACTTTATGCGTGAAAAAAATGCCACTGCTGTCTTACGAGGTCTGCGTGCGATGTCAGATTTTGAATATGAATTTCAGCTGGCCAATATGAATCGTGAGCTTGATGAAAACTTTGAAGCAGTGTTTTTGACGCCATCGCAGAATTATTCCTTTATCTCATCGACAATGATTCGAGAAATCGCCAAACTCGGTGGTGATGTGACTAAATTTGTCCCGCCATGTGTGTCACAAGCTTTTGCTGAAAAACTCAATCTTAAATAGCAAAATACCTGCTGACAATGAAGATGTGTTGAATATTTAAACGCATCGAAATCCTCAAAGCCACCGATACAAGTGCTATAAGCAAAATATAAGGAGCAGTCTATGGCGTTATTAATTACTGATGAATGCATCAACTGTGATGTGTGCGAGCCTGCCTGCCCAAACGAAGCCATCTCAGAAGGCGATGATATTTATGTGATTGACCCTGATTTATGCACCGAATGTGTCGGGCACTTCGACGAGCCGCAATGCGTGGTCATTTGCCCTGTGGATTGCATCCCTCATGATCCCAATCATGTCGAGACCGAAAGCGATTTGTTGTCAAAATATAAACGCATTACTGGTCAATAAAATATGACAACATCACTCTTATCTACGAAATCAACGAACGACTTTGACCAGCAACATCTCTGGCATCCTTATGCTAGTCTACCGCCGACTTATCCTAATATTGTGATTGATCACGCTGATGGTATTTATATCGTTACTGAAGACGGCACGCGCTTGATCGATGGTATGTCATCGTGGTGGGCGAGCGTCCATGGCTATAATCATCCCAAACTAAACGCGGCAATTATTGATCAGTTGGGTAAAATGGCGCATGTCATGTTTGGTGGTTTGACCCATCAACCCGCGATAGACTTGGGTAAAAAGCTGCTTGCAATCGTTCCTGCTGGACTGGATGCCATATTTTATGCAGATAGCGGTAGCATTGCGGTAGAAGTGGCATTAAAGATGGCATTGCAATATCAAATTGCCGCTAAGCGTCCGCAAAAGTGCCAATTTGCCTCGACCCATTCTGGCTATTATGGTGATACGTGGCATGCGATGAGTGTCTGCGACCCTATCAATGGCATGCACAGCTTGTATGGTAAACAGTTACCGATGCAGCATTTTGTGCCAGCTCCGCCAATGGGCTTTGAGCGTGATATTAGCCAGTCTGAATATGATGAATTAACGGATTTCTTTGATAAAAATAGCGATCAGCTCGCCGGTTTTATTATCGAGCCGATTATTCAAGGCGCAGGCGGCATGCGTTTTTATAGCCCAGAATACTTACAACTGTTGCGAAAGCTCTGTGATGAATATGATGTTGTATTAATTGCTGATGAAATCGCCACAGGCTTTGGACGTAGTGGCAAGCTGTTCGCTTGTGAGCATGCGAGTATCAGCCCTGATATCATGACGATTGGCAAGGCATTAACTGGCGGTTATATGACTTTTGCGGCGACTTTATGTACGCGTAACATTGCCGATACCATTAGCCAAAGTGATTATCCGGCACTGATGCACGGTCCGACCTTTATGGGCAATCCGCTAGCTTGTGCCGTCGCTTGTGCCTCAATTGATTTAATACTCTCCTATGATATTGAAGCGCGTACAGCAAATATCCAAACAATAATGGAACAACAACTTGCTGTAGCAGCAAAGCTAGACGGTGTTAAGGAAGTACGCTGTCTAGGCGCAGTTGCCGTCATTGAGTTAAATGAAGCGGTTGGTATGCCAATCTTTCAGGCTTTATTGATTGAGAATGGTATTTGGGTCAGACCATTTGGGAAACTGGTTTATATCATGCCGCCTTATATCATCACGAATACTGAGCTTTTGACTTTATGTCAATCGCTATTAAAAGTAGTCAGTATTTATTTAACGCAAAAAGGTCAAGAATGAGCGTTCTCTTTATCTCCGGTATCGATACCGACATCGGCAAAACTTATACGACGGGTATGATTGCCAAAGCGCTGATGCATCAAGGCGTCAATGTCATTACCCAAAAGCTGGTGCAAACTGGTGTCGCAATAAATCTAGATAGTGGCGAGATAGGAATTGCTGATGATATTATTATCCATCGTCAGCTGATGAGCCTTCCGTTGCAACCTTGCGACCTCAATTTCACCACTTGTCCATATCGTTATGAGAAGCCTGCGTCACCGCATTTATCTGCCAAGCTTGCAGGGCAAACTCTTAATCCTGAATTGATTACTAAAGCGACGCAGCAATTGCAACAAAGCTACGATGTGGTGCTCTTAGAAGGTGCTGGTGGATTGCTCGTGCCAATAACTGAGCAATTATTAACCTTAGATTATATTGCAGCTCAAGGCTATCCGATTGTTTTGGTCACTTCTGGTCGGCTTGGTAGCATCAACCATACCTTGCTTAGTTTGGAGGCGATAAAATTTCGCGGTCTAGAAGTTCATAGTGTTATTTATAATCATATTCATGATAATGCTGCTCAGACGGATGCTGAGATTGCAAATAGTACCATGGATTTTTTACAAAATTATTTAGCTGCAAATTACCCCAAAGCGCATTGGTTACAGATACCGTATATAGATGGCAGTCATCAAGCCAATTATGAGGCGTTATCAAAAAGCTATTCATTGTCTTTACCAGTCGATTTCGTCTAAAAGCTTTATGAGTGTGGTTTCTTTTCTATCGCAAAATAGGCTTTTATCTCAAGTCTGCAAATAAATAGAAAACTCATTCCCAATTAGTCGATATGTTTGCTATACTAGCGCGCTTGGTAGACTAGGCAATCGCCGCTGCACACTGGCAACAGATGAGCAGGGGAGGAAAGTCCGGGCTACATAGGGCAGCGTGCCAGCTAACGGCTGGGCAGGGTAACTTGACGACCAGTGCAGCAGAGAGTAGACCGCCTTTAGCATCGCAAGATGTTATCGGTAAGGGTGAAAGGGTGCGGTAAGAGCGCACCGCGTGAATGGCAACATCTCACGGCATGGTAAACTCCACGCGTAGCAAGACCAAATAGGCATCGGCATGGCGCGGCCCGCGTTCGATGCGGGTAGGTTGCTTGAGCGTACGAGCGATTGTGCGCCTAGAGGAATGATTGTCCACGACAGAACCCGGCTTATCGGTTTACCAACTTTTTTATTGTTCGTTTTTATCGTTAGTAGTATAAGTATTTGCCATTAATTTGAATTAAATTCCTATTTCTTGCAGAAAATGATAATTAGGGGTTGACGTCCTTCGCTTCTATCGGTATTATACCGAGCCTTAAATGGCGATGTAGCTCAGCTGGTTAGAGCGCATGACTCATAATCGTGAGGTCAAGAGTTCAAGTCTCTTCATCGCCACCATTTATAGTAAGACTTGCAGTATTAAAGAAGCCAATCCGTTGTGATTGGTTTTTTTTTGTCCAAAATAAATAAGTGAAAACTCTGTTATACAGTCATTTAAATAAATAATCGCTTATAATTACTTACTGTTTTCTTGCTAAATCATAGGTTTATCTGTTTAGGTACAGATTAATTCTTGTAACTTATGTCCCGCTTACTTATCATAGGGGCTGTTTCGGTAAAGTCCTGTAACGCTATGTCTGTACAATTACCCCCTTATCGTCCGATTAAGCATCGTAGTGGCCTTAAAGTCATGGGTGCTGCATTTCATGCACTGCTCATGCGTGAGCTACAAACGCGCTTTGGTGGTTACCGTTTGGGCTATTTGTGGGCGCCGCTAGAAGTTCTTTTTCAAATTCTTATATTTTTGGTTATTTTTGGCGCTATTCGTGAGCGTTTAGTGCCAGGAATGGATTTTTCTTTGTTCTTAGTAGCAGGAATGGTTCCGTTTCGTATGTTTCAAAAAATAGCAACTAGGGCATTAGGGGCTGTTGAAGCTAATAAAGGCTTGTTGATGTATCGTTCAATCAAACACATCGATGTGATTATTGCCCGCTCATTTTTAGAGTTAATCATTTATTTTTTTACTTCTATACTGCTATTAGCTGGTTTGGCCTTTTTCAATATCTATGCCAATCTAGAAAACTTGCATATCGTACTGTTTTGCTGGATTACTTTGTTCATGTTTAGCTTTGGCATCGCTTTAATTATGATGGTAATAGGGTATTATGGTGGCGAGATTAGTAAAGTAGTGACAATATTTTTTACGATACTTTACTTTACCTCAGGTATTGTTTTCCCTATTCACATAGTTCCAGAGCCTTATTTTAGTTACTTATTATACAATCCTCTGATCCATAATATTGAGCTCATAAGACATGCTTTCGCTCCCAATTATCCAGCCTATCATATTGATATAACGTATTTCTTGAAGTGGATGATCGGTGTTAATTTTTTTGGCCTTTTACTTTATAAATTTACAGAAAGAGATATGCTGCGTTCTCGTTAGGTAGCTAGCTTTCTCCTTAGTATTATTGATAGTCATTCAAAAATATAGGTAGATAAATGATCGAGATCAAAAATATTTCCAAATCATTTATGACTAAGCAAGGTCGGCATTATTTATTTAAAGATTTAAACCTGACCATTGGTGATAAAAAAAATGTGGGTTTACTTGGCCGAAATGGTGCCGGTAAATCAACGTTGCTGCGAATTATTTGTGGTCTTGATGAGCCGGATAGTGGTGAAATTATTACCGATTCCACTATTTCTTGGCCAGTAGGCGTAGCAGGTGGCTTTCAAGGTAGCTTAACGGGTCGTCAAAACGTGCGTTTTGTTTGTCGTCTTTATTCAAGCGGGCCTTATATCGATGAAAAAATTCGTTTCGTCGAAGAGTTCGCTGACATTGGTAACTATTTTGATATGCCAGTAAAAAGCTATTCATCAGGTATGAAAGCACGCTTAACCTTTGGCTTAAGCTTAGCCTTTGATTTTGATTATTATATGCTCGACGAAGCCGGTGCGGTTGGTGATGCCGCTTTTCGTAAGCGTAGTGAAGAGATTTTAGCAGCGCGCCGCGAGCAAGCAGGATTTTTAATAGTGTCGCATAACATCGGTGATATTAAGCGTAATTGTGATATTGGTATTGTGCTAATGGATCAAACAGCACACGTCTTTGACGATACAACAGAAGCGATTGAGGTATATGAAGAGCATGTCCACAAAGCGAAAAAATAAGATAATTGACTTCTCGCTGTTTATTGGCTTGGTGATCCTCCCTTGGGTGCTGGTGATCTTTTATGTCATGACGCTTGCCCATCCACGTTTCGTTTCGACTGCTGATGTAGTAGTAAAGCAAGTCAGTGAGTCAAGTGTGCCATCTGGTGGTGGTCTATCTGCTCTATTGGGGGTGAACAATACCAGTAAGGAAGATGCAACTTATCTGACTGAATACATCTTGTCTAATGATATGGTGAAGCGCCTTGATAATAAGTTTAAGTTCCGCGAGGCTTATTATGTGGATGGTTCGGATCCTATCTATGAGATTGATCCTGATGCTTCGCAAGAAGATTTACTCGAATATTTCAAAAGTCGTGTTCATATCAATCTTGATGAACAAAGCTACGTGCTTTCAGTGTCGACAGAAGCTTTTGATTCGAAGTATGCTTTTGAGCTTAATAAAGCGATTTTAAGTGAGTCTGAACAATTCGTAAACCGTATTTCACAAGAGGTCGCGCGTGATCAGCTAGTGTTTGCAGAAACACAACTTGATGAATCACAAGACCGCTTGAATGATGCCAAAGAGCAGCTGCTCAGCTATCAAAATAAAAACGAAATTTATGATCCGCAAGCCAATGCGCAAATCGTCAATCAGCTGATTGGTAGCTTGCAAGCGCAGCTTAGCTCATTGCGCACCGAAGAGCGTCAATTGCTCAGCTATTTGAACCCAGATGCGCCGCAAGTGGTTTCGTTAAGAAGTCAGATCAAAGCGGTTGAAGAGCAAATTGCTCAAGAACAAACCAAACTAACTTCACCGAATACCACCAAATTGAACCGTCAAGCCGTACAGTTTGAGACGATTAAAGCCGATGTTGAGTTTGCCACTGAGTTATATAAGTTGTCACTATCGTCGCTTGAGAAGGCACGCTTAGAAGCCTTTAAAAAGATGAAAAACTTGATTGTGATCTCAACCCCTTATGAGGCTGAAGAATCATCATATCCGCGTCATATTTATATTATTTGGACATCGCTTGCATTGCTTTTGATGCTTTATGGCTTTGTACGTTTAGTAATGGCAGTGGTTCGTGACCATCGTAGCTAGCTTGGAACTTATTTTTTATAGGGTAAATGGTTAACTTGCTACCCTATAAAACGTTAAAGTTTTGATTTGCTTGATAATCGTGAACGATTTGCCAAACCAGATACCAGTAATGATCGATAGATCTGCAAAGGAATACCTCTCATGAATATGAAACCACGTTCTATCGTGACGATGATAAGTTTAGCTATGGCAACGATTAGTATGCCAGCAATGGCAGCAAGCAGTTATGCTGATCAAATAGCAGGGTCTAGTTTTGGTACTAGCAACAATAACATGGGTCAAGACCAAAACCGCAGCAATATTAATGTGTCAACGCAAGCGTTTGCTGGCGGTGTACCAGGACAGGCAACCACGCAAGAAGCGGTTGATGCAGCAAGCTTGCCAAGTCAATCGGTCATCAATACCACCCGTCCTTATCAAGATATTAATACACAGGATATGATGTTTGGTGAGCAGCTGTTTCGTGGTGCGTTTTCTACGACCTCAGGATCAACCTTTAACGACAGCTATGTGATTAATCCTGGCGATAATGTACAGGTACGGATGTGGGGAGCGTATCAATATGCCGCGACCACAACTGTGGATCCGCAAGGTAATATATTTTTACCCAATGTGGGTCCAGTCCGTATTTCTGGTGTGCAAAATGGCAGCCTACAAAATGTGGTTAAAAGTGCGGTCAGTCGTATTTACCGCTCAAATGTTGGCGTTTATGCGTCCTTAGAGCAAGCGCAACCAGTGAAAGTGTTCGTGACAGGTTTTGTTAAACAACCTGGCTATTACGGTGGTCTTGCAGCAGATTCGGTATTATCTTACTTAGATAGAGCAGGCGGTGTCGATCCAACCCGCGGCAGTTATATTGATATTCAAATCAAACGTAATGGTCAGATGCTACAGCAAGTCAACCTGTATGATTTTCTACTGGCGGGTAAATTACAAGCATTCTCTTTTCGTGATGGCGATGTGATTACGGTCGCGCCGCAGAAAAAAACCTTTGAAGTAGGCGGTCAAGTCCAAAACGAATATACCTTTGAATTTGATGTGAACGATCTGACCATTGGTGATGTATTGCAAGTGGCCAATCCAGCAGCGAATGCCACCAACGTTAGTATCACTCGCAGTGCAGGACGTGCACAGACGGCGGAATATTACTCGTTGGCAGAAGCTCAAAACGTGCCTGTTTATAATGGTGATCAGATGGTAGTTACCTCCGATCGTTATGCGGGCACAATCGCGGTGCAAGTAAAAGGTGCGCATACAGGTAATGGTGCCATGGTTGTACCATATGGTGCTCGCTTAAAGGACATCGTGCCACAGCTACAGCCAAGCCCACTCGCTAAACTGACTCATTTGACCATTTATCGTGAGTCTGTTGCTGAGCAACAAAAACGCATGATTAATGAGTCGCTCGATCGCCTAGAAGAGCTGACGCTTGCCACGCAGTCGACCACTCGTGAAGAAGCAGCACTGCGTCAAGACGATGCAGCGTTGGTTAAGCAGTTTGTTGCCAAAGCGCGTAATGTTAAAACGACGGGTCAAATTGTTGTCGTCCCGAATTCGTGGCAGGATATTATTCTGCAGCAAGGTGATATCATTGAGATACCTGCGCAAACGTCTGTCATTACCGTTAATGGTCAAGTACGAGCACAAGGCGCGCTGACCTTTAATCCAGATTATACCGTTGGTGATTATGTTGCCAATTCAGGCGGTTTCTCTGACAATGCTGATGTTAAAGAAATCTTGATTATCCATCAAAATGGCGCCAGTGAGGTGGTCAATACCGCTTATCGTATCCAGCAAGGCGATGAGATTATGGTATTACCAAAAGTCAAAACTAAGCGCGTAGAAATTGCGCGTGGCTTATCGCAAATTGTTTATCAATTAGCCATCGCTGCTAAAGTGGTTCTCGATTTATAACCATTATTGAAAAGTTGTATAACAAGAGAACAAGTCATCTGCATAGATTGATGTAAAAGTAATGAATAAGGGTGTTGAAAATGGCAAAAAGCGCGGCAGATGATGTCAATGTGGCAGTGACCTCTCACTCTGATAATGCACTGCTTTTGCCATCATCCCCATACCAATTGCCACAGCACTTGGCGGTCATTGGTAAGGGTATGCGTCAAAACAATTTACTTTTGTCTCAGGTATTACAAGCAGATATTCAGCGCTGGTATCCGTGGTCAGGTCTACCGCAACGTATCAATGTAGGTAAAACGCTTTTACTGTCTGCATTGCCATTACCTAAGGTTGTAAAAAATCAGATAACTCATTTGTCCAATTCCTCTCTCTCTTTTCAGCAACCCGATGCCTTTATCGGTTGGGGTCGTAAAAAAAGCTATCAACGAGCTAATAACGTGGCTAAGCGGCAAAAGCTTGAGATATTAAGTGTCGAAGATGGCTTTTTGCGCTCATTAGATTCTGGTATTAGTAGCCGTCATGGCCTGAGTGTCGTCGTTGATGACCTTGGTATTTATTTTGATACGACGCATGACTCACGCCTTGAGCGGCTGATTATTGAGCGTACTAAAAATGCTACTACGCCCAATAATTATGAAATAGATGACGCGCGCGCGCGGCACTTGATGGCACGTATTTGTAATGAGCAGCTCAGTAAATATAACGCAGTGATCGATTGTCCGTCATTGGATAAATTGATAAGTGAAGACGGTGTTAATACAACAGCAGATCCCTTGAAATCGCATGTTTTATTGATTGACCAAGTGGTTGGTGATGCTTCTATCACCGGTGCGGGCGCGGATAAACGTCAGTTTAAGAAGATGTTAAAATCTGCGTGTCATAATCATCCTCATGCCCATATTTGGATAAAGGCACATCCTGCGTCAAAATCAGGATACCTGACCCGTTTAAAACTACCTAAGCAGGTTCGGTTATTAACTCAAGCACTCAATCCTATCCAGCTATTAGAGCAAGTTGACCATGTTTATACGGTCAGCTCCCATATGGGCTTTGAAGGGTTGATTTTAGGTAAAGTAGTACATTGCTTCGGAGTCAATTGGTATAGTGGCTGGGGTCTAACTGATGACAGCGGCGCACCCAAAAAGCTGCTTAAAGCGGTCGAGAAACGTCGTCAAAAACTTGTCAGCAAACAGCTAGAGTCTAGGGGACATTCAAATCCTGCGTTGTTTCCTATATCATTTGCTAAAAAAACATCTGCGACGTTAGAAACGTTATTTTATAGCGCTTATATAGATTATAGTCGTTATGTAGATCCGGCCACCAAGCAAGCCTGTGATATTGATACAGCGATAGAATGGTTAGTGACTAATCGATATTGGCAAGCGCGCCTTGAAGGGGATCTCACGATATATGAATTTAGTCGCTGGAAATTACCCTTTGTAAAAGCTTTTACGAATCTACCGCGTACGACATTATTTATCAAACCCAAGCCACGTCTAAAGAATTTACTGCATCCTGATCATTTTCGTGTTGATTATCAGCAGCCTCTATTAGTGTGGGGTTTGGCCAAACGCCAGCAAGTACAAAATAAATTACAGCGTAAGCTTGAGAAACAGCCACATTTATCCATACCGTCTATATACTGTATGGAAGATGGGTTTATCCGCTCAAATGGTTTGGGCGCGACGTTGTTAGCACCGTTGTCGGTCGTCATAGATAAAAAAGGTATTTATTATGATGCGACCCAGCCCTCAGATTTAGAGACGTTGCTACGCCATTGTCAAGCACTGAACCCACAGCAAAGTGTCCGTGTACAACAGCTGCAAGATAAATTGCTGAATCAGCGGGTGAGTAAATACAATGTTGGAGCTGATGTCGCCAGTGCCAATAACCAGCATACTTCTTGGATGTATGAGGCTAGAGTATCTGGCAAGCGCCGTCTGCTTATCATCGGTCAAGTCGAAGATGATTTATCGGTGCAGTATTGCGGTTCAACCATCAAAACCAACAGCGGCTTGATTGAGCGTGTATGCCAAGACAACCCTGAGGCTTATCTTATTTATAAGCCGCATCCTGACGTTGAAGCAGGACTAAGGGCTGGTAAGGTTAGCGCAGATTTTTTACAACAGGTCAGTGCCGTCGCCTATGATACCGCGATGCCTGATTGCTTAGAGTGTGTTGATGAAGTACATACGATTAGCTCATTGACTGGCTTTGAGGCGTTGCTGCGCGGTTTAGACGTTACTTGCTACGGCTTACCGTTTTATGCTGGTTGGGGGTTAACGGCAGATATTGATGCCCAGTTTTCACCGAAAGCTGACTATTTAGAGAGACGAAAACGCGACACTGCATTAACGTTAGAGCAATTGTTATATTGTGCGCTTATTCGCTATCCCTTATATCGTTTACCTAATGGCTACGGGCTTGCACAAGTAGAGCAAGTGATTGACTATTTATACCCTCCTAAAAGCGCTCCTTTGCTTAAAGATATTCATAATACAGAATCTCAAGCGCAAATATCTAGCCCTATAAATAGCTCGGTTAGCCATGCGACTTCAATTTTATCAGCACTACCTGCAAAGCTTAAACGCCAAGCGACGACTCGTTTTATGCAGCAGCGTCATCAATGGCAGCAGCGCCTGCGTCAACTATCTCGTTAGATTGCTCTAAAATTGTGCCGTAAATCCACTGCGACAAGTATGGCGTTTTTGGGTATAATCAGTGATGATTAACGTGTATTCACACAGCTTAATATTCATGTTGTTTAATAAATACTCACGCTTTTATCCTTCATCTTCTCATTAATGGTAATTCAATACTATGGCAGCTTCGATGTCTCACTTGCTTACTCATCGACACGTCTTGCTGTTACAAGGAAAGATGGGCGGATTCTTCAACCGTTTTTCGACATTTTTGCAAACTCAAAATATTAAAGTTAGTAAGATTAACTTTAATGCAGGTGATGCATTCTTCTATCATCATGATAATACGTATGAGTACACCGATACGTTAGCGCAATTCTCTTCTTGGTTACAGCTGTTTGTTCAAGAAAATGATATTGATGCGATCGTCTGCTTTGGGGATTGTCGTCCGCATCATGCCCAAGCTGCATGTGTCAGTGAGCAGTTGGGCACCTCTTTTTTCGTATTTGAAGAAGGCTACTTGCGTCCAGATTATATTACATTGCAAGAATATGGCATCAATGGCTATTCGCGCTTAAATACGGCGGATATCAAGGCGCTCAAAAAAGCCAATGATAAACCACTGTATACCCACAATCGTTTTTATCGTTTGAGTATCGCTGCTATTGTCTATTATATTATCGCTTGGATTTACAAAAGTCGCTATCCGCACTATTCGCATTATCGTGGTATGACAGCATGGCAAGAAGCGATAGCTTGGCTCAAAGCACCATGGCGTAAACTGCGTGGATATTTACCTGACAAGCGATTGCAAAATAAACTGACAAAACAACAAAGTAATAATTATTTTTTAATTAGTTTACAAGTGCATAATGACTCGCAGATTACGCATCATAGTGACTATCGCGATGTGGTGCAGTTTATTGATGAGTCTATTGCAAGCTTTGCAGAGTACGCTGATAAGAAGCAATTACTAGTCTTTAAGCATCATCCGCTAGATCGTGGTCATCGAGATTATCGCGAGCTGGTATCTAGCTTGGCTAGACGCTATCAAGTGGCTGATCGTGTGTTTTATGGTTGTGATATGCACCTGCCAACCTTGATGAAATATAGCATTGGGATGGTAACTATCAATAGTACGACAGGTTTGCAATCGGTCTATCATAAAAAACCTACTAAGATCATGGGCCGCGCGATTTATAATACGCCTAAGCTGATAGATCAAAAACCATTGAATGAGTTTTGGCAACAACCTAACCGCCCAGACAATGAGTTTTATCTTAGATTTCGTGAATACTTGATAGAGCAAACTCAGTTAAATGGCGCTTTTTATGGTAAGTCGCCATGGATATATAAATATCTGCATCAAGCAGGACGTGAGGCCATAGAAAACGATCTATCCAAAACCAATACTCCTCAGTAGATTATTAAATTTTAACAGTAAGTTAGGGCATGTCCTCAATTCAATCAATGAACATTTAAATGGTCTAGAAATGGCTGTATTTTTTAGACATCGTTAAATAGCCGAGTGATATCCCGATATTAACGGCACTATTGCCCTTGTTTAACGGCAATTTATCTTATTTCTACCTCCATTTCTAAAATGAAAACATGCTTTAGCATGTGTCCTAACGAAGTTAATAAAGGGCTAATAAGTGGCTTGCTTTCTATCTGTACAGTTATCCGCTCGTAAATTCATTTGTAAATCATCCTTCTGCTAATAAAATCGCCTTACTTTATAGTAGAAAACTGCTAGAATACTCTTTGATGCCTGCGCGTAATAGCTAGCGTCCTGAGCGGTTGATTGGAGATGAGAGTATTGGCGAATAAGCTGATTCTAATTGTTTTCTCTTGTTATTGCTCCCTTAATGATGGACAGCTATTTTAGCGGTTGTGCCTGACAGCATTCATTTCTTAATTTTATTATTCTATCACCCTTAATTTAGTAGGCGCTTTGTGACTGCATTAGCAAATATTCGTAACTTTTCAATCATTGCCCACATTGATCATGGCAAGTCGACGCTTGCTGATCGTTTTATTCAAATGTGCGGTGCCTTGCAAGATCGCGAGATGCAGGCGCAAGTACTTGACTCTATGGATATTGAGCGTGAGCGCGGTATTACCATTAAAGCGCAGTCGGTAACTTTATTCTACGATCATCCTAATGGTGAGCGTTATCAGCTCAACTTTATTGATACTCCAGGACACGTCGATTTCTCTTATGAAGTATCGCGTTCACTAGCGGCTTGTGAAGGCGCGCTTTTGGTCGTTGATGCGGCGCAAGGGGTTGAAGCTCAGTCCGTCGCTAACTGTTATACGGCCGTTGATCAAGGCTTAGAAGTCATGGCAGTACTCAATAAAATTGATTTGCCACAAGTTGAACCTGAACGCGTTATTCAAGAGATTGAAGACATTATCGGGATCGATGCTGTTGATGCGCCACGAGTCTCTGCTAAGTCGGGTTTAGGCGTCGATAAACTACTTGAGGCACTGGTTGAGTTCATCCCTGCACCGACTGGTGATCGTGATGCACCCCTACAAGCATTGATTATTGACTCTTGGTTTGATAATTATCTAGGCGTTGTGTCATTGGTTCGGGTACGTGAAGGTACTATCCGAAAAGGTGATAAACTTTATATCAAATCAACCAAAGAATCGCATTTAGTTGGTTCAATTGGTGTCTTTACGCCTAAGCCTGTAGATACGGGTATCTTGGAAGCAGGTGAAGTCGGTTTTGTTATTGCTGGCATCAAAGATATCGCTGGCGCGCCAGTGGGTGATACGATTACTCATGCTAAAACGCCCGATGTTGAACGTATTCCTGGGTTTAAACAGATTACGCCGCAAGTTTATGCGGGTATGTTCCCTGTTGATTCTACAGATTTTGAAAAATTCCGTGAAGCGCTACAAAAGCTGCAAATTAACGATGCTTCGTTGTTTTTTGAGCCAGATACTTCTGATGCGTTGGGCTTTGGTTTTCGCTGTGGCTTCCTCGGTATGCTGCACATGGAGATTATCCAAGAGCGTTTAGAGCGCGAATATGACTTGGATTTGATTACTACTGCGCCGTCAGTTATCTATGAGATTGTAAAAAAAGATGGCAGCATCATTTATGTTGATAATCCATCAAGACTGCCTGAACCTAATAATATCGAAGAATTTCGTGAGCCAATTGCCCGTTGTCAGATTTTAGTACCGCAAGATTATCTTGGTAATGTGATGACGCTTTGTATTGAGCGCCGCGGTGTACAAGTTGATATGCGCTTTATGGGTCGTCAAGTACAGCTGATATTTGATATTCCAATGGGAGAGGTGGTCATGGATTTCTTTGACCGTCTAAAATCTGTCTCTCGTGGATTTGCCTCACTTGACTATAATTTTGAGCGTTATCAAGTCGATAAATTGGTTAAAGTAGATGTATTAATCAATGGCGAAAAAGTCGATGCGCTGGCCATGATTGTTCATGAAACCCAATCACGCTATCGTGGAAATGCGTTGGTGACTAAGATGAAAGAGTTGATTCCGCGTCAGATGTTTGATGTGGCAATTCAGGCGGCGATTGGTAGCCAAATTATTGGGCGTAGTACAGTGAAAGCCATGCGTAAAGACGTCCTAGCTAAGTGTTATGGCGGTGATGTGTCGCGTAAGAAAAAGCTATTGTCTAAGCAAAAAGCGGGTAAGAAACGTATGAAGCAAGTCGGTAATGTGGAGATTCCACAAGAAGCCTTCTTAGCGGTATTGCAGGTTGAGTAAGTCATTACTAATTGACTGGTCAACGATAGTTTTGTTGGTGTAATTAGTGGCGCAGTTGATAGTATAGATAGCCAGATAAGTCGCTCGTTAATAGGCAATTGAGTATGGATTTTGATTTTAATTTAATTTTAGTACCGTTAACCATTGGTTTGGGTATTATTTGGCTATTAGATAAGCTGACCCTGAAACAGCGTAAAACTCGCGGGCGTGGTCAAGAAAGTCTCTTGGTACGCTGGGCTTATGATTTTTTCCCCGTATTGGCAGTGGTGTTAATAGTACGCTCGTTTTTGATTGAGCCTTTTAATATTCCCTCATCTTCTATGGTGCCGACATTATATACGGGCGATTTTATTGCGGTTAATAAGTATGCCTACGGGGTGCGCCTACCGCTGACGTATAACAAAGTTCTGGATACTGGCGCGCCTGAGCATGGTGATGTGGCGGTATTCCGCTATCCTGAAAACCCAAGTATTTATTATATCAAGCGTGTCATTGGTTTGCCTGGTGATACTGTTAGTTATGATCAAGGGACACTTTCTATCAATGATGTCCCAGTTGACACTAAGCCTGTCGATTTTGCGGCGAACCCTGAGTTGACCTCACAGCTTTATTTACCAGGACAAATTGGTCCAGGGCAAGTACTGACCGAAGACAGTGCGGCAGCGATGGGTGAGCAAGAAGAGGGTGAGGCGCAATACTTTCAGGAAACACAAGGCGAAAACAAGCATCTTGTTCGTTACTTGAATGGTATGAATAGTTCCCAATATGCACCATTTTTACAGCAGCAATCGCCAGAGGTGGTTAGCTCAGCAGGCACCAAATGGCGTATTAGCGTTCCAGAAGGTCAGTATTTTGTGATGGGCGATAACCGCGATCGTAGTGCTGATGGTCGGTTTTGGGGATTTGTTCCTGATGAGAATTTAGCGGGTAAAGCGGTTTATATCTGGATGCATAAGCCACCAGGACTTAATTTACCAACCTTTGAACGCAATGGTACTATTGATTAAGATTATGTCATTAAGATTATGAGACGCTCTATTGGTTGATTTATCGATAATAGTTTTATGCTAATATTGTTGCTATCTAATAAATGGCTACCTAGTATTTCGGTAGCTCCTAAAAATAGTTGTTTACCAGTAGAGGGATATCATAGTGCAGCAATTATCTGGAATCGCCACACAGCGTGGTGCTAGCGTAACGAGTATCGTTTTAATTATTCTTGTGTTAGGAGTTGCTGCCAAATTGATGGTTGCTATCATACCTGCTCAGATCGGTGATTATCAATTGACCAAGACCTTAAGCGCACAGCTTAAGGAAGCAAATAATAATAATGAGACGGCCAAGCAGTTTGTCGAGCGTGTTAATAGACAGCTATCTATTAATGCTGATTATGATACTCAGGCGGAAGATGTATTTACTTTTATTGATAAAAAGACGGGACAATTGGCTATTCGTAAAGAATATGCAGTCACCAAAAATTTCTTTGGTAATGTTGATATCGTCAATCGCTTCGAAGGTGATATCGATATGACAACAGCAGAGTAACTAAAAAGAGTGTTAGATCACTCTTAAACTTTTTAATATCTGAATGTCTTTATAATATTCATTAATCCATACTATTACTAACCAAATCAGTAAAACAGAAGGGATAACCACAAGCCACGCATGAAACCAACTTTGCAGCATTCCCAAGCGATTCCTACTCCTCAACAAAATAGCACGTCTGTCGACACGCTGATTGTTAGCTCAGAATTTATTCAGCAATTAGCCGTATTAACACGCAAGTTAGGCTATGTGTTTAAGGACTTGAGTCTCCCCAAACTTGCGTTGACACACCGCTCATTTGATAGCAAAAAAAATTATGAGCGTTTAGAGTTTTTAGGAGACGCTCTGTTAGGAATGATTGTGGGTGAGGCTTTATATCATCGCTATCCTAGCCAAAATGAGGGTCGCTTGACTCGTATGCGTGCCACCTTGGTACGTCAAGAATCATTGGTCATTATTGCGCAAAACTTAGAGCTCTCTAATCATCTGATATTAGGGATAGGTGAGCGTAAAGGTGGTGGGCGCAATCGCGCTTCTATATTGGCTGATGCCGTGGAGTCGTTGATTGGTGCTATTTATTTAGACAGCCAAGATTTGGATATTACTCGCGATTGTGTTCTCTCATGGTATGGTGATTTGATTGACAACGTTAATGACCAAAAAGCGTTAAAAGATGCCAAGAGTCGATTGCAAGAGTGGCTACAATCTAAGCAATTTGATCTGCCACATTATGAGCTAATGGAAACACGTGGTAACGCGCCGCATCAAATTTTTGTTGTACGTTGCCATGTTAATATCAATAACTGTGTTGATATTACTGAATCTGGTGAGAGCCGCCGTATCGCTGAACAAAAAGCAGCAGAATTAATGATTAACCAATTGCATAAACTGCCGAGCCCAGCTAAAAAGCGATCCTAACTAGGATTAACCTATGAATCGCACATACCACTTTTTTTGACAGTATATGTTAAATGACGTTTCAAAAATCGTTTATTTGAATTAGCGTAAACGTCACACATTTCAAAACCTTAAATATTTCCCAGCCGATGATAGTTTTGCTTTTTTAGTGCTGATACAGCCAATACATCATTAAGCACCATTTGACTGGGTATAAATTCTATAGGATTAACCTATGAGCAATCGTACTGACTTGCCATCCAATGATGAAGATAATGCCAAAAATATGACCGAAAACACAGAATTGAATCAAAACCAAGATAATATCGATACTACTAACGATGGCATCAATCAAGCAGAAGATACTACTGTAGACAACGATATGGCAATTGAAGAATTCTTTGCCCCTAGTAGTCATGCAGGTATTGCTGATGATTTTAAAGCGGGTTATGTCGCGATCGTTGGACGTCCAAACGTTGGTAAATCGACTTTGATGAATCACTTATTGGGTCAAAAGCTGTCTATTACATCACGTAAGCCGCAAACGACTCGTCACCGTATCCACGGTATTTTGTCAAATCATGAGATGCAGGCAGTATTTGTTGACACGCCGGGTATTCATCGCAATGAAGTACGTGCTATTAATGAGCGTATGAATAAAGCTGCAGTATCTGCATTAGTAGATGTTGATTTGGTGTTATTCGTTGTTGATTCAGATCAATGGCGTGATGATGATTTGTTGGTTTTACAAAAGCTTGGCGACACCAATTTAAATGTGGTATTGGTTATTAATAAATCTGATACCTTAAAAGATAAAGGCAGCGTGTTGCCACTGATTGAAACGTTTAATGACAGTTTTGATTTTGCCGATATCGTACCAGTATCTGCCTTAAAAAACCAAAACCTAGATCGTCTACAAGAAGTGATTGCTTCGCATCTTCCTATTGCTGCTCCTATCTATGATACCGAGCAAATTACTGACCGCTCAGAACGATTTTTGGCCAGTGAAATTATCCGCGAAAAAATTATGCGTAGCGCTGGTGACGAAGTGCCATATGACTTAACTGTACAGATTGATGGGTTCAAAGATGAGCCTGCGCACACTGATCCAAAGACAGGGCGTCCACGTAAGGCTTGTACTTTCATCGATGCAACTATTTATGTTGAACGTAGTGGTCAAAAAGCCATTGTGATTGGTGATAAAGGTCAGCGTATTAAGCAAGTTGGTATGGATGCTCGTAAAGATATGGAGCAGTTGTTTGATAAAAAAATCATGCTGACACTGTGGGTGAAAGTGAAACGTGGCTGGTCTGATGACGAACGTGCATTGACTAGCTTAGGATATTGATTGAAGAATAGCGCTTTAATCACTTTTCTATATGCTCGATGCTGAGGTAATAAGAAATGCGCAATGAAGCGTTAGTCGGTTACTTATTGCATCAGCGTCCTTATCAAGAAAAGCGCGCCTTATATTATCTGTTTTCTCAGCAACATGGCGTGATCCATGGTATTGGGAAAAAAGGCGCGCCATTGTTCATGCCATTGCAGCTCTTTTCCACTGGTAAACGAGATTTAAAAACGTTTAGTCAGATCAATATTGCATCGCAACACACAACTCAAACAGGCATAGCAAAAGATGATGGCATTGCCACTGTTCTAGAAGCACTGCCCTACGAAAATATTACAGGTCAACATCAATATGCGGCGTTGTATTTAAACGAAATACTATGGCGGTTGTTGTCGACTGAAGATCCAATGCCAGTATTATGGCTACATTATCAGGACAGTCTGTCTCAGCTTAGGCGACCTTTGAGCGCCAACGAATTACGGTTGTGCTTGCGCCAATTTGAGCAGCATTTATTCAATGAGTTGGGTTTTAGCTTAATGTTGACTCACGATAGTGTTGAAAACATCATTCAGCCTGACGATTCTTATCGTTTTTTACCTGATGTTGGTTTAGTGCCTGTCTTGCAGAATGATATACAGACTGAGCATTTAGATAATACTATGGGGCAAATTTTTTTCAAAGGTACTGATATCATTGCGATGACGCAGTTAGGTATTACTGACAAAACCTTAAATAATTGGTCAAAAATGCATCGACAGCTTATTGACCATTTACTGGATTATCAACCATTGCAAAGCCGCTTACTGTGGCAGCAGCAACAGCGTTACCAATAAATAATAGTACCATCCTCAAAGTGCTATAACCAATCTGATTGGTGCTGAGACTGTCTAAAGTTTCATATTCTTGTACCGTTGATCAGTCAATTGGGTTTCGTTATCAAAAAAATCTCTTATGACCACTGCTTCATTACCTTCATCTAACAACCCTTTGCAAAAACCTTTATTAGGTGTAAACATTGATCACTTAGCAAATCTGCGTTAAGCGCGTGGGGTTAGTTATCCAAGCCCTTTAGCCGCCGCTCTTTGATGCGAGAAGGCGGCGCTGATGCTATTGAGTTACATACAGGCGCTTATGCTGAGGCAAGCTTGGTAGCCGATATGGACATGCAAAAGGCTGAGCTGAAACGAATTAAGCAAGCTCTTGCTATTGCTTAACGCAGTGATAATAAGCTCTTAATTAACGCAGGTCATGATCTAACACGTGATAATGTGAGTGCTATCGCACAAATTGAGGGTATTTATAAGTTGAATATCAACCATGCATTCATTGCAGGCGCTGTACTTGTAGGACTCGAGCAGGCAGTTATTATGATGAAAGAAGCAATGTATATAGATCTATAGAGCTATCAAAAAATGCCAGTGGTAACTTATGTCATTGGTAGTTTTTTATTCGTCACATTCAGTGGGATGATCTTCATTAAGTTTTTGTTTAACAATACCTCCTTGGTTAAATGATATTAGATACATTGCTTCATTATAAGCAACGATGGGACAGTATTTTATATGGCCAAAATGTCCTCGTGGTTTGCCACTATCACCCCAAAATTTGGTGTAGTGGCGTCGACTTCCAACTCGTAAACTTAGCTTACTGTATTTAGGATTTAAAGACTGCTGAATAACTAATGAATCTACCTGAGCATCAAAGTGATTATTGTCATTTTTATCTATGAATAACAAAAGTGTCTTATCGCTGTCTCTATGGCAGCGCCCTCCAGTATCAGACAAGCAAACAATGACATTCTGTCTTCTGATGTAACTCTCAGCCTTGGCTAAGGCAAGAGAATTCTCTAACTGACTTTGAATCCGTTTGGCTTCCATACGTGCTAATTGCGTTCGTATGACTGGGGCTGCGATCGTCACTATAATTGCTAATACACATACAGTGACGATAAGTTCAACCAGCGTAAAACCCTTGTTATGTCTATTAACAGTGCTTGGGTCTGTTCTGGTAGTTGTATCGGCTGCTCTTTTATAGATATATACTATATATCTATGATAAACATAAAGAATCAATCGGCTTTGAGCTAGCCTGTGCTTATTTGAAGTAAAAACCCATAACATAAATGCTGAGAGCTTTTTATAACTTGATAATGTTTTATGCAGCAATGCCATGAGGCTTGTTACCTATAATAAGTAGTTTAGTTCAATAAAACAGTCTCGCTTCTTTAAATGTTATTCAATCCAATCATTGCGTAAAATCGAGCCAATATGCTCGTGAAATTTTAGAGTAATGATCAAATTTATGATGTATGAAATAATGTTGAGTGATATAATATAAACAGAATATATGTCTACTGTCAAAAAATGTTTCAATTAGTGAATGACTGGTTTTAATAATAGAGAAAAAATACTAACTGTACTAAAATACGCCCAGACAATAGATACTGTTAGGTTTACTATCTATTGTGAACTGACATACAAAAGATAAAAAGCGTAAGGTGTGTTAGTTCTAGGTAACTTAAGCTGGTTATTGTGTTTTAGTTACGACATTATCGTGTAATAATGTGTAGCTCGTTAACGAAAAAAGTTGTAAACTGAATTGATAATCGCTAAGCTACTCCTTAATTGGTTTTGCTTTGTCACTTAAAATTCGTAAAAGATGTCTATTTTAGAGCATCTTGAGAAGCGGTTTTGCTTAATGCATCACTCAAATTATCCTTTGGAGGAAGTCCATGAAATTGAATAAAATTGCTCTAGCTCTGGTTGCTGTAGCAGCTGCACCTTTAGCAGCTAATGCTGGCGTAACTATTAGCCCATTGTTACTAGGTTATCATTACACTGGCGAAGCTCATGACGAGCAACGCGAAATCCTTACAACTGGTAAAAACTTGTACGTAAATGCTGATGGTAATAACATCGACGACGGTACTCCTTTTACTGGCGCTAATGGTCATCCTAATAATGGCGGCGTAGCTAAAGAAAGTAGCTTATACACTGGTGCTGCACTAGGTATTGAACTAACTCCTTCTACTCAGTTCCAAGTAGAGTACGGCGTGTCAAGTGCAAACGGCGAAGCTTCTGAAGATTCTGCTGATGCTGGTGTTAACCGTTTTGACGTAGAACAAACCATGCTTTCTGGTAACTTCTTAATCGGTACTGAAGAATTTACTGGTTATACTGATAGCGCATTCAAGCCATATGTATTGGTTGGTGCTGGTCAATCTAAGATCAAAGTAGAAAACCAAGAAACTTATACAGCTGCTGAAGGTTCTTCTGTAGGTACAGTTAATGCTGGTACTGAAGTTGCAGAGTCTAAAGATACTATTGGTAACCTAGGTCTAGGTGCTATGTATCGTATCAACGACGCTTTAAGCCTACGTGGTGAAGCTCGTGCGATTCATAACTTTGATAACAACTGGTGGGAAGGCATGGCTTTGGCCGGTCTAGAAGTTGTACTTGGTGGCCATTTAGCACCTACAGTAGCAGTACCACCAATGCAAGAGCCAGTTATCGATACTACTCCAGTAGTCGTAGTTGAATCTGATCTTGATTCTGATGGGGATGGCGTACCTGATAGCATCGATGCATGCCCAGGCACTCCTATGAATGTCGTAGTAGATGAGCGCGGTTGCCCAGTACCAGTAGATATTACTGATGAGCTGAAAATGGAACTACGTGTATTCTTTGATAACGATAAATCAACTATCAAATCTCAGTATCAACCTGAAATCGCTAAAGTAGCAGAGAAGATGCGCGAGTATCCTAACTCTACAGCACGTATCGAAGGTCATGCTTCTAAAACTGGTCCTTCAGCACGTTATAACCAACGTTTATCTGAAGCCCGTGCCGTTGCTGTTAAATCTATGTTGACTAACGAATTCGGTATCGCTCCAAACCGTATATCAACAGTTGGCTATGGTTATGACCAACCAATCGCTCCAAACGACACTGAAGAAGGTCGTGCTATGAACCGTCGTGTTTATGCCATCATCACTGGTGACAAAACAATGACTGTTGAACAAACTAAAGATATGGTTGTTCAGTAAATAGTATTGGATCAATTGTTTTACTAAATATATAGTTACAAAAAAAGTCACCTAATGGGTGGCTTTTTTTTATTTATGGATTGAGAAAAGCAAGTTATTACATAAATTTGTGAAGCAATAATGTTATACTAGCTGCCCAAACATTCTGTAAATTGACAGAATGTACATTAGCATAGCTATCTGTATGATGAATTTATCAGTGTAGATACTTGATTATATTGAAATTATTTGATTAACCGCATCTATTGTGCAGTCTTCTAAAAGTAAGTACTCAATATCTATCTGGTTGATGATAAAAGTTTATCCAGCGGCGCTTATTGCTACTGCATTTTTTTAAGACGAAACGAGCATTTTATATGGCGAACGATATCAAACACCTGCGTAACATTGCAATTATTGCCCACGTTGACCACGGTAAAACAACTTTGGTTGATAAGTTATTACATCAGTCTGGTACTTTTGGCGACCGTGCAAACATTGCTGAACGTGCAATGGATTCAGGCGATATTGAGCAAGAACGTGGTATTACCATTTTGGCTAAAAATACAGCCATCCGCTGGACAGATAAGACTGATGATACTGAATATCGTATCAACATTGTTGACACCCCAGGTCACGCCGACTTTGGTGGTGAAGTTGAGCGTGTAATGTCTATGGTTGACTGCGTGCTTCTAGTCGTTGATGCGGTTGATGGCCCAATGCCACAGACCCGTTTTGTGACGCAAAAAGCGTTCGAGCAAGGTCTAAAACCTATCGTTGTCATCAATAAAATTGACCGTCCTGGCTCACGCCCTGACTGGGTAATGGATCAAATCTTTGATCTTTTTGATAACTTGGGTGCAACTGATGAACAGCTTGATTTCCCAGTTGTTTATGCCTCAGCATTGAATGGTATTGCAGGTTTGGAAGCTGACAATTTGGCTGATGACATGACACCGCTTTTCAAAACAATTGTTGATGTGGTTCAGCCTCCTCAAGTTGATGCTGATGCACCGTTCCGTATGCAAATCTCAAGCCTTGATTACAACAGTTTTGTTGGCGTTATCGGCATTGGTCGTATTCAACGTGGTAAAGTTAAAACCAATACTCAAGTGACTGTAATCGACAAAAATGGCAATACCCGTAATGGCCGTATTTTGAAAATTATGGGTTATCATGGTCTTGATCGTATTGATGTTGAAGATGCACAAGCTGGTGACATCGTTTGTATTACTGGTATTGATTCGCTTAATATCTCAGATACGATTTGTGATCCTAGTGCTGTCGAAGCATTACCAGCATTAACGGTTGATGAACCTACCGTTTCAATGAACTTCCAAGTAAATAATTCACCTTTTGCTGGTCGTGATGGCAAGTTTGTGACCTCGCGTAATATCCGTGAGCGTCTTGAGCGTGAATTGATTCATAACGTAGCATTACGTGTAGAAGATACAGAATCTCCTGATAAATTCAAAGTATCAGGTCGCGGTGAACTTCATTTATCTGTATTGATCGAAAACATGCGCCGTGAAGGTTTTGAGATGGGTGTTTCAGGCCCAGAAGTTATCGTTAAAGAAGTTGATGGTAAATTACAAGAGCCGTATGAAAACGTTGTTTTTGATATTGAAGATGAGCATCAAGGTTCTATCATGGAGCAGGTTGGCTTGCGTAAAGGCGAGATGACCAATATGGAGCTTGATGGTAAAGGTCGTATGCGTATCGAAGCGACGATGCCTGCCCGTGGTTTGATCGGTTTCCGTTCTGAGTTCTTAACGTTGACCTCAGGAACTGGTATCATGACGTCAAGCTTCTCACATTACGGTCCACAAAAGATCGGTGATGTTGGTGGTCGCTCGAATGGTGTCTTGGTTTCTATGGCAAAAGGTGTTTGCTTAGGTTTCGCGCTATTTAACCTGCAAAAACGTGGTAAATTGTTTGCTGAGCCACAGCTTGAAGTTTACGAAGGTATGATCGTTGGTCTTAACTCACGTAACGATGATATGGCTGTTAACCCAACGACTGCTAAGCAGTTAACCAACGTTCGTGCGAGTGGTACTGATGAAGCATTGACGTTGACTCCAGCAGTCAAGTTCACACTTGAGCAAGCGCTTGAATTCATTCAAGATGATGAATTGGTTGAAGTAACACCTAAGGCGATTCGTCTGCGTAAGCGTTATTTGACTGAAAGTGAGCGTAAGCGTCACGGCCGTGGTAAAAAAGGTGCTTAATATTGAGCCATGAATTACTGAGTAATTTATTGGATTGATGTTTTATAGAAGCATTTGATGCTGTTGTTATTTAATAATGGGCATCAAGATAACTAAAAAATTAGCAGTATAGAGTGAACTGAATATGGTTCATTTTATGCTGCTTTTTTTTGTTGTAATTTCCATAGAATATAGACAGAATAACTGACAGTAGTAGTGTTTCTTACTATTACTCTTAAGGCTCAAGATTGGGTCGACTGTTGAGATACTTATTCGATTATAGATTGGTATTTTGAGGAGAAAATAATGAGTATGGTTTCTGAGTTTAAAGAATTCGCTTTGAAAGGTAATGTGATGGACTTAGCGGTTGGTGTCATTATCGGTGGGGCATTTGCTACTATCACAACGTCCTTAGTTGAAGACATTATTATGCCGATAGTGGCCTTCATAGCAGGTGGCGAAATCAATTTCAAAAACATGTTCTTAGTGTTGGGTGATGCGCCTGAAGGTGTTGCCATGACCTATGATGCCCTCAAAGCGGCTGGCGTTCCTGTATTAGCCTACGGCAGTTTCATTACCGTACTGATTAATTTCTTAATTTTAGCATTTATTATTTTTATGATGGTTAGAATGGTTAACAAAATGCGTCGTAAAGAAGAAGTACAAGAATTGGTAAAACAACCTTCAGAAGAGGTGCAATTGCTTCGTGAAATTAGTGCTAAATTAGGTAATACCGCTGTTTCAAAATAAAATATGATGATTTGATTAAAAACACAAAAAAGGCTAACGTCGTGTTAGCCTTTTTTATGGATAATTTATAAATGCATTGTCTTTAGCGCAGTTGTATCATTTAACCAGCTGTTAATATAAAGACTATGGCGTAACTACGACATAATCGTTGGTATTAATCAAAATCTCAGATGGTTGATCAACGACAATACGGACAACATTATCATTAGTCACTTGTGATTTGTAATAGTTGTCTTCAGCCACAGTACAACCTAAGCAACGTCCCATCGCATCCCAAGGTTCAACAAAAAGTTTCTGCTGCGCCTGATCCGCATTACCACCGATAAGCGAGAAGGGTAGACTAACTAGGTAGGCGGCAGTACCAGCAACGGCACTGACCAGTTGTAGAGGTTTACCCACTACAGTATCAACCACCATTGTCTCATAAGAGGGCCCAAAGTCTGTCTCATCAATTTCTATGGCTGCCAAGGCAGGCTGCATAGTAGCAGCCATTAAACTTAAGCTTGCGGCTATAGTAATGGCTTTTTGCTTAACTGTGCGTTGGTTTTTGGCTTTAACAGTCATAACGATGTCCTAAAATTCATAGTTGGTATGATTATTAGCTGCTGCTATTTCCACACAGAGACAATTTCCCTATATAAACAATGCGCAACGATAAGTAAGCTAAATATATTACAGATGTATAAACATTATGCACTATTTATGTAAGTGCTCATACTATTAAAGCAAGATGTGTGTCAATCAGCAACAAAAATGGCGTGCGATATAATAATCTTAGTGCAAAATAATAGGACACTTAGTCAAGAGTATTGTGCTGCTATATTATACGATTTGATACCTAAGTTATTTTGGTACTTAAGGCTAAACAGATAGTGATAGTTTCAGATAATATTTAAAGGATTGGCTGACAGTTGGGACAGAATACACTGGCGCGACCATTAATTTTGATATTCTCAAGCACGGCATCACAATGCGGACAAGTTTCCCCTTGTCTACCATAGACATTTAATGTCTGCTGGAAGTAACCGGTTTGACCATCTGCTACGGTGAAGTCTCGCAGTGTCGAACCACCAAGCGCTATCGCCTTTTGTAGAATAACTTTAATATGATCGACCAAAATAATCATCTGAGCATGGGACAGTTGGTGAGCGGGGGTGGCTGGATGAATAGCTGATAAATATAGGCTTTCAGTTGCATAGATATTACCGACACCCACGACGACCTGTTGTTCCATGATGACTGATTTTATAGCGCGAGCAATGGGCTGCTTCTTTGATTTGGCTTTGCCAATTGCTACAGTATCAGCACTGTGATCAAGCAAGTTTGACCGTTGAATCAATTGATACAGGTAGTCTGCAGTAAATTCATCTGATAATGGCTCAGGACCTAAATGATCTAATAGCTTAGCACTATAATCTTTGTGCCATAGCACTGACCCAAAACGTCTTGGGTCATAGTAATGTAGTTGGGATTTTGTATTATTAACGCCCTTAAAAACAATGATGAGATGATCATGCTTGCGCTTTTCAGTACCGTAGCTCTGCTGTTGCAGGCTGCCCGACATGCCTAAATGAACCAAAAGTTGACGCGGTACTAACGTAGCAGTTTGAGCCGCAGCGCTATCATCATTGGGTAATAAAGGTAAAAAGTTAAGAATTAAATATTTTGCGCGGCGCTCAACGCTATCTAGCATGTAATCAATCAAGCTATCTAAATCATCTGGCATCGCCCAACGCAGCTTTGGCTGGAAAACTTTTATATCGATAATGCGTTGCCCTAATAACGGTGCAAGGCTGGTTTTGGTTGTTTCTACTTCAGGCAGTTCAGGCATGATATTTTTATAATAACCTTATGATTCAGCGGACGTATTTTGTGATTTTATATCTAAGCGACGGCGCGGCGAGCATGCAAGATACCATGCTGTTGCTCTAGTTTCGCTAAAAGCTTAGATAGGTGTGCCAATCCTGAAACCTCAATATGAAATTTCAAAAAGGCAATGTTATCATCATTGCTAAGCGTCTCAACTTGACGAATATTGACATTTTCTTTATCAATAATTTGCGTCAAGTCACGCAACAGTCCGCGTCTATCATACGCTTCTACGTGAATATCAACGGGTTGATAACGACCAGCTTGTACCCGCCACGAAGCCTCTATTTCGCGCTCAGGATCGCGTTCAATCAAGCGTGAATATTCAGGGCAACCACGATTATGGACACTGACACCTCGTGATAAGGTGATGTAACCAGCAATTGGCTCGCCATGTACAGGGTGGCAACAGCCTGCTAGATTGATTTCTATATTATCCAGCCCATCGATACGAATTTTATAAGCATCGATTTTTCCTGCCTCTCTAGCATCTATACTTGGCGCAAAATTTTCTGGCGGTCTTTCAGGTTCTAGGTGTAGCTGACGAGAGATGTGGCTGGTGAGTTGGTTGAGACCAATGTCGCCTGTGACCAATCCAACGATAATATCATCAGTCGTATTAACATGGAAATGCTGAATATAGTCGTTTAAATCGATGCTATTGGGATGTACCGATAATCGTTCAAGCTCTTTACTGAGCATTTGACGACCAATTTCAATGTTCTTATCACGGTCTTGCTTATTGAACCATTGACGCAGTTTTGAACGTGCACGGTTGGTATGAATGTATCCAAGTGAAGCAACTAGCCAATCACGGTTGGGCTCACGTGATGCTTTGGTAATAATTTCAACTTGTTCACCTGTTTTGAGTTGATAGGTTAATGGTACATAGCGCTGATTGACTCGCGCAGCTTGGGCACGATTACCAACTTGTGTATGTACATAATAAGCAAAATCAAGAACGGTCGCCCCTTTTGGCAGTTCAGTAATGTCACCATCACGGCTAAAGATATAGATGCGTTCGAGCTCGTCAAAGTCAACGAGTTGCTCTTCTTCGTCAAACTCCATACCCTCTATTTCTTCACCTGTTAGTAAAGATGAGCGCGGTTGGTTACGGGTTTCATTATTGATCGATAACAGCTGACGCAGCGAGCTGATTCTTTGATTAAGATAATTGTCTTTTTTATTCTTTAGACCTTCTTTATAGTTAACATGAGCACACATACCAAGCTCAGCTTCGAAGTGCATTTCATGAGTACGAATTTGTACTTCCAGTGATTTGTTTTCAGCAATGACTGCCGTATGTAGTGAGCGATAACCATTGGACTTGGGGTTGGTAATATAGTCATCGAATTGTTCTGGAATATATCGCCACAAGCCATGTACCAATCCAAGCACGTGGTAACAGTCTGACGGGTTGGTGACCAATACTCGCAGCGCACGAATGTCATAAAGCTGATCAAACGATAAGCCTTTGAGCTTCATTTTTCGGTAGATAGAGTAGATATGCTTGACACGTCCAGAGACTTCACCTTCGATATTAGCCTCTGCTAATGCCTCATTGAGCTTATCTTGTACGCGCTGAATATAGGACTCGCGTTCGCTGCGTTTTTCGGAGAGCAGTTTGGCAATCTCTTTATAGCGTTCAGGCGCAAGGTAGCGAAAGGCTAAGTCTTCCAGCTCCCATTTAAGTTGCGCGATGCCCAAGCGATGCGCCAATGGGGCATAAATGGTCATGACTTCACGCGCCACACGATTCTGACGCTCTTCATTAGAAAAGGTCAATTCGCGCATGGCGAAAGTACGCTCAGCCAATTTGATAAGCACGACGCGTACATCATTGGTGACGGAAATTAGCATGCTATAAATATTAGATAGCTGGTCGCGCTGATTGTTTACAAAGTGATCTTCTAGACGCTTATTGCTTTCAATAATCTCAGACAGCTTACCCATTGCCAAGGTATCTTTGACGAGGGTCGATATGTCTACACCGAATTTTTTCTCGATATCAGCGAGGCTTATGATTGATTTTCGTGCACTACGATAGAGCATTGCAGCCACAAGAGCATCTTCATCTTGGTAGAGATAGGTCAATATATCTGTCATGCCAATACCCGTGACATAAGCACCTGAACGCTCAGATTCGCTGGTATTCATATGACTGCGAATAAATTCACAAGCAGCACTCAAGTGAGGTACAGACTCTTGTCCGATACGTTTGGCGACGTTGTCTAACCAAGTGGGAACATCAATATTGACTCGATCTAAATCAATCGCTTCGAGCTCTTTATCTGAGAGAGCATTATTTTTATCTAAAAGCGGGTTATCAGAATATTCGTTTTCAAGCTTTGGATCATGACTATGAAAGGCATGTAGTGCTGAGCGATCAAAAGTGGTGTGTAGCTTATGAGTGGACAGCTGGTATTTGATATCGAGGGGGATTTGGGCATAGCTATTGGCAGACTGGTGCGAGCGTTGGCTCGCGACCAGTTGAGCGGCAAGTGCTGCACTATCGGCTTGGGTGGTCTGTCCATCCACCAGCGGTAATCCTTCACGAATTTTTACCATAGCCGACTCCTCTTAGCTATTTTGAATTGATTATAACCTCATCTACTATGCACACACGTTGAACTTACGATTCATAAAGTATCAGCTATAAACCAATATAACTGCTAAAAAATCTGTTTTTTAGCAGTCATAAAATGCGCGTAAAATATATAAAGCTATGAGTGCAAACGTTCACAAGAATGGAAAAAACCAGCCTAGGAATATTGTTTACTATTATCTCACTTTAAAGAGACAAATCAAGCGAGGCTATGTAATGTCTGCGGTTAATCAGGATAAATAACCATCATTTTTTTGCCACCGCTTGACTCAAATTTTGAATTAAGCTCAGTGACCTTTAGCATGGCTATTTAATGCTCTGAACCGCTCACTTAACCGTAAATTGAATTATACCGCTACTTTTTCAAAACGAGCGATGGACTCAACATGACCGGTATGACAGAACATGTCCATTACGCCAGCATGAGTCAGACGATAGCCTTGCTCTAACAATGCTTTTGTATCACGGGCGAGGGTTGCAGGGTTGCAAGAGACATAAACGATTCTCTCAGCGTTAAATTTTGGCAAGTACTGCATAATTTCCCAAGCACCAGAACGCGGCGGATCGATCAATAGCGCATCAAAGCCTTGATTCGCCCAAGGTTTATCAGTACAGTCTTGCGTCAAATCTTGGCTATAAAATTCTGTATTATTGATGCCATTACGACGTGCGTTATCGGCTGCACGTGCGGTCATCGCTTCGCTACCTTCAACACCAACCACAGAACCTGTCTCACCAACGAGGCGCGCAAGTGGCAAGCTAAAGTTGCCTAGACCACTGAATAAATCAAGTACGCGTTCACCTGCTTTTAAGTCTAACAAATCGCAAGCAAGCTTGGTCATTTGACGATTGACGGACAGGTTTACTTGGGTAAAATCTGTCGGGATAAACTCGAAAGTCAAATCGTATTCTGGCAATTGGTAATACAAACGACCAAATTGCTGGCTCATGTCATCATCTTCAGTCAATGCAATACGCTGGATACTGTCCGCACCTTTAGACTGCAAATATAGCTGCCAGTTGCGTGCGGCAAAAAACACTTTTAGCTTTTCTATATCCGCGTCTGATAACGGCTCCAAGTTGCGTACGATAAGGGCAACGGGCTGATTGCCATCTGGCAGCTCAGGCATTTCCTCACCCATGGCCAACTCAAGCTGAGCAATCTTGTTACGGCTCTCTAGCGTACTAATCAGTGTTTTTAAGTTTTCAATCTCAAAACCAATTCTTGGATCTAAAATATGACACTCATTTAATTCTGCCAAAAAGTTACTTGAGCGCTCACGAAAGCCGACAAGCGCGGTTTCTTTTTTGGTGACATAACGCACACCCAATCGTGCTTTGGTACGATAACCAAGACGATCACCAACCACGGGAGCAAGCCAGTTATCAGGCGTGACATTGGCTTGGTGTATCAGCATTTCAGCCAATACAGATTGCTTAAAGTTGATTTGACCGTCTGGCTGCCAGTGTTGCAAATTACAGCCGCCGCAGACGCCAAAATGTGGGCAGGGCGGTACGGCACGTTCAGAATTTGGGTTGGCAGTAATACTGACAGCCTCGCCTTCTTCAAAGCTGGCACGGCTATTGGTTATTTTGACCAAGGCACTTTCACCCGGCAATGCAAAGCTTACAAAGATTTTTTTGCCATGTTTGTCTTCGACATGACCATCGTCTATACCAAAACCATTACCATAAACGGCAACGCCGCGACCATCATGCGACAAACCATCAATGGTGAAGGGCAGAGGTTCTGCATCCTTTAGACGGCGGCGTGTCTTTGATGAGGGTTTAGATTTTTTCTTATTAGGCGGAATAGTAATCGTTTGGGTCTCGCTCGTTGCTGGCGTAACATCAGAGGTTGTAGACGTTTTTGAATCGGTGGGTTGCATAAACCTGCCTTAATAATAAATGATAAATAACTAAAAAAATGAGGATAAACGCGATGTCTTATAACGCGCCTTCATATAACTTCATTTGTTATGATGTGGGCGCAGATGACCAATCAGCGATGAAGTCTTGATGGCGAGCATGACCATCCGCTTGGGTATATTTTACTAAATAGTCATAGCTCTGCTGCTGCCAAGCGTCAAAATCTTGTGAGGATAATTGTCCAGTTAAACGCAACCAGCGCAAATAGATTAGCCATGTATTCATGACATCAGACTCGCAATAAATAGACAGCGTTTGCCAGTCATCGTTATTGACAAGCTCACCAACCATACTACCGTCGACAGCTGTTTTACCCGGTAGACCATATAAACTTGCGACAATATCCATGGCTTCGCGGCGGCTGGCACCGTACTGGCTAAATCTGTCCATTAAATCAAGGTGACGCGTGTGGAAGCGATTGACGTAATTATCAAAGCGCATGTTTTTGACGCGCTCGCCTTCTTCAAATAACCATGGCGCTGATAAGTCGTATTGCATAGCCCGATATATCAGTACAGGAATATCAAAACCTGAGCCATTCCAACTAATAAGCTGTGGCAGTTTTTCGATGTCACTAAATGCCCGAAAAAATTTGGCAAGGATGTCTTTTTCACTGAATTTATCAGCGGTCAATGAGAACAACGAAAACTTGCCATCTTTGATATATAACGCTGAGATACAGACAATACGCTGCAGTGGCAAGCGCATAAAGTCATGCCCAGCTTCTTGTATTCGAAGCGCTGTGAGTGCGCTCAATGCATCTGCATCATTCAACTCTGCCAATTGCGGATAGATACGGCGCGCCGCATCGGTATCAGCGACAGTTTCGATATCAAAGACCAATATAGGGTCGGATAGTAGAGCTTGTGACATAAGAAATCCTGATTAAACCAACTAAACTGAGCAGCGTTGTCTGTGCGTTAATTAACTTCTATATTGTTATCGACATTGCTGTCGTCAATACTGTTGTCATCAATATTGTATAAACCCGTCGACAAATAACGATCGCCGCGATCACAGACAATAAAGGCGATGACGGCATCAGGGTTTTCTTTAGCGACTTGTACGGCAGCCCATGCTGCAGCACCTGATGAAACGCCCGCGAAAATACCTTCGGTTTTGGCCAGTTTGCGCATATAAACTTCTGCGATACGCTGATCCACATCCATGATTTCATCAACCAAATCTGCGTTAAAGATACCCGGCATGTAAGCTGCAGGCCAGCGGCGAATACCAGCAATCGAAGCTTCTTCATCAGGCTGTAGTCCGATGATTTTGATATCTGGATTTTGTTCTTTGAGGTATTGCGATACACCGGTAATAGTACCAGTGGTGCCCATTGAGCTAATAAAATGAGTGATTTTTCCTGACGTTTGCGCCCACAGTTCAGGCCCTGTGGTCAGGTAATGGGCTTGACTGTTATCAGGGTTATTAAACTGATCTAATACGATGCCTTTGCCATCTGCTTGCATTTGCAGCGCTAAATCGCGTGCGGCTTCCATGCCTTCATCCACCTCGATTAACGTCGCACCATACGCAATCATGGCATCTTTGCGCTCTTGAGTTGAATTGGTTGGCATCAGTAGCGTTATCGGATAGCCACGCATCGCGGCGACCATGGCTAAAGCGATACCCGTATTGCCACTCGTGGCTTCAATCAGCATGTCGCCCGCTTTGATGTCACCGCGCTGTTCTGCCTGATAAATCATATTAAACGCAGGACGATCTTTAACAGACCCCGCTGGATTGTTACCTTCAAGCTTGGCCAGTAACGCAGCACCATTGGTCAGCTGCTCTTGCTCAGGTAAGCGCTGCAATTTAACCAATGGCGTCTGACCGACGCAATCAGCAAGTTTGGTGACTTGAGTAATGAAATTAGAGTTGGAGATAGCCGTTGCGGACATAAAGTATCCTTGTGAATTTTTAAAATTGATTTTTAATTACCGTTTATTTTTTAATTATCATTGTGATTTTTGAATAAATATCTTGATACGGCTGCTATTGAGTGAAGTGAGTAATTTGATCGTTAATGATATTTCTACCGCTTTAACCAAATAGCAATAAATGAAAAGTTGCGTCATTATATCATTTTGTTTTTGGCTACGCTGAAGGCATCAAGAGATTTTGGTAAATGAGTGGTGTTTAAAAAGGGCTGGACAGTTAAAATGCCTTTGCATCATAGCCACTCACCATGATCGATGAAATGCGTTATAGTTATGGCAATATATAGGTACGGCAAGAACAAGAACCATTAAATTTTATCATGGGTAGGCAGTTATCATTTTTGAAATGACGATAGCTTTGAAATGAGAATAGCTTTGAAATGAGCACAGCCCCTAAAAAAATTATGATTGGCTAACACCGCTTACCGCCGCTATTGATTCATAGTGCAATTTTCTGTAGAGAGTAAAGCTAGCATGGCATACAAAAAACGTTTTGATACTAGCAGTGCGTATGGTCAGTTGATTATATTGGTGTTTTTACCCATTTGTATCTTGGCAGCGGTGGGCGGTATTTTGGTCTTTTATGAGACCATGCGCGCCAGCAATTCCGAACAAGAAGTATTGGCGGAGGCGGTGCTGATTCGTTATACCCCAGCGATTGCAGAGCTAATCCCTGAGCTGTTAGCGCAAGAGCGCCAGCAAGCAGACGGCGAACCCAATTCTGATGGCGAAGTCAGAGCAAATGATGCCACTCAAACGACCATCACGAAGCTTGAGGAAATACAAGATAAGCTGGGTCGTATGCAGTCCGAGCAACATGTACAGCGTATTGCGATCATCAATGAAAGCAATCAAGTGCTCGCCGCAGTCGGCTATGGACTGAACGAAGCATGGCCTGCAATAGACACAACAAAGAATTTTTTATCGCAGCAACCAACACCTATTGGAACCGCTTATGGCAGTATATTAGGGGAGTTTGAAGGACAAAAACTCTGGTTGCTCGTCGATATGGACAACGAACCGCTTTATATTGCACGTTATCGTATTGCCATGGCACTAGTGATTACTGGCTTGTTCACTATTTTAATTTTATTGTTGAGTTTAAATATTTATTCAAAGCGCTGGATAGCACCAATTTATGAGCTGCGTTTGCAGTTGCAGCGTACCCATGTCGACAATCTGTATCAGCCTATTCCTGTTGAGTCAGATGGTGAGCTGAACTTATTGCAGCAAGACTTGGTCAAAACGCTACGCCGCCTGCATAGAAGCTTTCAGGAGTTAAAAGACCATGCCGAGCAAACCGAGGATGATTTGCGCCTCGCGTTTGATGAGATGGAAATGCAGAATATCTCTATTCGTAATGCACGTGATGCGGCAATTTCAACCAGCCAAGCAAAATCGGCGTTTTTGGCGAATATTAGCCACGAGCTGCGCACGCCATTAAACAGTATCGATGGCTTTATCAATTTGCTGGCAAGGCATGGCGAACTAAATCCTGAACAAGATTTGTACGTGCAAACCATACGTAAGTCATCAGCACACTTGCTCGCCTTGGTTAACGATGTTTTGGATTTCTCTAAGATTGAGGCAGGCAAGTTAGTACTTGACCGTCATGAGTTTGACCTTTATGACACCATTTATGACGTAGTCGATATGCTTTCGCCTGTATCCGCAGAAAAAGGTCTGCGCATGGCGGTGCTGTTTTATAATGATGTACCGATGCGCATCAATGGCGACGCCCTACGCCTCAAGCAAGTATTGACCAATATCGTCGGCAATGCTATTAAATTTACCGACAGTGGCGATGTGGTAGTGCGCGTCAGCTTAGATGACCATCGTGATAATTATCTTATGATCAGTGTGCAAGACAGCGGTAAGGGCATCTCTTTAGCTGATCAAAAGATGCTGTTCCAAAGCTTTAGCCAAGGCGACCCTTCAATCACTCGTCAGTATGGCGGTACAGGGTTGGGGCTCGTTATTTCCAAGCAATTGACGCGGCTGATGGGCGGTGATATTGGCTTTCATGATAATGCTCAAGAGAATATTGCCAATCAGGGCGCAACGTTTTGGTTTCGGATGCCAGCACATGTCGATGTGTTGGAAGCTGCTACTGGTCAGACGATTGAGCTTCCAGTCTTGGCTCCGCTGGCGAGTGAGACCGATGAGTTTAATGTATTGGTATGGATCAATCATACCGCTTCTATACAAGTGCTCAAAGCCAGCTTGCAATATTTGCCGATTAAATTGACCCAAGCCAACTCCTTACCAGGCGTACTTGAGTCATTAAAAGAGCATGGTAATTATTGGGATTGGGTCATCGTCGATGATGATACCCAAGACGATATGATGGCATTACTCAAACAAATTCGTCTGCATTACCAAGGTAAGCTTGCGGTATTTGGCTATCAAGTTGCTGCCGATCAAGCATTATTAAATCGTTATCATGCCAATATTTTGTATGAGCCTTTAGACAAAAGACAGCTTTATGCCATGCTCGACACCCAAAATCGCAGTACCAAAAAAAGCGTGCAAGAACCGCGCTGGACAGGGGTGACGGTACTGGCAGTCGACGATCATCTGCCCAATTTGTTGGTGCTCGATGCATTACTTAGTGAGCTTGGTATTCAGGTCATCACAGCGAGTAGTGGTTTTGACGCCATAGAAATTATCAGCAAACAACAAACCAAAAATATCAAAACCACGAAAAATGATAAGCAAAGTCTGTCGAATAAAACGCAAATCTCTAAAGCTGAAACGCGCGATGAGGTGAACAAGAAATCAAATAGAACGCTTTATGAAGAGATGAATACCGACGATAAAGTTGCTACTCAGGATAAAGGTCATATTGATCTAATATTCATGGACATCCAAATGCCGCGTATGTCAGGGCATGAAGCCGCAAGACAAATTCGTAATATTGAAAATGATGATAACCGTATCCCGATTATTGCGTTGACTGCACATGGTTTGGCTGATGAGCGAGACAAACTGATCGCTAGTGGCATTAATGACTATGTGGGTAAACCCATTAGCCAGCCTCAGTTGTTACAAGTGCTGCAAAAATGGCTTGGACGCACAACGACAATGCCGCAGTTAACAGCGTTGCCTGATACCAATCTGCACAGTACGGATGTGCACAATACTGATGTGCAGGTCATCGATTTATCAAAAGAGAACTCACACTCTACCGACTCACAAAATAGGGAGGCTGAAACGTATTCAACGTGGCCATCGGACTCTACAACCATTGCTTATCCTATGGTGAAAGGTGATGAAAATAACCGTCATAGCGATTCTAATACAATCAATCAGCCAAAAATAACGCGTCCTTTATCATTGAAAAAAATTCGTGATAATTACTTGCGAGATAGCCAACCACGCGAGGATTATAGACGCGAAACACCGCGTGACACCCAGCCACGCTATGAGAACTTGCGCTTACATAAACAAGGACAGTCGCCACTATTAAAGCCATCGGAAACACCGATAAATAGTGCTCACAACGGAGTAGCAACGCCTACAGATTCACACATATATGCGCAAGAAACAAAGAGTTGGGACAGCAGTCACCACCATTTAAGCCATCACTCTTTGGGGGCTAACGAAGGTGATGGGTTTGCTATTTTAGATTGGCAAGACGCGTTGACCCGCTCAGCGAATAAGCCCGACTTGGCAGCCAAGCTTATCATTATGATGCTTGATACTATTAATGATGAAAAGCAGGCGCTGACGCAAGCGTGGGACGCCCGTGATCGCAGTATGCTAGCGCAAATTGCCCATCGCATCTTAGGCGGCAGTCGTTATACCGGTGTGCCGCAATTACGTCAGGCCAGTCAAGACCTAGAAGATAAGTGCTTGCTGAATGTCCAACACACCACCCCTGCGCAGTTTGCCATGCTTGAGCCATATTATGCCGCATTAATAACAGCGTTAAATAACTTGCAGGCGCTGGATTTATCAGCCTATCCTCAGCTCAATTATCATCGTTTGAGTGAAAATGATATGACGTGGAAAATGATTTAGAGATGATGGTTTTATGACACTGTTGGTTTATGACATTAAGGTTGAATCGAATCTTTGCAGTCAGTTATTGATGAGGTAGCGTCGTAACAAGGCTGTTAATATTGTTGTCATCAGCTTTAGACGTATCGGCATCATATTTAGATGCCATTTCTATTTTATTCATGAATAAGGATTGTTATGAACGCGATTGCCACTTACCAATATGAAACCTTACAAGTTAGTATGACCGACAATATACTCACGGTAACCTTGAATCGCCCACACAAAAAAAATGCCATGAGCTTTAAAGTGGTGAAAGAGTTGATAGCTGTCGCAGAACGCATTGGTAAAGATAAAACGATACGTGCGGTGATTCTAAATGGTGCTGAAGGCACGTTTTGTGCAGGCATAGACTTAGGTGATTTGAATCATCCAAAAAATCAAGCGTTCGCCGTTTGGGAGCTGATAAAGCCATGGCAGAGCTCGTTCCAGCGTGTTTGTCTGGTATGGCGCGATGTGCCTGTACCGGTCATTGCCGTATTAGAAGGCTATTGTATCGGTGCAGGTCTTCAGCTAGCGCTGGCTTGCGATGTGCGTATCAGTCATCCAGATTGCAAACTGTCCATTATGGAAGCTAAGTGGGGTCTGGTACCAGACATGGGTTTGACGCAATCGGCGTTTGGCGTGGTACGTGAAGATGTGCTAAAAGAGCTTGCCATGAGTGCGCGTATCGTGACTGCCAGTGAGGGCAAAGCATTGGGTCTTGTCAGCCATTGCAATGAAGCGCCACTTGAGCAGGCGCAAAAGCTCGCTGCTGAATTTGCAGAGCGCTCTCCTGATGCGGTGTTGGCGAGTAAGCGTGTGGTCAATGCTATGTTCCAGCAGCCAGCCACTACTTTATATAAAGAAAAAGTATGGCAGCTTAAAATGATGCTCGGTCGTAATCGCAAGCTTGCTTTAAGAAAAGCCAAGCAAGCCAGTACGGCATTTGGCAAGCGCCAGTTCCGCTAAATATCTTTTACTAATTATGCCGCTATGCTAACGCTCAGACCTATTTTGACAAATTATTGTGATTGTTTTTAGTTGTTATTGTTTGTTTTATTCACGTCATACCTCTATTGAAATGTGAGGGGATAGTACGATATATCACTATCCACTTGCGCCGCTGCATGCAAATGTGCACTAATGGTGGCAATGACCCTTGTTTTCAGTATTGAGTAAAGACTAAATATTAAAGACAATGGAAGCCTGAATAATACAATAACAATCACTAGGGTGTATTGAACCTTTATAACGATTCAATACACTCTATATAAAATGGTCTGAATATGTCTGCTCCAAAATCCTCTCTACCCAATCGACCCATTGCTTCTGAGCGCGTACGCTCTGCTGATTTGCCTGTTGCATGGATTATGATGCTTGGACTTATCGTGGCAGTGGGGCCATTGTCTATTGATATGTATCTGCCTGCATTACCATCTATGGCAGATGACTTTGGCGTATCTACAGCCTTTATGGCCAATTCTGTTCCTGCCTATTTTTTAGGCTTGGTATTTGGCCAGCTATTTTATGGTCCATTTAGTGATCGTGTCGGTCGTGTTAAGCCTTTATATATCGGTATGACGCTATATGTCATCGCCTCCATTGTTTGTGCGACTACTAATAACGAGTATGTATTGTTTGTTGGACGGACGATGCAAGCGCTTGGTGCGTGTGTTGGCGCGGTGGTCACTCGTGCCGCGATTCGCGATCGATTGACTGCTAAGCAAACCGCAAAAGCCTTTTCTATTATGATTTTGGTGATGGGTTTAGCGCCGATATTAGCCCCATCGCTTGGTGCGCTATTTCTACAGTTTTTTAGCTGGCACTCTATTTTTTGGTTTTTGGCTGCTTTTGGCACGTTGAATTTATTACTCACAAAGTTTTTCTTCTTTGAAACGTTGACGGAAGAAAATCGTAATGTACGTCCTGCAAGAGAAGTACTGAGTCAGTACTGGGACTTATTAAAAGACCCGACGTTCAATTATCCAGCGATTGGTGGCGGCCTGCTGATGGGGGCGATGTTTGTTTATATCAGTTCAGCCTCTGAGCTAATTATGGATACCTATGGGGTATCCGCAACCCACTTCGCTTGGCTATTTGGGATGAATGCTGCTGGTTTTGTGGGTTTGACTCAGCTGAATCAGTGGCTCACCAATCGCTTTCGTATTTTGAGTATTTTGCGCTTTGGTGCGATGATGCAGGTTATTTCTGCAGGCGTGCTATTTGTAATAGGTCTATTTTTGGGTACTGATGCTTGGCTTCCACTGGTGCTGGCTTGTATTTTCTTCTGTATCGCAGGCTTAGGTCTTACTCAGCCAAATGCTTCTGCTATTGCGCTGGCCTTTCAAAAACGCCGAGCGGGCATGGCAAGTGCGCTACAAGGCTCGCTCATGTTTTCAGTCGGTATCTTTGGTGGATTATTATTAAACCTATTTCCAGTTAATCCCGTACTCAAAATTGGTATTGCGATGTTCGCGTTAATGAGTCTTGGCTGTTTTTTAATTTGGCAGATAGATCGTAATTTAAATCTGGACGATGCGGAGTAAGCCAGAAGCTTTATAGTTTTTTGCACTAGAATCTTAAAAGGCATTCTTAAAAGGCATTCTTACATTAATTATGTAGGGATGCTTTTTTTGTACTTTTTATTTTATTTTTTGCATAAGACTGCGCATAAAACAAGGACATATTACAAGTTTTCAGTCATATAGATAGACTTATGTATGCCCTTAATATCCTTTATTTGCCATATATAACAAATTGTACGTAATAACTAAACATAATTATTGCAATCATAAAGTTAGGCAAGTATTATCAAACGTAACTTTCTGTAAGTAAGTATTGTGAAGATATTACCTAACCTTGCTAGATTGTCATTAATTAATATGTACAACCACGTGAAGCTTTAAGGGTAAATTATGATGCAGTTATATCGAGTGTTACCAATTGTATTGAGTGTTGGCCTGTTTGGCTGCGGTAACTCTTCCACTCAAGAAAATGCCAATTCGACTGGTACGCCAGTAACAGAAAACAAAGATAATTTTGTCAGTAATTTGCCTGATACGGCACCAACATTAAAGGTCGCTATGACGGGTGATTTACCACCTTTCTCGTTTCAAGATGACTATGGCAATATGCAGGGCACGGACGTTGATTCCATTAGAGCTATCGGCGAGGAGCAAGGCTTTAAGGTCGAGTTTTATAAAGAAACTTGGCAAGATATGTTCGATAGTGTGGAGTCAGGAAAACGTGATTTAGCTATTTCTGGTATCTCTTATAAAGATGATCGCGCAGTAAGATACGGTCTATCAACGCCTTACTTTTTTAACCCAGCTACCATCATGTACTTGGAAGGTAAGTTTGATATCAAAGGCTTAAACGATATAAAGGGTCTAAAAACTGGTACGTTGGCAGGTTCTAAAGAAGAAGATACTCTGAAACAGATGGGTAGCTCGGTTGAGTTGGTTTCAAGATCTACTGCATTTTTGGCTTATCAGGACTTAGTGCAAGGTAAGACTGATGTTTTCTTATACGACATGCCAGTGCTGCAGTACATCATAAAAGGTTATCCAGAACATAAAGTGAAGATTGTACCTTATGAAGCGGCAGACGCACCTTCAGCGCAACAAGTCGTATTAATGGCAAAAGAAAATACTCAGTTGATTAATACGGTTAATGAGGGTATTGCTAAACTGAAAGAAAAAGGGACATTTAAGGAAATTGAAGAGCGCTGGTTAGGTGAGGCTGTACCTGCATCTGCTGATAAGAGCAATTCTGATACTAATACTACGCAATTGAACTAAGGAATTCTGAAGATGGCAACCACTCCCAATGTTGACAATAAGCGCTATCAAGGTCTGATCATTTCAATTGCACTATTTTTATCGCTCATCGGTGCTTTGTTAGCCTTTACGTTCTATACCTCAAACTTATTAGAAAGAAATACCGCGTTAATTGACCAAACCAACCAAGTCGCTAATAGCGCGCAGGCGGTAATTAAAGATTTATTCGATTTAGATAATAGCTATGGAGAAGATACGAACTCTCCACATATTCAGCGCGTTTTGGAGCGTTTGGAGGAAAATACGGCGTTGATTACCAGCTCTATTGCTGCTATTGAGCAAGGTGCAACGATCACTGACGTTGATGGCAAAACTTATGATCTGCCAAAGATTGACAGCAACGCACAAGTAAACATTACCGCGGCTAATGAGCAGTGGAAAGCGTTAGAGCCTAAGATTCAAGCATATCTCAAAGATGCTGATAATATTATGGTTTCCTCTGAAGATGATCTGACCCAAGCCGTTGAACAAGCCAAGACGTCAAGTCTATTGATTAACGATTCGTTAGACAATTTGACCAAAGATGTTTTCAATAGTGCCGAACGCCAAGCGACGACCATTCGTCTTATTCAGGTACTTGGTGTTGCCGCCATCTTTACCTACTTTCTAATCTTTGTATTCTTCTTTGTACGTCGTTTACGTGAAACCGATGCTGAAGCGTTCGCTGCTCGTCGCGAGACGCAAGAGATTATGGAGACGGTAAATACGGGTCTATTCTTACTTGATAAAGACTTGAATATTGGTCAGCAGCATTCTCGCGCACTGAATGATATTATCGGTGAGGACAGATTGTCAGGAGAGAACTTTACCAACGTTTTACGTGGGCGTATTTCTGATAAAGATCTGAAAACCACACAGCAATTTATTGAGCAGCTTTACAATCCACGCGTTAAAGAAAAATTGGTAGATTCTCTCAATCCACTGCACAAAGTCATGCTACACAACAATGCTGGTGATAAAGCACAGAATAATCGCTTTTTAGACTTCAAGTTCTCACGTGTTTATGACAACAAAGACATTGCCCGTATTTTGGTCAACGTCAACGATGTATCAGATGCCGTATATTTAGAGCAGCGTCTAGAAAAAGAGCGCTCGCAAAATGATATGCAGATTGAGATGCTCACCACGATTCTAAATGTAAATCCAAAAATCATTAATGAGTTTATTGATAATACGCAGATGCACATTGAGAAGATGAACAATATCTTGAAAAATCCTGGTAGCTCTCAATACGAGCTTGAGGGCAAACTAAAAGCCATCTATCGCGAAATGCATAGCTTAAAAGGTGAGGCATCTGCGCTAAAACTGCACAGCTTTACTAAAATTGCCTCAGATGCAGAAGACAAACTGCACGCATTGCAAAACCAAGGTCAATTATCTGGTAACGATTTCTTGCCATTGGCCGTACATTTGGATGACTTATTAAGCCTATCAAATACCATCGCAACCTTGGGCGAGCGTATTAACCGTTCAGCACCAGCGACTGCACCAACTGCAAATGGGTTAGATGACAATAGTGCTCAAAACAGTATGTCAAAAACGGTAGTGACTGACAGTCAGACATCAAATCCTTCAATCAGTAGCATGGATACTGATATTGGTCAGGATATTGACCTAGATAATGAAGCAACTGATGACCATCTGTCTTTTTATAAAGCATTTGCAAAAGATATTGCCGCAAGACAAGGTAAGCAAGTAGAGCTAAAGAGTAATACGCTGATGCAAGCGGACATACCAGCGCATCTGGTAAAGCCGATTAAAGAGATTAGCATTCAGCTACTACGTAATGCCGTGGTGCATGGCATTGAAGCGCCAAGTGTTCGTCATTCGATTGGTAAGACTGCGGTTGGGACGATTGATTTAGAACTAAAAGACAACGGCTCAGATTTCATGCTGATGGTGCAAGATGATGGTCAAGGTATTGATTATGACAGCATTCGTGCCAAGTTAAGCAGTGATGGTCGTTTTAGTACAGAAGAAGCCAGTCAGCTCAGTCAAAGCGAGCTGCTCAAACAACTGTTTTCTTCGGGTTTCTCTACCAAAGAACACGCAGATGAAGATGGCGGACGCGGTGTCGGTCTCGATATCATTAAAGCAAAAGTAAAAGATTATGATGGCAAGCTTAACGTAAACAGCGAATTTGGTCAGATGACACGGTTTGTTATTACTTTACCAAAAGCTTAATTAGAAACAGCAGGTATATTGTCAAGGATGACAAGCACTTCATTAAAGGTAATAGATCAGTTATGCATAAGTTAATGATTGTTGATGATTCAAATATTATTAGAAATCGTATTCAACGCGCGTACGATTCAGGGCAGTTTATGCTGGTTGCGACGGCAACCAGTGGTGTTCAAGCCATTGAAAAGTTCAATGTCCATCGTCCTGATGTAATCACTATGGACTTGACCATGCCACAAATGGACGGGCTTGAATGCATTGAGAAAATCATTGCGATTGACCCTGAAGTACGAATTTTAGTGGTGTCAGCACTGTCTGATAAAGCCACTGGCATTGAAGCATTGTCGTTGGGTGCCAGCGGATTTTTGTGCAAGCCTTTTTCAGAAGAAGAGCTTGTAGAGTCTTTGTATGAGCTAATGCAAGACTAAACCATTCAACGACTTAAGTAGATGTCATTATGAAAGAACAAAAGCTACAGATTTTTTTAAGTATTATTAGTAATTATTTTAATCAGTTTGGGGGCGAGGAGCTTGTCGCTGACACCCCATATCTGTTAGAGAACAAACAGCCAAAAGTCCATGATTATACGGGTGTGATCGGTATATCGGGTGGACAAAAAGGCGTGGTGTATTTTTCGGCAACCCGTCAGTTATTGTCCGCTATACTGGATAGCATGGGTGAAACGGATAAAAGCGATGAGAATTATATCGATTTGGCTGGTGAAGTGGCCAATACCATCGCTGGTAATGCGCGTAAAGAGTTTGGCTCAGAGTTCCATATTTCTGTGCCGTTTGTATTTAAAGGCTCTCCACAAAGTATTGTGTTGCCGAATGATGAGCGTTCTTTTATCATTCCCATCACTTGGAACTCGCAGATAGGCGAGATTGTGGTCTGTTTGCAGGATTAACGTTGCTGCCACCGCGTCATAAAGATGGATATTAATATATTATGGTTAAAGTAGAAAAATTGGGTGTGTTTCTGAGCTCAATCAATGCATTTTTTGCACAAATTGATGGCTCGGAAGTGTCCATTGATACCCCTTATTTAAATCATAACAAGAGTGCTGTTGGTTATGATTATAGCGGCGTTATCGAGATATCAGGGCCTCTTGAAGGCTGTGTGTATGTGAGTGCGCCAAGCGTGATGTTACGAGAGGTCATAAAAGTGATGGGCGAGCCTGACTCATCGATCACGATGATGAAAGATCTGCTCGGTGAGATGGCCAACACTATCTCTGGTAATGCTCGTACTGAGTTTGGCTCAGAGTTTATTATCTCGCCGCCGCATATTGTTGAGAGCGCACCAAGCGTGTCTTATTTGCCAAAAGATCGCCAAAGTTACGTCACGCCATTTACCTGGCGTGGGTATAAAGCGGTCATTGGTATCTGTATCGCTTAATCTACAGCTGCTCATTTATTCAATATAAAAAACGACGTTAATGCGTCGTTTTTTTATGCGTTATCATCTACTTAAACAGCATAATAGCGCTAGCAGTCGCTAAGCATTATGTGATAAAATACAGCCCAGCTATTTTTATCACATCGTATTTTTACGTTCAAACGATAGCTCAATTTTTTAAACCAACCCATCAACCAATGACACACACATCATGGCAAAAAATTGCTGGGTGTTTGGCGACTTGATTAATTTGCAAAAAAGTTAGTGCTGCCACAATGAGCATTAACCGTTAGCAGATGCGTGTCGCTAGATAGGCAGTTTTTGTGATGTGGAGGCATAACCCAACCAATAGGAATTTCACATGTCTACAAAGAATCCAACCAAAATCGAAATGCGCGACTTACTACAAGCCGGCGCTCACTTTGGTCACCAAACACGTTTTTGGAATCCAAAAATGGGACCATACATCTTTGGTGCCCGTAACAAGATTCACATCATTAACTTAGAGCACACAGTAAAAGCGTTTAACGAAGCATTGACTTACGTTAACGGCTTAGCTGCCAAGAAAAACAAAGTATTGTTCGTAGGTACTAAACGCGCAGCAAGCGGTATCATCGCTGAGCAAGCAGCACGCGCTGGCATGCCATACGTTGACCATCGCTGGTTAGGTGGAATGCTTACCAACTGGAAAACACTTCGCCAGTCAATCAACCGTCTAAAAGAGCTAGAAAAGCAAGCAGAAGACGGTACTTTCGCCAAGCTTACTAAGCGTGAAGCGTTAGAGCGTACTCGCGATATGGAAAAACTTGAGCGTTCACTAGGCGGTATTAAAGATATGGGCGGCCTACCTGACGCAATCTTCGTTGTAGACGTAGATCATGAAGCGATTGCTATCAAAGAAGCTAAAAATCTAGGTATCCCAGTTATCGGTATCGTTGATACTAACTCTAGCCCAGATAACGTTGATTACATCATCCCAGCAAACGATGATGCTATCCGTGCTGTGACCTTGTATGTGACTTCTATGGCTGATGCGATTATCGCTGGTAAAGAATACGCACAGACTCAAGCGGGCGGCAAAGCTGAGCAAGAAGCACCTGCTACTGAAGAAGCACCAGTTGAAGCCAAAGCAGAAGAAGCGGCGACTCCAGCAGAATAAATCGCTGACCGCTAAGGTTTAACTTTGTAACGGTGTCTTGATAGTTATCTTGTCAGCATTCATATAAAGTTATTAACAGCGTATAAGCTCACACGTATAAGCTTACAATAGGCATGATGTAGTTTTACTCGTCATGCCTTATTGTTGATGGAACACTCGTTAATAAGCGAGTATTATCGCTTATAGCTAGACTCGTGATGCACAATATCTGTCATTACAATGTTGTCTGTTATCACGATCAACCATGAGTGCTTTCATTACTATAAAAGCGATATAGTACCAATAGATAGTAAAGATATATCTCATAGAAATTAAGCACTCCCATACATAATAAAAGGTAACTCTTATGTCAGAAGTAAAAGTATCTGCCAAAATGGTAAAAGAATTGCGTGACCGTACTGGTCTTGGCATGATGGAATGTAAAAAAGCGTTAGAAGAGTCAAACGGCGATGTAGAAACTGCCATTGATAACCTACGTAAATCTGGTCAAGCCAAAGCCGCTAAAAAAGCGGGTAACATTGCAGCTGATGGCGCTATCATCATCGCTCAAGGCGATAACAAAGCATTCTTGTTAGAAGTAAACTGCCAAACTGACTTCGTTGCAAAAGACGAAAACTTTACGGCATTTGCAGAAGCAGTAGCGAACATTGCATTAGAAAACAATGTGACTGACGTAGCTGCTATCGCTGAATTGCCATATGGCAATGGTCAGACTATTGAAGAAGCTCGTGTATCTTTGGTACAAAAAATCGGCGAAAACATCCAAGTACGCCGCGTTGAAGTATTAGAAGGTAGCAACCTTGCTTCATACCGTCATGGTCTACGTATTGGTGTTGTGGTATCTTTTGAAGGCGGCAACGCCGATACTGGCAAAAACCTTGCCATGCATATCGCTGCGTTTAACCCAGTTGCGGTTGATGACGAAAGTGTAGATGCTGATTTATTAGCACGCGAAAAAGACATCATCGAAGCAAAAGCTCGTGAGTCTGGCAAGCCTGATAACATCGTTGAAAAAATGATCGAAGGTGGCCTACGTAAGTACCTAGAAGAAGTGACTTTATTGCGTCAGCCATACGTTATGGACAACGAGAAGAAAGTTGGTGATGTACTAAAAGCTGAAGGCGTAAAAGTACTTGCTTTCAAACGTCTAGAAGTTGGTGAAGGCATCGAGAAAAAGCAAGAAGACTTTGCTGCTGAAGTTGCTGCAACACAAGCACTGGCTAACAAGTAATTTTTAAATTTTGCTAAGAAGAAAGGTGAGTGCTAAGCTTTTTGGTCTGGTACTCACCGATCAGCTTTATTATTAATCTTGTATCGAACTCAAAAAATATGACAAGATAGATTATGAATTAATAGATAAAGCCTCTTAGCACAAAAAAGCCCGTTAATATAATTAACGGGCTTTTTTACGTTTGGATTCAACGGTTCATGTAGTCTTCATTTTAGCGTAGCGCATCATATGCTGAGTTGGCATAGCTGGCACTATTGCTATTACTGCTGGTACCATAGCTGACGTTTTGTAAGCCACTACTGAGACTAGGATTGGCGATTTGATTGCTAGCGTTCATGGTACTGCCTGATAGCCCTGAGTCGTTTTTATACAAGCTATGGTAACGGCTCATGACATTTTTGACATAGTTACGGGTTTCCTTAAAAGGCGGGATGCCGTTATATTTATCAACGTTACCTTCACCCGCATTGTAGCCCGCAACCGCAAATTCTACGTTGTTATTAAAACGCTTCATCAGCCATGCAATATATTTAGCAGAGCCTTCGATATTATCTGCAGGGTTCCAAGGATTGCTGACTTTAAAGCGTCGCGCAGTCGCTGGCATTAGCTGCATGAGACCTTGCGCACCGACAGGTGAGCGTGCATTCGGGTTAAAGGCGGATTCGCTATGCATCATTGCTTTTATAAGCCCAGGATCTACTCCATGACGCTGAGCTGAGGCGCGAATATAACTGTCGTATGAGTTGCGGCTTCCGCTACTGCTGGCAGAGCTACTACCGTAATTACTGCTGCTATTGTCACTACTACCGTCATACATTTTAGAATCTTTGTAGTAAGTGACTTTTACCTTTTTGGTGAATTTGTCAAAATTACCACTTGGATTGACGTTAGTGAGTAAGACTTGTCCGCCTTTGTCTTTGTAAATATACATATTACCTGCTTGAGCAGCAACAGATAGGCTGGATAAGGCGACAGCGGTCAATAAAACAGGAGACAAGCAGCGAGTCACTAAGGTTGTAACATTTATCATAGGGTTATCACTTTTCATCGAGTAATAGCAAATTGCTTTGCCTATAGGCGCGTCGTTCTGCGCATTTAAGCGGTTATCGTGCTGGTAGGATTTTATCGCTGTAAACGATATAGCACCCTAGCAAAAACCACGTCTAACTAGAAACCACTCGCATTGGATACAAAAAATAATAGTTGCTTACTATAACATATAATAACTTTTCGACGCATACGATTATCAGTACAAAGTATAAAAGTCATTTTTAATTTGTAAAAAAATCAACACACTACCGTTTTTGAGTACGTTGATTGAGTATCGGCTTTATTGTTTTTAGGCGTATGTGGTACGTGAATATTCTTGCTGTGGCAATGAACGAATCGTGAGAAATAAAAGCTGTTTGGAGCACTGGAAAGTGATTTGAACAGGGTTATATAGAAAGTGCGCTGATAAAAATAGGCACCCAAACGGCGGTGACCAGCCCGTTTACTGCCAGTCCAAATGCCGCATAACGCCCAGCAGTGTGGCTAATTTGCCATGCTTCGACGGTACCAAAAGCATGTGCTGCCAATCCAAGTGCTAAGCCCTTGGCACGGTCATCATCTATACCGCGAAATAAAAAGCGCGCCAAAGTACCACCGATAAGCCCTGAGACAATAATAATTAAGTTCGCCATGGCTAGTGGTGCTTTAATTAGATCTGCGACACTCAGACCGATGGGTGTGGTCACTGAACGCGTTGCGAAAGCGAGTATGGTGTCGTGACTTAATGAAAATAAATAAGCCAATGACATCGGTAGCAATGCACCAACCACACTTGCAAGGATAACTATGAGAGTAAGCTTTTTGACTGGCAGACCTTTAAAGTTCATTGCTGCTAATGGTACTGCCAACAGTACGGTGACATATCCCAATAAGTGATCAAATACAGGCTTGGCAACATCGTAATAATCGTTGTAATCCCATTGTAGGATAAACAAAAATAAGAGAACAAGCGCCAACGCCGTAATCACCATCGGCAGCCATGAGAGCTTACGTGCCAATACACGAGCAGTCACATGAGCGATTAGCGTTAATAATATCGCCGCAAAGGTTGCCACAAACACGTTATCAAAAGTCATTGCATTTCCTTGTTCATGCAGCTCATAGCTGTCCTTTGTGCTCTTCAACGGTGGTGCTATCGATGCTAACATCGTGATTGAGCGAACGGTTGGCAAGTATGGCAAGTCCCCAAAGCGGTATGAGTGTGCTAATCATCATCGTCAGCATAACGCCCCAAAGCTCATCACCTAAAGCGAATAGCAGTAAACCTGCACCTGCAGACACGGGCAAAAAAGCAAAACCGCTATCCACCAATAAAGTGTTACTGGCTTGGGTGAGCCAACTGGGCAGCCCTTTAAGTAATCGCCATGCCATCAAAATAAAGAACATGGCGACCAATCCAACGATGTTGGCAGCCTTTTCTATTCCTGCCAATTGACAGATGATAACGGCTGATTCACGAACCACGATGACCATCGTGAGTGTCAGGACTAAGGCAAGCCATAGCGGCAAATGGGCGGAGTGAGTAGATTTCATAAGAAATACTGGCCGATTTAGAAAGAGATAGGATAGTAGCAACAAAATATGTAACAGCACTCTAATGAGTGTGTTCTATCTATCAATGATATGAATATTGGTTGAACCTATAGTCGATGATTATATAGAGAGTAGGCAAACTAATAAAGCTTATAGCATATCGTCAGTGCGATTATAAATAGCAACAGCGTTAAGCTCGCTTACTATAATGAATGTATCATTTGCGCCAGGCTACCTTGTGCTCACTTTGAACGACATAGGCTATGGTAGCGCGTTTTGGTGATCGGAAAGCCCCAAATTTAATGCTATGTGCCAAAAAAAAGGATGATATCAATGGATATCATCCTTTTGTCTTTTATAAAGCTATTTTACAGATTCAGTCATTTATATCTTTGAGTCAGGAGTTTCCACTTCTACTGCTAATTCCTCTGACTTAGCGGCTTCAGAATTCAGCGCATCAAACTCATCAAACGCTTTTTCTTCTGCCTCGGTCATCGTCGGCTCTTCAACCTCGTCAGGCTTTTCGAAGTCTTCAAGTACTGGCATCAATAATGTGGCTTGTGCTAATGGCAGTACATCTAAAGGCTCTAAATTGGCCTGACCCAGTAGTTGTCTTAGCGTATCGCTTGGCAAGCGAATCGTTAAACATTCATGCCCGCTGTCATCGTAGCTCTCTTCCTGAATAACACCCAGCTCATATAAGGCGTTTTTTAACTGACCTGCATGATAAGGTAAGGTCAACTCAAAGGTGGTGAGTGTACCAGTCAGTAACTGCTGGACGGCTAACGACAACGCTTCCATACCTAGATTTTCTCTAGAAGAAACATAGACGCGATTGGGTTGTCCTTCGCTAGCATAACCAATATGTGCAGGCTCATCTGTCAAATCAATTTTGTTGTAGACATTGAGCACTGGTACATCATTATCAATCTCCGCTAATACGTCTTTGACCGCCTGAATTTGCTCATGCATATCTTCACTAGAAGAATCGATGACGTGTAGCAATAAATCTGCTTCCAAGGTTTCTTCTAATGTCGCATGAAAGGATTCGACCAACTCATGCGGCAGATGACGGACAAAACCTACCGTATCGACTAAAACAACACGACCAACACCCTGCCAGTCTAAACGGCGTAAAGTGGGATCTAGCGTGGCAAATAATTTATCCGCTGCATAGATATTTTCGTCGACCAAGCGGTTAAATAGCGTAGATTTTCCCGCATTGGTATAACCGACAAGCGAAATCGTCGGCACATCTGATTTTTGGCGGCGGGCTCGACCTTGCGCACGTGTCTGTCTGACTTTCTCGATTCTGCTTTTAAGCTGATTCACGCGCACTTGTAGCAAGCGACGATCGGTCTCAAGCTGGGTTTCGCCGGGTCCACGTAGACCAATACCGCCTTTTTGACGCTCCAAATGCGTCCAACCTCGTACCAAACGCGTCGATAAATGGTTGAGCTGCGCCAGCTCTACTTGTAGCTTACCTTCATAAGTACGGGCACGCTGCGCGAAAATATCCAATATCAAACCCGTACGATCCAGTACGCGACATTTGACCAAAGCTTCAATATTACGCTCTTGTGATGGCGATAAGCTATGGTTAAATAAGACGATATCCGCATCATGTTCGCGTACCAATTCTGCTATTTCTTCTGCTTTACCGCTACCAACGAAGTATCTGGCGTCGGGTCTTTGGCGTGAGCCTGTGACTAAAGCCAAACGATCAGCCCCTGCTGAGTCTGCTAACAGCTCAAATTCACCTAGATCATCAGGATCTTGAATTTGACGGATGTCTAAATGTACTATAATGGCGCGCTCGCCACCTTCGTGTCTTTCAAAATAATCCAAAGAGTATCACCTATTTAATAAAGTAAATATATCGCTATTATCCATTCAGTAAACGTCGATATAGCGTTCATATGACCATATATATGTGGTCTCATCAGTTAATATTAAAGCGTTCTAGCACAATTAACGATGGTTTTATGTTACAGCGTAAATGAAAGCCATAGGCAAATCAGTGAACGCAGCAGAACTGGTTGAATAAAAAGCAACTCATTGAACAAAAAGGAGCTCAGTGAATAAAAAGCAACTCAGTGAACAAATCGTCACTGACTGAATAAATTTTGTTATACTCATGGCGCTTGTTTACGATATATAATCATAAGTTTTTAACCACGAGGGACACAGATGAGCCAATCTAAGTCAGGCTTCTCACTCAGACAACAATTAGGGCGCGGCAAACAAATTGCTGGCATGACCACCACTATCGCTGGTGGATTGCGCGCCGCCCAACGTATTGGCGCATTTAAGCAGCCACCACGCGAAAAATTGCCACGCTATATTCAAGCCTTTTGCCGCAAAATGGCAGGCTCTTTTGGCGTCAAGGTTGTGGCAGTCGAGCGGGTAGAGCAGCATCACGGATTATGGGTATCCAATCATGTGTCATGGATGGATATCCCTGTGGTGGGGACGCTGAGTCCTGCTTTTTTCTTATCCAAAGCTGAAATCGGTGAATGGCCTGTATTTGGTAAGCTGGCTCATGCAGCAGGCACGGTATTTATCGAGCGTGGTTCCGGTGATGCAGGGTCGGTCGCCGCCCAAATTGCCAGTTTTTTGACCAAAGGTTTCTCGGTCATATTCTTCCCTGAGGCGACCACCACCGATGGCAAAAAAATCAAGCGTATTCATGGCACGTTGCTACAAGCTGCCATAGATGCTGACGTACCCGTACGCCCACTGGTAATTGCTTACGTCAATAAAGACGGCACGTTAAGTGAAGAGTTGCCTTACTATGGCAAGCTTACGATGAAAGAGAGCATAAAAAAGGTGCTCGATACGAAAGATGTGACCGCCTATGTATTGCCACTTGAGCCAATAGATCCTAAAGGGTTGAGCAAAAGTGAATTGACGGATTTGTTACAAGCCCGTATGCAAGAAGGTTTGGCGGAACTGCATTCGCGAGTCTTAACGAAAGTCGCTAAAGTTTAAGCGGTGACAGCTTAATAGTTTCGAATATTTAACACGCTCTAATAAAAAAGGCGCAAATCGCTCAGTTTATAACTGCGATTTGCGCCTTTTTTGTTTACTAAATACTCAAACATTAATTTATAAATGCTTTACCTATATCAAACTAAGGTGATGGATTGGGATGCTGGGTATGCACCGCTTCAATCGCTTCCAATACTTCTGAGCTTAAGGTTAAGTGTATACTATCGATGTTGGATTTTAGCTGCTCGATCGTAGTAGCGCCAATAATATTACTGGTGACAAATGAGCGTGAGTTAACGAAAGCTAGTGCCATCTGTGCCATATCTAAACCTGCATCTTCTGCTATTTTGGCGTATTGAGTAGTGGCTGATAGCGCTTCTTCGTTGGTATAGCGCGCAAAGCGATCATACATCGTCAGACGCGCACCCGCTGGACGTTTGCCATCGAGATATTTACCAGATAATACACCAAAGCCAAGCGGTGAATAAGCCAGTAGACCCACATTCTCACGGTGCGTAATCTCGGCCATAGCGACTTCATATAAGCGATTTAGCAAACTATAAGGATTTTGCACCGTGATAGGGGCGATCAAACCATTTTTATCGGCCTCCCATAGGTAGCGCATCAGTCCCCAAGCGGTGTCGTTCGATAGTCCATAAGCGCGAATACGCCCTTTTTTAATCTCATCATTTAACGCTTGAATGGTCTCTAGAAATGGTGTCAAATCATCTAATGGTTGCGCTGCCATCTCTTCGGTATAGCCAAGCTGACTAAAAAAATTCGCTTGGCGTTCAGGCCAATGGAGCTGGTAAATATCAATATAATCGGTCTGCAAACGCTGAAGATTGCCATCGATGGCGCTGCTAATATGTTCGGCATTAAAACGCGTTTGCCCATCACGCAAAAAATCCATCGGCGATATTTTGCTAGCAAGGATAACTTTATCGCGCTGTTTGGTTTTATTAAACCATGTACCCATAAAGCGTTCAGTATCGCCTTGCTTGTCCTTATCCGGCGGCGATGGATACATCTCCGCCGTATCCCAAAAATTCACCCCTTCGCTTAGCGCCATGTCCATTTGTTCATGTGCTTGGGTCTCGGTATTTTGCTGTCCCCATGTCATCGTGCCTAAACAAATCTTAGAAACTTTTTCATTGAGTTGTGGCAACATTTGATATTGCATATGAATGTCCTTTGTAAATGTATTTTTATAGCTGACAGTTTTTTAAGCGATTACATGAGCTTTATACCAGTGACACCAGGCGGGGTAACCTTAAAGATTTTTACTTTAAATAACAGGGATTGTCCGGCAAGGGGATGGTTAAAATCCACTTCGACTTGCTCGTCATCGAGTGCACTAATCGTACCCGGCAGCGTGTTTTTGCCTTTGTCTTCGAACTCTACCATCATGCCGATTTCTGGATTATCAGCGATTAACGCAAACTGAGTACGGCTGAAATGTTGGATGTTGTCAGGATTCCAATCGCCAAATGCCTGCTCCGGCTCAAGGTGGGCAGAGCGCGTATCACCAGCACGCAGGTTCATTAATACCTGCTCAAAGCCAGGTAACAAACTTTCATCACCAATGGTGAGCGTCACAGGCGCATCACGGCTAAAGGTAGAATCAATCATCGTACCGTTCTCTAGTGATACTTCAAAGTGCAGCTTTACAAGGCTGCCAAAAGTGATACGGGTGTCTTCATTGGGATTGATAAATTGTGAGTCGGTCATAGTCAACAGCCATTTATTACGGGATTAGGAATTGGTTTGGCGAATAATATAAGAAATGATAAGCCATCTTGGAGAGTATGTAAGCGTAAATAGTGTAACGCAAATAGTGTAATATATTTGGCAATTCTAAGAGCAGGCAGGGGTTTTTATGGTAAATAAACAACAAGGTCACATTAAAAAGTGGCAAGACGACAAAGGCTTTGGTTTTATCGAAACACAGAATGGTGATTCAATATTCTTTCATATCAATGAGTTTAAAGCGCGCCGTCGCCCTGAGGTCGGTGAGCCCGTTGTTTTTACGTTTGGGCAAGACAACCAAGGGCGTATGCAAGCAAAAGATGTACAAGAACTGAGCTTTGTGCAGCAAAAAATGGCGCAAAAAAATCAGAAAATCCGTCAGCGTAATCACAAACGTAGCATGCAAGCAGACTTTGAAGCGGGACAAAAGAAACGTTTGTTCCTTGGTGTGGGCTTTTATGGCGTATTAATCTTGTTGGCCGCTATGAACAAGCTCAGCTGGCTAGTTGTGGGTTGGTATGTGGCTTTGGGTCTCATTACTTATATGATGTATGCCAAAGACAAAGCCGCTGCTCAGAATAATGATTGGCGCACACCTGAATCAACCTTGCATCTGCTAAGTGCGCTGGGCGGTTGGGTGGGCGCGATGGTTGCGCAAACGTATCTACGCCACAAGTCGCAAAAGCCTGAATTTCGAGTGGCATATTATTTGACTGTTCTCATCAATATGGCGGGGTTATTGTTTATATTGACAGGAGGAAGCTTGAAATTTTTGCAAGGATTACTTGATTCTTTGGTATAAAAGCACTTGTTTATTTATCATAGTGAGCGGTGTAGTTTTGATGTTTAATGCTTAAGTCTAAAATAAACGGCTCATGAAACATCAAAGTTTTATATCTTGAGTGGCTGCTTGCCGTGCATTGGTATTTTGTGCGAGTATGACGAATCGTACGCAATGAGCACGATTTTTCAGAATAAACCTTAAATGGATTTTATTAATAATAAAAGGCGAACGTAAGTGATTACTTTATACAAATACACCCATCCAAGTCGCGCTGAAACGGTCATTTGGGCATTGCAGGAGCTGGGCTTAGAATATGAGACCAAAGAAATAGATGGCAAAAAAGGGGAGCAGCGTAGTCCTGAGTTTTTAGCCGTTAACCCCTTTGGTAAAATCCCTACCATCACACATGAAGGCAAACATTTTACTGAGTCGTTGGCTATTATTGAATATCTCAATGAGTTACACCCTGACAAACCTTTGACACCAAACACAGCAGATGAGAACTTCGCTGAGAAAAACTATAAACTTCGCCAAGTAATTTCATTTGGCATGATCGAGATTGAGAGTTATCTATGGATACTCACCAAAATCAAGGTATTAGACAATTATGAAAACTGGCCTGAGGGCACCGCTAACAACTGCATGAAGTGTATCCAAAAAGCCCTACCAATTGCTTATGCTTGGGTAGATGAGCAGGAGTATATAGCGGGGGACAGCTTTACGCTGGCAGACATTTATTATCAGCATTTGTTTTCATGGTTGAAGATGCTGGGCGTTGCGTTGCCTGAGCAGGTTCAAGATTATCTTAAAAAATTATCGAAGCGTGAGAAATTTCCTAAGAGGTAATCAATCATGACTTTCAGCTTTTAAGAGTGGCGTATAGGCGCAATACTCTATGCCAATAGTCTTTATCAGAAAAAATGATGAATAAAAAAGGTGGGTTACGACTGAGTAATCCACCTTTTTTATTTATTTATAAATTGAATTAATATTTCTAGCTGTAGACGGTTACAACCGTGGCATTTCACGCTTTTTTTCTAAAAATAGCATGTCAATGACAATCAACGCTACACCGATACTAATGCCCATATCCGCAATATTAAAGATAGGGTAATGCCAGACATCAGCGTTGTGTACATGGATGAAGTCGATGACGTGACCATGTAGCAAGCGGTCAATGAGATTGCCAACCGCACCGCCGAGCACTAGCGCTAGACCTGTCGATAGTAGCTTGGCTTGGCGCGGGGCTTTTATCAGGTAGCCAATTAAAAATAGCGACATTATCAATGCCAGTCCCGAAAAAAACCACTTCTGCCAACCACCGGCATCTGCCAAAAAGCTAAATGCCGCGCCATAGTTGTATGCCAATGTCCAATTCAGAAAAGGCTCAATCACAGGTACTGGCTCATGAAAAGTCAGTTTAGTTTCAGCCAGCCACTTCGTCCATTGATCGATAATTAGCACGACCAACGATAGGAGATACCACGTAAACGCACGACGGCCATTCGCAATCATTTTTGGCGTCTTATTCAGACGACTTTTCGGTGTCGTTGAGCTGCCTGTGGTTGCATGAGCTGGTTCAGGTGATTTATCGACTTCACCATATGGCGGCTTGTTGTTTGATGATTCTGTTGAGTTAGGCGTATGGTTAGGCATAGTGGCGCACCTCACCATCACCGCTGACGTTAGTCACGCAGCGCGCGCATAATTCTGGATGTGCACTATCGGTACCGATATCATCACGGATATGCCAGCAGCGTACGCACTTGGTGCCAGTTGCGGCGCTCACCTTGACCACTAAGCCTACTGATTCATCCGTGCTGCCGTCAGTTTGCTCATCTGTGCTTGTTTTATCGGCAGGAGCGTCGTTCATTGGTTTCAAAGTTGCGCTACTAGTGATTAGTACAAAGCGCAGCTCTTCACCCAGCTTGGCCAAGCTTTCGTGCATTGCACCGTCAGCATATAGATTAACATCGGCAGACAAGTTAGCGTTGATGATTTTTTCACCACGTGCCGTTTCGATATGTTTATTGACCATATCCTTTGCCAACATGATACGTTGCCAGTCATCGTTGCTGATCGCGCTTAGCTCAAATTCTGGAAATGTATACCATTCTTCAGTAAATACATAATTGTCAGCGCCATGCAATACTTCCCACGCTTCTTGTGCCGTGAATGACAAAATCGGCGTAATCCAGCGAATGAGCGCCTGAACGATATGATAAATAGCCGTTTGCGCAGAGCGGCGTGGCTGTCCATCAGTCTGAGTCGTATACTGACGATCTTTGATAATATCTAAATAGAAGCTGCCCAAATCTTGCGAGCAGAACGCAGTAATATGCTGGGTGACTTGGTGAAAATCCATGGCATCATAAGCACTGATGATTTGTGCTTGCACGGTTTGCGCGCGCTCAATGATGAATTTATCAAGGCTGACCAGCTCATTGATATCGACGCTGTTGGTCGCAGGATCAAAGTCATCGGTATTGGCAAGTAAGAAACGCAGGGTGTTACGGATACGGCGATACATATCGATTGCACCTTTAAAGACCGTTTTACCTGCGCTCATCTCATAGCGATAGTCGCTTGAGGCAATCCACAAACGCAGCATGTCCGCGCCTGTTTTGTTGATCTCTTCCTGCGGCGTGATGATATTGCCCAGTGATTTACTCATCTTGCGACCGTTTTCATCAACCACAAAACCATGCGTCAGTACTTGCTTAAATGGTGGGCGACCGTATATGGCTTCTGAGGTCAATAATGAAGTCTGGAACCAACCGCGATGTTGGTCAGAGCCTTCCAAGTAGATATCTGCTGGATTGGTCAATTCATCGCGCTGCTCAAGGACCGCAAAATGCGTCGTGCCAGAGTCAAACCAAACGTCTAAGGTATCGGTTGCTTTATCATAGTCAGCAGCCTCGTTGCCTAAGAAGTCTTCACAGCTGGCATCAAACCAAGCTTCCACACCGCCCGCATCGATTTTTTGTGCAGCGACTTCCATCAGCTCAAGCGTGTTTGGATGCAGCTCGCCTGTTTCTTTATGGGTAAAGAAAGTAATCGGCACGCCCCATGTACGCTGACGTGAGATACACCAATCTGGTCGACCCGTCATCATGGCTTCGATACGGTTTTGTCCCCATGCTGGTGTCCAGCTTACTGCTGGGATATCTGCAAGCGCACGCTCACGCAGACCTTTGGTTTCCATATTGATAAACCACTGCGGCGTTGCGCGGAAAATAATCGGTGACTTATGACGCCAGCAATGTGGATAGCTATGCTCAATCTTGGTATGACTGATTAGATGTCCATTGTCATGCAGTGCGGCGATGATTTTTGGATTGGCCTTATAAATGTGCTCGCCCGCAAATACCGCTGCGCTGTCCAGATAAACGCCCGTACCACTGACTGGGTTTTCAACAGGTAAGTTATATTTAAGACCTACGATATAATCGTCAAGACCGTGACCGGGTGCTGTATGGACGAGGCCAGTACCGCTATCGGTGGTCACGTGATCGCCTAAGATTAATGGGACTTGACGGTCTGCAATCAGTGGGTGCTGGGCACGCAAGCCTTCAAGCTCGCGCCCAGATACGGTAGCTAACACACCCTGATTGCTAAGTTTGAGTTCCGTTAATGCTGTTTCAACCAAATCCGCAGCTAATAGCAAATTACCTTTTTCAGTCGCCACCACACTATAGTTATGCTCAGGATGTACAGAGATGGCTTGGTTAGCAGGTAGCGTCCAAGGGGTCGTCGTCCAAATAACAGCGGCGATATTGCCCGCTACGTCAGCCAACGAGGCAACCTTATCGGTATCCAAAACATCAAAGCTCACGTAGATAGCATCAGACACTTTATCTTGGTATTCCACTTCCGCCTCAGCCAGCGCAGAGCTACAGTCCAAGCACCAGTTGACTGGCTTCATACCGCGAGTGACATGACCATTGTCATAAATTTTGGCAAGGGCGCGTACGATGTTGGCTTCTTGATGGAAGTTCATCGTTAGATATGGGTTGTCCCAATCGCCAAATACGCCTAGACGCTTAAAATCTGCCTTTTGCAATTCAATCTGGGTGCTCGCATACTCGCGGCATAGACCGCGGAACTCAGTCGCCGATACTTTTTGACCGACCTTGCCAACTTTGGCTTCGACCTTTTGCTCGATAGGCAGACCATGACAGTCCCAACCGGGGACATAAGGCGCATCAAAGCCTGATAGCGTTTTTGACTTCACGATAATGTCTTTGAGTACTTTATTAACCGCGTGACCCAAGTGAATCTGACCGTTGGCGTAAGGAGGGCCATCGTGCAAAATGTATTTGGTCGCCCCAGCACGTGCCTGACGAATTTTGCCGTACACATCATCCGCTTCCCAAGCAGCAAGCCAATCTGGCTCGCGCTTGGCAAGGTTGGCACGCATCGCAAATGGCGTGTCGGCAAGGTTTAGCGTGTCTTTATAATCTTGGTTTGGCGTATCAGTACTTTTATCAGTCATAGAAGATGTCTTTTTAGAAGATGGATTAAAAATCGATGTAAAGTCAGATGTGACATTTAGGGTAATGCTTAGCTGGCTGCTTAACCGTTGATGATCGCTTTCTCACTTATAATATATCGCTGTGCATCAACGTCATAAATATGCTCACGTCAATAATAAATGCTATCGAGACGAATGCAACATAAAATATGCTTATGGATAATAAAATACCGTGATAGCAATAAACTAAAAAGAGGCAATGAGATTGCCAGCTATTATATGACAAAAAAGCTAGGGTAAAAAGAGCTGGTCAGTATTGTCCTTATTTTAGCCAAAACCAATCATTTATATGAGTGATGCAGCATCTATTGAATCATACGGATGGCAAGTGCCATTGTCTATCGATTGGGCTCTAAATAATTGGACTCTAAACAGGAGGCTAAGCGTTAAAAAACTGATGATAACCATAAGCGCAATTTCAGCGACCATAAGGGTTGAATGCCCGTCAACCCTTGAGTCATCTCGCCATTCTTTAATATGACATACGAAGGCGTCACTTGTCCTTGCCAATCAGCGAAGATGCTGCCTTCTTGATCATTTATCGTCGTAAAGCGATAGCTGTTTTCATTAAGGTAGCGATTCAGCTCTTGGTCAGTACCTGATTTAATGGCAATCGTAACGACTGGATAATCATTTGCGGCGGCAAGTTTGTCTATGGTCGGCGAGGTGATACTACAAATGGGACACCACGTGCCCCAAAAATACACCAGCGTTGGTTGTTCATTGCTCAGCGCCGCTAAGTCAACGACTTGCCCTTGATAATCGGTCAGTTGCAATTGCGGGTTGGCGGGCATGATAGGTTGTCGCCACCAATTAATAGCGGTATAAATAACAGCAAATACCAAGCCATATATGAGGAGATTTTTAGCGATAGACAACCCCTTTTGCTTGGGCGTTTTCTTTGGCTTTTTAATGGATTTTTCAGTATCAGTCGTCATAATGGCTGCTTTTTTGCTATAGGTTTTGTATAAATGGCTTTGATAAGTGGTTGTTGATAGATAAAAATAAACGGCTGAAATGTCAGCCGTATTATTCATAAATTTTATTAAACCGTGTTCAGTGTTGGTATTTTAAAGTGACTGATTAAGGTTTTTGCGCACGGTTTTGTAATGGATCACCGAGCAGGACACTACCAGAGTTTTCGAGGCGCTCATCATCGCTTAGCTTACTGGCTGATACTTTAGATTTTCTCTTCCATTTCAAACTATACAAGTCATCACGGCGATCAAGCAGATTATGTACCGAACCTTCGTTACGGACATGAATAAGCTTGTCTAAGTTCACATCTGAGAAAAATACCATCTCAGTGTTGGCAGTGGTTTCTGCCATAATCGCATCATGCGGGAAAGCAAAATCTGATGGCGAGAAGATAGAAGACTGTGCGTATTGAATATCGAGACTTTCAACCTGTGGTAAGTTACCAACCGAACCACAAATCATCACATAGCATTCGTTTTCAATCGCACGTGCTTGGGCGCAGTGGCGCACGCGTAGATAGCCGTTTTGCGTGTCTGTCCAAAATGGCACGAATAAGATGTCCATATCATCAAGTGCCATGAGGCGGGCAAGCTCAGGGAATTCAACGTCATAACAGACCAAAATACCAATACGACCGGCATCGGTATCAAACACCTTAACCTCGTCACCGCCTTCGATGACCCAAGCGCTACGCTCATGCGGGGTAATATGGATTTTGCGCTGCTCTTCGACCGTACCATCGCGGCGGCACAAGTAGCTGACATTATATAACGTATCGTCCTCGTCTAAGTACGGCATCGAGCCTGTAATGACGTTGACGTTGTAGCTGACCGCTAAATGCGATATCTCATTTTTAAACCATTCGGTATAACCAGCTAAAAATCGAATAGCGACGTTTTGATCTGTCGATTCACACAGACCCATCAACGGTGCGTTAAAGAACTCTGGTAAACAAGCAAAGTCAGAATTGTAATCAGCCATAATATCGACAAAGAATTCGACTTGTTGCAGCAGCTCTTCAGGTGACTCGACTTCACGCATTTGCCATTGGATGCCACCAATACGCACCTCAGACTTACGAGTGTTTGGCTTATAATCTTGCGGCTCGTAATAAATATTTGCCCACTCAAGTAGAGTAGCAAAACCTTTAGATTGTTTATCGTCAGGCAAATAAGCCGTTAAGATACGCTTGACGATAAAGCCATTTGAGAGTTGGAAAGACAATGCAGAATCATGAATTTCACGAGCCGCGACGGCTTCAATATATTCGCCAGGTGTGAGATCTTGATGGTTATGATAGTTCGGGATACGACCACCAGCCAAAATAGCTCGGAAGTTTAACTGGCGACACAGCTCTTTACGGGCATCGTATAATCGACGTCCTAGGCGATAACCACGGTATTCAGGGTCGATCAGCGCATCTAAACCGTAAATAGCATCGCCTTCAGGGTTGTCTCTGATAATCTCTTTATGACCAATCAAGTCGTCGTAGGTATGCGGGTTAGAAAACGTGGCATAATCAACACGCATAGATAACACGATACCAATCAATTGATCATGATCAAATAAAGCGATCTGACCTTCGGGGAAGGCATCGATTAAGGTATTAATAGTGTTCTTTGACCATGCACCGCCTAAGTTGACATAGACACGATCCATTAATGCTTTTAATTGTGGATAGTCTTTTTTCTTGATTTCAGCGATGGTTAGATGAAAGTCGTCTAGTTTTTCTATTTTGCTCATAATGTTCCTGTTTTGGATCTTTATTAATTTTAGTGATATCAAATAGCATGCGTTGCCACAATTCGGTTGGCAATTTTTTTCGGTTGGCAATTTTTTGTGTAAAAAAAGTGATAAAAATATTCCAATCATAAAATATTATCGTTACAATCAATTATCACTGTATTTACAATAAGTTATGAAAATGATTTATCTTATGAATTCTGTCAGATTTGGCGTTACTGACGTGTTTTTTGAATCTCATATCATTTTAAAGTAGCTATAAATTTAAATTAAAGTGTCTGTAAATTAAATTAGCTATGAATTAAAGTAACTATAAAATTTTTCATAATGTTCACAAACCGTCGTTGGGGTTAATACAAGCCAAGTGTTTGGTACAGCTTCTAACCTGAAGATGTCAGTACAGATATTTTGTTAGCTTAACATTATTTTTAAATATCATATCTTAGAATGCTTAGTTTTGATCTATAGTCAGTTCACAATAAAATAAATACAGCCCATATCCTGAAATAGCTTAGGCAGATTATTCTCCATCCACCCTTGGCGTAGAAACTTAGCTTGAGCCCATTTCTTTTCAATGGGGTTTAGATCAGGACTGTAGGGTGGCAGCCATAGAATACGATGACCGTGCCTGTTCAGTAGTTTTTGAATACGCTTGCTCTTATGAAAGCGGGCATTATCCATAACGATCACGCATTTAGTCTTGAGACTTGGAATTAGCGTGAACTTGCACCAGTCATAAAATATATGGCTGTTGATATTTTGTTCAAAGTAATCAAGCGCAAACAGCATCTTTTTATACAAAGCACCGATGACATTAGTGCGCTTTTTTGCTTGCCAGTTGAAGCTGTCGATACAGGGTTTGCCTATCGGTGAGTATCCGTAAGGTCTTATAGTTTCAGCCTCAAAGCCGCTTTCATCCATATACACAATGGGATAGCCTTGCTGTGTAAAGCTATCAAGCTTACTCTGATACGACGCTCTTTTTATCAGGCAGGCTTTTGGATGCTCTAAGGTCTTTTTTTTGACTGATACCTAGGCGTTTTAAAGCATTGTGCATGCCGGTCTTACTACAGTTGAATCGCCTAGCTCGCTCATATAAATAGTCATCTGGATGTTGTTCAACGTCTTTTAAGAGTGCTTCATTCGGTATTTTAGTCGGTGGTTTATTCCGGGTTTGTTTGATACTTGAATCTTTGAGCCAGCGCTGTAATGCGGTTTTGCTAATATTATAAAAAGTACAAGCCTGACGGATACTCATGTCTTTGTTTTTGACACTTTTAATCACTTGTGCTCGAAAATCTGCTGAATAGGTCATTTGTTATTCTGCCATTTCGCTTGTTTTAAAACGATTGTATCTTATTTAAAAAGAACTGACTATATTTGGTTTTGGTCTATTTGTTTTGCTGGTTATCATAACAAGCTACTCAAGTAATGACAGTTTAACGTGGTAACTATTTGCTACGTTTTTGTGAGTCGCTGTCTTTTTTTATTGGGGCGTCGTTGTGTTTGTTTTGTTTAGCCGTATTTAATCGGCTTTTTAGGATTGTTTTATTATGCCCTCAAGTCACAACAATAGAGTCAGTAGCTGGGATGAGATAGAAGACTCAGCGCTGGTTCAATTGGTGTATGTTAGTAGTTTGACGCTTGTCTCACGTTTAAGCGCCTCTATATTTGATGAAGTAGAATGTCATGCGCGTAACTATAATCAACAGCATGGCATTACAGGTACTCTATGTTATGGTAGTGGTCATTTTTTGCAATGCATCGAAGGTGAGAAAGCGCACGTATTTGCCTTAAAGCAACGCATATTTGCGGATAAGCGCCATAAGAATACTGAAATATTGCTGTTACAGACGATAGAACATCGCCGTTTTGCGGATTGGCGTATGCGCTTATTATTTTTAGAGCGTTGGTTATGGTCACCAGCGAGCAAAAAGCAAGCCGCACAGTTATCGCTATATTTGCCATTTGCGCCGCATAATTGGTCGCCTGATCGTACCGAGAATTTTTTACAAATCATCAAAACCTTTGATACGCCGCCACATATTAAAGCGGCTGGTATTACCTATAATGCACTGGGCAACATGTTTCGTCATATCGCCGCCCCGCATCAAGCATTTTTAATCGTTCAAGGTTTTTTAAGTGTGTTATTAGTGGTAGCGCTAGTGTTGTTATTTTTATAAATAATCACTTTTATAAGACAAAAAAAAGACGCTAAATATCAATGTTTAGCGTCATTTTTTATGCCATTTTAATTATGAGCTTAATCATTGAATAAGCACTTACATATCAAAAATCTTGCCACGGTTCATAATGTTATTCGGATCAAAGACTTTTTTTACCTCTCGTAAGTACTCAATCTCAGTCTCACTGCGGCTATATTGTAAATAAGGCTTTTTAGTCATACCGACGCCATGCTCAGCCGAAACCGAACCGCCATACTTTTGCACCGTCTCAAACACGTGTTTGTTGACGATTTGACACTCTGCAAAGAAATCATCTTTACTCATGTCTTCAGGCTTTAGAATATTAAGATGCAAGTTGCCATCGCCAATATGACCGAACCAGCAGACTTCAAAGTCAGGGTAGTTGCTGCTGACGATGTGATCAATCTCGGTGATAAACTCAGGGACATAGCTTATTAGTACGGATACATCGTTCTTATAAGGCGTAAATACTGAGATGGTCTCAGAGATGTATTCACGCAGCTTCCACAGCTCTTCAGCCTGTGCCAAGCTCTGGCTCATGACACCATCGACGACCCAACCTTGCTCCATGCATTCTTCAAATATCGCCATGGCTTTATCCATGATCGGCTCGTATGGCGCTTCGAACTCTAATAGCGTATAAAATTTGGTGCGCGATTCAAATGGCTCTTGTACTTGACCATGTGCCATCAATTTATCAATCGCCACATCATCAAAGAACTCAAAAGCGGTCAAATCAATCTTTGCTTGAAAGGCTGATAGCACATTCATGACATCATTAAAGCTGTCCATGCCCAGTACCATGACGTTTAAGTCTTGCGGCTGACGCTCAAGCTTGATTTGCGCGTGGGTGACAAGCCCAAGTGTGCCTTCGCTACCGATAAATAATTGGCGTAAGTCATAACCCGTAGCATTTTTGACCATACCGCGGTTGAGCTGCAAGATATCGCCTTTACCAGTGACCACTGTCAGCCCCATAATCCATTGACGAGTCATGCCATAGCGTATGACTTTGATACCGCCTGCATTGGTGCCAATATTGCCACCGATTTGACTTGAGCCAGCTGAGGCAAAGTCGACAGGGTAGTAGAGGTCTTTAGACTCTGCGAATGATTGCAACTGCTGAGTAATGACGCCTGCTTCGACTTCAACTATTCGATCGGCTGGATAAAACTGTCCGATACGGTTCATTTTATCCATACTGACGACAATCTCGCCATTGGCGGCGACAGCACCAGCTGACAAACCGGTACGACCGCCACTTGGCGTTAACACCACATTGTGCTCATTGGCAAGCAATACGATGGCTTGTACTTGCTCAGTGGTCTTTGGAAAGAGAATAGCAGCAGCGGCAGGGGCAAAGTGCTTGGTCCAGTCCTTGCCCCAATGTTCTAAACTCTCAGGGTCGGTTTTGATTTGGCTGGCGTCAAACTGATGGGCATCAATGAGCGTGCTTAAAATAGTTTGAACAGCAGCTGTATGGGTTGCAGAGGTGCTTTGGCTAGATAAAGAAGTCATGGTCAAATCTCGGTATAAACGTAAGCGCTATGCCTAAAGGGGATTATTATATCGCTAAATGGATATAAACATAGCCACATAGGTATGTTTATATAGTACGTATTTATATGATTATAAGTGAGCCAGTAAAGCAATGATAGAAAGATGTCATGCTGCGTGCTTATATGGCGGTAAATGGCAAAAAATAGTTTAATAAACGTCGAACAGCATGATTTACTATAGCATAAAAAGTTTTCAGGCTTGATAACCAATAATTCATCTAATCTGCTAACATCGCCGCCCAATTTTGTGTAAGATATCCAGACTGTTTTCGTTTCACCCACCCTATAGTTAAAGCATTGGTAAGTGGTTACGACGTTAACCTCATTTAATGTACTCAGTGTATGGTTTGCGCTTGGTTACTTTGTACCTACTTTAAACGGCTTCGACTACAGATTATCCCTCAGATAATTTTACAAGACAATTATAGGACAGTTCTCATATGGCGTTATCACTACAAAAAGACAAAATCCGGTTTTTATTGCTTGAAGGTCTACATGACAATGCTTTAAAAGTATTGGAAGGAGCTGGTTATCATAACATCGAGAATATCAGTCACGCATTAGATCAAGATGAGCTGATCGAAAAAATTAAAGACGCTCACTTTATCGGTATCCGTTCGCGTACGCAATTGACACGTGAAGTACTTGAGCACGCGCACAAGCTCATCGGTATTGGCTGCTTTTGTATCGGTACCAACCAAGTAGACTTAGACGCCGCTCGTGATTTGGGTATTCCCGTCTTTAACGCGCCATACTCAAATACCCGTTCGGTGGCTGAACTGGTATTGGCCGAAGCCATCATGCTATATCGCGGCATTCCTGAAAAGAACGCGACCGTACATCGTGGCGGTTGGGGCAAGTCTGCGACCAATTCACATGAAGTACGTGGTAAGACTATCGGTATCGTCGGTTATGGTTCTATCGGTTCGCAACTGTCTGTCTTAGCAGAAAGCTTTGGCATGAAAGTCATTTATCATGATGCTGTGACCAAATTGCCACTAGGTAATGCGGTACAAGTAGGTAGCTTAGAAGAGCTACTATCAATGGCTGACATCGTGACTTTGCATGTACCTGATGTACCAAGCACCCGCTACATGATGAAAGCTGAGCAGTTCGCCCATATGAAAGACGGCAGTTACTTTATCAATGCCGCTCGTGGTACTTGCGTAGAGATTGATGATTTAGCCGCTGTGCTTGAATCTGGTAAAATACTGGGCGCGGCGATCGACGTATTCCCGAAAGAGCCAAAATCAGCTGATGAAGAGTTTGAATCACCACTGCGTAAATTTGATAACGTCATCTTGACGCCGCACATTGGTGGCTCAACTCAAGAAGCACAGGCCAATATCGGACTTGAAGTCGCTGATAAGTTTGTTAGATACTCTGACCAAGGTGACACAGCGACAGCCGTGAACTTCCCAGAAGTTTCTATTCCATTCAAAGAAAACTCGCATCGTCTATTACATATCCATAGAAACGTGCCAGGCGTGTTGTCTCAGATCAACCGTCTGTTTGCAGAAGCAGGAATTAACATCCTAGCACAAAGCCTGATGACAGAAGGTGATGTCGGTTATTTGGTCATGGATGTTGATTACAATGATTCAACTGCCGCGCTAGATCAGTTAAAAGACGTAGAAGAGACGATTCGCGTGCGTATTTTGTTTTAAATAATATTTGCATGCAAACATTATTTTTAGCCTAGCAATAGCAGACCATCATTCAGATGGTCTGCTATTTTTTTGTCTTAAATCAAGCAATTGCAATGTTCAATCATGGCATTGATGCTTTTTATTTATGAGTAACACGAATTATAGCGAATGTAAGTTTTACATTCACTATACTCATTTTTATATAAGTTAACATTATCTTAATTATACGGTCTTATTAACAATCTAAACTACACCAGTACATTAAGCCTATAATGATGAATATATTTTTAATGAACAACATGATTAACTATGTTTTTGAGGTAAATCACGGTTATTTTCTACGGACAGGCATACTTAAAAATGGTAAATAGCTTGCTGAAGAAGATAATTCATTTAACACATACAATTGACTGAATAGGATGATTCATGAAAAAAAACTTACTCAAGGCAGCTGCATTTGGTAGCGTATTAGCTATGACTGCAACGGCTAGCCATGCTGCTGGTGATCAAGATAAATATCAATTATCTAGTCATATTTTAGACATTAGTACAGGCAAACCAGCACCAAACGTCAATGTAAAACTGATGATGCAAGAGAAAACTGGTAGCTGGAAATTGCTTAATGCGCAAAAGACTGATAATAATGGTCGTATCGGCAACTTCTTACCGAATCAAGACGGCGTTGAGCATGATGGTACTTATAAGTTGATTTTTGAGACGACTCCTTATTTCCGAAATCAAGGTCTAGAGTCTTTCTATCCATATGTTGAAGTCAATTTCAATATCGAAGGCGATAACCATTACCATGTGCCAATCACTTTGTCTCCATACGGCTATAGCACTTACCGCGGTAGCTAAGCCATATTACGTGCTAAATAAGCCGTAAGTTAATACTAATAAAGCAAAAAAGGACGCCCCAATCAAAAATTTGATTGGGGCGTCCTTTTTTGCTTTTATCAAGCTTAAATTTATTCAGCGTTAGCTTTATTGGCTTCTTCTGCTTGACGACGTGCTTCGATTTTAGCGGCTTTGCGTTTCTCAATCACATCAATCACATCACTACCAATATGTGCTTCGCCACGTTTTTTTGCTAACTGCATTTGATGCTCACGTTCGCGAAATCTGGCTTTTTGCTCATCCGTTGCTTTATCAATACAATGCGGGCAAGACTCACCTTTGATATAAGCAAGGCTTTGCATGTCATCGACAGTAATGGGCATACGGCAGGCGAAGCATTGCTCATAGTTGCCTTTTTCTAAGTTATGATTGACCGACACGCGGTTATCAAAAACGAAGCAATCGCCTTGCCACATAGAGTCGCTGGCTGGAATTTCTTCTAGATATTTTAAGATGCCGCCCTCTAAGTGATACACCTCTTCAAAGCCTTGCTCACGCATATAAGCAGTAGACTTCTCACAGCGTATACCACCAGTACAGAACATCGCGACTTTTTTATGTTTGGCTGGATCCATCTCTTTTGCGACGTATTCTGGGAACTCGCGGAACGTTTCGGTATTTGGATTGACGGCATTTTGGAACGTACCGATTTTAACTTCATAATCATTACGGGTGTCGATAAGAATGACGTCAGGGTCTGAGATTAACGCATTCCATTCGCTTGGTTTTACATAGCGTCCAACTGATTGCAATGGGTCGATATTTTCAACGCCCATGGTAACGATTTCTTTTTTGAGCTTCACTTTGGTACGATAAAAAGGCTGAGCATCGGTATAAGATTCTTTAAAGGTAAAGCTGCCAATCGCTTCGATACTGCGCAGATACTCAAGGACGTTATCAATACCTTGGCGTGTGCCAGAAATCGTACCATTAATGCCTTCATTAGCAATCAATAACGTGCCTTTGACATCATTATCGAGCATATTATTTAAAATTGGCTCGCGGTATTGCTCAAAGTCAGCAAAACGCGTGAACTTATATAGAGCGGCAACGACGATGTTATTGGTGACGCTATCGTAGGCAGGGGTTGATTTGTTGTCGGTGACAGTGCTGTTTTGGATATTGCTATCTATATTATGGTCTTGAAGGGTACTCATGTTTTTCTCCTGCTGGCTAGGTCGCAAACCTAGTGCGTTGGGTTTAAGGTGCTTTTTAAAATTAACGGTTGAAACTAATTAGTAAGATTCATAACACTAGTGCAATTGTGGAATTGACTAATGCGGGCGTAGTGTAGCAAATTTTAGGGAAGTTTTGGAGGTTTTATCATTCTTAAGAAAGATATAGGTGGTGATTATAATAATAAAGATAGACAACAAAAAGCCCAGTAAGATACTGAGCTTTTTTTCATATTCACTGCGTAAAGCAAAATTAGAGTTTACTTACTCTGAAACCAAGTATCCGCTTTGCTACGAGCGCTAGCGATGTCTGAACTGGATAAGTTCAATGCCAACTGGCCAATTTTACCGCGCGCTTTGTTACGTACTTTTTCATCGAGCATACCGTCACGGGCAGCCAAATCGTACCATTTATAAGCATCGACGAGATTTTTTTGCTTTTCATCGAGCAATGCAAGCGTATAGCTGGCACGGTTATCGCCGCGCATTGCCGCTTTTTCTAACCAAACTTTCGCTTGTTGCAAATTAGGCTGCACACCTTCACCGCGCAAGTACATGATGGCAAGATTCAACTGAGCAGGGGCAACGCCTTGCTGAGCCGCTTTGGTATACCACTGAATAGCTTGTTGGGTATTTTTTGCAATACCTTCGCCTTTCTGTAAGCGCTTGGCTAAATAAAACTGAGCGTGATCGTTACCTTGGGCAGCGCGGTTAGACAGCTCACTGACTGGCATTAGCTCAAAACGTGACGTATCAAGTGGCACGTTTGATATTAACTCAGCGTTTGCTAGACCTGCACAAGAAAATAAGGCAGTAAACAACGCAGCTTTTAATAATTTCATAGCAGCTCCAAAATTAGGCAGTTAATAAGCAAAAAAAGTTGCACCGCTAAAAGGGTTTAGACGGCGATAACAATTAGGTGAAATCTTGCGATACCAACTTACCTAATTATTAGCAATATAATTAATCGATGTGTTGTGGCAAATTCCTTTAATCGAACCGATAAACGGTCAGAATCAGGGTGCGATTGACACTATTTTGCTAGCTTAACACCCAAACTTACGAAACTCAAATACTAATTACATGATTTAATGCTTATTCATACCTCATTGTCCTCAATAAAATCATAGGGTTACTTAGGCGTAAGAATAAGTTAACCAGCTATTGAGGTTAAAATTTGTATTTATGAGCCATGCTATTGCTTTCAACCAATGCTAGGGCGTGTCTTCAATTCAATCGATTATCTTCTAAATGGGCAAAAATGGTTAAATTTTGCCAAACATCGTCAAATAGTTTAGCAATATCTCGATATTATTTGCGCTACTTTCCTTGTTTGACGGCAATTTATCTCATTTTTATCACCATTTTTAAAATAAAGATACGCCCCAAGTAGATAAACCTATTATTCAGGTTTTTGTTTGGTGACACGATAGATAGCGACGTCTGCCAATAGGTTGGGTGCTTGGCGTATCAATGCTTTCATAAGTGGCGTATGACCTTTTTCAGAATCGCTGACGGCAAAGCGGTTGACGATATGAATATCATGCTGTGCACAAAGCTGCTCAAAATCTTTAAACGTACACAGATGAATGTTTGGGGTGTTATACCACTCATAAGGCAATGCCTCTGAGACAGGCATCATCCCTTTAAGTCCTAAATGAATGCGGTTTTGCCAATGAGCAAAATTGGGAAAGGTGATGACGGCTTCGCGAGCAACACGTAGCATGTCAAGTAAGAGCACATCAGGCGATTTCACCGCTTGCAGCGCCCGTGCCATGACGACGGTGTCGAAACTGTTATCAGCGAAACGTGCCAGACCATCATTCAAGTCTTGCTCGATAATAGATAAGCCTTTGGCGATACCATCGTTGATTTTTTCTTCGTCAATCTCAAGTCCGTAGCCGGTGACGCCGCGATTTTGTTGTAAATGCGCGAGTAGCTCACCATTGCCGCAGCCCAAGTCCAGTACATGTGAGTGCGGCGCAATCCAGCGCTCAGCCAATTGATGATCCATTCTCATGAGCGCGCTCCTGCTTTTTGCTGGCTGCTTTGATTTGTGCTTTGTGCTGGTTGTTTTGATTTGCTGTCGGTGATAAATGGCGCAGTCAAAAATCCTCGGACGGCACCCATATAACGAGGAATATCAAATAAGAAAGAATCATGACCATGCGGCGCATCGACATTGATGTAGCTAACTGGTTTGCCAGTCGCCATCAGCGCATCGACAATCTCTTGTGAGCGCTCCGGCGCAAAGCGCCAATCCGTGGTAAATGAGACCACTAGGTATTGGCATTGCGTATGGGCAAAGGCGGCTTTGAGCGCAGACAGCTCTTGCTGACGATTCTGTTCACTTTCATCTATCGTTGCCACCGTATCTTCTAACGCAGGTTGCGTGCTTTGTTTACTAGATTCCACTGATGTGGCAATCGAGTCCTTAAGCTGTGCTGCTGATTCTGTCGAATCTGTTGCCATGGCTGATGGATAATCACGTGTTGGATCAAAATAATCTAAGGCTTTTGTCATGAGCAAATAAGTATTGGCATCGAAATTTTCGCTAAAGCGCTCGCCTTGATAGCGTAAATAGCTCTCCACTTGAAACTCAACATCGTAGCCATACATAAATTTGCCAGACTTTAAATCACGACCAAATTTCGCCTTCATCGCGTCATCGGTTAAGTAAGTGATATGCCCAACCATCCGAGCCAATATTAGCCCGCGACGAGGGTAGGTGCCTGCTTGTAAATAGCGTCCCTCTTTGAAGTCAGGGTCAGACAATATCGACTGCCGCGCCACTTCGTTAAAGGCGATATTCTGTGCTGAGAGCTTTGGCGTGCTGGCAATGACCACGCAGCGTTTCAACCGATTTGGATAATCAACTGACCATTGCAGCGCCTGCATACCACCCATGGAACCACCAACAATGGCATGCCAAACATCAATACCAAGACGATCTGACAGCATCGCTTGGGTTTTTACCCAGTCCTTGATGGTCACGAGCGGAAAGTCAGGGCCATAAACTTGCAGTTCACTGGCTGGATTGTTTTTGTTTAAACTTTCTTTGTCTAAACTGTTTTTGTTTACATTATTCTGGTCTGAATCGATACTGTCAGGATTAATGGTCGTTGGACCGGTAGAGCCGAAACAGCTGCCGATGTTGTTGACACATACGACATAAAACCGATTGGTGTCGATCGCTTTATTAGGGCCAATCATATTGTCCCACCAGCCAGCCTTTTTATCATCATCGCTATGGAAACCTGCCGCGTGATGACTGCCGGATAGGGCGTGGCAAATGAGTACCGCGTTTGATTTGTCGTTATTTAGCGTGCCATAAGTTTCGATGATTAAATCAAACGATGGCAAAGTACGATTACATTCTAACGTCAACGGCTCAGCGAAATGAAAAATCTGAGGCGTGATAATGCCGACTGAACCGACTGAGTCCACAGGATTAACTAAGCTCGCCGAATGAAGCGTATCTGTCGGGGACTGGTCACTGGTATTATTAGGGCGTGCGTTCAAAGCTACCTCGCAAGACAACAATCATCAATAAAATAAAAAGGGCAAACTGTCGATAGGCAGTGTTGCCAATACTGCTTTGCCGACACTGTTTTCTAAATGTTTTTCTTACAATGTGCTTGCCTATTGTATGGTGATGCGCGTAGGAGTACAACCGTCGAGCGAGTCTTTTGAGCATAGCCTTTTAAGCATGGTTCTTAGGGACGATGGGTGGTAGGTAGAGAAGGGTTAGGGTGAATCAATGATTGCTGACTATCAATAAATAGCAACTAAGTATCAAATTGTATAAGTGTACTTTTACCATGCGTTATTAATGGATAAAATGCTACACTAACAAAGCATTCAATCAATCATGACTTAATAATCTTTTATCGCATATTCTTCTTTAATTAACCTAATAATAAAATAGTGCTGCTATGAAACCTGAACTGCCTCCCCGTATTGCCGTCCTATTAGTGAACCTAGGTACGCCAGATGAGCCAACAGCGCCTGCCGTACGTCGTTACTTAAAACAGTTTTTGTCTGACCCCCGTGTCATCGAGATTCCAAAATTCTTGTGGGCGATTATTCTCAATTTGTTTGTATTGCCAAGCCGCCCTAAACGTGTGGCAAAAGCCTATGCCAGTATTTGGGAAGGCGACTCACCGATTCGTAAGATACTAAAGAGCCAAGTGGAGCTATTAGAACCACGGCTTGCAAATAGTGCCGCACCATTTCGGGTTTCTGTCCATCCGGCGATGAGCTATGGCAATCCTGGTTTGCCTGATGTGATGGATACCTTGCGCGGTGAAGGCGTTGATCACTTTGTTATCTTGCCATTATTTCCACAGTATTCCGCTTCCTCTGGAGGTGCTGTTTATGATGCGTTGACAAAGTGGACGTTAAAGCAGCGTAATTTGCCGAACTATACTATTGTCAAAGATTACTTTGCGCATCCGCTGTACATTCAAGCATTGGCTGATTCGATTCGCCGATTTCAAGCAGAGCATGGCAAGCCTGATAAGTTGATGTTTAGCTTCCACGGTATCCCGCAGCCTTATGCTGATAAAGGTGATCCGTATCCTAAGCGTTGTAAATGTACCGCTGCACAAGTGGCTCACGCGCTTGGTCTAAAGGATAACGAATGGATTATCAGTTTTCAATCACGCTTTGGCAAGCAAGAATGGGTCAAGCCCTATACCGACGTGGTATTAGAAGAGTGGGGCAAGTCAGGTGTGCGCTCGGTACAAGTCATTAGTCCGGCTTTTTCTGCTGATTGTCTGGAAACGCTAGAGGAGCTTGCCATCGAAAATCGTGAAAACTTTCTTCACGCGGGTGGACAAGAATATCACTATATTCCCGCATTGAACTTGGATGAGGCGCACATTGATTTGCTCGAAGCGCTCAGTGCGCCATTGGTCAAAGGCTGGGCGGGAACGCTAGATGGTTGGGCTTGATTAATTGAATTTGTAAATCATAAAAAATACCGGACATCATGTTCGGTATTTTTTTGACTAAATGATTTTAGTGAATTTTATTAAAATGGAATAAAGTTGGGATTTTTGGTGACTGATATGTAAAACTATGCCAAATAAACTTTTATTGTCATTGTTAATTTTACGTTTGCTTAACTTTATTTTTGAGGATAAATATGTCCAGCTCCAATTATTCACAACCCTCTGTGTCTCTACAAAAACCTAACGGTCAACCACCGAACTTACCGCCCACTGACGAGTATGGCGGCCTATTACCGCAGTTATTGGTAGAACCTCGAATGTGCCAAGCAGGATGGGGTATAAGTTGGATTACCAAAGCATTTGCAATATTTAAAGATCAATTTTTATTATGGTTAGCTATTGGTGTTGTTTATTTAATCATTGCTATGATTGGTAGTAGCGTACCCGTGATAAATTTCATTTTTCCTTTTCTTTCCTTTGTTTTTGTTGGTGGAATAATAAAAGGTTGTGCCGATCAAGCTATAGGTAATGAGCTGAGGTTTGACCATCTTTTTTCAGCTTTTTATACGCATCTCAAGCCATTAGTTATTTTATTCGTCTTGTATTTAGTAGCTGTTATTGTTGCAATGATACCTATGCTGATTATATTCGGTGGTATGGCTTTGTCTTTAGCTCAGGAGTCAAGTGACGTTGCGATTGCAGGTATGGTATTGGGTGTTTTATTGGTTTTTGTACTATTATTTCCTGTACTTATGGCTATCTGGTTTGCACCTGCTTTAATTGTGCTTCACAACATTGAGCCTGTTCAGGCAATGAAAATGAGTTTTAAAGGATGTTTAAAAAATATCTTACCATTTTTCGTTTTTTGGTTAATTGCTCCTATAATAATGATATTGATGGTAGTTTTTACACTAGGACTAGGTATGTTAGCACTGCTTCCAATAGGTATGATTACCTACTACACCAGTTACCGAGACGTTTGGACAGATCAGCCATTGTCAGCGCTATAGTTGGTTGTTTAACAGACCCTAGTATCAGAAGTACAGTAGGCACAATAAAAAAGCACGCCCATTATATCGAGCGTGCTTTTTTATTGTTTGAAAGCTTTTTTATCATGAAAGAGCGTGGTTAAAAATCGTCATCATTACTACGTTCCGCCGCATCTCTATCAGCGATATCGACAATATCTGGGTAATCGCTGTCATCCAAATTATCGTCCACTAATACTTCATCGATTCGCGATTCGTCTATATTTTGATGATGGATAGGGGTTAGCCCTTGAATTGCATCACTTCCGGCTTGTGAGTTGTCGAATCCTGCGCTATTGTCAATGACATCATCATTATCAATGGTATGCAACATAGGGTCAGCCAAATCAATTTCTTGGCTGTTATTATTGATGTCCGTATCACCTTCAATGTGATCCATTGCTTCTGGTAATGGGCTTTTTGAATGGTCCATCATGGTTTCCTTATTATTGATAGTTATTATTAATGGATGTGACTGATTTTACTTATTAAGATTTATTTATTAAAAGCATTGTGACTTTATTAAAAACATTGTGACGTGTTATGACGCTTGCTAATAGTAGTAAGGTGTCACAGGATGTTCAAAAAATGTAAGACAAGTACAAGATAGACATAAAAATAGGAAATATACGATGGTATCAAGTAGTAGGTTGTTCGTCACAATATCCTTAATCAGTGCCACAATAGGTTTGACGGCTTGTGAAGGTGTACCTTTTTCTGGTAGCAGCGCCCATAGCAGCTTGGATAAGGCTGATTTAAAACAGCCGTTAATTATCGATGCCAAACTGCCAAAAGCCACGACAATCATAGACTGCGCACAATTAACGCCGAAGCAAATAGTTAAGGTAAAAGGTCACAGCGTACTCAGTGCAAGCTGTGATTTGACAGCCAAGTCGATACGCTTTGAGTTGAATGATTCGCACAGCTCTCTCGACTGTCAGGGCGCACTACTCAGTACTCGCGCTGATGATGCATCAAAGGTTAGCGCAATTATGATTAAGCCCAAAACAGATAGTGCTATCGAAGATATTACCGTTGCCAATTGTCATGTGGATGGCTATGGTCATGCGTTACATATTCGCCAATATAGCCAGCCCAATCAGCGTTATGCGCGCGGCTTGATAGACCCTGCTGCCAATCGTGCGCTTGCACCAAGCGATATTCGTGTGATTAATGTGAGTAGTCAAAACAGTATCAATAGTGGCATGTTCGTCGGCGATCATGTGCATGGCGTAAGCTTTGATAAAGTACGTATTCAAAACTCAGGTACTGTTGGGCTATATTTAGAATTTGGTAGCCGCGATAATGTGATTCAAAATTCGGTGTTTGTCGGTAATGGTTTCCGTACCTTTAAGCCCAATCGTGAGGCCATTGCCGTGGATTCGTCGAGCAATAACCGTATCGAAAACAATCAATTTATCCATAATGGGGCAGGCAGTATTTTGCTGTATCGCAATTGCTTTGAGCATGCTGATGATCGGGCGCGTGGCAATCACTTTAAGCGTACCGAGTCGAGCCGTGACAATATGATTCGTGGCAATACTTTTAACGACGAGCCAGTCGGGGTTTGGGTGGCGTCAAGACAGTCGCGCAATCTAAAAGGTTTTGAATGCGGTGCTTATTTGCTGAAGCAAACGCCATTTGCCAGCTATCATTTAGACAGCGCTAAGGACAATCAGATCATCGATAATCGATTTGAGCAAGTCGAGCAGGGCATTATCGTGGAGGACGATGGCACGCTAATAGCTGGTAATCAATTCGCTGCTGATGTGAACTTACCGATTAGCGTTGGTTCTGAAATTCGGGAAGACAGCGCAGCAGGGGCGATAAAAGAAACGGTTATCAGCAACAATGCTTTTATCGATAAGACCACTGAGCAAGCCATAAAAATTCGTGAGGCAAGCAAAACGGCTACTCATATTGAGCAGCCGTAAGTGTGGTTGTATATTAAATAAGCGTTACCGGTTAATAACAGTATAACGAATAGGTGATGTTGTTATTAAGCACCAACCTTGGTATTGACCCAGCGGATTACAGAATCTGGCGTGACTTGCGAGACTGCTTGAAAGAGTTTTGCTGGCATGCCCACAGAGTAATGCGTACTTTTGAGTTTACGATTGGGACTGGTCGTCAATTTACACAATGTTTTGGCGACATCGTTGACCGTTAGATGGATGCCCAAGCGATCCATACTGGTCACTTCGATATCGGCAGTCATGTCAGATTTGACCCACAGCGGAATCACATCGATCACCTTGATACCCAATTTTTCGTACTCAATATTAAGGCCTTCTGTGAGACCTCGCACAAAAAACTTACTGGCCGCATAAGTCGCAACTTCGGGTTGACCATAGATAGCAGAAGCAGAGGACACATTGATAATTTTGCCGTCTTTGCTATCAGCCAGATAAGGCGCCAGTTTATGACAGCCAATCAAAACACCTTTACAGTTGACGTCAATTAAAGCCAATTGCTCATCTAGATTGGTCGTTGGTAATGCGCCACTGACCAGCACCCCAGCATTATTAATGAGTACATCAATACCACCGAAATGTTCAATCATTTGCTTGATCGCATTGTCCCACGAATCAGGCTGGGTGACATCCAGCTGACCTGTAATAATACGCTGTTGTTTGACGGCTTTCTTAAAAGATTTGTCTTTAATGGCGCTTTCAAGTGTGGCAGTATTGGTCGCAAATAACCCAATATGATGACCTTTTTCCGCCAGCCTTTTGGCGGTGGCCAAGCCGATACCACGTGATGCGCCTGTAATCAATATATTCATAATAAGTGACTTAATCGTTATTAATCATGAGTAAATCGAGGTCGTATATTAGGATGCTTATCCCTCGGACTTATTATTATAGTCATTCCACTATAATAATATTACTGCGTTAGCCTCGCTTGAAGTATTAAATATACATCTACACTCGGTTGCTTTGTACTGTTTTTAAATTGAACCGACTATAGTATAACAAATTCGTCTAAATGTATTTTGCTAGAGAGTATAACTATTGATGTAGAGCGCATGGTAATTAATATAATGAGCAGTTATCACTGTTAGCAGAGACACTCTGCGTTAGTGTGAAGCCGTTTGACAATGCAGCTCGCTCGTCTCTTCTGCTTGACAGTCGTACTCGTTTAAGTTTAAGCGCCACAAATAAATCAAGGCAATGCCATAAATAGCAGTCTCTGACAGCTCTTCTGTGATGACGCCAAAAGCTTCGGGAATCATAATGGCGTTTTCGCCCATATATTCTAATAATGCCAAGGCGGCGACGCTAAAATACAAAGAAACGGGTACTTTTTTTAATATTGACCAAAGATAACGCCATGAATAAGCCAATAAACCAACGATCAGCACATAAACGATGGTCAGGACGAGGTCTTCCCACCAGTCATAAGAATGGCTGAACAACATAAAGTCAGTGGGAACCAATAAGTCTGGTAGATAATTTAACTCACGGCGTATCACAGCAAAGAATACCAGCACCGCTGCCAACCAAAAAGCTCGAATCTGTTTAAACGTATTTGTGGCAGAGCTCTGTCGTAAATACTGCACGCAACGTAGCAGACAGGCGAATAAAATAATAATGCCAGGGATTTCGATGATGCCATCTGAACTCAAAATAAAAACCTCCTGATTTTTTAAAATAAAAAAAGTGAGCACAAAGGCTCACTTTAGACCGAAATTTATTTAATTACAGGTAACGTAATAGACCGCTATTATAACGCCAATGTCAGCGCTATAACGTTATTTAATATAACTAATGAGTCATATGTCATTGTTAATACAAGCAAACAAATGCTCTTTGTTGTGCACATTGCTATCGGCTATTTATACCTATGATGATACAACCAATTCAATAGATAGTAGGGTTAAAATAAGGCTTCCATCCGTAATAATGCTGACGGGTAATGGTCCTTATCCGCTGTTTTATCATTGTAATAATTTAGCTCTGTTTGTACATAAAGCCACTCTCGCCAGACAGGTTGGCGGTAGCTTATAGCAGGGCCATAGCTGTTTAATGTTGATTTATCATGGTCAAAGTAACCGCCAGTAGAGACACCATAAGCCAACTGTTTTTCATTGCCCAAATAGTGCACTTGTCTGAGGTCGTTGCTCCAGACTGTGCTTTCTTCATTGTCTTGATTGCGATAACGGATGGCGGTGCGATTATTGATGAACCGCTCAGCATTTGTGCCATATTGCAGATTTAGCCCGCCTTTTGCATAGTGCTCACTATCGAGTCCATAACGATAGTAACTATCACTAGTGACAGTCCATTTTTTATTGTCATACCAGTCTTTATCGGCGCTCACTTTTACGTATAAGTCATCGAGCGAGCGAACCCCGACATCGATATCTGTTTTGACCCCTAACTGCTGCTCAACCTCATGACTAAAACGTGACCAACGTAGGGCGATAGAACCATTGTCTTCCCGCGTTTTTCTTCTGTTGACGAGTCCATCTTGGTTACTGGTACTTGCTTGGTAAGTATCGCCCGTCACATTCTGTTTTAAGAAGGTATCTTCATCCAAATCCTCATCACCGATAATCAGACTTAATCTTTTTTCTAACACTGGCAATCGTAAGCGGCCGCGAATCCTAGGTTCAACGCTCACGTCACTGCCTGATTGTGGATCGTTGACCCAGCGGGTATCTAGTACAACTCGTAAACTGGCTTTGGCGGGTTTTTTGGGATCCGGTTCGCCGAACCAACCGTCCATTTTGTGTGCCCATTCATGCAGTTGCTCTTGGACCTCTTCACGGCGTTCGTCCGTCCAATTTTGTGCTCCTTGTACTGATGGAGCAGACTGCTCGGCAGTTGTTTCGGTAGGTTGAGATCGATAACCAAATTGATTGAGGTTTTCATCTCGATTAGAGTTAGCATCATGATATAACGAAGCCGTGTCAGATTTTAGCGGTTCGACTTTCGGCTCTGTGGTAGACGTAGTATCCGCCCATGCTTGCGTGCATAAACTTAAGCTGGCAAGTGTGTAAAGGGTAATGGTATTGAGATTTGCTGGTTTAATCATGGAGAGCTTCAATTACTTTGGGTAGCTAAAAAGGACAAACAAAAGTATTATGCCATAGGTCGTTAAGCACATACATATAGAGGCGCTATTATATGAAAGTTTTAATCATTGTAAGCTTGTTTCTGATGGTCTTGCCTTCAGCACATGCTGAAATATCTCTTGATGCTAGGCAAGCTGTTGAAAAAATTATGAGTGTTTATTACAGTTCAAGCTATGATAAGTTGCGTGGTTGTACCTTATATGATGAGGGCTCAGAAACCTATTGCCTCGCTCCTAAGCATTATGAATTTAAAAACATCGAGGGAGTAGATACTTTATATGTATTGGTTTCTGGTGATACGGTGGAAGATGGTGCACGAGTGACACCAGGACTTGGCGGTTTATTTATACTTTATAAATTAGGCAATTCTTGGGTCGTCTCTGCAAGCAGTCCTTATATAAAAAATGGCGGAGCGGGTAGAAGTCAGCTGATAGATTTTGATTTAAGAGAAGTGGGTGCTGATAGGTACGGTTGGGTAGGTAAGTTTTGTGGCTCCGGTGCAGGTGGTCAAACCAATTGTTCTTGGAGTATGTACGCTGCTATGACAAGTGGTAAAGTCGAAGAAGTGGCAAGATTGGATTTAGATTATTCGTATGAGCTTATGAGTAAACCGTCATATGGTGAAGCTGAAAGTGATGTTAGTATCAATACAGGTGGGGTTATGACTCAAGGCTTTTATCCCTTAAAAGTCACTGTCAATTACGAACACGGTCTTTATGATAACAACTACGAGCCAATACCCTCTAGTCTGGATAAAGGTACAGATAGCTTTATTGTAGAGTTCAACGAGCAGACACAGATGTTTAACTTGCCAGATGATAAAAGTTAAGATGAAAAATTCTTATTATCTTTAGCGGTTACTGTATTTATCTTTGTCTATCGAGTATCACTTCAGGCATCGTGTCAAGATAGCTGCTAACAGCTAAGCGATCACCATTTGAATCAAAATAATAAAAATTATTGCCTTTCAAAAACTTAAAAGTATCTATGTAATAATTATCAATGAAAATAGGCATGTCATACTCCGTAGGGACGATTATTTTATTATCTTTATTTATCATGCCATAACCATTCTCTTTTGCCACGACTGCCAAGCCATTATGAAATGAATCAGCATTCAGATAGTTTAAGGGTACAACAGTCTTTCCACTGCTATCAATATAACCCCACAGTTCATCCTTTCTTACAGGTGCTAGTCCTTCTGAGAAATACCTGATTTCGTCAAACTGATATGGAATAGTAAGTTCGCCAGTATCATTAATAACACCCCATTTACCCTCGTACTCAACAGCCGCCTTACCTTCAGAAAAAGGTCTGACATCATCATATATTATCGGAATAATGACTTGGTTTTTTTTGTTGATGTATCCATGATGTTCATTTTTTTTAACGATGGCGAGTCCATCAGAAAACTCAGCAGTAAAGTTATAACTGAATGGAACGATGATATTGGCTTGTTTATCAATAAAACCATATTTCCCATCTTTCTGAGCACTTGCTAAACCTTCATTAAAGTCACATAGCTCACCCCAACTTACTCCCTTCGACAACTTATATCCTGGCAATAATCCGCATGCTATTACGTAATTGCTTAAAGACAAGCTAAAAGCTAGGATGAGTGTGGTCGATAATTGTTTGATAACGGAATCCTTAGTCATCAACGTCAGCTCCTACGAATTAGATACTATCGATTGGGTATGATATGGGCAATCTAAAGAACAGCCCATATCCTATAAAATAAAAACGTTAGGTCTTGAGCTGTTTTATTCTACAAAAATGCTTAATGTGCCTCATCCCAATTCTCGCCAGCACCCGTCTCAACCAATAAAGGCACGGCAAAATCCACGTTCCAGCCTTTTTCAACAGCAGTGGTCGTTAAGACCTCTTGCATTGCATTGGTAATGAGTTGGCTAATTTCATCTACCTTGTCACTATCCACTTCAAACACCAATTCATCATGGACTTGTAGCAGCATTTTGGCTTGCGCTTTTGGCAGTACTTTATCGACGGCAATCATCGCCAGCTTAATTAAATCAGCCGCTGAGCCTTGTAGTGGCGCGTTAATCGCAGCACGTTCCGCGCCTTGTTTGACCATGCGGTTGCTGTGAGTAATATCAGGCGTGTAGAGCTTACGACCCAATATCGTCTCGACATAGCCTTGCTCGTGAGCACTGGCACGGGTATTGATCATATAGTTTTTGACACCCGGGTAGCGATCAAAATACATATCGATATAATCTTGTGCCTCATTGCGGCTCATTTGCAATTGCTTAGCCAGTCCAAAGGCGCTCATGCCATATAGCAGACCAAAGTTAATGGCTTTGGCATTACGGCGCTCGATCGAGGTTACGTCAGCAACATCCTTGCCAAGTACTTCAGCGGCAGTCGCAGCGTGAATATCTAACCCTTCGTTGAAGGCGTCAGTTAAGTTTTTATCGCCTGAGAAATGTGCCATGAGACGCAATTCAATTTGTGAATAATCCGCCGCCAAAATAACGCGACCTTCTGGGGCGATAAAGGCTTGGCGAATCAAGCGGCCAGTCGCAGTACGAATCGGAATATTTTGTAAATTGGGATCAGTCGAAGACAAACGCCCAGTACTGGTCAGTGCTTGATGATAGCTGGTATGGACGCGATCAGTTTCGCTATCTGCGACATTATCAAGCGCATCGGTATAAGTGCTTTTGAGCTTAGATAGACCGCGATATTCTAAGGTAATATCGACCAATGGATGATCGATTTTTGACAGTACGGCTTCACCAGTAGAGTATTGACCTGATTTGGTCTTTTTGCCACCCGGAACGCCGAGTTTTTCAAATAGCATCTCACCGAGCTGCTTCGGTGAGCCTAAGTTAAACTCTTCACCAGCGACTTCATAAGCACGTTTTTCTAGCGCGATAATTTCTTCATCGAAGCGCTTTGATAACTCGTTTAAAAATGGGCGTTTGATTAAAATGCCGTTTGCTTCCATTTGACAGAGGATTTCGGCGGTTGGGATTTCTAGCTCATTGAGCAATTTGGTATTATTGTCATCATTGGCTAGCTCAACGCTGAACACCTCAAATAGCTGATAAGTAATGTCAGCATCTTCACAAGCATAGTCGCTAGCGATATCGATGGCGACTTGATCAAAGGTGACTTGCTTAGCGCCTTTACCAGCGACATCTTCATAGCTGATGGTTTGGGTTTGTAGATAATGGCGTGCCAAATCATCCATGCCATGACGAGTGATAGCGGCATTAATCACGTAGCTGGCAAGCATGGTATCCATCGCCCAATTATTGGGACGAGCATGAATGCTACCCAATAAATCGATATCATAATGGCTGAGAATATGCGCATCGTATTTTAAATGCTGACCGATTTTACCGATATTTGGGTTTTCTAAGATAGGTTTTAGGCGAGCCAATACGCTATCGCGGTCGAGCTGTTTAGCCGTCAGTTCGTCACCCTCTAGCGCATGTGTCAGTGGTATGTAATAGGCTTCATGCGCTTGTACCGCAAAAGACAAACCGACGATTTGTGCTTGACGCCAATGGACGCTAGTGGTTTCGGTATCAATGACAAAGTGCGGCGCAGACTCTAATAATTCGACTAGACTCTCAAAAGCTGGTTCGTCGAGCACAGTATGCCACGCTCTATCATGCTGTTTGCCGTTTTGGACATTCTCAATACTGCTTGATTGTAGCGATTTAGCGATTTGTGCTTGTGATTCAGCATCTGCTTGGCTACTTGCAACACTTTGTACGCCGTTCCCATTAGCATTGGCTGGATGGTTTGGGTGGTCAAGAGAAGCAAGCTCATTTCTAAACTCAAGCTCGCTATACAGCTCGCGCAATTCATCTATATGAGCACAAGGATTGGTATCGATTTTCAAATCATTCCAGTCTTGACCGATATCTAAGTCTGTGACGATAGTGGCCAGTTTGGCATTGAATGGAATTTCCTCTGCATGCTCAATCAAGCCTTTAGCGCCGCGTCCTTTAATAAAGCCAATATGCTTTAACATATTGTCGATATCACCGTACTCAACGAGTAAGTCTTTAGCGGTTTTTTTACCGATGCCGGGCACGCCTTTAATGCCGTCAGAGGCGTCACCCATCAAGGTTAAAAAATCAATCATTTGATTTGGATTAATACCGAATTTTTCGATGACCGCTTGGGTGTCTGTCACTTTGCCCGTGAAGCTGTCTTCCAATATGACGCAGTCATTGACCAGTTGCATCATGTCTTTATCGCCGGTTGAGATAACCACATGATGACCTTGCTCGACCGCACGGTGCGCCAGTGTGCCGATAATGTCATCCGCTTCTGCACCTTCGATGCGTAACAGTGGAATGCCCAAAGCGGTTACCAAGCGATGGATATAAGGAATTTGCTCCACCAGCTCTATGTCGATGGGCGGACGAGCCGCCTTATAATCAGCAGACATATGATGGCGAAAGGTCGGTGATTTGGTATCAAAACAGACCGCCATATGGGTGGGATGATATCGACGCATCAATTTTAACAGTGCATTGAGCGTGCCACGGATGGCATTCGTTATCAGCCCTTGCGAGTTTTGCATGGTTTTTGGCAAGGCGTGATACGTGCGGAACAGATAATAAGAGCCATCAACCAAAATAAAAGGTGGCTGATTTTTGTCCACGTGACTGGTGTCCATAGTCGCTACGTTGGGCATGGTATCAAAATTTGGTAAGGCTTTAGGGTCAAGCGCTTGATGCGAGTTGTGGTTATTGTCTACGGAGGAGTCGGTCATATGGTCAGTCATAAAGGTCACTTATTATTAGGTATCAGATAGAGTAAATATCAGATAAAACGATGCTTCCATTATAACGATAAAATCAGACCTTGCCGAACTTCTCGATAGTTATGATATTTCTACTGCTGACAGACGCTCATAAAAAAAGAACCCAGTATTCACTGAGCTCTCTTATAGATAAAGCCGATATTGTTATTGTTAAAAATCTATCTCACTTCTGAAGTCACTTCGCTATCGATATTACCGTGAGTCGCTTTAGAATATGGGCAAACTTTATTGGCTTTTTCGACCAATTTTTGGAACTCATCCGCTGATAGCTCTGTGTTTTCAGCAGTGACATGAATTTTCACGGCTAATTGAAAATCTAAGCCTTCACCTTTCATTAAATCTACGGATACTTCAGTGGTAGAGTCAAACTTTGCTTTTTCTGCCCCTTTGACCGCAGCAAGTGCGCCATCAAAGCAGGCTGCATAGCCCATCGCAAATAACTGTTCTGGATTATTACCGTCCTTACTGGAACCCGGCGCGACCATATTAATCGTCAAATCACTGTCTTGCAGACTGGCATTACCTGTACGGCCGCCAGTAACTGTTGCTTTGGTGGAATATAGTGTTTTCATAACATATCCTTTGTTGTGAGTTTTTATGTTCAAGCATTAAATTTTGATAGGGATTCAGCATAACAAACCAGTGCATGAGCAATATAGGTCAGTCGTAAGTATATACTGTGGATTTGTAAGTGAACTGTTAGTAGAATCTTTAGCTGCATTTAACTATCGCAGGAAAAGCTTAATCGCTATAAGTAACAGAAGTATTAATGTAATATAGGAATATAGCTGTAAAAAATAAAGTTACCAAAATAGATGATAAAAAATCTAACCAATAAAGGTCTTATTCGATGAATAAATCAATGGTGTTACCTATTGCACTTTCTTTGCTAACATTTACCCTTGCTGGCTGCGGCGGGGAGGATGATGGTATTTATGGTTCGGGTAGTAATAAGATTACGCTGACCAGCTTTGACAATAGCTATGATAAGCAAGCGAAAGATAGCGCTATTGCACGCATCGATGAGACCTACCGTACTGGTGAGCGTGAAATCAAGATAAAAAATATCGTTAATAATTATAGTAATCAAGGTTTGAATACTTTGGACAGAACGGTATTATCAGACAATTTTGAAGGGCGACTGGAAAACAAAAACATTGAAGTTGATAACCGCACTGTCAAACGCCCTATCTATGAAAAAGACAGTAATAACAAGCTAGACTACGAAACCAATTATAAGACGCTTAACTTATCAGGCTTGCAGGCAAACAGTTATAGCGCTGGTACAAACATAAATAACAGTCGCGGTATTCTCACCGACTTAAATAATTATCCTAAGATTCCAGCCAATGCAGAGTTTCCGATAGGTTCTGTTTGCTATATTCCAGTAGTCGAGAGCGAACGCTCGTTTTTAGCCTTTAACGACAAAAACAAGACGGGATATACATCGCTTGATAAGTGGATTGATGCAGCTGAAGACCGCTTTAGCGATGATAGAGGCTACAGAACTTCTGAGTTTGGTGTAGGCATAGGCAATAAGCAAAAAGCGGCACAAGTGACGTTCTTTGAATACCGGAATCAGCCTGCTTATCAGTACAATGGTGTCGAATATAACGATGGCACGGATGATAAAAATGCTATTTATGAAGCAAATTATGTTGCCAAAGGTGTGATGAATCCGAATACCAACAGTATTCGCGGTGTGGTGGATTGTACGATAGTCAATGAAGCCGCAGGAGATTTCTTGGCCGCACAAATCAAACGCTACTATTAATCTTAAAAAAGCATCGTGTTAAAAAACTGACCAACACTCTCTATTTAACTATCTAGGGAGTGTTTTTTTATGCGCTAATTCTGCACCTTGACGCTAAATCCGCTACAATACGCTCATTATTTATTCTATTTAGTTAGATTACTGTCTAAAAGACAGCCTTTTTGAAGTTAAGGTTGAAGCCAAAAATTATGAGCGTAGATCCAAAGAAATTAAACAAAGAAGTGGCTAAACGCCGTACTTTCGCCATTATCTCGCATCCCGATGCAGGTAAGACCACCATGACTGAAAAGTTACTATTATGGGGTCAGGCAATTCAGGTAGTAGGCGAGGTCAAAGGCCGCAAGACTGATCGCCATGCGACATCAGATTGGATGAGTATGGAGCAAGAGCGTGGTATCTCGATCACCACTTCTGTCATGCAGTTTCCTTATCAAGACCATGTGGTCAATCTATTGGATACACCAGGTCACGCCGATTTTAGTGAAGATACCTATCGTACCTTGACCGCTGTCGATAGCGCGCTGATGATGGTCGATGGGGCTAAAGGGGTCGAAGAGCGAACCATCAAGCTGATGGAAGTCTGCCGCATGCGCGACACGCCAATCATCTCATTTGTTAACAAGCTGGATCGTCAAATTCGTGAGCCGCTTGAGCTGCTTAGTGAGATTGAGGCAGTGTTAAAAATTAAATGTATTCCAGTAACTTGGCCTATCGGTATGGGACAAGATTTCGTTGGTGTCTACCATCTGACTGAAAACAAGACCTACCTTTATGAAAAAGGTAATGGCGGTAAGATGACAGTCTCTGAGACCCGCGCGGGCTATGATTATCCAGATATCCGTGAGCGTTTGGGTCAATTGATGTTTGATGCTTTCGAAGAGTCACTTGAGCTGGTACAAATGGCGTTAGAAGAATTTAGCGTTGAGGCGTTCTTAGCGGGCGAGATGACGCCAGTATTGTTCGGTACAGCATTGGGCAACTTTGGCGTAAATATGGTACTTGATACCTTGATCAAATATGCACCGCCACCCAAGTCGCATCCGACCAATGAGCGTGAAGTAGCGGCAACAGAAACAGATTTTAGTGGTTTTGTCTTTAAAATTCAGGCCAACATGGACCCACGCCATCGTGATCGCATTGCATTTTTACGCGTGTGTTCAGGCAAGTATGAAAAAGGCATGAAGCTGAAGCATGTGCGTTTGGGTAAAGATGTACGTATTGCCGATGCACTGACCTTTTTGGCAGGGGACCGCGAAGCGTTAGAAGAAGCGTATCCGGGTGATATCATCGGTTTGCATAATCATGGCACTATCTCTATCGGTGACAGTTTTACCGAAGGCGAAGAGCTGAACTTTACGGGTATTCCGCATTTCGCGCCTGAATTGTTCCGCCGTGTCATTCTAAAAGATCCGCTCAAATCAAAAGCCTTGCAAAAAGGGCTACAGCAGCTAAGCGAAGAGGGCGCGACACAGGTCTTTATGCCGCAGATTAACAACGATTTAATCTTGGGTGCGGTTGGTGTACTACAGTTTGAAGTGGTCGCGCATCGTCTCAAAGAGGAGTACAAAGTACAGTGTATCTTTGAGCCGGTATCGATTGCCACCGTACGCTGGATTCATTGTGATGATGAAGTGGCATTGGCGAAATTCAAACGCAAAGCCCATGACCAGTTGTCGCTAGATGGCGGTGGTTATTTAACGTATCTTGCCCCATCACGGGTCAACTTGCAGCTGATGCAAGATCGCTATCCAGAAGTCACTTTTAGTAATACTCGTGAGCATTAAAATCCATCGTTTCACGAGTTAGTTTATCTTTTAAGACACGCCAGCCGTGTCTTTTTTATTAGCTTAGATTTAGGCATTAAACGAGAGAGGGTAGGTAGCTATTCGTTAGCAGGAGACAGCAAAACCCTAAAAACACAAACAGTGTTCCTACAATACATCGTAATTGTTACGGTAGAATATCAAGTAACATCTTATGTTTATAAAAGAGGATATATGAACGCTGCGAATCAAATTGATATCAATAAGCCAACAATGAATCCGCATTTATCGATGACAGCAAGTCGTAGTCGTCTGCTGAGACTGCTTGCCGGCAGTTTACTGCTAGGTAACATCGCGATGCCTGCCAATGCAGGTAATCTCATCAGTAGCACGGATTATCTAGAATATGAGCTGCCTAAAAAAGTGCAAGCACAGTGTGTTGAGCGCGATAACTGTCCAGAGATTGACATCAAATATCTGAAGACCAATCACGGTTGGATCAATGATATCGCCAATGCGCGTATTAATCATTTAGTCGTCAATAGTAAACCGACTGAATCTGTGCCTATCAAAACGAACGCCAATCAGACAATGGTGAAAGCCGCCATTGATGACTTTGCCAGCTCACAGTTCATAGATATGCCAGAGGGCAGTTCATGGGCTTATAGCTTAATGGTAACGCCTGAGTATTTAGGTCATGTCAGTGATTTTGAGCTGTTTGAAATCAATACTTATGTCTTTACTGGTGGCGCTCATGGCATGCCTTATAGCGAATACTTAATATTTGACCTTGGCACCAAAAAACAAATCACGCTTGAGGATATGCTTCAATCAGGCAAGGAATCACGTTTTAAAGCGCTTGCTTATGATGCTTATAAAACGTGGGTCAAAACGGTTGACGACGATGTCAGCAGTTATGAGAAAAACTGGCCATTTACCTTAAGTGACAATGTGACACTGACAGACAAAGGCATCGATATCCGTTATCAGCATTATGCTATCGGCGCATATGCTTATGGTATGCCGGTACTTAGTATTCCGTACAGTAAGCTCGACGGTGTCATAAAGCCGCACTTTATACCTAAATAGTTCAGATAGTCATTGCATAACTTATTACGGTTTATATTAAAAAAATCGTAAAATCTCTTAAAAAATTGGCAATGATTTATCTAAAACCATTTGAAATTTAATAAAAGAATAAGGAGTTACCGCATGACGAACAATACAGATAGTATGAAGGCGACAGTCGACACAGAGACTTGGCAACTTAATGCCTTAACAGAAGCGCTTGGTGACCTAACGTTGACGGTCAATGACAGCCTGTCTGTTGGTCGTGGCAGCGACAATGACGTGGTACTTGGTAGCAAGCAAGTATCGCGTAATCATGCGGTGTTAAGCATCTTAGATGGTCGATTGTATGTCAAAGATTTAGACTCATCGAACGGTACCTTTATCAACGAGCAGCGTATCGAAGGTAATACATCGAGCCTTTTACAGGTAAATGATACCATTGGATTTGCCAGTTTCAGCTTTCAGGTAAACGCGCCACTTGCTGCCACAGATACTGATGTATTAGCGCCCGTAGCAGTACAGGATTCAGTGGCTAAGACTGAGACAGTGGTTGCTGAAACGACTGCCGAAACACAGGCTGTCGAAGACTCGACGGTGAGTGAACCTGTTATTCATGAATCAGTAGTAAAAGAGCCGATTGTTAAGCAAACGGGCGTCGAAGATATTCTGCCTGTGACAGCTGATTTGAAGACAGTACCTGTTGATACAGCCTCGGATAGAGTAGCAGACTCAGTAGCGGTAGCTGAGACCAGTGTTAATGAAACAGTTGAACCAGTCTTACAGGAGCCGATTCAGGAGCCGATTGTGAAACAAACGGGCATCGATGAAGTCCTAACGGCTATAGATAATACCGTGTCTAACACAACTGAAGCGGCACCAGTCCCCGCTGCAACTGTAATAGATGCACAACCTGCTGTAAGTCAGCCAGAAGCCGTCACAGCGACAGAGGCGGCACCGACAGCACCTGCTCATGATACGTCATTAGTAGAGCAGTCAGCTGTACATGAAAAGCCAGCAGTTGAATCAGAGCATGACAAAACGACTAAAACTGCTCTACAAGAAGAAGCAGATCCCGACATTCTACGAGCTAAGCAGGCGGCAACCGCACAATTTTCTGGCACTGCCAATCTAGGTCAATCTCGTGATGTTGGGACAGAAGGTAATAATGCGATGGATCAGACTATCAGCAATCCAGCCAATGCAGGACAGGCAGAGAAAAAACCAAGCGGTGGTTGGTTTATTTGGGTGTTTATTGCCATCATCATTATTGCGTTAGCATTGTGGTTATTTAACATGGGCGGTGCGTAACTAAGTACTGACCAGTGCGTTTGAGATGCTCTAATCCAAGCGGCTTTGGTATAATTATTAGCCCATTGTTAGCTACTATCGGCTAATAGTCTAGCAACCCTTACGAATATGCCACTTTGATAGCGTCAACATTCAATAGAGTGTTGACGCTATATTTTATTTAACAGTCTGCTGTTTTATCTTTTGCCAATATTTTGTTAAGAGAGCATTATTATGATGAACTTTGAAGAATATCAAGCTTTTAAAGACCGTGGCTTTAGTCATGCTCCACTGATAAAAAAACGTCTAATGGATGCACAGACACCAGTATCTGTATTTTCTAAAGTACGTGATTTAAACGGCTCTGCATATTTATTTGAGTCTGTCGTAGGCGGGGAGCGTTGGGCTCGATATTCGATGATTGGTTTAGGTAGTGATCTCATTTTGCAGTATGCCGATAGTAATATGACCGTCAAAAAAAATGACCACACCGATGTCGATGCAGTCGCTGAGCCGTTTGACTATATCCGTCAGCTAATGGCGCAATATAAGATGCCAACAGTCGAGGATATTGCAACGCTACCGAGCTTTAGCGGCGGCTTAGTAGGTTACTTTGGCTATGACATGGTGAGGGTTATCGAGCCAAGCGTGGGTTTGTCAGACGCCCCCAATCCGATGACAATGCCGGATATGTGGCTGATGCTGTCAATGAGCGTGATTGTTTTTGACAGTTTAGAAAATACGTTATCTATCATCGTCTATGCTGATTGTCACACTGAAGATGGCTATAGCAATGCCATCCGCGAGCTAGAAAAAATTGAAGAAAAACTGGCAGAAATGCCAAATCTGAGCGCACCCGTAATGCCGACGCCGACATTTACCTCACAAACAGGCGCGCAGAAATATTGTCATGATGTCAATAAAATAAAGGATTACATTTTAGCAGGCGATGTCATGCAAGTCGTTCCTGCGCAGCGTTTGACAGCCGATTATACTGGCGACTCATTAGCAGTTTATCGTGCCCTACGATTCTTAAATCCATCGCCTTATCTGTTTCTGGTGCATGGTTATACCCTCGATGATCACAAGCGTTTCGACATTATTGGAGCATCCCCTGAGATATTATCACGTATCGAAAATGGCAAAGTGACGGTACGACCATTGGCGGGTACTCGTAGACGCGGACAAAATGAAGCGGAAGATTTAGCGCTTGAAGAAGAGCTGCTGAGTGATAAAAAAGAGATCGCCGAGCACTTGATGCTTATCGATTTGGGTCGTAATGATATTGGCCGCGTTTGTGAATATGGCAGTGTCAAAGTCACCGAAAAGATGTTTGTCGAGCGTTATTCGCAAGTGATGCACATTGCTTCTAATGTTGAAGGGACGATATTGCCCAATAAGGATGCGTTGGATGTTTTTTGTGCGACGTTCCCCGCTGGTACGCTATCAGGTGCGCCCAAAATACGCGCCATGCAAATCATTGACGAGATAGAGCCAGTCCGTCGAACCGTCTTTGGTGGCGCAGTGGGTTATCTAGGCTGGCATGGCAACATGGATACCGCCATTGCTATTCGTACTGCTGTGATGCGCCGTGGTAAAATTCATATCCAAGCGGGCGCTGGGGTTGTTGCTGATTCTATTCCAGAAGCAGAGTGGGAAGAGACCAACAAAAAAGCATTGGCGTTGGTCAAAGCGGTAAAAATGGCGTGTAATGGTTTACGGATTCGCTAGGGGCTCCAGTCATAAAAACACAGTATGCGGTTATTGTGGAAAAACCGCCTATTTTTTAATTAAAAAACATCATTACAATCAATCAGTTATATTTTTTTATTGAAATAATCATAAAAAAGGCAAAAAAGAGCTTGCGTCTTTCAAAAAATTTGATAGAATAGCCACCACTTTAAGAGAACAAGCCGACTTAGCTCAGTTGGTAGAGCAACTGACTTGTAATCAGTAGGTCGCCAGTTCGATCCCGGCAGTCGGCACCATATCTCTTAAAGTAGCTTTTTATGAATATGTCTTAAACTAAAGCCATTTTTGTTTAAAGCAACCTAAGGTGGGATTGGGGAGCGGTCAAACCCAACAGACTGTAAATCTGTCGCGAAAGCTTCGAAGGTTCGAATCCTTCTCCCACCACCATATTTTTTTAAGTTTGTCATAGCGCCAAGCATACTCTTTATACTTAATGACTCTCGATTAGAGTCTTCTTGAATAAGAGTAATTGCGGGTGTGGTATAATGGTAACACCTTAGCCTTCCAAGCTAATGACGCGGGTTCGATTCCCGCCACCCGCTCCATATATACAACATCGCAAAGATTATCAATAAATCATCACGACAGTCAGTTTTGATATTGCTGTATCGTGATATTTTTTTTAGTAAATCCATAAGTTGTTTTTTGTGGTTATTAAAAACATGCTCATATAGCTCAGCGGTAGAGCACTCCCTTGGTAAGGGAGAGGTCTTGAGTTCAATTCTCAATATGAGCTCCATTTATTGTTTAAACCTCTTGTGTTTGCTTTGCCATCTTTAAACAGTTCGTGTCGATATCGAAATTACAAAATATTGAAAATTATAAATTACAGTGTAGCAAATAATATTTAAGGGTGACACTGAGGTGTTGCCTTTTAGTGCTGTCAATTTATCAAGCTATCAATACATGAGTAATTATATAAAAGTATCTAAGACAAAATTATTTAAGATAAAAGCATCTAGGTTCGGCAGGCTCCAATATTATTAATGATTTACACTGAGATAAAGTAGTGCAACAGCGATAATGTATAATATCTTGCAATGTTCACTAGATTAAAAAATACGTATAATGCTTAAACCTATGTGTGCAGCATTGAAATGCATGATCTGAGCACATATATATAGTCGTAAAGTGATCAAACAGTTTTAGTAGATAAGCCATAGCGTCAACGGTTTGATGGTTCTGTATGCATCATGAGCCGTCAAACAGCTATTCACCGATCTTTGATTGATAAAGATTCACCAAAAAAAGAGGAAATACCCATGGCAAAGGCCAAGTTTGAACGCGTAAAGCCACACGTCAACGTCGGTACAATCGGACACGTTGACCACGGTAAAACAACCCTAACAGCTGCCATCGCAACTGTAGCAGCAATCACCTCTGGTGGCGAAGCCAAAGACTACGCGTCTATTGACTCAGCACCAGAAGAAAAAGCACGTGGCATCACCATCAACACCTCACACGTAGAATATGACACCCCAGCACGTCACTACGCTCACGTCGATTGCCCAGGTCACGCCGATTATGTTAAAAACATGATCACTGGTGCCGCTCAAATGGACGGCGCAATCCTAGTCGTATCAGCAACTGACGGCCCAATGCCACAAACCCGTGAGCACATCCTGCTTTCACGTCAGGTTGGCGTACCGTACATCATCGTATTCATGAACAAATGTGATGTTGTTGATGACGAAGAACTGCTAGAACTCGTAGAAATGGAAGTTCGTGAACTTCTTAATGACTACGACTTCCCAGGTGATGATACCCCAATCATCCATGGTTCAGCCACTGAAGCCCTAAAAGGCTCACAAGAAAAATACGGCCAACCAGCGGTTGTAGAACTTCTTAACGTTCTTGACACCTACATCCCAGAGCCAGAGCGTGACGTTGATAAAGCATTCCTAATGCCAATCGAAGACGTATTCTCAATCTCAGGCCGTGGTACTGTAGTAACAGGTCGTGTTGAATCTGGTATCGTACGCGTAGGCGACGAAATCGAAATCGTCGGTATCCGTGACACTCAAAAAACCACCTGTACTGGTGTAGAGATGTTCCGTAAACTGCTTGACGAAGGTCGTGCAGGCGAAAACTGTGGCGTACTACTACGTGGTACTAAGCGTGAAGACGTACAACGTGGCCAAGTACTAGCTAAGCCAGGTTCAATCACTCCTCACACCAAGTTTGACGCTGAAGTATATGTACTGTCAAAAGAAGAGGGTGGTCGTCATACACCATTCCTAAACGGCTATCGCCCACAGTTCTACTTCCGTACTACTGACGTAACTGGTGCAATCCAATTACAAGACGGTACTGAAATGGTTATGCCTGGTGATAACGTTGAGATGGGCGTAGAGCTTATCCACCCAATCGCTATGGACAAAGGTCTTCGCTTCGCTATTCGTGAAGGCGGCCGTACGGTAGGCGCTGGTGTTGTTGCTAACGTACTAAACTAATCTATCAGTCTCAGTAATGAGCTTGTAAGTTAGTCATAAAAAGCCATCCTTGTTTAAGGGTGGCTTTTTTTTGGCTACAAAACAGATAACGGCATAATCAATATTATAATGACAAATATTTGAAATACAGTAAGTGCTATTGTATTTGGGTTTGTATAAATAATAGTAAAAGGATACATAATGTTGATGATAAAGGTTTTATCAACCCATAGTGCAGATTTTGAGCAAGTGCTGCAAGCAGTAGCGGATATTGAAGCCATCGTTCAACCGCAAGATGCTTGGGGCTATCAGACATTGGTGGAATCACTCAAACAAGATAGCATGCATCTGCTGATCGTTTATGAGCAAAAAGACAATATTATTATTAATAATACTGTGACAGGCTATTGTTTATATCAAGTGATTTTTGAACAAGCGGAGATTTTACGTATTGGCACTCATCCTGATTATCAACGTCAAGGTATTGCCTCACAAATTTTTGCCAGATTGAATACAGAATTGAGAAAGCATCAGGTGGAGAGCCTTTTATTAGAGGTGCGCGCAGATAATACGCCTGCGATAGCCTTATATGAGCAGCAAGAACTTGCTCTAATTCATAAGCGTAAAGGGTATTACCAAACTCCACATCAACCAGCTATTGATGCCCTGATTATGCAGCGCCTGTACGTCCGAGAATAATGAATGGCATCGAATAGAACCATATAAGCCCATAAAATAGTAGATGGGTCGGCACTTTTATTATTATTGAGTGGGTATTTTCTTTTTGCAGATTTCAATATTGAGTTTATAGTCATTATCTACTTTCATACGCTCAAGAACATCGATACGTTCGCTTAATAGCTCTACCATGAGGCTGATATTGGCTTGCTGTTTTTGTATTTGCGCCAATTTTTGCTGAGTAAGCACCAGTTGTAAATCAACATCCAATTGACCATCGTAATAATCATTCAAGCTGTCTCTGATTTCAGTGAGTGTAAAGCCAATCGCTTGCGCACTTTTGATTAGCTCAATACGTTCGATACATTCTGGATGAAACTCGGTATATAAACGGGAGCCTGCCTGACGCTTACGAGATTTTAGCAAGCCCAGTTGGTCATAATGACGAACGGTATCTTTGGTTGTTTGAGCTTTTGTTGCCAGTGTTCCAATCAGTAAGAACGATGTGTCGGGTGCCATGATAACCTCGTCGGTAGGTAGCAGTTGATAAGGTACGAGTTAATAAAGTAGCGATTAACAAACAGGCATAAGCCATCAATCACTTCGCCATCGTATTTATTTTAATCTAAGCTGCCAAGGTTCTATGGTATCAAGTAACGATACGGCGAGTGGTTTGTGAGAGTTATTTTGCCATTTGACAGTGCTATTAGCCGTTAAGAGATCTAATTGAGTCAAAAAGTCAGCACGTGGTAGCGTGGTTGCACCCAAGCTCATCAAATGCTCATTTGGTAACTGACAGTCTACCAATTCGACTTTGCTTTGGGCACATAAACGCATCAAGCCCCAAAAGGCGAGCTTTGACGCGTTCGATGCGACATGAAACATCGATTCACCAAAATAAATACCGCCTATCTTTAAGCCATATAAACCACCAATCAACTGCTGCTGATCATCCCAAACTTCAATGCTATGCGCAAACCCTTGAGCATGCAGCTCGGTATAAGCGTCAATCATCTCGCTATGAATCCAAGTATGTTCGCCCTCGGGCAGCGTGTCATTGTTACCGTCGCTACGCGGTAAACTACAAGCATGAATAACGTCATCGAACGCTTGATTCAGGGTCAATTGCCAACGACTGCGACCCGCTTGCTTGCGCAGCGATTTACTGGGCTTATAGTCAGTGGGCAGCATAATACAGCGCGGCTCTGGACACCACCACGCGATAGGTTCATCGTCATTAAACCACGGAAACAATCCCTGCGCGTAAGCAGAAATCAATGTTTCGGCTGCCAAATCTCCTCCGACAGCGACGATGCCAATGCCGTCAGGATCAACCGTTAAAGGGTCAGGAAAGTCATAACGCCCAAGACTTTTTAAGGTCTCAGGCGTGATGTGCTCATTGTTGTATTGAGAGAAATTACCCATTTAGGCTTCTTTATCAGCAGTCAATGTTGACGCATAAGTATGGTCAGCGGCTGTGGCTTCGCCAATCGCATCCAAGTATTTTTCAGCATCTAGCGCGGCCATACAACCCGTACCAGCAGAAGTAATTGCTTGACGATAGACATGGTCTGCGACATCACCTGCGGCAAATACACCTTCGATGCTGGTTTGTGTGGCATTGCCGTCTAAGCCGCTTTTGACAATAAGATAGCCGTCTTTCATATCCAGCTGACCTTTAAATAAGTCTGTATTCGGCTTATGACCAATCGCGACAAACATGCCAAACACGTCTAACTGTTTGGTGCTGCCATCAATCATAGATTCGATGATTACGCCATTGACGCCCATGTCATCGCCGACGACTTCTTTGACTTTATGATTCCACTCGATTTTAATATTACCGTTTTTGACTTTTTCAAACAGTTTATCTTGGAGGATTTTTTCAGAGCGTAAGCTATCACGGCGATGCACCAAGGTCACTTCAGCAGCGATATTTGATAAATATAGGGCTTCTTCAACAGCAGTATTACCACCACCGATGACGGCAACTTTTTGGTCTTTATAAAAGAAACCATCACAAGTTGCACACGCTGATACGCCTAGGCCACGGAATTTGGTTTCTGATTCCAGTCCTAAATATTGTGCTGATGCACCAGTCGAGATAATAAGCGCATCACAAGTGTAGCTACCATTATTACCCGTCAGCTCAAAAGGTCGCACGTTTAAATTGACTTCATTGATATGGTCATAAACCAATTCAGTACCAAAGCGCTCGGCATGGGCTTTCATGCGATCCATCAATGCAGGACCTGTTAAGTCATGCGCATCGCCCGGCCAGTTATCGACTTCAGTGGTGGTGGTTAACTGTCCACCTACTTCCATGCCCGTGACCATGACAGGTTTGAGGTTGGCACGTGCTGCATACACAGCCGCTGCATAACCAGCAGGGCCTGAGCCTAGGATAATGAGTTTTTCGTGACGTGGAGCAGTATTGTCAGTTGCCATGAGTTATTCCTTGCTAAATATAGATGTTAAAGATACGAGTGAGCAATATAATAAAAAACAGTCTTCAAAATTGATGCTAATGGGATTTTCTAATCGCTGCGTGATAATAACATAAGGGCATTGGACGAAAAGTACAAGTTTGCTAAAACAAACACAGGTATGATTACAATCAAAGTATATTTTTCTTGAAATACTATGGTTAGAAACCGCTGGTATTTTATAGGGCTTACCTAATATGACTGTCCTTGTTCTGTTCGTTATATTTTGCGAGTGACATAAGTTTTTGTTTAAACCGTATGATTTTTATCTAAACCGTATACAGACTGATTTTATTGCACGCTTTCTTTGTAAGACGGTCGCCACTATCCCTATGTATTTGTTATTATAAGAAGTTATGCCAAGTGTACCAAAGGCAAAAAGAAGGCTGTTGTATATCGCTTTTATAATAGACAATGTTTTCTGTACACTTCGCTAAGTGCGTCTGTATCAGCACTTTATATCCAACCCTTTATCAGCGCTTTATGTCAGCATGATTAGGCTTAGTCATGTATTGGCAACCATTTAGTATTAATAACAAGGCAGATCTTACGTGATATCAGCACCGCTTATTGAGTATTTAAAAAAGGGAATATTTACCCTCCTTGGGTTAATACTGGCCGTCTATCTATTTGTCATTTTGATGACATATACCAGTAACGATCCCAGTTGGTCGCATATCAGTAGCGATATGACCACGATTAATAATGTAGGCGGCGAATCGGGTGCTTGGTTATCTGACTTGCTTTATAGCTTCTTTGGTTTTGGTGCATGGTGGCTGCTGGCGTTTGTGGTTTATGAGTCTATCCTTATTTGGTGGGACAACAAGCCAACGTTTTGGCTGATGCGAGTGGTTGCTTATGTGTTTTTATTATTAAGTGCCAGTGCGTTGTTTGCACAATTGGTGGCGTTAGTACAGCAATTGACCAATCCAGGAACGCTAGGGCTGGAAAGCGTGGCTGGTGGCATTATTGGGTTTGAATTACAGGCGCGTTTGGCACAGCTTTTATCGCAGTGGGGGAGTGTGATTTTCTTGACGGCATTCGTCATTATTACCGCGACTTTTGCTTTTAATATTCATTGGCTAGCGATTTATGAGAAGGTTAAGGCGCTATCGTGGCTGGGCTCAGGGGTGAAGCATCAGGGTAGGATGCACGATAGCGTGTCAACCACGCCAGAAAATATCAATGCCAAGCAAAATGATGAAAACATAGCCAACAGTAACGCGAAAAAAGACGCAGCCGATCACGAGCAGCTGCCATTTGAGTTACAAGTTGCTGGCAATGCTCAAGCCGTAGACAACAGTGGTCGGTTCAGCAATGTGTTGTCAGAGTTTTTGGCAACGTCAGGGTTGGCTGAGAGCGTTAAAGCTTCTGTAGTTGCCGCAACACAAGCGGCGATGCCTAATTCAGCTGCTAAATCTAGTCGTGAGAATAGTGAACCTGTTCCTGTCTCAGTAGAGACACCTAGCAATACTGTTCAAAATCTAGCAAGTCATACGAATACATCGACGCCGTCAAGTCCTGCCATGACTACTATCCGTAAAGTCGAGCCAAGCTTTGCTTGGAATGACGCCAATACTGTCGATGACTTGTTAGCTAGCGAGCAAATGGCTTATCACGCTAATAATATGAACACTTCTGATTCAGCTGCTACTACTTTTGTATCTGCTGATAGCAATACTGAGTCGTTAGAGACTGTGGTACCAGACTCTACAGCGATATCAGCCGTAGAGATGTCCGAAGCTCAATCAACAGAGAACTTGCCGTCAACAGCTCAGCCATCAATAAATGAGCTGGTATACGGTGAGACGGCTGACGAAACGGATAATGAGCCTAAATCGTTCGAGTTAGAGGATAACGTGGAGGCCGTTGATATACTGGCCGATGCATGGTTGGCAGAGCATGCTGATGTCTCAACATCTACAGTCATGCAGCCTACAGAAATAGGGCAACCTGCAGGAACAGTACAAGTAGACGATATGGGCGAGCTGCCCAAAGCAGTAGTCACAGCGCCTGAGACAGACTCATCTAATAGCGAAATGAACGACTTTACTGATAGATGGGTTGATGAAGAGCCTGAACTGTCAGACGATTTCGAGCCTTCTTCTGTACCTAATGAAGCGAGTATCGCCAAAGCAGTAGACGTGGTTGAACCAGTTGCTGATATGACGCCGACCAATACGCCACCGTCTAATCCTAAACTGCCGCCTACGGTAGTAGAAACCCGCGTCACAGCATCAGCTATTGAACCAATGGTTGCGCCTAAACCAACGGTAAGTTTTGCGGTACCTGAGGGCGATAGTAGCAATCATATCACTGACATGATGCCAGAGGATGATAGCGCTGAGGATGTCAATGCGCCCGTTATGCCAGATATTAGTGATGATGCCGCCTTCAGTCAAAAATCACGTTCGATGCAAACGGCTGCCTATCGTAGTAGCCTAACGCCTATTCCAGAGATTTCTATTTTGGATAAGCCAGACCCTGATCGTAAGCCCAGTTATACCGTCGCCGAGCTTGAGCAATTATCAGAGTTACTAGAGATTAAGTTACAAGAATTTAATGTAAAGGCGAATGTGGTCAACGCCATTCCGGGTCCTGTTGTCACCCGCTTTGAAGTCGAGCTTGCTGCTGGTGTAAAAGCCAGTAAGGTTACCGGTATTTCACGTGATTTGGCGCGCTCGTTATCGATGGCGTCTTTGCGTGTGGTTGAAGTGATTCCGGGTAAGCCGTATATCGGTATCGAAGTACCCAATAAGCAGCGCGAAATGGTACGTTTGATTGAGCTACTGAATACCGAAAAATTCCAAGATCCCAAAGCTCAAATCAGCATGGCGATGGGTAAGGATATCGGTGGTAATGCCATCATTACTGACCTTGCACGCGCGCCGCATATGTTGGTTGCTGGTACTACAGGTTCGGGTAAATCGGTATTGGTCAACTCGATGCTATTATCGATGCTACTCAAATATACGCCAAATGAGCTGCGTCTCATTTTGATTGATCCAAAGCAGCTTGAGCTTGCCAACTATAATGATATCCCGCATCTATTAACACCAGTCGTCACCGATATGACTGAAGCGGCCAGTGCTTTGTCATGGTGCGTGGCAGAGATGGAACGTCGCTATCAACTGATGAGTTTGCTCAAAGTGCGTAAGCTTAATGAGTTTAATAAAAAAGTCATTGCTGCTGAAAAATCGGGCAATCCGATGCTTGATCCTTTGTGGCGACCTAATGACAGCATGAGTATCAGCCAAGCACCGAAGCTAAAAACCTTGCCGATGATTGTCATTGTCGCGGATGAGTTTGCCGATATGATTATGCAGGTTGGTAAACAAGCCGAAGAGCTTATCACCCGTCTTGCACAAAAATCACGCGCAGCAGGGATTCATTTAATGCTGGCTACCCAGCGTCCATCGGTCGATGTAATTACTGGCTTGATTAAAGCCAATATTCCTGTGCGGGCGGCACTACGAGTGAACTCAAAAGTAGATTCGCGGACGATTCTGGACAGTGGCGGTGCCGAAGACATGCTGGGTAATGGTGATATGCTCTTTCTAGGACCTGGGCAAATTGAGCCAGATCGTGTGCATGGTGCCTATGTCAGCGATGAAGAGGTCAACCGTGTTTGTGACGCGTGGCGCGAACGCGGTGCGCCTGATTATATTGATAATATGGCAGGCAACTTTGAACTGTCTAGTCCTAGTGGCGGTGGTAGTACGGCGAATGCATCTGGTGAGGATGACGATCTTTATAACGATGCTGTGGCCTTTATTATGGAGACGCGAAAAGTTTCTGCTTCTAGTATCCAGCGTAAATTTAGCATCGGCTATAACCGTGCCGCACGTATCGTAGATTCCATGGAGGACGCGGGGTTGGTCAGCTCAATGGGCAAAAGCGGTAAGCGTGAGCTATTAATGTAGCGTTTAGACTTTATTAGACAATAAAAAAGACGAGTCACAGAAGTGGTTCGTCTTTTTTATCGGAAAAATATGATAACGCTCATGTCTGAATGACCAATCAGTTTTTTTATCAATTATCAGCACTCGTTTTTTATACTAAACTGACCTTTGTTGATAGCATAAATATCACTCAATTTTCAGAAATTTTAGGTTTATTACTCAGCAAGGACGCTACTATGTTTAAAGAATATACCCAATATGATGCCATAGCATTGGCGGCATTGGTCAATGCAGGTGAAGTCAGCGCTAAAGAGTTGTTAGATGCTGCCGTCTATCAAGCCAATACACTCAATCCCAAATTAAACGCCATCATCCATCGTTTTGATGACCGTGCTTATCATGCTGCACAGGCGGGATTACCCTCAGGTATATTCAATAGTGTGCCTTATCTGCTCAAAGATTTGTCATTTAGCTTTGCCGATGAGCCAATCACGATGGGCAGTCGTAGTGTTAATATCATCTCTGAGAGCGACAGTGAAATCGTCAAGCGAATGAAAGCCACAGGTGTGAATACCTTTGGCAAGACCAATACGCCAGAATTTGGTTTAATCATTACCACTGAACCAAAAGCCCATGGTGCGACTCATAACCCTTTCAAAAAAGGTTACAGCTCTGGCGGTTCATCGGGCGGTAGTGCAGCATCAGTAGCGAGCGGTATCGTACCGATGGCGGGCGCGGGTGATGGTGGTGGCTCGATACGCTTCCCTGCTGCTTGGTGCGGCGCGTTTGGACTCAAACCCAGCCGTGGTCGTAACCCGATAGGCCCTAAATTCGGGGAAGGCTGGGAAGGTGCAGTCGCAGATCACGTGATTACCCGCAGCGTACGTGACAGTGCCGCGATGCTCGACGCTACAAATGGCGCAGAGATTGGTGCGCCTTATGTCATCGCGCCACCTGATGGCACATTTTTGCAAGCTGCGATGCGCGCACCAAGGCAATTAACCATTGCCTTGCATCAACAGCCATTGATTGCCAATACTGTGGTGGATAAAGAAGTGTTAGCCGTATTAGAGCAAACGGCTAAGCAGCTAGAAGCCATGGGTCATCGCGTCATACCCGCTGAGCCGAATATCAATATCGAGCAGTTTTGGCATGACTTTATGGTGGTGGTCTGCACCCATACCGCTTTTACCATTGATAATATTGAGCGTGACTTTGGGGCAGAACATATCAAAAACCTAGAGCCACAAACCTACAATATGGCATTGCTGGGTCGCTCATTATCAGCCGTTGATTTGGCGCATGCTAAGCATGGTTGGCATCACAGTCAGTATCAAACTGGCTTGCTACTTGAAACCTATGATATGATTTTATGTCCGACCGTGCCGACACCTTCAGTTAAGCATGGTGTATTGCCACCAAGTGTTATGGATGAAATGCTCATGCGTAGCGCAGGATTGCTCAATAAGGGCATCGATATGGGTAAGTATGCCTTTAGCTCAGGTATGATCGAAAAGCTTAGTCAGCCTGTACTGGGCAAAATGGCCTTTACACTACTGGGTAATATCACGGGATTGCCAGCGATGTCATTACCGGTAGGAATGAGTAAAAAAGGTTTGCCAATTGGGATGCAGCTGATTGGGCGTATGAATGATGAAGCGACATTATTCAGTGTGGCAGGGGAGATGGAACGAGCAGGGTTGTTTACCAAGGCAGCCTTTGAGAAGTAGATTTGAACGCTTTGATTAGATAAGTACTATTTAATCAAAGCGATAGATATCCATGCCCAAGCTATGATGCGCCATGCTTTGATGGACAACTGAGACACGCTGACCTGTACCCAGGGCAAAAAACAATGGCAACAGATGCTCGTCACTCGGATGAATATCTTTATAGTCAGGATATTGCTGCCAATCTAAAGCACTAGGAATGTCTGTTTTGAGCTGTTGTAGCAGCCATTGCTTAAATGCTTTAGCCGTTTGGTCAACACTATCTGCTTGCCAGCGTAATGCTTGCAGATTATGGGTAATGTTACCTGAACCAATGATCAGTATTTGCTCTTCACGTAGGCGCGCTAGCTGCGCACCCAATTGATAACAGGCGATACTGTCATAATGCTGCGGTAGAGAAACCTGTACGATAGGTATCTCAGCCTCTGGATATAAGTGCCTGAGCGGTGCCCACACCCCATGATCGCAAGCCCGCACCGGATTAACACTACAAGTAATACCGCGTGCAGTGAGCTGCTGGGCAAGGGATTCAGCAAGTGCTGGCTGACCAGATGCAGGGTATTGAAGCTCATATAGCTCAGGTGGAAAACCTGAAAAATCGTGCCAAGTCTTAGGTTGCGGATTACTGCTCATTTCGAGTTTGGCGGATTGCCAATGCGCTGACATAATTAGGATGGCACGTGGCTTTGGTAAGTTTTGCCCAATACGTGCCAGTGCACTGGTCGTGGCAGATTGCTCAATGGCAAGCGTGGGTGCGCCATGCGAGATAAACAACGCTGGTAGCTTAGCCACATTTGACCCTAAAGCAGGTGCATCTGTCCAAACGCCAGTTGCCGTAATAGGCGTTGGCGAATGAGAGTACGAGTCATCAGGCTGATGAATTGCATGAGGGGCGTTAGGTGTCGCATGTTTTGGATATTTCATGTAGCGTTTATTAGGGCGCGCCGCGATTTTTCAATCGCTTCTATCATTGATATTGTTGCCCATAAACTATCAGCACAGAATATCGGCAAAAAATATTAGCACAGAGTATAGCAGTGTTTAATGACTGCTTAATTACCACGATGATAAGGATGATTGTTGTTGATACTCATCGCGCGATACAATTGTTCCATTAGCACAACACGTACCAACGGATGCGGTAATGTCAGCGCTGATAGTGACAATTTTACATCGGCTTTGGCTAATACTTCTGGCGATACGCCGTCTGCACCGCCGATCACCAGTGCAATATCATCGCCTTGCTGCATGCCATCAGCTAATTTATCAGCCAGTCCTTCTGTGGAAATCATTTTACCTTTGACATCCAATACCCATAGTTGCTCACGCCCTGAGGCATTGTGAGCGGCTAATATTGCCTGTCCTTCTTGCTCACGGTATTGTGCCAAATTGGCATCAGACGGGTTTTTTGCACGCTTTGCGGCAGCAATTTCCACGATTTCTGTGCTGAGCATAGGCTGGATACGCTTAAAATACTCATCGAACCCCGTCTGTACCCATTTAGGCATTTTATTACCGACGGTTAAAATCCTTACTTTCATAGCCAGTACCACTTTAATTTTAGTCATTAGTAAAATGTAACAAAAAAATTTTACGCTTAAGTGAACGTAACAAACAAGATTCTACGAAGCTTTTTTTATGCTTTACTAATCTTGGATAAACAATAGGTCTTACATCAAAGGCTGTATGGTTTGTGAGGCAGTATCTTCTGTATTTTGGTCATTATTGCTAGCATCAGTTGGGCTAGGTTTTGGAATAATAGTAAGCTTGGCATCCGATTCAAAAACGATGGCTTCAATATCATCAAAGCTATTCATGCCTTCGGAGCGCATCGCACATTCAATCTCTTGACGAGTCAGCCGCTCAGCGCGCATGGCATCTGGCAAAAACTGCCCCTGATAAAAAACAATACGCGGCTCTGACAAAATAAAACTGCTAAATTGCGGTGAGATAGAGGCGTATTTCGTAACTAAAAACTGCAATAAATAAAGTACTAAAATCGATGAAACTCCTTCGACAAAAGGAATGTCTTTGAGCAAAATAGTACTGGCACCAAGTGAACCGATCATCACGGTGACGATCCAATCAAAATTATTGAGCTGCGAGGTGGAGCGTTTACCTGAGACTTTGGTCACCAGTACGATCAACACATAAACCATGACAGTCGTCAAAACGATGCGTCCGAGCTTGTCTATATTGTCAAAAAAAACCATGTCCATGATAAATGCTCCTATTAAAATATAAAACCGTTAATCACCCACAATCATTCAAAAGGTTACTCATTAAAGTTAGCCTAACGGATTTTATGTATTAATAGGGAGAAAAATTTGTAGCACCTTGTAGAGGTTCGGCTGAGGTCTTCTCGCTCACATCGTTTTGCGTTTAGGGTCAAGCAGGCGATTGATCGCCCAAAGACTGATGCGAGCACTGACCAGTGTCAGCACCAATATCATCACCAGCGATGAGACCAATGGCAATGGTTGCTGGACGGCCATCTCCAGTAGGACTTCGCGATTTACCGCATCAAACAACCAAAACCATATGGCTAAGAAGTAAATGACAGTCAGTAGCCAGACCACCGCGACGCCGCCAAACATTAAGCGATTGATTTCACCGCTATTCAATGCGTGCTGCTGATGTTTGACAAATTTACGAACCGCGATATAAGCCCCGATAATGATAGACAATACCGTTACCAGTTGCGAATTCAACGCAAGCTTGGTTTGAATCATCATAAATATTGCGCTGGCAAGCGTATAGCCTATCGCGAAATATCCTATATATTGTGCCAATCTAGGCTGTGCTGACTCATGATTTTTCGGCAGCGGCTCGCCACCTGAATGAGTCTTGGATTTATTGAGATTGGTTGTCTTGCGTGACATAAGTGAACCTTTATAAAGGTGAAAAATAGGATGTGAAAAACACTTAATGCTGCGCCGTCCAATCAAGCATCGCATCTAGCACGGGTCTGGCTGTATAAGCGTTATGTGCTTGCTCACTATTGATGAGTCCAACCACGACATAATCCTGTCCTGACAATCCTTTGACATAGCCTGCCATCGAGGTGACGTTGTTTAAGGTACCTGTTTTTATCCACGCCCGACCAATGGCTGCTGATTCTGGTAGGCGTTCACTATGAGCGGTAATGGTGCCACTGACGCCAGCGATACCTAACGAGTTGACGTAAGCGTCAAAACTTGGATGGCTATAAGCATAAGTTAATAGCTCGCTTAGGTTGGCGGCTGTTATGGTGCAGTCGCGGCAGAGTCCTGAACCATTGGTCAAATAGGGCGGCGGTGTGCTTAGATTGGTCTGCCACCATTGATTAATAGTCTGTAATGCGACAGGATAGCTCGTCGCAGTCGGCTTGCCAAATTGATACAAGCTATGTGAATGATTAATAGCTTTATCGAGTGTTTTATTATCAACTTTGTCATAAACACCAATCGATAACGCCACTTGCTCAGTCATCACATTGTTTGAAAAGTGATTGATATCGTAAATCTGCTGCGTCAAATTCAACGATGGGTAGCTGACAATAGGCAACGGTGATATAGGAAGTGCTGTCAGACCATGCGTTAATTTGGTGCTTTTCGTTGTAGTGTAAGGTGCTTCTTGAGTGATGACACTACCACTCAGCGTATTGCCTAGCTCTTGCCATTTTGCGGCAATAACGCGTGCGGCAAAATCTTTGGCATCAGGATAAGCCACATAAAAAGCATGCTCTTGGCAGCTGTTTGGCAAATGAGTATTTAACACCAATTGTTTTGCTTGCCACTCAGGTGCGAGACTATAACGCGCTTGCCCACAGGCCGCCGAACGTGTATTTATGATGCTGGGCAAATCATAATTTGCTAATTTTGGTGTATAAGTCAGATTTGCTTGGACATTGTTTAACGGATAGCTTTTGATACCGATGGTACTAAAATTCACCAAAAAACCATCGGGACTGGCGTTATAAGGACGCAGTGGCGAGTTATCAAAGGCAGCAGGGTCTTTACTGACATTTTTAAAGACGCCACTGTCAATGATAATATCACCGTCGATATGACGGATACCGGACGACTGTACTTTATAAAGGAGCTGTTTTAAACGCTCGTGGGTCATTTTTGGATCGCCGCTGCCTTGGATAATCAAATCGCCATGCAGACGGTCGCCGATGACAAGGCCTGTATGATAGACACGGGTATGCCAGACAAAATCAGCGCCTAGGGTGTCTAAAGCAATAAAGCTGGGAACGAGTTTCATGGTGCTGGCAGGCGTGCGAGCGATATCGGCTTGATGGTTCAGCAACGGCGAAAATGAAATTTTTATGGAGGGGTTATCAGTACTGATGTCATCAGTTTTATTGTTATTAGCATTGTTGCTAATGACAGCTGTTTTTGCCTTATCACCCAATATCGTCGGGATGCTTTCTAAGCTTTGATAAGTGTAAGGGTCATCGGTGTAAGCATGCAGTTTTTTCTCATGCTTTTCAATGGTACGCTGCTCAATAGTAATCAGCGTACTCTGTTGGCGCACATGGTTATTACTGGCTTTGTTATTATTATTTTGCGTGGTTTTTTGAGAGTTACTTTTTATATTAGCATTTATATTGGCAGTCGGTTTTGGCTGAAGAGCGGGTTTAGGTGAGCGGTGCGTGCTGCTGCTATCAATAACCTGAATGGGAGCGGGCAGGTGACTGGCATTTTTATCACCGACTGGTGTGACGATAATACTAATATCAGCTTCTGTTAAATCGGCTCGTGATAATGCTGCTTCGATGGCTTTTGGTAGTGCTGCTTGTGCATGGATGGGCAATAGTGTCGCCGTTGCTAATAACGCCATGATAGGTACGTATTTAGCAGGCGGCTTCGACAGTCGCAGATAACGAGAAAAAGGAAGTAATTTGGCAGTAAAAGCAGAGGAATGACGGAGTTTAGAGGTGGGTCGCATGAGCATCTTTCATCAGGTAGCAAAAACAGCCTATGGTAACATGAGTTGCCGTTTTCGCGTAGATGGTAGGCGTGGTTGAAAACCTGTTTTTATCTGAATGTTCAAACTACGGACGCACGCTAGCGCACATGTAAAAATGCCATGGCAGTCATGATCGCATCGTTATAAGCATCATGGGCGCCTAGCTCGGGTATATTATAATGCGCTAAAATATTGGTCAGATGCTGCGCTTGGCTAGATAGTCCTTGGGTTTGACCACTCCTGCGCCGACTATATAAATGGCGCAAATCTATGATTTCGTTGGGCAGCGCTGTGCCCATATAGCGTTTGACCAGAGGGTTTAAAAACGCTGTGTCTAAACTCGTACAAAATCCCACAATCGGGCGATTGCCTATAAATGGCAACAACAGCGCCAGCATCTCATCGTAGCTCATACCATGCTCAACGTCGGCAGTACGTAGACCGTGAATCACAATGGTGTCACGGTCTGGCATCACAGGTGGTCTGCATACGATATGCATGCCATTGCCAGTGTCGATTGTATTGTCATTGATATGAATCGCGGCGACAGACAGTAAATGGTGATTTTTTGGATTGAGTCCCGTCATTTCACAGTCAATCGCTACCCACTGCTTAGCCAAAGGCTTGGTAAACATCGATGCCAATTCTGGACGCTGTAGCTGCGTTTTTTGCCAAGCGCAGGATAACTGTGTTAGCCAACTCATAGTTGTCGCTCATCCATTTATGCGATTGTTTTACTTATGCGAGTTCTAGTTGATAATGCTGACGTAGCTGGTTTTTAAAGCTTTTAACAACGGCCAAACACTCTTTTAATAAGTCGCGCTCAAGCGCGGTCAAGGTCATTGGGTTGACTTGCCGTGCATGTTTATCATCGGTTGATAGGGCGACGGATAGGCGCTGTGCCATAAAAAACTCCAAGGCCTCTAATAGAGTATCTGCGCGCTCTTGGGTCAAGGCGCGCGCTTGTACCAAAGCTTTAAGACGATTTTTACTACTGGGCAGCTCTAAGATATCGTTTTCTAATGCCAAGGTACGAATACCATGAACCAGTGGAAAGATACCGGCTTTCTTTAGATCAATGTCTTCTGACCCGGATTTACCACCGAGCAAAGGCACGAACTTTTGCCACCACTGATTGACATCACCGAACTGTAGCGCGGCGCGCGCGAACTGGCGTACAAACATAGGGTCTGACTGCCTGTGGGCAACCTTTAAATGTTGACGCACCTGAGTCAATAATGACTCATCTCCGCAGACATATTCGCCATCGAGTATGGCGGACAAGTAAATACCATGCATGGGATCCGTATTTCTAAACCATAAACCAATCTGGGCATTAAACTGTTTTAGCGGCTGTCGCCACATAGGGTTGGTCATCATGATATTACCATCGCACAGTGGATAACCGAGGTCTGCTAAATGCTGATTAAAAGTATCCGCAAATTGTGCCAGATCAGGGTGAGTATAGCCGTCACGTAAGATGAGCGCATTGTCTTGGTCAGTACGCATGATTTGCTCACCGCGCCCCTCGGAGCCCATCACGATCAGGCAGGTATTTGTCATGACCTCATCAGGCACGATAAGTTGCCAGAGCTTGGTAAATACCTGTGCATTCAAGGTCTGTACCATGCGGCTGATATTACCGATTTTGACACCGTTTTGATGTTGTGCGCGAATGTAACGACCGATAAGCTCGACGGCAGTATCTAAGCTCGATAAGTCTTTTGCCTGCTCGATTTGGATACTAATGAGCTGTGAATGATGACCAATATGCGCAAGCATATCGCTTTGTCCCAATATACCGACGACATCCCCATTTTGATCAATCACTGGTAGCCGATGGATGCGATAGCGGGTCATGGTCAATAATGCATCGCCAATCTCATCACTGGCTTTGATGGTACGCAGGTTAAAATTAGCATAGCGCTGGCATGGGGTAGTGGCTGGATCTTGCTGGTCACTCACGGCGCGGCAAATGTCGGTATCGGTCAAAATGCCCAATAGATGACCAGTACCAAATCGCACCTCTCCCTCGTTTTTTAGGTGGTCTAAGGGTTGCACCAGTACGTGTTTTAGCCCCGCTTTCGTCATGATAGACGCGGCTTCGTACAAGCTGTTATTAGCGTTGACGATATGGACTGGCAATAGATTGACATCAATGACGGGCTGCAACATGATTTGCTGCACTTCTTGTTGGTCATTGTAGCTGGCAGAGACTATGGGTTTAGTATTGCGGCGCTGCTGTAATGCTTTTAGCCGTTCGGGCAATTTGTCTGACAGCATTTGGCGCACTAGATGATTTTGGGCGCTTATTTTATCGACTGCGCTACCAGCGACTTGGAGCAACAAGGTATCCTCAGCGGCTCGAAACTGATAGGTCTGCAGCGCTTTAGTATTAAGGCTATTTTCAGTCAATGATTCAGGCAGACGACGGCTGTCGAACCAATCGTTATTATTGAGATGGTCGGAGTGGTTACTACCCAAGTAAGAGGCAACAAACTCACCATCAAGCAATTGCTCAATCTGCCCTTTAATGACCACATACAGATATTGCAACTCTTCGGCAGTTAGATGCTCATTTTTGGCAAGGTAGCGGATTTGAGTGTTTTTTCTGATGCTTTGGCGTTCAGCCAGACTCAATACGTCAAAGGGCGGCTGGGTAAAATCAAGATGGGGCATGGCATCATCCTTGATGGCATATTGAGTAAAAGATAATTGATGATAAAATACACTTTACTATAGCATTATTAAAGCAAAAAACCTCTAATAACCACAGTAATATTGTGGCTATTAGAGGTTGCTGTTTTTTTGAAAATTTTACGTATAAAGCGACTGCTTATGCGCCTAGTAATTTCCGAATACGGTTTATTGCTTCGCGGCTCTCATCAACACTCGCAACAAGCGCAATGCGCACATAGCCTTGCCCAGGGTTTTTGCCATCAATATCACGTGACAGATAGCGCCCTGCTAGTGCGTGAATATTGGCCTGCTCATACAGTGCTTTGACAAACCGCTCATCATCCCCATTGAACGGCTCAGGGACCTTTATCCAAAAGTAAAATCCAGCCTCAGGCATTCGTAACTCTAGTAGTTCACCAAGCTCAGACATCCACAAGGCAAACTTTTCTTGATACAGAGCGCGATTGTGTGCCACATGCTTTTCATCTTGCCATGCAGCGATCGAGGCGAGCTGATGTGGTATCGGCATCGCACAGCCTTGATAAGTACGATATTGCAGGTAAGCTTGTAAAATATTGGCATCACCTGCCACAAACCCTGAGCGCAAACCAGGCAGATTTGAACGCTTAGATAAAGAGTGAAAGACAATACAGTTTTTGAAATCATGACGACCGAGGGCAGCGCAGGCTTGCAATAGTCCAATCGGTGCCGTATCAAAATACAGCTCGCTATAGCACTCGTCACTGGCAATAATAAAATCGTACTGATCTGACAGACGAATGAGATACTCCCAATCATCCATCGTCATGACTGAGCCCGTCGGATTGTTCGGACTACAAACAAACAGCAACTGCGTGCGCGCCCAAACGTCTTTTGGTACGGCGCGATAGTTACCTTTAAAGTCATCGTCCAGTGTGCAAGGCACAAAATAAGGCTCGGCTTGCGCCAGTATCGCTGCACCCTCATATATTTGGTAAAAAGGGTTGGGCATGACTATTGTAGGAGCAGTCGTAGGAACAGTCGTAGGAGAAACGGCAGATAACGGGTCAGAGCCAGACAGCGGACTACTCTCTGTATCGCTTACTTTATGATCAACGACTGCTTGTACCAGACTAAAAATAGCCTCGCGTGTGCCCATTACTGGCAATACTTGCGTATTGGCATCGACATGGTTCAAAAAGAAGCGTTTTTCTAGCCAATGCGCGATGGTTTGGCGCAGCTCAAACATGCCATTAGTCGTTGGATAACGACTTATTTTGTCCAAATTTTCACGTAGTACGTCCAGCACGAACGCTGGTGGCTCATGTTTTGGTTCACCAATACCGAGCTTGATTTCACTGTAGTCATGGGCTGGCACACTGTTAGCAAGCAATGTTGCCATCTTTGCAAAAGGGTAAGGATGCAGGTACGTTAAGTTGTGATTCATAAGTAGGGTAACTATAATAGACAATTAATAATAAAGTTATAAAGAAAAATTACATTTAAGCAGTGTAGCACTTCTCTTATTTTTTGTCTTTTACTTCTCATGCTCAAGCTGCTTAGCTATTTAACCATAAATTATAATAACTAATGAAGCCGTCACAGATTTAAAAATCCTAAAAAAAGCTTATCAATTGATAACTTATAACAATACAAAAAACTGCTGTCAGCCCTAATGATAGATTATGGTGAGGATAATTTGATATGCCTAGTATCTCAAAAACTAATGATCTTAACGCGACAGGCATTCAAGATGAAAATTTTGATGATGCGCAACAGCGAGCCAAATTCTACGAGCTATTAAAACAGCGGGAGCAAAGCTGGTGGCAAGCTCGCCAGCAATTAATTAGCCATAAAGAACGAAAAATGTTTTGGTACGGTGAAAACAGCTTGATGATGTGGTTACTGTGGCAACTGGTCAGTTACGTGATCGTTGCGATGGTGCTGATGTTGCTTAGCAATCAGCTCGGTATTTTACTACCCTTATGGCAATATATTGCCTTATTTGTCTTACAGACAGTGATTTTTGTGGCCATGCTCGCGTCCAAAAGTCGAATGGCAGACAGCTTGCAACGTAAAATCGATAAAGATGAGTTGATGCGTGAAGAGGCACTGAATGAGATGATTATCTTAGCAGAGGACAGCCTTTATCCCGATGTGCATGCCAAATCGCCTATTTCTCTAAGACAAATCTATGAGTGTTTTGGCAGAGATTTTCATTTAGCAAGTTTGCATTGTTTGCTACAAAAAGAGGTCAACGCTGGGCGCTTAATACTGACGCAAAAACAGATTGAAGCAGAGATTCTGCCACCAGATCTTGCGGATGATGAGCTCAATGAGCACGCTAGCGAAATGATATATAAAAGCACCTTATAAAAGGTGCTTTTGATATTAACGGGTTAAAAAATACAAAGCATGCCATCAATGAATGGATGATACACGCCGAGTATTTATCTTAGACTTATCTTGTAAGCCCATTTGTTCAATCACATTTGCTGTAAGCAGCAGGCTGCTCTCTTTGCATACTGAGACTTGCCATCAAAGCGGATCGTAGCGCTTCAAGTCTAGCAGCAGATAGCGGTTCATCATTTTGATCGCTGATATAAAACATATCTTCTGCACGTTCGCCCAAAGTGGTGATACGCGCCGCATGTACCTCAATTTTCTCCTGCAAAAATACCTGTCCTACTCTTGCCAATAGTCCCGGCTGATCAAGGGTTTCCAAGCTCATAATATGCTGATCAGAAGCCTCGTTAAACTCAAAATTAATCACCGTGGTTACTTCAAAATGTCTAAGCTGACGCGGTATGCGCTTATTGGTAAGTTTCAGTAATGTCGGGTCTTTAAAAGCATTGATTAAGCGCTGTTTGAGCTCTTGTTGACTGTCCTCATCGACCAATAATGTGCCACTGGGATCGAGCAGTACATAGGAGTCCAAAGCAAAATCGCGGGTAGCAGTAATGATACGGGCGTCTAAAACATCCAAGTTCATTTGATCGAATACAGCCATGGTGACTGCAAACAGGTTCGTCTGATCTTGGGTATAAACAAAGACCTGTACCGCATCAAGGGCCAACTCACGATGCTCACGCAGTACCACCAATGGCGGGCTATCCGCATTAGAAGCAAGACCAATCGGCGGATGGTTCAAAATGGCCTCGGTATGCCATAAGATGTCTTCAGGAATTTCTCTCAAGAAATATTCATCACCCAAATCATCCCATAGCCTCAAGACTTCATCACGATTCATGTGTTGATTGTTGACATTATCGAGCATCGCTAAGGCTTGGGTACGTGTGGCACTGATCATATCTTGGCGGTTAGTAGGTGCATCGATATCAGCGCGCAAAATGCGCCGAGTTTGTGAGTATAACTGTTTCATTAATGTGGCACGCCAGCTGTTCCACAACTGTGGATTGGTCGCATTCATATCCGCAACAGTGAGCACATATAAATGATTGAGGTGGGTGACATTACCGACTAAATTGGCAAAAATAGTGACCACTTCTGGATCTGAGATGTCTTTTTTCTGAGCAGTCATCGACATCAATAAATGATAGCGAGTGAGCCAACCGACCAAGTTGGCATCTGCCAGACTCATACCATGCGCCAAACAAAATTCAGTCGACTCAGTTTGTCCAAGCTCACTATGGTTGCCACCGCGACCTTTGGCAATATCATGAAACATGGCGGCCAGTACCAAGATTTCCTTGCGCTCGATACGTTGAAAGATAGAGCTAACCAGTGGGAAATCTTCATAAAACCGTGGGTCGGTGAAGCGATGCAAAATCCGAATCAAAAATAAGGTATGCGCATCAACCGTATAACGGTGAAATAAATCATATTGCATCAGACCGGTCACTTGGGCGAACGCAGGAATGTAGCTGCCTAAGACGCCATAGCGATTCATGGCACGCAGGCGATGAAACAGATAATTCTGCTCTTTTAAATTGGCTAAGAAGAGCGCTTGGTGAGCGGGGTTATCACGGTAGATTTGATCGATGCCACGCGCGGCGATTTTTAGCGCACGCAACGTATGAGTGCGCACGTTTTTGATACCGTACTGACCCATCAGTAAAAACATCTCTAAGATAGCATCAGGATGCTGGGCAAAAACCCGATGATGCGCCATGGCGATTTGGTCACCAACTTGGTTAAAGCGCGCATTGATTGGCTGCTTTTTTGGACGCTCATCATCAGGCAACTGCGGCTCTATAATCGTCTCGTAATAGTGATTGGTCAGCATCTCAGACAGCGTCGATATCTGCATGGCACAGCGATAATAGTCGCGCATAAAACGCTCGACGGCGGCATTTGGTTGATCGTCTGGCTGCGTCTCATAACCCATCAACTGGGCAATTTCACGCTGATAATCAAACAGCAGCTTGTTTTCGTTGCGACCAGTCAATACATGCAGATAATGACGTATTTGCCATAAATAACCTTCTGCAAAGTTCAGCTCATCGAACTCTTTTTCAGTCAAAAAGTTTTGTTGTACTAAGTCATAAAGCTTACCCACTCGAAAATAGCGTTTGGTCACCCAGCCGATGATATGAATGTCGCGTAGACCACCAGGGGCGGTTTTTATATTGGGTTCAAGGTTGTACTCGGTGGCATTGTGCTGTAAATATCGCGCTTTCGCTTCTGCGATTTTTACTTCAAAAAACTCACGTGGCGACCACTGTTTATTGACAATTTGAACGGGCACATCCTGTAAAGCCTCATTACCAATTAATAGCCGAGCTTCTAGCTGGGCACTGGCAATGGTGTGATCGAGCGACGCCTCTAAAGCGTCATTAACACTACGTACCGAGAGAGCAGGCTCTAATCCGATATCCCACAATAGAGCCACCAACCGATCTATTTTCCCACTGGCATCAGCACCAATCTCATCAGGGGAGAGCAATAAAATGTCGATGTCTGAATAAAGCGACAGCTCGCCGCGACCATAACCGCCTGTGGCAAATAAAGCCAAATCTGTCTTATCCAGCTCAAACCAGTTGAACAAGGCAATCAGCAATTCGTCAATCGCACCAGAGCGTGCCGCGACCAATTGACGAATATTGACACCGCGTTCAAGTGCACGGTTAATATCCTGATTAATTTGAGTCAACCAGTGAGGAATACCCAGTAGCGACTTTTCAGTGACAGGGGTGTCCGCTAGCAGTGACGCGTTTGTCGCTATATCCTTTGATAATAGAGGTAAAGGTGTCAGATCGATAGAAGCGACATCACAAGTAAACATGAGTGTTATCCCGTTAAGAGTTTAAAAATAAAACGTTTCAGCTGAAAAGCGTAGAATCACCAGTGTGCTGGTAGCTGACAAAAGCCACAAATAGAAGTTACCAATATAAGTTATTAAGTCATCAGAGTATAAAGATAAAAAGCGGGTGAGCACAATACTCAATATGACCTAATTATTGGCCAAAAAAAAGACCGCCTAGGCGATCTTTTTTGATATTACTGGGTCAAAAAACTCAAATCTTCTTCAGGGCGAGTGGTAAACACCTCACAGCCATTATCGGTCACGACCATCGTATGCTCCCACTGTGCTGACAGCTTACGGTCTTTAGTAATCGCCGTCCATTCGTCAGGCAAAATCTTGGTTTGCCATGTACCTTGGTTAATCATCGGTTCGATGGTAAAGGTCATGCCTGTTTTTAGCTCAAAGCCTGTGCCTTTTTTGCCATAGTGCATGACTTGCGGCTCATGGTGAAACTCATTACTAATGCCGTGACCACAGAACTCGCGAACGATACTGAAACGTTCAGGCTCGACCACTGCTTGGATAGCAGCACCGACATCACCTAGACGCGCACCGTTTTTGACGACACTCATACCAGCATATAGGGCGTCTTGTGCCACTTTGCAGATACGCTGTGCCATGATAGAGCCGTTACCAACGATCCACATTTTTGAGGTATCGCCATAGTAGCCATCTTTTATCACGGTCACATCGATATTGATGATGTCACCATCTTTGAGTAGCTTGTTTTCGGCTGGGATACCATGACAAACCACATGGTTAATCGAGGTACAAATTGATTTTGGGAAGCCATTGTAGTTAAGCGGTGCAGGAATAGCCTGTTGCACATTAACAATATAGTCATGGGCGATTTGGTTAAGTGCCTCGGTACTGATGCCAACTCGAACGTGCTCATCGAGCATGACAAGGACATCACTGGCAAGTTTACCGGCCACGCGCATTTTTTCTATGGCTTCTGGGGACTGGATAAGGGATTTTTTAGTCATCATTATATTACTTATAGTTATGGAATTAATGGCTTGAATTATAACATAAATGAAGACGCCGCTGTTTTACGTTAAGTGATAGTGAATCTATCATTATTATTGATAATAATTGCTTTACAGCGAAGTAGGGGCAGTTGTGACCCTCTAGTCACGATAATATATTCATATTTTGACAATTTAGTTGAATGTTACAGAAGATATAAGTAATGTAATTTTGCATGCTAAAGGAATTAGCAGCAATCTTTGCCGCTTCTGCTGTCGTATTTGAGAGGTAAAGATAACCCACATTAATGATAACAAGGACGTTATTATGACGCTAAAAACTTCTCTAGCTTCGGCTTTCACGCCCAGCGCATTTCTCCCCTCACTTGGTGTTATCGGTGCCGGTGTACTCTTAATGGCTCTACAAACCACCTCGGCTCAAGCTGCTGGTCAATACTATAATTGCGCCAATTCAACCGGATGTAAGCTGGTCAGCAACAAATACTGGACGTCAAATCATACTGATACAAAATACCCAATTGTTATGGCACATGGTCTTGGCGGCTTCACTAACTTGTTTGGGATTATCGACTACTTCAATGGCATTCCTCAAGAGTTGATGAAAGGCGGCTCAGAGGTATATACCACCAAAACGTCAGCCGTCAATAACAGTGAGATTCGCGGAGAGCAGCTGCTACAACAAGTCAAAACCATCACTGCCATTTCAGGTGAGCCTAAAGTCAATTTATTTGGACACAGTCAAGGCGGTATAGATATCCGCTATGTCGCTGGCGTCGCGCCAAAATATGTCGCATCAGTCACGGCAGTCTCAAGCCCAGAACAAGGGTCAAAAACGGCAGATTTTGTCAAAAACACCCTCGAGCCAAACAACACCACAGGTAATCCATCCAATGTCACAACACAGCTAGTCTCAGGCGTGTTCAATTTGATTGGTGGCTTTACAGACGTTGGCTCAGGTATCAGTTTTAAAGAGATACAAGAGCAAGATGGCTGGCAAGCGCTCGTGGCTCTATCAACCGATGGTGCTGCTAAGTTCAATGCCAAATTTCCTGCGGCAATGCCAAAAAACTATTGTGGTCAGCCGACCAGTACTGCTGTCAATGGCATTAAATACTATTCGTTCAGCGGGGTTGGGCAAATAACAAGCGCACTGGATCCTAGTGATTATTTATTGGCAGCAACGAGCGTACCGTTTGCAGGCGAGTCTAATGATGGGTTGGTGTCTGCTTGCTCAAGTCGTCTTGGTTATGTGATTCGGGATAATTATAGAATGAACCATTTGGATTCAGCCGATCAAGTATTGGGTCTGACGGCATGGGGCGATTCTGAGCCAAAATCTATCTATCGTACTCAGGTCAATCGTCTTAAAAACGCTAACCTTTAATAATGTAAGCTTTTAAGAACATACGCTTTTAAAAACATAAGCCTTTAAGCTGACTTATAAAAGAACCCTTATTTATGTCGAATAATCGCCGCCCAGCCTATCTACCAATAGTTATAATCGCCGTGGTTAGCATAGCCATAACGGCGGCGGTGATTATGTGGTTCAAACCTGATAATACACGTATGGCTACAGCGCAACCAGTATCCAGTGCCCTCACTAGTGAGGCTGATGCTACTCTATCAACTGCGCTGGATAATGGCCAAGTAGTGCAAACAACAGCCGACCAAAACCAATCTCTATTTGTCACTGGATTGGAGCGTTTGCCGCGCTCATTACAAGGCACGCAAATTGACGGCGAAATCATTATTGACGAAAATAAGCAGTTGGTCGTCACTGAAGGTCTACGGCGTCTATTCGATTATTTTTTGTCGGCGCTGGGTGAAGAAGATGAAGCGGTTATTTATGCCCGTGTTGAAAGCTATATTCGTCACCACACGCCAGAGCCAGCCGCTAGTCAAGCGGTCGCTATATTTGACCAATATATTACCTATCTTAAAGCCATTTCTGAAATAGAACAACGTTATGGCAATCTGCAATTACAAGCGGCAAAAAGCGGTGAGCTGGATCTAAATATCGTCGCTCAGCAAAAGCAAGATGTAGCCAAGTTGCGTCAGCAGTATTTTACTAAAGAAATCATTACCGCCTTCTTTGGTGCAGAAGAGGAGTATGATGATTATAGTATGGAGATGGTCAGAATCAACCAAAACCAGCAGCTAACGGATGTGCAAAAAGAGGCAACACGGCAGAACTATATAAGCCGTATGCCGGATAATGCGCTCAAAGCCGGTATCACCCAGCAAGCCAACCTGAACGAGCTGATGAATCGCACAAAACAGATGCAAGCAAAAGGGGCAACGGCTCAGGAATTGTATAACATGCGTCGTGATCTGGTAGGTGCTCCAGCCGCCGCACGCCTCGCGCAAGTCGATGCAGAAGATGCTAACTTTGCTCAACGTTTCGACCAATATCAAGCTCAAAAACAGCACTTATTGAGTCAAAGTGCAGATAAAACGCAAGCACAAACCCAAATCAATCAAATCGAACAGCAGCTATTTAGTGAGGCTGAACGCAAACGTTTGGTAGGCTATGCTGCTTTGCAACAACAGAACCTCGCCAATCTGGAGTAATGCCTAACATAAATAAGTAAAACGGTAATTTTGACGAGAAATTGTCGGCTTTTAGAGTATATTCGAGAAGTTATATAAAAAGTGTTAGCAGTTAATGTACTGTCTAACAATAGAGGTTAGCAAAAAGACTATAGAGCGCAACAAATAACAGGGTAATCATACACTCAATCTATAATGACAGTTAAGCTCCAGTTGTGCATAATGACCGCATTATTGAGAGTAATGAATAAAACAGTAAATTAATCATAATAAAAACGAATGTTTAGGATAAGAGTTATTTTTTATTCTAAAAAAACCACTATAGGAGCTTATATGAAAAACATGACTAAAATGATGATGGCAGCGACACTTGCGGTAGGTACGTTGGCTGCTGGTTGCCAAACCACCCCTAGCGTAACAGCGCCAGTGACTCAACCAATTACTTCTAATACGCTACAAGCATATGATTGGCAGCTCGTTGACGCAAAACGCAGCAATGGCGATAAGGTTAGCCAATTGTTCTTTGATCCAGCGAAGCCGTTGACGCTAAAGTTCTTCAAAGACAGCGGCAGTGACCGTGTGACCTTTATGAACACCTGTAATAACATGGGCGCTGACTACAAGGTGGTGAATGGCAATGTCGTATTAGGCAACGTTTTATCTACTATGATGGCATGCCCTGAGCCACAAGCAAGTTTTGATACTGCGACTTTAGCGACCGTACAAGGTAAATATAGCATCAGTAAAAATGCCAATAACACGCCTATCTTGACTATTACCAATAGCAATCAAGTTGCCCATTTCAAAGCCGTTTCTAAATAATTCAATCATTACAAATGGTTTTTGAATAGTATTTGCGAAAAGCAATGTTGAATAAAAGCAATGTTCTATAAAAGTCAGATGTAGTTTTAAAAATGCCTCACTATCTAGTGGGGTATTTTTTTGTCCAAAATTTGGCATGGTTTACGCTACACTGTCATTTGCTGTTAAGTAAAGTATGTAGGCTAGGATGCTTTAATGCGCTCAATCTTTTAGCCTTAATTGTCAAGATTCTCAGTACGCAATAATCAACACTTTATTGGACGTTATTTTATGTCAAAAATGCTTGTATCAAAATCATCCGTCAATATACGAACGATAAGTAATATCACCGCACTAACGACTTTTATTCTGTTGACGGGGTGTCAGACCTTGCCTAGTACGATGTCTAAAACGATGCAAGCACCTGCTAATAATATGAGTGTGAGCAATCCACTAACGGCGCAAATGTCAGCGATAGATCGGCAAGGGCGTATTGCCTATGTCGAGGAGCAAGGAGTCGGAGCTGCAAAGATATCAACGCTTTATAGCATTCGTCCTGATGGTAGTGATCGTCAGTTAATCGATCAGCTTGATGGTTATATTTATGCGCCAGCGTGGTCAGCTGATGGGCAACTGCTGGCATATAGTAAACAAGCGCCGCGCCAGCATCCTAAGATTTATATCTATGATCGCAAAAGCAACATCCGTAACCTTGCGGTAAATGCTGAAGGCAGCAATATGTCAGCGTCGTTCTCACCTAATGGGCAAAAACTCCTCTATAGCTCAACGGTCGGCGGCAATGCTGATATCTATGAGATGCGTCTGAGCGACGGTAAGACCACACAGCTCACTACGTTACCGAGCACAGAAGTACAGCCAAGTTACGCCAGTGATGGGCAAAGTTTTGTCTATACCAGTGATAAAGTCCGCGCTGGACGCCCACGTATCTATCGCTATAACTTCGAGACTGCTAGTGCCACGCCTGTGCTAACAAGTGGCTATGTCGCCAGTCCGCAACTGAGCTTGGACGGTCAGCGTATGGCCTATCTCAATGGTCGTAAGGCCGCCGTTATGACGCTGGCTACAGGGCAAGTTATCAATCTAGCAGAGACGGGACTTGATGAACCAGCGCGTCTGTCACCATCTGCACAGTATGCAGTCTATCCGACAAAGCTTTCACAAGTGGACGGTCAAAATGGTGGAAGTTTGGTCATTCACTCATTATCTGGTAATACAAGCTATGCGATTGTGAGTAAGGTGGGCGGAATCGTGCGCTCGCCGATATGGGGGCGCTAAAGGCAAAACCTATGTATTATGTAATGGAATGTATATATAATTCTCGATAAAGCAACATAAGTTGATTTAAAAAATGTAAACTTGTCAGCATTAATTCGAGTGAGCATCATCCACATAATACCAATTTGTATAACCAAGTCATAGAGCTAATAGATTGGGTGAGCAAAAGGAGAGTACGCGTAATGCAAGAAGCTTTTTTAGTCTTTATCACTAAAATCAGTTTATATCCCACGATTATTTTTACGGGGCTTGTGATGTTCGTCACTTTATATTGGGTTGTGTCTTTACTCGGAATGGCAGATATGGATAGCGTAGACCTTGGTGAGTCAGGCGGTGATGCTGAGGTCTCTACCTTATCATCGACTGGTTTTTTCACCGGTCTCATGCTCAAATTTGGTCTTTACGGTGTCCCTTTAATCATCATACTAAGCTTAATTAGCTTGATCGGTTGGTTGCTTAGCTATTTATATACTAGCTTTTTACACCAATATTTCGATTCTGGCGTTCTGTATTATTTATTCGGTACAGGGGCGCTCATTTTCGTATTGGTCGTCTCTATGTGGTTGACAGGTATTATTATTTCGCCGATTCGCAAAAATATCGCCAAAATTCCCAAACGTAATTCGTCTAATAATGTGGGTAAGATCGCTGTTGTGCGTACGCTTAGTGTCACAGATAAACATGGCGAAGCAGAGCTAAATGATGGCGGTGCAGGATTGATATTAAAGATTCGTTCAGACACCAATGATGGTTTGCTAAAACAAGGCGATCGAGTGATGTTGGTGGAGTATCTAAAAGATGCCAATACTTATCGAGTTGTTGTCGTGGAAGATAAAAAAATATTGTAGAAGTATGAATAAAGCTAATTGTTTTTAGAAGTAATTGATTGTCAGAAATAGCAAGTTTTTAGAAATAGCACGAATCGTTTTAAATTTGGTTATAGTCGGTTCAATGTAGTTCAGATATCAGAATGGTGCGTGACAGGGCTATAAAGCGCATATGCTATAAACAGTGCTATAAATAGTAGAGTTAGCAGGCTTGATAGAGTATTTGATTTATATTGAATGGATTATGGAATGTTTTAATTAAAGGAATGGATATGGACACACTCATTATCGTCGGCGTGGTTGTAGTGCTGGCGTTTGTTTTTATGATGGTCGCACTATTGATGCTCAAGGCCTTTTACTTTAAGGTCGAGCAGGGCAAAGCACTCATTATTAACGGTGTGAGTAAAATTGCCGTACGTTTTGATGGTGGTTTTGTTTGGCCAGTCATCAACAAAAAAGAATTGATGCGCATATCGCTCATCACGTTAGAAGTGGACAGACGCGGTAAAGAAGGTTTGATTTGCGCAGACAACATGCGTGCTGATATCACCGTAGCATTTTATTTACGTGTCAATGAAACCGAAGAAGATGTGCTAAAAGTTGCTAAATCGGTTGGGGTTGAACGCGCATCAGATAAAGTCGCTGTTAATGAGCTGTTTAATGCTAAGTTCTCTGAAGCCTTAAAAACAGTTGGTAAGCAGATTGATTTCGTCAAACTGTTTGAAAACCGCAGCGAGTTTCGTGACAGCATCGTTCAAGAAATTGGTAACGATCTGAATGGCTATGTCTTAGAAGATGTGGCGATTGATTATTTAGAGCAAACGCCAAAAGCGTCATTAGATTCAAGCAATATCTTAGATGCTGAAGGTATCAAAAAGATTACTCAATTAACGGCTTTCCAAAACGTCATCACAAATGAGCTTGAGCGTGATGAAGAGTTGGCGGTTAAGAAAAAGAATGTCGAAACCAGAGAGGCAATGCTAGAGCTAGAGCGTCAGCAAGCCGATGCCGAAGCTAAACAGCAACGTGAAATCTCGTCAGTGATTGCACGAGAAACAGCTGAAACCCGCAAGATTGAAGAAGAAGAGCGTAAAAAGTCTGAAACGGCTGTTATCTCGGTTGAGCAGGATTTGGCCATTCAGCGTGAGAATCAGCAGCGTGAAATCGAAGTAGCAGGACAAAATCGTCTGCGTGCGGTCGTCATCGAAGAAGAAAAAGTCACGCGTGCCCGTGATTTAGAAATTGTCTCTCGTGAGCGTGAAGTTGACTTGCAACGTATCGAGGCTGAACGCGCGATTGAGCTTGAGAAAAAAGAAATCGCCAACGTCATTCGTGAACGTATCGCAGTGGACAAAACCGTTGCGCAAGAAGAAGAGCGTATCAAAGAAGTTCGCGAAATTAGCGAAGCGGAGCGTTCTAAGCAAACACGTGTCCTAGCAGCAGAAGCCGATGCGGAAGAAATCAAAGTACGTCAGGTGAAAAAAGCCGAAGCAGAAGAGCTATCTGCCAAGCACAAAGCCGTCGAAATCACCACACTTGCCGCTGCGAATCTTGAAGCATCCGCCAAAGATTCAGAAGCCAAAATTAAGATGGCCGAAGGTACCAAAGCAGAAGAGTCAGCACATGGCTTTGCTGAAGCAGCTATCCAAGAAGTCAAAGCGGCTTCTTTGGAAAAAGAAGGTATTGCGAAAGCCAATGTTATCAAAGCGACTGGACAAGCTGAAGCGCAATCAGATCGTGAAAAAGGCATGGCAGATGCTGAGGTTATCGCGGCTCGTGGCGAATCTAAGGCAAAAGCTGAACGTGATATCGGTATGGTCGATGCAGAAATCATCGCCGCTCGCGGTGAATCTACCGCCAGAGCTGAGCGTGAAAAAGGCATGGCAGATGCTCAAGTTATCGCGGCTCGCGGTGAGTCAAATGCCAAAGCAGAACGTGAAGTTGGATTGGCAAAAGCCGAAGTTACTCGTGCGCATTTCCAAGCCGAAGCAGATGGTCTGGTCGAGAAATTCAATGCCATGGGTAGCATGAGTAAAGAAGCACGTGAGCACGAAGAGTTCCGCATGAGCCTTGAGACGGCCTTGCAAGAAGCGCTTGCCTCAATTGATGCTGGTAAAGAGATTGCGAAAGAAAATGCTGAAGTATTGGCTGTGGCGTTACAGAAAGCCAAAATCGATATTGTTGGCGGCGAAGCGCATTTCTTTGACAACTTTGCCAAGTCACTGTCTATCGGTAAAGCCATCGATGGCCTAGCAGGTAAGTCAGACACCTTGAGCGGTATCATCAATGGTGTGATGGCCAGTCAAGCTATGAAATCAAACCAGACAAATGATGATAAAACGACTTATTAATAAGGTCTAAAGGACTAGCCTTAATGAGGTAAGTATTAGTGAGCAAGTTTTTATCTAACAGTGTGAATGAGTAATATTTTCTAAAATAAAGAATCTGTCGTTTAGGCGGCAGATTTTTTTGCTAACTCAGGGTGATTCGGAACGACGAATCATGATGAGTTGGTTAATCTAAAAAAACAGCAGTGACCACTCGTTTTTTTAGATTAGCCAAGTGCTTCTTTACTTTTAATGATTCTTTATTGCCCAAAATTCTCTTATAGTGGATTCAGTTTAAAAGAGGGTCAAGGCAACCGAGTGCAGATGTATATGTGATACTTCAAGCGAGGTTAATGCTGTAGCTCTTTTATAAAGGATTGACTATATTATGTAAAAACAAAAACGGACGAGCAACGATGGCGGATACGCAAACTTCAAAGAACTCAGATAGCAACGATAATAATAGCGCTAATCAAGCTAACCGAACCGATCAGGCAGTTGCTTCAGGCAATGCTTATGAGCTCATCAAAAAACGTCTGACGGAACAAGGCGGTCGTTTAGAGCAGCAGACGCAGACGCTAAATAATGCACGTCTTGAAGAGTTTGGTAGCACCCAAATGCAAGTCATTGCCCGTACTCGTATTCGTACCGAGTACAACTGTGTGGCGCAAGACATGGTGCAGGTCGGTGATTATTTACTGTTTGGCTACAACGTTTTTATGGGGCTCAAACGCGCGAGTAATATTAAGGACGTATTGTCGTTATATCGTCTGAACGAGCCAGTTGGTAATGAAGAAGAGTATCAGCTTGAAGAGGTTGACTTAAAAGGCACTTTTTTGGCTCAAGATGCCTTTGTCCAAGACTTCAATGAGCTGTATCGATACTACAAGCAAACGCGCCTGATTCAAATAACAGTTAAAGACAGCAAATTACTGTTGGCGTTTCAGATTGGCGAGCGTATCACCGATATTCGAGTGTTCCGTTTTGCGCTAGATTTTAGCCAAGGTACGCCAGAGTCGGCGCAAGTCGCCTATGTGGACAATCGAGGCGAGCGTGATATTGAGCTGCCGCCTGCTTATGATTTTGACTGGATTGAGACCACACGCGATCAAATGGTGAATGGTAAATATCCGCATATGAATATCTTAGACACGATATTTGTGGAAACGGTCGGTGGCGATCTGACCATCAAGATTGAGGACAATACGCAGTCAGGGCAAGGTATTTATAGCGAACCTGTCAATGACCGTACCCAGTCGCTGACCGATGCTGAGATTGCGTATGCCAAAGTGGGCAGTCTAATACTGCTTAAGATATTGCCTTATCGTGAAGAGGACTACCGTTATTTCGTTTATAACACTTTGACCGAAGCGGTGCTGCGATTGGATGCGATTGGTCAATCATGTGTCCAGCTACCAGAAGACCACGGCATCATGTTTCCGGGTGGTTATTATCTACAGACGGGTGAGTATAAGCTGTTTGAGGCCAATAACGTTGGTGCTACTGACTTACGGTTTAAGCGTAAAATTATCTCGCCAAATGGGGAAGATGTTTTATTCTTATTTTACGACAGAGACTTGGGTGTCACGGGGCTGTTCCCTTATAACCTGATTAAAAAGCAATTGGCAAATCCTATTTATTGCAACGGTATGGCTTTGGCAGAGAATGGCCGCTTGGTGCTGTTTAGTGACCAAAGTGAGCCGTCTCGTATTCACCCAATGCAAATCTGGCACACGCCTTATGCCTCACACGAGTATGTGAGTGAGCTGCCAGAGAGCACGAGTTTTTATGGCAAGATTGGCAATAAAGAACTGGTGCGCGGTATCTCAGACCTTTATAGCATTACTCGCCTGATTGATAATCAAAGCGTATCACAGAAGCTCTATGAAGAGCTTACCAATAATACCAGCAGACTCTTTGACAGCTATTATTGGTTGTCTGAGCCTGAGCTGAGCGAAGTCGCTAGTAGTATTAAAGAAGTGACGGCCACGGCTGAGCTGGTTATTGATGAGTTCGCCAAAGTACAAAGTATCCAGAAGCAAACCCAAACCGCACTAGCCGATGCTGATACGCAGCAAAGTGAGATTTTGCGGCAGATACGCGTCACTAGTTTTGAGTCTGCCAGTGATTATGTCGATCAGCTGTCAGCGTTAAGACACCAAAAAGGCCGTTTGGTCAGCTTGGAAGATTTGCGTTATTTAGATGCTGATAAGCTACAAGCATTACAGACACAGTTAGAAGAAGCAGAAAGCGAGCTCGCTGAAAAGACCGTGCTGTTCTTAAGTGGCGAAGAAGCACTTTCGAGTTACCAAGGCATATTGGTCGATGTCAGTGAGCGTTTAAACACCGCTGAAACCAATGCCGAGCTAAAACCTGTATTAGAAAAAATTGACGAGACGGCGCAAGGGTTAGATTTATTAACCGAGTTACTAGGCACATTAGATGTAGCTGATGCCACGGTACGTACGCAAATTATCGATGATATATCGACTATTTATGCGAGCTTGAACCAGAGTAAAGCCAAGCTCAATCACAAACGCAAAAATTTAGGCTCAGCGGAGGCCGTGGCGCAATTTGGCGCGCAATTTAAGCTATTTGGTCAATCGATTGCCAACGCCTTATCCATTGCCAACACCCCTGAAAAATCAGACGAGCAAATGGCAAAATTGTTGGTACAGCTAGAAGAGTTAGAGAGCCAATTCGCTGATCCAGAGACCAACAGCGGCGATCAGTTTTTAGCCGACATCATCAGCAAGCGTGAAGAGATTTACGAGACCTTTGAAAATCATAAGCAGCAATTGCTCGATGCTCGCAACCGTAAAGCGCAAAACTTAGGTGATGGTGCGCTGCGAATGCTTGAAAGTATTAAAAAACGCACGCAAAGTACTGGTGTCACAGGCTTTACAGAGGAAGAGGCGTTAAATACGTATTTTGCGGCTGATGGTTTGGTACAAAAAGTCCGCAACATCGCAAAAGAGCTGCAAGCGATGGGCTTTAGCGTAAAAGCCGATGACATCGATGCGCGCTTAAAAGCCATTCAAATCGAGAGTTATAAGAGCTTAAAAGATAAGTCGGATTTGTTTGAAGATGGTGGTCAGATCATCAAACTGGGTAAGCACCGCTTTTCAGTTAATACTCAGCCACTTGATTTGACTTTATTGAGTCGTCAGCAGTCAGATGGCAAGCGTGTGCTGAATTTGCATCTAACGGGTACCGACTATTATGAAGTGCTTAATAATGCTGAGCTAAACGCCTTGCGCCCGTATTGGGATATGAATATTGCCTCCGAGTCTGATACCGTTTACCGCGCGGAGTACTTAGCCTATAGCATTATCGAAAGTGCCAAGAACAGCCAAGAAGGTTTGACCGAAGCGCGTCTATATCAAGCATACGATGCGACGGTTATTACTCTCGATATTAATGGCGATATTGATAATGACAGCCCCTTGTCCAAACTGGTCAAAGCTTACGCCACCCCTCGCTATCAGCTCGGCTATGACAAAGGCATTCATGACCATGATGCCACGCTATTACTGATGCAAATATTACCGACTCTACGTGAGGCAGGACTGCTGATTTATACCCCTCAAGTACGGGCATTGGCGCAGCTATTTTATTGGCAGCTCAATATCGTTCAAGCATTGGGCTTAGACAGCTTACGCCAATTCGGTTATGACGCTTGGTTAAATGAATCCGTGCTGACGCGCGCGAGCAACTGGACGGATAGAGCCGCGACCGCAGAGCAACTACGCCGTGCATTGGGTAGTGATACGGCTAAGTCTTTACTAGTCGAGGACATGAGCCAAGTGATGCGTCATTTTGTTATGGCTCATAATGATGACAGTGCTAGCGTTGATAAAGAGGATAGCGTTGATAACGGCGCTAACATCTTCAAACCAAGCTATGTCCAACTTGCCTGTGAGTATCTCGTTAGCGTGATGGGGCAGTCGGTTGAAACCAGTGCAGGCGCAAACAGCACAGTAAACTGGCAAACCAGCCAACAAGCGCAGCAGTTGTGTGAGCAGCTAAGCCAAACGCTAAATAGTGCTTCAGGTAGTATGCAAGCGACGGCCAGTTTTGATCAACTACAGTCTTCTATTAGCAAGCTTGGATTCCAACCCAAATCAGCCTATGAGCTGTTGTCAACTTGGTTTCATGCATTGCTTGAGAAAACTTACGGTGGTACCGAATCGGCTAACGTAGCGACTGATGGCACCAATGAAGCAGGCGAAGCACTCAGCGAAGCTCAGCTGGCCGAGATTGAAGCACAAAACGCGCTACGCAAGCAGCATTTAGAAAGTGGCCGTCATTATGTGCCGGAGGCGATAGCCGTTTTACTTACTCAATTGAACGATGCCCAACGTGAAGCTTTGGTGCAGCGATTGATTGATTCAGGTGCTACTTTTGATAAAGGATTGGGTGTTAAAGGGCTAGGCAATCAGGGACTAAGCAGTACCGGCGCAAATGCCACACCATCGGCTTTGTCATTTTCATCAATTACCTCGTCAACGCCTTCATTGACCAGTATTAACAACCCGCTCAACCAAGTGCAAAGCTTTGAGCGTAGCACGGGTAAGGTGTCGCTTGAGATACAAGTCAATAATTTGCTAGGTGAGCATACGCGTATCCATCAGCAGACCTTAACCTTTGCCGTTGATGACTTCTTAAATCGTCTGCATCATCATGATACCCAAGTCATTCCTGCCTATAGACGTTATCTAGCCATGCGCTCAGAGATTTTGCATGATTCAAAAGAGACGTTGCGACTGGACGAGTTTATGCCGCGTCCATTGTCTTCATTTGTACGTAACCGTCTGATTAATGAGAGCTATCTACCACTCATCGGTGATAACCTTGCCAAACAGATGGGTACGGTCGGTGAAGATAAGCGTACCGATTTGATGGGTATTCTCATGATGATATCGCCACCAGGGTATGGTAAAACCACCTTGATGGAGTATGTGGCAAACCGTCTCGGCTTAATTTTTATGAAGATTAACTGTCCGTCACTTGGTCATGACGTCACCTCATTAGATCCAGAAAAAGCGCCCAATGCCACCGCACGAGAAGAGCTGAATAAAATCAATTTGGCCTTTGAGATGGGCAATAATGTCATGCTTTATCTCGATGACATTCAGCATACACATGCGGAATTTTTGCAGAAGTTTATCTCATTGGGTGATGGTACACGCCGTATCGATGGCGTCTGGCAAGGTAAAACCAAAACCTATGACATGCGTGGCAAAAAGTTCTGCGTGGTCATGGCGGGTAACCCGTATACTGAGAGCGGCGAAGCCTTCAAAGTGCCAGACATGCTCGCCAACCGTGCCGATATCTACAACTTAGGCGATATCATGAGCGGCATGGAAGAAGTGTTTGCGCTCAGTTATATCGAAAACTCGCTCACTTCTAACACCGTTCTCGCGCCACTGGCCAACCGCGACCTAGCGGATGTTCATCGTCTCATCAAAATGGCGAAAGCGGACAATGCCAACCTTGCCCAAGCTCAAAGCGGTGATTTGACGTATCCGTATAGCACTTCAGAGATTAATGAGATTGTCGCGATCTTGCGTCATATGTTTATGGTGCAAGAAGTCATTCTGGATGTTAACCAAGCGTATATTGCTTCCGCCTCTCAAGACGATAAGTACCGCGTTGAGCCGATATTTAAGCTGCAAGGCAGTTATCGTAATATGAATAAGATGACCGAAAAGCTGTCGGCGGTCATGAATAAGAGTGAGCTGAACCAGCTGATAGACGATCACTATTTGGGAGAGTCACAGCTACTGACCCAAGGCGCAGAGAGCAATCTGCTCAAGCTTGGCGAGATGCGCGGTGTGTTGACCGAAGCAGAAATGCAGCGTTGGACGCAAATCAAAGCAGACTTTTTACGTAATAAAGCCATGGGCGGTGAAGATGGCGATACGGGCGCGCGTATCGTTGCCCAGTTGGTCGACTTGGCCAGTGGCTTCAATGCCATCAGTAGCCAGTTTGAGACATACTTAACGAAAAATGATCCTGAGCAAATTGCTCGCTTACGAGAAGCAGGACAGCAAGCGCAACTCGATGCCCAGTTAAACGGTCAATTAGAAGCACAGAAAATCCTTGCCGATAGCGTGATCAATAATGCCAAAGTTGTCAGCGATAGTATCGATAATGGCTTTGAGAAAAGTCTGAATCAATTGATGCAAATATATAAGCATGATCACAATGCTGAAAAGGTAGAAGGCGAGTATCTTAAGCAAAACCAAGAGGTGCAAAAAGCGCTGATGGTGCAGCTGGTCGATGCCGTTGAAGAGCTGGCACAGAAAATGGCCAATAGCCTGTCTAATAGTCTAACTGAAAGCCTGATTAAAAATGAAGAGCATCAAACCGTAGATAGCGATGCGCCTGATATCACTCAGCAGACCGCGCTTATAGCAAACGCATTAAAAGAAGCGCTTGCACCGCTGACGATGCGTATGGATGAGAAATTACTTATTGATAGCAGTACCGATCAATCAGGCAAGCTCATCGTTAATAGTCTCAACAGACTTAATAAAATCTTTGATGATTATGACTAATTACTACTGATTAATAGCTGACGATTAGTCACTACTGGTTAACAGCTATGATTGATGGCTAACGATTAAGCGTTAATGCTTAATTATTAACGCTCATGAGCCATGCTGATGACTTGCACTTATGAACATCACTTATGAATAGCACTATAAATAGGGCTTATGATTAAGAGACAGTGGTAATATAGTCGGCAACAGCTACTTTGGATACAATGACGGCGAGTAAAGTTGCTACAAACAGTAGGTTGAGCAAGCCTAACACCGTATCCGATGATAGTGAATCGACTATAGATTAAACAAACCAATGAGAAAGTTATGGCGCACAAAAAGAAGAACGTCCGCAAAAAACTCTGCCCTGTCTGCGAGCGCGAGTTTAGTTGGACTAAGAAGCTGGATAAAAACTGGGAGAGCATGGTCTATTGCTCCGACCAATGCCGACGGGTGAAAAAGTATGAAGGGCTGGGTCATCAAAAAGAAGCTAGGTAGGCAGTAAACATTAACCATAGATATGAGACATACGGAACAAGGGAGCAGACGATGGCACATAAAAAGGTAAACCTACCGCAAAAAACCTGCCCCGTCTGTCAGCGCCCGTTTACGTGGCGTAAAAAATGGGAGAAGGATTGGGAGCAGGTGATTTATTGTTCGGAGCGGTGTCGGCGGGGTAAGGGTAAAGTAGAATAAACAGAACATTGAACAATTTTAATATACATCAGGGACGAGTATGCATCTATCAAATATAAAGTTATGGAATTATCGTAAATTTGGTTCAAAAACTTTTGAACTTTCTAAGCCAAGTCTCAATCTTGAATTTACCAAAGGGCTTAATGTTATTATTGGTGAAAATGATTCAGGTAAGACTGCAATTGTCGATGCTATTAAACTGGTCTTAAAAACGCACAGTTATGATTACATTCGAGTGGAAGATGAAGATTTTTTCCAAGACTCTTTAAGATTCAGGATTGAGCTTAAGTTTTCAAATTTATTAGACGAAGAAGCTGCACATTTCACAGAGTGGTTGGGTTGGGATACAGACAATGGTGGAAAAGTAACTCCGTATCTAAAACTTATATATGACGTTCGCCGAATAAAAGAGAGAGTGCTACCTTCTGATGTTAGAGCAGGCGCAGATGATGAGGGTTATCCATTAACAGCCGAAGCAAGAGATTACTTGAAAGCTACTTATTTAAAACCATTGAGAGACGCTAAAAACGAGTTAGTAGCAAAGAGAAACTCCCGATTAGCTCAAGTCCTTTTAGGAGATGTGGCATTTAAAGGAAAAGAAGACAACCATGAATTACTCAGTTTGTTCAAACAACTTAACAGTAGTATGACTGAATATTTTGAAGGTAATTTGCAAGTCAATAGTCCTGTGCCCACTAGTAGTTCAACAGTTCCGCAAGATGGTAAAAAAATAAAAGACAATATCGATAAGTATGTACAGAACTTTTACGGTGCACATGCTGAAACCGAGTTTTTCGCAAGTGAGAATACTTTAAAAAGCATTCTCGAAAAATTGACCCTTGGGCTTAAAAATGAAATTAATCTTGGTTTAGGAACGCTAAATCGTCTATTTATGGCGACTGAATTATTACATTTGAATAAGCAAAACTGGACAGGTTTACGTCTTGGTTTGATTGAGGAATTAGAAGCTCATCTTCATCCTCAGGCTCAAATGCAAGTAGTAGAATACTTACAGAAACAAGATGATATTCAACTGATTCTTACTTCTCATAGTCCTAATTTAGTATCTAAACTCAAATTGCAAAATCTTATTGTTTGTTATGGCGGAAACGCTTTTCCTATGGGAAGTAATCACACTAAGCTCGAAAAAGATAATTATAAATTTTTAGAGAAGTTTCTAGATACAACAAAAGCTAATTTATTTTTTGCAAAAGGAGTTATTTTTGTTGAAGGTTGGTCTGAGGAAATATTACTACCTAGCCTTGCTAAGCTTATAGGTATAGACCTAACAGCGCAGGGTATTTCAATTGTTAATATTGGGAATATCGGTTTTGAACACTATATTCGTATATATTTACGCGAAAATGAACCACATATGAAAATACCTGTTGCCGTGGTTACTGATCTTGATATACAGGTCTATGAAAGAACTGAAAATAATTTTAATAAATTAGATGAAAAATTGATCGAGTCTCAGATTATAACTAAAAAGACCGAAATGGAAGATAAGAATAGAAATAATATTAAATATTTCATTGCACCATCATGGACTCTAGAATATTCGTTATTGAAATCGACAACCTTAAAGAAAGAGTTTAAACAAACGCTGAAAGATTCCCACACAAAAACTAATTGGGATAATGACTATGAATTAGAGCTTGCAAGAAAGCTTATTAATGGTGGACTGCATAAAACAGATGTTGCTTGTAGATTAGCTAGTGTAATAGATGAAGATTTGGATAAAATCGAAAGTGAACGTGAAATTGAACTAGATCAAAACGATGATTACATAGGATATTTACTTGATGCCATCCGCTATGTAGCAGGAGTAAGCGATAATGCTGATAACGGATGAAGATATAAATTACGCAGAAAAGCTATTACTAGTAGATGGTCAGTCTTTCGATGAAGAACGTAGAGACTTTATCAAAAATATGCAAACGATAGACTTGCAAGCAGTCCCTGGAAGTGGGAAAACAACTGCATTACTAGCTAAGTTAGTAATACTAGAAACTAAGTTACCGCTTGAAGGTGGTGTTGGTATATTGGTGTTGTCCCATACAAATGCTGCTATTGATGAAATTAAACATCGAATTCAAAGCTATTGTCCAAAATTATTCGCTTACCCTAATTTCATAGGTACGATCCAAAGTTTTGTGGATACGTTTTTAGCAATTCCTTATTATAGTAATATATTTAAAAGAAAAATAAGTAGATTAGACAATGAGATATATGAAGAGTTTGCTTTAAGAAGATATTCCAAACTAAAAAATATAAATTATAGTACTTTTAATTGGTTAAAGAGAAAGAATGATCCGGAGAAATATTTTTTAAATCTTAGGTTTGATAAAGATTTAAATTTAGTTGAAGGTTTGCATGGAAATGTATGTCTACAAAATAAGAATGAAAAAGTTCCCAATCTTATCTGTGCCTTAGAGATATTAAAATAGATATTCTTAGGTCAGGCTGTTTGCATTTTGATGATGCCTACATAATTGCAGAAGACGCAATTATGTCGACTGGAATATTAGAAATACTCCAAAAGCGCTTTCCTTTCGTCTTTGTTGATGAAATGCAGGATATGGGACAACACCAATACGAGCTAATAGAGAAATTATTTCATCGAAATAATTGTGACTGTATCTTACAGAGAGTTGGAGACATAAATCAAGCTATATACAATTTGGGAAAATCAGATGCTAACTCTATATGGCAACAAAGAGAACCAACGTTACCTTTAGCAAACAGCCATAGACTTAGTCCAAATATTTCAAATATAGTTAATCGTTTAGCTGTAAACGCTGTTGATTATGCGGTTCAGGGTAATAATCACAGTGCACTCCTAAGGCCTCATATTCTATGTTTTAATAATGAGACTATAAAGAAGGTTATTCCTTTTTTCTCACGTTTGGTGCATCAATATTATAACGAGGAAAAGTTGCCCAACTTTGGTAGAAAGCCTATTAAGGCAATTGCATGGAGTGTCAATTGGAAAGAAGATGAAGCAAGTCGGAATGATATTTCTAGGTTAAGATTAGAAGATTATTTTACTTCATTTGATGTTAATACGAATAGTCCAAAAATTGACTATAAGTGCCTAAAAGAGTATCTGACCCATCATCTAAAAGATACGAATACTCTAGCACCTATCAGAAAAAATATATTGAACGCTTTTATCAAAATATAGTCAGTTCACAATAAAATAAATACAGCCCATATCCTGAAATAGCTTAGGCAGATTATTCTCCATCCACCCTTGGCGTAGAAACTTAGCTTGAGCCCATTTCTTTTCAATGGGGTTTAGATCAGGACTGTAGGGTGGCAGCCATAGAATACGATGACCGTGCCTGTTCAGTAGTTTTTGAATACGCTTGCTCTTATGAAAGCGGGCATTATCCATAACGATCACGCATTTAGTCTTGAGACTTGGAATTAGCGTGAACTTGCACCAGTCATAAAATATATGGCTGTTGATATTTTGTTCAAAGTAATCAAGCGCAAACAGCATCTTTTTATACAAAGCACCGATGACATTAGTGCGCTTTTTTGCTTGCCAGTTGAAGCTGTCGATACAGGGTTTGCCTATCGGTGAGTATCCGTAAGGTCTTATAGTTTCAGCCTCAAAGCCGCTTTCATCCATATACACAATGGGATAGCCTTGCTGTGTAAAGCTATCAAGCTTACTCTGATACGACGCTCTTTTTATCAGGCAGGCTTTTGGATGCTCTAAGGTCTTTTTTTTGACTGATACCTAGGCGTTTTAAAGCATTGTGCATGCCGGTCTTACTACAGTTGAATCGCCTAGCTCGCTCATATAAATAGTCATCTGGATGTTGTTCAACGTCTTTTAAGAGTGCTTCATTCGGTATTTTAGTCGGTGGTTTATTCCGGGTTTGTTTGATACTTGAATCTTTGAGCCAGCGCTGTAATGCGGTTTTGCTAATATTATAAAAAGTACAAGCCTGACGGATACTCATGTCTTTGTTTTTGACACTTTTAATCACTTGTGCTCGAAAATCTGCTGAATAGGTCATTTGTTATTCTGCCATTTCGCTTGTTTTAAAACGATTGTATCTTATTTAAAAAGAACTGACTATACTAAGAATAGAAAATATAAAAGATAATAGTCCAAATAACTCAATGTTTTATACAAAACGTAAATTACTTAACAAGATAAAAGATGAAAACGAAGAGCTTTATGCTAAATTTAAGCTTAAGCTTTACCAGTGGTCTGTTGGCGTGGTCAAAGGTGATATTGATGATGTATTGGTAAACATACAGTCTTTTGTCCCAGAGCTATTAGAGTTTTTTGAATGTTCGGTTAATAAGTGTCAGCGATTCATTACAGATGAAGATATTAGAGAGGTTGAAGGTATTGAAATTATAGCGCAATCGAATAGTTATTATGAAGATGGATTTGAAATCGATATTACAAGTGTGCATTCTGCAAAGGGACAAACCCATTGTGCCACTTTATATCTAGAGTCTTACTATCACGGCTATGAAGCTAAAAAGCTTAAAAATTTTTTCCTTGGGGGAGAAATAGATTTAAGTAAGAGTAGGCAGGTTGAGGCATCTAAAATGATGTATGTAGGTTTTTCACGCCCAATGGATTTGCTATGTTTCGCTGTTCATGAAGATAGATTAAATGATTTGAGAGAAAGTCTTGGAAACGACTGGGAAATTATTAATATGTTTAGCGAGAGCTAGAATTAGATATACATATTTGTTATTTTGCTAGTCTATCATTTAAAAAAGCGGGCTTTCAAATAGAAGCCCGCTTTTCTGTTGTTTAATAAAACACTCCTACAAATTCGGATTTAACCACTTCTCAGCAGTCTTCATATCCCAGCCTTTACGCTCAGCATAACTCTCTAACTGATCACAGCTTATTTTGCCGACGTTGAAATACTCACTGTCAGGATGCGAGTAATAGAATCCGCTGACTGATGACGCAGGCCACATTGCATAGCTCTCGGTCAAGGTCGTACCAATAGCATCTACCGTACCCAGCCAATCAAACAATTTGCCTTTTTCGGTATGCTCAGGGCAAGCAGGGTAGCCAGGCGCAGGGCGGATGCCGACGTATTTTTCTTTGATCATCTCGTCATTGGTGAGTGATTCAGTTGGTTGATAGCCCCAGTATTCTTTACGGATTAGCTCGTGCAAATGCTCGGCAAACGCTTCTGCTAAGCGATCAGACAGTGCCTGCACCATAATGGCATTATAGTCATCACCTGCCGCTTTGTACTTTTCAGCCAGTGCTTCTGTACCGACGATAGAGACGGTAAAGCCGCCCAAGTGGTCAGTGTGGGTGTTAGATGGCGAGATAAAGTCCGCCAAGCTAAAGTTAGGCTTGCCACTGGCTTTATCGCTTTGCTGACGTAAGTGTTCGAATTGATATTCTGCTGCGCCGCCTTTAGTAGCATGGTCATAGACAGTAACGGTATCGGCACCAGTACGGCGAGCAGGCATGAGTTTAAACACCCCTTTGGCGACGATTAATTTTTCATCAATCATTTTTTGCATCAGCTCATTGGCATTCTCAAACAGGTCACGTGCCGCTTCGCCCACCACATCGTCTTGCAATATTTTCGGATACTTACCGACCAGTCCCCAAGAGATAAAGAATGGTGTCCAGTCGATATAAGGCAGCAGATTAGTGATTGGATAGTCGTCAAATATCACTTGCCCCAGCTTATTGGGAACTGGTGGCACATAGTTTTCCCAATCATACTGAAAGCCAATTTTGACCGATTCGGCATACGTGACCTTCGCCGCTTTTGGTTGACGCTTAGCAAGGCGTTCCCGTACCTTGACATACTCTTCGCGGGTTTGATCGATAAGCGCTTGACGGTGTTCTTTGGAGAGCAGTTTAGTGACTACACCGACTGAGCGTGAGGCATCTGATACATAGATGACGGCATCATTTTGGTATTGTGGCTCGACTTTAACTGCTGTATGCGCTTTGGAGGTCGTTGCACCGCCAATCATCAAGGGTAGCGTCATGCCGCGCTCTTGCATTTGTTTGGCGACATAGACCATCTCATCGAGACTTGGGGTAATCAGACCTGATAAGCCAATGATATCGACTTCTTCTGCGATAGCGGTATCGAGGATTTTTTCACACGGTACCATGACGCCCAGATCAACGATATCATAGCCGTTACAGCCTAGCACCACGCCGACGATGTTTTTACCGATATCATGGACATCGCCTTTGACAGTTGCCATGAGGATTTTGCCTTTCTTTTCACCCTCGACTTTTTCTGCTTCGATATACGGGTTTAGCCACGCGACGGATTGTTTCATCACTCGCGCAGATTTCACCACTTGTGGTAAGAACATTTTACCGGCACCAAATAAGTCACCGACGATATTCATCCCGTCCATCAATGGCCCTTCGATGACTTCTAGCGGCTTGGGGTATTTCTCCCATGCTTCTTTGGTATCGGCTTCGATAAAGGTGGTGATGCCTTTGACCAGTGCATGGGCGATGCGTTCTTCTACTGTGCCTTCGCGCCAGCTCATATCAACGGTGCTGTCTTTTTTCTTGCCACCGTTTTGGTAGTTTTCAGCCACAGTCATCAGACGTTCGGTGGCATCTTGACCGCTCTCACCTTGGTTGCGGTTGAGCATCACATCTTCGATGGCGTCGCGTGCTTCCTTTGGAATATCATCATACAGCTCAAGCATGGCAGGGTTGACGATACCCATCGTCAGACCGTTTTGAATCGCATGATAAAGGAATACGGAGTTGATGGCTTCACGAATTGGGTTACCACGGAAACTGAACGAGACGTTAGAGACACCACCGGATATCATCGCATTGGGCAAGTTATCGGTAATCCATTTGGTCGCGTTAATAAAGTCGGCACCGTAGTTGTTGTGCTCAGTGATACCAGTGGCAACGGCAAAAATGTTCGGGTCAAAAATAATGTCTTCTGATGGGAAACCAACTTCGTTGACCAACACATCATAGCTGCGTTGACAAATCTGAATCTTACGCTCGTAAGTATCGGCTTGACCGTCTTCATCAAATGCCATGACGATAACGGCGGCACCGTAGCGCATACAAAGCTTGGCACGCTCAACGAATTCGGCATGACCTTCTTTTAATGAGATAGAGTTGACGACGGACTTGCCTTGGATACGCTTAAGACCTTCTTCGATGATGTCCCATTTAGACGAGTCAATCATCAGCGGTACACGGCTGATATCAGGTTCACCAGACACCAAGTTGACGAAATGAATCATCGCTTGCTTGGAGTCGAGCATACCCTCATCCATGTTGATATCGACGATTTGCGCGCCGCCTTCTACCTGATCGCGTGCCACATCGAGCGCTTCGGTGTAGGCTTCGGTTTTAATCAAGCGTAAAAACTTTTTAGAGCCTGTGACGTTGGTACGTTCACCGACGTTGACAAACAAGCTATCAGCATTAATAGTAAATGGCTCAAGCCCCGATAAGCGGCAGGCAGGTGGGATATCTGGAATGATGCGCGGTGGATAATTTGCCACCATTTTAGCGATTTGGCGGATATGCTCAGGCGTCGTACCACAACAGCCACCAACGATGTTTAAAATACCCGCTTTGGCAAAGCCTTCGAGTAGGGCGGCGGTTTGTTCGGCTGTTTCATCATATTCACCAAACTCGTTGGGCAGACCTGCGTTTGGATGCGCGGACACATAGGTATTAGCAATGTTCGACAGTGTTTGAATGTGTGGACGCAGCGCATCGGCGCCTAATGCGCAGTTAAAGCCAACCGATAATGGCTTGGCATGGCGAATTGAGTTATAAAAGGCTTCGGCGGTTTGACCTGATAGCGTTCGACCTGAGGCATCGGTAATGGTGCCCGAAATCATAATTGGTAGCTCAAAACCAATGTCATCAAACACGCCCGTAATGGCAAAGATTGCGGCTTTGGCATTTAGCGTATCAAATATTGTTTCGATGAGGATGAGATCAACACCACCTTCTATCAGGCATAAAGTCGCTTCACGGTAATTTAGTACCAATTCGTCAAAGGTAATGTTACGAAAAGCTGGGTCATTGACGTCCGGTGATAGCGAGCACGTGCGTGAAGTTGGCCCTACAACACCAGCGACAAAACGCGGTTTCTCAGGCGTTTTTGCCGTAAATTCATCCGCCGCTTGACGGGCAATCTTGGCTGCTGTCTTATTCAGCTCAGGCACTAGATACTGCATATCGTAGTCAGCCATCGACAGACGCGTACCGTTAAAGGTATTGGTCTCGATAATATCTGCACCAGCTAGCAGATGATCGTGATGAATGTCTTTAATCATGTGCGGCTGTGTCAGTACCAATAAATCATTGTTACCGCGTACGTCTTGATTGATATCGGCAAAACGCTCACCACGATAATCCGCTTCTTCTAATTTATAGGTCTGAATCTGTGTACCCATCGCCCCATCTAACATCAAGATGCGTGATGCCATCTGTTCAGTGATACGGGCACGTGCCGTCAGCTGTTGTTCTTTATAAGGGAACACAGCCGGTGGCGTTAGAATAAAGTCATCAGCGGATGATGGACTAGAAGTAGGATCAGATTGAGAAGTCATCGTTTGAGTCATAGGAGCGCTGCTTATATCGTCAATGTTATAAAAGGGGAAGTAATAAGAATAAGAATAATAAATAGCGTGCAACATTCATAAAAGGCGTGGGCAAATTCGCATTATTCTAGCATGAAAATCATACCTCACGTGGGACAGTACTTATTCCTCTTTGGCAATATGCTAGACAAAAAATCTGCCTGTTGATTGAGTGAGCATGATGTTCAAAGTTTAGGCCATTAAGCGATTAGGAACAAATGAATATCATTTCGCTTAAAGATTACATAAAGCTTTGTTTCTATAAATGAAAGCACAACGATTGTGCTTAAAAGTCAGACAGAGTTTACACCTGTACTACAAAAAGTTGCGTAAAGAGGAATTGATAAAGCTTGGTTATACGTTAATTTAATTTCAGAAGGATTGGCGTTTCATAAGCAATACTTACTAGTAAATGTTAATAGTTGTATTCAATGACACTTGGCATTTATTACTATTATTAGCGCCAGTATTTGCTATAAGGGAAGACGATCTAATCTGCAAGACAGTTATAGAACAGTCAATAAATACTTAATCATTAAGGATAATGTTATGAAGTTTACTAAAATTGCTACCATCGGTACATTAGCACTCTCAATCGCTGGTTTAAGCGCTTGTAATAATATGATGCCAAGCAAAAGCGCAGCCATGAAAGCACCTATGCACAGTCAATCTATGGCAAAAATGAATGTGGTACAAGTTGCCCAAAGTAATCCTGACTTCTCGCTACTGGTCGAAGCCGTCGTAGCGGCAGATTTGGCGGGTGCTTTGTCTAACCCGAATGCAAACTATACAATATTTGCGCCGACCAATGCCGCATTTGTACAAGTCCTGCAAGAAACAGGCATGAGCAAAGCACAACTATTTACCAACAAGCCACTATTGACTAAGATTTTAGGCTATCACGTGATTAACGGTGCTGCGCCAGTATATGCGAAAGACGTTAAACCGGGCAATATTACTATGTTCAGTAAAGATACTCTGATGGTCACCAATCAGGGCAAATTGATGGATGAAAATGGTCGTACTACCAATATCATAAAAACCGATATTGCTGCTAATAATGGCGTAGTACATGTTATTGATAGAGTATTACTGCCCAAATAAGATTGATCTCAAAATTTCAGTTAAAGAATTATATCCCTATTACTTTGTATGATGAAGCTGGTATGAGTACCAGCTACCGTCTTTGATGACATGATTGTTAAATACACGCTATTTTAATTGCCAACTATTTTAGATGAAGCTTTTCTAAATGAAATTGCTGGTATTTAGAATGTTTGAGATATTTTTTAAGCGTGTCATCATTATTGTTTAACACTACGACAATAAACGACAGTCATCTTTGTTTCTTGTTGAAAGCTTTGATCCTTTAACAATTTCAATCATTCGACTTCAATCATTCGACGGATGCTACTGACAAAGTAGATGGTTCATCTGGACTCATACATAAGGATATACTCATGCTAAAAAGAACCCTATTATCTCTGGCGCTTGCCATGACCATTTTGCCGCTAGCCGCTTGTAATGACGACGACAATGATTTTTCAGTTGTTGTAGAAGCGCCAACACAAAATATTGCAGAAATTGCTGCTGAAAATAAAGATTTAACCATTCTTAACGCTGCGTTAAAGGCATCTGGACTTGATAAAGTTTTGATGTCATCAGAGGACGAATTTACTGTATTTGCACCTACTGATGCTGCATTTGCTGAATTATTGGAAGAGCTCGATGTGACATCAGAAGAGTTATTGGCTGACAAAGAGCTATTAACCATGGTCTTAACTTATCATGTTATTCCCAATATGACAGTCAAAGCTGCTGACATTCCTTATGGCGACAGTATCGAAACAGTCAATGGTCAAGCGTTCTCTATTAGTGATGCCAATGTCATTATGGATGCAAGTGGGGATACCTCTGAAATTATCAAAACAGATGTATTGGCCACTAATGGCGTCATTCACCTCATTGACGACGTATTGCTACCTACTGATAAGTCTATAGTCGATCTAGCCGTTGCCACAGAGGATCTCAGTATCCTCAAAGAAGCGGTAGTAGCAGCAGGATTGGCTGATGCCCTCGCTGATGAAGACGCTGACTTTACCGTCTTTGCACCAAACAATGCCGCTTTTGCTAAATTATTAGCTGAACTTGATATAAGTAAAGAACAGCTATTACAAGATAAGCCGCTGTTGACGAAAGTGCTCACCTATCATGTGATTGAAGACGACCGCGTCTTTGCCTCTGAAATTATGGCAGGCAGTCAAGAGATGCTGGAAGGCAGCAGCATCACATTTGACGATAAAAAACAAATTACCGATGGGAGAAATCGTACCTCTAATATCGTGACCGCGAATATACAAGCGAACAATGGAGTTGTACACGTGATCGATACAGTGTTGCTACCTAAGTAAGCATTAATCCGAAATTAATCAGTTAAAATTATAGTTATTGGTATAGCAGAGGCGACATTATTACTATTGTTTAGTTGCTATCATTTGCAACAGATAAGTGGTTCGCTGTTATATACATTAACTGGGTTAAGTTATTTGTCAAACAAGTCACTTAACAGACCATCCCTTTATAAGGAAATACTTATGTTGAAGAAAAACTTACTTTCTATTGCTGTCGTTACAGCTGCCATGTCGTTAGCCGCTTGTAATGATAAAGAAGCAGCTACTGATCCTGTTGAGCCTGAAGTGACTACTGAAGAAGTGGTTGTAGAGCCCGTTGCCGAAGTTGAGCCAATGACTGAAGCTGATCCAATGGCCGATACTGCTGCAACGCAAAGCATTGCTGAAATCGCAGCTGGCAACGAAAATCTAACGATTCTAACGGCTGCATTACAAGCTGCTGGCTTAGATACAATGATGATGGATGCTGGGACTTATACGGTATTTGCACCAACTGATGATGCATTTGCTCCTGTGTTAGAGAAGCTAGGCGTTACTAAAGAAGAGCTATTAGCCGATACAGATCTACTGAAAAAAGTACTTCCGTATCACGTAGTACCTATGGTCGTTATGGCAGCTGACATTCCTTATGGTACTGATGTTGCTACTGTAAATGGTGCTACTATCAATATTAGTGATGCTAATGTTATCACTGATGCGACTGGTAACACGGCTAATATTACTGGTACAGATATCATGGCAACGAACGGTGTGGTTCACACTATCGATGCAGTATTGATGCCTGAGTAAGTTGGTTCTATAGTCTCTTTATTTATGATTAATTAATTATTTAAATAATAACGTCGAAGAAGCCTAGCTATTGAGCTGGGCTTTTTGCATTTGGGGGATACCTAATGTTTACCATAGCATTGATATAAGTCAGTTGCATGAAAACGGTTCAATGTAGTGGAGAGTAAGATAAACAGCCTCTCATTGGTTCACACTAATGCAAGTTTAAAGAGTAATGATGACTTATGTAAGATATCTATTGAAGGCTTATGAATGCAAAGGTTTGAAACAAAAAAGCCCGAAACCATTGTTTCGGGCTTTTGTTTTGGAGGTTTGAATAATAATCATGTTAAAGAATAATAGCTACGTTATAGAATATTACTTATGCTCTTTACGTAGTGGATCTGCTGCCATTCTTTGTTGCTCTTTTAGATGACGCTCTTCCCAATAAGGGGCGTTTTTGATGCCGAATTTTGCAGGATCAAAACTGTAGCGCTCAACACCTGCTTTACGCTGTGCTTCATAGTCTTTTAGCATAGTAAGCGTTGGACGAGCCACAATGAAGATGACCAAAATACCAACGATGTTCAACCAAGCCATAAGCCCAACACCAATATCACCAATAGCCCAAATGTAGCCAGCTGAGTTTAGGCCGCCGTAAGCAACCATCACCATGATTAAGATTTTGACTAAGAATAGACCAGTCTTGTTGGCACTGCGACCGACAAAGCGCGTTAGATAAGCAACGTTCACTTCGGCGATGTAGTAGTAAGCCAAGATAGTGGTAAAGGCAAAGAAGAAGACAGCAATAGCGATAAAGGTGTTACCAAAACCACCATAAACAGATTCCATCGCCATTTGCGTGAATGCAGGGGCGTTGATTTCAGTGGTAGCAGCGACATTCTGTACGATGAACTGACCGTCTGGTAATGTTCCTTGAATGTTGTAAGTACCCATGGTTAGGATCATGAAGGCAGTAGCAGAACATACTAATAGGGTATCGACATATACTGAGAATGCCTGAACCAAACCCTGCTGTGATGGATGCTCAACTTCAGCAGCAGCAGCAGCATGAGGACCTGTACCTTGACCTGCTTCATTTGAGTAAATACCACGTTTTACGCCCCAACCAATCGCTGCACCAAAACCTGCTTGAGCAGTAAATGCATCGCTAACGATTAGACCGAATACTTGTGGAATCATATCAAAGTTAGTAAACATGATGATCAGTGCAAGAACGATATAGCCCAATGCCATAAAAGGAACGGCATACTCGGTAAACGTTGCGATACGCTTGATACCACCAAAAATGATAATACCTAATACCACAAGGATAATGGCTAAGGCTACTAGACGCATTGAGCCAACTTCTAAGGCGCCAATGCTCATAACAGACCCTTCGCCCATTACCTGTGCGAAAGCATTGATAACGCCGTTTGCCTGTACACCTGGTAAAAATATACCACAAGCGAGGATAGATGAGATTGCAAAGAGGATGCCATACCATTTTTGGCCAAGTGCGCGCTCAAAATAGTAAGCTGGGCCACCGCGATATTCGCCAGTGATGACATCTTTTTCTTTATAAATCTGTGCGAGCGTAGACTCAACATAAGCAGTAGATGCGCCTAAGAAGGCCACGACCCACATCCAAAATACGGCACCTGGGCCACCGAAGCCGATAGCCGCAGCTACCCCAGCGATGTTACCCATACCCACGCGTCCTGCGAGTGATACGGCAAGTGCCTGAAATGATGAAATACCTTGATCACTAGATTTACCAGTAAAAAGTAACTTGATCATTTCACCGAACAGCCGCACTTGTACGAAGCGCGTCATAATGGAATAAAATAGGCCCGCGCCCAAGCACAGATAGATCAGTGCGGGGCTCCAGATAATTCCGTTTACTAAGTTAACTAAACCTTCCATATGTATATTCCTAGTACTGTCTCAAAGTGGCTCTGTATGCTAGGAGTAAGCTAACTGGTTAACTTACTTATTTAAGTTAAGCAGTTAAATTATCTACATCGACTCATGTATATCCGTTAAGTCTCATACGCGCTTAGCCACTAAGAATGGACTGTAGTTGTCTGTAGTTATCCGCTTGGTTTATCAGTAATATTGACAGTTTGCTTATGCTTATTACCGACGATATGCGTATCAGCATAGTTGCAAGGCGTAAGCTGTCTCAATTACTGCGACATTTATCTTATCACTTCACTTAATATCTGAGATGAATGTTCAGTAGACCGGTGGATAAAACAGGCGGTTATAATATTAAATACTTATCATGCCGATAGCATTCAACTTTTGGTGAGCGGTATCGATTGACTACAGGCTTGGTGTGGCTGATTGAAACGATTAAGCGAATCTCTAATAATTGAGTAATATTTTACATAGAAATCAACAACTCGCTAATACTAATCAAGCCATAAGTCCACTACCAAATGTATTCAAACCGTACGGCTACGTAACTGCAATTTGCCATATTTTTGTCGTAATTACTAGAATTTTCTTTGTACAGAAGCATATATATTCATATTGAGTCAGGCAGATATGACTACAAATAACGATGAAATATCGTATGTTTTGACCGTTGTTAGATGTCGAATCAATAGATAAAGCCACATCGACTACACAAAAATAGAGCGGTTATTCAGCGCTCATCTATCACTCCTCTATACTGGACAAGGTATGCACTAAAGATAACGTCAGTGGTTCGATGATATTTGTGAGGTAGATATTATCAATAATAGGTAATAAAAACGAGCAATAGTAATGGGATAGCAGTGTGGTTTTGCGGTTGTGTTTTGGTAACGGCTAATTGTAAAAATACTGAGATAGCGCCATCATTGTGTAAGATATCTTATCCTATAGTTTTGTTTCGCTGATAAGACGAGAGCATAGGGCGGTATACGATTGCTATCGTACTCATTAATTGCTGTTTTTATGTTTAGTGTGGCTTTAATATAAGTGATGTGCCTTTATTATAAAAAATATACGGCTTCAATATAAATAGACATACATTTGCATGACCTCATGTATCAGATTCAAAATACAAGCTTTAAAAAATTATTAAAAAAGTGTTACTGGCTATTTATTATTTACCATTATTAGGAGAAACAATGATGACGCGTCAATCAATTGTAAAACCCATATTGCTCGCAGCCGTGTTAGCGACGTCTACCGTTGGTCTAAGCGGTTGTGGCTACAACAACCTGCAGGCTCAAGATGAGCAAGTTACCGCATCGTGGTCAGAAGTGGTGAACCAATATCAACGCCGCGCTGATTTGGTACCAAACTTAGTCAAAGTCGTGCAGCAGTACGCTGAGCAAGAACAAGAAGTGTTTACTCAAGTAGCTGAGGCACGCTCTCGTGCTGGTAGCATTACGGTGACGCCAGAGGTACTGAATGATCCAGAAGCGATGGAGCGTTATGCAGCTGCGCAGGAACAGATGACAGGTGCATTATCACGTTTGATGGCTGTCTCTGAACGTTATCCTGAGTTAAAGTCAGATGCTTTGTTCCAAGACTTACAAGCCCAGCTCGAAGGCACTGAAAACCGTATTGCCGTCGCTCGTAACCGTTATATTCAAGAAGTGCAAAGCTATAATACGACGGTGCGCCAGTTCCCAACCAACATTACAGCAAAAGTATTTGGTATGAATGCCAAGCCGAACTTTAGCGTGGCGAATGAAGACGCTATTTCAACCGCACCAAGTGTTGACTTCGGTGATGATAAGTCAGCGACAGCTGAGTAGTGATGATTAAATAGAGATGAAAACAGAGCGGGATTTGCCGCTCTGTTTGTTTACATTTTTATCGTTTAGCTTAGTTAGCCACTAGTTTGCTTAGCCACATTTTTAAAGGTATTGATGGATATGAATGCCTATTAAACTTAATACCAAATCCAAAAAGTACGATTAGCTGTGTCAAATTTGGTTTCTTTGCTATGCTAATTTTTGTGAATGGTATCACGTAGATTCACTCAGTACAGATGTCACTTGAGGTGGTATAGATTAGATGAACAATTCAAAAGCAATCCTATCAGTATTACTGTTCACACTCAGCGTCAGTAGTGCGCCTGTGTTGTATGCTGCGCCTAATGAAGCCATTGATAGCACCTCAGACATGCAAAGTCGTAGTGTTGAGGATTTGGTAGCGATTGCCAAAGCGGGCGAGTCTAATGAAGCGCTCAATGACGCTGTATTGGGTAATGATGCAATCAATGATGCCATTTTAGGTAATGAGGCGATCAACCCTAATGCGGCTAATAATGAGGCAACAGTTGGGTCAACAGCCGAAAATCCTTCTCCTATACAGTCAAATGCACCCAGTGTCGATGCCGATAAGCTCATATTAAATAATCCTGTCGTTGATCAGGCTAATATTCTAAATCCGCAAGAAAAACAGCGTCTAGAGGCGCAGCTTAGAAATATTTATCAGCAAGGTCTTGCGCAAGCAGCGGTGGTTATCGTTCCTACGACCAATGGTGTTCCTATCTTTGACTATGCTCTACAAGTAGCTGAGAAGTGGCAGCTGGGCAATAAAGACATCGATGATGGCTTACTCATGGTAGTCGCCGTCAATGACCGCGATACGTACATTTTGACGGGTTATGGACTAGAGGGTGTCTTACCAGATGCTGCCGTCAATCGTATTATTCGTGAAGATATCACGCCGTTATTTAAGCAAAATAACTATGGCGCTGGAATAATAGCTGGCGTTGACGCACTCAAAACGCGGCTGACTGCTGATCCTGAGGTATTGGCTCGTGCTGATGCGCAAGCAGCCGAGCGTAGTGCACAACAAAGTTCAGACGAGCTACCATCGCCCATATTTTTATTCATTATGGCAATGATATTTGGAAGCTTTATTACCAGTATTTTTGGTCGTGTATTTGGTTCTATTATTACTGCTGGTGGGTTTTTTGCGGGATCGTTAGCCTTAGGTGGTGGTTTTTTTATGACCGTTATTATGGCTATATTCTTATGGCTATTTTTGATTTCACGAGGTGGCGGCGGTGGTGGTAAAGGTGGATCTGGCGGCGGTCGTAGAGGCGGCGGTATGATATTCCTACCTGGTATGGGCGGTGGCGGTGGCTCTGGAGGTGGTGGTTTCGGCGGCGGCGGCTTCGGTGGTGGAGGCGGCGGTTTTGGCGGCGGCGGTGCTGGTGGCTCGTGGTAGACGCTTGGTAGATGCTTAAGTAAAAACAGATACTAAACGACCGTCAGCAATGACGTATTTGAGGAAATAGTAAAATGTCAGAAAACAACGCGTCAAATCCCAGTTTTGCCCGCTGGTGGCGTCAAGTCTTATTTATTCCTATATTGCATAGTAAATGGTTAACAGCAGCAGCCAAAGCACGTTTGACAGACGAGGTGACCCGTGCAGAGCGAGGGCATCGCGGTGAGGTGTTTTTGATTGTAGAAAACCATCTGCCGATTCAAGAGGCGTACTATATTGGCTGTCGCGAACGTGCGATTGAGCTGTTTAGTGAGTATCGAGTTTGGGATACTGAAGAGAATACGGGCGTCTTGGTGTATGTCAATATTTGCGAGCATCAGTTAGAGATCGTAGCTGATCGTGGTATCAGTGCTCATGTCAGCCCCACCGTTTGGCGGGCGATGTGTGATAAGGCTGTGTCAGGTATTGCCAATCAAAAAACCGAAGAAAGCCTGGCTGAATTGTTAGATGAAGTTGGGCAAGTGCTGCGTCAGTATTATCATTTGGAGCAGGATCCAGCGGGTAACGAGTTGTCTGATACTGTGGTGTTTTTGAAGTAACGTTGATGAGGCAGTCTGATGGCTTGTTATTTTGCTAGCATCATGTTCTTTTATAGGGTTTCGGCATCAATTACAATATAATAGCGCCTCTAGAAATCGAGGGTGACTGATATATTGCTCAAGCGTATATACAGACTTTGCATTTATAAAGGCACTTCTCAAAAGCACTTCTCAAAAGCACTTCTCAAAAGCACTTCTCAAAAGTACTCTACTACAAAAAGCCGTCACTGGAATCCTATGATTGATTTAATAAAGAAATTACCAAAAGCTGAGCTGCATTTACATATTGAAGGCTCACTAGAACCTGAGCTGATGTTTAGATTGGCCAAAAAGAACCAGATAGAGATTCCCTATAAAAACATAGAAGATGTGCGCAACGCCTACAACTTCACCAACTTGCAAACCTTTTTAGATATCTACTATGCAGGCGCAAATGTCCTGATCACTAAAGATGATTTTTATGATTTAACGTGGGAATATATACTTAAGTGTGTTGAAGACAACGTCATTCACACAGAGATATTTTTTGACCCGCAGACGCATACTGAACGAGGCATACCTTTTGAAGTGGTGATAACAGGTATCAAAGAAGCGCTTGCAGATGCCAAAGAAAAATATGGTATCACCTCTTGTATTATCATGTGTTTCCTAAGGCATTTATCACAAGAAGAAGCGTTTGAGACCTTAGAGCAAGCACTGGTATTCAAAGATGACATCATCGGTGTCGGTCTTGATTCATCAGAGCTGGGCAATCCACCATCGAAATTCAAAGATGTCTTCAAAAAAGCTAAAGAAGCAGGTTTTAAGCTGGTCGCCCATGCTGGTGAAGAGGCAGATTTTTCGTACATTTACGAAGCACTGGACTTATTAAATATCAATAGAATTGATCATGGTGTGCAATCGATAACAAGCCCAGAATTGATGCAAAGACTGAAAGATGAGCAAATGCCGCTGACCGTTTGCCCGAACTCAAATATTGAGCTGAAAGTCTTTGATCATTACAAAGAACACAATATCAAAGAGCTATTAGATTATGGTCTAAATATCACCATAAACTCAGACGACCCAGCCTATTTCAAAGGTTATATGAATCAGAACTTTATAAATATATGCGAAAATTTACCGCTAACAGAAGATGATGTTGTTACTTTGGTAAAGAACTCCTTTAATGCCTCATTTATTAGTGATGAATTAAAAGCAGCATATTTGGCGAAAGTTGATCTGGTACTAAAGTAAATCAACTATGATTAGATTTTAGTACCCGAGGCTTAACGGTTGATATCAATCGTTAAGCCTTTTCTTTTTTACACGGTATGCTTTTTAGGTTCAAGCGACTTAGGTGCAAGTAACTTAGGTTCAGGCGACTAGAGCGCAGTGATTTTCTGGATTAATAACGGCATAATCACACCAGCTTTTTCTGCTAAGGTGATATCCACAATAGTATTCGGCGTTGGATTGGGATTTATCTCAATAATTTTGGCACCATTTTGCTTCGCTAACTGTGCGAGTCCAGCGGCAGGATAGACGAGACTGGAGGTGCCAATACTGATAAATACCTCGCAGTTCGCCGCCGCATCTTCTGCCGTTTGCCATGCTTGTACTGGTAATGCTTCGCCAAACCAAACGATATCTGGTCTGATATAGCCATCGCAATGGCGACAGGTCATCAGTGTGTCATCAAAATTGATTGTATCCTCGCTATGATACGAACCCCTCGATTGACTTTGGCAGACTGTTTCGCATTGACTACAGCGGTTATGCCACAGATTGCCATGCAAATGAGTTACCGTACTGCCAGCTTGCTCATGTAAATCATCAACATTTTGAGTGATAAGTGTTAATGATTGATTGGACGACTGAGTATGGTATTGCCACTGCGCTAGGGCAAAATGTGCAGGATTCGGTTTTTTATCTGCGACCAATTGCCTGCGCCATTGATACCATGACCACACCAGTTTTGGATCACGAGTGAACGCCTCAGGTGTCGCCAATTCTTCCACACCATAGTTTTCCCACAAGCCTGTTTGCTTATCTCGGAAAGTTGGAATGCCACTTTCTGCTGAAATCCCTGCACCCGTTAAGATGCAAATATGCTGTTTGGATGTCAATAATTTAGCAGCAAGTTCTACTTCTGCTATTAACGCTGGTGATAATTCTGCTAACATGAGCCAACCCTTGCTAATAATGGATATCTCTTCTAATGATAGATGGAATTTGGTGGCTTGTCATATTGTTTGCTGTTATTGCCGCTTTATGGTTGTTGGCAAAGTCACGCGGCGTAAAAGTGGGTGAGACAATTCATAATAAATCGTCTAAAAGCGTGAAAAAACCTATTAATGACGATTTGCAAAAAACATCCGTGCTGATCAAACAGTATTTTCCTGATTATCGAGTCACACGCAAGACCAATCATTTATTGCTCAGTAAACAAGATAAAAAAATTGCAATGATTACGATGGATAAGAAAATTGCTTCAGGTCAGCGCCTGTTGGGTAACGTGCCCGTGATTAATTATCATCGTGTGCCTAACCGTGCCCAGCTAGCGGCTAATTTGCAGCAAGCAGAATAGGCGAGTGTTATAAGCAAAATGCCTATCATATAAGAGAACTGTTTATCAATAGACGAGCACGCACGGCGAAATCCGCAAATATTTTGAGCGCGGGGTTGATGTATATTTGAGATTTAGGGTGCTACTAGGGAAGGATGAAACAAATATTATAAATACGATGATTGGTGCGCTCGGCGGGAATCGAACCCACGACCCTCGGCTTCGGAGACCGATACTCTATCCAACTGAGCTACGAGCGCATAATAACAATGGCGTACGGTATTATCAACATCATGCCTAAACGAGCGTTATGAGCAGTAAAGATGTCGAAAAATAAAGACCGCTTAGTCTAACAAATAAAATCCATAAAGCCAATGAATGAAGACAGTGATTGATGTTTTTTAAGAAAAAACAGGATAGTCATTAAACAGGCATGGCAATCTACCTGCCTTTTCCCTTATAATGACAGGGAGAATTCATATTTATAATCACCGATTACAAGTGTGCTAGTACGCGGGATGGCTGTTTGCTATTGATAACTATTTGGTTGTCAAAGGAGGACAAGCAGAATGTCTGAGCCGTATGAGCCTTTGTATATGTAATAAGAGAACGTGACGAATGAGAAAAGTAGTTATGTTATCGGCAGCTGCCATTCTAGGAATCGCTAGTATCGCGGTGAGCCAAGCTGAAAGTGTTGTAGACACTCCTGTAACTGTTTCTGATGTAGCAGCGGCGCAGGAAGTGGTAGCAAATGCGCCTGAGCAGTTGGGTGATGATACCCAAGCTGCTGCAGATACGACTGATGGCGATGCACCTGCCGCAGAAACTGCCGCTGCCGCACCTGCGGTTGATGAAGAGCCTATTCCGCAAGATACGCCGCAAGTGCAAAAGCTGATTGCTTTGTATCCTAACTTAATTGCTCGCATTCAGCCAGTTGCTAAAGTGTGCTTTGAAGACGATGAAGTTTGTGATGTGACGGCACGTGCCGCTGGCCCATCAGCTGGTGATGGTCCTCGTGATGGCAAAGCAGTATACAATGCTGTATGTCAGACTTGTCATGCGGCAGGTCTACTTGGCTCACCAATCTTAGGTGACGCTGGTGCATGGGGACCACGTATCTCCAAAGGTAAAGAAACATTATATACTCATGCTATCAATGGTTTTAACGCCATGCCTGCTAAAGGTGGCGCTGATATCCCTGATGAAGAAGTTCAAAACGCTGTCGATTATATGGTTGGTGAAGCAAGCTAATAGTATTGAATATCTGGCTAAGCCTTTTACCCTATATATCAGTGGAGCGCCTATTTCATTAAATGAGATAGGCGCTTTTTTAATGATGAGTATTATCAATACGGTACTTCTAAGGCATTACAGTTGAAATTCATCGACACTAGCCTCACTTTATGACACTACACAGTATCTTCTGTCTGTTTATATTCTAAAAACATTTTTACATAAATTTATAACCAATAAAGAGGTTTTCATGTCTGAGGTACCAGCACTTGCTATCCAGAATTTATCCAAAACCTATAGCAATGGGTTTTCGGCACTCAAAGATGTCAGTTTAACCGTCCCGCAAGGAGGTTTTTTTGCGTTGCTGGGGCCAAATGGTGCTGGTAAATCAACCATGATTGGTATTATTAGCTCGCTTTTTAAACCAACCACTGGCAGCGTAAAGATCTTTGGCACCGACTTACTAGAGAATCCGTCTGTCGCTAAACAGTATCTTGGTATCGTCCCACAAGAGTTTAATTTTAATATGTTCGAAAAAGTCGAAGATATTTTGATTACACAGGCCGGTTACTTTGGCATTCCTGCCAAAGAAGCACGCCCACGGGCAAAACGATTATTAATGGCGCTAGGTCTATGGGACAAGCGCAATAGCAAGTCACGTGAGCTATCAGGTGGTATGAAGCGCCGGTTGATGATTGCAAGGGCGCTGATTCATAAGCCAAAATTATTGATTTTGGATGAGCCAACCGCTGGGGTAGATATCGAGTTACGCCGCTCTATGTGGGAGTTTATGCAGCAGATTAATATCGAAGAAAACACCACGATTATTCTGACGACTCATTATCTTGAAGAAGCGGAGCAGCTGTGCAAACGCATTGCGATTTTGGATCATGGTGAGATTCGTATTAATACTGAGATGAAGGACTTGCTAGCGCAGCTATCGGTTGAGACCTTTGTGTTTGATTTGGAGACACCGCTTACGCGTCAATTGGTTTTGGCAGGAGTGACAGACACATCGCAGCCTGATGATCAGACGCTTGAAGTCACACTGACTGAAGGCGAATCGTTGAATGGTGTTTTTGACCAGTTATCTGAGCAAGGTATCACGGTAGCCAGTATGCGTAATAAAGCCAATCGACTAGAAGAGCTATTTATGCGCTTAGTAGACAAAAATATCCAAAGTGCAGACAGCATGAAGGAGGCAGGATTGTGAGTCAAGAAATGATAGATCCTAATAAAACTATGTCATGGAATAAAAAGTGGATTGCTTTTCGCACCATTTTGTTAAAAGAGGTTCGCCGAATTCTGCGTATTTGGCCACAGACCTTGCTGCCACCAGTGATTACGATGAGTCTCTATTTTGTCATCTTCGGTAAGATGATTGGCTCGCGTGTCGGTGAAATGGGCGGCGTACCATACATGCAGTTTATCGTGCCTGGCCTCATTATGATGTCGATTATTACCAACAGTTACTCCAATGTGGTATCAAGCTTCTTTAGTGCTAAGTTCACCTCCAGTATCGAGGAGCTATTGGTCTCTCCCGTATCCAAACATGCGATTTTGATGGGCTATATTAGTGGGGGTATCTTTCGTGGACTGGCCATTGGTATCATCGTTTCGATAGTCGCACTATTTTTTACCGACCTTGGCATTGAACATTTATTTGTGACGGTATTTACGGTACTGGGTACGTCTATCTTATTTTCACTTGGTGGCTTTATCAACGCCGTGTTTGCTCGCTCATTTGATGATATTTCTATCATTCCAAGTTTTGTGCTTACGCCATTGACTTATCTAGGTGGTGTGTTTTACTCGATGGAAAACTTGTCACCATTTTGGCAAAATATCTCACTATTAAATCCTATCGTTTATATGGTGAACTCATTCCGTTACGGTATTCTTGGTTATTCTGATGTGAATGTCTGGTATTCAATGGCGGCTATTTTTGTCTTCTGTGCGGTATTCTATACCATCGCTTATCGTTTACTCAGTAATGGCTCACGTGTGCGCTTGTAGATTAGTTTGTAAAATGTAGCTTGTCACCTTATTATAAGAGTCCAACATTGTTGGGCTTTTTTTATGAAAATTTTTTTTGTCAGAAGTATGAGTAAGGCTTTTACAGCCACTTTATTGAGTACAATCACGAGCATTGCCATCGCAGCGCCACTTGCGGCAATGGATGATTATGATTGGGTCGTCATGGAGACGCCTGTAGATCCTGCAACGTATAAGTATGATTGCCATAATGACTACAAATATGAAACTTATGATGCGCTACAAAACTGTCTGTATAACTTGAGGGAAGATGCAGATAATGCGCTTAGTAAGCAATGGAATATCAGCGATAAAGTCTTTAGAGAGAGAAATGCCATTTATATCAAAGTCGCTAATCGGAAAAATCCACTAGTATTTGTTGACTACTCGAGCCCTTATGAGGAGGATTTCAATCCTTATTATTCGCTACAAGACTACAATAAATCACGGAAATTACTGACAATACATCAAAGATTTTATGAAGGAGAGAGCTTGACGGTAGTTAATTTGATTACTGGGTTTTGGCAAGATTTTAGTCTCAGAAAGCTAAGTATCTCTCCTGATATGAGATATATAGTCGGTTTTGAAAGTGAAATGGGAGCGACGGAACACGTCAATATTTTGGAGCGACAAGATAGCGGTTACTATGAAGGCTACTATAAACAAGTCTATAGCAGTAGTGACGATTCAAAAAACTACGACAATCATAAAAAGTTTTATCAAGCAGATAAAGCACAGCAGGTTTATGATAGCGAAATCTTTACTTGGGTAAATGATGATAAGTTTTATGCAGATTCTTTTTATAAGTTGAATGAAGCGGATTCAGCGGCTTTTAGAGTACGATATACCTTTATTAAAAATGCCTCAACGGATAAGTGGCAACTGTATGAAGGTAGTAGGTAAATGATCGCTATCTCTCATTGTATAAAGACGGTGTTGACTGTCGCAGGACTATTTATATTGACCACAATAGCATCCTTAGATGCACAGGCAGCGCCTTTAGCTTTAGAGCCATCGACAAATGAAGAGGTATGGATAAAAGTCCCTGCGCCTGTAGCGATAGACTGGTATGAAGACAGCTGTCGATACGATCATACTGAATATCGAACGTTTAAAGATTATGAAAACTGTATCTTTAAATCGTTAGGGCAAGTTGATAATTCGCAAAGCCGAAAGTGGGGCTTAAGTGACAGAGTCGTTCGAGAAAAAGACACTATTTATATCAGCATACCGAATCAAAAGCAGCCATTAGTATTTAAGGATTATCTTAAACCGTTTGAAGAGGAACATAGCGCTCACTATGAATTGCAGTACTACGATAAATCGCATAATTTATTACAGTTACTACATACGATGTATGAGACTCAAGCGACTGTCATTGTCGATTTAAACACGGGGCGCTGGCAAGAGCTATATGCGACCAATCTTAAGTTTTCTGACGATATGACTCAAGTGGTAGGGTTTAATGGTAGGCAAGGTATGACCAAGGATATCACGATATGGGAGCGTCAAAAAGCTGATAATGACGGATGCTATGCAACGATATTTGCTAGTAATGAATTATATGAACAAGATTATGATGATAAAAAGCATGAGGTATATGAAGCGAGAGATATCAGTTGGACAAGCAATAATAAAGTTAACGTTAATTTTTATTACAGAGTTAATCCCACTGACACGGTAGCGTTTCGCGTGCGCTATATTTATGCGGCTGACAATAAAGAAGGTAAATGGCAGAGAGTTTTACCTGATGCTAATACCAACGATTAAAAAATAATAAAAAGGTCTAGCTCTCATATGCAAATAACTCTATCAGTAGCCACTGAAATTCGCATCTGTATGACGAGTGCAATACTGCTAATGCTGTCAATGCCAGCACAAGCAGACCTGCCCCAAGCGACGACGGATGACTATGTTTGGAAAGTACTAGACCCAGCCAGAAAATCAGATTACTTTGATAATGAGTGTGAATACGACAGTTTGGTCTCTTATAGGAAATGCCTTGAGATAAGCTTAGAGAAACATGATAACAAGCTTAGCGAAAAGTGGGGATTGGGCAACCGTGTTTCGAGAGAAAAAGATACGATATATATCAAAGTACCCAATCGAAGCTTACCGTTGGTTTTTCGTGATGAGATGTTTGCTCCTGACGGCCAATCTCACTCTTATTTTTCACTATATGATTATGACGAAAAGAGACAACTGCTGTACTTGTTGAGAAGTTTTCCCGAAATAGAAAGTACTGTACTTATTAATCTCAAAACTGGATTTAGTCAAGAATTTGATGGTATCGATTTAAGTGTGTCACCCAACAAAGAACGTATTATTACAGTAGAGCGTTATATAGATGAAGAAAATATTACGATTTGGCAAAAGCAGAAGGAGGGCGACTATCAGATTGTTTACGAGAGTGACCCCAGCGAATTAAAAGCGCATTTGGCATTTTACCAAAATCGAGAACAAAAACATGATTTTGAAGATGTTGATATTGAATGGCAAGGTAAGAATAGTGTTTTAATCGATTTTTATTATCTTATCAATGAAACAGATGATGTCGGCTATCGAGTACGTTTTAGCTTGGTCAAAAATGCTAGTTCATCGGACTGGCAAATGATTCCCATAAAATAGCCCATTGCTGTAAAATGACTGGTTTTTATTTCATTATATTTAAGCATGAAAGGTAAGTAACTTATGAGTATTCACGGTATCTTGGGTGAGCAAACCACTGACTATCCAACCGAGTATAGTCCAGAGACCTTGTATCCTATCGCCCGTAGTATGGGTCGCGATGTCATTGGCTGGCAAGACGATAATTTAATGGTTGGCATCGATTGGTGGCAGGCATTTGAGATGTCTTGGTTAAATCAACAGGGTATCTCGCAGGTTGCGATAGCACGTTTTGGTATTCCAGCCAGCTCGCCATTTATCGTTGAGTCAAAGTCACTTAAGCTCTATCTAAACAGTATCAACTTTACTGAGTTTGCTAGTTGGGATGCCGTGCAAACGCTAATTACCAAAGATTTATCAGCATGCGTTCAAGCAGAAGTACAAGTTGAGTTGTTTGGCTTAAATGACGACCTGCATAATAAGGCATCAGGATTATTGGTGGCTCAACCTGAGGGTGTTTGTATTGATGACGCGCTTGCTAATAGTAGCGAAAAAGTCGCATTGTGCGAGCATCCTGACGCGTCATTGCTAAGTAGTGATAAAGATTTAAACAGTAGCTCTATTTTAGAGAATACTGGCACTGAGCCTTATATTTTCTATTCTAATTTACTACGCAGTAATTGTCCGGTGACCAATCAGCCAGATTGGGGGACGTTGGCGGTTTTGATGACCAGTAATAAAACAGTCGATGAGGCCGGAATGCTGCGTTATATCTTAAGTTTTCGTCAGCATAATGGTTTTCATGAGCAATGTGTGGAGCAAATATTTGCTGATTTGAGTCAATACTATGAGCCAAGTGAGCTGATGGTTCGCGCTTGGTATACACGCCGAGGCGGTATCGATATCAACCCTTGCCGTGTGAGTGATATAACCTTGCTACCTAAACCAAGTCGTTTGATTCGCCAGTAAATGAATGTTCACTACCATGTTTAATAATGAAGATTTTTAGCTTTCATAGATGAGCGTTCTTTCTTATACTCAATAAACCTTATTTTATGAATATTGAGATGCAGTTATGAAGTTAAAAACCGGATTTTTAACCGCTCTAGGGACTGCTATTTTGTCTCTTTCTGCCTTGCAGTTGGCACAGGCTGCATTTGTGGAAAATCAATATAACTGTGAAGACGCTTATATGGAAGTGGCTTATGATTGTGGTAACGATGCGATTGTAGTCGAAAAAAATCGCCTTAATAAAATCTATATGAGCGTTTATCGTACTTTGAATAAGGCGCAGCAGCAGCAGTTGGATAAAGAACAGCGTATATGGTTAAAGGATCGCAGCGATAAGTGTGACTTTGAATATGACGGTCTAATGAATAATTCTGTGGTGTACGCCCAGATTAGCGCTAATGTTTGCACCGCTAATGAGACACAGAAACGCAGTAAGGCTCTGAGTAAGAAGTATAATATCAAGTAGTTTATGTTAGCAATAAAAAAGCGCCTATCTCATTTCATGAGATAGGCGCTTTTTATGGCACAGTTTTAACGAGTAAAACTATTTGCCGCTTACTTTTGCAATGACTTCTTCACGGCTGAGCATTTGCTTTTCTGCTTCACGGCGATTGACGTATTCGTACTGGCCTTCAGCCAAGTTGCGGTCAGAAACCACGATGCGATGTGGAATACCAATCAATTCCAGATCAGCAAACTTAACACCTGGACGCTCGTTACGATCATCAAGAAGCACATTGATGCCTTGAGCCTTTAGCTCTTCGTACAGTGCCGTCGCTGTCTGCATGACGGTCTCTTCTTTTGACTTCATCGGTATGATAGCGACTTCAAAAGGAGCGATTGAATCATTAACCGTTGGCGTCTGTGGCCACATGATACCGTTTTCGTCGTTGTTCTGTTCGATAGCAGCGGCAATGATACGGCTCACACCAATACCGTAGCAACCCATCATTAGGGTCACAGGCTTACCATCTTCACCAGATACGGTAGCATTTAACGCTTGCGAGTACTTATCACCCAACTGGAAGATATGACCGACCTCGATACCACGTTTGATTTTTAAGCTGCCTTTACCATCAGGAGAAGGGTCGCCTTCCTGCACATTGCGTACATCAACGACACGTGTAATGCTCGCATCACGCGCCCAGTTCATACCAGTGGTGTGTTTATTGACTTCATTGGCACCGCATACAAAGTCTGACAAAGTTGCTGCCGAACGATCAACAAAGACAGGCATATCCAAATTAACGCCAATATAGCCTTTGTGCAGACCAGCAGCTTTCAGTTCTTCATCAGAAGCCATTGTCAGCGGCACATTGGCCTCTTCGATTTTCTCGGCTTTGATCGTATTTAGCTGATGATCACCGCGTAATACGATAGCAATAAGCTGTGGCTCATCATTTTCGGTATGACCATGGACGATTAACGTTTTGACCGTCGTTTCTAATGGTAAGCCTAAATGTTCAGCAACCATTTTACAGCTGGTCATATTTTCCGTCAGGACGTCTTCGCGTTCCATTTTCGGTGGCTGACGCTCAGCGGTGCTCACTGATTCGGCAAGCTCAACGTTGGCCGCATAATCAGAAGAATCAGAGAAGGCAATATCATCTTCGCCGCTGTCTGCCAATACATGAAATTCGTGTGAAGCAAAACCACCAATAGAACCAGTATCCGCTTGTACTGCACGGAAATCTAAGCCCAAACGGGTAAAGATACGCGTATAAGCGTCATACATGTCATGGTAAGTTTTTGCCAACGATGCTTGATCAACGTGGAACGAATAAGCATCTTTCATGGTAAATTCGCGTGCGCGCATCACACCAAAACGTGGACGAATCTCATCACGGAATTTGTTCTGAATTTGGAAAAAGGTGATTGGTAATTGTTTATAACTACGCAGCTCGCCTTGCGCCAGATTGGTGATGACTTCTTCATGTGTCGGACCCAATACAAAGTCGCGATCATGACGGTCTTTGAAGCGCAACAGCTCAGGACCGTAATCGTTAAAGCGTCCGGTCGTTTGCCAAAGCTCGGCGGGTTGGGTCATTGGCATCAGCACTTCTTGTGCACCAACTTCTTGCATCTCTTCACGAACAATGCGTTCGACTTTTTGCAAGATGCGTAGCCCCATGGGCAACCAAATATATAACCCAGAAGCAATTTTACGAATAAGACCGGCACGCACCATCAATTGGCTTGAGGCGATATCGGCATCACTTGGGGTTTCTTTTAGAGTGGCAAATAAAAATTGACTGGCTTTCATAAATAAAGCGTAACCTTATCAACGATAAAATAAATAAGAAATAGTAGGATATTGAGCGTGTGCTTTGATGGCCGACGCAAGCTTACCTTTGTATCACTTGGTAATAGTCTAGGACATGCCTAGCTAAAAAGTACTGCGACAAACAGTACATGAATAGAAAGTGCGTTCATAAAACGCCTTACAAAAAGGCTGGAACTTTTCATTTTGTATTAAAATGTTGATGTTGGCAGCGTCATACTTTACGCATAAAGACCAGAAAAATAGATGTACGCCAACATTTTGCTTATACAATCTGACTATGTTAGGTAAAGTTAGCCTAAGACGCAATGACTTTTTGTTTTTTCAGACAGAACGTGACTTAAACGTGACTTAAACGAGCAAATGAGGTCACTATAACTCGATTATTTACCAGTTTTTAGGGTATTTATAGTAAATGGTAGCGCTAGTCATTATGTAGCGTATTGGTAGTTATTACTTGAAGTTGCTGCTCAAAAGTAGCATTTATCATTTAGACAGTTATTTGTTATACGTTTAATAAAAATAAATGATAAAACTCTGAGGGTGTTTATATGAATAATCCTGACAATCGATCTCCTGTTAATAATGATGCGACTAACTCACAAGCGAAAAAACCTATTGCGATGATGTCGTGGATGATATTGCTCATCGGTTTAGCAGCTATCGTCTTTGCTATTTATAGTGTGCAGAATATAACCAAGGAAGAGCCGATAGAAACCATTACTCGTGAAGGCGTGGTCACACAAATTCAAAAATTGAATCGTTTGGAAACAGTGGCATTTAGTGTCGATACCGTCATTACCAGTCAACGCCCTGGCAGTTGGATGAAGCTGTGGCAAGACGAACAAAAGGGTTTGTTTATCGCGCGCGGACGAGTGGAGGCGGGGATTGATTTAAGTGCACTTACCCCTGAAATGGTACAAGTGGTGCAGCCTGAAATTAACGTCGATGAGGTACAAGAAGCGGGTGCCAATACGCCAGTCTCAGTGATGCCGCAAATCAATATTACCATCCCACCATCAGAGATATTTTCGGTTTATCTGGACGATATCGAGATTTATGATTGGCAGACTGGTGCTTTTGGCATGATGCAAGTCGATCCAAAAATATTGCAACAAGCGCAAAGTATGGCAAAAAAAGAAGTACTCGAACGCGCTTGTCGTGGTGATGTCATGAATATGGCACTAGAAAATGCGCAAACCCAACTGCAACAGTTATTTTCGTTAACTGGTGCAGTAGTGACGGTAACGACTCAAGGCGCAGGCGCGTGCCAGATGCCAGTAAAATAACGCATACATAATTTTATTAGAGCCATAGACTAGATAGTCATACGTTAGCTTATTAATTGGAAACACTTAAAGTAACGCCATTTATATTGTATAGTAGAGCTTATCTATTATTCATAATCAACTTATGAATTTCGTTGGTAATATAACCCTATATAAAAGGTGGCGTATATGACAACTCTTAATAATAAACCGTCTTCTGACTCTGAGCGTCAGCTTAATAAGCGCCCTAAAGCGAAAGAATCGCTTTCTTTTGCGACATGGGTGCTGTTAATCATAAGCTTCACTCTACTAGCCTATGCCTTATACATTATCCAAACTCGTATCTTGTAAACTCTAGCTGATACTAGTAAGGGTAGATAACGTGAGTAAGATGCCATAGCTGAAACTCTTAGTAAATTGAGGTTTTAGTGTTGATGTAATGCGTCGCTATTTTTTAAATTCAGCAATCGCTAATTGGCGAGCCGCTTTATGTTCGACCATCGGTAATGGGTAATCAATGTCAGAAAATTTACCGCCCTTTGCTAGTGCTTGACGCATTTTATCCTCGCTATGCAAGATGGTGGTAGGAATGGCTTTTAGCTCAGGCAGCCACGTCTTGATAAATTCGCCATCGGTATCGTGGGTTTTGGCTTGGCTAAAAGGGTTCATAATGCGAAAGTAAGGTGCAGAGTCGGTGCCAGTCGACGCGCTCCATTGCCAACCCCCATTATTGGAGGCAAAGTCGCCGTCTATCAGCTGCTGCATAAAATAACGCTCACCTAAGCGCCAATCAATCAATAAATCCTTGGTTAAAAACATTGCCGTGACCATCCGCAAGCGATTGTGCATAAAGCCCGTTGTATTCAGGCAGCGCATTGCCGCATCGACTAACGGCACGCCAGTTTTACCTATGCACCATGCCGCAAAATCATCTTGATTATATGACCAGTTAATTTTGACATCAGTCTCATGTTTATACGCTTGATGGCGAATCAGCTCGGGCTTATAGTCTAAAACATGACGATAAAAGTCACGCCAAGCCAGCTCACTTATCCAGCGGTTAATGTCATTATTATCAGTGTTGTCAAAGCTATCCCCGCTATCTAAGGTGTCTCCGTCATTCCCATGTAATTCTCCCAGTGCTTTGCTTAATTGTAGGGTAGCTTGTAAGTAGCAAAGTCTGGGGCTGATTGCGCCAATAGTCAGGTAGGCAGATAGCTGACTGGTGGCATTTAAACTGGGTACATCACGGCTCACATCGTAGTTATCAATATCCTCAGCGATGAAGTCCTCTAAACGCTGGCAAGCCGCCGCTTCGCCAGCAGGGTAGGCTGCCCGAGCGTGCTCAAGCTGTACGTCTATATCCATGGGCTCTAATAAACCAGCATTTTGCAGTGCCTTTTGATAATTTTCGACTACTTCTTTACTTACTCTTTCTATATCTTCGATAGTAGCACTGGCTTTCGAGACTTCTAGTTTGGCTTTAGTGTTGCCATTTATGGCGGATGCCTCATGCATTTGTATGGTACTGATATCCAAGGTTTGTCGCCATTTTTTATAAAACGGGGTAAACACTTGATACATGCTTTCGTCATTGGTGGTGATACTTTGCGGTGGCAAGATACATTGGTCATGCCAGCGGATAAATTCTATATCGTTGTTTGCAAGCTGTTTGGTTAATTGCTCATCACGCTTAATCTCATTGCCTTCGTACTCGTGATTGCCCATAACAGTACTGATCTGGTTCGCGCTACAGATATCTAGCATCGCCTCAATACAGTCAGAAAAGCTTGAGCTGACTTGTACTGTTAAGTGGATATTTAATTGCATTTGCAGGGATTTGGCTAAGATAGGCAAGGTGCGAGCGATATGGTCAAGTTGAACCAATGACATATCATGCGTGTGCCACTGCTCAGGAGTCATAAAAAAGATAGCACTGACCTGAGCGTTTTCTGCATTTGCGCGCTCACAAAGTGCAGCTAGAGCGGTGTTATCATGTACTCGCAGGTCACGGCGAAACCACATTAAATAATGCGCTGGGTTTACGCTAATGGCATCGTCGCTATTGTTGACGTTGCTTGTTTCGGTGCTATCTGTGCTATCGGTGTTATGAGACGTTTCCGCCGCCGTTTTAGACATTCAAGTATCCCTATATTAATCAATCGCAATCATAAACAAAACTATGAATAAAAGTATGCTAGGATAAGTTTTTGGTTGCAATTGATTTGCCGCTTAAGTAACAAATTATCACCATTTACTATGATTAACAGCTAATTATAATTTATAATCAATCCTTGTCTATTGTTAAGGTAATATTTAAGGTTGCATCATGCACGTTAAGTTTTGCGGTTTTACCCAGCCTAATGATATTAAAATTGCCGCCCAGTTGGGTGTTGATGCGGTTGGCTTGGTGTTTTATCCACCAAGCCCGCGTGCGGTAACAATTGAACAAGCGCAATCGTTAAGTGCTTCTTTGCCAGCTTTTATAAGTATAGTGGCTTTAGTGGTGAATATGCCGCGCGCAGAGCTGATAGAATTAGCGAATCAGGTCTCTTTTGATATTATTCAATTCCATGGTGATGAAACACCGGAGCAATGTGCGCAGCTGGCCAGTGCGGTCAATAAACGCTGGATAAAAGCGCTGCGTATCAATGCTGACCAACACACCGCTGCTAGCGTGAGCGCCGAGATTAATGAGTTTGCCGCCGCTGGCGCGAACAGCATCTTATTGGATGCTTACCATCCCCATAAATATGGCGGCACAGGGGCACGTTTTGATTGGAGTCTGCTACCGAAAGACAGCTCGCTACCTATTATTTTAGCGGGCGGACTGGATGCCGATAATGTCGCTGCCACTTTAGATTTGCCTATCTATGCGGTCGATGTCAGCGGTGGTATTGAGATTGATAAAGGTAAAAAAGACCCTGCTAAAATGCGTGCCTTTATGAAAGCGGTCAAACGCGACCGATGGCAAAACGCGACGCTTAGCGAACCTTCGGATGTAAATGGCTAGCTTTATAGTTTCAAACTTCATAATTTCAAAATTTACAGTTTTAAACTGCCAAAGCTAATGACGTAAAAAATTTCCCCTATAGTTACTTTAAAAAAACACCAATCCTAAAAATACCACTTATTACAGTAGGAATTACCATGAGTCATGTCGCTAATAAAGAGTTATCTACCACCGCACAAGCTATCAATACTTTTACCAATCCAGAAAGTGTGCAAGATTTTAACCAGTATCCAGATTCCCGTGGACATTTTGGTGTCCACGGTGGACGCTTTGTCTCCGAAACCTTGATGGCAGCCCTTGAGGATCTAGAAGCGCTGTATACCAAAGTTAAAGCCGATCCAGCGTTTTGGGAAGAGTATCATAATGATTTAGTCAATTATGTCGGTCGCCCAACGCCTTTGTATCACGCCAAGCGTTTGAGTGATGAGATTGGCGGCGCGCAAATTTACTTTAAACGCGAAGATTTAAACCATACTGGCGCGCATAAAGTGAATAACACCATTGGGCAAGCACTACTGGCCAAAATGAGTGGTAAAAAACGCATCATCGCAGAGACTGGAGCAGGGCAACATGGCGTTGCGACGGCGACGATAGCTGCGCGTTTGGGCTTAGAGTGTATCGTTTATATGGGTGCTGACGATGTCGAGCGCCAAAAGATGAACGTTTATCGTATGCGCTTACTTGGTACGACAGTTGTGCCAGTGACGTCTGGCTCACGTACGCTGAAAGACGCGATGAACGAAGCGATGCGTGACTGGGTGACTAACGTAGACACGACTTATTATATTATCGGTACAGTTGCCGGTCCGCATCCTTATCCGTTATTGGTACGCGATTTCCAAGCGATTATTGGTAAAGAAGCGCGTGTTCAGCATTTACAAATGACGGGTAAATTACCAGATGCGCTCGTGGCTTGTGTGGGTGGTGGTTCGAACGCCATCGGTCTATTCTTTGACTTTTTAAACGACACGGAAGTTAAAATGTATGGCGTTGAAGCGACAGGAGATGGTATTGAAACGGGTCGTCATTCAGCGCCACTAGCTGCTGGTCGTATCGGTGTACTGCATGGTAACCGTACCTATTTGATGGCCGATGATGAAGGTCAAATTCAAGAAACGCATTCTATTTCAGCAGGTCTTGATTATCCTGGCGTTGGTCCTGAGCACAGCTTCTTAAAAGACATGAAACGTGTTGAGTATGTCGGCTGTACCGATAAAGAATCACTAGAAGGTTTCCATGAAGTGACGCGTAAAGAAGGTATCATCCCTGCGCTTGAATCTGCTCATGCCGTTGCTTATGCCCTAAAGCTAGCTAAAACTATGACCCCTGATCAAACCATCATTGTAAATATGTCAGGTCGTGGCGATAAAGATTTGCATTCAGTGATGAAGGCGGAAGGGATTGAGCTTTAAATTACTACAATTTTAGAGTTCCTATCATTCGAATCTACTTTAGATCTATTATTAACTTGAGAGTTATCTAATATTGAGGGTACGGTGAGTCATAATTTATTTGAGCTAAATAGTTTTCCAGATAAGCTAACACTTAGCCTGCCCTTGAACATTAATTCGCTACTGCCTAAAAAAGAACTAAAGTTTTTTCAAAGTGAAAAGTTTGTTGATAGTATGCAACTAGCTTTGCTCTCGGTAGTGATCGGCTTTCTTTTATATCTAGCAGAAAGGTTTTTAGGTAGTAATGATCTATTAAAGGTTAAATCCATTTTTGTTATATGTAGTATGTTCATGTTATGGTACATATTTTCTCATTACTTAGCATTTTGTAAAGAAAAAGGCCAAAACCTACCTAGTAAACATATGGCAAAAAATATTGATTGGCATTTAGAACCTATCCTGTCTATTACTTCTGATGAACTAAGAATCCTCTCAAATAGTCGTTGTAAAGAGAGAGTGATATGTTTTGATAATATAGATGAAATTGTTTATAACATTGAAAAAGATGATAGTGGTATTTCAATACTCTACAAGCCTAATGGCAGTGAAAGATTCGAGGAAAATATTATTCCTGACTCACTTGATGGAAATGGGTTATCAGAATTTGTACTATTAAAGTCAACGCTTGGAAGTTATGTTTTAAACGATAATTCAGACAATCATTATCAGATTCATAGAATGCAAGTAGCTTTATTATTAACTCATATACTCTATAACCGTACCGAACAGCTAGATATCGACTGGCAAGGTCATTAGTAGAGGGAATATGTGCCTTATACGATTCAATGACAATAAATTAATTTTAAAATTATAAGAGACCAATATGACCCGAATTGAAAGCACCTTTGAAACCTTAAAAGTACAAAACAAAAAAGCCTTGATTCCTTATGTCATGGCAGGTGATCCTAATCCAAGTAACTTCGTTGGCTTGCTACATGACTTGGTTAAGCACGGTGCTGATATGATTGAAGTAGGCTTGCCGTTCTCCGACCCGATGGCAGATGGCCCAGTCGTCGCTTTAGCAGGTGAGCGTGCATTAGCCGCAGGTACGAGTACACGTGATGCGCTAAAAATGGTGGCAGAGTTCCGTCAGCAAGACACGCAGACGCCGATTATCCTCATGGGTTACCTCAATCCTGTTGAAATCATCGGCTATGATAACTTTGTCGCGCTATGTGAGCAGTCAGGTGTCGATGGTATTTTGATGGTTGATTTACCACCAAGCGAGGCGGGCAGTTTTACCCAGCATTTGACTGACCATGCGATGAATGAAATTTTCTTATTGTCACCAACCACTTTACCTGAGCGCCGTGAGCAAGTATTGACCCATTGCGGTGGTTATATTTATTATGTGTCATTAAAAGGCGTGACGGGTTCGGCAACGCTTGATACTGATGATGTTGCGACTCAAGTGCAAGCGATTAAAGCAGCGACTGATTTGCCAGTATGTGTGGGTTTTGGTATTCGTGATGCAACGTCTGCTAAAGCGATTGGAGCGCATGCGGATGGTATTATTGTCGGTAGTGCCTTGGTGCAGAATTTTGCTGATATAGATGCCAATGATAGCACTGCGGTTGCCGCCGCTCAGCAAAAAATCATGGCAAAAATGGATGAGCTACGTGGTGCACTTGATAGTTTGAGAGCCTGAGTTAAATAAAGTTAAATTATCGTCACTTAAATCGTCATGGCAATATGAATAACAATGTTTATAAAGACAGGGTTAAATGACTTTGCTAAAGTTAGTTTACGTGTGTAAACTAACATCACATATAAATTGTTACAGTTTCACGTAAGCGTGCCTTATAACTGCGCTTTATAACTGCGAAAGTTATGAGAATATGTGACGATTAAACTGATCCTTATAAATCGATTCTTAGGGACAAGCGCATGAGCCAGCTTGTCGATAAGCCTTTGATAATGGCGAATAATATGAATGATACGATAACAAAACCTGATATGATGACTCTGAACCATACTGAAAAAAGCAACGCTGAGCCGAACGGTAATACTGCTGGGCAATCGTGGTTTAATCGCCCGATACCGGGTATTAAGCAGCAACTGACGGCAGCTTTGACAGCAGTAGAGACGGAACCGTCAACCAAGTGCAATAATTGTCATTCGATGATTACCAACACGGCGCTGATTTTTAATTGCTATGTTTGCCCGCATTGCGATCATCATTTGCCGATGAGTGCCCGCGAGCGCTTAAACTGGTTGCTCGATCAAGTAGAAGGTGAGCTAGGACAGCAGTTCACTGCCAAAGATCCATTGAGCTTTGTGGATAGTAAGCCGTATCCGCAGCGCATGACGGAAGCACAGGACAAAACCGGCGAGTCTGAGGCGCTGATTGTGATGTACGGTAAATTGCGCAATCTTGATGTGGTGACTTGTGCCTTTGATTTCCGCTTTATGGGCGGTTCTATGGGGTCAGTGGTTGGCGATCGTTTTGTCCAAGCAGCTGAGAAAGCACTGGCAGACAAAGTGCCTTTAGTTTGCTTTGCTGCCTCTGGCGGTGCACGTATGCAAGAAGGCTTGCTGTCTTTGATGCAAATGGCTCGTACTGCCGCAGCGATTGAGCGCTTAAGAATTGCTGGCGTGCCGTATATCGTGATCTTGACCAATCCTGTTTATGGCGGTGTGACTGCGTCGCTCGCTATGTTAGGTGATATTCATTTAGCAGAACCAAAAGCCATGATCGGCTTTGCAGGCAAGCGCGTGATTGAGCAAACGGTTCGTGAGACGCTAGAAGAGCCGTTCCAGCGTGCCGAGTTCTTGTTAGAGCACGGTGTGGTCGATGAAGTGGTGCATCGTCATCAAATGATTGATACCATTTATCGTCTGCTGGCAAAGTTAAGCCGCATGCCTAATGTTGATGCCTAACTTGCTCATCGGCTTGACTAATGGATAACTGAGTTTAATATTCCGCATGACTTATGCTTAGTAGCATGCTAAATTTTGCTGACTAAGTAAGATCAATCAATAGCATTTATCGTCAACAGCGGTAAATGCTATTTTTGCTTTTTGGGCAGGTAGTTATATACTGTCTCTACTTTCTTAATGAATGCTTTCTCATTGACCATTTTTTATTCAAATATTTCAATATAGGCTGTGTCCATGTCCGACTCTCTACTTTTTAACCCTAACACTCCCAACAAGCATTCTAGCTTGACCGAATGGCTCGATTATATGCAGCAGATTCATGTATCGGCAATAGATATGGGGTTGTCGCGAGTTCTGCCAGTTGCCGAGGCGTTAGGCGTGGTACAGTCAGCCAAAGATGATGCTTATGTATTCACGGTGGCAGGCACCAATGGTAAAGGCTCAACGACGGCTGTCATCGCGCAGATGTGCCAAGCAGCAGGTTATAAAACGGCTCTGTATCAATCACCGCATCTAAGTGTATTTAATGAGCGCGTGCGTATTAATGGCGAGATGGTCAGTGACGAGACATTAATTGATGCCTTTAGCAAGGTAGAAGCAGCGCGATTAGCGTGTGAGCTGACCTTGTCATTTTTTGAGATGACCACACTTGCCGCATTATTAATATTTGCCGAAGCGGACTGCGATGTTTGGGTGTTAGAAGTAGGGCTGGGTGGGCGCTTAGATGTGGTCAATATCATTGATCCTGATATGGCAGTGATTACCAATATCGCTATCGATCATGTCGATTGGCTGGGTGACAATGTCGAAGATATTGGCCGTGAGAAAGCAGGTATCTTACGTGATGGTATTAGCGTGGTTTATGGTGCTACCGCGATGCCAGTCAGTGTGCAGCAAGCGATTGATAAGCATCAAGCAACTTGTTATCAAGTTGGGCAAGACTTTGATTATCGTGAAGTGGATGCAAGCGCTTGGCAATATAGCAATGCTGCTGTCACCATGCAATTACCGCGCCCAGCTCTATCATTGACCAATACTGCCACTGCGTTATCAGCAGTGCTCGCAAGTTCGTTAAATGTCGATAGCACTGCTATCGAGCAGGCGCTGCAAACGGTTAGGCTCGCTGGTCGCTTTGATTATCGTGAGACCCACAATCGCCATTGGCTGTTTGATGTCGCGCATAACGAGCAAGGCGTTGAGTTTTTATTGGCGCAACTATTACCGCTTTGGCAACAGCATTTAGCCAATCAAAATAGCTCTGAGGCTCTCAATCACAGCAGTAATCCAAATAGTAGCCGAAAAAATCAAACTACAGGAAAACCTGCCAGCATTAAAATGCTGTTTTCTATGTTGGGTGATAAAGATATCAATAAAGTCGTGCAGCATTTGACGATAGCGGGCTTACCGATTAGCGATTGGTTTGTCGCTGAGATTGATTATCCACGTGCTGCGAGCACTGAGCACTTGCAAGGTATCCTATCAAGCTATGTCGACAATGCTCAAATACACGAATTTAAACGTTTATCAGAAGCGACCGATGCAGCTATCAATGCCAGTCAGCCGCAAGACCTTATCGTAGTATGTGGCTCCTTTCATACGATCGGCGAGGCACTGGCCGCACTGGCGGTTGATAATTAACATTAAAATGGTGCTTATTTAATGTTAATCTTAGCAGTAGCATGATGGCAGACAGTATGAAAAATATGCTTTATAATCAAAGTGATTTGGCAAGTTGCTCTATAATGGCATTAAACGCTTGGCATAACATTTAAAAACGGATGGACGCAACTGGTGGCAATGACACCTCTCAAGGCTATTAAAACTATCTAAACACAGTTTTGAGACGGCAGTTGCGCCGCTCAATCAACCTTATTACCAACTAAGAGACGTAAACGGATGAACTTTTCGAGACAAGCCTTATTGGGCATTGGGATGATTATCGGCGGTAGCGTAATGCTATACGCCATGGTGCAACAGATTGGTGATAGTAATGAACCACAACCAGCGTCAGCAATAGTAGATAAGCCAAGCCCTGAGCAAGAGTCTCCTCAGCCGCTGACGACGGATATCGAGACTGAAAAACGTATCTTGGCAGAAAAACAAAAAGAGCGCGCTGCTCGTGTTGCTGAACAAGAAAAACGTGCCCAGCAGTTCTTAACTGAACAAGAAGCCGCTGAGGCGGAAGCATTGGCAAAAGCCCGTGCAGAAAGTCAGCAGTACATGGCCAGTAGTGCAGCAGCTGCTGAAGAGAGTGATAAATCCAAATCCGATGCGGAAAAAGATGCCACTACAATGCCAATAAAAAAGACTAGCGCTGCTGCGTCAGCTGAAAGTGAGACAAACACTGGCAACCAGCAAAAAGCTGCCCAAGCGCAACAAGAAGCTCAAAGGCAAGCGGCGATTAAAGAGCAGGCTGCCGCAAAGAAACTAGCAGACAGTAAAAAAGAAGCGGAAGCAAAAAGACAAGCGGATGCTAAGAAACAAGCGCAAGCTGCGGCTGAGAAAAAACAAGCGGCAGCAGCAGCGGCTAAAAATGAGCCACCAAAATCGCCTTCTGATTATCAAGTCAAAAGAGGAGATGGGCTGATTAAACTGGCACGGCAGTACAATATGCCAGTAGAAGTATTGGCACAAGCGAACGATCTGTCACCGTCGACATCGCTGCAACTGGGTCAAAACATCACCATTCCATCACGTAAGCAAGTGGAGCGATTAGCACGTGAAGCGGCAGCGGCTGAGCAGGCACGTGAAGACAAGCGTCAGAAAGAAGAGGCTTTAGCCAAAAAATCAGCGGATGCTAAGCGTGAAGCACAGCAGAAACTCAGTGAAGCCCGTAAAGAAGTCAAAGAAACCGACGCCAAAGGCAGCTTTGGGGTGCAAGTAGCATTGGCAAACGATCAAGCCAAAGCAGATGAGCTGGCAAAGAAATTTAAATCTGCAGGCTACCAAGTTAAGACCAGCCCTACCAGCCGCGGGGTTCGCGTCATCGTCGGTCCTGAGCGAGGCAAAGTGGCAGCGTTAGCGTTAAAAGATAAAATTAATAGCGATCCCAAGGTCAATACGACCAGTGCTTGGGTTTTATACTGGCGCTAAAATAGCATTAAAATCACGATAATCGGATGACTGTTATTGCTAAATAAACAGCAGAGTCTTTGTTAGATTTTATTGTTTTATCTGAGTTTTATTCAAACACGACATTTATTGTCGTGTTTTTTGTTTTAGTGTTTGCTGATTGGCGTAAGCTTAGCTACGATGTGCGCCGATTGCCCCTGATTTTTTCTGTATAACGGGTCAGCCTATAAGGGCTGCCCTGTCGCAGTTGAGTATGTATGTCACTTTATGGAAGTCGTCATACATATTTGGCTGCCTTAATCATGTATAAGGTAAAACCATGTCATTTGGTGTTATATTTTTAATATTGGCCGTTGGGTTTTTAGGGCTGATTACCGTACCAAAGCTGTTGAAAAGCCCTCCAGTTGTTGAGCCTGATCCAAAGCCAGTACGCGGTGATGAGTTGGCTATTTGGCCGTTTGCGCCGATGCCGATTATGACGGATACGGAAGTCATTTTCTTTAATAAGCTAAAAAGTGCGTTGCCGGAGTATCATATTTTCGTTCAAGTTCAACTGTCACGCATTATCGAAGGCAATAGCAGTGAGGCGTCCGAGCGTAGCTTTTGGTTCAATCGTATCTGTCGTCAAAGCGTCGATTATGTGATTGTGGATATTGATGCGCAGACCACGCTGGTTGCTATCGAGCTTGATGATTGGACACACACGAGTAAAGCGCGTCAAAAGGCGGATGACAAAAAAGACAAAGCCCTTGCTAGTGCCGGTATTGCTATTGTGCGCTTTCACGCTGAGCGCATGCCAAGCGCAGATATGCTCAGGTACGAGCTGATGCAAGTGATTGAAAATTATTGATAAAGTATCTTTAGCAGGCAGTCAAGATTAGTCGCAACAACGGCATTTATTTTTTTGTGTAACATTGCTGTTATATCCGTTTACTTTATAGATAAGTTACTTAAATAAGAGTATTATTATTTTAAAGCAAACTTAAGTTTTCTAAATTAAGAGGCGCTTTTGTGAATTAAGGCATTATTTGCTTAATTAGATAAAGATTTTGGTGCTTCTAGTTTTTAAAATTACTTTATAAAGGACTGTGTTATGAAATTTTTTAAATTGAGCGCATTAGCGTTAGCCAGCACGTTAGCGTTAGCAGGCTGTGGTGATGACAATAATAATAGCTCTTCCGGTAATGGTACTAATACGCCTGATGTGCCAGTTAAGCCGCCTGTCGATAATAGTTTGTCTGAGATCGAGCAAGCGAAAGAGATGATTCGTACCGCCAAGTTATTTGTCAGTGACAATAAAGCGGTTACAGATGCTTACGAAGATGTAAGTGATATCCTTACAGAAAAGCAAGATACGCGACTTGGTTATACCTTCGATATCCCAAGTGATCTAAAATACTATATGGAAGAGAATGATGTGTCACAGCTCACGGCAGCTGATATCTTAGCATTAGCCAATGATGCAAAATTTGAGGTCGCATTAGGCAATATCACTTTAACGCCCGAAAATGGTTTTGTCGCAACGCTAAGTACTGACGGTAAGTTTACCTTGAATGGTACAACCAAAGTAGATGTTGAAGAATACGATTATGTGTATAACCCACAAACAGGTTTGTACGGATCTGTTGTCGTCAATCAAGACAGTTTTAAGGTAGCATTTGATGGCTTTGAAGATGCGTTAAGCTCAAACACCAGTACAGATAACTTTAACGGCAGCTTGGGTTTCAAGAGTATTAAAATTGGCACTGGCACTGATATCGTTGCCCTCAGCTCAAATACTAAAGGCGCAACAGTCAGTGGTCAATTCAGTGATAAAGTCGTGGTCAATGATGAGTTTGATATCAATGATGCAAATAGAGAAGGCATCACACTAGAAAAGGCGGTCATCAAATTAAGCAGCCTGAAGTTGACGGCTAATGATAGCGTGATTGAAGCAAAAGATTTTGAATTTGCCGCACTGGATGTCAGCAGAAAGCTAGCAGATAACAGTCTGGTGGTTAGAACTATCCCTTATAAGTTTGCTATAACGGGCAAGATGACCAAGCAAAAACCGATGACTGATGTAGAGATTACACTGAACGCGACTGCCAATGACGCTGATATAAAGAAATTTATCATAATCGATGAAGTCGGTGATATCGAAGAAGCCGCCAATAAATACGTAGGTATGGAAATAGTATTGGCGATTAAGGGCAAGGTAACGAAAGAGAGCACAACGACGATTCCACTTGATTTCCAAGCCAATCTTAAACGTACTGCTCGTAATGTTATTGAGCTACAAGGTCTGACTGCTAGCGTAGAGGGTAAGAAGCTATTTGTAACAGGTAAGTCAAGCTTAGATAATAACTATGATGTGGTTAGCACCCAGTTTACCGTTGAGCAAAATAAAGCATCGATCAAGTTAAATGTCGATGCCAATGGTGATTTTATCAAAGATAAAATGGGTAAGCTTGGCGATATCATGGTTAACGGTAAAGACTACGGTGATTTGATGGATAATGATGGCAAAGTTACTGCCAAATTTACTGATGACAGTTTAATTATTCTATAATCAAATCATGTGTCACATCGACTCTCAACCGTTGTTAGTAGCGATTGAGGTATAGCAACAAAAAAAGAGACAGATTACTGTCTCTTTTTTATGCTCTCTAATAAACGTGAGAAATTTATGCCATATAACGTTTCAATTCTCTATGGTTTTTTACCTAAAAGCTTAGCATCGCATTTATACAGCCGTACCAAGTTAATCACTACGCCAGCGATTGCCGCTATGATGATATCCAGCGCTGCGGTTGCTGATAGTGCAGATATACCAGCTGCTGATACGAATTTTTACTTCTACCCCCAAGCGACAGGGTTGCTAGACAGTCAGACCAAACAATCAGACGCACAGATAGAGTGGAGTGTGATGGCAACGGCTCATAGCCCAACACAGCCTATCTCAGCATTTTTAGACGATTGGAGTGCCCCTTTGGACTCGGGTGATCATGCTTATGCCCAAGGTCGGACGTCGCTTGAGATTCGTCCTGCGGGCAGTGCGATTAGCTACGGTCTAGGTTGGCGTTATGATTATTTAATGACGTTTAGCAAAGAGACTGCCGAAGTTTATTGGCAGTATGAAAATAAACAGCCCTCAAGTACCAGTCAAGATTATCCGTTATTTTTGGAAGCCAAGCACAATGAAAGATTCGGTGCTAATATTGGTCTGACGCAGCAGCTCATGCCTAACTGGCAATTGACTACTCGTGCCAATCTCTGGCAAGGACTGCATGCATTAGAAGGTAAGATAGTTGGCGATTTAAGCACCAGAGTGTTGCCAAATAATGAGGTGACAGACATACGAGACAGTTTGGATAAAACCAACGCTTACATCGATTATTACTATGATGAACCGGCTTTAGGGGAGGAAAATCTAGACTGGAACCCCGCGAAACCTTCGGGATATGGTTATTCGCTCGATTTGCAGCTCACAGGTCAGTTGTCTGATAGTACGCAGTTGTCTCTGAGTGGCTACGATATCCTTGGACGTATGCACTGGAAAGACATGCCAAGCACTCGTTATGCATTGGATTATGACGTCAACGGCAGACCTCTCTATACGATTGAAGGGCAGCTTAGCACTGATGATGTCACACAGACATTGCCATGGCGAGTGGAAGGTAGCCTTCAGCATCAGCTAGACAGTCAATGGCAGCTCGGTCTACATGGTCAAGTGAATGACATTCAAGACTTATATCAATTATCCGCAGGCTACCAAACGTCCAACGATGCTTTCCCCATTACGGTGACGGGCTTGATAGAGCCGCAAACGCAAGCATTGGGTCTTGCTGTAGACAGTCGTTATGCTGGCATCAAATTGCTGACCGACAGTCTCGATTCAGAAAAAGCCAAACGCAGTGAGATTAGCTTGTATGGACGCTATGCTTGGTAGCTTGATTCATTGCATTAATAAAGCAGATGGCTAAAGCGTCGATGTGCATATAATGCGGTGGACGTTACTAAAATTTATCATGCGTTTTGTCGCGCTGTTCAGGATAAATGACGATCGGACTATGACCTTCGAAGTATAGTCCTGTCGTAGGCATAGGCATTGCGTCGTTTGACCAAGCTACCTGCGGCTGTCGTCCATCATAGCAGTCGCGCCTAGTAAACCATTCGATATAATGGGCAGCTCGTAATGCCCTTATATCAAGCGTCGCAAGATTAGTCATATCGGTGTTATCGCACCATTTATGTATAGGAAAGCTTGGCGCTAACCAAGGCGGATAAGTAAAATTACAGGTATTGATTGGCAAAAAGAAGCGTCCTTTAATTATCCCATAACGCTTATCAATTTTAACTTGTCCATGCTTTTCGGTATCTACCCATACGGTACGAAACTGCTTGGTTTGCATATGGGTCATTTTACGCTGTAAATTGTCATTGGAGTTGATGCCAACCCAGTTCTCAGGAGCAAAAGGCGCTGATCCCATAAAAAACTTAATCGCCAGCTCCCAATGCTCGACCAGATTTTCTCCATGATTATATAAGATTAAATCCAGCTCACCAGTCGTCTGCTTGCCGTTAAATAACTGTATGTTATTAGCGATTGTCTCGTATAGATGCAACTTACGCGCAAACCCATCTTCTAACCAAAAAGAAATTAACCCTTCAAAATGAAACCCCAATCGATTGGGACTTGGACGCTTGAGTAAATAACGGGTCAATTCTTGATAATCAGTAGTAGTATCTAGTTCTGTTAATCGTTGCTTATACGCTTCAAATTGTACCTGCCAAAATCTGGCGCTATGTACTGAAATCGCATGTGTGTTCTCCTGCGGTGCAAAGTCTATCCACTGCGTTAATACGTTAGGACAAGCAAGTGCATAAGCCAAATCACGCACATAAGGTCGCTTGTAACGCTCCCAAGGGGCATCATCTATAGGGCGGGTAGAGGTGGGCTGAGCGATAGGCTCTGACATAGGATAAACCAGTGTAAAGGTGTAGCATTTACCCTAACGGCTCGCTCTATAAAAGTCTATGGTCAATCGTATTATGTTAATGTTGTGACCACTTGTCGGCTAATGCCTGAAAATAACAAGATATTCTATCCATAACTTGTATCAAGCCAAATATTGTTGCTCGATAATGCCTTACTATTAATACTAAGATGATAATCTATGATAAATAAGCATCTGTAAAATATTTCATGCATGATAAGTCCACTGCCTGTGCGTCTATGGGCGCAACTTTGACTATGGCACAGAAACCTACTTTGCCCTAAGAGCATATTTCACAAGATATTCAGTAAGCAATTAATCATGTTATGGTGGTTAATGACAGCTTAAACTATGACAAGGTTCGAAGGTGCACTCTATTTAATAAAAAAGAAACTTGTAATTATGAGAGTAGGGAGTATGTGAGTGAAGACAAATACTGTATTGCTGCTATCAAGTATAAAATTGAGGAAATAAATTGTGAAACTAGGCCATATTGGTAATGAGAGTAATGGAAAATCAAGTTCTGATGAAAAAAGTAATTATATGTATAATAAAATCAAGCAACAGTTTGAATTGTTTGAATAGATAAAGATGATCGTTATGAGAGGTAATATATTATGAAAGCATGGCTAGTTACTGCTGTTCTGATGGGTGTTACATTCGCTACCAATGCCAATGCCAATGCCAGTGCCAGTGCTTTTGATGCTATGGATAAGTATTTTAAAGAGTTTGAGGTCGTAGATGAAAACTACCGTTACGTAGACTTAGAAGCCGCGTCTACTTTTTTTGACTTAATGGATCATATGTTTAATAAAAAGATTAAAAATGAGCAACCTGATTTTAAATTGGGTGGTAAAAATCACTTGATGAGCTGGCATGTCGACCTATACTCAAGCTCACTCGCTTTTAAGAACATGGAGCCTAGTTTCCAAGAGTCGGGTATGACTGAGCTTTGTAATGATTTTTATGGCGCAAAATACCAAGCTGCTAATAATGTTGTGGTTAAGCTATCTAGTTATGACAATCAGGATAATTTGGTAGAAACAGTGGTTTTGAACAAAGATGTCTGTGCAGGGGCTAGTAATCTGTAGATTTGTCATCAAAGTAATTTAAATGTCATACCTACACCTACTAAAAGTAACAACTGTAAGGCATTGCCCAAATTTTAATCAAAAAAAAGCCAACCATTGAAAACAATGATTGGCTTTTTTCTTTACTACTATGTTTGGTCGGAACGGCAGGATTTGAACCTGCGACCACTACACCCCCAGTGTAGTGCGCTACCAGACTGCGCTACGCCCCGAATGACTGACTATTTTACGCAAAATTATGCATATTGCAAGGGCTATTTATTTTAGTCAAACTCTATAACCTTAATTTACGTATCACAGTCAGCATAACCAATGGGCAAAACCAATCAGCAATTATCCTTAACCTAGTAGCTCTTTGAGGATTTGGTTGACTTGCTGCGGGTTGGCACTACCACGACTTGCTTTCATGACTTGACCGACCAGACCGTTAAAGGCTTTTTCTTTACCGCCGCGATACTCTTCAACCATGGCTGCATTTTTAGCGATGACTTCTTCAACGATGGCTTTAATAGCGCCCGTATCGGTTTCTTGCTTAAGCCCTTTTTCTTCGATGATTTTGTCAGCGGCATCATCAGCATCACCGCCTTCACGCTCGTATAGAGCGCTAAAGACTTTCTTCGCCAATTTGCCAGATAGCGTGTCATCTTTGATTCGGGCTAGCATACCAGCCAATTGCTTGGCGCTGATAGGGGAGTCAGTAATTTCTTTATCATCTTTATTTAGCGCACCGAGTAGGTCACCCATCACCCAGTTGCCAGCCATTTTGGCATCTGCTCGCCCAATTTCTTCGACGACTGCTTCGAAATAATCAGCAATTTGACGACTACCCGTTAGGATGCGAGCATCATATTCTGATAGACCAAGCGCTTCTTCAAAACGGGCACGACGAGCAACGGGTAGCTCCGGCATTGCTGCACGAATGCTATCAACCGTATGCTGTTCGATACGCACAGGTAGCAAGTCAGGGTCAGGGAAGTAACGATAATCGTTAGCGTCTTCTTTGGTACGCATCACACGAGTTTCGTCGCGCTCTGGATCATACAGCATCGTTGCCTGCACGACTTTTCCACCGTCCTCAATGATGTCGATTTGACGCTCGATTTCACGATTGATGGCGCGTTCGATAAAGCGGAACGAGTTGAGGTTTTTTAGCTCAGTACGCGTACCCAATTCAGCACCAGGCTTACGAATAGAGACGTTACAATCACAACGGAATGAGCCTTCCGCCATCACTGCGTCTGAAATACCAAGCCACGTGACCAGCTGATGAATGGCTTTGATATAGGCAAGGGCTTCGTGAGCTGAGCGCATGTCTGGCTCAGAGACGATTTCGATTAATGGCGTACCAGCACGGTTCAAATCCACACCAGTCATACCATCGACGGCATCGTGAACTGATTTACCCGCATCTTCTTCTAAATGTGCGCGGGTGATACCCATACGTTTTGGATATTCGTTCTTATCCCCTTCATTGACCACCACATCGATATAGCCTTCGCCAACGATAGGGTTTGCCATCTGAGTGATTTGATAGCCTTTAGGCAAATCTGGATAGAAGTAGTTTTTACGGTCAAACGTATTAAATAGACCTAACTCAGCGTTGACACCGATACCGAATTTTAGGGCACGATCGACCACACCAGCATTTAGCACTGGCAATACGCCAGGCAGACCTAAGTCTACGATGCTAGCTTGGCTGTTTGGCTCATGACCAAAGTCAGTCGGCGCACTTGAGAATATTTTACTTTCCGTATTGAGTTGACAGTGAATCTCAATGCCGATGACCACTTCATAACCATCGACGAAAAGCTCTTTACGCACGGCATGCTCGCGCACGGCATTGTTATCAGTAGTAGCTGTACTCATTATACCGTCTCCTTTGCGATGGCAGAGTGTTGTAGATTATGGTCTGTATGCTGCTGGAATAAATGAGCAGTCGTGAGCAATTGGCTCTCTTGCCAATGCTTACCGATTAATTGTAAGCCAATAGGCAAACCTTCTGAGGTTAGACCAACTGGCTGGCTAAGCGCAGGTAGACCCGCTAAGTTGACCGCGATGGTATAAACGTCACCCAAGTACATGGTCGCAGGATCAAGGTTGTCAGTAAGCTTGTAAGCAGCGGTTGGTGCTGTTGGGCTAGCAATCACATCACAGCTAGCAAAGGCTTCATCGAAGTCTTTGACGATTAAGCGGCGGATTTTTTGTGCTTTGGTATAGTACGCATCAAAGTAACCTGCCGAAAGTGCATAAGTGCCGGTCAAGATACGGCGTTGTACTTCAGGACCAAAGCCTTCAGAGCGTGAACGCGTGTATAGATCGAGCAGATCGGTTGGATTCTCACAGCGATAGCCAAAGCGTACGCCATCGAAGCGTGACAGGTTTGATGAGGCTTCGGCAGGGGCGAGCATGTAGTAAGTGGCAAGGGTAATCTCAGGGTCAGTGATATTCACCTCCACAATCGTCGCACCTAGCTCTTCATACTTGTTCAGAGCAGCACGTACGGCCGTTTCTACTTCAGCGTCTAGTCCCGCACTAAAGTATTCTTTGGCAACACCAATACGTAGACCGTTAAATGGCTTATCGCCAGCCGCAGCTTCTGCATCGCTGATATCTTGTACGTAGTCAGGCATATCATACTTGATGGACGTTGCATCGCGTGGATCGTGACCAATCATTGGCTGTAGCAGATAGGCACAATCTTTAGCGCTGCGCCCCATGCTACCCGCTTGATCCAGACTTGAGGCATAGGCAATCATCCCAAAGCGAGAGACGCGACCATAAGTGGGCTTGATACCGGTTAAACCACAAAATGAGGCAGGCTGGCGAATAGAGCCACCAGTATCACTGCCCGTTGCGACTGGGACAAAACCTGCGGCAACGGCGGCAGCACTACCACCTGATGAACCACCGGGGACGCGCTCTAGGTTCCAAGGATTCTGTACCGTGCCGTAGTATGAGCTGCTATTGTCTGAGCCCATCGCAAACTCATCCATATTGAGCTTGCCCAAGCTAATCATGCCTGCTTTGTCGATATTAGAAACGATGGTAGCGTCATAAGGCGAGACAAAGTTATGCAGCATCTTAGAGCCACAAGTCGTCAGTACACCTTGGGTACAAAAGATGTCTTTGTGCGCCATCGGTACGCCAAGTAATGGACGCTGATCGCCTTGCGCGCGCATCTCGTCTGCTGCCTTTGCTTGCGCGCGTGCTGTCTCAGAAGTATGAGTGATAAAGCTGTTAATCTTATTGTCTAGCGCATCTATACGCTTGATGTAGTGTTCTGTCAGCTCAAGGCTGCTAAATTGTTTGTCTTGCAAGCCCGTAATAAGCTGCTGGGTACTTAATAAATGAAGTTCTGACATAAGGTGTCGTCCGTCAAAATGTGAATAGCATAAAGTAAAATAGGGTAGCGATTAAAGCAGCGCGCTGCTTATTCAATCACTTGTGGAACCAAATATAAGCCATTTTCAACAGCTGGGGCGACTGACTGATTGCGCGCGCGGTTGATATCGTGTTTGGCCACATCAGCCCGCAATTCTTGGCAAGCTTCATGGATATTCGCTAAGGGTTTGATGCCTGTGGTATCCACGTTAGATAACGTATTCATCAGTTTTAATACTTTACTAATATCGCCGGCATAGCTATCGGCTGTGCTTTCATCGACACCCAAACGTGCAAGGTTGGCAACTTCTAGGATTTCTTCACGGCTGACGTTGCTGTCAGACGTTGCTGGTTGCTGTGACATAGTTTCTCCAGTGAAGGACAGTTTTTGTTAGAGTAGAATGCGGCTAAAATAGGCAAGCATTAGATATAGATAATTATTAACACAAACTAAAACAAGGGGTTTATCTTAAGATGTATATATAGTGGCTTTATTATAAAGCATCTGGCTTAAGTTTACAGAGCATGACGCTTGATTGATGCACAATATCAACCAAGATGGCGTGATTTGCAAAATTGACCGTATAATTCACGATTGATTCTCAATTGCTTACCCATTACGTTCTGAAATACGTTACAGTATGCACCTGTGCTGCTAAGCAAAATTATCATTTGCCTGTAGAGCCTTGTTAGTTATTGAATTAAATGATGTTTCATTAAGTCGAATGGTATTTACTGCTATTTTAAACTTTGTAACAACTTTTAGCGTTTAAGACCGAAATCCTGACTTACTGATGCAAATATCTGTGTTTTTTTTGAGCCAAATCGGTATAATTTAGCTCAGTTTTTCCATTGCATCATTATTGCTTAGGTTTGACTTGTTGCGAGGTTCAAATTTCGCCATAAGTAATGTCTAACGACGACCTGCTCAACGCTGACGAGTAACGCCTCAGTCAATCTCATTCGCCTCATTCGCCTCATTTGTAATACGCTGGAAATATTAGTCATGAACCTGTTTGGATTTTTATCAAATAATATCGCTATCGACCTCGGTACTGCGAACACTCTCATTTTTATTCCTAATAAAGGCGTCGTACTTGACGAGCCTACGGTGGTTGCGTTACGAAGTAATCGTACCCAAAACCCTACCGTTGCGGCTGTTGGTATTGATGCCAAGCAGATGCTTGGTCGTACACCTGCTAACATTACAGCGATTCGCCCATTAAAAGACGGCGTGATTGCTGACTTTGAAGTGACGCAAAAAATGCTCAAGCATTTCATCACGAAGGTAAAAGCCAAGCGTTTTATGGCGCAGCCTAACGTGGTGGTTTGTGTGCCTTGTAAGTCTACTCTGGTTGAGCGTAAAGCGATTCGTGAAGCGGTATCTTCGGCAGGTGCGAGTAAAGTACTATTGTTAGAAGAGCCAATGGCAGCTGCCATCGGTGCTGGCTTGCCAGTTCATGAGGCCAGCGGTTCGATGGTGGTTGATATTGGTGGCGGCACGACGGAGATTGCCGTTATCGCGTTATCTGGTTGCGTTTATGCTGAGTCGATTCGTATCGGTGGCGATATGTTTGATGACGCGATTATCACCCACGTGCGCCGTACCCATGGTTGTGTGATTGGTGAGACGACAGCTGAGCGTATTAAGCACGAAGTTGGCTCTGCTTTGAATGAAGACAGTCAGCTAGAAGTCGAAGTTCGCGGTCGTAGCATGGCAGAAGGCGTGCCAAAAACCTTTACTGTTAATTCAGAAGAAGTACAAAAAGCCCTGAGTGATCCGCTGAGCGGTATCGTTAGCGCGGTAAAAGCGGCACTTGAGCAGACGCCACCTGAGCTGTCATCAGACATCGCAGAGCGTGGTATTGTTTTGACGGGCGGCGGTGCGCTGTTACGTGATTTGGACAAATTAATTTCAAGAGAGACAGGTCTACCTGTGACCGTTGCTGAAGATCCATTGACTTGTGTTAGCCGCGGCGGTGGTATTGCGCTTGACTTTATCAATAACAAAAGCTTGAACATGATTTTTGTTTAGATTGCTTTAGTTAAGCACTGCGGTATTGATAAATCATCTTCGTCGTGCTTGATGATAGCTTGCGTAAAAATAGTGGGTTAAAACAGTATAAAATTAAAGGTAGCCAGTTGCGCTGCCTTTAATTGCATTCATTAACTAGAACCCAGTACTGGCTACTGCTTATTTTATAACTCCTGAGTTAGACGACTTATGACCCCAAGTATTTTTGCGCGCCAGCCGTTAGCACTTCGTAAGACTGCCATTGTATTAATAGCAGCTCTAATACTGATGTGGTTCGATAGCAAAAATTCAGAATGGTTTAATCCAGTACGTAGTACCAGTCATGCCGCTATGCAGCCTATTTATGAGCTGTCACTGTTACCGAGTTATGCCAAGCATTGGGCAGGTGGCAGCTTACAGTCTAAAGAAGCGCTGCGCCGCGAAAACATGCAATTGAAGTCTCAGCTTATCCATGCGCAAGCCAAGTTACAGCAGCAAGATTATATTTTGGCACAAAATGCGCGCCTGCAAGGTATTTTATCAACAACCAAGCCTGAACAATTTGATCTTAATTTGGCACAGGTAATTGGTACAGACACCAACTTACTCAGACAAATCGTGGTGCTCAATAAAGGCGTTCAAGACGGGGTTCAAGTTGGACAGACAGTGATTGATGAAGACGGTATTTTAGGGCAGATTATTAATGTCTATCCCAATACCAGTCGCCTACTATTGATTACTGATGAACAGCAATCGGTTGCAGTTACAGTCAAGCGTACAGGTCAACGCGCTATCGTGACAGGGCAAGGTATACCAACCTCATTAAGCCTTGACTATGTATTCAAAACCTCAGACGTGCGTGTGGGTGATGAGCTGGTGTCATCAGGATTGGGTGGGCGTATTCCAGCAGGGTATCGTGTCGGGCGTATCGCCCATATTAAAGATACTCAAGCCGATAACTTTAGAAGTATAGAAGTGACCCCAGCGGCGAACTTTATCGATAATGCGTATGTATTAGTCCTGCAAGATAAGCTGGTGAATAAAAATAATATGACTCTCAATGACCGTTAAGAAGTTAGGTGCTCAATACGTAAGTACCAATAAGATAATGGCTGGCATCTATTTATTAACTGGTCTTTTTGTCGATACATTTTTAGCCATGGTTTTTATCCCATCAATACCCACTCATGCTTTAACAGCAGCCATCAATACATTCGTTAAGGTAAGTACCCATGTCGTATCCTGATTCTGAGAATGCAACGGTACTACTGATTGCTACCATCATTCTAAGTTTTGTTATTGCGTCATCGCTCAATGTATATCCGTTAAGTCCTAGTATGGCTACCTTACGCCCTATGGTCATGATCATGGTGCTGATTTTTTGGTTGTTATTTCAGCCACGCTATGTTGGTATTTTTACAGCATTTACCATCGGTCTCATTGCTGACTTACTCATGGATACCCATTTGGGACAGCAAGCGTTTGCCGCCGTGGCAGTCGCCTTCTTCATAAAAATAACCAGTATTTATATTAGGCAACTAAATACCATCAGTGCATGGTTATTAGCGAGCTTAGGATTGGTTGTTTTTCAATTATGTTTATGGATATTGCAGATGTTTATCCAGAATGTCTTTGTCGCACAATCTGCCTTATCACTGTTGATGAGTATCATCAGCTGGCCATTGGTACTACTGGCTTTGCGTAAATTTGCGTCATAAGAAAAATTCTGCTGACAACCAATAAGATTTTAGCGCTGGTGTTTATTAATCCTGACTAACTAATGTTAATGCACTAAAAGGCAGCAGTTTTCGGTAGTAGGCAGATAAATTCAGATATAAAGAGAGTAGCGATGGATATTATTTTAGCTTCTGGTTCGCCGCGCCGTCGTGAGCTGTTAGAAAGAGCACAACTAGAATTTAGCACATTGAGTGTAGATGTTGATGAAACAAAGCATGATGATGAGTCACCCACAGACTATATCGAGCGCATGGTCGCCACTAAAGCTGAGGCTGCCATACAGCAACTAGCATCACGCTTGAAAACGGATAAAAGCTGTTTTTCTGACTCACTTATCATTTTAACGTCTGATACCATCGGTGTGCTGGCAGATGGTCAAACAGTGCTGGTCAAGCCAGTCGATCGTGAGCACGCTTATAGCATGTGGCAACGGATGTCTGATAATGTCCATGAAGTATGGACAGCGGTTCAAGCAACTTATATATCATTATCTTCTAAAGTGGCTAACAGCTCAACTCATGAGCCAGTATTTCAAATCATTAATCAGCAACGAATCACTGAGCGTACCGAAGTGACCTTTATAGCGCTCACTGCGGAGATGATGAGTAACTATTGGGAAAGTGGTGAGCCTGCTGATAAAGCGGGTGGTTATGGTATACAAGGTTTGGGTGCTATTTGGGTCAGCCGTATCAATGGTAGCTATACCAATGTCGTGGGTTTACCACTTCCACAAACGCTGGCGTTAATTAAAAACGTCACAGATATTAGTGTCAAGTAAAATACGAGACAGACCCTGATGGAGATTATTTGTCTCTCAGAGATTGGTTGTCACTCTAACCTGCTGCACATAATAACACGCGAGAGTAATGGGCGAGAGCCAGCTGCATTTGTTACACTATAAAGATAATAGACGATGAACGTCTAACAAGAAAGCTGAGAGATAAGAGAAAAACATTATGTCCGAAGAGCTGCTGATTAATATTAGTCCAATGGAATCCCGTGTCGCAGTCTTAGACAATGGCATCTTGGGCGAAATTTATATTGAACGTCATCATAAATTGGGTCTGGTCGGCAATATCTATCTGGGTACAGTCGTACGCGTTTTACCTGGTATGCAGGCAGCATTCGTTGATATCGGGCAGTCGCGGACAGCATTTTTACATGTCAATGATATGCAGCGTGAGCCGCGTCCAGTAGCAGAAAATAAAAGTAAAGCGGCTGACAATAGCGATAAAAACTCGGATAGCAATATAGAAGATGCTGTGGTAGAAAATGGTACTGATAACTTGGCTGTCACGCCACCGGTGATTAGTATACAAAATACCGAAGTCATCCCTGTTTCTAAAACGTTGATTCAACATCGCTTGCATGAAAGCCAACGTATTTTAGTGCAAGTGACCAAAGATCAGTTGGGCAGTAAAGGCGCTCGCTTGACCACCAATATATCCTTGCCATCTCGCTATTTGGTGTATCTGCCCTCAAGCGAACACATTGGTATCTCTCAGCGCATTGATGGCGAAGAAGAGCGCACTCGTTTGAAGACTGAGCTTAGTAGCCTGATGCAAACGGTCAATCTAAAAGGCGGTCTCATCGCTCGTACCGCTGCTGAACGTGTCCCTGTCGATAAGCTTGAAGAAGACATTTATTATCTATTGCAACTGTGGCGTACCATCTGCGCGCGTCGCCAAGAGATGAAACAACATCAAAGTTCTGAGCTTATTTATCAAGAGCTATCATTACCGCTGCGTTCTATCCGTGATTTGGTACACGCGGATACCGAGAAAGTCATCATTGATAATGCACAAATTTACGAACAAGTCAGATCCTTTGCCAAAGAGTTTGTACCTTTTGTCTATGACCGCATTGTCCATTATACCGCTGAGCCATCCTTGTTTGATGTCCATCGTGTCGAAGATGATTTGCGTGATGCTTTAAAACGCCGCGTAGATTTAAAATCAGGTGGCTATCTCATTATCGACCAAACAGAAGCGATGACCACAATCGATGTCAATACAGGATCATTCGTAGGCGGGCGTTCGTTAGAAGATACGGTTTATAAAACCAATCTTGAGGCAACTCATGCAATCGCCCGTCAGCTGCGTTTGCGTAATCTAGGCGGTATTATCATCCTAGACTTTATTGACATGCTTGAACAGCAGCATAAAGATGATGTGTTAGAGAGTCTGCAATCACAGCTAGTACAAGACTATGCCAAAACTAAGATTACTCAGGTCAGTGAGCTTGGGTTAGTAGAGATGACGCGTAAACGTACGCGTGAGTCGCTCGGACAGCAGCTATGTGAGCCATGCTCGACCTGTCAAGGACGCGGCTTTGTTAAAACGGCTGAGACAGTGTGCTTTGAGATATTCCGTGAAATCATGCGTTGTGCTCGTACTTATAACTCTCCCAAGAAATTTACGGTCGTTGCCCATGCTGCAGTGATTGATTTACTTCTCACTTCAGAGTCAGACACGGTGGCAGATTTAGAGTATTTACTTGGTAGAGTGATTACCTTTGATGTCGAAAATCTCTATACTCAAGAGCAATATGACATTGTTTTGGATTGATGTTTCATAGTTTTAGATTAACAGTGCATAGTTACCAATTCATATAAGCGTGATTATTAAGCACAGATACGGTTGTTTACATATTACTGTTTATAAAGGGTAATATCATAAGTCGCTACAGATATTACCCTTGCAATGACTGAAATACTATGTATAATATACACCACTGAATTATATATGCGCCGCCAATCAAACAGCGGGCGCTATGACAGCTAGAGCATCGTTTCTAGCACTATTTCATTATGCCTTTGCTGACATCCTATAATGGAAGGGTCGGCGGGGCTTTAAACTATTTTGCTTTTGGCACGCTACAAGTTCGGATAAAGAACTCATTCTGGTTAAGAACAGAAGGCCGCTTTAAGTGAATATTTAACCAAACGGCTTTTGATCATATCTTTGCAAAGCAAAAATGACAAAAGCACATATTAGGAGCTTGCTGGCATGGCTAACCAGAGAATCCGTATCCGTCTTAAGTCTTTTGATCATCGTCTGATTGATCAATCTGCACAAGAGATTGTTGATACTGCAAAGCGCACCGGTGCGCAAGTTTGTGGTCCTGTACCGTTGCCGACTCGCATTGAGCGCTTCAACGTTCTAACTTCACCACACGTAAACAAAGACGCTCGTGATCAGTACGAAATCCGTACTCATAAGCGTATGGTTGACATCGTTCAACCTACCGACAAAACTGTGGATGCGCTAATGAAGCTTGACTTGGCGGCGGGTGTTGACGTTCAAATTGCTTTGGGTTAATGCACATAAACACCCAACCCATTAATATAAGATATAAAGAGGTCTAAAATGGCGATCGGTTTAGTCGGTAAAAAATGCGGCATGACCCGTGTCTTCACTGAAGCAGGCGCATCTATCCCTGTAACAGTGGTTGAGATCAGTGCTAATCGCATTACTCAAGTAAAAAATACTGATGTAGATGGCTATCAAGCCATCCAAGTTACCACAGGTACCCGTCGTGACAGCCGCGTAGCAGCAGCTCAAAAAGGTCACTTCGCTAAAGCTGGCGTTGCCGCTGGTCGTGGTGTTTGGGAATTTCGTGCCAATGATAGCGATCTTGAAGGTCGTGAAATTGGTGGTGAGATCCTAGCTGACTTGTTCGAACAAGGTCAGATGGTTGATGTCACAGGTAACAGTAAAGGTAAAGGCTTTCAAGGCGGCGTGAAGCGTCACAACTTCAGCATGCAAGATGCCACTCATGGTAACTCAGTATCTCACCGTGCCATTGGTTCAACTGGTCAAAACCAGTCACCAGGTAAAGTCTTCAAAGGCAAAAAAATGCCAGGTCAGATGGGTAACAAACGCGTTACCGTTCAGGGCCTAGAAGTGATATCGGTTGATGTTGAAAAAGGGTTACTTGTCATCAAGGGTGCTATCCCAGGTGCCACCGGTGGCGATGTCATCGTACGTCCGTCAGTCAAAGCCTAAGCAAGGGGATTAACGTGGATTTAAAAACAGTTACAGGGGCGGCAGTTGAGCTTTCTGATACGGCTTTCGGTCGTGAATTCAACGAAGCACTAGTGCATCAAGTCGTCACCGCATATCTTGCTGGTGCTCGTCAAGGTACACGCGCTCAAAAAACCCGTGCCGAAGTTTCTGGTGGTGGCATTAAGCCATGGCGCCAAAAAGGTACTGGTCGCGCTCGTGCAGGTTCTATTCGTAGCCCAATCTGGCGTGGGGGTGGTCGTGCATTCGCGGCTAAACCACAAGATTGGTCACAGAAAGTCAACCGTAAAATGTATCGCGGTGCTATGCAGTGTATCTTAGCCGAATTGATTCGCCAAGAGCGTTTGATTTTGGTCGAAGAACTAAGCGTTTCTGGACCTAAGACTAAAGAGTTGATTGCAAAGTTAGGTGAGTTAAATGCATCACGTGCATTAATCGTCACTAAAGAAGTTGACGAAAACTTATACTTAGCTGCTCGCAACATCCCACATGTCAATGTACTTGATACAAGTGAAGTGGATCCAGTGAGCTTGATCGCTTTTGATAAAGTGATCATGACAGTCGAAGCTGCGAAACAATTTGAGGAAGCACTAGCATGAATAACGCAAGACTTTATCAGATCCTAAGAGGACCTGTATTCTCAGAGAAATCTCAAATGCTTGGCGACTCACTTGGTGTGCAGGTATTTAAAATTGACTCTAACGCTACTAAGCTTGAAGTCAAAAAAGCGGTTGAGATGATGTTTGAAGGTGTTGAAGTTTTAAAAGTAAACACTTTGAATGTTAAAGGTAAGACAAAGCGTTTTGGTAAAAGTATCGGCCGTCGTAATGACTACAAAAAAGCCTACGTTACCTTAAAAGCTGGTCAAGATGTACAAATGGCTGATGCTGGTGAAGAGGTCGCGAATACGACTGCTTCTACTAGTGAAACAGCGAACAACGAATAAGGATTACACTCATGCCTATCGTAAAAGCAAAGCCAACATCACCAGGCCGTCGTTTTGTTGAAAAAGTGGTGCATCCACACCTTTATAAAGGTCGTCCGTTTGCAGCGCTTCTCGAATCAAAAAGTAAAACTGGTGGTCGTAACAATAATGGTCGCATAACGACTCGTCATATTGGCGGTGGTCATAAGCAGCATTATCGTATTATCGATTTCAAACGTACTAAAGACAATATCCCAGCCACGGTAGAGCGTATTGAATACGATCCTAACCGTACTGCGCACATTGCTTTACTTAAGTACGCTGATGGCGAACGTCGCTATATCATTGCTGCTAAAAAACAAGCAGTTGGCGATACAGTAATGTCAGGTGAGCTATCACCAATTCGTCCAGGTAACTGTTTACCGCTAAAAAACATCCCATTGGGTACTGTGATCCATAATATCGAACTTAAAATCGGTAAAGGCGCACAGATGGCTCGTTCTGCGGGTGCTAGCGTTCAGTTGTTAGGTCGTGAAGGTATTTATGCTATTCTACGTATGCGCTCTGGCGAAACTCGCCGTGTACACGTGAACTGCCGTGCCGTTATTGGTGAAGTTTCTAACACTGAAAACAACTTGAAATCACTTGGTAAAGCCGGTGCTTCACGTTGGCGTGGTGTTCGTCCTTCTGTTCGTGGTGTTGCTATGAACCCGGTTGATCACCCACATGGTGGTGGTGAAGGTCGTAATAAAGGTCGCCATCCAACCAGCCCTTGGGGTCAGAAGTCTAAAGGACTTAAAACGCGTAGTAATAAGCGTACTGACAATATGATCATCCGCCGTCGCGCCAAGAAGAAATAAAGGAAGAATTTCATGCCTCGTTCATTGAAAAAAGGTCCATTCATAGACGCGCATTTGTTTGCCAAAGTTGAGAATGCATTAGACACCAACTCACGCAAGCCAATTAAGACTTGGTCGCGCCGCTCGATGATCCTACCACAAATGGTTGGCTTAACCTTGTCTGTTCACAATGGCCGTACTCATGTACCGGTTATCGTGAGTGAACAGATGGTTGGTCATAAACTAGGTGAATTTGCCCCGACTCGTACGTATCGTGGTCATGGCATTGACAAAAAAGCTAAGAGATAAGGTGCTTACCATGGAAGTAACTGCAAAATTACGCGGTGCCGCCATATCGGCACAAAAAGTTAGACTCGTTGCCGATGAAGTTCGTGGCAAATCTATCGAGCGTGCTTTGGATATCCTAACGTATAGTAATAAAAAAGGCGCTGTATTTGTTAAGAAATGTCTTAACTCAGCCATCGCCAATGCCGAACACAACAACGGTCTAGATATTGATACCCTTAAAGTATCAACCATCTACGTTGATGAAGGCATTACGCTAAAACGTATCCTACCACGTGCTAAAGGTCGCGCTGATCGTATCAGTAAGCGTACCTGTCACATCACTATAAAGGTAGGAGAATAAGTTATGGGTCAAAAAGTACATCCAATCGGAATTCGTCTTGGTGTTGTAAAGAAGCATAACGCAAACTGGTATGCTAACCCTAAACAATACTCAGAATACCTAATCAACGACATTCAAGTTCGTGAATATCTGCGCAAAAAGCTTGATAGTGCTATGATTAGCAAAATCATGATTGAGCGTCCTACCGGTGCTGCTAAGATTACCATCGCCACTGCGCGTCCTGGTATCGTTATCGGTAAGAAAGGCGAAGACATCGAAAGACTTCAAAAAGAATTGACCAAAATTATGGGCGTACCTGCTCAGGTCAACATTGAAGAAATCACCTCGCCTGATCTTGATGCTCATCTAGTAGCGGAAGGTATCGCAAGTCAGCTTGAGCGTCGTGTTATGTTCCGCCGTGCTATGAAGCGCGCCGTACAGAACAGCATGCGTTCTGGTGCTAAAGGTATTAAAGTTGAGCTGTCTGGCCGTCTTGGCGGTGCTGAGATTGCTCGTACTGAATGGTACCGTGAAGGTCGTGTGCCATTGCATACACTACGCGCTGATATCGACTATTCGTCAGTACGTGCGGAAACTACTTACGGCACCATCGGTGTAAAAGTTTGGATCTTCCGTGGCGAAATCCTTGACGGTATGAACAGTGTATACAATCCCGTTAAAGAAGAGCAGACTCGTGCGCCAAAACGCCGTGGTCGTGGAAACGGAAACCGTCGAAACACAGACAGAGGTTAAACTATGTTACAGCCAAAACGTACCAAGTTTCGTAAAATGCACAAAGGTCGTAACACTGGGCTAGCTCATCGTGGAAGCACCGTTGCATTCGGACAAATTGGTCTAAAATCGTTGACTCGTGGTCGTATGACTGCCCGTCAAATTGAAGCAGCACGTCGTACCATCACTCGTAAAATTAAGCGTGGTGGTAAGATTTGGATTCGTGTATTCCCAGACAAACCAATTACCAATAAACCACTAGAAGTACGTATGGGTAAAGGTAAAGGTCCTGTAGAATATTGGGTATGCGAAATCAAACCTGGTAAAGTGCTATATGAACTCGAAGGGGTTTCAGAAGAACTTGCTCGCGAAGCGTTCACGCTTGCTGCAGCAAAACTGCCCTTTAAAACTACCATTGTTAAGCGGACGATAATGTAATGAAGATCAGTGAATTACGTGATAAATCATTAGAAGAACTGACTCAGTTACTTGATGAAAAGCAACTTGATGCTTTCCGTATTCGTATGGCTAAAGCAACTGGTCAGTTGGGTAATACCCATGAAGTACGTGTTAATCGTCGTGCGATTGCTCAGCTTCAGACTTTGATTAACGAGAAACAACGAGGCGACTCATGAGCGATAACAATCAAACAGCTAATGCTAGCGTATTGACAGGACGAGTTGTCAGTGACAAGATGGACAAGTCCATCACAGTTTTGATTGAGCGTCTGGTTCGTCATCCTTTGTATGGCAAGCAGCTTCGTCGTTCTACAAAAATCAAAGCCCATGATGAGAATAATGTTTGCCAACAAGGCGACCTTGTCCGCATCAAAGAAACGCGTCCAATCTCTAAAACCAAGTCTTGGACTTTGGTTGAAGTGGTTGAAAAAGTAGAAAAAATCTAAGTAAATTGCATTAAAAGCCAGAAGCTGTTAAAATAGCCGCCTTTTTAAGGATGCTGATTGCGCCGAGCGTATATCACTCACATTAAGAGTAGCAGCGGTTATTATTATTAAAATGCCGACTACTCATACTGTGCTAGCGGCAGCAACTGGTTTTTATTGCTCATACGTGTGGAGTAACGCTATGATTCAGGTTGAATCGATGCTGGAAGTTGCAGATAATAGCGGTGCAAGACGAGTTCAGTGCATTAAAGTACTGGGTGGCTCTCATCGTCGTTATGCATCAGTTGGCGACATTATTAAAGTAACGGTTAAAGAAGCCATTCCTCGCGGTCGTGTTAAAAAAGGCGACGTGATGAATGCTGTAGTTGTACGCACCAAAAAAGGCGTTCGTCGTCCTGATGGTTCTGTTCTGCGTTTTGACGACAATGCTGCGGTATTGTTGAACCAAAATAAAGCACCGATTGCAACTCGTATTTTTGGACCGGTAACTCGTGAACTACGTGGTGATCAGTTTATGAAAATTGTATCACTAGCACCAGAAGTATTGTGAGGTAATCCATGTCAAAATTACGTAAAGGCGATACAGTTATCGTGATTGCTGGGAAAGACAAAGGCAAGCAAGGTACTGTACAAGCTGTAAAAAATGATCGTATTAAAGTTGAAGGCATTAATATTGTCACTAAACATCAGAAGCCGAATCAGGCAACTGGCGTTGAAGGTGGCATTCTTAAGAAAGAAGCTTTTCTACATATCTCAAATGTCGCAATATTAAATGCGCAAACCCAAAAAGCTGATCGTATTACTTATCAGTTCGGCGAAGACGGCAAGAAACAACGCGTCTATCGTTCGAACGGTGAAGTAGTGGCGACTGCGTAAGACACTAAGGGTGTAATGGTAATGGCAAGATTAAAATCTTTATATAACGAAGAATTAAAGCAGCAAATCAAAGAAGAGCTTGGTTTGGCTAATGTGATGCAAGTGCCTAAAATCACTAAAATCACACTTAACATGGGTGTAGGCGGCGCGTCTCAAGACAAGAAATTGCTTGAAGGTGCAGTAGCTGACATGACCGCTATCGCTGGTCAAAAACCTGTCGTCACCAAAGCGCGTAAATCAGTTGCTGGCTTTAAAATTCGTGAAGAATGGCCAATTGGCTGCAAAGTAACGCTACGCGGTGAGCAAATGTACGAATTTTTAGATCGTCTCATTGCCATTGCAATTCCTCGTATTCGTGATTTCCGCGGTTTTTCACCTAAAGCCTTTGACGGACGTGGTAACTACTCATTGGGTATCAAAGAACAGATCGTATTCCCAGAAGTAGATTTTGACAAGATTGATCGTATCCGCGGTATGGATGTGACAATCACCACGTCAGCTCAATCTGATGAAGAAGGTCGCGCGTTGCTTAAAGCATTCGGCTTCCCATTTAAATAAGGTAAAGACGTTATGGCAAAGAAGAGCATGATTAACCGCGAATTAAAGCGCGAAAAAATGGTTGCTAAGTACGCTGATAAGCGTATCAAGCTAAAAGAAACTATCAGTGATATGACTGCAAGTGACGAAACTCGTATGGAAGCGATGCTAGAGCTACAAGCTCTTCCACGCAATTCATCGCCAGTACGTCTGCGCAATCGTTGTGCTATCACCGGTCGTCCTCACGGTTACTTCCGCAAGTTTGGCTTATCACGCAATATGCTGCGTGAGCGTGTCATGCAAGGCGATGTGCCTGGTGTTCGTAAAGCAAGCTGGTAAGGGGTAACTATATGAGTATGCAAGATACCGTTGGGGATATGCTAACCCGTATTCGTAACGCACAAATGGCTAACAAAGTATCGGTAGCAATGCCGAGCTCTAAATTACGTAAATCAATAGCTGATTTGCTAGTTAGCGAAGGTTATGTGGCGAGCGCTGTTGTTACTGAAGAAGCAAACAATAAAGCAACCCTATCTATCGAATTGAAATACTTCGAAGGCCGCGCTGTCATCGAAACGATTCAACGTTTTAGCCGTCCTGGTTTGCGCCAGTTCCGCGGTAAAGACGCTATCCCTACTGTTAAGCAAGGTATGGGTGTTGCTATCGTATCAACTAGCCAAGGTATCATGAGTGATCGTGCTGCACGCGCTGCTGGTATCGGTGGTGAAATCGTCGCATTTGTAGCGTAAGCTACACGACGATAAAGTCTATTTGATGGTTGTTAGACTTCTATTGATTGAGTAATAATGAATTATTTCAAATTGATAGGTGTCTAACGCAGTCAACTATGCTAAACTAACACGCTTTTTAGCCTGTTAGTTTTTTCGCTAATATAAAGAAGTTAATTTTTTAAGGAATATTCCTATGTCTCGTGTGGCTAAAGCCCCAGTGACACTGCCAAACGGCGTAAGTGTTACTTTGAACGATCGGCAGGTCGAAGTGAAAGGCAAGAACGGCATTTTGTCTTTACGCCTGCATGAATTGGTCGAGCTGAAACAGGAAGATGATGCGATCATTTTCTCACCTACAGTCGATTCAAAAGAAGCCATGATGCACACTGGCACCATGCGCGCTCTTGTTAACAACTATGTTAAAGGCGTGAATGAAGGCTTTGAAAAGCGTCTTCAGTTAATTGGTGTTGGTTATCGCGCACAAGTTGCTGGTAACAAGGTAACTTTGAACGTTGGTTACTCTCATCCAGTAGAATATACGTTGCCTGAAGGTGTGTCAGCTGAAACCCCAACGCAAACTGAAATTGTTTTGAAATCAAACAATAAACAGCAGCTTGGTCAAGCAGCGGCTAATATCCGCGGTTTCCGCCCACCTGAGCCTTATAAAGGTAAAGGTATTCGTTATAGTGACGAGCATGTGATTCGCAAAGAAGCCAAGAAAAAATAAGGTGAGTTGAAATGTTTGATAAAAAAGCAGCTCGTCTGCGTCGAGCTAAGAAAACCCGCGCGCATATCCGTTTCTTAGGCGTTCATCGCTTAACGGTTACTCGCACGCCAAAACATATTTATGCCCAGATTATCTCTCCTACCGGTGGTGAAGTGATTGCTCAGGCATCTACCTTAGACGGCAGCTTGCGCTCAGGCGCGACTGGCAATGCTGATGCAGCAACGTCTGTGGGCCAAATGATCGCAGAACGCGCAAAAGCAGCTGGTATCACTAAAGTTGCCTTTGACCGTAGTGGTTTTAAATATCATGGTCGAGTTAAAGCTTTAGCAGAAGCAGCTCGCGAAAACGGATTGGAGTTTTAATCATGGCTAGAAATGATAAAAATGATAAAAATGAACAGACTGACGGTCTAGTAGAACGCTTAGTTACCGTTGATCGCGTTGCAAAAGTTGTTAAAGGTGGTCGTATTTTCTCTTTCACTGCATTGACTGTAGTGGGCGATGGCAATGGTCGTGTTGGTTTTGGTCGCGGTAAAGCACGTGAAGTGCCAGCGGCTATCCAAAAAGCACTAGAAGCTGCCAAACGTAATATGATTACTGTTGAGCTTAATGATGCAACTTTGTATCATCCGATCAAAGCACGTCATGGTGCTAGTAAAGTTTATATGCAACCTGCATCTGAAGGTACTGGCGTAATCGCTGGTGGCGCAATGCGTGCTGTATTAGAAGTTGCTGGTGTCAAAGATGTTTTGACTAAATGTTATGGTTCTACCAATACTGCTAACGTTGTTCGCGCAACGTTTAACGGTTTACGTGATATGTCAACTCCAGAGAAGATGGCAGCAAAACGTGGTAAATCTGTAGACGAAATCTTGGGTTAACTTAGACTAGGTGAGTTACGATGAAAAAAATGAAAGTCACTCAATTTAAATCGGGTGCCCATCGCCTAAAGAGCCACAAAGCGAGCTTGAAAGGATTGGGTTTACGCCGTATTAATCATACTGTTGAAGTAGAAGATACACCTTCAACCCGTGGTATGGTCAATCGCGTTAACTACATGGTAAAAGTGGAGGAAGCGTAATGGGTCTTAGATTAAATGAATTATCACCAGGTGTTGGCGCAAAGAAAACTGCCCAACGTCGTGGTCGTGGTATCGGTTCAGGTCTTGGTAAGACTGGTGGTCGTGGTGTAAAAGGTCAGAAATCTCGTTCAGGTTCTAGCATACGCTCAGGATTTGAAGGTGGTCAAATGCCTTTATATCGTCGTCTACCGAAATTTGGTTTTACCAGTAAAATGGCAATGAAGACGGCTGAAGTACGTCTTTCTGAACTGAATAAAATTGATGGCGATGTGGTTAGCCTTGAAACACTTAAAGCTGCTAACCTAATCCGTCACGACATGAAGCGTGCCCGTATTATGTTGTCAGGCGAAGTCACTAAGGCTTATACCTTTAAAGGTATCAAAGTGACTAAAGGCGCTAAGCTAGCAATCGAAGCTGCTGGTGGTAGCATCGAGGAGTAGTAACGTGTCAAAACAATCAATGTCATCGACTGGTATACCGCTCAATCCATTTGCATTCATACGCAAGTATGATGAATTATGGACGCGTTTATTATTCTTAATCGGCGCATTGGTTGTTTATCGTTTAGGGTCACATATTCCAGTACCGGGTATCAATCCGGTCAACTTGGCTGATCTGTTTTCGCGCAACGAAAACACCATTTTGAGCATGTTTAACATGTTCTCAGGTGGTGCACTAGAGCGTATGTCCATTATGGCGCTCGGCATTATGCCGTATATTTCAGCATCGATTATTGTACAGATGATGTCTGCAGTATTGCCATCGCTTGAAGCCCTCAAAAAAGAAGGCGAAGCGGGACGACGTAAGTTGAACAAGTATACCCGTCAAGGGACACTTGCTTTAGCCCTAGTACAGTCATTAGGAATGTGTGCTGGCTTAATCAGTCAAAATCTTACTTTATCTTCTGGTCTGACCTTTTATATTCCAGCGGTTACCTCATTGGTAGCGGGTGCTATGTTCTTGATGTGGCTTGGTGAGCAGATTACAGAGCGCGGCGTAGGTAATGGTATTTCAATGCTCATTTTTGCGAGTATTGTGGCTGGTACGCCAGGTATGATTTCGCAGTCTATTGAACAGGTCAATCAAGGACAAATGAACTTGATTGTACTGTTTATTTTTGTGCTACTAGGCATCGCGGTTACTGCTGGTATCGTTTATATTGAACGTGCTCAGCGCCGTGTTCCAGTAAACTATGCACAGAAGCAGCAACAAGGTCGCAAAATATATGCTCAGCAGCAGTCACATTTGCCGCTGAAGCTTAATATGGCAGGGGTTATCCCAGCCATTTTTGCCAGCTCGTTGTTGTTGTTTCCAGCAAGTTTAGGGCAGTGGGTCGGTCAATCAACTGATCCTACCCTTACACAAAAGATACTACAGAATATGGCATTGGTGTTGTCTCCAGGACAGCCGCTATATTTGGTTCTGTTTGGCGCGATGATTATTTTCTTCTGTTACTTCTATACGGCATTGGTATTTAGTCCACGTGAAGTAGCTGAAAACCTTAAACGTAGTGGTGCGTATATCCCAGGTATTCGCCCCGGACAACAAACTCAGCGTTACCTAGATCATGTATTAAACCGACTGACCTTTATTGGCGCGATGTATATGACGGTTATTTGTTTAATGCCAATGGTCGTCCAGTCATCGTTTGGTGTGCCGTTTCAACTCGGTGGTACGTCTTTACTGATTATGGTGGTTGTGGTAATGGACTTCATTTCGCAAATCCAAGCGCATTTGATGACCCATCAATATCATGATCAGACGTTAATTCAATCGCCCACTCAACCTTAAATGAGCGGTACGATATCTCAAAGGAGCATGCTATGAAAGTTCAAGCATCAGTTAAAAAGATTTGTGGTAGCTGTAAAGTTGTACGCCGTAAAGGCCGTGTACATATCATCTGTACAGCAGAACCTCGCCACAAGCAACGTCAAGGTTAATATTTAGTATTATAAAGTCTCAGACTTTTGTTACTATCTCAATTAATACTTGAAAAATGACGGCGGATGGGATATCATCCGCCACTTGCCGTAGTTTATGCAAAAACTTTTATAAGACCGTCAATGAATAGGCTTGTAATCAAGTCAAAGCAGCGATAATAATTATAAAAGCTTTAGTATTGACAGCAACAAATCTGAAAAATAAAGCCTTATTGATAAATAACGCTTATTTTTCTTTAATGGAGAGAAATCAATGGCTCGTATTGCCGGCGTAAACATTCCGGATAATAAGCATGCTGTTATTTCACTAACTTACATCTTTGGTGTAGGTCGTACCACTGCTCAGAAAATCTTAGAAGCAGTTGGCATTGCCCCTACTACTAAAGTTAGTCAGTTAGATGATACACAGTTAGATGCTATCCGTGCACAAGTTGCAAATTACATGACTGAAGGTGATCTTCGTCGTGAAGTGTCAATGAATATTAAGCGTTTAGTTGATCTTGGTTGTTACCGTGGCATCCGCCATCGTCGTAACCTACCAGTTAGAGGTCAGAATACTAAGAACAACGCTCGTACTCGTAAGGGTCCGACACGCCCTCTCAAAAGATAATTAACTTAGGAAGCTAAAAGATGGCTAAAGACACTCGTAGTCGCAAGAAAGTGACTCGTCGTTCAGTATCGGAGGGCATTGCCCATATCCATGCGTCTTTTAATAACACCATTGTTACGATTACCGATCGTCAAGGTAATGCACTGGCTTGGGCCACTTCAGGTGGACAAGGCTTCCGTGGTTCACGTAAATCTACACCATTTGCAGCTCAGGTTGCAGCTGAGGTCGCTGGTAAAGCGGCTCAAGAATATGGTGTTAAGAATATCGACGTTTTGGTCAAAGGACCAGGACCGGGTCGTGAGTCTGCGGTAAGAGCACTAGGTGCATTGGGTTATAAAGTTAACAGCATCTCTGATGTAACCCCAATCCCACACAATGGTTGCCGTGCGCCTAAAAAGCGCCGCGTCTAATATTAAAGACGAAGCTTTTTATCCCAAAAGCTTATAGGAGACATAACAATGGCCCGCTATATTGGACCAAAACTCAAATTATCACGTCGTGAAGGCACGGACTTAGGTCTTAAGTCTGGCGTTAAACCATACGACGTAAAAACGAAAAAAGCTGGTCGTCCACCAGGTCAACACGGTGTAAGCCGTAACAAGACCTCAGAATATGCTTTACAGCTGCGTGAAAAGCAGAAAGTTAAGCGTATTTATGGTGTACTAGAGCGTCAGTTTGCTAATTACTATAAAGAAGCTGCTCGTAAGCGCGGTGCTACTGGTGAAAACCTGTTAGCCATGCTTGAGAGCCGTCTAGATAACGTTGTTTATCGCATGGGCTTTGGCTCAACTCGCGCTGAAGCACGTCAGCTAGTCAGTCATCGTACTGTTATGGTAAAAAAAGCTGGTCGTGATGAGTTTGTTCGTGTGAACATTCCATCAATTCAGTTGCAAGATGGTGATGTCATCGCTATCCAAGAGAAGTCTCGCGAGCAATTACGTATTAAAAACGCAATTGAGCTGGCTACCCAACGTGGTATTCCAGAATGGCTAGATGTTGACCACAGCAAATTACAAGGCACGTTTAAACAAGCGCCTGATCGTATTGATCTACCTGCTGAAATCAACGAAAGCTTGATCGTTGAGCTATACTCTAAGTAATGACGTACTGCTCGATGTCGTGAAAACGGCATTGAGCAATTAACGTTAATTAAACCAGTTTAATAAATCGAGGTGACATCATGATGCTAAATGCAACTGAGTTTCTAACGCCGAATGCCATTAATGTGGATACGGTTAATGAAACGATTGCGAAAGTCACGCTCGAACCGTTAGAACGCGGCTTTGGGCATACCCTTGGTAATGCCTTACGTCGCATCTTGTTATCTTCATTACCTGGTGCTGCAGTCATTGAAGCTGAGATTGATGGTGTTGACCATGAATACTCAACGCTTGAAGGGCTACAAGAAGATGTACTTGACTTGCTTTTGAATCTAAAAGGCTTGGCTATTACGCTTCATGACCAAAATGAAGTATTTTTGACCTTGGATAAACAAGGTCCAGGCACTATTACTGCTGCAGACATCGCGTTACCGCATAATGTAGACATCGTCAATCCAGAATTGGTGTTGGGTACATTGAGTGATCGTGGTCATCTTAAGATGCGTTTGCGTGTAGTAATGGGTCGTGGATATGAGCCAGCAAACCAGCGCCGTGAAGATGGTGATACTAAAGCAATCGGACGTTTAAAGCTTGATGCAAGTTTTAGTCCTGTGCTTCGTGTTGCTTATCAGGTTGAGAACGCTCGTGTAGAGCAGCGTACTGATCTTGATCGTCTTATCATTGAGCTTGAAACTAATGGCACTATAGATCCAGAAGAAGCAATTCGTAAAGCAGCCACTATTTTACAACAACAGATTTCTATCTTTGTTGACCTAGAAGCTGAAGAAGCGCCTGAGCCTGTGAAAGAGAAAGAAGAGGTTGATCCGGTGCTATTACGCCCTGTGGACGATCTTGAACTAACGGTTCGCTCAGCCAACTGCTTGAAAGCTGAAAACATTTACTATATCGGTGATTTGGTACAACGTTCAGAGACTGAACTTCTAAAAACCCCAAATCTTGGTAAGAAATCATTAACGGAAATCAAAGACGTACTAGCGTCTAAAGATTTAGAGCTCGGTATGCGCCTAGATAACTGGCCACCAGCTGACCTTCGTGTTGATGATCGCTTTTCTTATCGTAGCCGTTAAACTTTAAGGATTTTTGACTATGCGCCATCGTAAGAGTGGAGTCAAGCTGGGTCGTACCGGCAGTCATCGTAAGGCAATGTTTCAGAACATGACTAACTCATTATTTGAGCATGAACTGATCAAAACAACTTTACCAAAAGCAAAAGAGTTACGTCGCGTTGCCGAGCCATTAATCACTATGGCTAAAGAAGACAGCGTTGCTAACCGTCGTTTGGCATTTAGCCGTATGCGTAGCAAAGCTATGGTAGGTAAACTATTTGGCACGTTAGGTCCTCGTTACCAGACCCGTCCAGGTGGATATTTGCGTATCGTAAAATGTGGTTACCGTGATGGTGACAATGCGCCAATGGCATATGTAGAATTGGTTGATCGCGACTAATTTTACAATAAGCAAAAGATGTATATAAAAAAGCTCCAATTCAATTGGAGCTTTTTTTGTGTTTGATGCTTTAGTTTATTACCGTAGTAGTGAATCTACATCCGCGGCACCTTGTCTGATAATTTCAGGCTGGCTACCAGTCATATCAACAATCGTAGTTAGTTTAGTGGTCTTTACACCTGCATTTATCAAACCGTCGATTTGATTGCCTAATAAATCCTCAATCTCAAAGGGATCATCTAGTATGTCATCACGGTTAGGCAGTATTAATGAACTGGTTAAGATAGGTTCATCCATGGCCTCTAAAAGCGCTTGCGCAATAGGGTTGCTAGGTACTCGAATACCGATGGTTTTTTTCTTCGCATGTGCCAATTTTTTTGGTACGTCTTTTGTGGCATTGAGGATAAAGGTGATGGGCGCAGGAGTAAGCGCTTTGAGCTGTTTAAATTGTATATTGTCCACTGCAGCATAGTTGGCAATTTCGCTTAAGTCACGGCACAGTAAAGTAAACTGGTGTTTATCATCAAGTTCACGAATTTGTTTGAGCTTATCGAGTGCATCCTTTGCTCCTAAGCGACAACCAAAAGCATAGCTGGTATCGGTAGGGTAGATAATGAGCTGGTCTTTACGTAACAGATCCGCCACTTGCTCAATCAGACGTGGCTGTGGATTTTCTGGATGAATATAAAATACTTGCATAGCAGTTCCTTATTTTATAATTATGGGTTTTTAAATGTGAGGTTTTTGACTAAGTAGAATATCGGTGGCGCGCATGCTTCTTTCACTCAGTTTACTAAAAAAGCATCACTGCCTTCCTAGTATAGCGCAAAGCCAATATAAGTTTGATTGCAAGCCGTTACTATGCGTAGACAATCGTTAACATAAAAATACCGCACCTTTACGCTGATATGCTGCTGTTACTCTAGATCAGCTATAGAGACACTGAGTAAGGCGTGTAATAAAGTTTTAGCATCAGGTGGCAATATATTCGGCTTAGCGATGTATTGTTGCACTTGTCGGTAGACGTCATTTGCGAATGTACTATTGCTCGTATCAAAGTCAGCAAACAAATTATCTTGTGACACCTCAAATGATCGTTCACAAGCGAGAGTAAATAAACACTCTAACGCTTGTGGTTTAATCTCTACGCGCTCAAATGCTTGCTGCTGAGCGGCGGTACGCCCATCTGGTGCGTACCAGTAGCCAAAGTCAGGTAAACGTCTACGAGCCTCTCCAGCCACACACCAATGGCTCAGCTCATGCAATGCGCTAGCAAAAAATCCATGAGCGAATTCAATTTTTGCGGGTTCGTTATTTTGTGCCGGAAAGTACTCTGGTTCTCCTTGTCCACGAACCAATGTAACGTTTTGATGAGTGAATAAATTATTGAATAATTGGATGAGCCAATCAGTAGCCGCTTGCTCGTATTTATTAACCAATGATGGAGTGCTATCTAAGCCTTTGATAGCAGCTAACCTTTGCCATTCACTTTTTACATCCTCTAAGCACTGATTGTTGTTAAGGTTCCACGAGTCAGTGGAAGAGGCATTCACATTATTGGTTAACGTAGTGAGACGTTGCAATAGTATTTTTGCTTCAAGTGCAGAAAGTAGGTTCGAGAAGTCAGGTTTATCATTAAACACATTCATAGGTAAAACACTGGTCAAATAAAAGATGAAAAGAAGAACTATCTTTGAATATAAATAGGAGAAATAAAGAGATGAAAATAGAGCTTATATCAAATAAATTTAACATACTAGCGCTAGCGTCGCTCAATGCTTTCCGTTAGTATGGCAGGCAATATTATACACCGTTTTGATGAATGAGGTCGCGCATGTCAAGCACTCCAAAAAGTAAACCGTCAGCAGGTTATGCTGATAATAAAAAAGCGCCTTTATCTACTAGTATGCCTGAATCTATTTCTTTGGATAAATGGGCAGATACTGGTTATGAATGGACAGGAGAGGTAGAGCCAAGCGCTTTCAAACGTCTTGCTGCTACCTTAGCCACCGAACATGAACAAGCAGACATCTCGCTTAATGCCAATCTGTATCGACGCAATAATGTCTTACATTTGGCATTCACACTGACGGGTGAAGTTTGGTTAACCTGTCAACGTTGCCTACAGCCAGTGGCTATCGATTTGTCTGATGATTATAATATTGCGCTACTAGAAGATGAGAGCCAAGCACGTTCAATCAATGATGAACAAGACTATTTATTACTTGATGAAATTATTACTGAGCCTGCACCAGAGCTTTTATTGCCATTCAAAAAATTGGTAGAAGATGAGATATTACTGAAGACGCCGATGTCGCCAAAACATGACGACTGTGAAATGACGGTAGAGCAATTTGGTGAGATCCCAGAAGAGGAAGAAAGCGAAAATCCTTTTGCTGCTTTAGCCTCGCTAAAAGGCAAGTTGTAATCTTATTAAGAGACAAGTCATATATCAATGTACTACTTAATAAATTTATGATACCTTTCATCAGCTTTCTACCAAAGAGTGAGAAGCAGGGCTTTATTAATCCGCTAAACATGCGTATAATGTCCCGTTTATTGCATTCTAGCAATCTGCTACTGGCAGATAGATGCTGATCTTGCAGACTAACTATAGATTTTAGACGTAATCAACACTTTAATACGTGGCAATCTATTTAACTAATGATGCGTAAGACTTAGGTTGTTGTGATTATATAGCCTCTGTCAGTGTCGATTAAAGCTGAATTTCAAGCTTATCCCCTTTTAAGTATAGGAGCTATATCATGGCCGTTCAAAAAAGTCGTAAAAGTCGTTCTCGTCGTGACATGCGCCGTTCACATCATCGTATGGAAATCGCTGAGATAAGCGTAGATGCTACCACTGGTGAAAAACATCGTCGTCATCACATGACTAAAGATGGTTTCTACCGTGGTCGCCAGTTGTTTAAAGTTAGTCAAGACGCTTAAATTATTGGCTATTCAATAGCTGATTGTAAAAATAATGATAGTACTGGTGACTGTCATTATTTTTGCAACGCTGTTATTAGGTAATATGCTTTGAGCTGAAGAAAGCCAAGTTATTTCGCTATCATATATTATGTGGCTAGATAACTTGGCTTTTTGCTATTGGCTTTTATGGTAGGTATTTGAACAACCTTTTACCATGTGCCTTTAGAAAATATGAAAATGAACCGATATACTCTACCATTTTAATTTGAATGGTATCTTTTACTATACGTGTTTCAGTAGCATCCACTATGATAATAGTGTGCGTCAGTGTATAGTTTATCGATAATCCGTTTTTTTAGACAAATACTAAAGCAACGGCTTTATATCGCCTCTAATAATATAATAAACCCCAATTGTTTTTAGGGATATTTCCAATTAAATAAGGAATATTGGTTATGGCCTCTGTACCCGATATGGTAAAAAAGCCGCCGACACGTATTGCGGTAATTTTTCCTGGTCAAGGATCGCAAGTAGTCGGGATGACTAGTGAGCTTGCTGAAATCTATCCAGAGATTCTCGATACCTTTACTGAAGCTAGCGCCGCGCTTGGTGAAGACTTATGGGCAATCTGTCAAAATGAAGAAAAACTCAACCAAACACAGTATACTCAGCCAGCATTACTGACGGCGAGCATTGCCATTTGGCGTATCTTAAAACAAAAAATAAATACAGCGCCTTGTTATTTAGCGGGTCATTCTCTAGGTGAGTACAGTGCGCTTTGTGCGGCTGAAGTCATATCGCTTGCTGATGCGGTTAAATTGGTACATAAGCGCGGTCAGTTGATGCAAGAAGCCGTTGTAGGTGTCGATACTGCCATGGCAGCAGTGTTAGGGCTTGAGGACAATCGAGTAGAAAACTTGTGTGAGCAAGCGACTGAACATGTCGAAGGTGCCATTGTAGGTGCAGCCAACTTTAATAGTCCAGGACAAGTGGTGATATCGGGTAATGCTGCTGGTGTGAATGCCGTTATTGATAAAGTGCAAAACACTGGCAAAAAATCTATCCCGCTAAAGGTCAGCGTACCATCACATTGCGCGCTTATGGAGCCAGCCAGTAGTGCATTGGCTGAGATTCTGGCAGAAATAAAATTTGATCAAGCGACGATTCCTGTTATCCAAAATCGACATGCGCGTGTCGAGAGCAGTGCGGTCGGTATCAAGCAGGCATTAACGGAGCAATTAAGCCAACCAGTATTATGGTCAAAAACCATGCAAGAGCTGGCTGACAAGCAAATTAATATTTTAATCGAATGTGGCAGTGGTAATGTATTGAGCAACTTGGCGAAGCGCCAAGCACAGCCAATTACGAGCTATCCTACTGACAAGCCCGCTCGTCTTGATAAATTAATGGAGGTGTTATCATGAGTCGTACGATTACTCTAGTGACAGGTGCTAGCCGTGGTATTGGTAAAGCCGTTGCCAAACGTTTCGCCAAAGAAGGACATTTTGTTATTGGTACAGCCACTACGGAAAAAGGTGCTGAGCTGATTGATGGTTATCTCCACGATAGTGGCGGTATTGGACGTGTTTTAGACGTGCGTGATACCGCACAAATTGATAAGCTGTTTGAAGAGATTGAGAGCGTCTACGGCGCAGTACAAGTCTTGGTCAATAATGCAGGTATCACCCAAGATGGTCTGCTGATGCGTATGAAAGATGACGACTGGGAAAATGTTATCGATACCAATTTGACGTCGGTATACCGTATGAGTAAACGTGCTGTGCGCGGTATGATGAAAGCACGCCGTGGTCGCATCATCAATATAACCTCTGTCGTTGCGCAAATGGGTAATGCAGGTCAGTCTAACTATGCGGCGACCAAAGCAGGCGTTGAAGGGTTCAGCCGTACGCTCGCGCGTGAAATTGGCTCACGACAAGTGACGATCAATTGCGTAGCCCCTGGTTTGATCGAAACGGATATGACGGACGAGCTTGATGAGCGCCTATTGAACTCTATGCTAGACGCTGTACCTATCAGTCGCCTTGGACAGCCAGAAGACATTGCCGCCGCCGTACATTTCTTAGCCAGCGATGAGGCCAGTTATATCACAGGCGCTGTTATTCCTGTCAATGGTGGTATGTATATGTAGGTGATAAATAAGTGTTACACAGTTATAATAAAAAACTCTGTGCACGAGTGTAAACTATAATAAAGGGTGTTATAATGACGGATACTTTTATGTCAAAGCCCTGTATTATAGCAGGGCTTTACTAGACATCCGTCAAAACGTATAACCAGCTATAAATAAGTTACAAAGTACTCAGATAGCTGTGCTAATCTGAAGATATGATTTTATATACAATGCTGTAGAGCCTAATGATAGGACTATGGTGACTTGCCAAAATAATAGATCAAAAAGGAGAAATCTACATGAGTAATGATACCGAGCTAAGAGTTAAAGCTGCAGTAGCTGAGCAATTGGGTATGAATGTTGAAGATATCAACAATGATGCATCATTTATGGAAGACTTAGGTGCAGATTCGTTAGACCTAGTCGAATTGGTTATGTCATTTGAAAGTGACTTTGGCATTACCATTCCTGATGAAGATTCAGCAGAATTAACGACTGTTCAAAAAGCGATTGATTATGTACAAGCGCAGCTATAATTAGCTAGTGGCTTAGCGAGTTATTTTAGCCGCCTATCTGTAGAGATAGGCGGTTTTTTTATGTTCTTAATTTGCCATGGCGACAGGTAGTTATGTGACTAATCAATACGTTAACATAAGCTACGCCAAATCAACATTACTCAACATACTATTACTATCTACCTCACCTATCTTTGTCTATACTCACAATGGTAAGCAGTAACAAAGTGTAGTTATATATAAAGTGTGGTTATATACGAATGTATATGCCATTAAAAAAATAATGATCAATAATAAATAACAATATTTAAGGGAGTATGTAAATGGGTATGTTCAGTTTTGCAAAAGATATCGGTGATAAAATTTTCAATCGTGATGACGCCAAACACGATGCCAAGTCAGAAACTAAAGCAGACGCCAATACGCCAGTACAGAGTAGCGAACCTTCTGCGCAATCAGTTGCCAATATTTTACTTCGTCGTATTCAACAGCAGAATCTTAATATTAGCGATTTGAAAATCAAGTATAACGGCTCAACAGATACTGCAGAAATCAGCGGTAAAGCTAAAACGCAAGCAGACCGCGAAAAAGCGATTATCGCCATTGGTAATGTACAAAACGTGGCCAAGGTAATCGATAATATTGATATCGAAGAAGATGCGCCTGAGTCAACGATGTATACAGTGAAATCTGGTGATAGCTTGTCTAAGATCGCAAAAGAGGTTTATGGTTCAGCGGATGATTATATGAAAATCTTTGAAGCCAATAAGCCGATGCTATCTAGCCCTGATAAGATTTATCCTGGTCAAGTACTGCGTATTCCTAAGCCATAATAGGCTTTTGAACTGTCAGAGATATGTGCGAAAAAAATAAAGAATGCCTCTTACTATAATAAGAGGCATTTTTTTGGCATATAGAAATATAAACTTAAGATTTAGAGATTTTTTAACTTCTCGTACTGTTCAGCTATGGCCCAATTGATATGTACATCGAGCATTTCGTTATGTACGCCCAACTTTGATTGTAACTGAGTAATGGTTTCTTCATTACCATTAGCATTTCCAAGACCAATCGCGATATTACGCAAAAAGTTCACATAGCCTGTGCGTCTAAGCGGGCTGCCTTCAGTTTTTTTCATAAATTCAGCTTCTTGCCATTGCCACAGCTCAAGCAAACTGCTGCTATCAAGGTTATGCCGTGGTGCGAAATCCTCTACAGGTGTAAGATTGGCGTAGCGATTCCAAGGACAGATAAGTTGACAGTCGTCACAGCCAAAGATGCGATTACCAATTGCGCGGCGGTATTTTATATCAATAATACCGTCGTGCTCGATAGTGAGGTAGGAGATACAAGCTGCAGCATTGAGCTCATAGGGCGCGACAATCGCTTGAGTGGGACAGATATCGATACAAGCGCTACAACTGCCGCAATGCTCTTTGACCGGTTTGTCATCAGGTAACTGGAGACTAATAAATAGCTCACCCAATACAAAAAATGAACCCGCTTGCTTGTTGATTAATAAGGTGTGCTTTCCTGTCCAGCCAAGACCAGCAGCATCGGCAATGGGTCGCTCGAAAATAGGAGCAGAGTCGCTAAAAGGCCTAAAAATAAAATCTTGCTCTGAACCTATATTGAGGTGTTGCCACTCAGGAAGCATGGCTTCTATCTTTAGTGCCAATTGCTTCAAACGACTGCGCATCGTTTTATGATAGTCGCGTCCTCTGGCATAACGAGCGATGATGCCTTGATTGGGGTAGTCATTGTCAGTGATCTTACGTGGGGTTGGTGCTTGAGTCAGGTAATCCATACGGACACTGATGATGGTTTTTGCCCCTTCTACCAGTTGGTCAGGATTTGCCCGCAGTTCATGATTGTTATGCATAAACTGCAGTTGCCCCTCATAGCCTTTATCGAGCCATTGTTGCAATTGTACAATCTGCTTAGCAAATAAAGGATGATGCACCGATAAAAAACCGCAGTCGGCAAACCCTAAAGCCTGTGCTTGGTCTTTAATCCATTGTTTGACATCTGCTGTGGTGGTAAATGTTGGGCTATTATTCACATTAATCTTTTTTTCGGACGCAGGCTTAGGTTCAGCAGAGATTTGCTTAGCTGATTTCTGCTGGGTTGAAGAGATAGGCAAGTTTACTTTAGGAGGATTATTCATGTGTGACAGTAGGCGATAGAGTGAATACCGATATAATAAGCCAGTGAGCTAAGAGCGCAAGTATAAAAGCAAATAATTTCACATTCATATTGATACATACGTTGATGTAAGCGTTTGCTAAGCTGATGCTAAATGATAGTAATCATATCTCAATAAAATAGAAAATCAGCAAAAAATACTCAAGGACTAGCTATGAAAAATCAGACCAATTTATCACCTATAAAAAATACAAAACCTATCCCGTTATATAGCAGTGAACAACTCTATGTGATGGAGCAAGCATGGTTTGTAGAGGGGCATGATAGTTTTGGGTTGATGAAACAAGCAGCCTGGCAAATGGCGCAACACATAGAGCAATTATATGAACAAAAACAATTAAACATATATCCATCAGCCACTACTTATGTGCCTCGTCGTCATATGCGTCAGCATCGAGTGAGCATTTGGGTTGGAAAGGGTAATAATGGTGGCGACGGTTGGCTCATTGCTTATTATTTACAGCAAATGGGTTGGCAGGTACAAGTGGTAACAGTTGGTTTTGAGAGTGATGATTTTGATACCAGTGACACAACAGCATTTTCTGACGCACAAAAAACCCTAAAAGAGGCGCTATGGGCCAATTGCCCTTATCGACGCTTTGAAAATGGTGCTTGTGAGCCAGAAGAAGGAGTAGATGGTAATCTGCAAGCCGATGTCTATATTGATGCGCTGTTTGGTATTGGTCTGGATCGTGCACCTACAGGTATTTATAAAACGGCCATTAGCACTTTTAATGAGTTATCTAAAGGAAATAACACCTTGGCCATTGCGGTTGATATTCCAAGTGGTTTGGTGGCTTCGACTGGCGAGGTGTTTGAGCAGGTGGCTATACAGGCTGATATAACGCTATGTTTAATTGCACGGAAATTCGGTTTGCATACCAAAGATGGTATGGATTGTAGCGGCAAGGTAATTGATATACCGCTGATACCTTATCCAATAAATGATAAAAGGTTCATGCCAGTAGCAACACTGATTACTACTGCATATGGTCTAAGTCCTCGCCGTCAAAATAGCTACAAAGGTAGCTATGGTCATGTACTGATTATTGGCGGTAATCGTATCGATGGCTCACAAGGTATGGGCGGCGCTGCGATACTGTCTGCTTCGAGCTCGATGGCGGCAGGAGCGGGTAAAATTACAGTTGCTTGCCATGAGGCTTTTCATAGCGCCCTATTAACTTCGCTACCAGATGCAATGACGATTAATTTGCATGATGTGGATGGAGTGCAGGAGTTAATTAAGTCAGCTACTGTGATTGCGATTGGTATGGGGCTTGGTCGTGATGAAAAAGCAAAAGTGTTATTTATAAAGTATCTACAAGCTGCGATGACAGCTAAAAAGGCAATAGTGATTGATGCTGATGGACTTTATCATTTGGCATCATTGCAATTAGAGCATCATGAATTGGTCAGTCAGCTGCGAGAATATAGCGTTAATCATCAAGTTTGTTTGACACCGCACAGTGGCGAAACTGCTAGATTACTGAATAAGAGAATCAGTGAAGTGGAAAGCAATAGACTACAAGCGATAAAACAGTGCGCTACAACTTATGGTGGTGAATGGGTGCTAAAAGGCGCAGGTTCTTTGATATTAGAGCAGGGCTTAGATGAGCACCACGTTTATGTTTGTGCTGTCGGTAATGCCGGTATGGCGACGGCTGGCATGGGTGATGTGTTATCCGGTGTCATTGCTGGTCTGCTAGCACAACAAGATTTATCGTCAGGAATGCAAAGCTTGCATCAAGCGGTTGTTATACATGGATTAGCAGGGGATACGCTGGTCAATCAAAGTAATAATACGTTATTGGTTGGACAACGAGGACTACAAGCTCAGGATATGCCAGCAGCCATTCGTCATGTGATGCAGCTATTGATTAACGTCTATAATTAGCATTAAGCCTAGGTAGTTGAGTTGCCACAATACTGATCAATTGCCTGCTGTACGCGTTCACGTTTGAGCTCAATTTCACGACCGTCTAAATATTGACGCTTGCCATTTGCATCCATCTCATAAATACGTCCGCCGACATTCAAGTTGGTCAAATTATTGCGGAGTGACTGGCAACGCTGTGCATTGGCTTGTGCTTCTTGTTCTTTAATCCGTGCTTCAAGCGCTGCAACTCTTTGCTCTTCTACGCTTTGAGTATTAGTACTTTGATTGGCATCTGTTTTGCCAGCCAATTGTCCTGCATTGCTTTGTCTGCCATCACTACGAAATTCAATCAGCTCAATGTTTTTACCATTTTGCGGCGCATGTTGGCTGTATTTGACTTCACCATGTGCACCGACAGATTTATAAACTTGAATAGCATGACTGGCATTCATCGACAGCATTAGCACATACGCAGTACTCATAAGCAGTTTGGTAGCAGTATTTATTTTAGACGCATATGCCATAGTAGCAATCCTCTCAAGGGGTAAAAAACAGATGTGTATATATGTGTCAATATAACATTTAAGTGTTGGAATGGTACTAAAAATGTACCAGCTTTCGATTCTAACAAATAATCCTTATGAATGTATGTTATTTAATAACTAATAGTTAGGGATGGGCTTTAGAAGTTTTTCTTGACAATAGCTCACAAACCATCGAATATAATAGCAGTTGATTGGTCAGTGAGCGGCTTTTATGATATTGCCGTGGCACTTGAAAATGAGGACGATAGGTTACTTATCAGTGGCTTACGCAGTTTTCGTTTCTTTGTGACAATGATATTGCAAAGATAGTAATCATAACGATTGTTATCGATAACTTTATGTATTGTCTCCGGACTTATCTGTCTACAATGACTAAGATAAACTTATTATTTGAAATGCGCTAAGCGTGACTCTAGCGGTTGTATTAAACATGGAAAAATATTCAGCAATTCAATCTTTTTAATAAGCCTGTCGTAAAATCTAACCATTTTACAAATTAGTATTGGCTGTGAGAGTGATTTAAATTGTGAATATCGATGCCTCTGTATAAATCAATCTGTTGTAAATGCTGTCTGCTATTTATCAATAATAAGCTTCTTTTATAGATGCACGCGCATCTTGTCACTGTACATCGATAGACTCCTGCCATAAAACTGACCCTACATATATTGCTGTGTTTGAGTAGCCTGCTGTCTTATAAAACAGCGTTACTTAGAGATAGTGGGCACACATTCTTGATATGGATAAGGATTTGCAGCCATTTCTATAAGATGAACCATCTTGTGTAAATAGCATGGTTTTCTCTTATAAATGAACGCCAATTCTTGACAAAAAAAAGGTGATGACAGTGACGCAAACCACGCAAAGTCCGAATATGACGGGACATACCCAAACGGGGAATGCCGCCAAAAATTTTGAAGAAAAGCAACAACGCCTCGCTGAGGGTAGTGAGCAACCTATCATGCTATCTGGTGCTGAGATGTTGGTGCAATCACTGACTGATGAGGGCGTCAAATATATTTTTGGCTATCCAGGTGGTGCGGTTCTTCATATCTATGATGCTTTGTTTCAACAAGAAAATATCGAGCATATCTTAGTACGTCATGAGCAAGCAGCCGGTCACATGGCAGATGCTTATTCGCGAGTCACAGGGCAGACAGGTGTAGTATTAGCGACGTCAGGTCCGGGTGCTACTAATACCGTAACGGCTATCGCAACAGCGTTTATGGATTCTGTGCCGATGGTGGTCATCGCAGGTCAGGTACCTAGCAGCCTAATTGGGGAAGATGCCTTCCAAGAAACAGATATGGTCGGTGTATCACGTCCTATCGTGAAGCATAGCTTTCAAGTGCGCCACGCTAGCGAAATCCCAATGATTGTCAAAAAAGCCTTTTATATTGCTCAGTCTGGACGCCCAGGTCCTGTAGTGATTGATGTACCAAAAGATATGACCGCGCCAAGTGAAAAATTTGCTTATGCTTATCCAGAAGAAGTGTTTATACGTTCGTATCAGCCGTCATTAAAAGGCCATAGTGGTCAGATTAAAAAAGCGGTTGAAACACTGCTTGCTGCAAAGCGTCCGATTATTTACTCTGGTGGCGGTGTTGTTTTAGGCAATGCGCATAAAGAGCTTACTAATCTTGCGCACCGTTTAAATTTACCAGTAACCAATACCTTAATGGGCTTGGGTGCGTTCCCTGGTTCTGATAGTCAGTTCTTGGGTATGCTCGGTATGCATGGCACTTATGAAGCCAATATGACCATGCATCATGCCGACGTCATCTTGGCAGTTGGTGCACGTTTTGATGACCGTGTCACTAATAATGTCAAAAAATTCTGTCCGAATGCGACGATTATTCATATTGATATTGATCCTACCTCTATTTCAAAAACGATTAATGCGCATATTCCGATCGTGGGCGATGTCAAATCTGTCCTGACCGATATCATAGAAATTGTTGGTGATGATAAAGAGCTAGACCAACCAGCATTGTTGGATTGGTGGTCACAGATTAATGAGTGGCGTAAGCGTCATGGCCTGCGTTATGACACCAGCACTGATAATGGTATTAAGCCACAAGCGGTCGTGCAAGCCTTAGATAAAGTGACTAATAGTAACGCTATTATCACCAGTGACGTCGGTCAGCATCAGATGTTTGCTGCCCTTTACTATACCTATAATGAGCCGCGTCAATGGCTAAACTCAGGTGGTTTAGGGACGATGGGTGTTGGCTTGCCGTATGCGATGGCCGCCAAATTAGCTTGTCCAGATCGCGACGTGGTTTGTATCACGGGTGAAGGCTCTATTCAGATGAATATTCAAGAGCTCTCAACCTGCTTACAATATAATTTGCCAGTTAAAATCTTAAATCTAAATAACGCCCAATTAGGCATGGTGAAGCAGTGGCAAGACATGCTGTATGAAGGTCGTCATGCCCATTCTTATATGAATTCACTACCAGACTTTGTCAAGCTCGCTGAAAGCTATGGTCACGTCGGTATCAAGATTACTGATCCTGCGACCATGGAAGCACAGTTGGCGGAAGCCATGGCAATAACAGATAGATTGGTATTTATTGACGTTTATGTCGATCGTAACGAGCATGTATATCCGATGCAAATTGCTGGGCAAGCGATGCGTGATATGTGGTTAACAAAAGGGGAGCGTACCTAATGCAACAACAACATCTGATTTCGGTATTGATGGAAAACGAAGCGGGTTCGTTGTCGCGAGTGGTCGGTTTGTTCTCTCAACGTGGCTACAACATTGAAACTTTGAACGTTGCGCCAACAGACGATTCGAGTATTTCTCGCTTAACATTGACCACTATTACCTCACCTGAAAAAATAGAACAAATCACCAAGCAATTGCATAAATTGATTGAAGTGGTTAAAGTGCTTAATCTATCAGATACCGTACACGTCGAACGCGAGTTGATGCTCATAAAAGTGCGGGCAACGGGCGGCGTACGTGAAGAGATTAAACGCAGTGCCGATATTTTCCGTGCACAAATCGTTGATGTAAACGCCAATCTATATACCATTCAAATCGTTGGTGACAAAGCCAAACTTGATGGCTTTATTGATGTGATTGGTCGTGAACGTATTATGGAAGTGGTGCGTTCGGGTGTGATTGGTATTGCACGCGGCGAAAAAACGCTCAGTTTATAATGGGTGCTTACTGTACTTATTGTAGGTCAAATTATTTATTCAAACATTAACATAGCGCTTATCTCACCCATCACTTCGATAAGGTGATTATAATTTAAGTGTTTATTTATCCATGGCAAGCCATGATTTAGGAAAAGGACTCTGTTTATGAACGTTTATTATGATAAAGATTGTGATCTATCAATCATCCAAGGCAAAAAAGTTGCCATCATTGGTTATGGTTCACAAGGCCATGCACACGCGCTTAACCTACAAGATTCAGATGTTGATGTGACCGTTGGTCTACGTGCTAACTCTGGCTCATGGAAAAAAGCAGAAAACGCAGGTCTAAAAGTAGCTGAAGTAGAAGAAGCGGTAAAAGCCGCTGATGTCATCATGATTTTGACGCCTGATGAGTTTCAAAAAGAGCTATATAATGATGTAATCGAACCAAACATCAAAGAAGGTGCAACCCTAGCGTTTGCTCATGGTTTTGCGATTCATTATAACCAAGTCGTACCACGTGGTGATCTTGATGTCATCATGGTTGCGCCAAAAGCACCAGGTCATACGGTACGTTCAGAGTTTGCAAAAGGCGGCGGTATTCCAGATTTGATCGCTATCTACCAAGATGCATCAGGTCAAGCCAAGCAATTAGCCTTGTCTTATGCTGCTGGTGTTGGTGGTGGTCGTTCAGGTATCATCGAAACGACGTTCAAAGATGAGACTGAAACGGATCTATTTGGTGAGCAAGCGGTACTTTGCGGCGGTGCAGTAGAGCTGGTTAAAATGGGCTTTGAAACCCTAACTGAAGCTGGCTATGCCCCAGAAATGGCTTACTTTGAGTGTTTGCATGAGTTAAAGCTTATTGTAGACCTCATGTATGAAGGCGGTATCGCTGACATGAACTATTCAATCAGTAACAACGCTGAATATGGCGAATACGTAACTGGCCCTGAAGTCATCAATGAGCAATCACGTGAAGCCATGCGTAATGCCCTAAAACGCATTCAGTCTGGTGAGTACGCGAAGATGTTTATCTCTGAAGGCGCAACCAACTATCCATCAATGACGGCTCGTCGTCGTAACAATGCAGAGCATCAAATCGAAATCACTGGCGCTAAGCTACGTGGCATGATGCCTTGGATCGGTGGTAACAAAATCATCGATAAAGAAAAAAACTAATTCAGTATTAGGCTATTAAGAAATTAGTCGCTGATATAGAACTAAGAGCTCATGCTATTACTTAATAGTGTGAGCTTTTTTAGTTTGCACTACTTTAATGAAATTTTAACCACAATCGCTTTGGTGTTGGTTGAAAACTACCAATCGATGCCTCATATATTTAGCCTTCATTGACTTTTTTGAATATTCTTAGTGCAACCAATTGCTGGTTAATTATCAAAACGATTGAGTTGCGCGTTCTTACTTTTTTATAGATTATAGGTTGTGTGTTGTGCAAATATCTTATCCAGACTGGCTAACGCCGCAATTCGTATATATTACTCTTAGCGCTGTGGTAGCTGTTTTAATATGGATAGAAGGGGAGATGCTCAAAAAAACCGATGGCAAATTGCCTAAGTCTAAGTTTTTTCAAATCAGCTCACTCTTGGATACTTTGTGGTTCTTTATTTCCGTTGTCATATTATATGTGATTGACTTGACGCCACTAGCCATTACGGTACCTGCTGCTTATGGCATCTATACTACCTTTGGATGGATATACGGGACGCGTTTACTAAAGCGTAAAGGTATTCCTGATTCTCCTAAAGACTTGGTGATACCTGCTAAATACATCGCCTATAGTCAGTCATTTTCACTGATATTTTTTGCGCTTTGTTTGTTAGTATTAAGTTCACCGTGGCTACCGATATCTCAATGAAGTATATGCTGACTTATTACCTATTTATTATTTGAGATAATGCTGTCACCAACTTAAATGACACCTTTACGTTAGAATGATAGATAGTAAATGATATAAAATATCTTTCTTATCAATGTATTAGATAGTATTTAATTGGCTTTCGTGACTTTTCAAAACGGATTATCGTTATTTACAAAAATCATCAATTTAACCTGTTGCGATTATAAAAAGCTGCTATAATCAGGCTGTACTCAAAAGATTTTAGGTCGTAATTTCAAGCTATCTAACGATATTTTGATCGTATTGACTGTTGCATTTAGCAGAAAATAGTTTGGGTATATATCAATTAATCGGTGACGACACACGTCTCGCCAACAGTTAAAGAGTTAGGAAAATTTATGTCAGATAAAGTTGAAGGCACTGTAAAGTGGTTTAATGAAGCTAAAGGTTTTGGTTTTATCGCTCAAGACAATGGCGGACAAGACGTATTCGCTCACTACAGCGCTATCCAAGGTGGTGGTTTCAAAACTCTAGCCGAAGGCCAAAAAGTGTCTTTCATCTTAGGTGATGGCAAAAAAGGCCCACAAGCCGAGCAAATCGAAGCTATCTAATCTCATTTGACATCTGGTAAGCTGATTAGTCAGTAAGCTTGATGACAGTAAGATTATCAATATGCATTGATGCCTTTGTTTGTTAAAACAATAAAAATACTGTTTCAACTCTAAAAAAAAGCAACCTCTTATCAGGTTGCTTTTTTTATGCCATTTTTCTCGCTATAAACGTAAAATCATCAAAAGTATACTGATATTAGCTGTCAGTCATCAGCACTGACTCAAAAAAGATCTAACAAAATAAGGTTGTTTTATGAAGTGGGAGGCATGGTTTTCAATCGATTGGCAGCAAGTGCTGGGTATTTCTCTATCTGCAATCGGTTTTTATTTAGGGTTAATGTTGTTTACAAGATTGATGGGGTTGCGGAGTTTCTCCAAGCTCTCAAGCCATGATTTTGCGATGACTGTCGGTATTGGCAGTATACTCGCTTCAACGGTGCTATCAAACACACCGTCATTAATGCAAGGGCTGTTTGCTGTCGCAGTATTGTTTGTGATTCAAGGGGTTATCTCATTTATCAGGCGTAAATTCAAACCGTTAAAATCTCTGATAGACAATCGAGCCATTATATTAATGGCCCATGGCGAGTATTTTAGTGGAAATTTAAAAGAGGCCAATCTCAGTACCAGTGATGTTCAACAGGTTTTGCGCAAGAATGGAATCAAGTCTAAAACGGAAGTATTTGCTGTCATTATGGAAACCACAGGGGATATGAGTGTCATCAAAAATAATGCGGTTACGCCTGACTGGTCATTATTCGATGATATACGCGACAGTGAGTTGCTGATTGGTTCCAGTAAAAACAGCAAGTCGTAGATTTTGAGTTTTTGATTGTTGTGCTCGATGGATGCCAACGAGATAGATCACAACAATCCATTAAGTAACTATCGTGTTGACAGTGCTAAAAACAGGTGAAATATTGAGAATGTAGGTTAAAGAAGACTGTAAAATTGTGCACTTATAAACTATTTATTATAGAATGGTGACAAATTTATGACGCATTATTCACGGCGTTGTCTTGACCTTATGCCTGTGGTCACGCAAGATACAGGGGTCTGATAATAATGGTTGGCTTAGCTTTAGCAGATTTTATCAATGAGTAGTGTGATACTAATACCATTTTCGGTATTGTTTCTTCTTGCTTAATTAACTACTATCTGTTGACGCAGTAATAACCCTAAGTAGTATTTTGAACGACAGTTTAAAAAAATGAACCTTTGGTTCTTAACTGACAATTTTTAATTCATAACATTAATAAACGAGGAACGTATGAAAGCATTAGTAGCGGTCAAGCGTGTCATTGATTACAACGTAAAAGTTCGTGTAAAAGCTGACAACTCTGGCGTTGATTTATCAAACACTAAGATGTCAATCAATCCTTTTGATGAGATTGCCGTAGAAGAAGCAGTACGTCTAAAAGAAGCAGGCGTGATTGATGAAATCATCGTGGCATCAATCGGTCCAAAAGAATCACAAGAACAGATCCGCGCAGCACTAGCATTGGGCGCTGATCGTGGTGTGTTGGTAGTGACTGACGACAAGCCGTATCCATTACAAATTGCTAAGATCCTCAAAAATATCGCCGAGAGTGAAGGCACTGATATTATACTATTGGGTAAGCAAGCCATTGATGATGATAACAACCAGACTGGTCAGATGCTAGCGGCATTGATGGGTATCGGTCAGGGTACGTTTGCATCAGAAGTGAAGGTTGAAGGCGATAAAGTAAACGTCACTCGCGAAATCGACGGTGGTTTACAGACGCTAGCACTTGATTTGCCAGCAGTTATTACCACTGACTTGCGCTTGAATGAGCCTCGTTATGCTAAATTGCCTAACATCATGAAAGCGAAGAAAAAGCCACTTGACGAAAAAACGCCTGCTGATTTTGGTGTTGATATGGCCTCTAAGCAAGAGATCATTAAAGTTGTGCCACCTGCTGAACGTAAAGCTGGCATCAAAGTGGGTTCAGTGGATGAGTTGGTCGATAAGCTAAGAAACGAAGCAAAAGTCATTTAATGTTTCAATGATTGGATACTTCGCTACGGCATATCCTGTAGAGGGCTATAGATTTAACTGATTTATTTCATATTAAATAATAGTTACTCAAACAGCTTTGTACACAAACAACCGCATGAATAGATGATACGAATAAAAAAGGATTAAAATCATGGCAATTTTGGTATATGCAGAACATGACAATGCCAGTCTAAAAAAGGCAACTTTGAATACCATCGCTGCTGCTAAGCAAATGGGTGATGATATCCATGTGTTGGTTGCAGGTAGTGGTGCTCAAGCTGTCGCTGACCAAGCAGCTAAAGCAGAAGGCGTGACTAAGGTATTATTAGCAGACAACGCTGCCTATGAGCATCAATTGGCGGGTAACGTCGCACTATTGGTTGCTGATATCGCTGGTGATTACAGTCATATTCTTGCACCAGCAACCACTACTGGTAAGAACTTTATGCCACGCGTTGCCGCTTTACTTGACGTAAGCATGCTATCAGAAATATCTGCCGTCGTAGATGCGCAAACGTTTGAGCGTCCTATCTATGCTGGTAACGCAACAGCAACTGTTAAGACCACAGAAGATAAAGTTGTCATGACAGTACGTACCACGGCTTTTGACCCAGTAGCAAGCGAAGGTGGATCAGCTACTGTTGAGACAATCGACAACGTGCAAGAAACTGGCAAAGCAAGCTTCGTTAATGAAGAGATGGCGAAATCTGACCGTCCTGAATTGACTTCAGCAGGCATTGTGGTTTCTGGTGGTCGTGCCTTAGCAAATGGCGAAAACTTCACCAAATATATCGAGCCATTGGCTGATAAACTTGGCGCTGCTGTTGGCGCATCACGTGCCGCTGTTGACGCAGGTTACGTACCAAACGATATGCAGGTCGGTCAAACGGGTAAAATCGTTGCACCAGACTTATATATCGCAGCGGGCATTTCAGGCGCGATTCAGCATTTAGCAGGTATGAAAGATTCTAAAGTTATTGTTGCTATCAACAATGACCCAGAAGCGCCTATCGCTAGCGTTGCTGATTACTTCTTAGAAGCGGATTTATTTACAGCATTGCCTGAGCTTACTAGCAAGGTTTAATCGTTATTTAGTGATTAGTTAAGTATAAAAACCCGCTATTATTTATAGCGGGTTTTTCGTGTTTGAGAGGTATGTTTTTGATTCAGTCAAACAACATTAGTTATAATTTCTTTGACGTAGTGTTTCATACAAGCATAATGAGCCTGCAATGGCGACATTCAGACTTTCTTGACCATTAGGCTGTGGTAGAGCGATAGGGGTAGCACACTGCATCAGCTCATCACAAACGCCTTGTCCTTCATGTCCCATAATCCAAGCCACAGGCGCAGATAAATCGTGATCGTAAATGATAGTATCTGTGTGTGAGCTGGTCGCAAATAGCGGTGTTTGTACATGGTCTAAAATATCTTGCGCACTTAGACCTTCATAAATAGTCAGAGCAAACTGAGCGCCCATGCCTGCTCGTAATGTCTTAGGGGACCACGCTTGTGCCGTAGCGCTGGTACAGAGTATGTTCTTGATGCCAACCGCTGCTGCGGTGCGTAATAGGGTGCCCACATTGCCGCTGTCTTGCACATCATTTAAAATCAAGCAGTCATTATCAATCATCGATAAACGAGGCGTTGGTACTTTAATGATTGCCATGATATCGATACCAGTACCTAAGCTACGAATGCTCTCATACAGCGAATTTGATAACGTTAAAATAGGCGTATAAGTAGGCAAGCGCGTCAAAATTTGCTGAACCTCAGGATGGTTGTGCGCAGACTCTGCGAGTAGGATTTGGACAAACGGGTAGTCGCTACGCAGCGCAGCATCGATGAGATGCACGCCCTCAATCACCGTTTGACCTTGCTTCTTCCGCTGCCGCGCTTGCGTTAACAAGGATTTGACAAGTTTAACGGTCGTATTTTTATCTGAGGTAATAAGCTCGGTGGGATTTGCTACCATAGTAGATCGCTTAGAAAAAAATATAGAAAAATTAAACAATCAGTATAAAGTACTACAAATGCTCTGGCTTTATACTGATTATTATCAAAGTAACGTTAAAGGGCTTATTTATCAGCGTAAGTTACATGCAGATTTTTAACATAATCGACTTCATTTTTGCTGCCTAGTACCACTGGGACGCGTTGGTGAATATCGGTTGGCTCTATGTCTAAAATGCGATTGACTGCATCAGTAGCAGCGCCACCCGCACGCTCAATCAATAAGCTCATTGGATTGGCTTCATACATCAAGCGTAATTTGCCCGCTTTATTGGCATATTTGGTATCGAACGGATAAGTGAAGAGACCACCGCGACATAAAATACGATGCACATCACCGACCATAGCAGCCACCCAGCGCGTATTAAAATCGCGACCACGGACACCCGTTTCGCCAGCAATTAACTCATCGATATACTGCTGCATGGGTGCGCGCCAGTAGCGGTAGTTTGAAGCATTGATGGCATATTCGCTGGTATCGGCATCGATTTGCACGTTTTCTTGTATGAGTACATAATCGTTAGTGTCAGGATCTAGGCTAAACATCACGACATGATCGGCGATAGTTAGCGCTAGTACGGTAGAGGTGCCATATAATAAATAGCCTGCTGCTAGCTGTTGATTACCTGCTTGCAAGAAGTCGCTATTTTCACTGACTTGACCTTGGCGCTGGTACGGTAAAATAGAAAAGATAGTGCCAACGGCCATATTAATATCGATGTTTGATGAACCATCAAGCGGATCGAACAATACCAACAAACTGCCATCTGCATTGGCAGGGGTAGCATCGTCAAGCTCTTCTGAGGCAACGCCTGCACAATGGGTATTTTTCGCCAAAGCATCTAATAATAAGTCATTGGCCAGTACGTCCAGTTTCTTTTGGTCTTCACCTTGGACGTTTTGGTTACCAGCTTCGCCTAGAATGTCTGCTAGTGCCCCTTTTCTCAATAATTGTGAGATGGTTTTACCCACGTCAGTGACAGTCGTAATAACGTCACTCAGTGCAGGATTGGGTGAATAATCATTGAGATAGTCTGTAAGGGTTGTCATAAGGCTTCCTAATAAATGCTGTTAAAATAAAGGCTACTGAAACTAAGGATTAAATAAGGGATTGAAAAATTGGTTAGGTGGCACTTTACAGACCTAAATCTGGCAAATTTTTAAATACCTCGCACGGCATCTTTGTCCTGACCACAAAATCAGCTACACTATCACTATTATTATTTATTTATCGTTTGGCTAAGCGGATTTTTGATGATGGTTTTGACAGGTCTATGGCTACTGCCCAAGAGAATAACAATGGCTGTTTTTTACGGCGCTATGTCTCTCACTGCCACTGGGGTAAATTGTAGCAAATAAGTGCCAAAATGTCCTTGTCTCTGTGCTTATCGTCGACTATAAATCGCCAAAAAACGCATAAATAATGATTATTAAATCATATAAACCAACAATAAAGACCTGCCATTATGCCAAATTCTATCGATAGCCGCTCAACTCAGACAGTCTCGCCAACGGATTATGCTAAATTTGATCCTGATACCATTCATGAGAAACTTGATGCGTCGTTGAGTCGTCCGCAGCTGAATGCTGATGGTAGCATTCGCCATTTTTTGGGGGTAGAAGGTCTTAATAAAGCGCAGTTGCAAGCGATTATTGCCAAAGCAGAGACGTTTTTTGATGATAACGGACAGCTCATTAACCGTCCTGAGCTCGAAGGCTATACGGTGATGAATTTGTTTTTTGAACCGTCAACGCGTACCCGTACGACCTTTGAAGTAGCCGAAAAGCGTCTCGGTGCCAATGTGCTCAATATCGATATCGAGCGCTCTAGTACCAAAAAAGGTGAAAGCTTGCGCGATACGCTGTGGAATCTACAAGCCATGACGGCAGATATTTTTGTGGTACGGCATTCAGCGTCAGGTGCTGCCCATTTTATGGCAACCGAAGTAACACCAGATATTGCTATTATTAATGGCGGCGACGGCTGGCATGCGCATCCAACGCAAGGGATGCTCGACATGCTCACCATTCATCGTGAAGCACCGCGTCCATTTGAGGAGCTGTCAGTGGCTATCGTTGGCGATATCAAGCATTCGCGAGTGGCGCGCTCAGATATCAGTGCGCTACAAACCTTGGGCGTTAAAGACATTCGCGTCTGTGCGCCGCGTACCTTATTACCGAAAGGCATTGAGCGCTTTGGGGTACAAGTCTATGAAGATATGAATGAATGTGTCACCGACTGTGATGTCATTATGGGATTAAGAATACAAAACGAGCGTATCGGCTCGCCGCTGCTGGCATCATCGAGTGAATATTATAAACACTATGGTATTACACCAGAGCGCATGGCGTTGGCTAAGCCCGATGCGTTGGTCATGCATCCAGGGCCGATGAACCGCGGTGTTGAGATTGCATCAAGCGTTGCCGATGGCGACCAGTCAGTGATTTTAAAACAGGTGAATAACGGCATTGCTATTCGTATGGCAGTACTGTCGCTAGCTATGGAAGGTCAGCGCGCTCACCAAGCCGCGAATAAATAATCCTCTGCCTCGCTGTTTTATATTTATTTATCCCATTTTATTGATACGGTAATAACGCTCATGACAACTATGTTAAATATAGATGCACCGATAATTAACCATCTTTCTCAATCATTTAAAGACTCACTATCAAGTGCTGCGACAGATAAGTTGGCTTCACTCGAAGCTGGGCGTGAAATGTGGGTACTGCCGCCTTTGGTTGATTTGTGCGCCCGCCTACGTGAGCCGGGTCAACAACAACATGGCACTTTGGAGTCAGAAGGGCGCGCTGCTCGCGCCAATGGTTTTTTGCATGTGGTCATTCCGCCTGATACCAATCCTATCTTAGAGAACGGTTCATTATTAAAGGGCTTACGTGAGCGCGCGCTTGGTGATGGCGGCATATATTTGCATATTTTGGGTGCATTGACTGCTGGTTTAGAAGGCGAGCGTCCATCAAATATCGCTGGGCTTAAAAAAGGCGGTTGTATAGCCGTTTCTAATGCGCGCCGCCCTTTTCGCAATGACTTAGTATTGCTGCGTACACTGGAATACGCCGCGACTTTTAATATGAAAGTATTCTTTTATCCTGATGAGCCAAGTCTATCTGGTGATGGCGTGGCGCATGAAGGTTATATCGCGTCATATCACGGCTTGCAAGGGATTCCTTGGATCGCTGAAACGGTTGCCTTATCAACGCAGTTGCTAATGGTTGAAGAAACGGGCATCGCCGCTCACTTTAGTCAACTGTCGTGTAAATCTTCAATCGAATTGATGCGCTGGGCAAAAGATAAAGGCTTGCCCGTGACTTGTGATGTGGCGATGCATCAGTTGTATTTGACCGATGATAATTTAGAGGGTTTTAACGCCCAAGCCTACGTATTACCGCCCCTGCGTAGTAATACCGATCAGCAAGCCATCCGCCGTGGTTTGAAAGATGGCACCATTGATGCGATATGTAGCCATCATGAACCCTTGAACAGTACCGCCAAGAAAGCCCCATTTGCTGAGAGTACACCAGGCATCTCAAATTTTGATACCTTTATGGCGCTGGCTTGTCAGCTAGTAAATGATGAGGTATTAACCTTAGAGCAACTTGTCGATAAAATCTGTCTCAATCCGGCGAAAATCGCTGGTATTAGTGAGCAATATGAAAAAATCGGCGGGGCAGTACTGGTGGATCCTAATTTGGAATGGCAAGTTACCGCACAATCCATGCTGTCCAATGGTAAAAACACGCCATTCTTTAATCAGCAGTTGCAAGGCCGCGTTGTGGAGACTTTCTTTGGCTAATTTGCCTAGGCAGGATGATAGTCTGCAACCATCCTCGAAGGATAGCGATCATCACTTGCACAACCAAACCATCAAGTCGCACAGTACTGCTAGTGAATCTATCAAAGCGGTGGCAATCTATGAGGTGGTTAAAGGGGTCGGTGCACTATTAGGGGCAGGGGCTTTATGGTCATGGCATACTGACCTTGACCATTGGCTAACGACGGCGACTGCTTCTTGGCAACAGACTTTTGGACAGCTACTGGCACCGCAAGTTGACAGTGCAGTACGGATTGCCCAGCAGGCAAGTAAAAACTGGCCATTATTCTTGTTATTAATCTTTGCTTACGCCAGTTTGCGTTTCCTTGAGGCTTATGGCTTATGGCAAGATAAAACGTGGGCGTATTGGTTTGGTGTGCTGGGTTATGGGGTGTTTATTCCTATTGAGCTTTACTATCTAATCGTTAGCCCATTTGATTGGTTTAAACTTGGAATATTAGTCTCAAACCTTCTTATTGTGGTCGTGGTCTATCGTAATATGAAGCGTAAAGGTTTAATATAAAAAGTGCGTATATAGCGGCTATCAAAAAAACTGAATGTGTATGAAAAAGCCAGCATAAGATACTCTCTTATGCTGGCTTTCTTTTGCTAAAATGATTGGCTTAAAACTGGTTATAAATTATGGCTTTGCTGTACTCTTATCAGCGCGAATGCTTTTGGCGACTTTGCCAATACTCAAACCTTGCACCAAGATAGAGAATATCACCACTGCATAAGTGAGCGCCAACAAGATATCGCGTTCGGTTCCCAGCGGCAGCTGCAATACTAAAGCTACCGAAATACCCCCACGTAATCCGCCCCATGTCAGCACTTTCCATGCACCATTCGGTAAATCGAGCTGACGATGAAAGGTTTTGGTCGTCATACCTACAACGATAAAACGCGCAACTAGGGCAATGACAATCGTCAAACCAGCGGCGATAAATAAATTACCCGAATAAGCAATCATCACTACTTCTAAACCGATGAGTACGAATAAAATAGCATTGAGAATTTCATCGATTAATTCCCAAAATAAATCAATATAATGCCGCGTTTTATCGCTCATCGCCAATGCTCGTCCGCGATTACCAACCATTAATCCCATCATCACCATGGCGAGTGGTCCTGATAAATGCCAATGGCTGGCGAGTGCATAACCACCTATCACACCAGCAAGCGTTAATAACACTTCTTCTTGATAGCTATCGATACTTTTCAGCATGTAATACAGAATCGCCCCAAGTACTAAGCCAAAAATAATGCCGCCACCAGCTTCAACCGCTAGAGTATGCGCCACATAATTGACCGTCGGTATATCACCACTGGATAAAATCCCTAGCAGCAATACAAAGATGACGACGCCGATACCATCGTTAAATAATGATTCACCCGCGATGACCGTTTCTATACTTTTTGGCGCGCCAGCCGATGCCAAAATACCCATTACGGCAATGGGGTCGGTCGGTGATATTAGAGCACCGAATAGCAAACACCAAAGAAACGGCAAACCGAAACCAAGCAGCGGCAGCATAAAATAAAGCGCCGTGGCGATAAGCATCGCAGAGACGATGGTACCGACGCAAGCAAGGATACCAATAGGCAGTTTATAACGTTTTAAATCGCTGATATTGACGTGCAGCGCCCCTGCAAATAACAGCATAGAGAGCATGCCATCTAATAAGACTTCGGTAAAATCAAGCTGCTCTAATAAGCTTACTTCATAATCAATCAGCTGATCAAATCCCAAAAATCCCAAAAATATGGCGCCAATAGATAATAAAATGGAGATTACCATCACGCCAATCGTGGTCGGTAGACCAATAAAGCGATGGTTAACGTAAGTTAATAGGGCTGTGATTGATAAGAATATCGCGCTGATTTCAAGTATGGTTAGGCTACTGGTAGGGGCCATGAAAAAATTCTCAAGTAATGATGAATGGTCTTAAGCTTAGTGCTTATAAGGATTAGAAAGTTTCTATTTCTATTTTGGTTGTTTTTTATTCTTACCTCAGCGGTATGTACCATATTATAAGTAGGAAAAAACTATCTTGATTGCGTTTGTAATGCTTGGCGAATATGGGCGTCAAACGCGCTAACATAGTCAAAATACTGATGATGAGCATCGTTACTAAGTATAAATTGTTGGGCTTGTTGGCACATCGCGCTCAAGTCATCTATCAGCTCTTGATAGCTTAGGTTTTCTTCTCCAGCACGCTTAATCAGTTTTATCTCATGCAATAGGGTTTGCTGCTGTGCGTTATTTACGCGAGCATAACTTAGATTGACCATCGCCTGACATAGCGCTTTTAAGACCATCAAATCTGCTGCTGCATACCGACGTATCTCGCCAAGCGAGGTATTGATAAAATCAGATATTTTGGGAGTATGAGTAACTATGGCTAATATCGCCAAGCGTTGCTGTCTAACTTCGGCTTTCGATGAATCATCGTTTTGTGCCGGTGTATAAAAATGATAGGGACTGGGCGGCTGGCGACGCATCATAATACTTAAGCAACTGGTCAGTGATTGTACGCAGTTGACCGCTGTTTTTGGATCATTGATACCAGGCGATAAGGCGCGGACGGCGATTTCAGTCATTTGTCCCAAGCTATAAGCAATATCGTTAGAATGAGCCAGTCGTTGTTCGATACGTATACAGCCTGCAAAGCGTTGCCAAAAAAGCCCGTCAGGGGCACGCGGTACAACAGCTAAAGATGGCGTCGCTGTTTTTTGTCGATTGTTTGGATGACCTGCTGGACGCTGGTAAAAGTAACCGATGACGTTTTTGTCAGTGACATAATCACCAAGATTAATACGCATTTGCACCACGCCGCCATAGTCTTGTGTCAGTGTAATCAGTGATTCAAGATAGAATTGTTGGACATAACCTGAGCTTGGTGGATAAATGGGCATCGCTGACCAATGATGAAACTGTTCAATGTCATGATGTTCTATATCGCGTTGATGCTGGATATCGCAATGATCACGATACCAATAGTGAATATTATTAATCGCATCATTGCTGGCGTTTTGAATCACATGTGAGGCTTGAATGGCATGTACCATATGCTGTACAAAGTACACCAGCAACAGCGCACATATAATTGCCATGATAATCGCAAAAGTCACTGCGAGCTGTGGCACACCAAAAGCTACGTCATATTTATGGATGGATTTTAACACCAATAAACTATAACTAAAGGTGCCAATGAACGCCCCCAATACAAATTGATTTGGCGTATCGGTCAAAAAATTGCGCAATAGCCGTGGGCCAAATTGCGAAGAGGCCATCGATAGCACGGCGATTGTAATGGAAAAGGTCGTGCCTGCTACGCCTAATACTGCGCCTGCAATCGCTGTCATGATAGCGCGCGCCGCATCGTCGTCACCGGTAAAAGCAAAGGTAATCTCTCTAACTGTTTCGCGGTCAAAGTGTTGATCGATAGTGACCAATAAAGGCGCAAGCAATATTCCAACGATGACGCACGCCGTTGGGATAAACCAATAAGAGCCAATAAGCTGCTGCCATAGGTTTCTTAGTCGATCGGGTAAATCCAGTAGCGTCTGTAGCGACCAGAGCTGGGCAAATTGCTTTAACCTATGCATGATGGTGAGCAATAGCGACTTAAGCCAGCCACTTTTAGGGTGTTTATCCAATATAATGTGCTCCAAAAACGACCTAAAAATCAAGCAAGTTTTATTGATAAAAGCTGTGCTGTTGCACCACTGAATAAAGAGACTTAAAGAGAATTACCTTACCATATAAATAGGATCGTTTAAAAATTTAGTAAAAAATAAGCCCCTATCATAGGGGCTTATTTTTAGCATAATGGATTGTTTTGTTAATTGACTAGATTGTCAATCCAATTGCTTATCGCAGTGCTTACTTTTGCTAGCACTGATGGCTCTTCTTTACTGTCCATACTTAATGAACGCGTTTGCATATCATCCGTCGATACTGGCTGTTTTTGCAGACTATCTACGATTAACGGTAGATTATTACCAGCGGTTGCTAAGATAAAGCTTGGGTTTTTGGTTAACGTTGTCCATTTCTGATTCCAGCCACCACTACAATTGTAAGTAATTAAGCTTCCGCGATTATCTACTAAATTACCAGTACGCAAATCAAAGCATTTGCCACCTTGTTTGATTTGGTCAGTACCGTTCATCTCCCAAACTTGCGCTGGCGAGTCCAAGCTACAAGTGCCTAAAACGACCCAAGAACCTTGTTCCGTTAAACACTGATCTAATGCCATTTTGCTGTGAATTTTACCTTTAAGATCGTAAATCCACTGTTCAGAGTCATCACCAGTACAGCCACTTGGGCCGCTAATAAAGCTATTTAACTTACCACCTTCTAGAGTTTCAACTTTAAGGCAGTTGTTGCCATTACGGATAGTAGTCATATTATCTAAAGGTTTGTCATCTTGTAGCTCTAAATCTACAACAAACTTTTGAAATTCGGTAAGTGCTTCAGGCTCTTTTTTGATTAAATCCGTACGATAGACATTGACCCAACGGTTTAGACGATTTAGAGTTTCTTGCTGCTTCTCATAACGCTCTAATGTTTGGAGTGCTAAAGGGCTAAGCTCATCACGATACTCTTTATAAGAATCATATAATAACTGACCGTTGGCGTCTAAACTAATAGTCGAATTTTCTGCTTGAGCAAGAAGTTTCTGCTCTAAGGTTGGCAATTCTACCTTTCTTAGTGCCGTATAGCCCTGTTCTTTACCAAAGGTAACCGCGGGTTTAATCGCATCACTATATTGACGAATATCAATGGTTGAGAGCTGTACTTGTGCTTCATTGACCTTTTTACAGTACAAATCTACTTTTTTCGGATCTTCAGCGATGGCTAAATTGATATGGAATTTATTGGCATTACCATTCATTCGATTAGGAGCCAACGCAATATCATTAATCGTGTTATTACTATAAGTAACGCTTAACCAGCAGCTTGCTGATTCAAGTGAGTTATTCGGTGTCGGTAACTCAAAGACGTTGCCCCAGTTACCACGTGCTTCTGGATAAATGATGCCTTTTTGCGCGACAGGGTCATAACCGCCTAAAATGGTAAATACTGGCACGCCTTGTAAGCGTGGTTTTAAGTAATTACCGTTGGCACTGTTGTACCAAACGTTTTTGGATTCTTTCCACACTTTAGGCTGGATGACTTCCATCTTTCTAAGCTCAGCATTCCATTTCTTATAGCCAGTTGGTGAGTCAGCGTCAAATACTGCTTTATCAAATGCTGGCTGTATCTTAATTTTTGTACTATAACCCGTATAGTGAGTATAGTTTGAATAAGCGCCACTCTGTGATCCACCAGACATCGCATCGCGACCATAGCCATAGGTGGCTAAGAAAAGAGGTTTACCAGTGAGACCATCACCCTCGACCTGTCGTGGCCAGTCTAAGTTGCTGCGCATTTTGTTTCTGACGCCATTATAGCCCCAGCCACTATTAGCATGATGCTCGGCCCAAAAGAAATCGCCGTTCTGTTCACCAGGATAATGACTCAAGCCATAATGATGACCGATTTCGTGGCTGAACTCATTACCTTGAGAGTCGATTAGGGTCAACATACCATTACCGCCGCTTAAGCCGTGGTTATATTCACCATTCTTATATTTACCGCGAGCGTGATGCGCATTGACGTTTTGGGTCAATTGCGGTTGCTCTTGACTTTGCATTGAAGCACTGGTGACGCCCCAATTGGCTAAATTAATGCCAACACCAAAGGTTGATTTCGCGGTGTTTTCGCGCATATCACCAGCATAAACGCCAGCATCATTTGAGTCACTGATTGAATCATAAATAGTGCCATTGGCGACCATTACTCGTTCGAGCTTCATGTCATCATAGCTAGCAACGGTCATTTGTGCTGCTGGAATGGTTTGGAAGTAGTCTGAACCCGCTCTTTCTGGATCGCGTAGCATATAATGACCCCAAGATTGAGGTGCATCCGTTAACATGCCCAGACGGATATTGGTCAATACCAACTCACCAGGGGCGGCAAAATCTATGTTATCTTCTGACAATTCACCGCTACGATTTTGGTCATCCACAATGCGAATTTTGAGACCACCTTGTACCTCATCCCAGTTGAGTTTGGTTGACCAAGCACGCTTACTGTAAGCAACGCGTGCGCGCTGATCAGTGTTAGTCTGATCCGTGTCTGGGATTTGAGTCGGATCGGCTAAATTGACAGTTCGTAATAAAACCCCGTCTTTGTAAATTTCAGCCGCTAATTTATTAATGTCACCCATTTCAAGCGTAGGCGTCACTAATAACAGCGCCTCTTTTTCTGCCGTCAGGCGCGGCATGTTTTTTGCTTCGTTACCCTGTGGATCAACGGTATGATTCTGCCCAAACTGTATCATCGCTTGAAAGTCGCCAACCAAGTCTGGACGAATAGCACGAATTTCTCCCGCTCTACCATCGTGGTCAAAAAACCCTAATAAATAAAAATCAGCAATATCCTTTTTTGGTTCTGGATATTTAATAGGCGTACTTGGTTCAAGTGGCGTAGCAGGAATACTCGTTACCGGTGGCTTAATAGGCGTACTTGGTTCAAGTGGCGTAGCAGGAATACTCGTTGCTGGCGGCTTAACAGGCGTAGTGACGGGTGGTTTAACAGGCGGCGTTTCTACTGGTAGATTAATGGTTGGTGGTACAAGTGATGATGTGCTGCCATCACCTTCACCACAAGCAGAAAGCATAATGGATACGACACAAATGCTTAGCGCTGTTACTGGGAATGCTATTGTATTTTTCAAGTTATTGCCCTAATAAAGTTTAAGGCAATATAACAGCTGTGTTAGCATCTCGTACGACTTTTGTTCGATAGATAATAATAAGTTCTATTATAACCTCTAGTGAAAACTAATTTTTATTATTCAATATACCTCACTCATTACTAACGCTTTTCTTAATTCGTTTTTGGGTTATCTGATTCAGTAATGATATCGCCTTTATGATTAAAGAGATTACCATTGGTTTTAGTTTGAGAGTCATTCAAATCTTTAGGAATAAGAATCTCATTGTCCCGCTCATCGCATTCAATATCACTGTCTTTATCATAAGCTATTGGGTCAAAGTGTGGGGTGTCTTTGTTCGGCTCATTCTTGTCTAATGCTGCAGTGGTTGCCGAGGTTTTTCTAAATAAATTTGATTGACCGCCTTTGATGCCTTTTCCATTAGAATCAGCTTTTTTACGTGGCTCACTATTGGCAAAAATAGCATTTAACGGTAGATCTAACTGTTGCTTGGCATAAGCTTCCGTATTCTCAAAACGATTGACTAGCAAGCTAAGCCAAGGTTTTTGATCCTCTGGCCCCATCTCATCTAGCTCATCTTTGATAGGCAAGGGATAAGGTAGCGTGCGATAAAAATCCCATAATGTCATTTTGCTCAAATCTCTCTTGAGCACATAATCATTATCTTCAGTCATGGTGATTAAATTGCTGTCTTGCAGATAATTAATATAGGTATACCATTTTGGTAGCTCTTTGCGTCCTAGCACATTACGTAGCGCTTGTTCGCTTACCGCTTCCCCTTTTAAATGATGGGTATAAACGAGGTTTAGCATATCAAGCAAACTTAGCAGAGGGTGGCGTGGATAGACCTCTTCAGTCTCAAAAATCGTCAAGGTATAGCTAATCTCAACACCTAATAGAATTAAATTCCAAGACAAATATATCCATAATAAGAAGATGGGCAGTGCCGCAAAAGCCCCGTAAATCGCTTCATAACTGGTGAAGTTTGCCATTACTGTACCAAACAGGTGCTTCATCAGCTCGAATACGATAGCGACGAAGAGACCAGCAATGGCTGCATTTTTTGCGGGTACGCGGGCTTTTGGAATGAACCAGTACATACCAATAAAGCCTGCGACAGTGATACCAATGGATACGGCTTGTACCCAAAAAGACCAGTCAATGCCATAACCAGCAATTTGTCGATTTAAAAAACTCAAGCTTTGTACCGCGCTTGAAGCAAGAAATGCCGTACCCAGTACTAACGGTCCTAACGTGACGATGGTCCAGTAGCGCAGCATACTTTTCATACCGCCAGAGCGATTTTCTACCCGCCAGATTTGGTTAAATGCGCGCTCGATGGTTGTTAACGTCATAATGGTCGTAAAAAATAACACCATCGCCCCAATGATGGTTAGATTTGAGGATTTTTCAGCAAAGCTATTGATGTACTCACTGACCTGCATGCTTGATTGTGGTAGCAAGTTACTATAAATCACTTCATATATCTGTGCTCTAACGGATGCAAGTGCTGGTACAGAAGATAGGATCATCAATAAGACGGTTAGGACGGGTACAATTGACAACATAGTCGTGTAGGTCAGCGATGCCGCTTTTTGCTGGCAATTGTCTTCAAAAAAGTGCCGAGTCAAGAATCGTAAAAATTGAAACCAGCGTTGATGTAAAAACGGGATTTTTTTTGATAAATTTTCCATATCGACCATTTAGCAGGTGTTTGAGTGACAGTAGTGTAACAAAAATATGCTGTTACCATCTGCGGTTTAATTGTGTCAAAATGCACGGCAGCAACCTCTCTAGCAGGTTATTAGCGACAATTTGTACCAAGGCTGTTTGCATGTCGGTGAATGACTGGGGCATAATATATGCCTATATTGCGGTATCTGTCACAGATTATGTATATAGTCATTCCACTATAAAATTATTACAGCGTTAACCTCGATTGAAGTATTTAATATACATCTACACTCGGTTGCGTTGTACTATTTTTAAATTGAATCAACTATAGCTACATAATAAGTAAGGTTTTATGCTAAAGAAATAGACTGCATAGAAGCGGTTGTAGATGATTAGAATCAACAATAACATTAATGGTTTTATGAGGAAGTATTGCTAATGAGTCAGACCGCCCCTTATGTTTTGGTGCTCTATTATTCAAATTACGGTACGACTAAGACATTGGCTTATGCTATCGCTCAAGGTATTGAGGATGCTGGTATGACAGCCCGTATCCGTACTGTACCAACGGTTGCACCCGAGACCACGTCGAGCAAGCCTGCAATACCTGATGAAGGTGACTTATATTGCACTATGGACGATCTAAAAGACTGTATGGGTTTGGCGCTTGGTAGCCCGACGCACTTCGGTAATATGGCTGCTCCCATGAAATATTTTTGGGACAATACGGTCACTATTTGGCTGGCAGGTAATTTACAGAACAAACCTGCTGCTGTATTTACTGCGACCGGCTCGATGCACGGCGGTCAAGAGACGACATTGCTGACCATGATGTTGCCGTTGATGCATCACGGCATGATCCTTGTTGGTGTGCCTTATGCTGAGCCTGCGCTTAATCGTACTCATCGTGGTGGCTCGCCTTATGGTGCCAGCCACGTGAGTGGGGCGTTGCATGATCAACCCGTCTCAGCTGATGAGCGCGAGTTGGCTATCGCCCAAGGTCGCCGCTTGGCGATTAGTGCTACTGCATTGGCGCAAGCTAACTGGACTCGCTAAGCGGATTTTTATAGCATGCAAGGTCTTATATAACGCTATTAATTAGGAAGTAAATATATCTAATGGTCACTAACCGCTCCGATAGTGAGATAAGCGCACCAGCCAAAAAATCTGCCAAAGCTGCTAAGCTTAAAAAGCCAATTACGCCCATTCGTCAGCACTTGATGGTGACTTGGCTGATTTGGTTGGTTTATAGACTGCTTGGGTTACCTATTTTTATCAATGTTTTTAATCCCAGTAGTCCTGATGTCATTGGCGGTATCGCCTGGCAAGCATTATGGCTAGTGCCAGCATTTATTTTGACGCCCGCGATACTACGTGGTCGTTCGCCATATGTGCTATTGATAGGCAGTATGCTTACCTTGGTTTATTTGGGGGCGAGTGGTGTGGTGCTGTTTACCCGCGTTTACGGCAGCAGCTGGGCAGAGATAGTGGTTTATTTGCTTGATTTCGTCTTATTACTGGCAATCAATATTTGGTTATTTATTCTACTAAAGCGTCTTCCTTCAATGAACAACGTCGTTAAGCAGCCACGTTAGTTGATTTAGCGAAGTGTAAGGCATAAAAAAGCGGCGCTCTATTTAGAGCGCCGCTTTTTTTATGCTATTTCTGCTTATTTAATAAAAAGCTTAATTTACTTTGGTTAATTCTAAATCCATCTTTTTGCCATCATTAATTTGGCTAACTTTTACTGGTAGGTAGTCTAAGCTTGGTGCCAGCCAAAAACTGGTAGAACGACTATTGTCATCGTGGATACGGTCGACACGTACGGTATCAAATGTGCCAGCTGGAACGGTAATCTTGGTGTTACCAGATTTTTTAAAAGGGGTTTTCTCTATTTTGTCTTTTTTCGCCATGTAATAGTTACCAGAGAATTTACCGTTCAGTAAATCTTGGCGAATTTGCACTTCCAAACTTAAATCATCAAAAGCTTGTTGTGCCATGTTCATGGTCGTTGATTTGCCTTTATAGTTACTCACCACCTTTTTACTGCTTGGATTAAAGTCTAATTTGTGCGTACGACCAACGCCTAATAGCTTATAAGTGGTGCTGGCTTGAGTCGGAATGACATTATTACCGTTGATGGTAAAAGTGCTGTTTTGCGAAGCGCTTGCGACACCTGCCACCCGAGCATTGACATTATATTTCCAAGTATTACCTGATTTGTTAAGCGTGCGAGTAGCCGTGCCTTTATATTTGTCTTCAACAGTAAAGCTGTAGTTAGCGCTTGAAGGTTCGATATTCTTTGCGCTGGCAAGGGTAGGTGCAGTCATACTTATCGCTCCAATCGTAGCAATACTGGCCCCAGTGGTTAGGGCGGTTAAAAACTTAGACTTGCTGCGTTTGGTATTATTAGTATCGGTTGTTAATGACTTTTGATCGTTTGATAAAAAACTCATGGACATTCCTTAATTGCTATTTATGGCATTGCTTATAACTATTGTTGTTTTCTTAAGAACTATAATGGTCATGTCCTGCTATCTTTTCAAGAGTGCCAGCTGTCCCTGTGGTGTTGCTAGTGTAGTCAAGGTTGCTGGCATCGAGCGCGATATCATCAGGCGTCACTTACTGTAACTTGAGTAAGCAGGAGTAAGTTAATCGGTCAGTTGTAAATGATATGGGGTAGCTTAACTAATCCAATTCAGTATTGAAATTTAGCACTCATATGGCTGCTTTTAAAATCTTGCTAAGGCCTTTAATACGGTGCAATTCAATCAAATGACTGTTCATAAACGTCATTACCAACTAAATAATCCACGATATGCAAAATTCTTGTAAATTTTTGGGCTTTACACTTGAAGCTAACTCACTTTGCCCCCACTTTTTGATACAAGCTCAAAGCTTATCTTTAGAATGCTGTTTTAAGCAGTAGTGCCTATAGATATTGGTATTGAGACCATTAATTCAAATAAACCCTTATTGCAAATAACCAAATTATTGGAGACATATTGATGAATATTCGTCCTTTACATGATCGCATCGTTGTCCGCCGCATAGAAGAAGAAACAAAAACGGCTGGTGGTATCTTGCTTCCTGGTTCTGCTCAAGAAAAACCTTCACAAGGTGAAGTGCTAGCAACTGGTAACGGTCAGATTCGTGACAACGGCGAAACTCGCGCGTTAGATGTAAAAACTGGCGACAAAGTCTTGTTCGGTCAATATGCTGGTCAAACCGTGAAAGTTGACGGCGAAGAACTATTGATTATGAAAGAATCTGATGTATTGGGTGTGTTAGAAGGCTAGTCCTTTTTGAGTATTTTTATACTCAGCGCATTTTGACAACATTATTTAAAAATTATTGAAACATTTAATTGCATTCTCATACTTATAATAGTGGAGTAATTTAACATGGCAAAAGACGTAAAATTCGGCATTGATGCCCGTAAACAAATGATGGATGGCGTAAACATCCTAGCAAATGCAGTACGCGTAACCCTAGGTCCTAAAGGTCGTAACGTGGTTATCGATAAATCATTTGGCGCGCCTACCATCACTAAAGATGGTGTTTCAGTTGCCAAAGAAATCGAGCTTGAAAACAAATTCGAAAACATGGGCGCTCAATTAGTCCGTGAAGTGGCTAGCCGCACAAATGATGTTGCTGGTGATGGTACGACGACTGCGACCGTATTGGCGCAATCTATCTTGCAAGAAGGCATGAAGTCTGTTGCTGCTGGCATGAACCCAATGGATCTAAAGCGCGGTATCGATAAAGCGGTTCGTGCAGCTGTTGAGCAGATTCATTTGCTAGCTACACCAGCTGACGATTCAAAAGCGATTGCCCAAGTTGGTTCTATCTCTGCCAACTCAGACACCAAAATCGGTGAGCTAATTGCTCAAGCGATGGAAAAAGTCGGTAAGCAAGGCGTTATCACCGTTGAAGAAGGTTCAAGCTTCGAAGATACCTTAGAAGTTGTCGAAGGTATGCAGTTTGACCGTGGGTATATCAGCCCGTACTTTGCGAACAAGCAAGACAGCTTAACCGCTGAATTTGAAAACCCATATATCTTGTTGGTTGATAAAAAAATCAGCAATATTCGTGAAATCGTGCCATTACTTGAGCAAGTGATGCAGCAGAGCAAGCCATTGCTAATCATTGCTGAAGACGTAGAAAACGAAGCTTTGGCGACATTGGTTGTCAACAACATGCGTGGCGGCTTGAAAACTTGTGCAGTTAAAGCACCAGGTTTCGGCGATCGTCGTAAAGCCATGCTTGAAGATATCGCAACGCTAACGGGCGGTACTGTGATTTCTGAAGAGATTGGTCTAAGTTTAGAGACTGCTACTCTTGAGCAACTTGGTACGGCGAAAAAAGTCACTGTCGGTAAAGAAAACACCGTGATCGTTGATGGCGCTGGTAACTCTGCTGACATCGAAAACCGTGTTGAATCTATCAAACGTCAAGTTGAAGAATCAACGTCTGACTACGACAAAGAAAAGCTTCAAGAGCGTATGGCTAAACTGGCTGGCGGCGTTGCCGTTATCAAAGTTGGCGCTGCGACTGAAACTGAAATGAAAGAGAAGAAAGATCGTGTTGACGATGCGCTCCATGCGACTCGTGCCGCGGTTGAAGAAGGCGTTGTACCTGGTGGTGGTGTTGCCCTAGTTCGTGCAATGAATGCATTGTCTGAGCTACGTGGCGATAACGATGACCAAAATGCTGGTATCAATATCTTACGTCGCGCAATGGAAGCACCATTACGTCAAATCGTAACCAACGCTGGCGAAGAAGCATCAGTAGTAGTGAACGAAGTGAAGAGTGGCAGCGGTAACTACGGTTACAACGCAGCTTCTAGCGAATACGGTGATATGCTAGAGATGGGTATTCTTGATCCAGCTAAAGTAGCTCGTTCAGCGCTAGAAAATGCAGCATCTGTTGCAGGCCTAATGCTAACGACCGAAGTCATGATTACTGATTTGCCACAAGGTGATGACGGTATGGCTGGCATGGGCGGTGCTGGTGGAATGGGCGGTATGGGTGGAATGGGCGGCATGATGTAATTTATGCCTCGACTAAACTTGTACGACGTTGTTAACCTCGCTCGATGTACTATTAGTACAATCTTCACTTGGTCGCCTAGTCGTACTGCTTTAGTCAATCCATAAATCGCTTTTCGCTAGAAGTATGATTTTGTCATAACGTTTATTTGATCATTAGAAGCTCTGTTATCAGAAGATAGCAGGGCTTTTTTTTGCCTAATTTTTATAGGGCTACTCATTGGTATATGAGGTAATTACGGTTTTATATAGATTCATTCTATAGTGTTGGATAAGTGTTTTATGCTTGGGAAGGTTGTCAATTGACAGACATAGTGAGGGCGTTGCTGTTTCTTAGACTTAGTGGTGAAACTTTACCTGCTATTTACTCATGGTCTTTGATGCATTTCTAAAAACTTCAATAAATAAAATACCAATTAGATCGACAAAATCGACCTGACATTATCAAAAGTATTGAATATATAAAGTTTTTTTATATATGTTATTATTTAAATGTATTTAATGGACTGATACTTTATCAAAGGACAATTGAGCACGTGTTATGGCTGCTTAGCCACAAACTCTTGTGCAATTCAAGGTGATGATGATGAAAAAAATTAGGCTTGGGATTCTTGTAGAAGAGGAAACATTGGCATGGTATAAGTTCAAACCATTAAAATCTCTCGTCGATGAAGGCAAGGTTGAGGTTTGTATTGCTGTCCAACGGGATAAAAAACAAGCATCTCACATGTCTCGTCTGTCCAAAGTTATTCCTTCCATTAATCAAAAGTTATTTTCTTTTCTTTCTCGAAATAAGAGTAATACCAAGCGTTATTCTATTCATGACTTGGTGGCTAATGGTACGATGCCCATCGTAATATCAGTAGTAAATCAGGATAAAATTTATGATGAGATTGAGGATTCAGTGATTGAGAAACTTGAAGCCGCCAATCTAGATTATCTGGTCAAATTTGGTTTTCGAACCTTAGCAGGGAGAATTCTGAGTGTTTCAAAAAAAGGTATTCTCTTATTTCGTTACGGCGATGAAACCAAACAAAGACGCGGATCAGCATTGTATTGGCAGTTTGCCGAACAATGGGAGAATAGTGTAGTCACGCTACATCTGTTAAATGAGCGTCTTAATGGTGATAAAGTCGTTGGGAGAGGGTATGGCTCTTTATTTTACTGGGACTATAATTTAACCGAGCATAAATTAAATGGTGTCGCAGCATCTATATTGTATTGGTATTTCCATAAAAATAAAATTGGCGTTAAAAATGGAAATTCGACGAATTTAATGCTTGACGATGCAATTTATGAAGAACCCCAGCAACTGACTGCCATACGGCATTTGATGAGTTTTTTTAAAAACTATACGATAAAGACTTTCTATAAGAGTCTTTATCACAATAACTGGAGTATTTTGATTGGTTCTATTGATCAGTCGATGCAAACATATACTGAGCTATTGCCTGAAAAAGGATGTTTTTGGGCTGACCCTTTTTATATTGAGCGAGATTCAAGGCGTTATATATTTTTTGAGAGCTTAAATTATAAAGAAGGTATCGGCCGTATAGAGTGGGTGGAACTGGATGAGCACCATCAAGTTATCAATTCTGGACCAGTCGATTTAGGTATTAGCTCTCATTTAAGCTTTCCTAATGTATTCGAGCATGAAGACGCTGTATATATGATTCCAGAAGCCGCCAAGACCAATTGTATCAACCTATTAAAAGCGACGGATTTTCCGCAGAAGTGGGAAAAAGTTCATGAATTGGTGTCTGGGGTTCAGGCAGCAGATAGTGCCGTTATTGAGCACAATGGCATATGGTATCTTTTTACCACGCATGGTTCAATTTCAGTCCTTACAATGGATTTGGAATTGCATATTTATACGTCTGATAAGTTGGAGTCAGATAACTGGACCATTCATCCCTCGGCGCCTTTAAAAATTGACGTGCGTGGGTCACGATTAGCAGGTGCATTATTTAAGAGAGATGGTCAGCTGTTTCGTACGGCTCAAGATGGCACTATTAGGTATGGGCGTAGAGTGGCTTTGTATCTGGTAGAAGAGTTGACACCGACATCTTACAAAGAAACCTTTGTGCATTATATCGAACCCAATTGGGAAAACGAGATCGATCGTCTTCATACCTATAACGTATATGATCAAACTGTCGTACTTGATGTCTCAAGAGATAAGTTGCGCTTTACCGTATAATCATTGAGAGGTTTTACGGCAACTGGTGATAATATTCTGTCGAAAAACCCTGATAGGCTGAGCTTATCGGGGTTTATTTATACAAATTAGATATTTTTTTAAAACTACTGACTGGCTGCATCCCGTCTAAACGTCCACGTTTTATCATCAGAAGCGGCTTCACAGTAATAATATCCCGCCAAATCAAACTGCTTTAGCTGCTCAGCATTGGTTAGCTTATTATCAGCAGCATACTTCACCATCAGTCCGCGTGCTTTTTTGGCATAGAAGCTAATCACTTTGTATTGACCATTCTTTTCATCTTCAAATCGTGGCGTGATAACTTCCGCATTCAGCGCTTTCTTCTTGACCACTTTGAAATATTCATTTGACGCCAGATTAATCAAAATCTTATCATCACTATCTGCCATACGTGCATTAATAATGGCAGTTACTTCCTCGCCCCAAAACTCATAAAGGTTATCGCCACGTTCATTTTTCAGTTTGGTACCCATCTCTAAACGATAGGGCTGAATTAAATCGAGCGGTTTCAGTACGCCATATAATCCAGACAAGATACCCAGATGCTTATTGACGTAAATGGCGGTGTCTTTATCCATATGATACATATCAAGTCCAGTATAAACATCGCCATCGAATAGATAACCTGCAGGTTTGGCATTGCCTAAAGTAAAGGGCTTATCGTTGCTCCAACGCCACTCTTGATTGCGCTTGGCATTGAGCTGTGCCAAATCATCAGAGATGCCCATCAGTTCTTGTAAATCAATCGGTTCTTTCGATTTTAAGTTTTTCATCAATGCTTGTGCATGTTCGATGAGCTCTGGTTGACTATAATATTTGTCTAAGTTCACTGGCACCGCATCTTTCTCATTTAAAGATTTGGCAGGGGAAAGTAAAAAATACATCGTCATTCCTTATTATAGTGAGTCAATGGGTATTCTATTTATGTATCAAGTTTTCTTATTATACGATATGCAGCATTGTATCTTGACCTACCCGTCGTTATTTCGTGTTTTTTAACGTTACCCTTAAAAAGGACAGATATTTGAGTGATATAAGCCGATAGCTTGTTAAGTCTAGCGTTTAATTGAAAAGGAAAAATTTTTAATATAACAATAAAAGTTATGCAGATGGTGTAAATGCCTAACTTTTTATTTTACTTGTGGGTCATCATTAGGCAATGAAAGTTAGCGGACGTTATCTCTATAATAAAAAGGCATGATGGCAAATTCGCTATCATTTATTAAATTGATAATCTTTGGTGGTTAATGTTAAACCAATAGTGACCAAAGGTTTTTTTGTCCCCTGTGCTTTTTAAACGTGCGTTGAGGGTATTAAAGGTAGTCATTAAGACGTAAGTAAGGAGACGGTATGAAAATCGGTGTAATCAGTGCAGATATCGCGAGCGAGAGTCGCGTAGCGCTAACCCCAGACGCGGTCAAAAAATTGCGTAAGCTTGGGTTTGAAGTCGTCATACAGTCAGGTGCAGGTCAAGCAGCGTATTATGCTGATGAGTTGTATCAGGCTGCTGGTGCCGATATTGCCAATAGCAGCGCCGAGGTAGTCACCCAGTCTCAGATTATTACCACGGTGAATGACTTGCCTGCTGCGGTGACAGAGAGCCTAACAACGGGTCAGATCGTCGTTGGTATGCTCGACCCCTATCGTAATAGCCAGCTAGATACTTATGCGGCTAAAGGCGTTACTGCCTTTGCCATGGAGCTATTACCACGCACCTTGTCGCGCGCACAAAATATGGATGTATTGTCTTCACAAGCCAACCTTGCTGGTTATAAAGCAGTACTACTAGCTGCCAACGAATATTCGCGTCCGTTCCCGATGTTTATGACCTCAGCCGGTACGGTTAAACCTGCCAAAGTCGTCATTTTAGGTGTCGGTGTTGCAGGTTTGCAAGCCATTGCAACGGCGAAGCGTTTAGGCGCCGTCGTTGAAGCCAGTGATTTACGTCCGACTGCTCGTGAGCAAGTAGAGTCATTAGGTGGTAAGTGGCTTGATGTGCCGATGAGTGCAGAAGAAGCTGAGACAGCTAAGTCCACAGGTGGTTATGCTTGGACACCATCGGAGCAATATGTCAAAGACCAAGCAGCAGTGGTTGACAAAGCATTAAGCAATGCTGATATTGTCATCACGACTGCGCAAATTCCTGGTCGTAACGCACCACGCTTGGTGCACGGAGCCACGCTTGCCAAAATGAAAGCCGGTTCAGTGCTGATCGATATGGCAGCTGGCACGGGCGGCAACGTCGAAGGCAGTGTGCCTGATGAAACCATCACCACGGCCAATGGCGTGCGTATTGTTGGGGCGGCCAACATCCCATCGCAACTGGCAGCACAGTCTTCAGATTTATATGCCAATAACCTTGTTAACTTTATCACAACCTTAATTGCTCCTGCCGCTACAGATGACGCTCCAGCAACTAAACTGGCACTGAACTTAGATATGGAAGATGAGATTCAGGGCGCACTGGCAGTGACGCATGAGAGTCAGGTACGCCTCGCTAAGCGCTAGGTTTTAACCGCCTGTCACTTCACTATTTGTCACCATACATTTGCCAGACACGAATAAATTTTTAGGAGGATTAGATGATTGCCACTGTTTTAGCTGCAGCGCCAGCCGGTGCGGCCATGAGTAGCACACCATTTGTAGCGATTTTTACCGTATTTGTGCTCGCTATTTTTGTCGGATATTACGTCGTTTGGGGCGTCACGCCTGCATTGCACACGCCATTAATGGCAGTGACCAATGCTTTATCTAGTATTGTCATCGTTGGTGCGATGCTACAGACTGTCAATATTGACGGCGCTATGTTTACCCCAACCAGTTTGCTAGGTGCGTTTGCCGTATTTTTAGCCAGCATTAACATATTTGGTGGTTTTGCCGTGACTGAGCGTATGCTTGCAATGTTTAAACCCAAAGCAAAAAAAGCCCCAGTGGTAACGACTGAAAGCGGAGGCGACGCATGAGTGATTTAACAAGTATGATTGCAGCCAATGCTGACTGGTTTTATCTAATCGGTGCCATTCTTTTTGTCTTGACCTTACGTGGTCTATCTAGCCCAAAAACCGCCATTCGTGGTAACCGTTTTGGTATGGTGGCCATGGCGATTGCCGTTGCAACGACATTCTTCTTAGCGGAAGGCCCTGTGCTTTGGTTGATTGTTGGTGCCATGGTGTTAGGTGCTATCGTCGGTATGTGGAAGGCAAAAACGGTCGCAATGACTCAGATGCCAGAAACGGTTGCTTTAATGCATTCATTCGTTGGTTTGGCAGCTGTTGCCATTGCTCTAGCAACGGTACTTCATACTGAACAACAACATGGTACGGTTGCCCGTTTAGAATTGTTCATCGGTTGCTTTATTGGTGCGATTACTTTCTCAGCGTCTGTCTTCGCCTTTGGTAAATTGGCAGCGAAGAGTTGGGCCAAAACATTGGTCGGCGGCTGGGTCAAACCCGTGCAAGCTATCTTGTTCATTGCGATGATTGGCTTTGGTATCGTCTACTTTATGACTGATTCATTGCCTGCTTTCTACGCGATGGCAGTACTGGCGGTGGTATTCGGTTGGATGTGGATTGCCCCAATCGGCGGCGGCGACATGCCAGTCGTTGTGTCTTTACTGAACTCGTTCTCTGGTTGGGCGGCGGCCGGTATTGGTTTTACCCTCGGCAACTCGATGCTCATTATCGCCGGTTCGCTCGTTGGTTCGTCAGGTGCAATCTTGTCTTATATCATGTGTAAAGCCATGAACCGCTCATTACTTAACGTATTGTTCGGTGGAATGGGTACGGCAGCTGTGGCAGCAGGTGGCGATGATGGTGCACCAAAGAATTATAAAGCTGGTTCAGCAGAAGATGCTGGCTTCTTGATGGCCAATGCCAGCAACGTGGTGATCGTACCGGGTTATGGTATGGCGCAAGGCCGTGCACAGAATGCGGTAAAAGAGCTATATGAGCTATTAAAAGAAGAAGGTGTCAATGTTCGCTTTGCGATTCATCCGGTCGCTGGTCGTATGCCAGGACACATGAACGTGCTATTGGCTGAAGCGGATGTGCCGTACGATGACATCCTTGAGATGGATGAGATCAACTCAGACTTCGCCAGTACGGATGTGGTCTTGGTCATCGGTGCCAATGACGTGGTCAACCCTTCTGCAAAAGAGGATCCAACGTCGCCAATCTTTGGTATGCCCATCTTGGAAGTGACCAAAGCTCAAACAGTGATGGTTATCAAACGTTCGATGAGCACGGGTTATGCAGGGCTTGATAACAGCTTGTTCTACATGGACAAAACTATGATGATCTTTGGTGATGCCAAGAAAATGGTAGAAGAGATGGTACGTAGTATCAATGGTGCTCATTAATCGCTAGAATCGGTTTTTGAATACGAGCTTTCAAATATAAGATTTCAAATAAAAAAGTCACTGAGGTGGCTTTTTTTGCGTTAAGGTAGGCAGCATTTATACTCAATCATTGTTTATACCAAGTACATTTATACAAAATAGGTTTGTACAAAATAAAAGTTAAGAGGGTTATTTATGAATATGTTGATACGCTTTTTTATTATGGTCAGTTTGCTAAAACAGCAACTCAAGCAGCAATCAGTGAGTGAGCGGCTGAGTATTGAGCTCTTGATTGCACCGACGGTTCGTCACTATCGAGTATTACCGCATGACATGGGCTTTCGCGACCACTTGCCTAATTATCGTTATTTGTCTTTTATTGAGCTAAACATTACTCGCTGGCTGATGACGTGCTGTCATCAAAAAGGTATTAAGCCATTAAATTGGGTTATCGCCATGCAAGAAATGGTTTATTTAAAAGAAATTAAATTTTTAGATAAAATGACGGTGAGTAGCACTCTTACGGGCTGGGATAAAAAATACGTTTATTTTGAAACGCGCTTTTTTGTAAAAAACCAGTTGATGGGCGTTGGTATGACTAAGTTTATATTGACCAATAAAAAAGGCAAATGTGCGCCAGAGATATTGGATATGATAGGTGAGCGGTTGAATGAGGTCATTGATTCTTGGAATCAGCATCAAGTGGCGATTAAATCTGCCAAGTCTGCTGAAACGAGTAAAACAACAAGTGCGGCATAACGAACTTGTCTACAATCAATGGGCGAATTTTGGTAGGATAGCGGTTATTAAGTTGCCAATCAAATCACCAGTCAAATTGACTGCTGATTTGATGAGGTGTATAAAAATGATTAAAAGTTAAGGAGCTATCATGACCCCGCAAAAATTAAAATGGACAGACAGCTTAGATATCGCTATTGAGCTGTATGAGAAGTTTCCAGAGACCGACCCGCAGTACATCCGTTTTACTGATTTACATCGCTGGGTGACTGAGCTTGAAGGTTTTGATGATGATCCACAAAAATCAAACGAAGGTATCTTAGAAGCGATTCAGATGAATTGGATTGATGAAGCAGATTAGATTTATACCCTGAAGCGCTATTTTTAATACTATCTCAAATAGAAAACTGAATAAATATATAGGACTTACAGATCATGACTTCACAAATTAAAGAGTTACCTGAAGCAATAACTTGTAAAGGTATTAGCGTTCGTACGACCAATAACGCTGAGATTAGCGAAGACACGGCGAAACTGGGTCGTTTATGGCAAAAGTTTTACCAAAATCATGCCAGTGATCTGCCTAAAGGCGAAGACATTTATGGTGTCTATCATAACTATGAGAGCGATGATTTGGTCGGCGCTTTTGACGTGGTTGCCAGTTGGAAAGTAGCCAGTGAGCAAGAGCCATCAGACAGTGAAGATATGTCTAAGGCTGCAAACCTAGTAACAGTAGATATTCCTGCAGGAAAGTATTTGGTATTCTCTGAGCAGGGTAGAATGCCATACACGGTGATGAATGCTTGGGAAAAGGCTTGGACCTATTTTAATGATCGCAGCTGTGAACATACCCGAACTTTTGATGTCGATTTTGAGCATTATATCGGTGGTAATCTAGAGTATGGTCAAGTTGATCTCTATATTGGTATTGAGTAAAATTAGTATTGAATAAATCAGTCAAAATAATAAAAAAGCGCCAAGTCTGCTATCAGACTTGGCGCTTTCTTTGCTTACTTCAACGAATGATTAATTTAGTAGCAGGTTCTCTAAAATCCCTTCATAAATCTGCGCAAGCTTGCCTAAGTCATCGACTTCTACCTTTTCATCAACTTGGTGAATCGTCGCATTTCTTACACCAAGCTCAACGACTTGTGCACCCGTTGGTGCAATAAAGCGTCCATCAGATGTACCGCCTGATGTAGATAGTGTCGTGTCAGTATCAGTTACCTTTTTGATCGCTTTTTGACAGGCAGAAACCAATTTACCTTCAGGGGTCAAAAACGGCTGACCAGATAATTTCCAATGGATATCATAACTGGCCTTACTATTAGTAAAGTATTTGTCAAAGATAGCATGCGTTTTTGCTTTTAGCTCATCTTCAGTGGTTTCCGTTGAAAAGCGGAAGTTGAAGATAACTCTTAACGTCTCAGGAATGACGTTGGTGGCGCCTGTACCGCCATTGATATTAGAGATTTGCAGTGAAGTCGCAGGGAAGTAGTCATTGCCACTATCCCAAGTAGCGGCAGTCAGTTCTGCCAAAGCTGCCATCGTTGCATGAATAGGGTTGCAAGCTAAATGTGGATATGCAACATGACCTTGTTTGCCAGTGACCGTAAGTTCCGCACCCAATGAGCCGCGGCGACCGTTTTTAATGATATCGCCGAGCGTATCCGTGCTCGATGGTTCGCCAACAAGACAATAAGTGATTTTTTCATTGCGGGCTTCTAAGGTCTCTATGACTTTGACCGTGCCATTAATAGACGGGCCTTCTTCATCTGAGGTGATTAAAAAAGCAATAGAACCATTGTGCTTAGGATAATTAGCGACGAAACGCTCGGCAGCGACGGTAAAAGCCGCAATCCCCGTTTTCATGTCAGCTGCACCGCGAGCCCATAGGTAACCATCAGCGATGGTTGGCGTAAATGGCGGATACGTCCAATTGCTTTCATCACCCGTAGGCACAACGTCGGTATGACCAGCAAAACAAATAACTGGATCAGTGGTACCACGGCGCGCCCATAGATTTTTGACTTCAGCATGTTCGCCGCTTTGATCTCTATCGCCAAAATACATAAATTCGCAGTCAAACCCAGCTTGTGATAATCGTTCTGACAAGATATCTTGACAGCCATCATCATCTGGTGTCACTGAAGGGCGTTCAAGTAGCGCAATACTTAAATCTAGCGTTTGCTGCTGATGGTTTTGTTGTTGATGGATGGTTTGTTTATTAAAGTCCGACATGAATAAACCTTTTTATTATAAATTAAAATGATAAATTTTTAAGATTGGCAGCCACGATACAATACAATCAGTCGTTGCTCGTTATTTGCTAATGCGTTTTAAATATTGTCTTCAACAAAAGGCACCAAACCATCACGGCGCATCCACGTAGCGATAGAATAACGCTGCCGATGGGCAATTTGTACTTGATGTTGTAGGTCACTGTCAAATATCACCAATCTATTGGCGACAGGCATGACGTTATGATGAACGCCATGTTTATCAATGATTTCTAGTGCGCCGCCGTCAGTTGGTTCCCATTCATCATTGAGATAAAACACCGCAGAGATAACGCGTTCATCACGCCCAGCTGGATTGTCACTATGCCATTGATAGCCAAACCCCACCGGATAGCAAGCATAATGCGCTTCACTGTGGCGAATACCGGCAAATAAACTGCGATTAAATAAGCTAGCAAGCGCATTGATACTTTGCAAATAATAAAACCCAGCAAAGAAGTTTTCCGTAATCCAGCGGATGCGATCACCGCGAATATCACTGACACGAATCCCAGCCGTCAGTTCTGCATCACGATAGTCAATAAAACCACTCTCTGCTTGCAAGGCTAACAGCGCTTTCGTTTCAAAGATCTCATCAATAATGATCCAACCATCATCAACGAATGTATCCAGTTGTGTATCAGTCAGCTTATCTTGCCAACTGATATCGAAATCAGACTGTTGTAATACGCGCTGAGTCAGTGGTTTTTGGCTTGGGTCGTCGCTATGAGGAAATAATAATGGTGGATTATCTTCTCCTATCGGATGATCAATCACCAACTTTGTCACATCAAGATTGCTAATAATCTCTGTCATTTCGTCTCACTATGGTCAGTTAGCTAGCAATACATAGCCAATCAATGCCTTTTTACCAAAACCATCGTTATCTTTTACTCTGCCTATGCTACCATAGATGTAATTTTTCTTATTTAAACTTTTGAGATTATGAACTATAAACACGCCTACCACGCTGGTAACTTTGCTGATGTGGTTAAACACATTTTATTGGTACAACTCCTTAATCAATTGGGGCAAAAAAACAAACCTTTTTATGTGCTTGATGCTTATGGTGGTCGCGGACTGTATTCACTGAGCAGTGAAGAAGCGCGCAAGACAGGTGAGGCCAAAGGTGGTATCCAAGCGTTACTAAATGCCAATACCGACAAGGCACCCGCTGCTGTCAAAGATTATATGGAAGGCATTAAGCAAGCGCGTTTCACTTATGACAATAAAGTCTATCCTGGTTCTCCTTGGTGGGTTGCCCATCATATCGAGAAAAATCCAGATGCAGGCGTGCGCGGTGAAGCTTTTGAAGCCAAAGCTAGCGAATATGATGCGCTAAATTATCAGTTGCACAAGTTACCCATTGGTATACAGCATCGTGATGCCTTTGAAGGTATTACCGCCGTTATTCCGCCAAAAGAAAAGCGTGGTCTGATTTTTCTTGATCCGCCTTATGAGCAAGAGCACAAAGATTTTACACGCCTTATAAATTTACTCGTTGCTGCTTATAATAAATGGCCACAAGGCACTTATGCGCTTTGGTTCCCTATTAAGAACGTTGAAGCCGTTGAATTGTTTTACAAAAAACTGAAGCGTACTGAAATGCGCCGCCAGTTGGTTTGTGAGCTGAATATTTATCCAAATGATGTGGCGGTTGGTCTTAACGGTACAGGTTTACTGGTCATCAATCCACCTTGGCAATTTGATAATCATGCACGTGAGATATTACGCTTCTTACAGCCTGCATTAAAAGTGGCTGATGCTCCAGACTTAACGCCTGATAGCGCAACCAATGTACGCTGGCTAGTCGGCGAATAACCATGTTAGTGAATAACTATGCCGGCAAATAAGGATATTGAGATGACTAACGTGCAATCACCTAAAGACGAATCAAATCATCCGCCTCTAAATGATGGATTGTTACAAGACAGCGCAGCCGCCCAGCCGCCCTTTGTCGATGAGCATGATTTCAATATTCGCTTAGCGGATAATGAGAGTTATGATGGCTTGACCTTTGAAGTGATTGAAGCAGAAGTTGCTGAAGGGCAGCGAGTAGTCAGTCGCGGTGTCTATTTAGCGCCAAACCTAATTACAACCTTGTCACTGCTATCTGGCTTTTATTCGATTTTAGCCAGTACGCAAGGCGAGTTCTACAAAGCTTCTTTAGCCATCTTTTTGTCCGCTATTCTCGACGGTGCTGATGGGCGAGTGGCGCGTATGCTTAATGCGCAAAGCCCCTTTGGCGAGCAATATGATTCGCTTGCCGATATGCTGGCTTTTGGTGTTGCACCAGCGATCTTAGTTTATAGTTTTGCGCTACAGCCGTTAGGTCGCATTGGCTTGGGCTGTGCGTTTGTCTTTACCGCCTGTGCCGCCTTCCGTCTCGCACGTTTTAACGTTCAGGTCGGTATTGTTGATAAAAAATACTTTGTCGGTTTGGCCAGTCCACTTGCTGCTATATTAGTAACGGCAGCCGTTATGGTCGCTGTTGACCATAATGAATGGGTTGGGCAGTACGATACGGCAGTCATATTCTTATTTGCTGCTTGGGTGGTGATTTGTGGTTTACTGATGGTTAGTAATGTCAAATACTATAGCTTTAAAGAGTTTGATAAAAAGAAAGTACCTTTTGTAGTTCTAATAATTGGTGTGTTGGTTATGAGTATTGTGCTCTATGATATACCTGTTGGTATCTTGGCGATTGGTATTATTTATGCGTTATCGGGTATTGTTACGACGATTAAAGCAAAAGCAAATTTTTAGAATTGATTGTTCGTGTCATATTAAGGAATTTACCGTAGGGTAAGTTCCTTTTTTTATACGCTTTATATATCAAACCGGCTATCAGTGTATTCATCACGATAAGATAAAGAAAGACCAGCTCATTTTTTAGATAATGATCATTGATAACGACTTGTTAAAGAAACCCACATGATTGAGATGAAATAAGCATGCTTATTTACGAGCTTACCTCAGCCCAACGCAAAACCCCGTAGACTGCCATTCAGTTAAAGCAAAAGTAGTGTCGCCATCCTGCTAATTTAGTTTAATCACCAAGTTTATTTAAATTAAGCTAAAATAGCTCTTGACTAAACATTCAAACCCTCTATAATACGCCCTCATCAAGACGAGCTGGAGCATTTATATGTAGATTACATATAAATAACCCAATTAACTTGAAGAAACAAAACATAAAAAAGCTTGACAATTCAAATCATTATGATAAGATAGTCGGCTCGCTAGATAGCTTGACCTGAAAGGGATTGAGACTAAACAGCAAGAGAGATACCCTATATATCAGTTACTGGACGACAGTGATTGAGCACTATTTAAAAGCATAACTAAAGAACAACTTGTGTGGATTTTTGCTGATTCAGAATGCTAAAAAATAAAGTTGGTTTTAACTCCTTTTCGGAGTTCATTCTAACTATAAAAATTATCATTTAAGACAGCAGAAAAACTCAAAGTTAATTCATTACGAACATAATTTTTAGCGATTTTGCCAGATTAGATGAGCCAAGTTTAGAAGCTTCTTTAAAGAGCTTCATAGCAAGATTAAACTGAAGAGTTTGATCATGGCTCAGATTGAACGCTGGCGGCAGGCTTAACACATGCAAGTCGAGCGGTAACAGGAGAAGCTTGCTTCTCGCTGACGAGCGGCGGACGGGTGAGTAATACTTAGGAATCTACCTAGTAGTGGGGGATAGCACGGGGAAACTCGTATTAATACCGCATACGACCTACGGGAGAAAGGGGGCAGTTTACTGCTCTCGCTATTAGATGAGCCTAAGTCGGATTAGCTAGATGGTGGGGTAAAGGCCTACCATGGCGACGATCTGTAGCTGGTCTGAGAGGATGATCAGCCACACCGGGACTGAGACACGGCCCGGACTCCTACGGGAGGCAGCAGTGGGGAATATTGGACAATGGGGGAAACCCTGATCCAGCCATGCCGCGTGTGTGAAGAAGGCCTTTTGGTTGTAAAGCACTTTAAGCAGTGAAGAAGACTCCATGGTTAATACCCATGGACGATGACATTAGCTGCAGAATAAGCACCGGCTAACTCTGTGCCAGCAGCCGCGGTAATACAGAGGGTGCAAGCGTTAATCGGAATTACTGGGCGTAAAGGGAGCGTAGGTGGCTCTATAAGTCAGATGTGAAATCCCCGGGCTTAACCTGGGAACTGCATCTGAAACTGTAGAGCTAGAGTATGTGAGAGGAAGGTAGAATTCCAGGTGTAGCGGTGAAATGCGTAGAGATCTGGAGGAATACCGATGGCGAAGGCAGCCTTCTGGCATAATACTGACACTGAGGCTCGAAAGCGTGGGTAGCAAACAGGATTAGATACCCTGGTAGTCCACGCCGTAAACGATGTCTACTAGTCGTTGGGTCCCTTGAGGACTTAGTGACGCAGCTAACGCAATAAGTAGACCGCCTGGGGAGTACGGCCGCAAGGTTAAAACTCAAATGAATTGACGGGGGCCCGCACAAGCGGTGGAGCATGTGGTTTAATTCGATGCAACGCGAAGAACCTTACCTGGTCTTGACATATCTAGAATCCTGCAGAGATGCGGGAGTGCCTTCGGGAATTAGAATACAGGTGCTGCATGGCTGTCGTCAGCTCGTGTCGTGAGATGTTGGGTTAAGTCCCGCAACGAGCGCAACCCTTGTCCTTAGTTACCAGCGGGTTAAGCCGGGAACTCTAAGGATACTGCCAGTGACAAACTGGAGGAAGGCGGGGACGACGTCAAGTCATCATGGCCCTTACGACCAGGGCTACACACGTGCTACAATGGTAGGTACAGAGGGCAGCTACACAGCGATGTGATGCGAATCTCAAAAAGCCTATCGTAGTCCAGATTGGAGTCTGCAACTCGACTCCATGAAGTAGGAATCGCTAGTAATCGCGGATCAGAATGCCGCGGTGAATACGTTCCCGGGCCTTGTACACACCGCCCGTCACACCATGGGAGTTGATTGCACCAGAAGTGGATAGCTTAACCTTCGGGGGAGCGTTCACCACGGTGTGGTTGATGACTGGGGTGAAGTCGTAACAAGGTAGCCGTAGGGGAACCTGCGGCTGGATCACCTCCTTATAGATGGCATTCGGTCAGCAAGAATTCACAACAAGTTGTTCTTTAGTTTAAGCTTACGTTTTAACAAGCGTAATTGGGTCTGTAGCTCAGCTGGTTAGAGCACCGTGTTGATAACGCGGGGGTCAGTGGTTCAAGTCCACTTAGACCCACCATTTTATAATGGGGCCATAGCTCAGTTGGTAGAGCGCCTGCCTTGCACGCAGGAGGTCAACGGTTCGACTCCGTTTGGCTCCACCACTATAGACGAATAAGCTTTAAGTGCTAATAGTATAAATAGAAACAAGTGATTTATCTTTGAATAAAGACACGATTACTTCTTTCTGTTTTATACAGAATCTGTGACTCGACGAGAGCATAGAGACTATTTAAAAACATAGATATGAGTCTGGGTTAGGAACACGTGTTCACGCGTTGTTCCTAACCTTAATCACTCACCTCTTAACGACATCAGTTGTTATCCCAGGGGTGAGTGATTAAAAAAGTAATAAGAGAACTGAATCAAGCGTATAAACATAGGTGATATCGTTATCATAATTAGACTTTATAACACTTAGCAGTCGAAAGACTACTTGGGGTTGTATGGTCAAGTAATGAAGCGCACATGGTGGATGCCTTGGCAGTCAGAGGCGATGAAAGACGTGACAGCCTGCGATAAGCTTCGGGGAGGCGGCAATATCCTGTGATCCGGAGATTTCTGAATGGGGAAACCCACCTACCATAAGGTAGGTATCTTGTACTTGTACAAGAAGCGAACGAGGGGAAGTGAAACATCTCAGTACCCTTAGGAATAGACATCAAATGAGATTCCCCTAGTAGCGGCGAGCGAACGGGGAGAAGCCGATTAATGCTAATGTAGAAGAACAGCGTGGGAAAGCTGACCGTAGTAGGTGATAGTCCTGTATTCGAAACATTAGCGTTAACATATTAAGTAGAGCGGGGCACGAGAAATCCTGTTTGAAGATGGGGGGACCATCCTCCAAGGCTAAATACTCCTGACTGACCGATAGTGAACCAGTACCGTGAGGGAAAGGCGAAAAGAACCCCTGTGAGGGGAGTGAAATAGAACCTGAAACCGTGTGCGTACAAGCAGTGGGAGCCTTAATTTATTAGGGTGACCGCGTACCTTTTGTATAATGGGTCAGCGACTTATATTCTGTAGCAAGGTTAACCGTTTAGGGGAGCCGTAGGGAAACCGAGTCTTAATAGGGCGTTTAGTTGCAGGGTATAGACCCGAAACCGAGTGATCTATCCATGAGCAGGTTGAAAGTGCCGTAACAGGCACCGGAGGACCGAACCCACTGTCGTTGAAAAGCCAGGGGATGACTTGTGGATAGGGGTGAAAGGCTAATCAAACTCGGTGATAGCTGGTTCTCCCCGAAAGCTATTTAGGTAGCGCCTCGGACGAACACCATTGGGGGTAGAGCACTGTTTCGGCTAGGGGGTCATACCGACTTACCAAACCGATGCAAACTCCGAATACCGATGAGTGATATCCGGGAGACACACAGTGGGTGCTAACGTCCATTGTGGAGAGGGAAACAACCCAGACCGCCAGCTAAGGCCCCAAATTCCTAGTTAAGTGGGAAACGAGGTGGGAAGGCATAGACAGCTAGGAGGTTGGCTTAGAAGCAGCCATCCTTTAAAGAAAGCGTAATAGCTCACTAGTCGAGTCGGCCCGCGCGGAAGATGTAACGGGGCTCAAACTAGGAGCCGAAGCTGCGGATTTGAATTTGTTTTCAAGTGGTAGGGGAGCGTTGTGTAAGCCTGTGAAGGTGTGTCGTAAGGCATGCTGGAGGTATCACAAGAGCGAATGCTGACGTGAGTAACGATAATGCGAGTGAAAAGCTCGCACGCCGGAAGATCAAGGGTTCCAGTCCAACGTTAATCGGGGCTGGGTGAGTCGACCCCTAAGGCGAGGCCGAAAGGCGTAGTCGATGGGAAATCGGTTAATATTCCGATACTTGTTTATAATGCGATGGAGGGACGGAGAAGGTTATGTCAGCCTGGCGTTGGTTGTCCAGGTGAAAGGATGTAGGCTTGTGGCTTAGGTAAATCCGGGCTACTACATGGCTGAGATCTGATAGCAAGCTGTACTTGTACAGTGAAGTGGCAAATACCATGCTTCCAGGAAAAGCTTCTAAGCAATAGTTATAAACGAATCGTACCCTAAACCGACACAGGTGATCAGGTAGAGAATACCAAGGCGCTTGAGAGAACTCTGCTGAAGGAACTAGGCAAAATGGTACCGTAACTTCGGGAGAAGGTACGCTGCTGATGGTGATAGGACACGCTCCTTGAGCTGTTGGCAGTCGCAGATACCAGGCTGCTGCAACTGTTTATTAAAAACACAGCACTCTGCAAACACGAAAGTGGACGTATAGGGTGTGATGTCTGCCCGGTGCTGGAAGGTTAATTGATGGGGTTAGCGTAAGCGAAGCTCTTGATCGAAGCCCCAGTAAACGGCGGCCGTAACTATAACGGTCCTAAGGTAGCGAAATTCCTTGTCGGGTAAGTTCCGACCTGCACGAATGACATAATGATGGCAGCGCTGTCTCCAGCAGAGACTCAGTGAAATCGAAATCGCAGTGAAGATGCTGTGTACCCGCGGCTAGACGGAAAGACCCCGTGAACCTTTACTACAGCTTTACATTGAACTTTGACCTGACTTGTGCAGGATAGGTGGGAGGCTTTGAAGCCGAGACGCTAGTCTCGGTGGAGCCAATCTTGAAATACCACCCTGGTCATGTTGGGGTTCTAACTCAGGTATAACAATACCGAGGACAATGTATGGTGGGTAGTTTGACTGGGGCGGTCTCCTCCTAAAGAGTAACGGAGGAGTACGAAGGTGCGCTCAGACCGGTCGGAAATCGGTCGTAGAGTATAAAGGCAAAAGCGCGCTTAACTGCGAGACCCACAAGTCGAGCAGGTACGAAAGTAGGTCTTAGTGATCCGGTGGTTCTGTATGGAAGGGCCATCGCTCAACGGATAAAAGGTACTCTGGGGATAACAGGCTGATACCGCCCAAGAGTTCATATCGACGGCGGTGTTTGGCACCTCGATGTCGGCTCATCTCATCCTAGGGCTGAAGCAGGTCCTAAGGGTATGGCTGTTCGCCATTTAAAGAGGTACGCGAGCTGGGTTTAGAACGTCGTGAGACAGTTCGGTCCCTATCTACCGTGGGCGTTGGAAATTTGAGAGGATCTGCTCCTAGTACGAGAGGACCAGAGTGGACGAACCTCTGGTGTTCGGGTTGTCACGCCAGTGGCATTGCCCGGTAGCTACGTTCGGATGGGATAACCGCTGAAAGCATCTAAGCGGGAAGCCCACCTCAAGATTAGATTTCCCTAAAGAGCCGTTGAAGACTACGACGTTGATAGGCAGGGTGTGGAAGTGCAGCGATGCATGTAGCTAACCTGTACTAATTGCTCGTTTGGCTTGACCATACAACACCCAAGTGGTTTGTATGAAAGCTCTAATTAATCTATCTTGTATAAGCGAAAGCTTATAGAAACGAGAGAATATTTCGATATCACCTTTAACCTTGATTCAGTTAGGTTACAAGTTGATCGACAACAAGCTAATACTTGACGTCAAACAATAAAAATAACAGACTCATATCTAACCCCCTTTGCTGACGACAATAGCATGATGGCACCACCTGATCCCTTCCCGAACTCAGAAGTGAAACATCATTGCGCCAATGGTAGTGTGGGTTCGCCCATGTGAGAGTAGGTCATCGTCAGCTCTCTATTCTAAAGTAAAACCCCCTTTGACTTATGTCGGAGGGGGTTTTTCTTTGCGTGGGAGATTAATTTTTATTGGAACATAAAATGTTAATATGTGTTTATGATATTGTAGTTAAATTAATATAATTTTATCAAGATGTTGTGAACTATTAGAGTATTTAATTATGAACTGGGTTATTGCAAACAAAGATTGGTTATTTAGTGGAGCGGCTGTCGCTTTACCTCTCTCGGTAATAGGGTGGTTTTTCTTTAATCGAAAAAATAAACAGGTTCAAAAAGGCGGTGATAATTCAACAAATATACAAGTTGGAGGAAGTTTAAATATAGGAAATAAAAAAAATGATGAATAGGCAGAACCAACAAGCAGGTGATAACTCTAATAACCTTCAATCCAAAGAAATGACTGTTAATATACTAGGTATAGATGAAAAGCGAGCTCGTGAGGTTTTTCAAGAAATGAATTTACAGTTGAAAGATAAGTACTCTGAAGAGGCAATGAAAATCGCTCAAATTAGAATTGATGAGTTTGAGAATAGACTGATGCCTAAGATGGAAGATTTAGAAGGTGCTTTAGAAGTATTTGCAGATCCAAGCTTTCAATTATTACTTGTCGAAGCTCAAAAAACAGCTGCTGCTACCGAAAGACCCGTTGACTATGAACTTCTTTCCGAATTGTTAGTACATAGATTCCAAAAGAGAAAAAATAGAGTAGCACGTGCAGGAATCAGCCGTGCTGTAAAAATTGTAGATGAAATAGACGATGATGCCTTACTTGGATTAACGGTGTTCCATAGCATAAATAGTTTCTTACCACTAACAGGAGATATATTTCAAGGGTTAGATGTTTTAAATGAACTATTCGGGAAAGTTTTATATGGAAGTTTACCTTTGGGTAGAGATTGGCTAGATCATTTAGATATATTAGACGCTGTGCGTTTGAGTCCAATTGGTACCTTAAAGAAAATAGAGGATTATTACCCTGAGCAATTATATGGATATGTAGATGTAGGGATAAAGAAAAACTCTGAAAATTTTGATAGAGCAATGAGTATTATTGAAGCAAATAAATTACCTAAAGATATTATAATTGAGCATGCTCTGAACCCTGAATTTGTAAGAGTACCTATTTCAAATAGACAGCATATTGAATCTCTTGTCTTAACAAAACAGCTTTTTCAGCAAGGGTTTTTTATTCCTAAGTCTATAGCTTTATCAGATAGTCAGAAAAAAGCAATCAATACGATATATGATCTTTATTCGCAAGATATAAATATTAAGAATGAAAATACTCGATTATTTATAGAACACTGGGATGAAAGAGCTAATTTAAATACTCTTAAGAAGTGGTGGAATAGTATAAATATAGGTGCTGAAGTTACTTCTGTAGGAAGAGTACTAGCTCATTCCAATGCACAAAGATGCGATAAAAACCTTCCATCTCTTGATTAAAATATATTTTAAACAGTAACATTCACACTGTTTTATAGTTTATAAAGGACAAGCTATGACGACATCAAAAGTGACCTACCAAGGCGATTTGCGTACCACCGCCATTCATTTGCAGTCAAATAATGAAATCATTACTGATGCACCGACTGATAATCACGGCAAAGGCGAAGCATTTTCGCCGACTGATTTATTGGCGACTAGCTTAGCCAGTTGTATGTTGACGATTATCGGTATCAAAGCTCGTGATATGGATATCGATATTGCAGGCACTACAGCTGAAGTGACCAAAATAATGGCTGCTGATCCAAGACGAGTCAGTGAAGTACATGTTGTTATTACTTTTAATCAACCATTAGATGATAAAACGCAAAAGATATTCTATAACACCGCGCTTACTTGTCCAGTTGCGAAAAGTATCCATCCTGATATCATTCAAAAAGTGACTATTCATTCCAGAAGCCATTAATTCTAAGAGCTTTTAATTCTAAGAACTACTGATTCCAAGAATTGTTAATTCCAAAAACCAGTGACCTTTATAAGGATGGTTGAGATGGCTAGCAAAACCTTACTTATTGTTGCGCATGCGCCATCACCTAATACTAAGAAGTTGGCGCAAGCGGCTTATGATGGTGCCAATCATCCTGATATAGATATCAATGTCATAATCAAATCTCCCCAAGATACCCAGCCTGAAGATGTATTGGCAGCTGACGCGCTATTATTAGGGACGACTGAGAACTTGGCTTATATGGCAGGACTGACCAAAGACTTTTTTGATCGCTGTTATTATCGGGCGTTAGAGAAGAAGCAGGGCATGCCGTTTGCGGTATATATTCGAGCTGGGCATGATGGGACAGGTACTAAGCTTGCGCTCAAAACCATTACCACAGGACTGCGCTGGTCATGGGTGCAAGAGGCGCTGATTTTACAAGGTGATTGGCAAGAAATCTTTACTGATCAAGTCGAAGAGCTAGCGATGACACTGGCAGCTGGGGTAGAAGCGGGTATTTATTAGTTTTTTCGACGCTTTGCTTGTCGCCATTATTAATATCAAAGCTACAGTAATGAAGATATATAAGGATATTAGCAGTGTTGAATGATGATTTAGATAATAGCCAATCGATTGCTCCTACTGGAATAGCATTTTCTCAAGCGTGTGAAAATAATAAGCAGCCGATTCTAGAATTTTTACAGCAAGAGTTGCAAGGTTCTATTCATGTGTTAGAGGTTGGGTCAGGTACGGGTCAGCATAGTGTGTATTTTGCCCCTAGATTGACTCATTTAACATGGCAGACCAGTGATATGTTGGCTAATCACGCCACCATCAATGCTTGGCATGCTGCCTATCCTGCCCCTAATTTATATACACCGCTTACTTTTGATGTATCGTGTGATTCAGTGCCAATGAAAAATGCGGTCGATATACCGTATGATGCGGTATTTACCGCCAATACCTTGCATATCATGTCGTGGTCTTTAGTGGCTAAATTATTCCAATTGGTCGGTGATATGCTACCCTTAAATGGTAAGTTCATCATTTATGGACCCTTTAACGAAAATGGCAGTTATAGCAGCGCAAGCAATCGTCAGTTTGACCATAGCTTGCGCCAGCGCGATGCTAACAGCGGCATCCGTCATTTAGAAGACGTTATAGATTTGGCAAATACACATCATTTAACGTTAAATAAGCGTTATGAGATGCCATCTAACAATCAAATATTAGTATTTGAAAAACTCTATTAACGTAAAAAGCTGAGTTGGTTCACTGTGATAACACTATGAATCAACTCAGCTTTATGTAAGTTCCAATCAGTAAAGATCAACCTATTTATAAATACTAACCTGTATTGCGTAGCCCTGCTGCCAAAGCGTTGATACTACGAATTAATGCATCTTCGACAGCAGGTCTATCGTCATTTTCCAGATTGTCATTGTCAGTGTTATCGGATTGGCGCATACGCTTGAGTAGCTCAATCTGGATGTAGTTAATGGGATCTAAATAGGCGTTACGCCATTCCAATGAATGAGCCAAGTCTTGTTGGTTTGAGAGTAAAGACGCCTGCTCTAGCAAGGAGTTGAGACCTGCGTGCGTCAGTTCATGCTCATCAATCACTGCCTGCATGACTTGCTCACGTAAGCTTTCGTCTTTACACAGTTGACTGTATGCACGGGCGATATTCATCTCGGATTTGGTAAAAGCCATTTCAATATTACTGATAAAGACATTGAAAAATGGCCAGTTTTTATTCATCTCCTTCATTAACGCTTCGTCTTTTTTGACGCTATCTAAAGCACTGCCCACGCCATACCAAGCGGGAAGGGTAAAGCGCGCCAATGACCAGCCAAATACCCATGGTATCGCCCGAATCGTCGATTTGCTCGGCAGTCCTTTTTTACGGTGAGCAGGACGCGAGCCAATATTGAGCAATGAAATCTCTTGTACTGGTGTGGCCTCAGAATAAAACTGATAGAAGCCCTCTGTATTATCCGTCAGCTCTCGATATTGCTGTTCGCCTGCATCTGCCAAATCAGCAAACAACGCTTCATAGCTATCTAGCTGTTTGGGTTGTTCGACAAATCGTGACGAGCTGGCTTTTAGCGCTCCCGTGATTCCCATGGTTAATTCAAACACGGCAGTATCTGGATTGGCATACTTGGCGTAAAGTACTTCGCCTTGTTCAGTGAACTTGATCTGTCCATGTAAAGTGCCAGCAGGCTGAGCAGCGATGGCTTGATGGGTTGAGCCACCACCACGACTGACGGAACCACCACGACCATGGAACAGGCGGGTGGTGATACCATATTGATTGGCGATATCGGTGATGGTTTGCTGGGCACTATATAACTGCCAAGCGGAGGTAATAATGCCGCCATCTTTAGAGGAATCTGAGTAGCCAAGCATAATCTCTTGAATGTTTCCTGAGTGCTCAAGTAAATCACGATATAGCCGATTGTCCAACACCATTGGCATAATTTTATCGATATTTTTTAAATCTTCGATGGTTTCAAACAGTGGCGCAACTGGTAGGGCAGAAAATAAATGCCCGTTCTTATCAATACCCGATAAACCTGCAAAACGCATCAGTAGCAGCACTTCTAATAGCTGACTGGCGTTATTGGTCATCGAAATTACATAGCTACCAAAAGTATCGTCGCCGACCAGTTTACGCAGTTTAGCGACAGAATTCATCAGAGCAAGCTGTTCGTGTGTTTGCGCGCTTAAGTTGTCGGTATAAATCAGCGGTGCACCTGGCTTTTCTAGCAAACGCGTTAGCCATTCTTGCCGCTCTGTTTCGCTGAGAGTGTGATAGTCGGGCAGATTCGAGGCGCTAGCAAAAATATCTGCAATGACTTCGCCGTGATAACCTGAATCTTGGCGAATATCTAGCGAGGCTAAATGGAATCCACAGGTTTTGACTAGGCGAATGGTATCAAGCAGTAAGCCTTCGCCATGCGCTTTGTCATGAGTATTGACACTTTTGCGAATAAGGCGTAAATCATCTAGCAAGGCCGTCGGTGTTGAGTAAGCCTCTTTTGCAGCCTCCTCATCTGTGCCTTGGCTTTGGATATGCTGGTTGGTCGCTTTTATTTTAGCCAGAATAATGGACAGCAGTCTTCGGTACGGCTCATTATTGTAATCATCAGGATTGTAGCAAAAGACTTTTTGATCGAGTGTGTTGTAGTCTTTGATACGGGTATAAATCTCTGGCGCGATATCGACGATAGTATCGCTATGAATCAGCTCACGACGCAATTTTCTGATCAACACTTGGTAATGGCGTAGCACGGTATTAGCATGCATCAATACCGCCATTTCAGTGGTTTCATGGGTGACGAATGGATTGCCATCTCTATCGCCGCCAATCCAAGAGCCAAAACTGACAAAGGCGGGTAAAGGGTAGTTGATTAACTCAGGATAGATATCGACGATAGCGTCTTTTATATTACGATATACTTTGGGAATGGCAGTGAATAAGCTGGCATCAAAATAGTGTAAGCCGTTGTTTATTTCATCATAAACCAAAGGTTTTCGGCTGCGAACTTCGTCTGACGACCACAGCAAGTCAATGGTTTCTGCTGTCTTTTGCTTAGCTTGCATAAAGGCTAGGCTGCCTTCGGGATAGTCGCTCATGGCATCGGTATGCTCATAGAGGGTTTGCAAGATATTCATGGTGGTGCGTCTACGGGCTTCGGTAGGATGAGCCGTAAAAACAGGAATAAATTTAAGGTGATCAATAAGCTCTTTGATTTGCGCAGGTTCGATTTGCCGCTCACGGCATTCTAACAAGGTGCGGCGAAAGGATCCTTCCCAGCTTTGATTGGACTGAGCACGCATAGTACGGCGTTGCTCACGCAGATAGTTTTCTTCAGTTAAATTGGCAAGGAAAAAGTAAATAGAGAATGCGCGAATGACGTTTTTTAAGGTTTGATTGTCTAATGAGGCAATAAGATCGATCAGCTGCTGTTTGTGTGCTGGATTATGCTCGCGGCGCTCCTGAATAAAGCCCTTGCGCAATGTTTCGATAGTACGTAGGGTATCCTCCCCAGATTGGCGAGAAATGGCCTCACCTAAAAATGCGCCTAACAATCTAACACGCGCACGCAATACGTCGTTCTTCAATAACATAATTGGCTTCCTTGGCTTTTAATCGACTCATTTATCAATGAGATAGGCTGGTTAATAATTAAGGGTCGCTGTTCTTATAGGATATGAATTAAAGTTATTTATATTCATTTGCTAAAAAATCCAAATAGCGTTTCCACGAGCGCTCATCGGCACGTGCATCATATCTATCACTGCCGAACACGCTAAAGGCATGTGGTGCACCACTATATGTCACCATCTCATGCGGTACTTTTGCTGCTTCTAATGTCTTACCCAAAGTTGCGAAGCTCTCTAGAGAGACAGATTCATCAGCAGAGCCATGGAATACTAAGATTTCTCCAGTTGTCTTGTCATAACTTTGACCTGTTGGAATATCGAAGGCACCATGGAAGGGTACAAATGCTTTTTGCTCAAATCCTGAGCGCGCCAGCTCCAGAGCAACGGTACCGCCAAAACAATATCCCATGGTAGTGCCTTTACGCACATCATTACCTTGTAGTCTTCCAGCATTCAACGCACCTTGAAGTATGCGGCGCATTTTATTGCGATTATCGTATAATTCCCCAGTTAAGCGTTTGTTTTCTTCAATAGAAGTAGGACGAACGCCTTGCCCGAACATGTCTGCCGCCAATACGTTGTAGCCCTCCGTGGCTAACATGTCAGCACGTTTGCGCTCATAGTCTGTCAATCCATCCCAATCATGAATGAGTAGGATAAAAGGCGCATTAGCTTTGTCGGCTTTGGCGTAATAGCCTTCGTATGCTTGATCATCCACGGTATAGGTAATATTTTTGGTTGTAATGGCGGCAGCTGTTTGGCTGAAAGTCAGTGCCATTAGTCCGATTGACGCACCCATTAGCAATGAGTGATAAGGTTTTTTGGACGTAGTCTTTGAAGTTGATAACATGGTATGTCGCCTTATAATCGTATAAAAAAGATAAATAGTTGGCTAAAACCATGCCCATTTTATTTATCAACTGTTTTAATGCTTCCTAAGAGCATACCTTAAAAAATCACTACATGACAAGAATCTATCGTCAACGTTGAGGCTCTGTTTAAATACGCTGAAATTACGGCTTTATCACGGCTGCAAACTTTAACCAAATATCAACAAGGAGTGCCATGAATTAGTCATATTTTTTGGCTAATATTAAAGACAGCTCTATACAAAAGTTCTAAAGAAATAGAGCCTACTTTTAATTACTAGCTAGGATGCATAATGAAAAATAATATTGATCATACTGACCCCGCTAAAGATATGAATACGGAACGTGGCAATGGCGGTGAGACTCACCAGCGCGCAGGGGATGACACCAAAGTATTGACGACCCAACAAGGTGTCATCATCTCTGACAATCAAAACTCTCTAAAAGCAGGCGCACGTGGGCCAACCTTATTAGAGGACTTTGTGTTACGAGAAAAAATCCATCATTTTGACCATGAGCGTATTCCTGAGCGTATTGTTCATGCGCGTGGTAGTGCTGCTCACGGTTATTTTGAACTCACTGAGTCGCTCGAAAAATACACCACGGCGAAAATTTTGACTGAAACAGGTAAACAGACGCCTTTATTTACCCGTTTTTCTACGGTTGCAGGTAACAAAGGCTCAAAAGATACGCCACGTGATGTGCGTGGTTTTGCTGTGAAGATTTATACCGAAGAAGGTAATTGGGACATCGTGGGTAACAACATGCCAATTTTCTTTATTCAAGATGCGATGAAGTTTCCAGACCTCATTCATGCGGTCAAACCAGAGCCGGATCGTGGATTTCCGCAAGCTGCTTCGGCGCATGACACCTTTTGGGACTTTGTGTCATTAAGTCCTGAGACCATGCATAATTTAATTTGGCTGATGAGTGATCGTGCACTACCACGCAGTTTACGCATGATGGAAGGCTTTGGTATTCACAGCTATCGTTTAATCAACAAAGAAGGCAAGAGTACCTTTGTCCGTTTCCATTGGAAACCTGTACTCGGTGTACAGTCAACCACGTGGGATGAGGCGGTAAAAATCTCAGGCGCTGACCCTGATTATCATCGCCGTGATTTGTTTGAAGCCATTAATAATGGCGACTATCCTGAATGGGAGTTTGGCGTCCAGTTATTTACTGAAGAAGAGGCTGATAAATTCCCGTTTGATCATCTAGATGCCACCAAGCTGATTCCAGAAGAGATGGTGCCAGTGAAAGTCGTGGGTAAAATGGTGCTGAACCGTTATCCCGATAATTTCTTTGCAGAAACGGAGCAAGTGGCGTTCTGTCCATCGCATCTGCCACCAGGTATCGACTTCAGTAACGATCCATTATTACAAGGTCGTTTGTTCAGTTATCTAGACACGCAATTATCACGTTTAGGTTCGCCTAATTTTGCCCAAATTCCAATCAACGCGCCGAAATGTCCGTTTGCCAATAATCAGCAAGATGGTCATATGCAGATGCAAGTACCTAAGACTCGTGTACTCTATGAACCACAAAGTTTAGACCCAACCAGACCACGTGAAAGCGCCAAGCGTGGCTTTGAATCATTCCATGAGCAGTTGGATGATGGTGTGAAAGGTCGCGTGCGCGCAGAGAGCTTTGCCGATCATTATAGTCAACCGCGCATGTTCTATCGTAGCCAAACACCAGCTGAGCAAGCGCACATTGCTTCTGCTTATGCCTTTGAGCTAGGTAAAGTAGATACGGCGCATGTACGTACGCGTATGCTGAGTCATCTACCGCATATCGATGAAGACTTGGCAAATCGTGTGGCAAAAGCGCTAGGTATGGAACTGCCAGAGCCTGCTGATGCCGCTGCTCCTGTACAGGATATGGCGACATCGAAAGCAGTACAAACGATTGGTCTAACGCCTAAGAGTTTAAAAGGCCGTTTGATTGGTATCTTGGTCGCTGAAGGCTCAAAGCATAGTGAAATCAAAAAGTTCGAAGAGGCGGCAAAAGCGCAGGGTGCTAGCGTGAAAATCGTTGCACCCAATAAGGAAGTTGTCTTAGATGATGAGACGCGCATACAGGCTGATGAGCGTCTCGCTGGCGGTCCATCAGTGATGTTTGACGCAGTCGTGAGTATCATTATGCCAGAGCAAGCTAAGAAGCTAGCCAAAGACAGCTCAGCATTAGATTGGTTCAACGATGCGTATGGTCATTGCAAAGCCATTGCTTATTGCGGCGCGACCGATGAGTTTATCTTAAGTAAGCTACCTATCGAAAAAGATGCCTTTGTCACGCCACTAGCTGAATTGGATACTTTTATTGAGAATGCCAAATCTCGTCTGTGGGAACGTGAGCCAAAGGTTCGTGATTTGGCGTAGTTTTTTTAGACCTCTAATAAAGAACTCAGCCTTAGCGCTGGGTTTTTTATTGAATTTTTAAAGCTAATTTCAGAGTGCTTGGTAGCGCCCAAATATTTGAAAATAGAATAAAAACTCAATGTGTATTTTAGTTGTTTTTTTGTTAAATAAAGTTTAAATTATCTAACAATACTATTCGTCCGGAATTTTTATCGTGAAAACACTTAATAAGAATTTATCACTTAGTTTGTTGATTCTACTGACAGGCAGTCTAGTAGGTTGTGGCGGATCAAGTGGCAGCGATAATGCTGCTTCTAACGAACAGATAAATACTGAAAAACCGAAACCCGAAAAACCCAAGCCAGAAAATTCAAAACCCAGACCTGAAATACCGAAACCTGAAGCAGTAGAGCTAAAAGATACTTTGACCCTACCTTCATTACCTCTCAATAATAAGCCATTAGATATTGAAGCTAATAATGACGGATTGAATGACCTTAAAACAGGAATATTTGATATTGACATTGGTCGCTACGAGGATAATAACCCGCAGGGTTATAGCTGTACGGACAAGAATCGAACATATTGTACTTTTGTTAAACAGTACAAGCTGGACGAAAGTTTAAATAAAATTGTTGAACGCCATTGGATGTATGAGCCTGCATTAAAGCAATGGCTCTCAGTCAGTGATGGTATTACGGAAGACTTTTTTTATAATAGATACTTTACTGGAGATACTCTAAGCTACAATGGCAAATGGGGCAGCCGCGACGAACTTACGTTTCCTGATTATAGAAGTGATTTTAAGGTAGGCGCGGGTAAGCTGATTTTTGATAAAGGCAGCTCAAAATATGACGTTATTATTAAAGCGGTAGGTCTTCCGGGCGGGGCTAAAAGATACAATATCGACTTTATTTTAACGCAAGGTGAGGTAATAACGCTTGAAGATGTGGATTTTTTCTCAGGAAATAATCAATCAGGAGATGCCAACAAGTATTCAACATTAAAAGCGTATCGTGACGCTCACTCAAAAATTGAAGATTTGGTTTGTGCGCTTAAATTGAGTAACAGTGGACTGGTCTTTAACAAAGACATTCTTGGTGCTACTTTGTATAATATACAACCAGTTTGTACTTATGCCATCAATTATAATGTTTCACCTCAAATACTAGAAGAAGGCGTCAAAACAGTAGCTGGGAAAAAAGTAATTTATCTAAATAACCCCACTGATATGTCATTAGAGGCCTCTAAAAATACCAGTGAGCAGCAGTATCTGATGGCAATTGCATTGGGTAGTGATGGAGTTGCTCAAATGGGCCGAGCATATCAACCAGGGTTTGGCTACTCTTTAGAAACCCAGATTTATGATAGAAAAGGAATTTATCAGTATATGGAAATCACCAGTGACGATAAAGAGGCATTGGTTTTACCATTCTAATTTAAAAACAGCATGAATTAATAGGCAGTAAAAACTCAAATAAAAACCTAACATTAATGTTAGGTTTTTGCTTTTTAGCCAATGATGATTAAGCCAAAAAAAGAGCTAAGAAGCAAACCTATTTCAGATAAAGCCCATCTCAAGAAAAATAGTCACAAGCGTTCACTCAAAGTCATTACAAGTTGAATGGTGGGCGCTATACTAAATCCTATTAAGGCGCATTAAAAGCGCCTCCTATAGTAGGGATACTATAACAGTGAGCAATCATGTAGCAGGGAATGCAAATGAGTTTATGTGAAATTATACGTTTAGAAGGATATATCCAAAGTACTTATCTTGCGGTATATCCAGATAAAATCATGCTGCTGGACGGTGGTTGCCGCCCTGATGTAGCGATGGTATTAGATTATATTAGAACGACGTTACAGCGACCAATCAGCGATCTAAAAGTCGTCGTGGTGACCCATATGCATCCTGATCATGCAGGCGGCGCTCATCAATTTAGAAAAGAGACGGGCTGTATCATTGTTTCGGCAGAAAAAAAGCATCAATGGTATCGCGGTATCGGTGGGCATGCCATGCATTTTGTGGATATAAATCTTGCGCATTATGTGGCCAGACGTCAAGGTCGCTCCCTTAAAAATCTGTATTATCCTGCCCATCTTACGCCTGATATTATCGTTAAAGATGGGGATAGCGTGCCAAAATTTGATGAATGGCGAGTACTGGAAACACCCGGTCATACAGATCGTGATTTATCTCTATTTCATATACCAAGTCGGCAAGTCTATACGGCAGATTTAATTATCAAACTGCGTCATAAGTTCGTGGCGCCTTTTCCTATTTATGATCCTAAAGTCTATATTCAGTCACTACAAAGAATAAAGGCGTTAAAACCTTCTATGGTCATGATGGCACATGGATGTGAGCTGGCAATCGACGCAGAAACGTTTGATATGCTGATTACGCAAGCACCCAAGCATCCACGGACGATTAAAGACACGATTAAGCATAAGCTACTGTGGCGAAAAGACGCTGACTTCACTATTTTTAAACGAAACCGTAAAAAATAAAGTGAAATTTTAAACAAAAAAAAGCCCAGTCACTATTAACATAATGACTGGGTTTTCTAAATATGGTGGGCCGACCGCGACTCGAACGCGGGACCAATTGATTAAAAGTCAACTGCTCTACCAACTGAGCTATCGGCCCTGAAGAGTATATAAAAAAGCATGGCTTTTTTAACTCTGCAAGTGAATTTACAACTTCGTAAATTCGGTGAAGTTTTCTAAAAGAAAGCTTCTTAAACTTTGTTACTTATTATGCCAATACCTGATAGGGCAATGTACATAACAAGCATAATACTAAATATGGTGGGCCGACCGCGACTCGAACGCGGGACCAATTGATTAAAAGTCAACTGCTCTACCAACTGAGCTATCGGCCCTGAGCGAAGATAAAATGAAGTAGTACTTCATCTGAGTGCAAGAGAATTTACATTTTCGTAAATTCTAAAAACTCTATACCTTTACTAGGTTTATATCTACTACAAGATAAATTTCCTTGAAGGCAAACTTATTAAAACTAGACATCTAAAAAATGTCTTTAAACTTAATTTTTAATATTAGGTTAATCAACATTAAAAGAGGCATTAAGTTTGTTTCAACGTTTAAAGAATTTCTATCCCTAAACGTGAGAGCACATTATATACACTATCAGGACAATTACAACCCCGTAATATAAAAAAAGTGCAATTAATGCGAAAAAATGCGTTTTTTTATATAATTTGGCTTATTGGTGGCTGTTTCATGGCAGTAAATGCCTATTTAAAACGTCAGTCGCGACGTTTTAGTCCCTAGACAGTGCTTCAACAGGATCTAATTTAGCAGCATTACGCGCTGGCAAGAATCCAAATACGACACCAATCAGTGTTGAACATATAAATGCAGCAATGATAGAGGTTGGTGAGTAAATCACTTTAAAGCTATCACCAGCAAAATTATTAATGATTTCACCAATAGCAAAGGCCAGTCCAATACCTAATAAGCCGCCCAAAATACAGACGAGTACGGCTTCTATCAAAAACTGCTGCATGATATCGTTTTGACGAGCCCCAACTGCCATACGTACACCAATTTCATTAGTGCGTTCCGTGACCGATACTAGCATAATATTCATCACACCAATACCACCAACGATCAATGAGATAACAGCAACCGATGAGATGAGCAGTGTCATAGTACCTGTCGTTGATTCAATGGTCTGACGAATAGAATCTGAGTTAATAATATTAAAATCATCTTTACCATGGCGACCTTCTATTATGTCGGAAATAGCTGACTCAGCTACACTAGATGAGACACTATCATCTAACAGTGCTATAAAACTATCAATATTTGCACTACCAGTTATACGTGACATCACAGTGGTATAAGGCATATATATGACAGGTGTCGTGCTACTTGGTCCAAAGCCACCGTCGCTTGCCTCAAGGACGCCAACCACGCGTCCAGGCACACTACCGATGAGTATGACTTCTCCGATAGGGTTATCTATATCTGCAAAAAAAGCACTCTTGGCATTGTCATCGATAATAATATCTTGACTGCGAAGGTCGATACTTTGCGAATCGAAACCTTGACCTAATGCCAGCGTCTCACCAGTGACCTCTAGATAATACTCACCAACACCATTGATGGTCGAGTCTTCCTGCACGCTGCGATAGCGTACACTAGAGCTGGTATTGACTTGAGGGCTCACATTGATAACATACGGTTGACTGCTGACCGCTTCTGCATCTTCTGGTGTGAGGTTGTCGTCATTATATTTACGTCGCGGGTCGCCTCTAGGGTAGCCGTCATTGACGGTGATGGTATTGGTTCCTAGCGAGCTAATATTTGCGAGAATTTGCTGCTGAGAGCCTTGACCAAGACCAACGATAGACACAACCGCAGCGATACCGATGATAATGCCTAACATGGTCAGCAAGGTGCGCATCTTGTGTGCACGCATGGCAAGTAAGGACATTTTAAAAGCTTCGAGCAAACGATCCACAAAACTGCCAAAGGCACTTTTACGATGTCCACCGAGGATAGATTCTGGGTGTTGAGTTGTCGGTTTATAATGCTCAGTTTTGTAATCTGCAATGACGTAACCATCTTTTAACTCAATAACTCGTTCGGCTTGGGCAGCAAGTTTGGGATCATGAGTGACCATGATAATGGTATGACCTTTAGCATTTAGATCATGTAAGATCGCCATCACGTCTTCGCCAGATTTGCTATCTAGTGCACCAGTTGGCTCATCTGCTAAGATAACATCGCCACCATTCATCAGGGCACGAGCAACAGAAACACGCTGCTGTTGGCCGCCTGAGAGCTGGCTAGGACGATTATTTACTTTTTCACCAAGACCTAGATCAGTCAAGAGCTTTTCTGCGCGATTGATTCGTGCCTCAGTGTTCATACCAGCATATACGGCAGGGACGGCAACGTTATCTTTAGCGCTAATGTCACCAAGCAGGTGGTAGCGCTGAAAGATAAAGCCAAAATGCTCTCGGCGTAACTCAGCCAATTCATCTGCCTCTAGCTTGTTTGCTGATTGGCCATAAATCTTATAGTCACCTGCTGTCGCCTGATCTAAGCAACCCAAGATATTCATTAGTGTAGACTTACCAGAGCCAGATTGCCCGATAATCGCGACCATTTCACCTTGATTAATCGTTAAATTAACCTCGTGCAATACGCGAATGGTTTGCTCTCCGGCAGCAAACTCTCGAATAATACCCGACAGCTCCATAATTGGCTTGTCAGCGGTAGCTGCAGTATTGATATTATTCGGTGATTTGGTTTCTATCGAAGCACTAGTGCTGTCAGTCGGCTGTTTAGTAGATTGAGATATAGTCATAGCAATGTCTTTAATCAAAGATAGTGAGTGTCGTGAGAAAAGGGCTAAGTTGCTCAAGCCCTTTTATCGTTAACATAGTCAAAGAATTAATTACATCCTTGGAGTACCAGGTATACGAGTACCACCACCACCACCACGGTTACCTGGAGCTTTGGCACTAGCTTCGCCGATGATGACTTGCTCACCTTCTTCCAATCCGCTTAAAATTTGCGCATTTACTCGGTTATCAATGCCCACTTCTACTGTGCGAGGTTCTACTGTGCCGTCATCATTTAGTACGCGTACAACCTTGCTGGTTTTTGCTTGACCTTCAGTTTGATTTCTCGCGGGTCTTTCTTGTATGGCTGCTGATGGTACAAGTAGGGTATCTTTGGCTTGATCGATGATGATATAAATCTGGGCGGTCATATCAATACGAAATAATCGCTCAGGGTTAGCTACTTCTACGTAGCCAACATAGTAGATTGCAGAATCGGTTGAGCTGGTCTTGCTAATTTCCTCGGGTGCCGGCTCAATAGCTGTCAGTGTCGCATCATACTGCTTGTCTGGATTACCGATGATATTAAAGTAGGCGGGCATACCAGCATTGACATTGATAACATCGGCTTCGGAGATTTGTGCGTTGATTCTAACAGTAGACAAATCTGCTAAAGTTACGATGGTCGGGGCTGTTTGATTGGCATTGACCGTCGTGCCTTGCTCTGTGGTCACTGAGACGACAGTACCTGATATTGGCGCGCGAATCGTTGTATAGCTAAGGTCTTCTTGAGCCGTTGCGACATTGGTTTGAGACTTTCGTAATGCTGCTTGTTGGCTATTGATGTTTGCAGTGGCTGTTGCAATGGCGGCTTGTGCTGTATCAATAGCAGCGCGGGCATTGGCTACTGATGCCTGAGCGGTAGCAACCTTTGTCGCTTGCGTATCATAATCCTGCTGCGATATCGCATCGATAGCCAGTAAGCCTTGCAAGCGCGCAAAGTCAGACTGTGCTTGTTTGAGCTCAGACTGACGGCTGGCAAGATCGGCATAGGCACTTTTTAGACTCGCTTGTTTGCTTAACGATTCTGCTTGCGCACTTTGTAGCGCGGCTTCACTTTGCTCAAGACTGGCTTGTTCATTGCTCAGGCTGTTCTTCTGAGTCACTTGATCAATCTGTGCAATCAAATCGCCTTGTTTCACCTCGTCACCCACTTCTACATAGAGGTTTGTGACCTCACCAGAAACCTGTGCACCGACATCGACGGTATTAAGTGCTTTAACTTTACCTGATGCCATGACATTGTTTTCGATATCACCAACCTCAACAGGTGCGGTTAAATAACTGGGTTTTTCTTCCTCTGGTTTTAAAAAAGTATAGGCCAAAGCCCCTAATGCTACGATGATTAAGGCGATGACACCCCATTTGATAGCAGACTTTTTGCTTATTTTGCGCATAACAACAATCCAGTCACAATGAAATCAAGTGTACATATAGTAGAGGCTTGAAGTCCAAAAGGGAATGGTAATTAGTTTAAGAAAGGTTAAGGTGGTTTTTTTAAAAAATATAATAATCTGAACGTAGGTTAGGATAGTAAAATTCTTCATATTGAAACAGGGGTTTTATGATGTTAAATCATCAGCAAGTTCAAGATATAGTTAATGATTATGGTAGAAAAATAGGGTTGAGTACCAATGATGTGATCTTAAGAAAAAAGCCATCTGGATTCGGGGAACCACATTTAGAGATAAGTGATGACTATTACCATTATGTAGTATGTGAACGAGGTAGCGAACTCACTAGAAAGTCTTCTAGGGACGTAGATGATTTTATCTATAGGTTTTTTGAGACGACAACTTCTATGATAGCGAGTGAGTATCAACAGCAAAACACTGTCATCGGTGAGGATCAAAGAATAATTTGCTTTCGTAAACAAATCGAACTTATGACTAAATTAAGCTATGAGTGGGGTAAAAGAAAAGAGGTTGATATATCAGAAATTTTACAGAACGCTCCTTATTCAGTTAACAAAATTACTTGGCTAAATAAGTTATTGAATTTTTTCAACCAATCAAACGGCAAACAGCCGCTTACCTGACAACTCAAGCGCTGCCTGCAATAATAACTCCCACGCTGGCTGACGCACGAGTCCTTTGATGGCTTGGTCACATTTATAAAGCAGGGCAGGCCATTCAGCCGTTTGAGTTTTTGACTGGCGACGGCAAGCTTGTTGGTACAACCCTTGTTTGCTACGCCAAATACCAAGCGCTTGCGGATCTTGCCCATCCATCAATTGCATAATTTGCCGCATGTCTTTACTAACCGCCCATAATACCAAGGTGGTTGGCTCGTCGGTGGCTTTCAGCTGAAACATGATTTTGGCGACTTGAGTGCTGTTACCGGCAAGCATGGCATCCGATAAATCAAAGACGCTAAACTGTGCATCACTGACCAACGCGGCTTGTAAATCCTTAATGTCTAAGGCAACATTGTTTGGAAGTTGTGTAGAATGGTCAGTCTGTTGACTAGCTTTAATATTCTTAGCGACTAGCTGCGGCGCAAATAAATAGGAGAGCCGCCATAAGGTCTGATAAGCGCTTAGCAGATGGTGCTCAGTATGCGACATAAGCAGCTGCCAGGCTTCTTGCGATAGCCGTAAACCAAACTGCTGAGCTTGTATTTGCAGTAGCTGCTGTCGTTGCTGCTCATTATATAAATTGCAATCAATGACATGACCATATTGAGCAAATGGCGTAAACCACTTGCTGCTCTGCGCTCGCTTGTCTTGTTTGGGCGTGAGCCATAATAAACTATGACTGTGCGTCCCTGTTTGAGCTTCAACGGCAAAGCGCTCAAGCTCAGTGATGACCGCCTTGTCAGGCTTATGGTTACCCGTCACGATGAGTGCACTGGCATCATCAAATAAAGACTGGCTACCAAGCTCTGACAATACTTCTTGCCAGCTCTTGACTGATATCAGCTCAATACGCTTGATCGCGTAATTCTGCGCGCGCCAATGTGGTCGCAGGGCATCGATGAGCCATTGACTGAGTAGTGGCTCATCACCATGCGCCAGCCACAAGCCCGCGACTGCAACGGAAGGCTGTAGTAGCTTTGGGTAGGCTTGTATAAAGGTATCTTGCATAGGGTAATAAGTACACAGATTGATGAAAATAAACGTGGAATGTGTCGTGCATTCTACATTATGGGTTTGGCACTACCACCGCGATCGACGTTGAGCCATTACCGCTTTGCACAGATTGTCTGACTCCAGAAGAGCTGACCTTTGGTAGGGAGATGGCGACATATTGATCAGTAATTCGGCGTGCTAAACTGTCATAGAGCCAGTCACGAATTTGATCGCCTTGCTGATCATCAGTGCTCACCGACGCTTCATTATATTGATAGCTACGCTCGACTTGGATGGGGTTGCTTAGCGTAATTGGTTTGCCATTTTCCATGGTCTGATAGCTGACATCTGCTGAAAGTACCAAGCGTATCTCTGTCAAGACACCGACCAGCTCATAACGCTTAAAACGCACGTTATTGATGGTGATAGCGGCAATGGGTTCAGCACTTGCTTGTTTGTTATTGCTCGCAACATCAGCTGCTGTCATGTTGTCAATGACATCCACACCTAAAGTTTTTAGGCGTCTTGTCAATGGCAGCTTAAGCGGAAATGAGGTGCGATTGTCTTCGAGAATCACGGCTGTTTTGGCGACATCAAGCAGCATTGGTGCGTCATAGCCACGTAATTGAAAGCCGCAGCCACTAATAGCTGCCGTTGCACCTAGTAGCGTAAACATTGGCAGGGCAGTCAGAAAAGCCGCCGCCAGTTTTTGTCCGTTTGATTTTTTGGCAAAAGCGTCTTTTTTGCTTAAGCTGGCTTTGGGGGACTGACCTGCTCGATATTTATACGACATAATCGCTATCCTAATATTATAAAAAGGCTCAGACTAATCATTAAACTAATAAAAAGTACTGAGCCTAAAAAATCTAGCCTACCACCACGATGTTTACCAGCTTATTAGGGACGACGATTTCTTTTTTGATGTCGCCAGTCAAGAATTTTGCCACACTTTCCATTGAACGTGCTTGTGCTTTTAGCTGTTCTGGATCGCTATTTGGGGCTACGTCCATTTTACCGCGCATTTTACCATTGACCTGTACCACCATCGTGATCATATCTTGTACCAGAGCATTTTTATCAACTTCTGGATAATTCAAGGTAACGGTATCTAAACCCAATTGCTCAAGTAAATGTTCACCAATGTGCGGCGCATATACGGATAGCATAATCAGCAGATCCGTCAATGCCTCATGCTGTACCTGTAGGTCTTGCTTGCTATTGGCCTTAAAGCCAGTCAGCTCGTTGGCAAGCTCCATCAAACTTGACACAGGCGTGTTTAATGCCAAACGATCACCCAAATCACTATCGATTTTAGCAATGGTTTCATGGGTTTTACGGCGTAAGTTTTTGGCTTCTTTGCTTAAGCCATCAGTGTTCAAAGCTTCATTGTTCAGCGTCTCGATACTTAGGTTCGCGGCAGTAAGCGCTTGCATGTGTTCAGTAGCAATACGCCATACTTTTTTGACGAAGTTATAAGGGCCTTTGAGCGCATCATCCGACCATTCTAGCGTTTGATCCGCAGGCGCGGTGAAGAGCGTATAGAGACGAACGGTATCAGCGCCGTATTTATCGATGGTAATTTGCGGATCGACACCGTTGTTTTTTGACTTAGACATTTTTTCGATTTTGCCAATGGTGACGGGCTGCCCATCAGATTTTAAGATGGCTTTAATCGGTTGACCACGTTCGTCATAGTCGATATCAATGTCTTCTGCAAAATAGTAGGTGGTACTGCCATCCGCATTTAGGCGATAGAATGTCCCTGCCAATACCATGCCTTGCGTCATCAAATTAGCAAACGGTTCATTTCCTGACACCAAGTCTTCATCACGCATCAGTTTATGGAAGAAGCGTGCATAAAGTAGATGCATTACCGCATGCTCAACACCGCCGATGTATTGATCGACAGGCAGCCACTTATTGGCGGCAGATTTATTGACCATGCTTTGCGCATCATTTGGGCTTGCAAAGCGTGCATAGTACCAGCTTGACTCCACAAAGGTATCAAAGGTATCGGTTTCGCGCTCAGCAGGATTACCGCATTTAGGACATGTCGTATTGACAAACTCTGGAATGTTTTTTAACGGATTTCCGCGACCATCAGGAACGACATCAGTCGGCAAGACAACGGGCAAATCTTGCTCTTCGACAGGTACGGTGCCGCAATGCTCACAGTTTACCATTGGGATAGGACAGCCCCAATAACGCTGGCGAGAAACACCCCAATCACGGAGACGGTATTGGATTTTTTTCTTTGCAAGCTCTTGTGGTTCTAGTTTGGTCAGCATCGCTTCAAATGCTTGCTCAAAGTCTAAACCATCAAATTCACCTGAATTGACCAAAGTATTGCGTTCGGTATAAGCACGATTAATCTCAGTATCGTTCGCCTTTGCATCTGCTTCCAACGCATCGAAATAGCCGACAGGGATATCGATGACTTGTTTAATGGGTAAGCTGTATTTAATCGCAAATTCATAATCACGCTCATCATGAGCAGGGACAGCCATCACCGCGCCTGAGCCGTAGCTCATAAGCACATAGTTGGCAACCCATACTGGCACTTCTTCGCCAGTGAGTGGGTGCGTGACCGTAAGACCAGTAGCCATGCCGATTTTTTCAGCTTTAGCTAGGTCTGCTTCTGCAACTGAGCCTTTCTTGCAAAGCGCACAGAATTGCGCAATCGCTTCATCATGCTCAGCCGCATACTGCGCTAGCGGATGTTCGGCGGCGACCGCCACATAAGTCACACCCATTAAAGTATCAGGGCGAGTAGTGAACACATCTAAGGTATTGGTCTCGCCAGCAAGCTCATAAGGGAAGTGTACTTCCATGCCTGCGCTACGACCAATCCAGTTGCGCTGCATGGTCAATACTTCTGATGGCCAGTGACCTTCTAGCTGATCCAAATCATCGAGCAATTCGTCTGCATAATCGGTGATATTGAAGTAATACATCGGAATGTCGCGCTTTTCGACCGCAGCGCCACTACGCCAGCCTTTACCATCGATGACTTGCTCGTTGGCTAAGACGGTATTGTCAACAGGATCCCAGTTGACTGTCGACAGTTTTTTGTAGACTAAGCCTTTTTTGTATAGCTGTAAAAACAACCATTGTTCCCACTGATAATACTCAGGGCTACAAGTGGCAAATTCACGTGACCAGTCGATTGATAAACCAAGCAGTTTAAGCTGCGCGCGCATGCTGTCAATATTGGCAAACGTCCATTTGGCAGGTGGCGTCTGATTGGCAATCGCCGCGTTTTCTGCTGGCAAGCCAAAACCATCCCAGCCCATAGGCTGCATGACCTCATAGCCCTTGAGGCGATAGTAACGGCTCAGTACATCAGAGATGGTATAGTTACGCACGTGACCCATATGCAGCTTACCGCTTGGGTAAGGGAACATCGACAGCATATAGCGACTTGGCTTATCGCTTGGCTCATTGCTCACTTCAAAGCGTTTATCAGTTGCCCATTTGGCTTGCTGCGCCGCTTCTATCGCTTGTGGGTTATAATGATTATTTTCAGCTTGGTCAGATGTCACAGTATTGCTCATAGTTGGCTCGAGATTGAATATTTTGATAAGAAATTAGATACGCTAGAATAGCGCAAATCGGCAAAAAATGCGATGGGGCAGCGCAATAATAGAGCAGTATTAAATACTATATAAACACTTATGGACTTACAGTAAGGCTAGGCATGCAAAAACTAAAAAAAGGGCAAGTATTAACATATCCTATTGATTTGTATTTATCAAACAAACACATATTATTAATTTTGGCTTTGGGGTTGTTGATTTTTCCGCTGTATTATTACTGCGTACCTATAATGCAAGAGGAGGGCGGTTGGGTTGCCGTCATAATCTTGTTGTTACTTATAATACTTATCGTTTTAGGAGTAATAGTGTCATTACTGGCTTTACTTAGCGGTAAACCTGCCTTACAGATCAGTACGAATGGACTAACCATTTTGCAAGTTCTACGCAAGTCAAAACAAAAATCTGTGTTGTGGCGTGATGTTGAGTGTATAGATATAAGTTATCAGGTTTATGGTAGAACAGAGACTTGGGCATTGGTTATTCAACCAAAACAAGGTAAGGTCATACAGTATCCGTTAAAAACTATGAGGTACAAAGATACGCTACTCAATGAGATGGAGATTTATCATATTGTTAAACTCGCTTTTGAAGGAAAGCCTGCCATACATTATCAGTCGATTGAAATGGAAAGAATAAAGCTGATTACTAAAAAAACCAAATGGCTATTATTAATTATTTTTATACTGTTATCGCTCGTTTATTTTTTTCAGTAAATAAGCATTTAATTTATATTTGACGTTGAGGAGTCTCTATGACCATCACTATTTACGGTATCAAATCGTGCAGCACCATGAAAAAAGCCTTTACCAAACTAGACGAGCTCGGTGTCAGCTATGAATTTCATGATTATAAAAAACAAGGTATCGATAAAGATAGCGTTCAGCGTTGGGTAGCTAAATTAGGCATCGATAAAGTGCTTAATAAACGCGGTACGACATGGCGTAAGCTAGAAGATGCTCAAAAGCAAGCGGCTGATGCTAGTCTAGATAACGCCATTGATTTGCTCGTAGAAAATACCAGTATGATTAAGCGTCCGATAGTTGAAGGTGAGCTGACTGATAAAAATAGGATTATACTACTATGCGGTTATGATGAAGCTGAGTTTGATAAAGTTTTTTCGTAAAAGAATACGGCTACCATCAATAAAGCCCGAGCTAAGAACCTCTTAGCTCGGGCTTTATAACACCTAAAATAAACCAAATCACACTTGCGAGCCATATAAGCAAGACGTAAAAGCGAATTTGTTCAGCATTCCAATCTAGTGCAAACCAATTAATGAGGAAAAATGACTTCCACCCTTCTATCCATTTTGCGCCACCATAGCCAATAATCCACCAGCAATATAGGCTTTCTAAGATAAAAAGCAGACACCAAAGCCATAATGCCATGATTTACTCCTGCTACTCGGCCAATGATGAACCTAAATCACGACTGATTAATGTACCAACCCCTTCATTGGTAAAAATCTCTAACAGTGTGGCATGAGGCACGCGACCATCGACGATCACCGCGCTTTTTACACCGCTACGTACCGCATCAAGTGCACATTGGATTTTGGGAATCATGCCGCCTGAGATAGTGCCGTCTTCAATGAGGCTGTCGACTTTCTTTGGTGTGAGTCCAGTCACGACTTCGCCGTCACGACCCAGCACACCTTTGATATTGGTTAGAAGCATGAGCTTTTCAGCTTGTAAGAATTCGGCTACTTTACCTGCAACCAAGTCGGCATTGATATTGTACGTATTGCCTTCGCTATCGACCCCAAGTGGCGCGATGACGGGAATAAAGTCAGAGGCAATGAGCATGTTAATCACGTCTTTATTGACACTGACCACATCACCGACAAACCCTAAATCTACGGGCACAGCAATCCCATCTGCGCCAATTTTTTCCATCATCAGTTTTTTGGCTAGGATTAAATTGGCATCTTTACCCGTCAAACCGATAGCGCGGCCACCGTGCTTGTTGATTAAGCTAACAATAGATTTGTTGACACTACCACCCAAAACCATCTCGACAATATCCATGGTGCTTTTATCGGTGACGCGCATCCCATCGATACGGTCTGACTGACGCCCCAACTCTTTTAACAAATTATCCACTTGTGGACCACCGCCATGCACGACCACGGGATGAATGCCAACGGTTTTTAACAAGACGATGTCGCGGGCAAATGAGCTTTCAAGCGCAGGATCCGTCATCGCATTGCCGCCGTATTTGACCACGATAAGCTTATCGACAAAGCGCTGGATATAAGGCAGCGCTGTGGTCAATACTTCAGCAGTGTTTTTGGCATCATCTAAATTAAGCGTCATTATAAACTCCTAAGTTATGGTATTAAAAAATCATATTTTTATGTGACAGCAACTACTTTGACGGTAACTGTTTTGATCAAAACTATTCGGCAGGAATAGCGACAATTTGTTCCGCTAGTTTTTTATCAAATGGGCGACATAAAGCGGCAAATTTTGCTTGGATGTCGCGTAAGTCTTCTATGCTATCACCAGCAAAGCGTGCGGTAAGATTGTGACTGGTGTTTGATTGGCGGAGCACCCCAAAACCATGGTCGAAATCCAAACGCACGCCATCAATACAGCTCAGCTTCGTCCCCACTGGCAATAAGCATTTGGCTTGCTTGGACGTCATATATTGCCGACTCATCGAACAACGGCAAAGCGATGGCTGGCTAGTAGCTATCCAATGATCACCAGAATCTTCTGCCACGGTCGCTTCCACGAGCTGGCGTAAATACTGACAAAATTTGGTCAGCTGTACGACGAGAGCATCGTCTTTTCTAAGGGTTTTAGGCATCGGCAAATAATGATCCGCCGTACTGACCATAGCAGGCAATTGCTCTGTAATATCAGTCAGAGATTTTTTACCGTGAGCATCGTAAGCCGCTAGCCAATGCAGCAATCGCAAGGCCGCGTACATGGCGTCATCATAAATAATAAAGCGGCTATCGTTAAATATGAAATGCCCTGACAATTCACCTGCAAAGACGATTTGACCAGCAGACTGCTGCATCTGTCGGCGCATAAAGCTGCTGCCCGTTTTACTGAGCACAGGTGTTGCGCCAAGCTCAGACAAGAGTTTCGGTAGATGATGGGAGCATTTAATATCAAAAAGGATTTGAGAGGGCAGTTGTGAATGGCCTCGGCCTTTAGAACACAGCGATTCGGGGTGTTCGGTCAGTGCTACTTGCGCTAATAAATATAGCAAGTGATCGGGCGTGACAACTTTACCGCTATTATCGACGATCATTAAGCGATCGCCATCGCCATCAAAAGCGATACCTATATCTGCTTGATGTTGACGCACACTTCGCTGTAATTGTTTAAGACGGTGTGGTTCAGTGGGATCAGGATTGCCAGAGGGAAAACTGCCATCTGCGGTGTCATTAATCATGATGACCTGCTGGCAAAAATGCTCAAATAAACGCTGGGCGATATTACTGGTCGCGCCATGCATGCAGTCTATGACCACCACCACATCAAGGGTGCCAGATGGTTGTTGGTTATCTTTGAGAAGTGGTTTATTACAGGGATGGATTTGCTTAAAGACTTGAGCGATAGCCTCAATATAAGTCGTCGCGACTTGTGCATCAGATAAATTGAAAGGTTGATTACAAATAGATTTAGCAGTTGTATTTTTCAGCGTATTTTGAGCATCAACCTGTGCTTGAGCGTGATTGAGGTGGCAAGCATAGGTAGACCGTGTTTTTTGCCAAAGCAACTGAATCTCTGCATGGCTCGGAGATTGATGGTTGACCAACCATTTAATACCTAAAATGTCTTTAGCAGAATGACTGGCGGTAACGATGATGCCATGACCAGAATATTGCTCTGCCCAAAAAACCATCATGGGGGTAGTAATTAACCCCAGCTGGATAACTTGTAAGCCATATTCAGTCAGTATATTAGCCAATCTCTGAGCGATAATATTACTACCGAGACGCACATCATAACCAAGCACAATGACGGTTCTTTTGCGGTCGATACTTGGTTTTGGTAGGCAGACCTTGACAGGAGCTGCGGTTGAGTTGCAATCTGCGGCACTATAAAGCTGAGCAAATGCCTTGCCCAATGCTTGAATAAAGTCAGTGGTAAAATGCTGGCGTGAACCACGAATATCATAAGCACGAAATAAGCATTGCTGCGCAGCAAAAGACGGCATCGCTTACTCTCCTTATGGCGTGATTCACGTGATGGTGATTTTGTGATGACTAAAGTACAATTAAAATGGCAAATCAGTAATGATAACTAATTACTGGCGGCCTGAATGTCCAAAGCCGCCTGCACCACGTGCACTGGTATCACTAAACTCTGATACCACTTCAAACTCAGGGCGGGCAACGGGTACGACGACATATTGTGCCATACGTTCCGCAGGATTCAACACAAAGTCTTCATTACTACGATTCCAAATACTGACCATCAGCTCACCTTGATAATCGGCATCAATCAAGCCAACCAAATTACCCAAGACGATACCGTGCTTATGACCGAGACCTGAGCGCGGTAAAATCATTCCTGCAAAGTTAGGATCTTGGATATAAACCGCCAAACCAGTACCAATTAAATGCGTGGCACCTGCTTTAATCGTCAATGGCTCATCAATACAAGCGCGCAAGTCGATACCAGCGCTGCCATCAGTGGCGCGTGTCGGTAACGAGAACGCTTTATCTTCAGTAATTTTGGGGTTTAATACTTTAACTTGTACAGCTTGCATAACGCACTCACTTAACGGTTGGATAGTTTCTAAATAATATTGTTTCTAAATAAGATAATTTCTAAATAATATTGCTTCTAAATAATATTGCTTCTAAATAATATTGTTTGAACGTTGGCTATGTGATTATAGTATCAACACACTTGCCAAACCCAAGAATGACATAAAGCCGACGATATCTGTCACGGTGGTTAAAATAACCGAGGCGGATAGGGCAGGGTCAATATTCATGCGTTTTAGGAGCAGTGGAATACTAATGCCCGAAACGTTAGCAGCAGTCATATTAATGGCAATGGCAAAACCAATGACGGCGCTAATTTTAATGTCATGAAACCATAATTGGGCAATAATCGCCATGATTATCGCCCATATGATACCGTTTATCGCACCAACCCACAGCTCTTTATTTAATAACCACAAACGGTTGGAACCACCGATTTGACCCATCGCCATACCACGAATAACCACTGTCAGAGTTTGTGACCCAGCAATACCGCCCATACTCGCGACCACAGGCATGAGTATCGCTAGCGCCACCACTTTTGCCAGTACCGCCTCGAACTGACCAATCACAGCGGCAGCCAATAAGGCGGTACACAGGTTAATACCTAGCCAAATACTGCGGCTTTTAGCACTGGTTAAAATAGGCGCAAACAGCTCTTCATCTTGGCTGACACCCGCGAGGTTTTTCATGGTGCTATCAACATCATCTTGGATAATTTCCATGATGTCCTCGCCATTTAACTGACCGACCAACTCACCATGGCTATTAATAACGGGGGCAAAACGAATGTCCTCTGAGCGGAAAATCGCTGCGGCATCTTGGATGTCTAAGCGATCATTAATGGTGATGGCGTTATCAATCAATTCTGAGACTAAGGTAGTTTGATCATGTTTAATCAAATCGACCAGACTGAGCAGCCCGAGTAATTGTTGGCTTTGATCGACGACCAGCAGCTCTTGGCTTTCATCATCGAGCAAATCGTCATTTTCTCGTAGCCAGTTCTGTACTTCTGCAAGGGTGATATCATCCCTGATCTGAATGAGGTCAGGATCCATGTAACGCCCGACTTCCCAGTCAGCATAGGTATCGAGCTTATTGACCTGCACTCGGATGTCTTCATCCAAGGTTGCCATCACTGAGGTACGCACACTTTCGGTGACGGTGTCTAAAATCTCAGAGATGTCTTGCGCATCAAGGTCTTGGGTAAATAAGGAAATATCTTTCGATGAAACGTTTTCTAACAGCGGCTGGCGTGTATCAAACTCTAACTCGGCAAGTACTTCGCCTTTGATGTTTTCTGGTACTTGTGCCCAAATCAATAAGCGATTTTGGCTAGGGAACGATTCTAATAGGCTCGCAATCTCATATTTGGACTGCTTTTCTAAAAACTCAGTAATCGCCTCGTATGCCTTGTCAGCAACCAAACTTTGCAGGTATAAAAGCTTATATTCGCCGCTATACTCTGCCGGATTATAATCTCCCTGTAGCGTAGATGGTCTTTCCTGATCAGGCATAGGGGTAGGCATAAAGGTTCCAAAGTTTTTAGAAAGTATAAATAATAACAAACACTAAAATGTCGAATAAGTGCTAATTTCTCATGTCGCTAACTGGTGATGCTCTCAAGCGTTGAGCCTAACGCTAACGATTACCCAATAAAGCGCGAATATTAGCCAAGTATTCATCAGCAACAGCTTCTGGGTCTTTAGTCGCTTTTTTCTTTTTCGCCTTGGCTGGCCAGTCGATATGCTCTTCTGGTAACTCATCTAAAAAGCGCGATTCAGAAGTGACACGCATCTGACCGCCCGCACGGCGCTGAGTCGCTAGTGTCAATGTCAGCTCTCGACGCGCACGAGTAATGCCGACATACATCAAGCGCCGTTCTTCTTCGACCGTCTCGCTTAGGATAGAATTGCGGTGCGGTAGCATTTCTTCCTCAAGCCCCATGATATACACAAAATCAAATTCCAAACCTTTTGCTGCATGCAAGGTCATCAAGTTAACCTTGTTGGTGTTTTCTTCTTCTTGCTGTTGCTCGAGCATATCCAGCAACACCAGCTTACGAATGATAGTATCAATGGTGCGATCTTCGTCTTCTTCGGCGCGATTAATCAGCGATTGAATACTAGTGTAGAGCATATCAATATTATCGATACGGTTTTTTTCTTGTTGCGGCGTTTTGGCGTCGCTACGCACAAAGTCGATATAACCCGTTTCATCAATCATTTGGCGGACGATAGGCACAGGGTCAGGATGCTGATCGAGCTCACGCGTATAATGTTCAATAAACTCACCGAACTCCTTTATCGTACCATAAGCCTTCGACGGTAAAACATGCGCGAGCCCTGCATGCGTACAAGAAGCGAGTAGCGAGATGCTATGCTCTTGTGAAAATAAGCCTAACTTCTCTAGCGTTGCTGGCCCCATTCCACGCTTAGGCGTATTGATAATACGTAAAAACGCACTGTCGTCTTCAGGGTTCAGAATCAAACGTAGATAGCCCATGATGTCTTTGATTTCACTACGCGCAAAGAACGACTGACCACCCGACAACTTATAGGGCACTTGCAGTTGACGCAACTGCGCCTCTAGCATGCGCGCCTGAAAGTTACTGCGATAAAGAACGGCATATTGCTCCCACTCATTACCGAAACGCAGTTTATGAGTGACAATCTCTTTTGCCACACGCTCAGACTCATCATCATCATTACGACAGTTAATAATGCGAATTTTTTCGCCTTGACCTTTATCTGACCAGAGTTTCTTTTCAAATAAATGCTCGTTATTGGTAATAACAGCGTTGGCAGAGGTCAAAATACGCGTGGTCGAGCGATAGTTTTGCTCAAGCATGACGATTTTGAGTTTTGGGAAATCTTCTTTGAGTAGCGCCATGTTTTCCGGTTTTGCACCGCGCCACGCATAGATAGATTGATCGTCATCGCCAACGACGGTAAAACGCCCTTGCGGTCCGACTAAGTATTTAATCATCTCATACTGGGCGGTGTTGGTATCTTGATATTCATCGACGAGTAAGTAACGAATACGGTTTTGCCATTTATCGCGCAGCTCTCTGTTTTCACGTAATATCTTGGTCGGCAGGACAATCAAATCATCGAAATCAACGGCGTTATAAGCACGCAAATTGCGCTCATATAAGGCATAGAGGGTCGCAAAAATCATGTCTTCTGGATCGTCTAAGGTTTCCATCGCCTTATCCGGTTCAATCAGATCGTTTTTCCAGTCAGAAATCATTTTAATGGCTTTGCCGACCAATTCACGACTTTCAGCGCCGCTTAAATTATCACGCATCATCAGCTCCATCAGCAAACGCTTACTGTCGTCACTGTCCATGATGGAGAAGTTACCCTTGAGTGGTGTATGAATCAGCTCATAGCGCAAAAACTGTAGCCCAAATTGGTGAAAGGTAGACACCGTCAGCCCGCGAGTTTTTTCACTCGGCAGCAATTTACTGACACGGGCTTTCATCTCGCGCGCCGCTTTATTGGTAAAGGTCACCGCGGTGATACGCTCGGCTGGCATGTTGCATTCTTCGATTAGATAGGCAATCTTGCGGGTAATCACCGATGTCTTACCGGAGCCGGCACCTGCTAGCACAAGCAATGGACCGGATACGTAGAGCATCGCTTCTTGTTGTTTGGGATTAAGTTGACTCATAAGGTGACCTGTAAGACAAAAGCAAAAAGAAAGCAAAAAAGGCGAGTGTTGATATCAAGCGTTGCTCAGTGAGATAAAAACAGCACGTATGAGGCAGATCGATAGCGCAAAATGGCAACATAGCATTATAGTTGGTTGCATCATCTCAATATCAAAACATAGCGTCGATAAGGTTAATCAACCTATCCGCTAATCACGCTCATGACCATTAATATTTTGTGACAATTAATCAAGAGAGCCATCGTTAAAACAGCCGCTGATACTACCATGCAATTAGGCGGGTTATTATAAAGCAAAAACTGTCACATTGGGGAGGAGTTCAAGGATCGGCACCCAGTAAAAAAGCGTTAATTTTTCGTGACTTATACTATATATACTAGCGTCCATTCAAAAATGTGGATTTGGGCTTAATATAAGGTAACGTCTATATCATAATTCATGGCAAAAAAAACATGTTTCTTTCACCTATAAAGTGACCGTTCAATACAGTTAAAAACTAGCTTTTAGGCACTGATATGCGTATAGTACGTAAATAATTTATGCCAGTTGTCTCGTCATTGTTGACCACGTGTAATGAGCTATTAAATCAATTAAATAAACTATCGAATATGATATTGATTTAATACGTTGATCTTACGTTGTTAGAAGATGCGTTAGGCGACCAGCCTTTCTCCGTTATACATCGGAGTATCTATAGTTGGTCATGTCTGACATCGTCGTCAATAAGCTTGATAATTGGTTATTACCAGCACAGTATCTATATGAGCCATTGAGTTATTAAGACCCAATGGCAGTTACTTTGTGTTTTCGTCTGCGTTATGCCAGTCGCTATTACCACTCTATAGTTTGTGAGTATGCGCGCTGCGCTTGACACTCGATTGGGTGAGGAGCACGTATTATCATGTCTGCTTTTAATTGGTCAGCCATTGCTTTTATCTTAGCCGCCATTGGGCTAGTGGTCTTTATGCTGGTTGTGCCGCGTTTGCTTGGCGGTCGCTCTCAGGGCTCACAAAAAGAAGAAGTATTTGAAGCGGGTGTTGTCGGAGCTGGCAACGCCCGTATTCGTTTGTCTGCCAAATTCTATTTGGTGGCAATCTTCTTCGTTATCTTTGATTTAGAAGCACTATATTTGTACGCTTATGCTGTTTCAGTACGTGAAGCAGGCTGGCTGGGCTTTGCCGCTGCCGCGATATTCATTACCATCTTGATTATAGGCTTGGTATACGAGCTCAGTCTGGGTGCGATGAATTGGGCACCATCGGACAAGCGCCGCAAGCAACCACGTCTATATGCAGCTCCAGCAGGTTTTAATTTGGCAGATATTACGCAGTTTGATGGCGTCGATGAGCTGATGGTCGATCCAACTGGCAAGATACCAGCCCAGTCTTCAGGGCAGATTAATGTCTCGAACAATATCGAGACCAACCGTCGTCACTTGCAAAATATCGATCATATTAATACTACTGGTAATGTGACTTCCATGGATTTTGCTACATCTGCGCAACAAGACAAAGTCAAACGCTAATTGCTTTTGACGGTCTTGTGGCACATTACTGCAAAATGGTCGCTTATTAATAATAGAAGTTAAGGCGATAGTGAAAGCAAGATGATTGCTGCGCTTCGCCTAATATAAAGGTTGTATGTTATGAAATACACATTAACAAAAGCCAACCCTGATGCAGATGTCTATCCTGCACAGACCAGTCAAACGGTCAATGATCCAATCGAAGACGAAGTGAATAAAAACGTCTTTATGGGTCGTCTCGAAGACCTCGTCCATTCAACAGCAAACTGGGGGCGCAAGCACTCACTTTGGCCATTTAACTTTGGTACCTCTTGCTGTTATGTCGAATATGCCACCACCCTAACCGCCGTTCATGATTTGTCACGTTTTGGTGCCGAAGTCATTCGCGCGTCGCCCCGTCAGGCGGATGTGATGATCGTTGCTGGTACTTGTTTTGTCAAAATGGCACCGGTTATTCAGCGCCTGTATGAGCAAATGCTTGAGCCAAAATGGGTTATCTCGATGGGCGCCTGTGCCAACTCTGGCGGTATGTATGATATCTATTCGGTCGTGCAAGGCGTGGATAAAATTATCCCTGTTGATGTCTATGTGCCCGGTTGTCCGCCGCGTCCAGAAGCGTTGATCCAAGGCTTGATGTTGCTGCAAGAGTCGATTACTAAAGAGCGTCGCCCGCTAGGTATTCATGTCAATGATCAGGGTATTTATCAGCCACAAATGACGCCTGAGCGTGACCGTAAGCAAGCAGATCGTATCGCTGTGAAAAACTTGCGTAGCCCAGACAGTATTTAATCAGCGAGCCTGTAGCCAAACTGCATGTGATAAACAGCATTTAGGCATAAATTATTTGGCTATATCATGTTTTAGTTTGGCTCAATCATACACAATCCGTAAAAGTGCTCAGTACGCATATATTCATCGTAGTTCGCTTATGTTTAGCGTAGTTCAGTTATGATTAACATGGTTCAGTTATGATTAATGTAGCTCGGTTAGGCTCAACATAGCTCAATGATGATTAATGAAGGAATACATCATTCATGGTCACGGTAGTCGAAAACATAGATCCTAACATTAAGCCTGTTCCAGCGGTTATCACCGAGCTGGAGCAGAAGTATGCCGGTAAGTTTGTCGTGCAGCACACTGTGGATGAGATTCCAACGGTTTGGGTGGCACGTGCTGATTTGCTGGATATTCTTCTATACCTGCGTAAATTACCCCAGCCATACGTCATGCTATTTGACTTGTCAGCGATAGATGAGCGTCTGCGTCAGCATCGCCAAGGGTTGCCTGACAGTGACTTTACAGTGTTTTATCACCTAATGTCGCTTGAGCGTAATAGTGATGTGCGTATTAAAGTCGCGCTGAGTGAAGACGATGTCAATGTACCGAGCGCTACGCAGATTTGGCCAAATGCCAACTGGTACGAGCGTGAAGTGTGGGACATGTTCGGTATTGTCTTTACCGGTCATCCGCATTTGACCCGTATTCTATTACCAAAATACTGGGAAGGTCATCCACTGCGTAAAGAGTATCATGCGCGTGCAACGGAATTTACCCCGTACTTCTTGAACACTGCCAAGCAGCAATACGAGCAAGAAAACTTGCGTTTTGTCCCAGAAGAGTGGGGCATGAAGCGTTCAGGTCGTGATGAAGACTTTATGTTCTTGAACATCGGTCCTAACCATCCTTCTGCTCACGGTGCATTCCGTTTAGTACTACAGCTTGATGGTGAAGAAGTCGTCGATTGTATCCCTGATATCGGCTATCACCATCGCGGCGCAGAGAAGATGGCTGAGCGTCAAACTTGGCATTCATTTATTCCTTATACCGACCGTATCGATTACCTCGGTGGCGTGATGAATGAGCTGCCGTACATCATGTCGGTTGAAAAGCTTGCTGGAATTACGATTCCACCGCGCGCTGAAACCATTCGCGTGATGATGAGCGAGTTTTTTCGTATTACCAATAACTTACTGTTTGTTGGTACGTTTATTCAGGATGCGGGCGGCATGACCCCGGTATTCTATATGTTTACCGATCGCCAAAAAGCCTATGACGTCATCGAAGCCGTGACTGGCTATCGTATGCATCCTGCTTGGTTCCGTATCGGCGGTACGGCTGCTGATCTGCCACGTGGCTGGCAGCGTCTGGTTCGCGAATTCTTGGATTGGATGCCAAAACGCTTGGACGAATATGTCAAAGCGGCATTGCAAAATAGCGTGCTCAAAGGTCGTACCCAAGGTGTTGCGCAGTATAATGCTAAGCAAGCACTTGCTTGGGGCGTGACGGGCGCTGGTCTGCGAGCGACAGGCGTTGATTTTGATCTGCGTAAAGCGCGTCCATACATGGGCTATGAGAATTACGATTTTGAAGTGCCAGTGGGTTACAACGGTGACGCTTATGATCGCTGTATGGTCAAGGTCGAAGAGATGCGTCAGTCGTTACGTATCATTCGCCAGTGTATGGACAATATGCCACAAGGCCCTTATAAAGCCGATCATCCACTCGCTGTACCACCGCCAAAAGACCGTACCTTAAACGATATTGAAACCTTGATTAATCACTTTATCTCAGTATCTTGGGGTCCTGTGATGCCAGCGGGCGAGTGTACGACAATTGTAGAAGCGACCAAAGGTTTGAACAGCTATTACATCACCTCAGATAAGGCGACGATGAGCTATCGTACCCGTATCCGTACGCCGACGTTTGCACATTTACAGCAGATGCCATCGGTGATTAATGGTTCGCTCGTTTCTGATGCCATCATGTATTTGGCATCGATTGATATCGTAATGGCCGACTGTGATCGTTAGTACCGTGATCGCTAATACTTTAGTCTAATGCTTTGATCAGAAAATTATCGTTATTAAAGAAATACGTTTATCAATATATCATTGCCAAATGGCACACCAAAATGCTGATATCTTGCCATGTAGCGACACTCATAAGACTGTCGTTATTAGCTGATAAAGCGTGATGAGTGAGGACAGATAGAAGACTATGAAAATTGTTTCCGACAAAATGCCAAAAGTAGATGTGGCAAGCATCCTCACTAGCGAGGAAATTGCGGCTATTCATGAGTTTATGCACCATTACCCACAAGCGCGTGCTGCTTCGCTCGATGCGCTAAAGATTGTGCAAAAGCGCAACGGCTGGGTCGATGACGCACAAGTGAATGCCATTGCCAATATTCTAGACATTCCGATGTCAGATATGGACGGAGTCGCCACTTTCTTTAACCGTATTTATCGTCAGCCTGTCGGTCGCCACGTCATCCTTATTTGTGATTCAGTGGCTTGTTTCTTGACAGGCTATGAAGCCTTGTCTGCTGAGATCAGATCGCAGCTGGGTATTGAGTATGGTCAGACGACGGCTGATGGTCGCTTTACGCTATTGCCAATTTGCTGCTTAGGTAACTGTGACAAAGGCCCTGCTGTGTTGATTGACGAAGACACCTATGGTCCAGTACAGCCCGAAGAAGTCACGCAATTATTGGAGCTATACGCATGAGATTAACGCTTTCAGAGCAGATTGCTCAACGTAGTCAAGGCAAAGCACCTAGCCAGCTCAATGAGCAGAGCATTCCAATTTATGGTGATAAAGCCACAGCGACTAGCGAAACCAAACCGTTAACATGGCGTCTAGCACATCATGATGCCGTACTAGATTTGACCACCTATGAGTCGTTAAAAGGCTTTGATGGCTTAAAGCAAGCTTTGAGTCAATCGCCTAAAGAAGTCGGGAATATGATCAAAGCTGCCAACGTCAGAGGTCGCGGCGGTGCAGGTTTTAATGCTGGTTTGAAGTGGACATTCATGTCACCACCAGATGGTTTACCTCGTTATCTCATCTGTAATGCTGATGAAATGGAGCCGGGTACCTTTAAAGATCGTCTATTGATGGAGCGTCTACCGTTTCAGCTGATTGAAGGTATGTTGATTACCGCACATGCGATTGGTGCGACTGACGGTTATATCTTTATCCGTGGTGAATATATCTTAGCCGCCCAGCGTCTGGTCACTGCCATCGAAGAATGCTTGGCTAACAATCTCATGGGCAAGAACATTCTAGGCTCAGATTTTAGTTTTAATCTGCATGTGCATACTGGCGCTGGACGTTATATTTGCGGTGAAGAAACCGCATTGATTAATTGCTTAGAAGGTCGCCGTGCTAATCCACGTACCAAGCCACCTTTCCCGCAAATTTCTGGTGCATGGGGTCGTCCAACCGTCGTCAACAACGTTGAAACCTTGTGTAACATGCCAGCCATCCTAAACCATGGTGTTGAATGGTATCAGTCATTATCTAACATCAAAGGCAAGAGCCAGACACCGGGTACCAAACTGTTTGGCTGCTCAGGTTTAGTCAATGACCCAGGTCTGTGGGAGTTACCGTTTGGTTATACGGCACGCGAAATCATTGAAGATTTAGCGGGTGGTATGCAAGATGGTAAAACCCTCAAAGCTTGGCTACCGGGCGGTGCCTCTACTGACTTTTTAACCACTGAGCATTTAGATGTGGTGGTGGATTTTGACACCATTCAAAAAGCAGGTAGCCGTATGGGTACTGGGCTAATTATGGTCGTTGATGAAGCACAAGATATGGTGCCACTCGTTCGTAATCTCGAGATTTTCTTCCAACGCGAATCCTGCGGTTGGTGTACGCCATGCCGTGACGGTCTGCCTTGGGGTGTCAAATTGCTTACCGCTATCAATGATGGTGAAGGGCAAGTCGGCGATGTCGAAAAACTAGAAGGCCTCACGCGTGACTTATGGATTGGTAAAACTTTCTGTGCACATGCGCCAGGTGCGATGGAACCACTGATGAGTGCGATTAAATATTTCCGTCCAGAGTTTGATCAAAAAATCGCGCAGGCGGTTGGTGTCGATGTCATTGATGCGGCAGCCAATCAACAGCCAGAAGTGAAATAAGGAGAGCGGCATGGCAGTCATACATATTGATGGAACCACTGTCGAAGTAGATAGCGCAGATAACTTGCTACAAGCCTGCTTATCACTCGGCATTGATGTGCCGTATTTTTGTTATCACCCAGCCCTTGGCTCAGTAGGGTCGTGCCGTCAGTGCGCGGTCAAGCAATTCCAAAATAAAGAAGACATGGAAGCAGGTCGCGGCCGTCTTGTGATGTCATGTATGGTCGCTCCGGGCGATGACATGTATATCTCTGTCACTGACGATGAAGCCAAAGCATTCCGCAAGTCGATGGTTGAGCTACTGATGACCAACCATCCACATGACTGTCCAACTTGTGAAGAGGGCGGACATTGCCATCTGCAAGACATGACGTATATGTCAGGTCATAGCCGTCGTCGTTATCGCTTTACCAAACGCACCCATCATAACCAAGAGCTTGGCCCATTCATCGCGCATGAGATGAACCGCTGTATCGCTTGCTATCGCTGTGTCCGTTTTTATAAAGACTATGCGGGCGGCGAAGATTTGGGTGTTTACGGCTCAAACAACCGCGTTTACTTTGGTCGTGACAAAGATGGTCAGTTCGAAAGCGAATTCTCAGGTAACTTAACGGAAGTATGCCCAACGGGTGTATTTACCGATAAAACGCATTCAGAGCGCTACAACCGTAAGTGGGACATGCAGTATGCACCAAGCATTTGCCATGGTTGCTCAGCAGGTTGTAATATCTCACCGGGTGAGCGTTATGGTGAATTGCGCCGTATCGAAAACCGCTACAACGGTGAAGTGAACCGCTATTTCTTATGTGACCGTGGTCGCTTTGGTTACGGCTATGTCAATCGTGACGATCGTCCAACCCAAGCGCTTGAGCGTATCAACGATAAGCATGTCAAAATCAATATTGACTATGCACTTGATGAAACCATCAAACGACTCAAAGACAAAAAAGTCATTGGTATTGGCTCACCTCGTGCCAGTTTAGAAACCAACTTTGCACTAAAAAATCTGGTTGGCTTTGATAAGTTTTCAACAGGTCTCAATCATCAGCAGCAAGCATTGGTTAATAAATGCATCGAAGTATTGAGTACTGATGGCATTTATAACCCAAGCATGACTGATATCGAAAGCTATGATGCGGTATTGGTATTGGGTGAAGATATCACTCAAACCTCATCACGTGTCGCGCTGTCAGTACGCCAAGCGGCAAAAAATGAAGGCCTGAAAATGGCAGCGGCATTGCAAACGCAGTCTTGGCTTGCAGAACCGGTTAAACGTATTGCTCAAGATGCGTTAAGCCCAGTTTATGTCATCGACGTGGTGCAAACTAAGCTAGAAGACATCAGTAAAGTCAGTGTGGTAGCAACGCCTGAAGACATCACTAAGCTTGGCTTTAAAGTCGCTGATGAGATTGCTAACTTCGCTGATGATTTAGCAGAAATAACAGACCCACAAGCGGCTGATCAAGATGTCGATACTGCTACTAGTACTAATGCCAGTACTGAGACTGACGGTATGCAAGCATTAGCGAAGCAAATCGCTTATGACTTGATTCAAGCGGATAAGCCATTGGTTATCTCGGGTAGCAGTTTATCCTCTACGGCTTTGATTGAAGCAGCGGCGCAGATTACTCAAGCATTGACCCAAAAACGCTCAGCCATTAAAGCGACTGAACAGCAGCAAGTGGACACGTATAATGCTCAAGTCCGTGATGAGCAAGCGCAAATAGAAGATAAAGAGCTATCCGCTAAACCAAACAAACCTGAAACCGGTGTTGATACAGAAACGCAAGACAATGTAGAACGCGCTCCTGCTAAAAAACTTGAGCTGAAAGAAGTAAACAGTAAATATCAGGCACAAGCAGGTATCTACTTAACAGTTACCGATGCCAATAGCATGGGTGTTTGCATGCTTGGCGGTCAATCAGTCGAAGAATTACTGGCGACTGATTTTGATGTGGTCATCGTCGCTGAAAATCAGCTGACTGATGCCATCGATGCCAATAAATTGACGCAGCTATTATCTGATAAAACTGTCATTGCACTGGATCATCAGCTACTTGATTGGCACAAAGATGTCGATATTGTATTACCTGCGGCTAGTTTTGCAGAAGCAGACGGTACGCTGATATCGGCTGAAGGTCGTGCACAGCGCTTCTTCCAAGTTTACGACAACGAATACTATCATCCGATGAGCAGTATTAAAGAAGGCTGGCGCTGGTTACATGCAGTGCATAGCAGCATCGAAGGTCGTGATGTTGATTGGACGCAGCTAGATGACGTCATCAATGCATTGATCGTAACGCACCCTAAGCTTGCTGGGATTAAAGGCGCTGCACCTGATGCCGATTACCGTATGACGGGTCTTAAAATTGCTCGTCAGCCGCGTCGTTATTCAGGCCGTACCGCCATGCGTGCGCCGATATCCGTACATGAGCCGATGCAACCAAAAGATTTAGACACCGGTTTGACTTTCTCAATGGAAGGTTATAGTGGTAAAGAAACCCCAAGCTCGATGATTCCTTTTGCCAATGCGGCAGGTTGGAACTCACCACAAGCGTGGAATAAATACCAAGACAAGGTCGGTGGTCATCTAAAAAATGGCGACCCAGGTGTGCGCATGTTCGATCAGCTAGCACGTTTAGAAACACGTCAATATGTTGCACCAGATGCCATGTCTGCGACGACAACGGATATGCAGGAAGGACAAGCCAAACTGGTGCCTATCCATAATATCTATGCCAGCTCTATGATGGCGTCACGTAGCCCAGTGGTTGCGGAGCAACTGCCTGTTGCTGCATGGCGTATCGGGATGGATGATGCTAAGGACTGGAACATCGCTAATGGCGATTACTTAGCGATTGAAATCGATAAGCAACAAATCACCTTGCCAGTACAGATTGTCGGTTATTTAGCAGAAGGCTGTATCGGTTACCCAGTTGGGCAGGTGAGTATCATTCATCCATCAATGCCAGCGTCGGTTCGCAAAGTGGATGCACCAGTGACGATGATGGGTAGCATGGCTAACGATATGATGAACAATAACGATGCTGCGCAAATGAACACAGCACCGACCACCACACAGGAGGTGTAATATGCAAGTTACCCGTATTATCCCTGATGTGCCAAGCTTCTTGGCTGGTAGCATGAGCTTTGATGCTTGGTCCATTTTATTTATGGTCGGGCAATCACTAGTCATCTTCTTGGTCGTGGTTATGGTTGCCGCTATGATGATTGTCTATGAGCGCCGCATGCTAGCTTTATGGCAGGATCGTTACGGTCCAAACCGCGTCGGACCCTTTGGTTCGTTGCAGCTAGTCGCGGATATGCTCAAAATCTTCTTTAAAGAAGATTGGACGCCAAACTTTACCGATAAGTTTATGTTTACGTTGGCACCTGCGGTCGCGATGTTCACTGCACTGGCCTCATTTGCCATTATTCCTATTTCGCCAACGCTTGGTGTTGCTGACTGGGATATCGGTATTCTGTTCTTCTTTGCGATGGCAGGTATTGCCGTTTATGCAGTGATGTTCGGTGGTTGGGCGTCTGCCAATAAATTCTCGCTACTGGGTGGTTTGCGCTCTGCTGCACAAACGATCAGTTATGAAGTCTTCTTGGGCTTATCACTGATGGGCGTAGTCGCATTGACAGGCTCATTTAACTTGCGCGCCATTGTTGAGGCGCAAATCGACGGCTGGTATATCATTCCGCAGTTTTTTGGCTTTTTGACCTTTGTCGTTGCTGGTGTTGCCGTTACCCATAGACATCCATTTGATCAGCCAGAAGCAGAGCAAGAGCTGGCTGAAGGCTATCATGTCGAATATTCTGGCATGAAGTTCGGTATGTTCTTTATTGGCGAATATGTCAACGTTGTACTGATTTCTGCCTTGATGACGTGCTTATTCTTTGGTGGTTGGCTTGCACCTTTTAATTTAGATATTCCATTTATTCCACCAGCTTTTTGGTTCATGATTAAAACGCTGTTCTTTATGACCATGTTTATTTTGGCTCGAGGCTCACTCATGCGTCCGCGTTATGATCAAGTGATGAACTTTGGCTGGAAAGTTTGTCTGCCAGTAACGCTGATTAATCTGTTGGTTACTGCTGCGGTCATTTTGATCTTTTCCCCAACGTTGTAATCATTACTAGTAGCCATCACTAGCCATCATTGATGAACTAGGGTAAAGCTGATAAGGATAATAATCCCATGTTTACTACCATAAAAAAGACCGTCATTGGACTATTTACCATTGTCCGCAGCATGTGGATGGTCAATAGTCATGCGCTCAGACCGCGTGACACCATCCTTTATCCTGAGGTGCCGGTACCTGTGCCGCCGCGTTTTCGTGGACGTATTGTTCTAACGCGTGACCCTGATGGAGACGAGCGCTGTGTGGCTTGTAACTTGTGTGCGGTGGCATGCCCGGTAGGGTGTATCTCCTTACAAAAAGCGGAACGTGAAGACGGTCGTTGGTATCCAGAGTTTTTTCGAATTAACTTTTCGCGCTGTATTTTTTGTGGCTTGTGTGAAGAGGCGTGTCCAACGACAGCCATTCAAATGACGCCTGACTTTGAGTTGGGTGAATATAAGCGCCAAGACTTGGTCTACGAAAAAGAGCATTTGCTCATTTCAGGGCCGGGTAAATATCCTGATTATAACTATTATCGTGTGACGGGTATGGCGGTAGCGGACAAACCAAAAGGCGCAGCACAAAACGAAGCTGCACCGATTGATCTAAGGAGCTTGCTACCATGATGAATATTTTGAACCATCCTGAACTGGCGGGGTTTTATTCGCTTGCAGCAGTGGCCATATTTGCCAGTCTGCGCGTCGTGACTCAGGCCAATCCAGTGCATGCTATCTTATCGATGATTGTGTCATTACTGGCAATCGCAGGGATATTTTTCGTCCTAGGCGCGCCATTTGCTGGTGCGTTAGAGATTGTCGTCTATGCCGGCGCCATTATGGTGCTATTTGTCTTTGTTATTATGATGCTTAATTTAGGCATGAGCAATGATGAGCGTGAAGAGCGCTGGCTTGATGCGGGCACTTGGGCGCTACCGACAGGGTTAACGATTATTATCGCGGTTGTGCTGTATGCGATGATTGGTATGGGTCATGACGAAGCGGCAATGATTGGTGGCTCGACAATATCTGCCAAAGCAGTCGGTACGGTGCTATTTACTAAATATGTGATGTTGATAGAAGTGGCGGCATTGCTACTGTTGGCAGCCTTGGTCGCCGCTTATCATTTGGGTAAAGAGTCTATCGCTGATGAGGTTACTGTTAATGTAAACCACAGTAATGATAGTCAAGTATCTAATGCTAATGTCGCGAGTATCAAACACTACGATGATCACGGCATGCCTATAGATGCTGACGCGGCGAAAATGGCAGAACCTTACGAATATAAAGATGTTGACCCGCATGACTATGTAAGTATGAATGCAGGTACGCAGCTGGGTGTGAATAAAGTCACGCGCAAGGAGTCAGACTAATGGTACTAGCAGCGAGCGTGGCACAAGATGTGTCAAACGTGCCGTTTGCCCACGAGGTAGCAGGCTTAGTACAGCCAGTTGCTGAGGCGCAGAATGTACTGGGCATGATACCCATGAGCCATGGACTGATTTTGGCAGGTATCTTATTTGCCATTGGTCTGTGCGGCGTCATGGTACGACGTAATTTCCTATTTATGCTAATGAGCCTTGAGATCATGATGAATGCAACAGCATTAGCATTTGTGGTGGCAGGTAGTCGTTGGGTCGATCCAGATGGACAGATTATGTTTATCTTTATTTTGACCTTGGCAGCAGCAGAGGCCGCCATTGGTTTGGCAATATTATTGCGGTTTTATCATCAGCGTGGGCATCTCGATGTCGATAGCGCCAATGAGATGAAAGGATGATGTCATGAGTTTATTACCATTAACCTTTATATTCCCGCTCGTTGGCTTTTTGATTTTAGCCTTTATGCGCGACAAGCTAACAGAGCAGGTGGCAGCGATTGTCGGTGTCGGTAGTATGCTGTTATCAGCACTATGCACGTTAATCGTTAGTTATACTTTTTTAACCAATAATCCAGCAGGAACAGTCATAGAGATTCCGCTTTGGACATGGTTCCAAGTCGGAGATTTTGCCCCAAGTTTCGGTCTGAGCTTTGATGGTTTGGCACTGACGATGACGGGTGTCATCACTGGGATTGGCTTTTTAATCCATCTCTTTGCCGCTTGGTATATGAAAGGTGACACTGGCTTTGCCCGCTTCTTTAGCTATATGAATTTGTTTGTCGCCAGCATGCTATTGCTAGTATTAGCAGATAACTTGTTCTTGCTTTATCTTGGCTGGGAAGGCGTTGGTATCTGTTCGTACTTACTGATCGGTTTTTATTACCATGACCGCGCCAATGGTCTTGCAGCGATGAAAGCCTTTACGGTGACGCGCGTAGGTGATGTATTCTTAGCCTTCGGTCTGTTTTTATTATTCCGCGAATTCGGTACGCTTAATATTCAAGAGATTATTACCCGTGCGCCAGAAGTATTCGATATCAACAATCCAACGATGATGTTGACAACCATGATGTTAGTTGGCGGCGCGATGGGTAAATCGGCGCAACTGCCATTACATACATGGCTGGCTGATGCGATGGCAGGTCCGACGCCAGTATCAGCGCTTATTCATGCGGCAACGATGGTCACGGCAGGTGTTTATTTAATCGCTCGTCTACATCCATTGTTTGAGCTGACGCCTGGTATTTTATTATATTGGGTCGGTGGTGTAGGGGCGTTGACGTTGGTCGTTGCTGGATTCTGTGCACTGGCACAGACCGACATCAAACGTATTCTTGCTTACTCAACCATGAGCCAAATTGGCTATATGTTCTTAGCACTCGGCGTTGGCGCGTGGCAGGGCGCAATCTTCCATTTGATGACTCATGCTTTCTTTAAAGCCCTGTTATTCTTATCATCAGGTGCAGTCATTCTTGCGGTACACCATGAGCAAAACATCTTTAAGATGGGCGGTCTACGTAAAAAGATACCGTTGGTATTTTGGTGCTATATCGTTGGTGGCGGTGCACTTGCGGCAATACCTTGGGTCACCGTTGGCTTTTATTCTAAAGAAGCGATTCTTTGGGAGAGTTATGCAACCGGTCATATGGTCTTATTCTATATGGGTGTATTCGGTGCTTTCTTAACCGCGCTTTATACCTTCCGTATGATTTGGATTATCTTCTTTGGTGAAGAAAAGACCCATGCTCATAAATTATCTGGTGTGTCATATTGGCTGCCACTTAGTGTGTTGCTCGTATTATCAACGGCAGTGGGTGCATTTATCACTCCGCCATTACAAGGCGTCTTGCCAGAGAGTGTTGGGCATTTATTGGAAGTCGCTGGTCAAGCGCATGGTAAGCATACGGCTGAGTTTATCGCCATGGGTGCGATGCTGGCTGGTCTAATAATAGCGGCGCTATTATATGTGGTGGATAAAGGTCGCGTGCTCACCCGCTTTAAGCGCTCACGTGTTGGTGGGGCGCTATATCACTGGTGTTATCATGGTCTAGGTTTTGATGCGCTATACGATGTAATTTTTGTAAAACCCTTTTTGTTCATCGGCCGCTTATTTAAAGCCGACCCTATCGATAAAGCGTGGCTCGTCTTGCCTAAGCTGGCATCTGCTGGTAATAAGGTATTGTCTGCGACGCAAACAGGGTCACTTCGAGGTTACGCTGCAAGCTTTGGCTTGGGCATGGCTGTATTACTAGTGCTGGTAATGATGACGGTGGTATAAGATGATTGAGTTACAACAAACGTGGATGCTACCAGCATTAATTGCAATTCCCTTTATTGCCGGGTTGTTATGTTGGTTGGTCGAGCGCTTTAATAAACGTCTGCCGCGCTGGATTGCTCTAATCGGTATGACGTTGACCTTTGTATTGTCGCTAGTGCTGTGGCAATACGGCGACTTTAGTGGCATGAGTAAGCAAGTCATTGCGCCAGACGCTGCTGTGCCTTGGGTCGCTGAATTTAGTGTGCCATGGATACCGAGCTTTGGTATTAGCTTCCATTTAGCGATGGATGGCTTGTCACTGATGATGGTGGCGTTGACAGGATTGCTCGGTATTGCCGCAGTGGCTTGTTCGTGGAATGAGATTCAGCGTCGAGTCGGCTTTTTCCATCTCAACCTTTTGTGGAGTTTGGGCGGCGTCATTGGTGTTTTCTTAGCCATTGACCTCTTCTTGTTCTTCTTCTTTTGGGAGATGATGCTGGTTCCTATCTACTTCTTGATCGCTATTTGGGGTCATGATGTGGTTGGTAAAACTAAGGAATACGCAGCGACTAAGTTCTTTATTTATACCCAGGCATCTGGGCTTATTATGCTGGTCGGCATTTTGATATTGGTCATTATCAGCTACGCTCAAAAAGGGGTGGTGAGCTTTAATTATAATGATTTGCTCGGTACGTCACTTGGCGGCTGGGAATATCCGATCATGCTGTGCTTCTTTATTGGCTTTGCGGTTAAGTTGCCGATTATTCCGTTCCATGGCTGGTTGCCAGATGCGCATGCGCAAGCACCAACGGCAGGTTCGGTGGATTTGGCAGGGGTTTTGATTAAAACCGCAGCTTATGGCTTGATTCGTTTCGTGTTGCCATTATTTCCAGCAGCATCACAAGATTTTGCGCCGATTGCGATGACCTTGGGTACGATTGGTATCTTCTATGGTGCATGGCTCGCCTTTATGCAGACCGATATGAAGCGTTTGCTGGCTTATACCAGTATCTCGCATATGGGCTTTGTGGTATTGGCGATTTATGCAGGCACTTTATTAAGCTTGCAAGGTCTGATGATTCAGATGCTCGCACATGGCTTAAGCTCAGCAGCGCTATTCATCATGGCAGGGCAGTTATATGAGCGTCTACATACGCGTGATTTGACCTTGATGGGTGGTATGTGGGGTCAGTTCCGTTACTACGCACCGATACTGATGTTCTTCTGTGCCGCGTTGCTCGGTATTCCGGGGACAGGTAACTTCATCGGCGAGTTCATGATTTTATTTGGTGCTTTTGCTCAGTATCCAGTATTTGTGGTCTTTGCAACATTCAGTCTGGTACTAGCAGGGCTATACTCGCTTATTTTGATTCACCGTGCATTATTTGGCAAAAACAACATCGAAGCAGTCGCCATGCAAGAAACCAAAGCACATGGTTTGCCTACGCGTCCATTAAAAGATTTGGGTAAGCGTGAGTTGTCATTGTTATTGATGCTCGCTGCAGGCTTGGTATGGCTTGGTCTATATCCACAGCCGTTCCTTGATACCTCAAGTCATGCGATGCAGTGGATCAATAACGCTTATATATACAGTCAAGTCACACAAGTAGATGCGTCGCAACTGCTTGATGCAATGGAGGCACGTTAAGTCATGAATGATATTACGATGAATGATTTGATGGGGTTATTGCCTTATGCGCCAATCATTGCCGTCGTTATTACGGTATTGGTGGTCATGATTGCCATCGCAATTAAACGCTCACATATGGTGACTGGTACGATGACGGTCGTCGGCTTAAATATTGGTCTGTTTACCCTCATTGGGCAAATGACAGGGATTGTGAATAGCGGTACTCTCATACCAAACGCTGAGCAGTTATTCGTTATTGATAACTTTGCTCAGTTTAATATGGTGATTATTTTTATCTGTGCATTGGCTTGTTGTACGCTCTCTTATGCGTATTTGGCAAATCTCAAGGATAATAAAGAAGAGCTGTATTTGCTCATGTTGCTATCGACGATTGGTGCTTTACTGATGGTCAGTGCTCAGCATTTAGCGTCATTCTTTATGAGCTTAGAGATGCTGTCTATACCGCTATACGGTATGCTGTCATATACCTATATGCGCAACCGCTCGCTAGAGTCTGGGCTGAAATACTTGGTGCTGTCAGCGACGGCATCGGCGACATTGCTCATGGGTATGGCATTTATCTATGCCGAAGTAGGCTCGCTCGCCTTTAAGCCAATCAGTATGGTATTGGGTGATGTTTTTGAGTCGCCACTTCTGATACTTGGTGCGGCGATGATGATGTTCGGTATCGCCTTCAAACTCTCTGCTGCGCCGTTTCATATGTGGACACCAGATGTTTACGAAGGCGCTCCAGCACCAATTGCTACCTTTTTAGCATCGGTATCAAAAGTAGCTATGATGGGCTTAGCGGTTCGTTTCTTAATCGATACGTCTTTATTGGCCTTACCCTCGGTACAGATGCTGCTCATGGTCATGGCAACTCTATCTATCTTAGTCGGTAACTTATTGGCAGTACGTCAAACCAGCCTAAAACGCCTATTGGGTTATTCATCCATTGCTCATATGGGTTACGTGTTGATTGTCATCGTCAGTATCGGCGCGGCAGCGGATAGTATCTCTAGTATGTATATGGCGGTTTATGCCTTGACCTCTATCGGTGCCTTTGGCGTCGTAACCTTGATGTCGAGCCCTTATCGCTTGTCTGGTGAAGCTGATGAGCTAACCCATTATCAAGGTCTATTCTGGCGTCGTCCCGTATTGACTGCGGTTATGACTATTATGATGTTGTCATTGGCGGGTATTCCTTTGACGGCTGGCTTTATTACCAAGCTATTTGCGATATTGGCAGCGGTACAAGGAACTAATTGGTTCTTGGCAGCGATGATCATCTTGGGTAGTGCGATCGGCTTATTCTATTATTTACGTGTGATGCTCACCCTCTTTAAACGTCCGAAACAGTTCATTGAGTTTGACGTTTCTAGCCAATGGGCGATGCGTACTGGCGGGATCATGGTTATTGCGGTGACCGCGATGATTATCTTCTTTGGTATCTTGCCAAACAGCATGATTGAATGGGCAAGTCTGGCACGTATTTGGTAAATAGCAAAAGGGTAAGTAGGGGTATGCTGATACCGCTGCTTATCTGTTATTACGGTCAGAAACCCAAGATGCGCCAGCTTTATGATAAGCTTGGCGCATCTTTTATTTTGTGTCGTTCAAAGTCTTGATAAAAATAATGATTACTAAAAAGTGAGTCGATAATTCTTATGAGTGATAATATTCAGACAGTAACCGTGCTTAGTAAGACTACGTGGACGCCAAACCTATTTAGCTTCACTGTCAGCCGTCCTGATAGCTTTAAGTTTACTGCGGGTCAATTTGTGCGTTTGGGCGTCAATCCCAGTCAATTAAAATATTACCAGCAGCAACAAGGCGACACCGTTAACGATGTACCTGATGCTGCATTGAATGAAGACATCTTTCGGGCTTATTCCATCGTCTCTTCACCTTTTGATGAAGTATTAGAATTTTTCTCTATTGTCATCCCCGATGGTGCATTTACGTCGCAGTTGCAGCATTTAGAAGTGGGCGATGAGCTGCTGCTTAATACTATGCCGTTTGGTTTTTTGACGTTAGCACGTTATCAAAAGCCTTTACCAAAAGATTTATGGCTGCTCGCGACTGGAACGGGCTTGGCACCATTTTTGTCAATGTTACAAGATTTGCAGACGTGGGAAGATTACGAGCACATCATCTTGGCTTATAGTGCGCGCTCGATAGAAGAGCTTGCCTATATCGACAAGATTGAAAGCTTGCAAGAAGACTTTGGTTCTCTGGTTGACAATCCTGCAAAACTAATCTTTATTCCCATCGTTACCCGTGAACCTGTCGAAGGCGCAATGACAGAGCGTTTGCCCAAGCTGCTGCTGGATGGCACGCTACAAGAGCGCGCAGGGATTGCCTTAGATATTGATAGCACGCACGTCATGTTATGTGGCAATCCAGACATGGTGGAAGACACCAAAGAAGCGCTCAAGACTTTAGGTTTGGTGATGAATCGTCGCGGCGAGGGCAATATTGCGGTAGAAAATTACTGGTAGTTGCATGATTGATGACGGCACGCTTTAGAAGCCATTGAAAATTTGCTTGATAAAAAAGCGCTGACGCTAAAAGACAACAATAGTCTCTAAGTGTCAGCGCTTTTTTGCTAACTAAAAAACGTCATTTTTATACTGAGGGATTTATACCTGACTCGGTTCGGTCGCATCATCTATTGGGTTAATAGGGCCTTGCATCAGCTCAGGCTCATCATCATCGCCGATGATATCTTCGTTACTGCTGGCAGCCAATAAATCACGATAATTGATTTGAGTTTTCAAAATCATTTGCTCTTCTTCAAGTTCGCCATAGTTGACTTGAACTTTATGCAAAGTGCTCATGATTTTTTTGTTCTTTTTTAACCAGCGATTGATATCAAGGTAGATAACCTCGTCCTTTGCACGGGCGATATTGATATAGGAGAGAATAAAGCCTAAAGGGTCTTTTTTCAGAATAGTGTGATAAAACCAAATAAACAGTTTGATACCTTGGCGCTTAATAAACGACTCACAACGTAGATTTAGCACATCAGTATAAGTCTGTTGACCAAAGACAAATCGCTGGACGTTACGATCGAGCTGTACATGAATCAAACTAAAATTACTCGCCACCTCTGCATAAATGCCACCAGCATCGACCGTACAGTATAAGCGAAACCAGTCATCATGCATCTCAACACGCAGCTCTAAGATGGCTTTTACATTATCAGTGACGAACTTCTGTAGCGCATCATTGACATAAATCTGCGCCACTGGTAGCGACAACTCATCTTCGAATTTATCAGTCGTTCTATGATATATCTGTTTGATTGATTGGGTAAGGCGCTCCCAACCATCGCTAAATGATTCGTCGAAACGATAGCCCATATTTTCAAAGAATTCATCAAAATTGTCTGAATTATCCCTGTTATCAAAATCACTCAAACTTATTATCCTTATAATTATAGGGGAGGTAGCTGACTCAATGGCATAAAGAGCGACTGATTAAAAAATGACAGACTGTTCTGTAATGAAAGCTGGCGAGTGATCATTACATGCGTTTTTGCTTAATCAGCAATAATCAGCTCTGTCTATTTACGCCTATTTAACCCGCCCTAATGACACAAAAATTATAAAACAGTATATAACAAATATGATGGCTTCAAAATGGACACATGGGTTTTGTCGCAAATCATTTAATTGGCAATGCTTATATGTTCAAAATACGGTCTAGCGATGACATAGCCGCATTGGTTTTATATCATTTTTGCTGGTTCCGCTCGTCAATAAATTGACCAAAGGAGATAAATAATGTGTGAGTGGATTAAAATGAGTCGGCAACGGTTGTGCTAGCGACAGAATTCTATGTCATGTTATGATAGCGCCAGCATAAATCCTGCCCATTATCATAACGCTTATTACTTGCTGTCTTGTATTTATAAGCTCATATTCATAAGCTGAGACCCATTGTGGCCTATATCAAAGATTCACAAAGCTATCATTTTTCCGCGCAAGCACCTAAGCGGGATGTTAGTTTACCAGTGGCCATCGTTATCGCTGTGGCCGTACACGCCATTATTATTTTTGGTATTGGCTTTTCGATGGGCAAAGATCCTGCAGCAATGATGCAAGATGTGGCAAAAGCGCTAACTGACAATATGCAGCCAAATGAAGACGCTCACTTTATTGCTAATGCTTCCCAAGAAGGTGGCGGCACAGTGGAGGAGCAATTAAGACAAGAGAACGACCAAATCAGCCCATTGTCTGCTGAGCAAATAAGTGAGACGCAAGATGTGATTAGCCTGCAGCGTCAAGTCCGCCAGCAGCATTACCAAGAAAGCTATCTGCGTACCACCTTAAGCTGGCGTCAAGCGAGCGTGGAGTCTGATAATGATAGTAAGCAAGCACAAGATGATATGATGGCGCAAGAAGAGCGTCTGCGTAAACAAATTGCTACTTTAGAGACACAGCTGTCTCAACGTCAGCAAGTTTATGCAACCAAATCAAAAGTCGTGACGGTCGATAGCAACTCGACGACGCGTGGTGCCGCGGCTGATTATATTAATACTTTCCGTGAGCATGTCGAACGCATTGGGAATTTGCATTATCCCATGCAGGCACGGGCTCAAGGTATTACGGGCGAAGTGCGCCTTATGGTCATCATCAGTAGTGATGGTAATATTGAAGCCATACGTCTGCTTGAAAGCTCCAACTCCACATTATTAGATGAAGCAGCAAAACAATCGGTACGCCAAGCAGCGCCCTTTGGTAAATTCACCAAAGACATGGAAGATATCGTTGAGCTGCGTTTGATACGTACCTATCGTTACAGCGATAAAGTGGATGTTACTTATTAGGGCGTGTTGAATATATAGATGATGAGCGTTAGCTACGCTGCAAACATATAAGATACCAATATTTATAACAAACGAATACCACACACCGCTATAAAATAAAGAGTCAGTATGGAATTTTTAGGTTTTACAATAGATGTTGCCAGCTTAACCAGTAACGCATTAAGCTTGGTCATTAAAGTTGCGCTAGCGATATTAATATTCGTCGTAGGTCGCTGGCTTGCCAAAAAGGCAGTCACCGTTGCTCACAAAATGATGTTGCGTAGTCGCTTAGATGACACCGTTGCGAACTTTTTAGGTCGTCTAATCTACGGAGTGTTACTGGTCGTGGTTGCATTAGCTGCCTTGAGCAAGGTTGGCGTACAGACCACCTCAGTCGTCGCTATATTGGGCGGTGCTGCAGTAGCCATTGGTCTGTCACTAAAAGATCAGTTGTCTAACTTTGCCGCTGGCATCATGATTGTGACCTTTCGTCCCTTTGTGCGCGGCGATTATGTGCAAATCAGCAGCTACACAGGAACCGTAACAGAAATCACTTTGGTCAATACCCACCTAACGACGATAAACAATCACGATATCATTATCCCAAATAGTGATATTACGACTTCAGCCGTGACGAACTATACGGCGCTACCCAACCGCCGTGTCGATATCACGGTCGGTATTGGCTATGATGCCGATATCAAAACTGCCAAAAACGTGATGCTGAATTTGGCAAAAAATAATCCGTTGGCCTTTACTGACCCTGAACCTATCGTACGTGTCACCAATTTGGGTGATAACTCAGTAGACTTGACGCTAAATATTTGGACAACCAATGCTGACTGGTGGACAATGCAGTGTGATTTGCTGGAGCAATTCAAATACGCCTTAGATGATGAAAAAATCGACATTCCATTCCCGCAGCGTAATGTCCATGTCAAAGGATTGGATCAGATGATTAATCAGATGAGTCAAGCACAAAAGCTACCGATGACCAAAGACTAGTCGCTAAAAAATATGAATTAAGTATAAGGGTTTGGCAGGCTGAGACCTGCTAAAATCTCAATTTCAAACCGTTCCATCTCATCTTGCTCGGCTTGTCCAAGCTCATGATCAAAACCCAATAAGTGCAGCACACCATGTATCAGTAAATGGCTAATGTGCTGTGCAGTTGTCTTTTCTTGCTCTGTAGCCTCACGTACTATGACACCATGACAGATGACCAGCTCACCGAGAGGTAGCGTTGGCATCAGCTCAATAATTGCGGCTGGCAGATCACTTGGATAAGATAAAATATTGGTCGCATAATCCTTACCGCGAGCTTCCAAATTTAATGCCTGACCCTCAATTTCATCGGTAATGTATATGTCTAATACTTTAGATTTTTCTTGCCACAGCTCAGGGTCGATATCTACAAAATAGGGTAGCGTTAGACCTTCTTTAATGCGCCCATCGATATAATCCAACGCTGCCATCATCACAGACTGTAAGTGCTTACGATCATAAAAAGTGTCTAGTATGTCATCATCGATACTACTGGTGGCACTGATATCAAGTGCTGCCAAACTGGCATCATCGCCAGCACGCTCATTTGCATCATGGTTGTCAAAGCTGTTGTTACCCTTCTCTTGGCTCATGCCATTATCCTTTTACTTTATTGTAAGATGGTGTGCTTTATCATCTGATATAACCTATGACTAAAGCTAAAAAGCTCTCGTCGTAAAAAGCCGGATTACTGACAGTAATCCGGCTTTGCATTTTTATAACATTAAGTAGCAGGCTAGACCGTTTATAGCTTGGCTGCAGCATTAGCAATAACTTGTTTACGCTCTTGCTCTTTTCTGCGCTCAAACTTACGCTTTTCTTCTAACGCTACTTGTTCTTCATCATAAACATCGTAGGCTTCTACAATTTTCTGTACCAATTGATGACGTACCACATCTTTTGAATCAAACTTGGTGATATGAATTTCTTCAATACCACTTAAAATTTCCATTGCTTGCGCTAAGCCTGACTTATGACCACGTGGCAAATCGACCTGTGTAATATCACCTGTAATTACTGCTCGTGAACCGAAACCCAAACGGGTCAAAAACATTTTCATCTGTTCAGGCGTGGTGTTTTGCGCTTCATCTAAGATGACAAACGAGTTGTTTAATGTACGACCGCGCATATAGGCAAGGGGTGCGATTTCGATGACTTGTTTTTCAATCAGCTTGCCCACTTTTTCAACGCCGATCATCTCATATAGCGCATCATATAATGGACGCAAGTAGGGATCGATTTTTTGGGTCAAATCACCGGGCAAAAAGCCGAGCTTTTCGCCCGCTTCTACCGCCGGACGCACCAATAAAATCCGCTCAATCTCATTACGCTCAAGCATATCCACGGCGCAAGCCACGGCTAAATAGGTCTTACCCGTACCAGCAGGACCAATACCGAATGAGACATCAGAGTTCAGTACGTTTTGGACGTAGGTCTGCTGATTGCCACCGCGAGGAATGATACGACCTTTACGCGTGCGTAAGCTAACTGGCGTAAACTCGTGAGCTGATTCTAAGTCCGCCTCAGCGTCTGCATTATCCTTGGCTTCTTGCTCATCCGCTTCCATATCTTCATCACGAGAAATGCTCGATTGGATAATAAGATGTAGCTCCGCTGCACTAATGTCCTTGGTATTCTGTGCCTCGTCTACCAGTTTATAAATAATACGTTCACCGCGCTCGACATTCGATATGTCGCCACTCAAACAGAAGTCACCTTGACGCTGCATGATTTTGATATCGAGGCGTTGTTGGATATATTTCATGTGGTTGTTGTATTCACCAAGCACGGTTTTGAGCTGTGCTGGTGTCAATGATTCAAACTTTATACGGCGGCTCATGGAATCAGTCAAGCGATTATCCTTTTATTATGTACCCCAACGCTATGATTTGGTTTTGATGGCATTGCGGGTTTAAGAGATAAAATGGTCGGTCGTTATGGTCTTGGCTTTACGTTATAGAGATAGAAATGACGGTAGAATTATTATTCGTTTTAGGAGTGGTGATAAGTAACGGTCTTGCCTTTATTATGGTCGATAGATTTTAAATTTCAAGCCATACGTCGAACAGATGACACTGTTTTTGTACGACGATTGCAACCGCTTTTCGACCTTGATATTTTTATGTCCATTTTTGAGCGGGTTATGACATTGCAAATAACGTTTAGAGCGTTATTAAATCAAGCGTTTCAGGTATACGTTTTGGCTACTGTTAAGGCGACAGAGTTGGAGACGATTTGTGGTAATCTATGGATGATGTCGTAGTGCTTTATCGCGAGGTTTAAAAGATGAATAAAATGATAAAGGCTGATGAAAGCTGACGAAGGTTAGGGTGTATTACGCATTCGACTAAGGCTCCACCTATGTATGAATGTTCAATACGCCCTAAAAAATTGAGATAATTCTAGCGATTATTCATCGCTTATAGTGCGTGCGCCCAACAGCGTAAAATAGACATGAAAATTAGGAATAATAATGCAAAATACTGATGTGAATTTATCGAATGCTAAAAAAAAGTTTGAACATAAAAAGGCAGCTACTGAGCAGCAAGTCCTCATCGCTGGTGGTGGTCATGTGGGATTGTCATTTGCACTGTTGCTAGCGCATCATGGTATTGCTAGCACGTTATTAGAAAAAAATAGCTATCCAACCATCAGTCCAAATGATGACAGCAATCGCAGCCATTATTTAGACAGCCGCAATACAGCACTGTCACGTCGTACGGTACAGATTTATCAAGAGATTGGGTTATGGGGTGAGTTGCAAAGTCATGCTTGTCGTATCGATGCGGTGCAGATTAGTGAGCAGGGCAGCTTTGGGCGTGCACAATTAAATAAAGCTGAAGAGCGGGTCGAGTCATTTGGACAAGTGATGGAAAATGCGTGGCTCGGACGTAAGCTTTTATTAGCCGCGCAGCAAGAGCCATTAATCACTTTGATCGATAATGCCAATGTCATCGCCGTGACCCAACAAGCGGATGGGGTGACGCTCAGCTTTAACTATTATGGTGAAGAGGAACATGAGCAGCAATTGCAGGCCAGTGTTTTAGTCGCTTGTGATGGTCGCGATTCGACGGTACGCCAATTATTAAATATTGGCACGACGACTTATGATTATCAGCAAACGGCTATCGTCGGTGTGGTAGAAACTGACAAGCCACACGCGCATGTAGCGATTGAGCGTTTTAGTCCAGCAGGGCCACTGGCGGTGTTGCCACTGACCGATCCAGACGGCGATGGCAATGATGACTATCAAAATGGCCATAGACGCTCGGTGGTTTGGGTCTGCCAAAAAGGGGAAGAACATAAATACTTAGCAGATGATGCGCATTTCTTGGCGACATTGCAGCAAGCCTTTGGTGAGCGAGCTGGCACGTTTGTCGCTGCTGGTCGCCGCGGCGCTTATCCACTGACACGCGTGCTGGCAGACAAGCAAGTAGAGGGTCGCTGTGTCATTATGGGCAATGCCGCCCACACTTTGCATCCTGTTGCAGGACAAGGTTTTAACCTTTGTATGCGCGATGCCCATGTGCTGGCACAAATGATGAGCGCGCAAGTGCTAAAGGGCGAAGACATCGGCGATACGCAACTGTTAAAACGCTATGAAAAAGCACGGCTAAGCGATCAAAAACGCGTCATTCGCTTCTGTGATGCCGTGGTACATGGTTTTACCCATCCTAACCCAGCCATCAAGCTGGCAAGGAATGTGGCGTTGGTTGCCTTTGATAAACTGCCAAATATTAAGCCACTAGTCGCTAACTACGCGATGGGGTTAAAGTCCTAGTTTGCCATATCACGGTATATTAACGGTTTAGACCAATGTTCTATACGATTGCACTTAACTGTAGGAATAACTTATGAAGAATAATCATACGCTGATTATCGGTAGCGGTATTGTTGGGGCAACGCTTGCTTTAAAGTTGGCGCAAGCAAAAATGCCCGTGACGTTAATTGATGCTCGCCCTGCACGTGATGACTCAGAATGGCAACAGATGCTTGGCAAGCGGGATGCGCGCGTTTATGCCTTGAGTCTTGCCAGTATTAATTTACTTAAAGACGTGGGCGTATGGCAAAAGATAGCAGCATCAGAGCGCAAAGCCGATTATTCGCAAATGCAGGTGTGGCAACTAAACGGTATGGGTGAGCTATTGTTTGGTGACAGTGTTGATAATCATCCTAACAGTCATTTACCGCAAATGCTCGGTAGCATGGTCGAGCCTGCCGTCATTGAGCATGCGTTATGGCAATGCCTGTATGAAGATGATGTCAGTGACTATCTAACCATTATCGCGGGACAAAAAGTCACAAACATGGATTGGCTAGGTGCAGAGCAAGGCTACCGTGTGACTTTAGACGATCATACTGCTATCGATGCGATGCTGCTGGTTGGTGCCGATGGTCGTGGCTCATTTGTGCGCCAGCAAGCGGCGATTGGGCTAGATACACTTGATTATAAGCAAACCGCTATTTGCTGTGCGATTTACACCGAAAAACCGCATCAAGCGACTGCGCGCCAAGCGATGCTGCCCACAGGTACGCTGGCACTATTGCCGCTCGCTGATATTACTGATGCAGATAAAGCCAACCCACAACATTGGCAGTCGATCGTGTGGACATTGCCGCGCAATCAAGCATTGGCGTTGATAGAGGAGGACGCGCGCGTCATTGCTGATAAATTGGCTGCTGCCAGTAACTATGAGCTAGGTGCTATCACTCAGATTGAGTCAATTGCTAGCTTTCCACTGACCGCGCAACAAGCGAAAAGCTACGTCGCGGATAACTTAGTCTTGATCGGTGATGCAGCGCATGGCGTCCATCCACTGGCGGGTCAAGGGTTGAATTTAGGCATGCTCGATGTGCAGGCCTTAAGCGAGCAATTGGCACATGATTTTGAACGTAGTGGTGGAACCAGTTGGGGCAGCAATCAAACGTTGCGTAGCTACGAGCGTTTGCGTCGTCCGCATAATAGTATAATGATGCATAGCTTTTCCGCGCTTAATTGGCTATTCGCAGGGTCGCTTGCACAATCGCGTCCTATTCAACAACTTCGCAATAACGGTATGTATCGCGTTGGCAAAATTAAGCCACTAATGAGACTGTTTGCTAAGCAGGCGAGTGGGGTTTAAGGATAGCTTTAACTTACGGAAGCTTAAAATATGAATGCTAAATTATGGACAATAGTGCCAATCATGATAGGTGTGTTAGCTCTGACAGGTTGTCAAACAGATGATTTTTCTAAGCAAACAAGTCAAACTATCAATATGCCAACGGTTGTGGTTAATTTGGATAGCGACGGCTATGGTGTGCCTGATGAGTTAGATCAATGTCCAAATACAAAAATGAAAGGTAATGTAGTAGTGGATGACAGGGGCTGTCACCTCATTATGGGACCCGATATGAATTTAAAAATGGAATATCGCGCCTTTTTTGCTAAAGGTAGTAGTGAACTAATACCTAAATATAAAGTTGAACTGGATAAAGTAGCGGCAAGAATGAAAGAGTATGATACCGCTATCTTTAAAATAGAAGCGCATGCTTCAGAGGATGAAATCAATAAAGAATTAAGCTCATTACCTAAAAATAGAGCGCTGATGATCAAAAACTATCTTTTATTAAAGCATGGCATAGCCTCTAGTCGATTAATGGCCTTAAATTGTGAGGCTAGAGCGCCTATCGCACCCAATGATATGGATGAGGGGAGGTCTTTTAATCGTCGGGTCTATGGTTTATTAACTGAACCTGATAATGAGTATCCTATCAATTTAAAAAACGGCATCTGCGTTAAATTTTAAATCAAATTTTTATCAACTATTGACCATTCGTTCAATCCAAATACTCCAAAGGCAAACCTCATGCTTATCCCTAAATACTGGGCGCAACACAAACAGCGCTTTGAATCGCTAGAAACGTCTAGTAACCCTTCCAAGCAAGCCACTATCAAACGTTACGGTTGGTCGGATGTCAGCCAAATGGAAGCGCTATCCCATGCTAAAGCGCGAGTAGATGACGCCCATGAGCGATGGCTGGCAGGTGAAGATATCTTACGTCGTGAGCGCAAGGAAGAGTATAACGAAGGCAATAGCATTCCTATTCGTGAAAAGATTATTTATGAGCATGATTTTCCAGAAAATGAATTATCTAATAATAGTGCAGCAGTAACGAAGCTCATTGTCACGCGCAACAGCTACGGTGCCCAAGTGGCTAACGTCGATAATATTGCCATTATCGATGTCGATAATGATGATTTATTGCGTCATATCTATCCTGATGATTATAACCATCATGGCTTTATGCCTGCCTTTCTCGTTAATCAAAGCAATCCCGCCAGCAAAATTAAAATTTGGTTTTTTGTTGTTGTTTTTATACTCATCGCCAGTGTTATCGCTTGGTTGGGGTTGTCATGGTTATGGCTGTTAGTAGTTATGTTTGTTGCCACTGCTTATTTGTGGCAACAAGCCAGTGCCAGAGACAAGACCCGAGCGCAAAAATATGCCGATGACGCCGCCTCGTTACTGCCCTATATGACGGATTTGATCAAAAAACGTATTGTTAATCATCCTACCGAATGCTTTCGTTTATATCAAACACCTGCAGGCTTTCGTATTATTGCGACTCACGATGTTGTATCGCCAAGTGATAACGTGGTAGAAGATTGGTTTGCATATTTCCATGCGGATACCAATTATGTCTGTCTGTGTCAGGTGCAACAGTGCTTTCGAGCGCGGATTACTGCCAAGCCGTGGCGTATGAGTGAAGTTGAAAATAAGAAGTTGGCTAAAGATATCCCTGCTAAGGACTTTTGGTTTGGCTCCGAGAACACAGATATAGATAGTAGCATTGAGCAACGTCAAGATGAGTTAAAAGCGCGCAAACAATGGGTGGCTGATTATGATAAGTATGCCAAAAACTATCGAGCATGCCATTATGTCGAAAGTATGGTTGGTAAAGAGGTTGCTAGGGAAAGTGGCAGTGGAGCACCTTCTCATATTGATGAGTTTATCCAGTGGCATGATAAGGCGTGTCAGGTGGAAAAAAATCTAGAGATGGCTTAGGTTATACTTTTCTTAATTAATTTTTTACGAATGCTAAAGTAGTATTTAATTGTATAGAGGAAGGCTACTGATGGGACTTTATAGCGTTTTATTATTAATAGCATCTATTGCTTTAGCTGGTTGTCAAACTAATACAACTGCGCCGTCTAAAAAGCTACCTAAAGATGAAAATATCAGGACGATGCAAGCAGAGATTGATTCAGATGGCGATGGTGTGCTTGATGCTATAGACGAATGCCCTGAAACGCGACCCAATGTAGTAATCGATGCTAAAGGCTGTGAAATAATAATTGAGGGAGGCGAGGCACTTGAAATGGAGTTCAATGGGTTTTTCTCGCAAATGAGCAGTCAGCTATCTGATATCTATGATGCAGTATTTGTGAAAATAGCAGAAAGTCTTAATAATCACTCAAAAGCCAATGTTTTTATTTTCGGTCATGCAGCGACAAGTGAAATAGATAAAGATGCTTTAGCGACTTTTGGTTTCGATTCTTTATCACGCAATCGCGCGCTAATTATTAAGAATAATTTAGTGTTGTAATATAATATCGATGCTGAGCGTATTCGTACTTATGAGTGCTCAAATAAGATTATAGTTACAGATACAGCGTTTATAGATCCAAGTTTTGAAAAGCTCAATCTTAAAAATATTGAGGAAAAACAACGCCGCGCAACTTTAATGGCCAGTAGTGAAGTTCATGATTTGATGAATCTTGAATATGATTCTGATATGCAAAAATATGGTGAATATTCCAAGCACTGTGAACTGTTCGAATAATAACGACTGATTTTCTTCAACCGTTAAAAATCATTCTTACCCCAACGCCGAAAACACCACCATCAGCACTGGCGAGACAATATTAATAATAAAGCCAAAACTAATCGCCAATGGCACAACTTTAAGACCGCCAGATTGCTGAATAATTGGTAAGGTAAAATCTAAGCTCGTCGCGCCGCCAAGCCCGACTGCTGCTGATGGATATTTACGCATAAACACGGGAATAAATATCAATGCAAAGAACTCACGCACCAAGTCATTAAATAGCGCGACACTGCCCCAAACCGCGCCATAAGCATCGGTCATGACGATTGCTGATAGCGAGTACCAACCAAACCCTGACGCCAGTGCCAAGCCTTTGGTCCACGATACCTCACTGAACATCAGCGCAAATATCAAGCCACCAATCAATACAGCTAGTGTAAAGATGACACTCATCTCAACGCCGCGCTTGTTCAGCAGCACTTCTTTTAACGTAATACCTGAGCCTTTTAAACCAATGCCGACCAACAAAATTAATATCATCAGCATCACCGTCATCGTATTTTCAGGCGGCATATAATTGTCTGGTAAGAAATAACCAATCACCATACCAATGACCACACAAATAACTTGAGCGAGGCTACCACGGATACTCACGCGATGTTCTTTAGATTTTACGCTGGATTTTTTGGCATGCCATGGACGCAGTCGGTCAAATAACATCAGGGCAAATAAACCACTGCCAATTGTCAAAATCGATAGTATGGTCACATACAGCGCAATTTCGCCTATCTGACTGCCAAGTCCTTCAACTTGTGACAGCTCGATACCAATCAGCGCTAAGATGATAAATACCAGATAAGATAAGCCTTTATCTGCAAGCTTTGTCATGGTTGGATGAGAAGGAATGGCAAAGCCAATAAACATTGGCATTAATACCAGAACAAGGGTAACTAGGCTTTGCATGGTGATTGGCTCGCGGCATTTTCAAAGGCGTTTTTAAGAAGCTGGAAATTGTATCACATGAAACGATCAATGCTGACATGAGCGGCTAAGATTCCTTGTAAAAGCCGACTGTTTAACGACCAACTATTGAGCGTTAAGATAAAATCGTGAATCACTAAGCCGTAAGTCAGGATTTCATTCATGATAATTTGACTGCTAACAACGCTTAAGTATTTACCTGACCAACTTTTGTTGCTACATTAATAGACTTACTATATTTGGCTTGCCTCATGTCGCTATATCAGCTCAAGTCTCAGTTTCAAGATCAGCTGCGCCCAATAAGTGATGCGTTGGTCGAGCAAAAGGTGACTGCCAATCAAGTGACGGTGTCAGCCGTATTATTGAGCCTTGGTACGGCCTATATGATTGCCAAACCCGCAACTGAGCAGCAGGCATTATGGTTGCTGTTACCTTCATCATTGTTTGTGCGTATGGCGCTCAATGCTATCGATGGCATGATGGCGCGTGAACATGGGCAAGCTTCAAGGCTTGGTGCAGTGCTTAATGAAGTGGGTGATATCGTGGCTGATACGGCGCTTATCGCAAGTTTAGCTCCACATGTTGCTAATGGTAACTTACAAACGTCGGCAGTCAAATTACCAAACCATATATCAATCCATCAGCGTCATATTGTCGGTCTGATTGCGCTTAGTATAAGCACCGAGTTACTAGGTATCACCAGTAATACGATGTTAGACATTAGAGCAAACCAAGGACCTCTAGGCAAAAGCGATCGTGCTTTTTTACTGGGTTTGCTTGGCACTATTATGGTGACTAAAGCGCCGACCGAGCTATCGCATATCAAAGTGGGTCCACTATTGATACTGACAGAGGCGCTGCTACTAAAAACCTGCTTGAATCGGCTGCGTTATATGGCAGATTTATACTTGATGCGTAAACCACCTGTGCTAAGCTCAAACCGCTTAGACAGTATTGAGTCAATAGCAGAATCATCGTATCAACCTATTTCATCTATCGATTGCCAAACGATTATTGGTCAACCTGCTACGCTGTCTCCCAATACCTTTTCATCAAATTATTCTTTATTAAGCTATCCTCTATCAAATTTTTCTTCATTAAATGCCCCTCTATCAAATTCTGCTATTAAAACTTCCTTTTTGGAGCCTAAGACAATGCCGACCACCCCTCTCGATAGTCATGAAAAAGTGGAGCAGGTTAGCGATACGCTCAATTTATCGTCTTCCAAATTGATAAGCGGTGAAAGTTGCTACAATGCTTACGATGGCACGGCGATTTATTACCGCTATTGGCTGACGATGCCTTTAGAGGGTATCAAACAAGCCAGTCAGCCTCTGCGTCAAGTCATTCTGTTACATCGTGGTCACGAGCATTCTGGACGCTTAGCAGAACTTGGAGAGCGGTTTGCTATGGCAGGTTATCAAGTATTTGCTTGGGATGCGCGTGGTAATGGGCGCTCGGGTGGTATCAAGGATCATGCCGAAAGCGTTACCGAGCTTGAGCGCGATCTAGACGGCTTTGTGCAATTGATTATTGGGCAAACGGGCATCGCCATTGAGGATACGTTAATCGTCGCCAGTAGTATCGGTGCGGTACTCGCCGCAGCATGGGTACATGATTACGCCCCAAATATTCGTGGCATGATATTGGGTACACCAGCGTTGAGTATTCGCTTATACATGCCATTTGCGATACCGTCGCTAAAGGTGGCGCGCGCGCTTGGACTGCTGTCACGCGTGAGCAGCTACGTCAAAGCGCAAGTATTGACTCATGATAAAAACGCGCAGCAAGCTTATAATGCCGATCCACTGATTTCTAATAGTATTTCAACTGATCTGCTTATCGATACTCATGCAACCGGTCAACGCTTGCTCGATGATGCGGGTGCTATCACCGTACCGACGTTTATATTATGTGCAGGTAAAGATTACGTGGTCGATAAGCAGGCAGAGCGCGATTTTTATGAGGCGATTAATGCTACCGATAAACGCTGGCAACTATATCCAGACAGTTATCATGCGATCTTTCATGAGACCAATAAAGCAGATGTCTTCGCTGATTGTATCGAGTTCGCTGAGCAGGTATTCAGTAAGGACACTGAAGCGCCTGATTTGAGCTTGGCGCATATGAATAGTGCCAGTAAAGATAAGGTTGACCGTTTAGCGATTAAGCCTTTTAATCCGAGCTTTGCCATTACTCGATTTGCCATGCAAAAATTTGGTCATGTCAGCGATGCGATTGCTACAGGACTGGAGCATGGCTTTGATTCGGGGCATTCGCTCGATCACGTTTATTGTAATCAGCCTAGTGGTCAAAATAAATTTGGTCAGGCGGTCGATAAGTTTTACTTGAGCAATATAGGCTGGCAGGGGATTCGTATTCGCCGCGAGCATATATTAGAACTCGCACGCGAGGCTCTGGCAGATATTGAAGACAAAAACCAGAGCAGTACTAAACCATACCAACCAAAACTACTCGATATCGCTAGTGGACATGGCTTTTACGCCTTTGATTTACTGACAGAGTTTACCAAGTTGCACGCTGAGCTACGTGATTACGAGATGCATAATATCCAAGCGTTACAGGCAAAGGCGGAGCAGTTAGAGATTGCTGATCGTGTCCTTACTTGTCAAAAAGATGCATTTGACCCCGCCAGTTATGTTGATGAGCAGAAAGAGACTGGCAGTACCGATGAAACAAAATTTGATATCGCTATTGGCTCTGGTGTTTTTGAGTTGTTTTCTGATAATACGCTACCCGCGACGGCATTGGCAGGCATTTATGAGAGTTTAAAATCTGGGGGTTATTTACTTTATACCAATCAGCCGTGGCATCCTGAACAGGAATTCATTAGCAAAACCTTAAACAATCATCGCGGCAGCAGTTGGGTGATGCGCTGTCGCTCGCAAGCGGAAATGGATCAATTGGTTGAGAATGCTGGCTTTAAAAAAGTAGCCATGCGTATCGATCGCTTTGGTATCTTTACCGTGTCATTGGCAATTAAAGCCGCCTCAACCAATCATGAATAATACGCATGCCAAGCCCTATGAGCGTGTGCAAATTTTTTCAGGGGGCGGTTCACGTTTCGCCTATTATTTGGGCAGCTATGCGGCATTGGTTGCTCATGATTTGAAGCCAGATGTCATCGTCGGCACTTGCGGTGGCAGTCTGTCGGCTTATTTGGTCAATCTAGCGCCTGATCCTAAGGATTTGCAGGCGCTCATGTGCAGTCGTGAGTTGTATCGTGTCATTACGGCAATCAGACATGTTGCGCCAGCCGAAGCCAATAAGCGACTAAAAATACGTTATATGACGCAGGCGCTTAAACGTTGGCGCTTGTCACGGCAGGTTTCTAACCGCCAAAAACAGCAGCAAGCAGATAGCTACGAGCGACTATTAAGTGAGTTGCAGCATCTGGCGATGTTTCGAATTGATGGCGAGCGGCAATGGCTTGATGAATTGTCTAGTTTTTCTCCCAATCAGAATAATAATTCGTTTAATACCGCCGCGCCAGAGATAGCCATTATCGCTAGCCGACTGTATCAAGCGCCCAATCAACCCAGCAATCAAATGCCTACTGCTGATAACTCTGTTTACAACGAGTTTAAACTACAAGAGTTATTATTTTCGCCACCGCGTTTGGCAGCATCAGAGCACTTTGAGCAAATGCTTAACTCACCTGTGCATACGTTTGCTAATGGGCGTATTCATCAGTCAGTAAATGTCGTAAAGCAGTGGGAATTTAGTTCAGCGGTTCGTGCTTCTATGGCAGATATGTATTATCTACCGCCCATGCATATTGCAACGCTCGGCTGGTGCTTAGGCGGGGTGATTAATCTCACGCCGATTGAGCTAGCATGTCAACTGGGACAGACGGTATTTGCAGAGACCAAGGCAGGTTATGATTCATGGCTGGCGGCACCAGCGATTCAGCGCGTTTTTGGTTTTGACCCCAATGAGCGTTTGGCACAGGTGCATGGTTATCAGCCAATGGAAACGTCATCACTTATGAAGTCAGAAAGAAATAGCCATCAATTGCATTGGTTACCCTTTGCAGATAATGGTCAGCAGTTGGCAGGACAGCATGTACAAAAGCGTTTTAATATAAATCAAATGACGGTTGAACTCATTCACAGTGACTATGATGGCTTTGTACAGCAGATGCAGGTGCAATGGCAGTATGGGTATCAGCGTACGGCTGACTATATACAGCAGCATGAGCTATGAACTCTAAAATGAAAAATATTACACAGTCGACTTCAGCTCATAAGCCATCACATCTTATCGTTTTTGGCGGTACGAGCGGTCTTGGCTTAGCATTAGCCTTGCATCATCAGGCGCTTGGCTGGCAAGTGAGCGTGGTTGGTCATAGCGTAGAGAAGATATCCCATATCAATAGTCAGCATCCTGACATTGTTACTCACTGCTGTGATTTAACCGATAGTGCGCAAACACAAACGTTGGTAGATAACTTGTCAGATATTAGTTTTCAAAGAGTAATTTATAGCGCGGGTAGTTACACCAATGAGCGTATTCATCATCTGAGTCAAGCTGACAGCGATAAAATGCTAGCGATTAATCTGCAAGCGTTCGAGCAAGTTTTTAGGTGGGCAAGTGAGCAATTAAAACAGCAAAGTTATTCATTGGATTTTAATAAAAGCAACAAACTCAGCCTGATTTGTATCGCTTCTATCGCCGGTACTATGAATTACCCTTATGCCAGTCTTTATGCCAAAAGCAAACGCGCCATGATTGCGACTGCCAGCGCTTATCGAGCGGCACTTGTGCCGTACCATATCCAAGTCAACTGCATCGCCTCAGGCTATATAAATACTCAAGCATTACGCGATTTGAATGACGGCGATGCCAGTCATAAGCCATTCGTCATCAGTACGCAAACGGCGGTGAAGCATGTTATGCAAGCGATTGATGGTGATATTGAGCTGGCCATATTTCCACGCTCCATGCGCTATATTACTCGGGCGCTCAATCATTTGCCTAAGCCTGTGATTAGCTGGATATTACGCAGTAAATTGGATAAAACGACTTGATAATAAGTTACCCAAGCAGCCAATAAAACAAGGTAAATAGCGGCACGCCAATGAGCAAGCTATCTACTCTGTCTAATACGCCGCCATGTCCGGCGAGCATCGTACCCGTGTCTTTCACCCCATGCTGACGTTTAAAGGCGGATTCTAATAAATCTCCAGCGATACCACTGACCGCTAAGCCGTAAGCGGCTAATAAGCAAATCCACCAATTAAAAGGCATGAGCCAAATGCCTAATAGCGTTGCCAATATCGCCGCTAGCATACTGCCGAAAAGAGCGCCTTCGATACTTTTATTCGGGCTAATAGTTGGGGCAAGACCACGCGTAAACAACTTGTGACCAAGCAATCGTCCGCATAAATACTGGGCAATATCATTAAATTGACTGGCGAATAACACAAAAAATAAAACGCCATACTGCTCGCGCTGCCAGATTAATTGTTGTAAAGCAATGAGACTGACAATCAGTGTGATAAAAGCAGAGCTAAAGATTAGGTCTAACCAATTTAGACGCGTATAAGCTGGAGTAGAATGGGAAGAGGTTTGGCTAAAAGGCAATATCTTGGGTTGTAAACCGCGCGCTTGCAGTTTCTCAATCAGCACAGCTTTGTTACGCAGACACCATAAGCGTTTGATCTCATACCCGCCACGCAGACCAATTAAAACGAAAAAAGCGATGAGCAGCCACCGATAGGGGTAGGTAGGAGGCTGCATGGGTTGGTTATTATCCGTTATCTTAGCGATAACATAACACGCGCAAAGCGCCGCTAACATGAGCCACCATGAGCGGGCGATCAAATAGATTTTCGGTAAGCGCTGACGTAAGCGAGGTAGGGCAAGTATCGCCCAAACTGAACTGACGACTAACATTAGAATAATCACAAACCATGAATCAGGAGCCATGTTTTTAGCACTTTAGCCATGAAAACGGCAAGTTACCGTTTTCATGGCTAAAGTGGCAGCTCCCAATTGCTGTTAAATATTAGCAACTGTATTTACCACTCTAGTCTCTGTGTCATCGATTATAGGCTGAAGCAGCCAATCAATGCCACCCTCTTTGCTACCTGTTCTGTCATCATCTTTTAACTTCGATAAGGGCGCAATCACGCTGGTTCGAGGTGTGGTCGCCAAATGCGGATAATCTTGACGATAGTGACCACCGCGACTCTCATAACGCTGATAAGCTGATTGAATAACCAACGTGGCTAATTGTAATTGTCGTGCTAATTGAAATAGTATCAGCTCATCAGCAGTGATAGTGCCATCTAAAGTAGTCATACTGGACTGATTTAACCTAGTTTTTTCAAGCCACTGTTGCCATTGCTGTATCTGTATCAGTATTTGCTCTAATGATTCGGCATTTCGAGCGATACCCATATAGGAGGTCATTAAAACTTTCAATTCTGTGACTATTTTGCCAGCATAATCATGGGGAACGATATCAGTGTCATCACAATGAGATAAATTAAATAGAATGGTAGGAGAAGAAGGAAGCTTAATAGCTTGAATATCTTTGAGCGTTGGTGCTGTCCAAATGGCAGTTGCTAATAAGTTCGAGTGATCATAACTGGCAACCGGATCTAGATTTTCTAATGCTTTTAAATATCGTGGTAAATTAGCGGCAATATTGCGCCCAACCACCACACATTCTAAAAGTGAATTACTCGCCAAGCGATTCGCACCATGCAGGCCAGTATAGGCGACTTCACCTGCGGCATATAAACCTATCACATCGGTCAAACCATTGGCGTCAGTAACCACGCCACCGCAACTATAATGCGCAGTCGGGGCAACGGGGATAGGTTCCCTAGTCATATCAATGCCGAGGTTGAATAATGTTTGATAAATCTGTGGGAAATGCTCCCGTAAAAACTGTTCTGGTAAATGACTGACATCTAAATGTACGTAGCCAAGTCCGTTATTACTGATCTGCTTAGCGATGGCGCGAGCGACTATATCGCGTGGTGCCAATTCTGCCCGCTCATCAATTTCCAACATAAAGCGCTTGCCAGATTGCGGACAGGTCAGCCGTCCACCTTCGCCGCGTAGTGCTTCCGATATTAAAAAACTACTGTCTGCCACTGCTAAGCCCGTCGGATGAAATTGGATAAATTCTAAATTTGCTAAGCGACAGCCGGCTTGCCATGCCATCATAACCCCATCGCCGACACAGACATTTGGTGCACTGGCACGCTTAAATAATTGACCCATGCCACCACTAGCCAGTACGACTGCGCGACTATAAAAAGTCAGTTGTCGTTGATTATTATGATCAAAAACTTGCGCCCCTTGGCACTGGTTATAACTGTTTGTTAAGAGGCTCAGCGCTTCATGATAAGGCAAAATAGTGATATTAGCAGCGTTTTGCGCCTTTATAGTCAAGGCTTCCATAATGTGTCGACCAGTCGCATCATCCGCATGTGCGACCCGCCTGCAACCATGCCCGCCTTCTTTGGTTAAATGTAAGTCAGCAGTTTGTAGTTCGGTCTGTAGTTTGGTGAAAGGTTTTGCATTATCTTCTTGCGGTATCTGCGTAAAAGGCACACCTTGCTCACACAGCCATTGCACTGCCTGTTGCCCGGCACTTAAAATGCTGCTGGTATTATTAGCATCGCATAACCCTGCGCCAGCGATTAGGGTATCGGCGATATGATCAACCACAGAGTCGTCTTTATCCAAGCTTGCCGCGATGCCACCTTGGGCATAATGACTGGAGCAAATCTCTAAGGCGGCTTTGCTCAATACAGTAATATTCAGCGATTTTGGTAATGCTAGAGCCGTGCTTAAGCCTGCTAATCCCGCGCCAATGATAAGCACGTCCGTTTGTACTATAGCAGCAGGGCTATCGAGACCTAATGATTCCGCTGTCAATGCCGCGCTCATATTAGGCAGCCCCGACATTGGCAAATAACTCACGGTCTTTGACAATATCGCCGCTCGTTGCCACACGTTGCTTCTGCGTTTCGGCAAAATCAAGCATGCGTTGCAAGGGTTTTCTAGCCGCGACTGCCAGCTCAGGTGTCATTAATACTTCACCGCTATTATTGATCAGGCATTGCTCGATACCTTGTAGACCATTCATCGCCATCCATGGGCAAAACGCGCAACTCTTACAACTGGCGCTTTCACCTGCAGTAGGTGCAGCTAAGAAGCGCTTATATGGTGAGCGTTTTTGCATTTCGTGCAAAATACCCAAATCGGTGGCGACGATAAAGGTATCGGCATCCATCTCATAAGTCGATTGCAACAGCTTACTGGTCGAGCCGACCACATCGGCGAGCGCCACCACGCTATCAGGGGATTCAGGATGCACCAATACTTTGGCGTTTGGATGATTCTCTTTTAATTGCATTAGCTCGGTCGATTTGAACTCATTATGTACGAGGCACGAGCCTTGCCAAAGCAGCATATCTGCGCCAGTCTCAGCAGCAATATATTTACCTAAATGGCGATCAGGCCCCCAAATAATTTTTTCACCATTCGCATGCAAATGGCGAATGATGTCGATGCCAACCGATGACGTCACCACCCAATCGGCACGGGCTTTGACGGCGGCGCTAGTATTGGCATAAACGACAACTGTACGCTCAGGGTGAGCATCACAAAATGCGGAGAACTCGTCAGCAGGGCAGCCCAAATCAAGCGAACACTCGGCTTCTAGGTCTGGCATCAGTACTGTTTTTTCCATACTTAAGATTTTCGCCGACTCACCCATGAAGCGGACACCAGCGACCACTAAGGTCTGGGCGCTATGCGCTTGCCCAAAGCGTGCCATCTCCAGCGAATCACCCACACAACCACCCGTTGCTAATGCCAAATCCTGAATAAAGGGGTCGACATAATAATGGGCGACCAATACCGCATCATGCGCTTTTAATAGCCGTTTGATGTTTTCCTCGACCATGAGACGTTCAGTACGCGGCAAGTCTGCTGGCATTTTAGCTTTGGCATATTCAATATTCATTTGTATTGCAATGCGATTGTCATTACTCATGATGGGCGCGTCGTAAGGATAAGTTTTCATAGATGCAAACCTTTTAGGCAGTAACGACAAGCAATATGCCGCTAAAAATAAGTCAATTAATATCGCTGGCTAGTCAGATGTTTTAATTATGCTCATTTTGAGCATAAATACAAGTACTTTTTATATATTTATGATTTATACAGACTCATTTTATATAATTACAACCACAAGCTATGATAATCGTTGATTCAAGCTATACTGAGCAAATGGTCAACAGCTTAGAAGTTGAGCTTTATTTAATAATTAAAATAAAAGGTAATCACTAAAGTCATGACGTTGTCTTATTCACACGCGCATCAGCAAGGTAGTGGCACCACAGAAGTCGTGGCCGTGCTAGTCGCCATTACTGAGCATACCGCTCGGGTCTTAACCGTTGATCAAGGAAAGCTGTTACCCAATGGTCCATTGATGCCGTTGCATCGCTCATTGCAAGCGGGTGTGCGCCAATGGGTTGAGGAGCAAACACAGCAACCACTTGGTTATTTGGAGCAGCTCTATACCTTTGTCGATACCAATAGGCGCAATGTTGATGGTCACGCATTGGTCTACGTGAGCTATTTGGGACTGGTGCAAGAGACACAAACGCCGCAGCTACAAAGCCAAGCATTGTGGCGTGATTGGTATGATTACTTTCCTTGGGAAAATCATTTGGATGGCATACCTAGCATCATTATGAATAATATTGTGCCAGCATTATTGAGCTGGGCAGATAGCGCTAAAGATTCAGGCATTCAGCAGCGCCGCCGTCAGCGTATTGGTTTATGTTGGGGTGTAAGTGAAGCGCTCTTAGTGGGTGATATGCCCACAAGTGAAAATGCGGATAATGAATACACAGCATACGATCATTATGAAAATAGAGAGTGGGTCGCTGAGCATGTGTTACTGCGCTATGAGATGCTGTATGAAGCGGGACTGATACCGGAAGCACCAAACTATCCACCCAGCTATTCAATGAATCATCAAAGCGTTCATCAAAGTGCTCACCAACCGAGCCATCAAAATAAGCTACCTGAAAACTGGTCACAGCTCATTGGGGTGCCAATGTATTATGATCATCGCCGAGTGATTGCAACGGCTATTTCACGGCTGCGTGCCAAAATTGAATACCGACCGCTTATTTTTGGCTTGATGCCAGATGTATTTACCTTGTCACAATTACAACAAAGCGTAGAAGCGCTCTCAGGAGTGCGCTTGCACAAGCAAAATTTTCGTCGTTTGCTAGATTCACAAAAACTTGTGATGGAAACAGGACAGAGTAGTAGCGCCCAACGTGGTCGCCCTGCCAAGCTTTATCGATTTCGTCATGATATTGAACTACAAAGCTTATTGATGGATAGTAAGTTGCCTAAGCGTAAATAGGAGTCGATAGACTACCTTGCTATCTTTATTTTGATGATTATAAAACCCTGTCGGCTGCACAAAATGATGACGGTTCCTTGCGAGGCTGTTAACTTTACGATATATTTATGCTCATTTTGAGTTTAATTGCATCAGCATATATGAACGCCACGTTTATTTAAGGGTTAAAGATGATAGTTAAAAAAGAACCAGCATTGGATGATGTATTGCTTAGACCTTTGGTTGAAGCTGCGCTAACTGAGGATTTGGGCAGACGCGGAGATGTCACATCACAAGCCACCATTCCAGCTGATATGCAAGCAAAGCTAGAGATTAAAGCGCGGCAAGCAGGCGTGATATGTGGTATGGATTTGGCACGTTTATCGTTTGCGATGGTTGATCCTCAGATTGAGTTTGTGGCTCAAGTTGCTGATGGTGAATGGGTCGACGCGGGTACAGTCTTGGCTAGTGTGGGTGGTAATGCGCGCCATTTACTGACAGCAGAACGTACCGCGCTCAATTTTATGACCCACTTGAGTGGTATTGCGACAGATACCAGAAAAATTGTAGATAGTGTGGCAGAGTATCCTGCGCAAATTACTTGTACACGTAAGACCATTCCAGGCTTGCGCATTGTACAAAAGTACGCGGTACGCTGCGGCGGCGGACGCAACCATCGTTTGGGACTGGATGATGCTATTTTAATCAAAGACAATCATATTGCCATCGCTGGTGATATAAAGACTGCGATTAAACAAGCCCAAGATTTTGCTGGGCATTTAATTCCCATCGAAGTAGAAGTCGATACTTTAGCGCAATTAGCGCAGGCACTAGACGCTGGCGTGAGCTTGGTGCTATTAGATAATATGTCCCCTGAAATACTAGCGCAGGCAGTAACGATGTGTAAAGGTCGCGCGAGAACAGAAGCTTCAGGTGGTATTACTCCTGAAACGGTACAAGCATCAGCAAAAACGGGTGTTGATTTTATTGCCATGGGTTATTTGACGCACAGTACCACAGCATTAGATATCGGTCTTGATTTTAGCGCATAATTTTCAATATGGCTGTCTTTACATACCTGTTTTAGCGATTAAGCTTTATGAGGTTATTTACCCGCAAATGGTGGCTGATAGGTCAATGTTTAGCCTCTATTTTCGTTGATAGTCTGCTGCCAGAAAGGTAAGCAAAGTTAATGATTTAATTAGCTTATCTGCCTATGATACAATATAAGCTACAAAGTTATTGTTAACCACCTATTGGGTCATCGTTGCACTTGCACGATGACCTTATCTTTTTGCCCGATTTGACTAATAGACAAGCGAGCGCTCAGTGAATACTGAAATCATCAAGATAATCTTAGCCTTTATGGTACTGATTAATCCCTTTAGCGCTTTGACGTTATTTTTGGATTTGACCCGTGGTTATTCGATGAATAATCGACGCAAAGTGGCGCGTGTTGCTTGTTTGACGATTTTTATCACTATTAGTTTCTTTACGGTAGCAGGCGAGACATTATTAAAAGCACTTGGTATTTCTATCGGCTCGTTTCAGCTGGCAGGTGGTATCTTGGTGTTTTTGATTGCTCTTAATATGATGAATGGCGACGGTAATCCCGTGAAGCCCGATCAAGAAAACTTCGATGTTGACCATGTACAAGACGCACCGCCCACTATGGCAGCAGCAGTTGTGCCAATCGCTATTCCAATGATGATTGGACCGGGTGGTATCTCGACGGTGATTATTTATTCTTCACAAGTCTCTGGTATTTTGCAAGTATCTGCCATATTGATTGCTGGTTTATTTATCAGTCTGTTTTGCTATCTAGCATTGATGGCGGCAGGTCGTATCAGTCGCTTGCTGGGTGATACTGGATTGAACATCATGAGCCGAATTATGGGGATGTTATTGGCGGCAGTTTCTATCGAAATTATCGTTAATGGCTTACGCACTTTATTTCCTGATTTAGTGTAATGACTCTGCTACCTTATGTTTGTCCGTCAACTTTTTGATTTATTCCTCAAAGGACGTGTTGAGTATTCAACCCTAGCACTGACAGTGCCGATTTATGCATGTTTAATACGCCCTAATGAAAAGCATGTGCCAACTCATATCAAATTTAAAAACCAAAGATTCGGTTAGAAGCCCTTTTTGGAGAATAGTCATGTCTTAAGCTATGGCTAATTAATCACCAAAAGTATTCGAAAAAACACCATTCATAAAAATATGTTACAGTGGACAGACAACTATTATCATAGGAGTTAGTCTTGAGTAATAAAAGAATTGCTATTTTAGGTGCAGGTCCAAGTGGTTTAGCACAATTACGCGCTTTTGAAGCAGCTCGTTTGGCTGGCGCAAAAAACTTACCTGAGATAGTTTGTTATGAAAAGCAAAACGCTATTGGTGGCATGTGGAACTATAGTTGGCGCACAGGGTTAGACAGAAATGGTGAGCCTGTTCACGGTAGTATGTACCGTTATTTGTGGTCTAATGGTCCCAAAGAGTGCTTAGAATTTGCTGATTATTCGTTTGACGAGCATTTTGGTGAAGCGATCCCTTCATACCCACCGCGTGAAGTCCTAAAAGACTACATTATGGGGCGTATCGATAAACAAGATATCCAAAAATACATTCGCTTTGAATGCCCAGTACGTTGGGTGTCATTCGATGATGACACGCAAAAATTCACCGTGACGGTGATGAATCATAAAACCAATGAGCAAGAAGTGGAAGAATTTGATTATGTCGTGGTAGCGACGGGTCATTTTTCCACGCCAAACATGCCTTACTTTGAAGGGTTAGAAGCTTTCCCCGGTCGCATTCTGCACGCGCATGATTTTCGTGACGCCTTAGAGTTCAAAGACGAAGATATTTTGCTCATCGGCAGTAGTTATTCAGCTGAAGACCTTGGCACGCAGTGCTATAAGTATGGTACCAAATCAGTCACTATCAGCTATCGCTCGCAAGCACTCGGCTATGATTGGCCAGAGGGCATCAAAGAAGTGCCTTTGGTCACCCATTTTGAAGAAGATGTGGCGCACTTCGCCGATGGTACTAGTCAAAAATTTGATGCCATTATTATGTGTACTGGTTACCTGTTTCATTTCCCCTTTATGCCCGATGAATTACGTCTGCAAACGCATAACTGCTTATATCCAGCCAACTTGTACAAAGGGATTTTCTGGCAGCCAAACCCAAAGCTCATTTATTTAGGTATGCAGGATCAGTATTTCACCTTTAATATGTTTGACGCTCAAGCATGGTATGCACGCGATGTGATGATGGGCGATATCGAATTGCCTGAATTGGTACACCGTGAAGCAGATGAGAAAAAGTGGTTGGCAACTTATGCGAAGTGCGTGACGGTCAGCGATTCAATCGACTTTCAAGCCGCTTATATTCGTGATTTAACCAATGCGACCGATTATCCAGAATTTGCAGTTGAAAAACAGGGTGAAATCTTAAAAGAATGGCAAAAAGATAAAGCCGATAATATCATGACCTTTAGAGAAAAGGCGTATCGCTCTACGTTAACAGGCACGCTATCGCCTGAGTTACCAGAGCCTTGGTTGGACGTCCTTGATGACTCGCTTGAGCATTTTTTGAACTTAACCTTCGTTAAGCCTAAAAAGCGTAAAAAAGTATCGTAAATAGTAAAAGTGTCAGATTCCAAAAAGCCAAACGCGTTTATACAATGTGTTTGGCTTTTTTTATTCTTATATTAATATGTAGGGGCTGTGTTAATGGTTTAGCCTATCACCTATTTTGCCTTTATCGCTATTTTTAACTTCGGTACAGATGCCACGCCAAATACAACATGAGTATCCCTACCAAAGCATCGAGTATATTCCACGCTTTTGGTTTGGCAAATAATGGTTTGAGTAATCGCGCCCCATAACCCAACGCAAAAAAGAAAAAGAATGAGGCGCTGACTGCACCGACTGCAAATGCCAGCTTACTACTAGCACCCGTTGAAACCATGCCAACGAGTACCAATGTATCTAAGTAGACGTGTGGGTTGAGCCAAGTAAAGCCAAAACATAATAACAGGGCTTTTTTTAAGCTGGTGACGACTTGTCCCTCGACGGTGAGTGCATGTGTGACGCGCACACTGGCATATAAGCTCTGCAATCCATATCCTAGCAAGAATATGACGCCAGCGAATTTTGCGATATTGACCACTTGCGGATATTGCGCCGTAACCGCGCCAAAACCGCCAACGCCAGCAGAGATTAACAGCGCATCACTGACCGCGCAAAATAAGCAGACAAAAAATATGTGCTCGCGTTTGAGTCCTTGTTTGAGTACAAAGGCGTTTTGTGAGCCAATCGCGATGATGAGCGATAGCCCAAGTAAGAATCCAGAGGTGTAGTCGGTCGCATTCATAATAGTGTGCTTAGCATGGGGCGGATGAGAGGTGTTGACATTTTGCTTACTGGCAGCGTGGTAAAAAGCTGTTAAGATACGCTATTGGATAAATCTATGCAATACGAGCGCAATAAGCGTGCACGGGACGAGGGGTAAGGTAGGTCATGGTGGTAAGTCTGACAAGAATGCTAAAGTCATTTGGGCAAGCTCAAGATGACCTGCCAACGCTAGCAGCCAAAAATGCTCAGGAGATGGCTATCAGTCAAGATATAGAGGTGACTGATAACAATAGTAAAAACAATGATAAAAATGATCAAGCTGTCAGTCAGCGTTCCGTACTGACGCCGCCTGAACGCAGCGAACGTATTTGTGATGCTTTGGCGCAAGTGAGTGATATCAGAACGCCGACACCATTGACTGATCGCTACCTGTCCAATCGCGCTCAGATGCGCCCGACCAATAGACCGCCTTTTGACCCCGATACCTTGTGGTATCTCAAACATGGACGCTGCCCGATTATGACTGAGCTTGTTGATGTGGTCGATGAAGCCACCCTAAACGCCATGCCCATCGAGGCCGTTGCGATACTAGACCGTATCAATGGTAAGTTAAAACGCTATCGTGAGTGGAGCAGTGAGCTGAACGAGGAGCAACAGCAACATAATGAACGCCAATTTGTCATCGATAAGCTGGTGTCAGAGAGCATTCCAGAAGCCCTCCATCATTATGAGCAATTACAGCGTTTTAGTCCGCACCGCACCAAAAACAATATGGTGCAAGGAAAAATGACGGCAGGTGACATGCTGACGGATTTGTTTTTAGAAATTGATTATGAGCTTGATGAATTGTTAGATGAGCTGCATCAAACGGTGATGAATCGTTTGGCTTCAACGCACCGTTATGTCAAAAGCCGGACAAAAAGTTAATGGCTGTTGATTGTCATTATAAAATTAACATAATTCAGAGCTGTGATTAAATTGGGGACACGTCCTAACATGGTTTTCACACAAGCGACGCAATGCATAACAATATAGGGCTTTAATAGAGCCTTATTTTTTTGTTTAATAATAACTATCTATCTTATTTAGAATAATAAGAAATTTACCAAGCTATTTAGCCAAGCCATTTTATTCAACAATTAGGATACTCTAATGACTCAAGTTACTGCGATGTTTGTCATGTTCATTTTATATGGAGTGTTACCAGTAGCTGGGTTATATCTGGGGTATCGTGGTGTCAAAAAAATGACTGCGCCTAAAATGCTTGAGTACAAAGCGATGCCGCAATTGGGTTATATCCCAGAAAAAAGCTTGCCTGTTGAAGTCAAAACAGCACTCGACCAAATCAATGAAAAAGGGGAAAAGCTGCGGGTCATTTATGGCGATACCAATAATGATGGCAAGATAGACGATAAAGACACGGTCAATGAAACCTACATTATGATTCAAAATTTAATGGACAGACATGTGCCACTTGCTGTAACTGACTATCGCCGCTTGCACGACTTAGATGTGGGGGATGGCGCACGCGCTGACACGACCAAAATCAAGCACTCTAATGTGACTGGAAAAGAAGCGCTATTAGATGTATTACGTACCATTAATACTCAGTTTGATGATTTACTGAATGCCTCTTATCATCAAGATGGTCAAAAGCTGCTGGCGACCAACCGCTATCTACAAAAACGCTTTAATAATCCTGCTGCTACGACAGATATGCAAAAGCTCGATAGCAATGTTAGTAGTGTCAATAGTGCTAATATAGAAATTAAAGCGATTGAAAATCCAACTGGCGCAACTGGTAAGAATGTGAGTGCTGAGAATATTAAACTGTAAAGGCAAAGTGGTGTGATTAAACGATGAAGAGTAAGGGTATATGAGCATCTTAATAGGCATTGGCATTGTAACGACCGTCACCACCTTTTATTTGGGTAAAAAAGGCTGGCATGCGCTACACAAAGCGGTCGGTATTTCGCCAGGTGTACTCACTTATCAGGATTATGATGCACCGTTGTCATTGTCCAAACTTAGTTGGCAGCAACTAAATTTACATAAAAAACACCTGAAAAATTTGTCAGAGCCACAGCTGCGCCAATTAAAACGTATCGATGAAAAAGTAACCCGCTATCAAGCGTATCCAAAGTCACTACAAGCTCAGCATAAAACGCCTGCCGTAACCGAGCAACAGTTTTTATTGAATAAGATGTTACACACTAGGCTGCCTGAAATGCTTGCCAGTCATCATCATCTAGCGAATGTTAATATAAGCGCGGACAATGCAGATAATGAAAAAAAGGCAGAAGCCAATCAGTTATTACAGCAGGTATTTAATAATATTGAGCAGCGTCTAGATAGATTATTAGAACAAATGGAAAGTCAGCAGTTGCAAGAGCTACGAGTCATGAGGAATTATATTAATAGCCACGATAGCTAAATATAAGTCGTCAGGTTGACAACGACTTTTTGTAAAACTTATATAAAAAAGCAGCCAATGATGAATAATCATTGGCTGCTTTTTTGTGGTCTACTTTAAATCAATTAAAGATTTAAAATCAGGATAGATTGATACAATTAGCGTTTGTCGTTGCGGTCACGAGTATTGCGCGTACCACGGCTGGCAGGGCTAGCACTGCTTTTAGGCTTCGCGCTGCTATTGCGAGTGTCGCTACGACTGTCAGTAGCGCGACGCGCTTTAAGCGGCTTGCTTCTGATACGCTCTTGCTTCTCTTTCGCTGCGCCATGCAGACCCGTACCATAACGAGGACGTAAGCTCACTAGATCGGTCAACGTATTGATATCTTTTCTGTCGAGTTCTAAGAAACGACCAGTACGTAGCTCTTTTGGTAGAGCAATCGTACCGTAACGCGTGCGTAGTAGACGGCTTACTTTCAGGCCTTGTGATTCAAACAAACGACGTACTTCGCGATTACGACCTTCTTTTAGTTGGACGTGATACCACTTGTTGACGCCTTCACCACCGCCTTCTTTGATATCTTCAAACTTTGCAATGCCATCTTCTAGCATAACGCCAGCCGTTAATGCACGTGCAATTTCAGGAGTCACTTCACCCAATACACGTACTGCGTACTCGCGAGTGACTTCGCCAGACGGATGCATCAAGCGATGCGCCATCTCACCATCATTGGTAAACAATAATAGCCCAGTTGAATTGATGTCCAAGCGACCAACCATCACCCAGCGATCATGAGTCAGTTTTGGTAAACGCTCAAAAACGGTTGGACGACCTTCTGGATCTTTAGCAGAGCAGACTTCGCCTTCAGGTTTGTAGTAAGCGATAACACGGCGACGCTTTTCGTTTTCAGAGGTGTATTTAATCTGACGACCGTCAACACGAATCTCATCGCCTTGCTCGACGCGATCACCAATGGTCGCAGGTCCGTTATTAACAGTAACACGCCCTGATTTTATGACTTCTTCCATTTGACGGCGTGAGCCAAGACCCATACGGGCGAGGGCTTTCTGTAATTTTTCATCTTTCATAATCATGTCCTTGAGTCGGTGGGTTTACATTTCTCAATGTAAAAAATTGGATTGACTATTCTACGCTATTTTGATGACTTTAGCACGCAAACCAGTATCTACAAACGGTATCAATTTATCGTTTTATATTAATAAAAGAAAGTTTGCTAAATTAAAAGAGATTTCTAAAATAAAAGTTGATTAGGGTGTTATAAAAGTAAGGTATTTGCACACAAATGCTTATATTTATTTTTTAATAAAACAGTGATTTCTTCGAATATTATTAAGATCAATTAAGCAGTATAACCAATACCAAATTTATATTTTTGACAGCATGAACCCTAAAAAATACTGCTAACTCCGTTGAATATGTCTGCCGATTTAGATTTTTCTGTCTTTTTGTTTTTATCGATATGCGCTATACACCTTTTTTGAAAAGGGTTTACCTAAAATAAATTAACTAAAAAAATGTTCTTACATCAATGTTTATAAATATTGCGTTATGTATAGTTTAGGTGTATATTCAATAAATACATCCTTTTTTATGAATATATTGATAGCAGCAAGGCACTTATTTTTGATTCACGAATATAAATATGAGTAACTGTTATGGTTTATAAATATTTCATTTCTGTACAAAAGCGCTCCTTAATAGCAAGTGCGTCTTGCTTATTGCTGACAGTATTGCTCAGCAGTTGCACAATAAATTCAGGACTTCAGTCTGGAAAATTACCCGAGTCAGGGACATTCATTGCAGAAAATGGTCTACAATTCTATATTCAACCTTTGAGTTTGGCTAATCTACCAGCTAAAGAAGCCGTCATCCTTGATCGAGATTTATATCATTTAGTAAAAACATCTGGGCGTGTCAGCTATGGCATTGCTAAAGGGGATGTTCTCAATATTATCCTGACCAATTATCCAGATATTAACGCCTCAACGTCTAGTCTGACCGTTGACCAGCAAGGGTTTATACAATTCCCCTTAATAGGGAGAGTCAAAGCCAGCGGTCTCAGTGTGCCGCAGTTCACTGCCACTTTGCAAAGCAAGCTTCAACGCTATCTCAAATACTCAGATCCTCAGGTCAAAATCATCAACTACCGTGGTAGTAAGTTTTTTGTGGATGGTGAGGTCAAGCAGTCTGGTGAGTTTGCTATCGCAGATGTGCCCATCTCAGTATATGGCGCTATTTCTATGGCGGGTGGTACGACTGATACGGGTGATTCAAACCATATCGTATTAAACCGTCAAGGCAAAAATTACAAGCTCGGTATCCAATCATTAAATCAAGTGGGGCTGTCTGCCAATCAAATATACTTACAAGACGGTGATGCTATTCATGTCAATAGCCAAAGCCGCAATAAGGTCTATGTATTAGGAGAGTTTGGCAAAATTGAGCCCATTGCTATTCCTGAGCAAGGGCTGAGCCTAGCGCATGTATTAGGTGAGTCAAATGGGTTGAATTCTAATACAGCCAATGCGGCCAAAGTATATATCGTTCGGGATAATCCAAAGTATCAATACACAAATATTTATTATGTCGACATGCAAAGCATCACAAGTTTTACCTTGGCCAGTCGTTTTGACATGCAAGCCAATGACATCCTTTATGTTGATCCAACTGGCTTGGCGCGCTGGAATCGTATTATCAGCGCCATACTGCCTTCAACATCAGCAATCAATGTGATTTCAGGGATATAGGAGTCAGTCATGGGAGCGTTTGATCAGATCTTGGTTGTTTGTGTTGGCAATATATGCCGCAGCCCGATGGCCGCTGCCATATTAACGGCATATTACCCAGAAAAGCACATTGACTCTGCTGGTTTGTCAGCGCTCGTAGGTCACGCAGCTGATGCCAAAGCGGTTGCATTGATGGCCACTCATAATATAGACATCAGTGCTCATATCGCTAAGCAAATTGATGAAGCATTAGTCAGTCAGTCAGATTTAATTTTGACGATGACAACCAGCCAAACCAAATGGATTGAAAGTCAGTGGCCGCACTGTCGCGGAAAAACCTTTCGAATAGGGCATTGGCTTGATAAAGATATTGCTGACCCTTATCAGCAGGATGACTCAGCATTTGAGAAGAGTAGACAAGATATTATCGATAGTCTTGAACAATGGACTGACAAGATTAGCGACGCGACATCGATTAGAGCGTTGAAGTTCAGCGAATGCTATTAAACGATCAACATTGAGCGATGAGTATATGGTTATGAATAATATGGATTCAAAAGACCTATCAACGTCTACGGGCGAAAAAAACAATGACGACATCGATTTAATGGCGCTGGTTTTAGTATTGTTACGTGGTTGGAAAATCATTGCTCTCATGGCGATATTGGGGCTTTTACTAGGGCTTTTGTATACCCGCTATGTGAATCCCATCTATAAATCAGATGCGCTGATACAGATTGAAGAAAATACTCAAGGAATAGAGGCGCTTGGCGAGAGTATCTCAGAGTTGGTTGGTGCAGAAGTCAGCAAAGCGGAGACAGAAGCAGAGCTGATACGATCACGTATGATATTGGAGCCAGTGGTTGAGCTATTGCACCTGCGCATTAAACTAACAGATCCCAATATTGGTCATCTTGATAGAATAAAAAGCAATCGTACTTACACGCAATTAAACACACCGGATGATGTGTCTCTTGATACCGAAAATGGCATAGTAAAAGTCCGCCAATTTGATGTATCACCAGCGTACTTAAACCAATCTTTTACACTAACAAAATCTGCTACAGGGTTTGTTTTGAGCAATGGGTTTGATGAATTTAAAGGTCAGCTTGGTCAGGCGCATCAGTTCAAAGGGTTGGACGGTCAAATTAATATTACTGTCACAGAGTTACCTGCTGATGGTTACCCAATTAATATTAGTAAGCAGACGATAAAGGCTGCGACTGACGCTATCAACAGCGCCTTATCCGTTGAAGAAAAAGGTCAAAAAACGGGGATTATTCAGCTGTCGATGACGGGTCCCAACCAAGAGCAAATCACGACTATACTCAATCAGATCGTCCGATCTTACGTCGATCAAAACCAATCTCGCGGTTCTGAAGAAACGACCAAAACACTTGCCTTTATGGAAACGCAGATCCCCCTATTAAAAGAAAAACTAGAGACTTCTGAAGCACTGTTTAATGACTTTCGTAAAAAATATGGCACGATTGATGTGGGTAAAGAAGCCGAGTTGTTATTGAATGAGAAATCCCGCATCGATGAGCAGCTCAATGAGCTTAAACTCAAAAAAGCAGACCTAACCACTTATTACACCGAAGAACATCCACTGGTCATTCAAATTAATGAACAGCTCAAAGTGCTCAATAATAGAACAAGAGAGATAGATAATACTATTGCAGGTCTACCTGAAATACAGCGAGAGTTTCTAAAGCTATCAGAAGATACGGCAATCAATCGAGAAATCTATCTAACGCTGCTCAAAAATTATGAGCAACTTAAAATCGTCAAGGCTGGTCAAATCGGCTATGCCCGTATTATCGATTCACCGACCAGTACCTTTAATGCCATTGCACCAAATAAACTACAAATCCTGATGCTGACCACATTGATAGGCATGATGTTTGGGGTAATGCTGGTGCTCTTGAAGAACCTTGTTAGAAATGTCGTAAAAGATCCAGAGCATTTAGAGGTCACAACGGGCATTCCTGTCATCGCAACGATTCCACGCTCACCCTTACTGTCGAGGTTGAGTAAAAAGAAGAATACCACCCCTCGCATGCTCGCTCATGTTGATCACAGTAGTTTGAGTTATGAGGCGATCAAAAGCTTAAGAACCAATTTGATGTTTGGTATGCCAATGGGGACAGCGGTCGGGCAGCCCGCGCAAGTCATATTGATTACTGGGGAGAGCCCTGGTGTGGGCAAGTCGTTTATCGCTGCCAATTTATCAGAGGTATTTGCCCAGCTCAACAAAAAAGTCTTGGTCATAGATGGTGACATGCGCTTAGGTGAGCTGCATAAAATGTTTAATATGAGCCAACATGATGGTCTTGCCGATTATTTGTTGCAGGATAAAAAGCATTTTTCTCCGATTGATGGTACTCGATCAGACAGTGAGGTTCCTAGCTTAGGGGTCGAAAGCTTTATTCACCCCACTGGTATGGAGTTGATTGATTTCATACCGCGCGGACGGCAACCGCATAATCCCACCTCCTTATTGATGGGCGAAAAATTCAATCATTTGATGGCAGAATTAAAAACTCAATACGATTATATTGTCATCGACTCACCCCCGATATTGGCGGCGTCAGATGCTATGGTACTTGCGCAACATGCAGACAAAGTACTCATCGTTACGAAGTTTAATCATTCAATAGAAGGGCAGCTGGTTTATGCGATCAAGCAAATGAATAAAGCCAATGTACAAGTAGATGGCATTATTCTCAATGATGTACAGCAGGGTCTTATGGATAAATATAGCTACCATTATCATTATGCCTATGGAGATAACCGCTAGTTTGCGTGGTTGTCGCTCATAAGCAAACCAACTTAATTGGGTGGATATTATGTTTATAAAAACAGAGTCAAACAATGCTTATCAATCGTCCAGTGGTTTTAATCAATGGTCGAAGCGTATGGCTCTGTATTTATTGTCATTACCACGCCTGACTAAAAGTACCCTCTTATTTAGTATAGATTTTGCCATGTCGATCTTTTGCCTATTATTGGCATTGATGCTACGACAAGGGTATATGGCCTCTCATATCAGTCTTGCAGCATTGGCTTTTTATGCATTCGTGCCGGTTGCTAGCTTATATCTTATTGGTTTTTATCGCAGCGCCTCTCGAGGGTTTTTTGATGCAGTGATGGGTCGTGTGCTGCAACTGTTTTTTTTACTTATTATTGTTTATCAAGTCATCATTTATTTGAGCCCATCAGCGACAATACCGCGCTCAGCCCCCGTTATATTTTTATTTCTATTTTTTATTTGGCTGTGGAATAGTAGGCTCATGATCCGCGCGTTACTGAAACGTCTACAGGGTGCAGGTCAAAGCCGTCGTCCAGATGCCTGTTGTGACAACGTGATTATCTATGGTGCAGGAGAAGCTGGTCGAGAGTTGCTAGAAAGTTTGAGGCATTCTTATCAGTACAATGTGGTGGCATATATCGATGATGATCCGCAGCTTACTGGGGCTTATTTACATGGCAAACAAATATATGCGGCTCACGCGCTTCCGTGGTTGATAGAAAAACTCAATGTGGCGCAGGTGATTTTAGCCATGCCCTCTATGAGCCGTGCTCGTAAAAAACAGATTATGGACAGTCTGTCAGGTATCTCCGTTAAGATAAAAGACTTGCCAAGCTTACGTGAGCTTGCTGATGAGATAGTAACCGTCAGTCATATACGACCCGTTGACATACTAGATGTGCTCGAACGAGAAACGGTCGAACCTGTTGCGGAGTTGCTACAAAAAAATATCACGGGCAAAAATGTTCTCGTTACCGGGGCAGGTGGTTCAATCGGTAGTGAGCTGTGTCGGCAAATCATCAAAAATAAGCCTAAATGCTTGGTGCTATATGAACAGTCTGAGTATGCTTTATACACTATAGATCAAGAACTTGGTAATCTAAAAACAGCGAATGCTGATTATCAAAATATTGAGATTATTAGCATTATCGGCAGTGTCAGTAACGAAAAAAAATTAATCAATATATTCGAAAAAAACCATATAAAAACGATTTATCACGCTGCAGCCTATAAGCATGTGCCTATTGTTGAGTCCAATCCCTTTGAGGGCACCATCAATAATACCAAAGGCACCTACCATTGTGCCCGTGCTGCGATACAGGCTCGCGTTGAGACTTTTGTGCTGATTTCTACTGACAAAGCCGTGCGACCTACCAATGTCATGGGAGCGTCCAAACGCTTGGCTGAGTTGGTCTGCCAAGGATTGAGCCAAAGTAACAGTCAGACTTGTTTTAGCATGGTGCGTTTTGGCAATGTTTTAGGGTCATCAGGCTCTGTGGTGCCGTTATTTACCAAACAGATTGAGCAAGGAGGTCCGATCACCATCACTCATCCAGACATCACACGCTATTTTATGACGATTCCAGAAGCGGCCAGTTTGGTTATTCAGGCAGGTGCGATGGCATTCGGTGGTGAAGTGTTTGTGCTTGATATGGGCGCGCCCGTCAAAATTGTTGATCTGGCAAAACGTATGATTCGTTTGACAGGTTGTGAGCTAAAAGATGATAGCAATCCCAATGGCGATATCGAAATCGTATTTACTGGCTTGAGACCGGGTGAAAAGCTCTACGAGGAGTTAATCATTGGTGAAGACAATATCGAACCTACTTTTCATCCATTGATTATGCAAGCAATGGAGCACAGCTTTCCTTTGCAAGATATCGAAAATATTTTATTTGAATTTGCAGAAAAAGCAAAGCAGCAGGATGTGGTCTGGCTAAAAACACAGTTTAAGTTTTTTGTCGAAGGTTACCGAGAAGGGTCTGATAAAGATGGCGAGGTAGAGAAAGTAGATACCACACTGACAGATGAAATGGGTTAATAGAGAGAGGCGCGCTGTCATAAATTCCTTACAAGTTCTGTGAGTCACTAAATTGGACAATATGTCATGAGCTCTGGAGTATTTTCATCGATACAGAGCACAATAAACAGGTTGAAAACCAGTCACTTTGTGCGAGATGTGGTCATGGTCGGTGGCGGGATTGCTGCTGGACAGGCCATCGCCATGATTTTTATGCCATTTCTTACCAGACTATATAGACCTGAGGATTTCGGTATCGCTGCTGCCTTTACTGCTATCGTCAGCATTATTACGCCGATTGCCACTATGGGCTATGCCAATGCAATCGTGATGCCTGACAGTGATGAGGATGCTGCGGCCATTGCCCGATTGTCCATATTGCTCAGTGTGGTTATAGCTGTCCTCTCATTCATTGTTGTCTATGTCGGCAAGTTTTATTTGGCAAGTTGGATGGGTATGGAAAGCACGCCAAACATGCTATATCTCATACCATTAACGCTATTAGTCGGTGCTTTTCTTTCTGTCGCTGATCAGTCTGCTATTAGAGTGGGCTTATTTAAAGCGAAAGCTCGGGCTTATGTGGAAAGCAAGCTTGTGACAGATAGTAGTAAGCTGATAGGCGGTATGCTAGCACCTTCAGGGATGTTGCTTATTTTATTGACGATAGCAGGGCAGCTCACAAACTTTATCATGCAGATGCTTCGTGTACCTAGAGTAGGTGTGTTAAATGTGCGTCATTGGTTTGGTACTAAGGGTGTTCGACATGCCGCCATATCGCAGCGTGATTTTGCGATATATCGTATGCCACAAAGTATCCTGAATGCGGCTTCAGTGGGGTTGCCAACTATCTTGTTAGCATCACTATTTAGTGCCTCTTCTGCAGGGCAGTATTCGTTGGCTGTCCTTGTGCTTGGTGCACCCGCGATGCTGTTAGGTCAGGCGGTTGGAGAGGTTTTCTATCCTAAAATTACGCGTGCCATCACAGCAAATTCACCTGAGGCTTATCAATTTTTATTAAAAGTGACGTTGATTTTATTGGTGGTTGGTATTGTGCCATTCGGTACGGTGTTCGTTTTTGGTGATTATCTTTTTTCTTTAGTGTTCGGTGTAGAGTGGGCATTGGCAGGTAGTTATTCGCAGTGGCTGTCTATTTGGCTTTTGACCAGTTTAGTGTCTGGTGCGAGTACTGCGGCATTGCCAGCATTGCGTTTACAGCGATTTCTTTTGATTAGAGAAGTGTTTGCAGTGGTATTTCGTGCTGCAGCGCTGTATGTAGGTTTTGACGTTTTTGAGTCAGATATGATAGCCATTGCCCTTTTCTCATTTGTTGGGGTTTTGCTCAGTTTATCTATCATTTATGTTGCTTTTCGGCGTCTTGTTCATATCGATGAAGTGGAGCAGTAGGTATGTTTTTTGACTGCTTTGAATGTCATAAAGGATATGTATGAGAAGTCTCAACTTGAGAGGCTCACTATGATTTCAGTCATTATCGCTGCATTTAATGCCGCTGCTACTATTGATCGTTGTATTAATAGTATTGACGTTGCGAAAAAGAATCACGACATTGAACTGATAGTCATTGACGATGGTTCTAAAGATCATACTGCTAGCCTATTGCATAGCTGGGCGAGTGCTAGGTCATGGATTACGGTGAAATATCAAAAAAATGCAGGCGTGGCAGAGGCTCGTAATACTGGGCTCGATATCGCAACCGGCAATTACATCGTTTTTATAGACGCGGATGACACCATTGATGATTGGTATTTTGATTTTGTCTTTGAACAAGCTGTAGATCGAGATGTCGAGATGTTGGCATTTGGTCATAAACGCATGATGCTGGATGGCTCTGTTATTGAGCGTCCTAATAGTGAGGCAGAATACTCACGGCAAGATATCGAAATGCTACAACTGAGAGTGACAGAGAATAGACATATATATTGGTACGCCTGCACCAAGGTGTATAGCAAAAATTTAATTGCAGAGCTGCGTTTCGATAGCGACGTCAAATTTGGTGAGGATGGTATTTTTAATATCGCATGTCTAAGCAAAGCGAATCGTTTATCGGTGCTGCCAGACTGTCCATACAACTACTATGAAAATGCGACCTCTATAACAAGCTCACAATATAAATCAGGGCTTCTGGAGTCCATTGAAGCGGACTATACAGCCAGAGTCAGGATACATGATTGGTCGATCAGTGCTACTGAGAAGCAAGTGCTATTATCGGACTTTGCTCGTAGTTATGTCGAGCATATTCTGCCATATTTACTTAATAATTTGGCGCATATCGATATGAAAAAGCGTCGTGCAGAGCTGGTTAAAATACGCCAGTCTTTCGTCTATCAGAACTGTTTGCCGCATTATTATCAACGACATCCTGCACGTGGCATTCGTATCTTGATTTCATGTTTTTCACGGCGTTGGTATGTTATGACGCTGGTTTTTCTTCAACTGTCTTGGTCTAAAGCAAAGGTGAAAAAATATGCTTAATATTGATTTGTTGCCTCAGCCTTTACGCAGTGACGAGAAGGGTCAAAAGCGCTGTTGTTTACTGCAACAGACAACAGCTAGCGGGCAAATGACTGAGAAGGCATTGTGGTTTTTATATCCAGCGAACTTGCCAATGCCAGAAGACGATGATTGTGATGCTTATTTACTGGCCACATTGTTGCCCGCGATGCAGATGCGAGCAGCCATTCATGTGCATGGTAGCGTGTCGCATGAGCTATTAGCCAACCTGACAGAGCTACAGTATGTTTGGAATAAGTGGTTGCCAGAGCGTTATTTTTTGATTGATATACAAGTTGATCGTATTAGAGAGAGCGACGTACAAGTAGATGGTGCGATTGCTGCATTTTCTGGTGGCGTTGATGCTCAGTTTACCGCTTATCGTCATGCGACAGGCAGAGCAGGATACGCCACACGAAATATTAAAGCAGGGGTTTTTGTGCATGGCTTTGATATACCTCTAGATGATACAGAAGGCTTTGCCAGTGCAGCAAAAATAGCGGCAAACACACTCGCAGATATCAATATCGAGCTATTGCCAGTTGAGACAAATATTCGCACGCTTTGGTCTATCAACTGGGAAGACTATCATGCTGCTGCTATTGCCTCAGTATTATGCGGCTTGAAACGATATGTAGGAATTGGGCTCATTGGTAGCGGCGATTCTTATGATGTATTAATTAGTCCTTGGGGCTCACACCCCATCACTGACCCGCTGCTAAGTTCTGGCGACTTTAGACTCATTCATGATGGTGCAGGCTTTAGTCGTTCAGAGAAGCTTCAAGCGCTTGCAGAATGGCCATTGGGTATAGAGAATTTACGTGTCTGTTGGGCGGGTGATCAAAATGATAGCAACTGTGGTCGCTGTGAAAAATGTGTTAGGACGCGTCTCAATTTTTTGGTTGCAGGTATAGATAACCCTCAATGTTTTAGCGAGCCCATGGACTCATCACTTTTTAAATCAATGGCTCTAAAGGGCAGGGCTGTCAGCATAGATTGGAAGTTAATTCGTCATGAGATGATTAAAACGGGTAGAGGTCTTGAATGGCTGCCATACATTGAAAAAGCACTCAAACGTAAACCGCCTCCTAACTTGAATAAATTGTTTCCTGTTGGCTCAAGGCGTCGTATGTGGGTGAAAAAGCTGTTAATGAGAAACGAATAAGGGAGCATTAAAAATGAATATTGCTGCTATAAAAAAGCTCATTCCGCTCAGATTAAAAAAACACTTAGCCGCCTATATGGGAGCGAGAAGTTTACCGTTACCAACTGGTAAACGGTGCTTTATTTTTCTTGCCGCCGACTATGGCAATATTGGTGATATTGCTATTTCTCACGCGCAAAAGCAGTATTTGCAACGTGTGCTGACGGATTATGATGTTGTTAGTGTGGCTATCAGTCAAACCAGATTTGTGCTCAATGCCATTAAACAGCAAATAAAAGAGACGGATATCGTTACTATCATCGGCGGCGGTAATATGGGTGGCACGTATCCTGATATTGAGGAGCTGCGCCAATTAGTCATCAAGTCATTTCCTGCCAATCGTATCGTTTGTTTTCCTCAGACACTAGATTGGAATGATTCTATTCAATCTAAACGTGCCTTGCAGCGTATTGTAAAAGTCTACGCCAAGCATCCAGATATACATGTTTTTGCCAGAGAGTCGATAACAGCGGCAAAACTCATCGAGCTTTTTGCTGAGTACAGTAATGTGCATATTGGTCTCGTACCAGATATTGTGATGAGCGCTAATGCCACAGTGCTGGGTACGACAGATTGCTTAGCGCCTTCAGGTATTTTGCGCTGCTTACGAGATGACAAAGAAGCCGCATTATCAGCTGAGCAATACGCCATGATAGACAAAGCCTTAGCAGATACTGGCTATCAGATTGAAAAGACCGATACACACGCTGGTGGTTCGCAACTCGATGAGGCACATTGCACAAAATTACTGACGGACAAGCTTAGTCAATTCCGTGCTGCAAAATTGGTCGTGACTGACCGGCTGCATGGCATGATTTTATGTTTGCTATCGGGTACGCCGTGCTTGGTACTCCCGAACGCCAATCATAAGATAAGACAGACGCAGTTGGACTGGTTAGGCGGTCATCCAAGGCTGGTGTTTTTAGAATTGGAAGAGATTGCTGATATTGCAACATTCATCGATAGCCTCCTGTCCCTGCCTCACGGTACGATGGATGAGTCTCCAGTTGATATAGCTGAGTATGATGACCTAAAAAAAGCGCTGGTAGCGATATGACGACTATCGAAACGCCATTAGTGAGTGTCATCGTACCAGTGTATAACGTTGCGTCATATATCGATGCTTGCTTGGCATCCATTAAGCAGCAGACTTATCAGAATATTGAAATTATCGTTGTAGAAGATTGCTCCACTGATGATTCAAACCAAGCACTCGCGTCACATCTCATAGATGAGCGTATAAAAGTCATTCAGCATCATAAAAACAGCGGTCTTTCTGCGGCACGTAATACTGGTATCAAGTCTGCGATAGGCGAATATATGATGTTCGTTGATTCTGATGACATTATAGACTCTCGATTGGTGGCAGCGTGTGTGGATTGTGCGCTCACCACGCACGCAGAGGGCGTGACGTATGGCTTTACACCATTCAAAGATGGCATCACAGAGACAGATCTGCCGTATCCCGCTAGCAATTTAGCATTTGAGGCAACCAAAATAGACGGCTCATATTTTAGCTTACCGCATTTTGCATGGCTCAAATTTATTAAATCTAGCGCAGTGCGGTCGGCCTCGTTACAGTTCCCAGTGGGTCTGTACTACGAAGATTGGCCTTTTCATTGGCATCTTGGCTTAGCTACTAATATTAAGTATCACCTGCCCATTGATTTTTATCTATACAGACAGCGTGGCACGTCGATCACAGGGTCAACAGATAAAAAGCTATTAGACCTTTTCGTTATCCATGCAGAAGTCATCAGTTTAGTAGAGGACTATCAAGCGGATGAGGTTAAAAAAACGCTCGCCAATAAAATTAAACAAAGTCATTGGATTATCCTTACTCGTATAGATAATGACTATTTATCAGCTGCAGTAGCACAAGCTAAAAAAGCAGATAAAACGTTACGACTAAAGGGTTATAAGAGCGATTTGACCGTAAGAAATATGATGATTAGTAATATCGTACGTATGCCGACGCAAGTTGCCTTGCTGATGTTACAGGTGCTTCGTCAAGCGCTAGACAAAAGAGCAAGGGTTAAAGGTCAAGAGCAAGCAGATTCAGAATAGTTTTGAAAAATACGTTTGGTTTTATGGCTTCTTAATAGGTAAAGAGATGACTATTCAGAGAGTGCTGCACATCGTGGGAAAAATGGATCGGGCTGGGGCAGAGACCATGCTCATGAATCTATATCGCCATATAGATCATAGCCAGATTCAGTTTGATTTTATCACTTTTACCGACGAGGTCGGTGACTATGATGCTGAAATAATAGCGCTAGGCGGTAGGATTATACCGATTTTAGCGGATCATTCATTAGCGCGTATGTGGCAGCTTAAAAACTTCCTTAAACAACACCCTGACTATCAAATCGTTCATGCTCATATGCTATTAAACAATGCTTTTCATCTGCTGGCTGCTAAAGGTGCTGGCGTGCCGCATCGCATTTCACATTCTCATAGCACCAGTAATGGTAAAACCAATATTGTTAAAAAAATATATGAACAGTGGGCATTCATTACCAATCGTAAATTGGCCACGGATAAAATGAGTTGCGGTGGACAAGCGGCAAATTACCTATTTGGCAGCATAAAAGACGTGTGGCTATTGCCCAATGCTGTTGACATACAGCAGATGATGACAGTCGCTAACCAATCAAGACAGTATCTCGGTAAAGAATTTGGCGATGAGGGGCTAAAAATCATCCAAGTTGGTCGTCTAAATGAGGTTAAAAACCATCAGTTTTCTTTAGAGATCGCTGAGCAGTTAAAAAAACGTCAAATCGCTTTTACCTTATACATTGTTGGACAAGGTTCATTGGATATGAGGCTCAGGCAACAAGTAGCAGATAAGTCACTCCTAGATACAGTCAAGTTTTTGGGGATGCGTACGGATATCACAGAATTAATGGCCAGCGCCGACTATATGATTATGCCTTCGTTGCACGAGGGTTTCCCTGTCGTCTTGGTCGAGAGCCAAACAGTTGGGTTAAAGGCGTTGGTTTCTGACCAAGTATCGCCTGAAGTAGATTTAGGACTTGGATTAGTACAGTTTTTACCGATTCACTCAGCCAAGGATTGGGTTGATTGCTTATTAGCGCCTAAACAGCCAAAGCCCAATGAAAAAGACATAACCACAGCGCTGAATTTATATGGATTTAGTGCTGCTACCAACGCGCAAATACTAATGCAAAAGTACTTGAGTATGTGACGGAGTGGTTGCTTCTTATCTATAGTTGTTCCAAGGTAGTTTGGACGGAATAAGAAAAAAATCGAGGTGAATAGGAAGGCTATAGATACTAGACGGTGTAAACCTGCCACCGCATCCGATTTATATAAGATTGACGACATCTACTTTTATAGAGGGTTAAATGCTTCCATACCTGCTGGTTCTTAGCCTTGTTATTTTTTGGATCGTACTGGAGAAAAAATCTCTCAATCGTACGTCTTTTTGGCTGCCGCTAATTATATTGACAGTGTTTGCAGGTCTTCGTAGCTACCGAGTCGGTACGGATACAGGAAACTATACGAGAAATTTCAACAGCCAATTGAATGCCGAATACTTTAGGTTCAACGAAGACATTGAGTTCGGTTATCAGTTATTAGAGTATGCGTTGTTACGTATGACCACTCATTATTTTTGGCTGCTTGTCATTACCAGTTTAATTATTGTCTATTGCTATCTTAGAGTGATTAAAAAATACAGCGTAAATTATTGGTTTTCCGTATTTTTATTCATTACATTAGGCGTTTATACTTTTTCTTTTAATGGACTGCGTCAAGGATTGGCAATGGCGATCTTTACCTTGACCATTCCTTATCTGTTAGAAAAACGATTTGTTCCATACCTGCTGATTTGTGCAATTGCTTCATTGTTCCATGTAACCGCATTATTTATGATTCCATTTTATTTTATCGTCAATTTAAGAATAAAGCCCTTATATAAAATTTTGGCAACATTTTTAGGGTCGCTATTAGTGAGTGGGGTATTGGTCGCTTATATTTCTTCTACTAACGATAGATACGAGGGTTATGCGAAAGCATCCGATGAAGCAGGCGGGTTTTTAACGCTTGGTTTTTATACAGCTATCATGATTTTAATCATCTTGATCAGTTATCTGTATAAAATTAAAGACAAAGATTTTCAAAAACTAATAACGTTTTATGCATCAGGCGTGGTTTTTATCATACCGTTAGCGATGTTAGGCACCAGTCCTTCAGGTCCTCAAAGGCTGCTTGCGTATTTTACATGGACATTGGTTTTGATACTGCCTATGATTTTAAAAAGAATTAATAATATTTATTTATATATAGCGAGTATCATTATTTTTCTCATGTATTTTGTCTTGACGACATCGAGATTTAGTAACTTGAGTCCATATATTATCAATCCGATATTTGAGGTTTTCTAATGAAAAATCAGACATATATATCCATTGGTATTCCCATTTATAATGCTGAAGCGTACTTGGAAGATGCTATCAAATCCATATTGGCTCAAACGCATGAGTTATGGGAGCTTATATTAATTGATGATGGCTCTACTGATGCGTCATTGGCCATCGCTAAGCGTTTTGAAGAGGCTGATCATAGAATAAAGGTCATTGCTGATGGCATAAACAAAAAACTGCCTGCTCGATTAAATCAGCTTATTGAAGAAGCGAACTATGATTATATAGCGCGCATGGATGCCGATGATCTAATACATCCAGATAGACTGGCAATTCAATTAAGTTTTTTAGAAAAAAATCCAAATTATGATTTGGTTTCTACAGGTGTCGTGTCTATTGATAATTTTAATAAAGTTTATGGTTGTCGTCATGTCGATCAAATTTACACGGAATTTAAAGAAATAGCCGCTGCGTATCCTATTGTGCATGCTGCTGTTTTGGCAAAAAAGAGTTGGTACGAACGAAATAAATATAATGAAAACTATCCAAGGTCTGAAGATTACGATTTGTGGTGTAGAGCTATCTCAAATCAAGATTTAAATTTAGCGGTATTGCCTGATTTATTATACTATTATAGAGAAGAAGGGAATTTATCGTTATCTAAAATAACCAGATCATATAAAGACAGTTTTAAAACGTACTGTGAATATAAGGGAAACAGTTATTTAGGTTCTTTGAAATTATCAGCAAAACTGACAACAGTCACTTTTTTAGATTCGATAGGATTATTACAAAAGATAGCCAATAAAAGAAATAAATTAACAATATCTGACACGCTAAGAAATAATCATCAGTCAGTGGTAAATAGTATTTGTGCTAAATGATATTGTTTATAAAACGTCACTGATAAAATAATATATAAAAAATACTGAGGTGCTGAAATGACATTAAAGATATGCTTTCTAATGACAGATGCGGTGTCATTTAATGTGCTATATCGCGATCAGCTTGAATATATTAGAGACCATGCGGATATTGATATCACCTTAATCTGCGGTGGAAATAAACAGCAGTTAGATATTTTACGTGAGCGCAAAATAGGCAAGGTGATTAATTTAAATTTTCAGCGTAAGCCTTCTTTGTTTAAAGATGCTCAGTCACTCGCGCTTTTAACCCGTTATATGCTATCGAATCGTTTTGATGTGGTGATTTATTTAACGCCTAAAGCCTTGTTGTTAGGGAGTATCGCAAGTGCTGTTACATTTCAAAAGAGACGAATTGCTTTTAGCGTGGGTAGAGCCTATGAGAATTTTTCAGGTTTAAAAAAGAGGGTGTTTCAGGGTCTGGATATATTAAGTTTTGGCTTGTCTCACGAGGTTTTATTTGTTTCTGAATCTTTGCTCAGCGTATGCCTAGCAGAAAATATCCTCAAAAAAAGCAAAGCAACTGTCGTTGATAATGGCTCATTTAACGGCATCGATACTGATTTGCTGCAACCTATGGCTCAGCTAGAAAAAGAGGCATTAAGAAAGAAGTACAAGATACCTGACAATACCTTTGTGATTTGCGTGGTAGGGCGAGTTTGTGATGATAAAGGCTTCAAAGATATTGAGTATATATCCGAAAAACTAAGAGAAGAAAACGTCTACTTTATGTTCATAGGAGACTGTGAAGACGACGTAGGAAAAGTAGTCGTTGAAAAAGTTGTCAAAGATAATAGAGGTGTATATATACCAGCCAATCCAAATGTACACGAGGTTTTTCAGTGTGCTGATCTACATTTATTTTTGAGCTATCGTGAAGGGTTTGGCAGTGTCGCTATTGAAGCAGCAAGTTGCGCCGTTCCAACCTTTGCCTATGATGTCGTTGGTGTAAAAGATAGTGTCAAAGAAGGTATCAGCGGTCGAAAATTTAATTTTAAGGATATGTCGTCTGTCGCCGAAGCGATCAGTGCTGCTGCTACTGATAAGGAATTTGAAAAGAGATATCCTGATGCAAGAGACTGGGCCATTGCAAATTTTGAACGCAAGCAATTGTGGCAAAGTTATTTAAGTTTTTATTTACGTAATAGGGATGACCGCGTAAACGACAAAAGGCGGGCTGAAAAATGATAAAGCGACTATTTGACATTACGGCTGCTACGGCTGCCTTGGTAATACTATCTCCTGTTTATGCTATTACGGCTTATAAAGTTAAAAAAAACTTAGGATCACCAGTGATATTTAAACAAACTCGCCCTGGTCTAAATGGCAAGCCGTTTGAGATGATTAAGTTTCGCTCGATGAAAGATACTATCGATACAGAGGGTAATCCTTTAGAGGATGATGAGCGTTTGACGGCATTTGGTAAGACCTTGCGTAATAGCAGTCTCGATGAGCTGCCTGAACTATGGAATGTGATTAAAGGTGATATGAGTTTGGTGGGACCGCGACCACTATTAATGGAATATCTGCCCCTATATAATGATGAGCAAGCGCGTCGCCACCGTGTACGTCCGGGTATTACGGGATACGCACAAGTTAATGGTCGCAATGCGATTGGTTGGCATGAAAAATTTACGCTCGACACATGGTATGTCGATCATCAGTCATTATGGTTAGACATTATGATCTTGGTTAAAACAGTAAAAAAAGTCATTATCAAAGATGGCATTAGTGCTGATGGTGAAGCGACCATGAGTAAATTCACAGGTAATAGCGTCGATAAAAACACGCTTTGATGAGGAACGCATGCTAAATACTCCTTTTTCACCTTGGCCTAGTTTTACTCAGCAAGAAGCGGATGCGGTCAGTCAAGTATTGCTATCCAACAAGGTCAATTATTGGACAGGGCAAGAATGCCGTCAGTTTGAAGAGGAGTTCGCTGATTGGGCGGGTAGCAAATACGCAATTGCATTGGGCAACGGAACTTTGGCATTGGACGCGGCATTACAGGCACTTGGTATAGGTGTGGGTGATGAAGTTATTGTGACGCCGCGTACTTTTATTGCCAGTATCTCCTCAGTGGTTAATGCAGGCGCGACGCCCATTTTTGCGGATGTTGATGAGTCCACAGGGAATATCACTCCAGAGTCGATAGCGGCGGTATTGACGGACAAAACCAAAGGCATCGTCTGTGTGCATTTGGCAGGTTGGCCCTGTGATATGGATGGCATCATGGCACTGGCAGATCGGCATAACTTATATGTCATTGAAGACTGCGCACAAGCTCATGGTGCACGCTACAAAGGTCGTAGCGTTGGCAGTATCGGTCATATTGGCGCGTGGAGTTTTTGCCAAGATAAGATCATGACCACAGGCGGCGAGGGCGGTATGGTCACCACTGATGACGAGCAACTATGGCGAAAAATGTGGGCGTATAAAGACCATGGCAAAAGCTATGCGGCGGTCTATGAGACCGAGCAGCAGCCCGGCTATAATTGGCTACATGAGAGCTTTGGCACCAATTGGCGCATGACCGAGATTCAAGGCGTGATTGGGCGTATTCAATTGGCACATATGAGTGACTGGATAGCGAAGCGCAGTGCTAATGCTCAAGTGATATTAGAGGCATGTGCTAAATGGGAAGAAAAAGGCTATCTATCGGTGCCGACATTAGAGCAAGATTATCAGTTTCCAAACTCTACCCATGCCTATTATAAATTGTATGTTTATGTGCAACCAAATAACCTAGCTGAGGGCTGGACACGTGATCGCATCATTGAAGAAATAAATGCGCTAGGCGTGCCTTGCTATTCAGGGTCTGCCTCAGAGGTATATTTAGAAAAAGCATTCGATGATACAGGCTTGCGTCCAGAAAACAGACTGCCAATAGCAAAACAATTGGGAGAGACTAGCTTAATGTTTTTGGTTCATCCTACCTTAACCACTGCCGAAATCGCGCAAACGATAGATGCAATCGATCGCGTGTTTGCTTCAATGATTCAGTAATATGAGAATATCGCTTATTAAGGCGTGTTGATTATTTATAAATAGTTGCAGCTATTGGCTTTTATTTTTGATTGGACTTTCTTATAAAACGGTAAAGGTTGTCAAGGTTGCATCGGTAATGACATGATATTGCTGGATTGGCGAGTGATAGAAACTTATAAGTATCCAAGTCTTATCTCACGCTAGGATTTTTTAGCCCAGACAGGTACAATATCAGTCTTAATCATACATTGATCAAGCATAAGACAGGCATGCAAATAGTTGCGGGCGCTGTCTTTCTTTTTTTATCGCACCCTCTATTGGAGTTACTATGTCAACTGCCCAAGGATCTGCTACCGTTTTGGACGGTAAAGCACTTGCTAAACAAATAGAACAGCAACTGAGTACGCGTGTAGACGCTATCAAGAATAAAACAGGACGCACCCCAAGCTTAGCGACGATATTGGTCGGCGACGATCCCGCTTCTGCGACTTATGTACGTATGAAAGGTAATGCTTGTAAACGTGTCAGCATGGATTCTATACGCGTTGAGATGCCAAGTGCGACGACCACTGAAGAGCTGATGGCGAAAATAGATGAACTCAATAGCAATCCAGACGTCCATGGTATCTTGCTACAACATCCAGTGCCTGCACATATCGATGAGCGTGCTTGCTTTGAGCAGATTGACTTGGCAAAAGACGTCGATGGTGTGACCTGTCTTGGCTTTGGTCGTATGGCGATGCAGCAATCTGCTTATGGTTCATGTACCCCGCAAGGCATCATGCACTTATTAGAGCATCATAATATCGAGCTTGCTGGTAAGGAAGCCGTAGTTGTAGGTCGCAGTGCCATCTTGGGTAAACCAATGGCGATGATGCTATTGAATGCCAACTGCACCGTAACGATTTGCCATTCAAGAACACAAGATTTAGAGTCTCATATTAAGCGTGCGGATATCGTGGTTGGGGCAGTGGGCGTGCCTGAACTGATCAAAGCTAATTGGATCAAAGCGGGCGCTGTGGTTATCGATGCAGGCTTTCATCCAACGGATAATGGCGGCGTCGGTGATATTGAGTTGCAAGGTGTTGAAAACATCGCCAGTGCTTATACGCCTGTACCGGGCGGCGTGGGTCCAATGACCATTAATACCCTTATTCGCCAAACGGTTGATGCTGCTGAAAAATCTGCCGGTTTGAATATCGGCTAAAAAGAGAGTCATACGAATACTGATTGCCGATAAATAAGGGGCCTGAGGTAATATATACTCAGGCTAAATCAACCACATCTCAGTTGATAGGACCTAAACATGGCTAAAAAAAACGTAGGTGTTCATGAGCGACTACAAGGTATCGGTAGAGAGTTTGTCGATGTCTGTCATTACGTTATTTTATTTCTAATCAGTGTGGTTGTTGTTTGGACCGCTGGCAAAGAGTTCGTTGGTATTGTTCAAAAAGGCTCAGCGGATTTAAAAGACATATTGATGTTGTTTATTTACCTTGAGCTGCTGGCGATGATAGGTATTTATTTTAAAACACACCGTCTGCCGGTACAGTTTTTGATATTTATCGCGATTACTGCTTTGTCCCGACATTTGGTGGTTGATGTACAGGCGGTCTCAGACTATTTCCATTTATGGCTGCTGGCGACAATTTCTGTGGCCATTATGCTATTGAGCGGTTCTATCGTAGTATTGACTTGGACAGCAAAAACGTTTGGCCGTCCAGAGGACAATCTTGATAAACAGCATGCAAACTTAACGATTAAAGCGCTATTACCTGATAATGCTCAAGCGCCTGATAGTCATACCAAGCATCGCCGTGAATAACTATTAAATAGCAGCATAAAAAAGGGTTACCACTGGTCGCCCTTTTTTGCCTTCTTAAATCTCACATTTTATTGTTTGAGCGTTAAATGCCCTTTAAGAAGGTCATTAATGTTTGTTTTTGCGTGGCGGATAACTGTGTAAAACGCGTCTTTGTACTTTCTGCTTCACCACCATGCCAGAGTATCGCTTCAGTTAAGCTGCTGGCACGACCATCATGCAAAAACCGCGCTTCTGGATCACGTGCCACAATGCCAATTCCCCACAATGGCGGTGTACGCCACTCAAAGCTTTCTGCATTTTTCTCTTTCACGCTATCATCTAGTCCAGCACCCATGTCATGCAGTAATAAATCAGTATAAGGATAAATGTTTTGCTGTGATAGGAGGGGGAAGCGATCACTATTGCCTGTTTTTTGCTTGGGTGTGTGACAGCCAGCACAGCCGACTTGTGCAAATAGTTGCGCTCCTTTATTAAAATCTGATAAATCGTCTATTCGCCTTTCAGGTACGGCAAGGGCGGTCATAAAATCGGTCACGGCGTCTAGACTGCTGTCTGAAACTTCTGGAGAGCCGCCATTCGCTGCTGTCCAACAAATAGGCTGATTTACCGTACAGTTAGGATCCATAAATACCGAGGTGGTCAAACCCATATCTTGCGACATGGCATTGGCGTTTTGGGTACGCAGGCTTGAGTTAATCGCCTTCCATCCAAAGCGGCCAATGCGCTGCTGTTTGCCATCTTGTACCCAATGTACGCGGCCACTGATACCGTCTTGATTGTTATCATCAGGGTCAGCTGCCGCAATGATATTCGCTTCAGGAATCAGGTCGAGCAAGCCCATGCCGACCAATTGCGGTGAGATACGTCCGCTAATCGCTGTATTTCCTAAGAGTTGATTAGGGTCAGTTGGAGTAAAGCTAAACTGTATGCCAGCAGGTTTATCATTTTGACTGGGCATCGCTGCGTAGCGCATGCTCCCTTCGGGATTGATACTTGTGGCAATACTTTGATGCTGCATTTGTTCACCATAATAAGCATGTGGCAGGCCTTGCTTATTACCCAACCGGAATAAAATCGCATCACTTAGCTGACCATTGGCTGCATAAATAGGTTTGCGACCTTCAGCGCTATGGCATTGGGTACAGGCATTGGCATTTAACAGTGGCCCCACACCATCGAATAGTACGCGACCCTCATTTGCTGGTGTCCACTCTGTGATAAATAACTCACGTCCAGGCGATACCCCGCCTAAAGCGCTACTCGGTAGATTGGGCATGATTTGCAAAAAAGGCTGTGATCCATTGGCGGCAATCGTAGCACTGCCACCTGCTGGCTGCCAGTTGGTATCGATTTCTGGAGTGTCAGGAGTAGTGGGTGGGTTGGGTGCATTAGTATTGCCATCATTACTGGAATTATTTGAATCATCTGAGCCACCACAAGCAGTGAGCAGCAGCGCGATACTTACACTGAGTAGTGTGTTACGTATGATAGGAGGTGATGTATACAATGAAGAATTTGATATGGTTGACGAGTTTGATCGTAAAAACATGGGCTGACCTGAAATGGCTAAAATATAATGGGCTAGGATGTATCTTCATCGTCAGCTTATTTAGAGGGCTGTCGATTTAATTGAGGATATCCTGAGGATTATGCGATAAGGTACCGCGCAATAGTTAGGCGTATTGACTCAAACAAGCAGCACAAACGAGGCTGCTTGTTTGAGAATTTTATGACAGGAAATTCAACCAACTATGCACTGTTCGCTTCGTCATACTTAAAACACTTATAGCTGACTAGGTAAAGCAACTGGGATAGGGTTGTTATACATCCAAATATGAGTGGTGTCTTTGTTGCCGAGTGAGCCTTCAAAGCTCCAGCCCCACGTAAATAAATGACCAGCTTTCAGGGTATTATTATCTTGGTCAAACGATTTTTCATGAGCAATCAGATGCATGGCACCCATGGCCATATTATCGATATTCTTTAGATTCGGCAGCTTATTGGTTGGTTCATCTAGGTCGTTGTAAATGGTCTTGCCTGCGCCATTTGTCTCCCCAAACATGCCCCATGCATAGAGAATACCATCCGTTGTTGATGAGCCATTATTAGTGGCGACATTGTCCAGTAACGCATAGCTGGCATTGCCATTGGCATAGACGCGGCGAACTTCTTTATCTGTAAACCAAGGCAGTTTGGTCGGTGAGGTAATGATATCTGCCCATGCCTTTTCGCTGCCATTAAATGTCTCACCATTGTAGCCCAATTGACTAGTGGCATTTAACCCCCAACCATACACTGCGTCTTTATTGGTCAATGCTAAGATATGGTCTTTGCCAGCCGTCAATTGGGTCACTTTTTCTACATCTATAGCGGGTTGGTCGTCAGTTTTTTGAGTGGCGTCATCTGTCTTAGCATTAATGGCGTTATTAATCGTTTCATTAATGACATGAATACGTACAGGGGTTGCATTGACGTTGATACAGTTGGTTGTAGTGTTACAGACTTTGCCTTTGCCAAGGTTGGCGTAAGCATCGCTACCCCAACCCCAAACCTGACCTTTGTCATCTAAGGCATAAGAGCTATTCCCACTGACAACTACCTGCACGATATGTCCTGCCTCTGTGGCTGCTGTAAAGTCAACTTTGACAGGGGTGCTGCTATCCGTGCTGGTATTATTACCAAGCTGACCGTACCCATTGGCACCAAAGGCCCAAACCGTACCCTCTTCGGTCAATACCAAGTTATGGCTATAGCCGGGTGCGACCATGACGGCATTTTCGATACCTTCGATCGCGCTGATATCCAAACGACAGTCTGCAGTCTTGCTACAGTCATTACGACCCCCATCATCGCGACCCAGCTGCCCGTATTTGTCTTCGCCCCAACTATAAACTTGACCATTTTGAGCAATAGCGAGTGAATGATTTTGATTAAAACCAATAGATAACAAATCTTTTGGTGCGCTGTTCATTAGCATCGGCGTGTCTGGGTGTCCCATAATATCGCTGATTTTTGTGGTCAGACCGAGTCCTGTTTGACCATAATTGTTGCGACCCCAACCATATAGCTGACCATCACGCAGGGCAGCGGTATGCGAACCACCTGCCGCTATGGTATCGCCTACGTAGATGGTTTTGGTTGAGCGCATGATATTACCAGCATTGTCTGTGGCTTCTAAGACAATGGTATTGCTACCTAGCGTTAATAAAATACGATCATCAAAATAACCATCAGTATCTAGCGTTAGCGCCTGGGCTGATTCGTTATTATGCATATAGGTCAATGATTTAACGCCGCTGCTATCTTGTACTTGTCCTGAGACAAATACCGCGGCAACCGCGCTATAGCCATCAGTAAAGTTGCTATCAGTGGTTAGTAGTGGCGGTGTTCCATCTATGATAGCAGTGGCTGTGTCGGAATCACTGCCACAAGCAGTAAGAATCAAGGCTGCGGTAACGACCGCGACAGCTTGAGTAAGACGGGATAAACGCATAAAAACCTCGATAGATGCAAATTGACAATATGTCAGTACGCCAGCCGTAAAATAACAAAACCGTCCCATACAAATCCGACGGTTGTAGGGTTTGTGCTATTGACTGAGTCAATCGTATATGATGGCATTGGAATAATAGAAATGGCGGCAAGAGTTTAGCAATAATAAATGTGAATAGTATTACAAATAAGAATTATTATCAATAATAAAGTGGAAAAACAGCACCATGAAGGATGCTGTTTTTAAAAGCTGAACGCTGACTATCAATGAAACATCAACTATAAATTTTGGTTATAACCATTTAAGTCTTTTAAAATTGTAATATAAATAGCCACATAATGACCCAATGATGAGCATGATGACAAAGTAGGAATATTGCCAATGCAGCTCGGGCATAAAATCAAAGTTCATACCATAGATACCTGCAATGGCCGTCGGTACAGCTAAAATACCTGCCCAAGCAGCAAGCTTACGCACCACCTCGTTCTGTCCCATATTAACCATGGCCATATAGGTATTCATGACCACACTCAGCATCTCATTTAGACCATTAATAGCGTCTAATGAGTGCAGCAAATGGTCATTGACGTCGCGGAAGTAGGGCTTAGCTGCCTGAGAAAACCCAGAGACCATCTCGCTTTTTTTATGATTGATAAAAAAACTACAGATATCCTGTACCGGTAAAATAATCGCCCGCATGTGTACGAGTTGCGATTTGAGCTCATAAAGGTTTTTTAATGTACCTTTATCAAACTCATAGGTAAACACATAACGTTCTTGCTCACGCAAATAGCGACCTAAACGATCGGTAATCGGCATATAATTATCCACGATAAAATCGAGAATAGCATGCAGTACAAATATCGGCCCCATACGCAGCTTTTCAGGGCGACGATGACAATGCTCACGGACAGGTGCGTAGGAGTTTGATGGACCATTACGGATGGTAATCAGGTAGTTTTTGCCCATAAATATCGCGGTGGTACCATAGCGAATGACATTGTCCTCAAGCTTAGCGGTACGCAATACCACAAACACCATGTCATTGTCGTAGTTCTCAACTTTGGCACGCTGGTGATCGGCAAATGCATCCTCAATCGCCAACTCATGTAGCCCAAAGGCTTCTTTGACTTTGACCATGGTTTCTAGGCTTGGATCATAGAGACCAAGCCAAATAAACTGACCATTATTATTTAAGGCACGACTAACATCGTTTAGCGCTAATTTATCGAGGTTTTCACCGGTCTTACGTGAATAAGCATAGCAATTGACGACTTCATCGGCACTCGACAAGTCAATATCTTCATAGCGTTCAGAGTCAGGATCGTAGACCGTCATGGTCTCGATGGTGTCCTCAGTGGTGGTATCAGCATCGCCATAGATATAGCTGTCATCATTGTCTAGATAGAGATGTTCATCATTCATATCGGCGTAAATACGATTGATATTAGAGTTAGGTGCAATACGCGCGGTTTTTTTGATCAACTGGTCGTTATTGTTTTCCATACACCCTCCCTTTATAAAGTAAAAAACGTGTCACAATCAGAACTTATAATGATTGTTGTTAATAATGATCGTTATTAAAGGGCGTAACTTTTCAAAGTATCAATATCGACCAAGCTCAATAAGCTTTCGTGGCAAGCTTCTAGTTTGATTTGCGGGGCAATATCAAAGTCCAAAGCTTCAACCCAGCGTAACGCACAAATGCACCAATAATCACCAGGCTTAAGACCAGAAAATCCATACTCAGGTAGCGGCGTAATCAAATCATTGCCGCGACTGGCAGAAAAGTTCAAAAACTCGCTAGTCATCTTGGCGCATACGGTGTGCTGACCGACGTCATGGTTGCCAGTATGGCAAAAGCCATTGCGGTAATAACCGGTAATAGGGTCAAAGCAGCAGCTGGCAAGTGCCGTACCTAAAACGTTGGCTTGATTGTTGGCAGGGTTTGGGTGGTAATCAGATGACATAAGGCTTCCGAGATAAAAATATGGCTTAGTGTACCATGAGTCGGTATCGAAGGCGTTGTTCTCACTTTGCTCATTATTTTCTTTATCATATAAAATGATGGTAACCATTTTTGAGTCAACGATTACTTATATAGTCTATAGATAACCTTCATAGATTAAGTGCTGATAAGACGTAATTAGATAGTAATTGTGGCTAATTGTCACTAGGCGAACCTTGGCTGCTATGCTAAACTAAAGCATAAAGTGCCTTGATTATTTAACGCCGTTTATTAGCGCATAAAGATACTCGTCTTATCATTCTAAATTATACTTATTACTCACCCTTTTGCGGCTACCTAGTTTGTTTATAAATAATTGGGTCAATGATGTTGCGCGTTAAAAATAAAAATGCATGGCGTCAATGCAATTGTAAATATAACCTTTAAGTACCGCATCAGTACCGCGTTTTTGGTAAGCGATACGCCAAACAAGGATTTATTGTGTCTGTCAGTTCTGATTCTGCAAAACTTGCCCAGTTAAATACGACTAATGAAGCGGCGGCTCAGCCTGCTGAAAACACTGCTACCTCTACTAGCATGCCATATTTAAACAACTTTGCCAGCGACGTTGCCAATAGCTGGTTGTTGCCTGATGGGGTGGTGGATGTGCTGTTCGAAGATGCGCGTAAGCAAGAAGTGCTTAGGTATCAGCTGACTCAGCAGCTTATTGCTCATGGTTATCAGTTGGTCAATCCACCAATGATTGAATTTACAGAGTCATTGTTGAGTGGCGCCTCAGAAGATTTAAAGCGTCAAACTTTCAAGATTATCGATCAGCTAACGGGTCGCTTGATGGGTCTGCGTGCGGATATTACCCCGCAGATTTTGCGTATTGATGCGCATTGGGGCGGCACAGGTATTGCGCGTTATTGCTATGCAGGTGATGTGATTCATACCTTGCCATCAGGGCTGTTTGGCTCACGTACGCCTTTGCAGCTCGGTGCTGAAATATTTGGCTGTGCTTCACTTGCCGCAGATATTGAGCTGATAGATGTGTTGTTTGGCATGATAAATAAGCTAAATATGAGTGCGACGCTGCATATAGACTTGGGTCATGTGGCGATATTCAAACGCTTGGCTGAGTTGGCAGCGTTGTCTGATAATGACACTGAACAACTCATGCATTTATATGCCAATAAAAATCTACCAGAGCTAAAGCGTGTCTGCCAGTTATTGTCAATGGGTGATGATTTTTATGCTTTGGCACGTTTTGGTCATGATATTACCAATCTATTGGCGAGATTGTCAGAGACTGCACAGCAGGACACGCAAGTCGCGACTGCTATCAATGAATTACAACGTCTAAAAACACATCTACAAGACCAGTGGCAATGCCCTGTGAGTATCGATGTGACGGAATTATCAGGCTATCATTACCACACGGGTATTGTGTTCAACGGCTATATCAATAGTGAGACGCAACCTCTGGTACGTGGCGGTCGTTTCGATGGTATGCAAAGTGGCAATCAGTTAGCAATCAATCAGCCACGTGAAGCCACGGGCTTTAGTATGGATGTCAGTCGTTTGCTTGCACACACGCAGCTTGAGACACCAATCATCGTATTGGTCGACTATGAAGCATTGAGCAGTGCGAACCAAGAACAGAGACAGATACTGCTACAGCAGGTTGAGAGTTTACGTGAGCAAGGCTATCGCGTCACCATGCCATTGAATGCAGAAGATCGTCCCTCTGATATGACGCATCTTTTGAGCTTTAGAGATAATCATTGGCAGTTACAGAGTATTTAAGCATTAGTTTTTAATATTAGTAGTATTACCATTTTTTAACGTCTTTAAAATCAAGATAACGAAAGTTATCACAGGTTTTAAACCGTTATTGCACACACCTCAATACATAAAGGTAAGGATTGATCATGGGTAAGAATGTCGTAGTTTTGGGTAGCCAATGGGGCGATGAAGGTAAAGGTAAAATCGTCGATTTACTAACCGAAAAAGCTTCAGCAGTTGCACGTTTTCAAGGCGGACATAACGCTGGTCACACGTTAGTTGTCGATGGCAAAACCACCATCCTACATTTAATCCCATCAGGTATTTTACGTGAAGGCGTTACCTGCTTTATCGGTAACGGCGTGGTGTTAGCACCTGACGCATTATTAAAAGAGATGAAAGAGCTAGAAGACAACAACGTACCAGTACGTGAGCGTCTGCGTATCTCTCCAAACTGCCCACTTATCATGCCGTATCATGTGGCACTTGACCAAGCACGCGAAGCAAAACGCGGTACTGGTAAAATCGGTACGACGGGTCGCGGCATCGGTCCTGCTTATGAAGATAAAGTAGCGCGCCGTGCTATCAAGCTTGCTGACTTGTTCCGTGATGATTTAGAAGAAAAACTCCGCAACTTAATCGAATATCATAACTTCCAATTGACTCAATATTATAAAGTTGAAGCGATTGATTTTGATGAGACACTTAAGCTTTGCCAAGAGTGGAAAGAGGAGATTAAAGGTATGGTTACTGATGTAACCGAAGACCTTAATCAATTGCGTCTGGCTGGCAAGAATCTGATGTTTGAAGGTGCGCAAGGTACATTGCTTGATATCGACCATGGTACTTATCCGTTTGTTACTAGCTCAAGCGTAACCGCTGGCGGCGTATCGACTGGTACAGGTATCGGTCCATTGTACTTAGATTACGTACTTGGTATCACTAAAGCTTATACTACCCGTGTCGGTAGTGGTCCATTCCCAACTGAGCTATTTGATGATGTTGGTGCGCATTTGGCTAAAGTCGGTCATGAGTTTGGTGCGACCACTGGTCGTGCGCGTCGCTGTGGTTGGTTCGATGCTGAAGCATTACGCCGTGCCGTGGTACTGAACTCTATGTCAGGTATCTGCTTAACTAAGCTTGACGTATTAGACGGTCTTGAAGAGTTACTAATTGGTGTGGGTTATAACTTGCCTGAAACTGAATGTGCAGGTGCACATGATGCTGAATTCTATGAGTCAGTCACGCCTAAGTATGAGACGATGCAAGGGTGGAGTGAGTCAACCGTTGGTATCACTAACTATGATGAACTTCCAGAAAATGCGAAAAAATATATCAAACGTATCGAAGCATTGATTGGTTGCCCAGTTGATATTATCTCAACCGGTCCTGACCGCGAAGAGACTATCGTATTACGCGACCCGTATGATGCTTAGTCTTTACTAGAAAGTTGCTTAAATCGCTTTTAGTATTAATAAAAAATCCCAGTGCTGAGCATTGGGATTTTTTTATGAGTAATGTCTTATAGGTAAATTCTCATCATTTTTTATTATGCTAACTATTATTAATGGCAAGTGATAAAAAGTGTTAATCACTATTAATTTCTAACGATAAAAAATCAAGATATCTGGCAATTGAATAAATTGAGATAAGAAAAAATAGTATAAAAGAGAGAATTGCTAACATTATTCTGGTTTAATTGGTATATTATGTCATAAATGAATGTAATTTTATCAATATATAAAAAGGAAAACGTGATGAAAGCGACTATTATCAAGCACTCTATAGGCAAAACAGCTTTAGCGCTGCTAACGTCTGCGGCTTTTATGTTTCCTATGCTGTCATGGGGCGCGCAAAACTGTGATAAACCCAACAATGATTTTGATGATTTATATTGCTTAACGAAAGTATATTTAGAAGCGGATAAAGAGCTGAATAATTCTTATGCAAAATTGGCTAAGCAGTTAAATAGCCAGCAAAAATCCAAATTAAAGCGCGGACAACTGGCGTGGATACGCGAGCGTAATGACCAATGTAGTTATAATAATGATGAAGGATTTTTTGTCAATATGGGCTGTGCGACTCGGGTGACAACTGAGCGAGTGAACTTCTTAAATGATCGTGTGCGTGAATGTAGCGCTGGCAGTTGCCGCGACAGCCGCTTAGGCGAGTAGTTGTTTTTTAGTATTGCTTGAAAGCAGTGACCTTCATAGCTGCGTATTAATAAAATCCCTTAGCATTATATGCTGAGGGATTTTTGTTGGTAACACTTACATAGAGTTTTCGCCAAGTTAGTTTTATGCTCATTAATGACAAAGATAGTTAGTGATGAGATACGTAGGGTAAGAATCTGCTATTGATGAATGCTCACTTTGTCTTAAGATACGCTGCGGTCATAAATTTACTTTTATGCAAGGTGCGGTCATAAATTAACCCTATCATTTATAGCGCTAATCATTATAATAGGCAGCAATCCTGTGTTGGCGCTCATATTATCGCATTGATAGACCATGAGTTATTTAAATATGCCTAAGTCAACATTGCGGCCAAAGATAAAACAAAGTATTTACCATCTCATTTTTATCGAATTCATTATTTATTAGGAGCTTTTCATGGCTAACGAACGTACTTTATCTATCATCAAACCTGACGCAGTAGCTGGCAACAACATCGGCGCTATCTACGATCGCTTTGAAAAATCAGGTCTAAAAATTGTTGCCGCTAAAATGATGCAACTTGATGATAAAAAAGCGGGCGGTTTTTACGCTGAGCACGCTGAGCGTCCATTCTACAACGATCTAGTATCATTTATGACTTCAGGTCCAGTATTGGTATCTGTATTAGAAGGCGAAAATGCGATCGCTAAGCATCGTGATATCATGGGCGCTACTAACCCAAAAGACGCCGCTGAAGGCACTATTCGTGCTGACTTTGCTAGCAGCATCGATGAAAACGCGGTTCATGGTTCAGATTCAGCTGAATCAGCAGCACGTGAAATCAGCTACTTCTTCAATGAAGAAGAAGTGTGTGCACGTACGCGTTAATATAGTAAACCAAATATAGTCTGTTACGTTGTCAGACTCGCTTAATGTACTCAATGTACAATTGGCGCTTGTCTTCCTTGTAACAGCTCTATATTTGATTCACTATGCACTAATAGCTTATAAAATTGACTATAAATTATTAGTGTGGCAAGACGGCTTATATCTTTTGGTATAAGCCGTTTTAGCTATTATAATAGTCTGACTATACATTGAAATTTTAGTGTTGAAATTTTAACTTTTCTCCCTCATTATTGGTTTTATATAGCGTTATCAATCCTTTATCAGCATATTACTTTCGGTTTTTGGTAAAAAATGCGCTCATAACGGATTGCTTATGCACTCATATATTGAGTATGTCTAGCAACACCCATCTCAACAATTGCATCGCTCATACCAGTAGATGCAAAAAGGTTATTTATTATGTCAACTGCTCAAACTCCTATTCAAACTGACGTCCAACACGTCTCTGCTAAGACTACTAAGAGTATAAAATTAGTAGACGAGGCGCAGGCGAAAACCAATCTACTAGGTATGACACAAGCGCAGCTAGCGGAATACTTTAAGAGTATTGGCGAAAAGCCGTTTCGCTCGACGCAAGTCATCAAGTGGATATATCAGCAGGGTGTCACTGATTTTGAGCAAATGACCAATCTGAGTAAATCTTTGCGTGATAAATTATCAGCCAATGCCTGCGTCATTCCGCCAAAAGTGATTCATCGTCAATACAGCGATGATGGTACGCGTAAATGGGTATTTGAAGTCACGGGTGGCTCGTTGGTCGAGACCGTATTGATTCCCGCAGATGATAGTAAATTAAACGGTCGTAAAACCTTGTGTGTCTCTTCGCAAGTGGGCTGTGCGCTCGACTGTAGCTTTTGTAGTACGGGTAAGCAGGGCTTTGAGCGCGATTTGACGGCGGCTGAGATTCTTGGACAATTATGGGTGGCAAATGCCTCTTATATGACCGATGAAAATGATAGTTTAGAAAATGTTGACCATAGTTTATGGGAAAACAACGTAACCAACGTCGTCATGATGGGTATGGGCGAGCCGTTATTAAACTATCGTCCCGTTGTCAGCTCAATGGAATTGATGCTCAGTGACCATGCTTATGGTTTATCAAAACGCCGCGTTACTTTGTCGACTTCAGGTGTGGTGCCAAAAATGTACGAGTTGGCACAGGAGCTTGACGTGGCTTTAGCGATTTCATTGCATGCACCAAATGACGAGCTGCGTAATGAATTAGTGCCGATCAATAAAAAATATCCATTAGAGCAGCTCATGGCGGCAGCGAGAAATTACGTTTTTGAAGTCAATCCGCGCCACAAAAAACACGTGACTATTGAATATGTGATGCTAGATGGTGTCAATGATAGTAATGAGCATGCTGAGCAATTGGTCGCATTATTGGGCGATTTACCAAGTAAGATTAACTTGATACCATTTAACCCGTTCCCTCATGCAAATTATGATAAGTCGAGTAATAATCGTATTCATGCCTTCAGCAACATATTAAGTGAAGCAGGTTTTGTTTGTACCATACGTCAAACACGCGGTGATGATATTGATGCGGCATGTGGTCAATTGGTTGGGCAAGTGGCTGACAGAACCCGTCGTTCAGCCGCGTGGCAGCAAAGCATCAAGGATCGTGAAAGTGTTTAGTATGATGGTCATATAAATGGTGAATAGACATTTTCGATGTAGCATCGTATTTGTCTTTTATCTGTCGCAATGGTAATAAAAATGTAGCAATAACGATTAGTTTGGATGTGCACAGCAATTAATGACAACTAAATTGTACTTATGCAGGCTAAATCTATTAAACTGATGCCTCGAGGATCGAACGCATTGAATCACAGTTTTATGATGGCGGCTATGATGACTTCTAGAAATTCTTGTCAGTTCAATTATCAAAAAATATTTTCTCAGACTTATAAGCGATTGAGTACAGCGAATGGACAAGTGGCTATTGACCCAATAGCGATGTCGAAGCGTACGGTATTAGTGACGGCATTGATAGGGTTGATGCTCACTGGTTGTCAAAGCACGCCGACCAATGATTTGACAAATATCGCGGCTTATCAAACGTCTACGCGACCCAATGACAATCGTAACTTAGATCAACAAGAAATTGCTCGCGTGCGCACTTCACTTGCCGCGCAATATATCCGCAAAAATGAGCTTGATACCGCTCAGCGCCAACTCGAAAAAGCCTTTGCTGCCGATAGCCGTTACGCGCCAGCCTATGATATGATGGGCGTTTTGCTGCAGCAAGAGGGCAGTCGACTCAATCTCGAAAAAGCCGATCAATATTTTAAAAAAGCGATCGCGCTTGATAAAGATTTTGAGCAAGCCCACAATAACTATGGCGTTTATTTGTCACAAATGAAGCGCTATCGTGAAGCGGCAGAGCAGTTTGAGATTGCAGGTTCAGCATTAGGTTACGAAGGTCGTATTGGTGCGCTAGAGAATCTAGGACGCACTTACTTACAGCTAGGTGATCGCAGTGCGGCTGCTAAAGCATTTTTACGGGCACTTGATGGCAATCGCAATAGTATTATTGCCCATATCGAGTTGGTCGATTTATTGCTTGAGCAGCAACGTGTTCCACAGGCTCAAAGGCTTTATGATGAAACCTTGATACTGGTGCAAGGGCAGGGCATTAGCCCGCGCTTGCTATTACAAGGTATCAAATTGGCCGCTGCACAAAACAACATAACGACGCGCCAGCAATTGGCACAGCAGCTTTTATCCGCTTATCCTTTAAGTGATGAAGCAAAACAACTTAAGACTTGGCTTAACAATCCAGAGGCACCATGGAAATGACCACCCCATCATTAAATACTCAATCTAACGCTCAGGGATCATTTGGTGCCGTGTTGCAGCAAGCCCGTAAAAATAAGCAAATCAGCTTAGACGAGGTAGCTGCCGAGTTATTTATTTTAAAGCGTCATTTGAAAGCGCTTGAAAATGAAAATTTTTCGGAGATGCCGCAAGCTGCTTTTGCCCGTGGGTTTGCCATCAATTATGCTAAGTTTTTGGGTTTAGATCCTGTAAAAATAGCAACCAGCTTTGATGCCGCTTATCCTACGGAGCTGAAAGCAAAGTCAGTGAATAACACGGATACGCCACTGCGTCCAATGGGCACGTTGCAACGTGATACGCACAATCGTATTCGTTTTAACCCACTACTGATCATCGCCGTCATTGGTGTCATTATTTTAGCGATTTTCTTATTTCGCATGGTGAGTAATGCCAGTAAAGAGAATACCGAGCAGCCAGTATCGACGGTCGAAGACGTCTCAGCGATAGAGCAAGCGCAAGGTGCGGCAATCAATACTGATGAGATGGGCGTTGGTGCCTCTGGCTCTGCTCTAAACTTGGGCGGCGATGCAAGTCCAGCGTCTTTAGATGTCAAACTGACGGATACCGCCGTCGTGAGTATTACTGATGCCTCTGGTAGTAGTTTAATGAGTGGCTCGCAGACATCTGGGGATTATAAACTGTCAGGTACGCCGCCGTTTAATGTACAAATTGATAATGTTGATAATGTCAGCATAATGCTTAACCAAGAAGCAGTTGCGCTAAATACTTATGCAACAGATAAGCAAGCCAATTTTGAGTTAGCGCCTTAATTTTTAAAGCGGCTAATTTTGAATGCTAGTCTTATCGACTGCTGTACAAGATTTATTTTTAAAAGTTGCTATCTGCAAGCTATTATAAGTGTGTTTTTTCTGCGTTTTTTCGCTCTAACTGAAGGGTTTGTCTATGTCAACGTCAGCGCCTATTAACCGTCGCCTTACCAAAAAAATATATGTCGGTGATGTCGCGATTGGTGGTGATGCGCTGATTAGTGTGCAGAGTATGACCAATACAGATACTTGTGATGTGGCAGCCACTGTCGCTCAAATCGAACGTTGCGTTGAAGCTGGTGCGGATTTGATGCGGGTGTCGACGCCAACGATGGATACGGTCAAAGCTTTTGGCGAAATTCGTAAGCTGGTCAGTGTGCCTTTGATTGCAGATGTGCATTTCGACCACAAAATTGCGTTAGCAGTTGCCGAAGCAGGGGCTGACTGTCTGCGTATTAATCCAGGTAACATTGGTAGCGATGCCAAAGTACGTGAAGTGGTCGCCTGTGCCAAATATTACAACATCCCTATTCGTATCGGTGTCAATGCAGGCTCGCTCGAAAAAGACATTCAGCGCAAATATACCGAGCCAACTGGCGAGGCGATGCTTGAATCAGCCATGCGCCATATTGATATATTAGATCGTCTAAATTTTGATCAATATAAAGTGTCGGTTAAAGCCAGTAATGTGTTTTTGACCTTGGATGCGTATCGTCTGATTTCTGCCCAAATTGATAATCCGCTGCATTTAGGCGTCACCGAGGCAGGCGTTTATCGTACGGGCGCGGTTAAATCTGCGATTGCACTTGGCGGTTTATTATTAGATGGCATCGGTGATACCATCCGTATCTCACTGGCGGCAGAGCCTGAAGAAGAAATTAAAATCGGCTTTGATATTTTAAAATCGCTCAATATACGTTCTAATGGTGTCAACTTTATTGCGTGCCCAAGCTGCTCGCGCCAAGAGTTTGATGTGATTAGAGTCATGACCGCTTTAGAGTCGCGCTTAGAAGACATTCGTGAACCGATGAATCTGTCTGTGATCGGCTGTAAGGTAAATGGTCCTGGTGAAGCGAAAGAGGCCGATATTGGCATTGTTGGTGCCGCACCAAGATCCTTGGTATATCGTATGGGTGAAAAAAGCCATCTTATCGATACCGACAATTTGGTCGATGAAATAGAAGGTATGGTACGTGCACATGCCGAAGATTTGGCTAAAAAACGCGAGAATGAGATTATCCGCGTAAAATAAAACACTATTATGAGCAAAAAATAAAAGAAACACTTGTTAAAATTTTTAAGGATACGAGCGTACCATGATTAAAGCTATCAAAGGGTTCAATGATATTTTGCCTGATCAGTCCGCAAAATGGCTGCATTTAGAAGCGATATTGGCTGAAGTACTGGGCAGATACGGCTTTGAGCATATTCGCTTGCCAATCGTTGAGCAAACCGATTTGTTTGCGCGTGCCATTGGCGGTGCGACTGATATTGTCGAAAAAGAGATGTATAGCTTTACCGATAAATCTGAGCCACCAACGCCGTTGGCTCTACGCCCCGAAGGTACAGCAGGTGCAGTACGTGCTGTGATTGAGCACAACTTGCTGCGCGGTGATACGCCTAAATTATGGTATATCGGTCCAATGTTTCGCTATGAGCGTCCACAAAAAGGTCGTTATCGTCAGTTTCATCAAATAGGTGTTGAAAGCTTTGGTAGTGCCTTACCAGACGCTGACGCTGAGCTGATCGCCATGACTCATCTGATGTGGCAAGAGCTGGGTCTAAAAGATGAGATGCGTTTAGAGCTAAACAGTCTGGGCGAAATTGATGAGCGTCATGCTTATCGCGAAGCATTGGTTGCTTATTTAACCGATAAAAAAGATCAGCTGGATGAAGACAGCAAGCGCCGCTTGACCACCAATCCGCTACGTATTTTAGACAGCAAAGAAGCCAGTACACAAGCCGTGTTGGTAGATGCGCCGAAGCTGGCTGACTTTTTAGGTGAAGAGAGCGTGGCACACTTTGAACAAGTGCAAACGTATCTGACTGAGCTTGGTATCAATTTTGAGATCAATCCGCACCTAGTACGCGGTCTTGATTATTATAACAAAACGGTTTTTGAGTGGGTGACTGACAAGCTTGGTAGCCAAGCGACTGTTTGTGCAGGCGGCCGTTATGATGGTTTGATCGGGCAACTAAAATCCATCGGTACTGATGGCAATAAGCCAGTAAAATCTGGGCCTGCTGTTGGATTTGCCATGGGGCTTGAGCGTTTATTACTATTAATGGAAGCGGTTGCGCCGATTGCTGATGTTCCCGCTTGCGATGTTTTCGTGGTTGCGCATCCAGAAGTTTATAGTGCTGGTATTGGCTATGCTCAACGCCTACGCTATAGTCGCCCAGACATTCGAGTGAAAATGGCGAGTGCGACGAGCCTAAAAGCGCAAATGAAGAAAGCCGATAAGTCAGGTGCTGCATTGACCGTTATTATTGCGCAGCAAGAGCTGGATGATAATACCCTCAGCGTTAAAGACATGCAGACGGGCGAACAACAGACGGTTGCGACAGATTGGCTGTCGAGTAAAGAAAATTTTATCCGTCAGTAATCAATTGCGGTTTTAGCATTAGCAATTTAATAACACTTTTATCAGGTAAACACATATGGCTCTGACACCCAATTCGCCGAATGCAGACAACTCAATGCAAGCGTTAAAGCAGTATGGCAGCTATATTGTCACTGCGATTTTGTTGGCACTGGCCGCTTATTTTGGTTGGACATATTGGCAGGACAACCATGCGCGCGTAGACACCGTTGCAGCAGATCATTATGCAGACATTCAGCGGTTGAATGAAGAAGTCAGTTTGGCCTCACAAAACCCTGATTTGGAAGCAGAAGCACAAGCAGCACTTGCCCAAAGTCGCACCCAGCTAAATAAAGATATTGATGCGCTAGTTAGCAAGCATGGTGAGTCGGTTTACGCTTGGCAGGCACTGATGATTAAAGCGCGTCAGCAAGTAGATAATAATGAATTTGCCGAGGCAAGTGAAACCCTCAAAAAAGCATTGGCCATTGATTTAGGTGATGCAGGCTTACAGGCAATTACTCGTTTGCGCTATGCGACAACGTTACTAGCGGCAGGCGATGCGGATGCTGCATTAGCAGAAGCCAACAATGATATGCCAAGCTCATTTGAAGCCAGCCAACAAGAGTTGTTAGGGGATATTTATTTGGCACAAGATAATAAAGACTCAGCGATCAAGTCTTATAATAATGCTTGGGAGTTGTTACGCAACCGTCAAGAGACGCGTGCAGTATTGGCATTAAAGATGGAGAGTCTGGGCATCGTACCTGAGCCTATCGACGAACCAGTCAGTCTGATTCAAGAGTCAAGTAGTGCTGCACAGCCCTTAGTGGAAGAAAATGCTGCTGCCGAGGTTGCGCAATAATTGTACAGTGACAAGCGCTGTTAACCAATAATAGCGTTTGCGTTCTACCTAATGCCTGATAATTGCTAGTCAATAGCGCGTATCTATAACCGTTCTACAAGCTAAGTGGTGCAGTAAAACAATCGCGTCGCATGGACAGCCAGCACTCATTGAATGTGCTTGGTGAATACTAAGCGCCGATCTGATATTTACTGATAACCAATTTACTAATTAATAATAATTTATTTGTAGTGAGAACTCATAATGACTCAATCTATTCGCTCTAGCAAGATATCAAAAGCTAAAACCATCAAATCGACGGTGATGCATGTGGCAGTATTGGCAGTGATGAGCACTGCGGTGATTGGGTGTAATCGCGGTATTAAACCCGTCGTCAATGATCCAGTCAAGCTGGTACAGATTGCTGAGCCTATCAGTGTGTTGCAACCGGTTTTTAGCACGGATATTGGCAATAAAAAAGCCAGTAAAAAAGATCCATTAGACTTGCAAGTAGGTTATGTCAATGGACAAATCGTCACTGCATCGCGCGGTGGGGACTTGACCGGCTTTAACAGTGCAGGCGAACGTTTATGGTCGATCAACGTTGGCGATCAAATCACGGGCGGCGTTGCTTTAGATGCTTTAAGCCAAACAGCGATTATTAGCACACGCGGTGGTCAAGTGATGGCATTTGATAGTGTGACTGGCGCAAAACGCTGGCAGAAGCAGTTATCAGGATCAGTATTGACACCCGCTTTAATTACCAATAACCGTGTCATTCTATCAGCGAACGATGGCTTTTTACATGGCTTGTCACTACAGACAGGTCAGTCTGTCTGGCAGTTTGCCACACAAGTTCCAGCCATCAGTGTGCGCGGTAGTGCGGCGCCAACGTTATTAGATAGCAAAACGGCATTATTGGCGACTGCTGATGGTCGTTTACATGCGGTGACGACTGATAGTGGTTTACCGCAGTGGTCAAGACGTGTTGGCGTTGGCACTGGTAGTAGTGAAGTTGAGCGCATGAGTGATGTCGATGGTACGCCGATCGTCGATAAAAACCAGCTATTTGCCATCAGTTATAGTGGTCAGTTATTAGGTATTGATTTGGCTTCGCGTCAAGTCATGTTTGTCAACGAGCTTGCCAGCTTAAAGTCACTTGCTGTAAATAATCAGCAAGTGATTGGTACCAGCTTAGAGGGCAAAGTGGTTGCCTATAATCGCAGTAATGGTGAGGTTCTTTGGGAAAGTGAAGAGCTGGCTTATCGTCATTTAACCAATCCTGTAATGATTGGCAATTATATTGCCGTGGGTGATTTTGACGGCATGGTACACTTATTCGATCCAGCTAGCGGTAAAATCGTTAGCCGTGTACAAACTAAGGGCGCTTTGAGTAGCTTGCAAGTACAAGGCAGCCGCTTAATGACGCAGAGCACATCAGGACAGGTTGCTATTTGGCAATTAGCCCGCTAAGCTTTTTATCGGTTAATGCTTACTTAGATAGTATGTTTGATATTATCGTTAAGCCAACTGGTTGATTGCAATTTTAGAGAACACAAACGCTGCTTCGTCAGCGTTTAGTGCCTTGTGTAAATTGCTTGTTTAAATACAGGCTTTCGCGTACTCTATGCGACCGATGCGCCGTAGGTGCTATCCATATATATTATTTATTTATCATTTAGTCATCTTATGTACCACTCGCTAATTGTAAAATAGCTGACTATTATTTTTACTATTGTTTTATCATTCATTTTAATTTGCGGTCAAGAGCAGCTTATTCATGACTACTGTTATATCACTGGTTATAAGAATAACTGTACTGCCCGCCATTGTGCCTTTCACTGAGAGTAACCCATGAGTATCAAGCCTGTGGTCGCCTTAATTGGTCGTCCAAACGTCGGTAAATCCACCTTATTTAATCAGTTCACAAAAAGTCGGCAGGCATTGGTTGCTGATTTGTCAGGACTGACTCGTGACCGTCAGTACGGTGATGCGACCTATGAAGACAAATCTTTTATCGTTGTAGACACTGGTGGTATTGGTGAGGCGGATGATGGTAGCGGCAACATTGATGACTATATGTCTGAGCAATCGCATACAGCGATTCATGAAGCAGACATCATCGTATTTGTGGTAGATGCTCGTGCTGGTATGATCGGCGCAGATGCTGAGATTGGTAAGTTTTTGCACACCCTTGGCAAACCAGTCTATGTGGTTGCCAATAAAGTCGATGGTGCTCACGACGCTGCACCTGCCGAGTTTTATGCATTAGGATTGGGTGAGCCATATCCGATGGCGGCAAGTCATGGTCGCGGTGTCGGTAATTTGCTTGAAATATTGACAGCTGATATGCCTGAGCAAGAGAATGTTGTAGAGCCAAAAGGTTTGAAGTTAGCGATCATAGGTCGTCCAAACGTTGGTAAATCTACGCTAGTCAATCGTCTATTGGGTGAAGACCGAGTAGTGGTTTTTGATATGCCCGGTACCACGCGTGACAGTATTTATATTCCTTATACACGCGAAGGTAAAGACTACGTCTTAATCGATACCGCCGGTGTGCGCCGCCGCGGCAGAATTGATGAAAAAGTAGAGAAGTTCTCGGTCATTAAAACCCTGCAAGCAATCGAGGATTCTAACGTAACCGTTATTGTTATTGATGCGCATGAAGGTATCGTTGATCAAGACTTGCATATGATTGGCTATGCGCTTGATGCGGGTCGTGCTTTAGTTGTTGCGATTAATAAGTGGGATGGTCTGACTGCTGATCAGAAAAATTATATCAAGATTGAGATGGATCGCCGCTTTAACTTTATCCCTTATGTAAAAGTGCATCTAATCTCAGCACTACATGGTACGGGTGTGGGTAATCTATACCCGTCTATCTTGCGTGCTTATAAATCTTCGATGTTTGAAGTGTCAACCAATCGTTTGACTCAGATTCTGCAAGATGCGGTGACAGCCAATCCTCCACCAACGGTTGCTGGTCGCCGTATTAAACTGCGCTTTGCTCACATCGGTGGTCACAATCCGCCCGTGATTGTCATTCATGGTAACCAAACCAGCGCGCTACCTAAGAGCTATCAGCGTTATCTGGAGAACCAATTCCGTCAAGTATTTAAGCTCGAAGGCACGCCGCTCAACGTTGTTCTTAAACAAAATGACAACCCATATGCCAACAAGAGCGATACGCCAACCAAAGCGAAGACGCAACAGCTGCGCCAACGCGAGCGTAATCGGGCACAAAAATTTACTACCAAAGATAAGCAGAAATTCACCAATAAAGATAAAAAGCGTTAATTTAGCAAAATGATGAAGGTCTTTATATTGTTGTAGTAAATAAAGACTGTTTTATTCTATTGTTGATGCTTCTCTGTAATGTGCTATATCATGATGATTATATCGGTCATCATGATACATTAATACGTTGTTAAGTTTTATTAACATGTGATATTTCCCTCACTACTCCTACAAAATACCTGTACTATAATCAAAAGTTTTCTTAACTCAGTTAAGTAATATGAACAACCGTCCCTCTCAAACCATCTCTACGCTTATTTGGCGTTCTGTCGTACAAGCCATTATTTTGGCTGTGTTGGCAGGCTTCTTGATGTCTATCGTTTATGGTTTGTTATACCACTATAAAGAGAAGCGTCAGCATATCCAGCAATTGGCTACCATGTTGACCACCAGCGCATCGACAGCCGATGGTGCTGATATCGTGGCTGAGCAAGTGAGATTCTTGTTAGAAAGTGAACCCAGCATTAGAAGTATTTTATTTTATTCAACACCCAAACCTATTGATGAAGTTAATCAATCCAGAGATGATTGGAAGAATGCCTTATTTGCAGATACTGTCAGCTTCAATTATCCCGTTACCAGTGACGATATCGGTGATGATAGCGCGCTAAATACGTTAAACAGCAGTCAGCAATCGTCCACGACTTTATCAAATGGTGAGCAAGAATCGTCAGCGTCTAGTGAGGCCAATAAAAATAGCGCGTTAGTTGGATATATTAATCTCACTTTAGATGTGAACACCCTACGTTCACATTGGTTTCGAAGCAATATATTGCTATGGCTTATCACCACGATATTGACGGTACTTTGGGTATTGTACATTCTGCGCAAACTCAAATGGCCAATCAGAGATATTGAAGCTTTGAAAGAAGTCTGTCACATCGTTGTGAAAAACCCAGAGCTTGAGCAGTTACCAGTGATTCCACAGCTTTTTGAATTTCAGGAACTGGTACAAATCAAGCAAACTTTGTCTGTATTGTTTGATCGTTTACAGAAAGTCCAACAAGATTATGAGGCGCTTGCTATTTTTGAGCAGCAATTACACAACAAAGATGTATCTCTCGATGTGCAGCTGCATAACTTTCAAAGCATGATCACCCATGAGCTGAAAACTTCGCTAAATGCTATCGTAGGCGGTTTACAGCTGTTAGATTACGATACCCTCAATAGAGAACAAAAAGATGCGGTTGAAATTATCAGTGACGGCAGTGATAAATTGGTGTCGTCGCTTGATCATATTATCCAATTGAATCAAATACAAAAAGGTCAGATGAGTATTAGTTGTATTGCGTTCAATCCACTGCAGTTAATCGCCGATCTGTTGGCAGAATATGAGCCTATTGCTCGGCAAAAAAGGCTAGAGTTGATTAACCGTATTCATCATATAGACTATGGTCTGGAAGGGGATGCGGAAAAAATAAAACAAATATTATCGATATTACTGAGTAATGCGATTAAGTTTACTCCAGCGGGGCAGGTGACTATTACGTCGCAATTGACTCATTTTGATAAAAGCAATCGCTGGCAAATTAGCGTGAAAGACACAGGTATTGGTATCGATAGTACTCATATCGATGATATTTTTAATCCTTTTTTCCAAGTAGATTCATCACAAACTCGTCAATATGAAGGCTCAGGTGTTGGTTTGCCAGTCGTCAAGCAAATGGCTCAGCTGATGGGCGCTACTATAGAGGTAGATAGCACGTTAGGGTCAGGTACCCAATTCATGCTGACCATATCGATGACCAATAAACAGCAGTCTCGGCAGCAGCATTTATTGGCTGGATTGACTATTATTTACTATTATTATCATGAAGTTGGGTTTTTAGCGAAAGAGTTAGAGCGTTTAGGCGCGACGGTCATTTATCGTCAGCATGAAGCACTGGTTATAGAGGAGATGAGTATAAGACAGGTGAATATGGTGATGTTTGCGGAAGATATTTTTCCAAGTAAAGCTGAGTCGTTAGCCAAGCGTATTCGTCAATTTGAAAGTGAACATCGGGCTTTATTGGTATATTGGTATCCACCACATCGAGCGAAGCAGTTAGATAGCTTTGAGCATGGTTTAAAAGCAGCTGGTGTCGATTACTGTTATAGCGCCACTTATAAAGATAAAGCATTAAGCGACTTGCTTAAGCGCTGGTTGGTATGGACGTAAGAGGACTAAAGGATTTGTCACGCTTACTGTACTAACCTCGTTTAATGTACTCGATTGCCTTTCATTTACTCATTTACTGTAAATAGTTTCGAACATCGTATTTTCGACAAGAGTGCTTGCTTTTAATCTGAAAAATATGATGAACGAGGGCAAACCTGCTAATTCTAGCAAATCAGTGTTTATCACAGTTTTATGATGACACTACTTAATAGCAATAATAAAATCTGTGCGGTGAATGAAGACATAAAAAAGACGCCCCGTTTTGAGGCGTCTTTTTTGTCAGTAATGTTCTTGAGAAATAGCTTCTACTAATATTCTCTAAAACAGATTTTGTGCCCAACGTACGACACGCTGCCAAGTGCGGCTCATAAAGCCTGATTGCTCGATATCACTGGTCGCTATAATAGGCACTGAAGCCACCGCTTTACCATCAATAACGGCCATCATTTTGCCAATTTCTTGACCTTTTTTGATGGGTGCTTCTAAGCTTTCAGGAATATCTACCACAGTCGTGATTTTGTTTTTTTGCGTTTTGCTGGTTAGAATTTGCAAATTATCCGCAGTGACTAGCTCGACTTCATCAGCTTCACCGAACCAGACTGGAACTTTGCTGACGAATTGTCCGGCAGGTGCTTTGGTGACAGTAGTGAAGTGGCCAAAGCCCCAGTTGAGCAGCTCACGTGATTGATCGGCACGTGCTTGCTGGCTCTCTGTTCCCATAATCACAGAAATCAAGCGCATGCCATCACGATTGCTTGAAGCCGCTAAGCAATAGCCTGCAGCATCAGTGTGGCCAGTTTTTAAACCATCGACGGTTGGGTCGGTTGCAAGTAGAGCATTACGGTTACCTTGAGTAATACCGTTATAGGTGAACTCTTTTTCTGCATAAATACCATAATAGTCACCGCTATTCTTGATAATAGCACGTGACAATTTGGCTAAATCTAGTGCTGATGCCTCATGCCCTTCGTCAGGCATACCAGTAGAGTTGACGAAATGGGTGTTTTTCATACCAAGCTTTTCTGCTTGCTCATTCATCAAGATAGCAAATGAGGCTTCGCTACCAGCGATATGCTCAGCCATAGCTTTTGAGGCGTCATTACCTGATTGAATAATAATACCGCGTAGCATGTCGATAACACTCGCAGATTTATTTACCGGCACATACATGCAAGACTGGCTGCTACTACCACGACACCAAGCATTTGGACTCATTATGACTTGGTCATCTTCTTTGAGGTCGCCTGATGCTAAGCGCTGCTCAATGATGTAGCTGGTCATCATTTTTGTCAAAGACGCTGGCGGTAGCGACTCATTGGCGTTCTTTTGTGCCAAAATCTCACCAGTATTATAATCCATCAATACATAGGCGGTATTATCCATCTCAGGCGGCTGGATGGCTGCGTTTGCCATCACTGCACTCATAGAGATACTCACACCGACTACCAGCTGCACCAGCTGATTTTTTACACGCTTTACTGTCATATATCGTTACACCGCATCATGAAACCAAATGTATCTACCGCTTGTACCTTGCACTAAATCTTATGCATCATTTTAAGTAGCCTGTCTTAAACATTCTGTTTAAAAACAATGTATTAATAAGAGTGGTGATGGCTGAGCGACAGACATAAAATTAACGCCTTATCTTAGCAAAATGCCAACCGATGGGGAATCGATAAATGCAAAAAAAGACCCGATTAAAAAGAAAGAGTGGTAAGAAGTAAACGTTTGCTCAGACTAATACTGCCACAGTGCCTCGAATAGAAATAATTCGACTGTCATAAAAAAGCTTACGGTCATCCTGTTGGTATAAACAGAATTAACGTAAGCTTTCTTGTTACTTATAAGCCTGATGAACAAGCTTACAAGCTGTCGCTAAATAGCCCATATTCAACGTTCCAAAACAGATAATGCCATGATTTATTGTCATTAATTATAGCTGACTTTATCAATTTGGGATCAATGCTAGGGCATAGCTATTGTAGGGGAGACGATAGGATGTATGATAAGTAAGCCAATTATAATGTTGTAATTGTTGAGCTTAGTTATGATATTCCACTACTGGTATTCAGCGTTCGCCAAATCTTCGCATAGAGCTTTGTTGTCTTGTTTAGAGAAGCCCATTGTCCAGCTACGAATGCCTTGTAATATCTGGCGATAATCTTGCTGAGTGGATAGATATTGAATCGCTGCTTTTGGATCTTCTAAAGACGGCATCAACTCGTGAAGCTGCACGTTATAAGATTTATAAAAGCGCTGTTTTTGTTTGCCATTGAGCATCGGTGGACATATCTCTGATAGCACTTGCATGACCGCAATTTCATGTTTGGTAACATTGATGCCAGACATATCTAGAGGTATGGTTGTAGCAGAATTATTCGCCGCAAAGGATGCTTGAGACAGCATGGCAACAGACGTTACCAGTCCTGCAAGACTAATTTTGGACGCCGTCTTTGCTATCACAGAAGCTATAGATAATATCGATTGATTTTTCATGCAGTATTACACTCGCTTATCTTTAATTAATGGTGATATGTTAATGGGTAAAAAAACAAAAGTCACATAAAATATTGATTTATGTGTAGATATCTTGTGAGCCAAAGCTCTTTTTGAGCAACATATCAGCAGCATAGACTCATAAGTTACGTCAGCATAAAAATATAAGTTTGTATTGTTGTAAGGTGTTGCCTATTGTAACGTCACGCCAAGTTTTTTTGCTGTTATTGATGCAGATATCATCGTGATAAAATTATAAATTGAATAGATTCTGCGCAAAGACTGGGTTCGTGTCAGCGTATTATTAGGGTATAATCGCCCAAAATTATGGTGGCATCCGCGTTTTGCTCTATCAATTTGTTCATATCCATGCTGTGATATAAACACAGTGTTATTTTATTTGATAGCGGTATGGCTTTTTTAACTTTGATAGTAAATTCAGCTATCATTTGACGCTCGTTAAATGCTGTGTATAAATACTATTTATGCAGAAAAAGCCAATGTGGATGTCAGCGTCAACAGTATGATCACACAATCTAACCACCATTTTCGGGTCTGATTATAGCAATTTTATGCGGCTAAAGTTCATAAGTGGACAGGCGGTCATTAATGAGTATATTGAGTGAAAATGAAATTTTTAATTAGTAATGATGATGGGGTTTATGCACCAGGGTTATTGGCATTATATCAAGCCCTGTCTGCTATTGCAGAGGTGGTAGTGGTTGCGCCAAACAGTGAGCAAAGTGGCTGCGCGAGTGCTTTGAGCCTATCGATGCCATTATATACTCATCAATTGGATTCTGGTTTTATAGCGGTAAATGGTTCGCCCGCGGACTGTGTACATTTGGCACTGCATGAATTGTATCCTGATACGCGTTTTGATTGTGTGATTACTGGTATCAATTCTGGTGCTAATCTTGGTCAAGACGTTTTATTTTCGGGTACCTTTGGTGCTGCATTAACCGCACAGCTCTTTGGAATACCTGCCATTGCGACTTCCCTAGTGGGCGGCGGCGTCAAAGGAGAAGGGCAAGAGCAGACCAGTCATCATCAAATGGCGGCAGCTGAAATTGTTAAATTATTGATAGAAACACCGATATTAGATGCTTGCAAAAATTTGCCCTATCATGTATTAAACGTTAATATTCCTGATGTAGATAGTGCTGATGATATCAAAGGTCGGAAAATAACGGCGTTAGGGCACCGTCAGATTGCGCGTCCTGTACATCATGTGGTCGATCCACGTGGGCGTGATGCTTATTGGTTGTCGCTACGTAAACGCCCACATGAGTTGCCATTAGGAACTGAAGATTTGCAGTCCTCTGCAACAGATATGACGGATGATCAAGCGGTAGCGGCGGGTTATATCAGTTTATCACCAGTGCGCCTGCATCATACGCCAGCAGACACGCTTAAAACGCTGTCGGCGTTAATGCTATAAATTTACGCTGCCAAAATGCGTCAAACAGCTGGTCAATATCCTGATATTATCTGCACTATTTTTCTTATTTGGCTGCCATTTATCTCATTTTTATCACCATTTTCAAAATGAGGACACGCCTTAGAAAATGGTTTACTATCGAGTGATTGATAATGGTATTTGCCAAATACTAAACGGTATAAAAGTTAGCAAAATGCTTGTGAGTAACACAAGGAGTTTGTGAGTAACATAAAGAATAGGAAATCTTGTATGAAGAAGCTTATTGCTGGATCGCGCTTTGCAACAGTGGCATTGATAGGTACTTTAACAGCAGCAACGTTAACGATGGTGGGCTGTGCAACCAAGCCTACTTACCAATCAGCCAACCAAGCGGGACCTAAGATTATTACCAATGCACAAGGCGTTCCTAACTACCATCGTGTACAGCGTGGCGATACGGTCAGCCAGATTGCTGAGCGCTATCGTCTCAGTTACCGTCAAATCGGTTCGCTCAATGGTTTAGACAGCAAGTATACAATTTATAGTGGTCAATGGCTCAAGCTGTGGCAAGGTACGCCAACCGATAACAATCGTTATAACGCGCCTACAACGACACAGCCAACGTACACACCACCTGTAACGAGCGTGCCTAATAATAGCTCACAAAGCCCTGTATACGAAGTGACGGCTAACGCAACGTCAGGCTATGAATATCCAAGTCGCAATCAAGTGACTCGTAACTTTGATGCGGCAGCGGGCACGATGGGTATGTGGTTTGCTGGTAATATCGGTGATCCCGTACTTGCTAGCCAATCTGGCACGGTACTGTATTCGGGCGATGGTCTGCCAGAGTATGGCAATCTTATTATGATTCGTCATAGTGATAATTACATCACCGCTTATGCGCATAATAGTCAGCTACTGGTCAAAGAAGGCGATGCTGTACAGCGCGGTCAGCGCATTGCAAACATGGGTAACAGTGGCCAAACCAATCAGGTCGGCTTAGAGTTCCAAGTGCGCTTAAATGGCAATCCTATTGATCCACGTGCGGTACTGGGGCGTTAAACGTGATGCCAAGTAGTGACTGATTTGGCAAGTTTAGTGGCTTTATTCAGAGCGCTTGAATTTCAGAGTGTTTGAATAAAGCCACTTTAACTAAATCGGTTTATTTGAGTCGCTTTACTTATTCATACTTGAGAATTTTATGATGTTAAAAAAACAATATCTTGCTCTGTTTCCTGCGTTAGTGATGGTTGGGTGTACCAGCCAACAGGCGATGCAAAAACCTAGCAAACCCGTGCGTCAAGGCAGCGTTCAGATTACCCAAACTCAAACCATTCAAGTGAAGCCAGCACCGAAGCCTGTCATCAAGCCGCAGCCAGTGGCAAAGCCAAGCTATAACAGCTTCTCTGATTGGAAGTCGGATTTTTCTATGCGGGCGATTTCATCAGGCCATGATGCAGCGACGGTGCGTCGTCTACTTGATACCGCTTATTTAAATCAGCAAGTCATCTCACTTGACTCAGGACAGCCAGAGTTTTCTAAGATGCCATGGGAATATGTCGATTCTGCCGTATCTGATGGGCGTGTGAGTACTGGTAAGCGTAAGTTTGCCGAGCAACGGGCATTTTTGTCGCAATTAGAATCGCAGTACGGTGTCAATGCAGAAATAATCGCTGCCATTTGGGGCATGGAGTCGTCATACGGCGTGGTGACGGGTAATAGCAGCATACCAAGCTCACTTGCGAGTCTGGCTTATGATGGTCGTCGCCAAGAATTTGCCGAAACTCAGTTGTTGTCATTAGCGACGTTATTGCAGCGCGGTGATGTGTCTTGGTCGCAGCTCGATGGTTCTTGGGCAGGCGGCATGGGACAGACGCAGTTTATCCCTGATACTTGGCTGAAGCACGGAGTGGATGGCGATGGTAATGGTCACCGTAATCCGTGGGCAACGGGCGATGCACTGGCGTCCACCGCTAATTATTTGAGCAACTCAGGTTGGGTTAGAGGTCTAGCGCCATTTTACGAAGCGACCATTCCTGCTTCATTCGATTACTCCATGGTTGGTAGTAAGCAGCCTGCCGCGAGATGGGCGGCGATGGGTGTTGATACGATAGCTGATGTTTATTTGGATGCCAATACCGAAATGGAGCTGTGGCTACCAGCTGGCAAGGATGGTCCAGTACTGCTACTCAGCCCAAACTTTGATGTGATCAAGGTCTATAATAACTCATCGAGCTATGCGCTAGGTGTCAGCTTGTTGGGTAAAGCGCTTGCTGGACAAGGCGGATTACAGAAATCATGGCCGCGTTATGAGCGTCCATTATCCACAGCTCAAGTACGAAATTTACAGCAGCGTTTGACCAACTCAGGCTATGATACCAAAGGCGCTGACGGTATCGTGGGTACCAATACTCGGTTGGCGTTCCAGCGCTGGCAAGCAGACAATGGTCAGACTCCAGACGGCTTTATTACTCAGCGTAGTGCGTCATCGTTAGCTTCGTGGTGAAGCAGGTTGATTGCACTGTTTGTGACTCGTATTGATTCTCATATTAGCGTGTTAAAAGAAATTTTTTAACCATCATTTTTGACGGTAATAGTTAATACGATGAGCTTAGTGAATAAAATAAAAAAGCACCTTATTAGGGTGCTTTTTTATTTTACGCTATGATTGTTTTTCAACAGACTTTAATCTTGTCAGGTTTTAATAAATAATATGGACACAAGAAGGCTGATACTGTGACTGATAAACGCTACACTGTTTGTTTATCAATGTGCTTTACTTATCAACGCGCTATTTATAAGAGCTGACATTATATTTGTCTGTTCAATCTTTTAATATTAGATACAATAGATCCTTTATCCTCATAACGAATGGCAACGAGCAGTGACATTATGATAGACCAGTCTCTTATGTCCGATATGCTTAGTCCGTTTTGGGTCAGTATTAAGCTTGCTGGTGTCACTACCATTTGTTTATTACTGTTCGCAACGCCTGTGGCTTATTGGCTTGCTAAGCCCAGTCGTAGGCAAGTTGTGTCACGTCTTAAAGTCTTGCTTATGGGCATCATTGCCATGCCATTGGTTTTGCCACCTACCGTCATCGGCTTTTATCTTTTATTACTGTTAAGCCCTAGTGTCGGTATTGGTAAATGGCTTAGCGAACATAATATCAGCCCCTTGATATTTACTTTTGAAGGTCTTGTCATTGGTTCGATTATTTACTCCTTGCCTTTTTATATTCAGCCTGTCTACGCCCAATTTTTACGTATTCCACAAAGCGTGATGGAAGTGGCACATTTATTGGAGCCAAGCCGTTTCAAGCGGTTTCTCAGAGTCGCTCTGCCACAAGCGCGTGTCGGTATTGTGCTTGGTAGCTTAATAAGTTTTGCCCATACTATTGGTGAGTTTGGCGTGGTTTTGATGATAGGGGGTAGTATATCCGATGAGACTAAAGTGGTCTCGATTGCGATATATGAGCAAGTAGAGGCGCTGAATTACGAGGCAGCGCACATGATGTCTGGGATTCTCATCATTATGGGAGTGGTTATGGTGGCGCTGATTGCTAGTGTGAGCCGGCTTAATCAACGCTTATAAGATTGTAGTTAATACCTATAGCTTGAGTTAATGCGTCAAAATTTATTTATCCATTTCTTTTCATCATATCTAAGTCACTTGAGTAGGCAAATAAAGCTGGTGCACCGCCCGTATGCCAAAATAAGACACGATCGGTTTTCTTGATTTTGCCAGACCGAATCATATCTATGAGTCCGCCCATCGCACGACCCGTATAGACAGGATCTAAAAGTATACCCTCTGTTTGAGCTGTCATTGCAATGGCTTCATTTTCTAATGTACCAACCACGCCATAACCTTCGCCCACATAATCAGAGTTGAGTGTTAAATCGCTTTCTGAAAACTGATGATCGGCACCGATAAGGGAGGCCGTGCTATTGGCAAGCGCGACGGTATACTGATCAAAAGGCACTTTGTCTGTTTCGCCTTTATCGATATTGATACCTACGATTTGGGCGGGCGAGTTGAGTATTTTTTTGCCAAGCATCAAACCAGCTTGTGTTGCCCCAGAGCTAGAAGCAAAAACGATATGAGTAAATGATAGGTCCATGCTTTCACGTTGCGATTCCAACTCTTTAAAAGCTTCTACAAACGCTAAAGCACCCAGCTCATTGGAGCCGCCATAGGGTATGACATATGGTTTTTTGCCTTGTTTTGTTAATTGCTCAACGATTTTAGGAATGTCTTCTCCTTTGCGATGGGCGCCTGCCCAGTGAATATGCGATCCAAAAATTTTGTCTAATAAAAGATTGCCACTTGTTTGTTCGGGTTCTTCTCCACCCAATACTAAATGGCATTCAAGTCCCAAGCTTGCTGCTGCGGCAGCAGTTTGGCGACAATGGTTTGATTGTGCGGCACCTGCCGTAATCACGCAATCAGCACCTTGAGCAAGGGCATCACCTATGATAAATTCAAGCTTACGGGTTTTATTGCCACCCAATGCCAGTCCTGTATTGTCATCTCGTTTCATAAAAATAGTAGGGCCATCAAGCGCTTTACTCAATCTGCTGAGCGCTATCAATGGAGTGGGGAAGAAGCCCAATGATTGTCTGGGTATGTGGTTATATTCCATATTTTGTCCCTTTTATAATAAAGAAATGCTGAATAAGTTTGAAATATAGCCATTGATAAAGTCAGTTAAAGATGATTATTTAGTGGATATAAATAGCCAATAATTATACGTCGTAACAGCCTTATAAAACGTATGAATGCGTATCCAGCTTGAGAATCAGTGGAATCCTAAGGGTTAATTTATCAAATATACAATGAAAATCCTCATGCAAGCTGTCAATTTTGCATGAGGACTCTTTATTTTATTAACAAACTGTTTATTTTAGTGAGAAAGAGTTGAGAGCTGTTTTAGAACTATTCGTCAAACCAGTTAGACGGTTAAAAATGAAACTTCACTAGAGCGCTAGGCACGTTTTGAGTTGTATCACTGCCATACTTATTTTTCCAGTAACTATATTCCATACCGACCTCTAAGCGATTATCAATGCCTAATAGTGGTTGTAAGTTATACTTTATTTGCGGATTGATATGTAGTTGGTTTTTTAAGTCATCATTGTTAAAAGAGTAGTCTACATAACCATCGACCACAAAATTGTTTTTCTCCCAACCGTAAGTTAAGGTGATTTGCTGGTCATCATCAGTATTATCATTGAAGACATGGTACAAGGAAGCAGAGGCGTACTTCATACCTGAAATAGGGACATTCAAATCTGCCCCTAGTCCTATCATATAGTTGTCTTGGCTAAAGCCTTTGCTGTTCGAGCCAAACTCATATTGCCCCGCTAGATTGAGCTGTTTGATAAAGCTATCATCGAAAGTTGTGAGCTTAAGCTTGGGCGCAAACTCACCATAGGTTTCTTTAAATCTATTGTTTTCAATATCATTTGCGCCTTGATGACGATCGACGAAGAAAAATACGCCGCCCCAACTATGGGTAGATGCGTGCTCCAGAGTGATGGTCGTCAATTCTCCGTCTTCTACCAGCTCATAGTCATTACCATACAGTACAGAAAGACTGGTATCGGTGAAAAGCACCTTTGCATGGCTGCTGCTCATCGTACCCAAGGCAACGATCGCGGCTAAAGCGGTGGTTAATGAGCTACTAAAAAACAGTTTTTTCTGAATATTGGTTCTACATAATTGGCTAGCCAGTGGCAGGTTTGCAAATAAGTGATAACGCACAGTAATATTCCTTTATATAGAGTGGGTCATCCTAGCAGGCTGGGTATATGACAGAAGCGCGTTTTAACTTCCTGTCAAAACGGGTCAATACTGCTAAGGATAAAGCGCGGTCAGGTTTCGGTAGCAATCTAAAGTAATGAAGATAAATGTTATCAATATAAGTATTGTCAAAAGTATAAAAAATGCTCTGTTGGCTATGTTATCTGCAATAATTCTTAACACTTTGAAACAGTTAAGCATGTTTTATAGTGAGTGACAACCATAAGCTGGCTAAGAATAACGGTCTATCAAGCCTTCTAAGTATTTGATATTACCTAAGTTTATGATTTTATTAAATTAACTGACTAAATGGTCAGCTTTATTATTTTTGTAAACAAGGAGATGTGTCGAAGTAGTTGGTCGGCTAAACCACTAGCAATAATTATTACGATTCAGAGTAGTGAGAAGAGCTGGTAGGGTGGTTGAGGACAAATGATATGAGAGGCAAGTGAATAGAGGTATGGCAGAATTAATAAACACAAAAAAACCTCAAACAATCTAATGTTTGAGGCGAAACTTGCTTAAACTCGAAAGTCTAAATTCGTTTTAAATATGGCGCAGCGGACGGGACTCGAACCCGCGACCCCCGGCGTGACAGGCCGGTATTCTAACCAACTGAACTACCGCTGCTTAGGTCGTACTTAGTTTATTTAACCACTTAGCCTACTACTTAAAAGTAACGCTATACTAAATAGTGGTGGGTGATGACGGATTCGAACCGCCGACATTCTGCGTGTAAGGCAGACGCTCTACCAACTGAGCTAATCACCCTTCGAACAATTGCTATGCAATTTATTCAACATCAACTGAGCTCTAAGTTTGTCACTAAGCTCTGCTGCTGTGGGTGTGTATTATATAGATTTACACATGGCTGTCAAACAGTTTTTTAACTATTTTGAAAAATAATTGAAAATACTGTCTGAAAGCTATTATTAATAGTAGTCTGAGGCACGTGTTTACTAAGGTTGCTGCTTAAAAACTTATTATGGTTAGTCATTGTTTGATGGTCAAAAACTACTATACTATTGAGGGTGTTTGACGACTCATGCTTTATTTTATGTTGATTGTTGGAGGCGGGCATAGAAAATTCCACTATTGAACAAACTTTTACGACCTGGTCTTGGGGAGACTTTGCAGGCTTGGGTCTGGTATTGCATATTGTTCTCATGATAGTAATGACGCTACGTGTTGTATCGGTACAGCGCAATATTGGTGTATCTATCGCTTGGATTGCTGTGCTCTATACCTTGCCTCTTTTTGGTTTCATCGCTTATATACTATTGGGTGAGCCGATGATAGGGCGGCGCTATCGTCAACGAGTAGACCAAGCAAGCTTATTGATGGATGATATGGCACGGCGTGAGAATTTGGTTTTTGATCAGGGACAAGAGCTGCTGCCAGCTAACTACCGCGGTGTCAGTCAAATAGGCACGCGTTGGACGGGGCTGGGCGTGTTTCCTAATCACAATATGCAGCTATTGACGGATCCTCATACTATTTTTCAGAGATTAATCGAAGATATCAATGCCGCTCAGAGTATTATCCTGATGGAGTTTTATATTGTTTATCCTAAAGGACAAGTGCTAGAGCTGATAGAGGCGCTGTCAGCGGCAGCGCAGCGTGGTATTGAGTGTCATATCTTGGCCGATAGCGTGGGCAGCTTTAGTTTCTTTAATAGTAGCGCGCATCGTACATTAGAAAAAGCAGGTGTCTTTGTCCATCAGTCACTACCAGTGGGTTTGTTTAAAACGCTATTTAAGCGCTCTGACTTGCGTAACCATCGTAAGATTATCGTGATTGATGAGCACATTGGCTATATCGGTAGCTTTAACTTGGTCGATCCAAGATTTTTTAAACAAAATAAAAACGTTGGACAGTGGATCGATGTGGCGATACGCACGACCAGTCAACACTCTATTAGTATTACGACAGCCATGGCGATCGTGGTGGCCACGGATATTGGTGCGGAAAATAACGACAATTTAGACGCGCTCAATCAGCGCGTCAATGGCTATACTCGTAAACTATATGTGATGAACCCAACCATTAATGATTTAAACAGTCGGGTAAAGGTATTGGCTGGTGAGATCGACTATTATAAGCAACCAAATATTGGCTCAACATCGATTGTGATACCGAAGATGCCGATGGTAGAAGGAGTGCTGGCGCAGCTGATACCCTCCGCACCGCAAGTGACAGCCCATGTTATTTACAATACATTGGTGACCGTTATTCATCGCGCCAATAAACGCATTCGCATTACCACACCGTATTTTGTACCTGACGAGGCGCTCTCGGGAGCATTAACGATCGCTGCCAAACGCGGGGTTGAGGTGACGCTGATTGTCCCGGAAAAGGTGGATTCGTTTCTTGTACAGCATGCGTCACAAGCCTATTATCAAGAGTTGCTCGAGGCGGGTGTGACGATTGCTTTGTTTAAGGGTGGTCTTTTGCATACCAAAACAGTGGTTATCGATGATGATTACTGTTTATTTGGCACTGTAAACATCGATATGCGCAGTTTTTATCTAAATATGGAAGTGAGCTTGGCCATTTATACACCAGAGATGGTCGCTCAAGTGGCTGATTGTCAAGAAGTCTACTTACAAAGTTGCCGTTTTTTGAGTTTAGAGCAGTGGCAACAGCGCCATGGTGCAGAGCGTTTGTTTGACAATGTGGTACGCTTATTTAGTCCTTTATTGTAGCATTTTCGATTTTAGGGTAAGGTAAACGACTGATGTCAGTTTAGTGCCATGATGACCTTATTTTTATTACTATTAATTTATCCCGATAAAGGATGCGCTTGTCTATGTATGCATCGTCTGCATCACCTCTAACGCCCTTTGACTATATTGCAGCAGGCTATTGGCAAGACTTTTTAGCGGATCGTCCTATCGCTGGTGGCATTGCTTACGAAAGCGAGCTTCGCGATTGTATATTAGATGAGTCATTGGCCAGCTTACAGCGAGTCGATACGCTGCTGTCGCACATACGCCGTGAGATGGTTAAAACTGGTCGATGGCATGAAGAGACATTATTGCTCGATGAACGCTATCGTAACTTTATGGTATTTTTGGCGTTTTATGCAGGGCGAGTATTGGCACAGCAATGGCAAAGTACGCCGCATTGGTATGGACAGTTTGAGCTACATAAGCGCTATCCTGAACTGGCTCTTACAACCGATGATTTTTATCAACATCTGGCGGTTGTCTATTGTCAGTCGGCTGATGCTAATAGCGTTACGTCATTGTTTTTTGCCCTAGAGCCGATAGGATTACGGTTATTTGGTCATATTGATCGGCCGTTTGAGGCGGTACAAGGCGGTCAAGTGGCGAGTGGTCTTTATCAAGCGGTTAGCGCAAGGTTGCCACATGCGTACGACAATCACGTGGCTAATTCGATCATACCAGCCATTAATATCAGCACACCAAATACAAGTGCTAGTGTAGAGCGCATTAAAATGATTGATAGTCAGAAACCGTTAGAAAAACAAAGGTTGAGTCATACGCCATATGATGCGCCAAAATCTCAGAACCTGTCTCAGCAAGAGAGCCACACTAAGCCTGTGCTGTCTAAATCAGAAACAGTACAACCTCATACAACCTCAGAAAATACGGTATTAGAGCAGCCACTACCATCGTTAGTGCCTTCTATTCAAGAATTACCAACGCCCGCGATTTTTACTCAATTGCTCGTAGAGCTGGATAACATAGAAGTCGTTCAAACGGCTGGAAATATTGAGTATCAGCAAGCCCATAAAGTGCTTGAGCAGTTTGAGCAACACATTGCCAAACAAAGTCAGCCACGCACGCAAATGCGCTTTTCAGAGAGTCATTTAACGACAAAAAAGCAAGCGCTATTAACACTACAAGAGGCGGCGCAGGCGGGTAATAGTGCTGCCATGCTACATTTGGCAATGTATGAGTTACTTGGTGAAGGATTAGCGGTTGATAAGCGTGCTGCTACAGCGTCAGGGATTGAATGGGTTAAGCAGGCAGCTAGCAAAAATGACAGTCGTGCGCAGCGCCTACTAAGCAAGATGTATTACCAAGGGGTCGGCGTGGCGCAAGATATAGACACTGGTAAATATTGGCTAGAGCAAGCAGCAAAGAATGGACATGCGGAAGCGGCGAGCGTAGTAGGGCAATGGCAACAGGCGCAAGCGCTGATAACGACACAAAAACAAGAGCAACATAGCATGAAGCGTTATCAGTTGTTATTCGCCGCCCTACTCGTAGTGGCAATATTGATCCTAATTATTGTCTAAAATATTTTATGGCAACACGCTGTAAAGCGTATTGTTAATCGCTAAATTCAGGTAGAATTGGCGCATTTTTTACCGTCACCTTACTATAGTCGATTTAATTTAAAGAGGTAAAAGGCAACCGAGTGCAGATGTATAGGTAATACTGCAAACGAGGTTAATGCCGTCACTCTTTTATAGTGAATTGACTATATTATTTAAGCCATTACTAATCTGGGCAACTTTATGCCATCTTCTCCTATATCCTCTGATTGTGCTTTGGAAGCGACTGACCCAGTATCGTTGCCCAGCCGCACTGTTTATACTGCGCCTTTGTATTATCAGTGCGCCATTGGCTTACTTAAGCCGCTATATCGACTGCAAGTTTGGCAACGCTCACACAACCGCGACAACTATCAACAAGAAGTGGCGCAGCGTTTTGGTAAGCAATATCCACCGCGACCAGTGGCTAAACTGACTAATGCGCAAACTGATAAAGGCGTTATTTGGTGTCATGCGGTGTCATTGGGAGAGACCAATACCGTCGCGCCCTTATTAGATGCATTATTGGCTGATGGCTATCAAATATGGTTAACTAATACCACGCAGACAGGTTTTGCTCGCGGTGCCAGCCGTTTCACCGATGATATTGTTCAAGGTCGGATGAGCCATAGCTACGTACCTGTCGACAGCCCAACTGTGATTGAGGCTTTTTTGGGTCATGTCAAGCCCATCGCTGCTCTGTTTGTCGAAACAGAACTGTGGGCAAATATCCTAACCAAATTATCCGAACACCATATTCCCAGTATCTTGGTCAACGGTCGGCTGTCAGCGTCTTCTTTTAAAAGTTATCAAAAAATTGCTGCGGTCAGTGCCAGTATGATGAAAAACCTGACTTTGATTATCGCTCAAGACAGCGACTCAGCGAAACGCTTTCGACAATTGGGTGCGAATAGCGCGCAAATTCGTGTCGCAGGTTCACTAAAATGGGTGATTAATACGCCTCAAATTGAAGATAAAGCGGCTGATATAGAAGCTAATTATACAGAAAATCCTAGCGTACCAAACCAATATTCTGAATCGGTCCAAGAGTCTACATTAGCAAAAGAGATGAATATCGCTGGTCGACCGATTTGGATTGCCGCAAGTACCCATAGTGGCGAAGAAGAGACGGCACTGTCATTGCATCAACAGCTATTGTCTCATCCCGCGCTCGCTGATGCGCTGCTTATCATTGTACCTAGACATCCTGAACGTTTTGATGAAGTAGCAGCGCTCATTCAAGCGTCTGAATTAACAATGGCACGGCGTAGTGCAGAAGATAGCATTCATGTAGACACACAAGTCTATCTGGCTGATAGCATGGGTGAGCTGATGACGTGGTATAAGTTGGCAGATGTGGCACTGGTCGGCGGCTCGTTAGTAGATGTCGGTGGGCACAATCCCGTTGAGCCAGCGAGTGTGGCAACGCCTGTACTCATGGGGCGCTATACGCAGTCTTGTCAAAGCGTGGTAGATAAATTGGCGGAGGTCGGCGCGTTATATCAGCCAAACAATGTTTTCTATCGTCCCGTTACTGTTAATACGGCTACTACTAATGATGATACGAGTCAACAATCCTCTCGTAAGAAGCCTGCCGCTAAAGAGGAGGTAGCGCTCATTTATCAGCAACTAGTGTCTTGGCTCAGTGATCTTGAGGTAGCGGCACAAGCAGGGCAAGCTGGCGCGCGAATGACGAGACAACAGCAAGCCGTATTGACCCGGCAATTTACCATGATTAAAGAGGTTGTCGAGCAGCATGCTATTCAACAACCAAGCCAAGAGCTGCTATGAATTGTTTATTATTACCCATTGAAAACTTCTCTTCGGATGCGGCATATATTGATGAATTATCACAAATAAATCACGTCAATAAAGTACTAACAGCAAAAGTTGGTGATACGCTGAAAATCGGTCAAATGGGCGGTCATTTGGGCACTGCTGTGATTGAGAGCATCCGCTCTGATGCTATTCAGTTGCGTGATATTCAGCTCACCACTGCGCCGCCACTAAAGCTAGATTTGACCGTTGTGTTGGCACTACCGCGTCCTAAAGTGCTACGCCGCTTAATCATGGATATGACCGCGCTTGGGGTACGCGATATCATCTTAATCAACAGCTATCGCACGCAAAAAAGCTATTGGCAAAGTCCGATGCTTGAGCGCCTTGATGAGTTTGTATTAGAAGGGCTGCAACAAGGAGTTGATACCATAGCGCCTCGTATCACTTTACAAAAACGTTTTAAGCCATTCGTGGAAGATGAGCTGGCAGGTTTGGTAACCAATCGAGCCATCGTGGCGCACCCGTATAGTGAGCTATCCTTTACACAGTATCTACAACAGCCGCCATCGTTAGGATTGCCAAGTCTGGTTTGTATCGGTAGCGAGGGCGGCTGGATTGATTATGAAATAGCACTGCTTGCCACTCAAGGTTGCGCGGCAGTTACTATAGGCTCGCGTATCCTGCGTACAGAAGCCGCCGTCAATGTGATTTTAGGTCAATGGTTGCTGTCGTGAATCAGCAGATAATTGAAAGATAATTAAGACGTGTCATCACTTAGAAAATCTATAGATTGCTCCATGAAGATCTATAAATTTATCACTTAGAAAGTGAAAGTTGAGCCAAATTATCGGTGCATTTCTGAGTTAAACAAATGTATTGATAATTAATCTCATTTCTATTAGTATGTTGTTTCAGAGATTATCGCATGATTGAACCTTATTATTAGAGGTCTTTAGCGCCGTCTTATCTTATTGTCATCTCGTCTATTTATCTCACCTTTTCGTAGCATCATTATGGGGAAAACCATGTCATTGAATGCCATTAGCGCTAACCTATCTTCTACTAAGCTTATCTTGCCTGTTGCCGTATTTGGCATGATGTTGGGACTGGCTGGTTGTAGCAATTCATCTACAACAGAAGAGAGCGTAGAGGTGGAGACATCAGCGGCGGCTACTGAGCAACCAGCTGCTACTGATGGTGCTACGAGTGAAGGTGGTCAAACGATTACCATTTATTCTTCGCGAAATGAGCAGCTGATTAAGCCATTGCTAGACCGTTATACCGAACAGACAGGTGTGAAGATTGAGCTGGTCACAGATAGTACAGGTCCGCTCATGGCGCGTTTGCAAGCTGAAGGTCAGAACACGCCAGCCGACATGCTGCTCACGGTTGATGCGGGTAACTTATGGCAAGCCGCTCAGCAAGGCTTGTTACAACCAGTATCATCTACTGTGTTAGAAGAAAATGTCCCTGCCAAATATCGTGATCCAAAAGGTCAGTGGACAGGGCTATCATTGCGTGCTCGTACGATCTTTTATGACCCAAGTAAAGTCAGTGCCGACCAATTGTCTACTTATGCAGATTTAGCTGATCCGAAGTGGAAAGGCAAGTTATGCCTACGTACCTCTAAAAAGGTCTATAACCAGTCACTTGTGGCCAGTATGATGGAGCATTTGGGCGAAGAAAAAACGGAAGAAATCGTCCGTGGTTGGGTCGCTAACTTAGCGACTGACGTGTTCAGCGATGACACCAGTATGCTAGAAGCCATCGCTGCTGGTCAGTGTGAAGTGGGCATTGCCAACAGTTACTACTACGGTCGTCTGCTCGATGAAAAACCTAACTTCCCTGTGAAAATATTTTGGGCAAACCAAGGCACGACTGGTACACACGTAAATATTTCAGGTGCTGGTGTGGTCGCAGGTTCAGACAATCCAGATGGGACGCTTAAACTGATAGAATGGTTGTCTTCTGATGAGGCGCAAGGTCTTTATGCCAGCTCAGACAAAGAATTTCCAGTAAAAGTAGGGATTGATGAGTCAGAAATGCTCAGATCATGGGGTGAGTTCAAAAAAGACGATATCAATGTGCAAAAGTTTGGTGAGCTACAAACCCAAGCCATTCAGTTGATGGACAAAGCAGGCTATAAATAAGGTATTGACAGTCATACCATTCTCAAAAATGACAATGCCTATCAAGCACGAGTATCAAGCTTGATAGGCTAAATGATAGTGTTTATGTTCAAAGCAGACAGTGTTTTTAACCGTATTTTTGAGTTTGGTATAATGTTATAAGGTCTTTATGCGTATGACACGGTAATAATGATATGATCAAAACGCCAGACGCGTCTGTACGTCAAAACGATACAGTCAATGATAGTGCTAATGTCAACAATATGGATAATCATAATATTGATGGAAAGCAGACTGTCAGCCAAGACCACGCCGTCCGTAAACGTATTATCTCAAAATCAGTCTTAGGACTGATTTCGTCGTTTATGCTTTTGCCAATTTTGATTGTGTTGCTATCTTGGACGCAGCCAATTGCCGATATCTGGACGCACATGGCAGATTATGTGCTGCCGCAAGTGCTTAAAAATACCGCGATTTTATTGCTGATGGTAACGGTCGTGTCTGGCACTATTGGCACCGCGCTTGCTTGGGTAACCAGTATGTACCGCTTCCCTGGACAGCGGTTTTTTTCGTGGGCGCTGATGTTACCACTGGCGATACCTGCTTATGTATTAGCATTTGTCACCATTGGTATTGTTGATTTTAGTGGACCATTACAGACAGGTTTGCGCGACCTAGGCTTTGATGCAGCGATTCCTTCGATCCGTAATGTCTGGGGAGCAGGTTTGGTATTGTCCCTAGCATTTTATCCCTATGTCTATTTGCTGGCACGTCAAGCGTTCTTATCGCAAGGCAGGCGAGCGATTGAAGCGGGACAAATGCTGGGCTTAAGCCGTAGCCGCGTGTTTTTTCGGTTGGCATTACCACAAGCCTTGCCGTGGATTATTGGCGGACTACTGCTTGCCAGTATGGAAACCTTGGCAGACTTTGGTGCCGTATCAGTCTTTAATGTTGATACCTTTACCACGGCTATTTACAAAGCATGGTTTGGTTTCTTTAGTTTGACCACTGCGGCACAATTGGCGGCTTTGCTCATCGGTGTAATCTTTATTGTGGTATTGTTTGAGCAGTATTGGCAAACCAAGCGCGGCAATAACGTGACTCAAGGCAGCAGTCAACGTTTTGATGCCACCACGCCTGCAAAATTGGGTATGACATTACTGTGTACCTTGGTGTTTGCTGGCGCTTTTTTAATCCCATTTTTGCAGCTTATCTACTGGACGGCATTGAATTTTCGCCAAGATTTTGATGCGCGCTATATTGATTTTGTGACCAACAGCCTCATGATTGCTAGCATGACCACGATTTTTATTGCCTTTTTGGCGATTATCATTGCGTGGATTAAGCGGCAGTATCCTGATAAATTGACCAAGCTCATGACTACTTTGGCAAATTTGGGTTATGTGGTGCCGGGTACCGTATTGGCAGTGGGCATATTTATTCCAATTGCTTGGCTAGATAATCAAATGATTGCCTTTGGGATTACCACGCAGCAAGTGCTATCAGGCAGTGTGATTGTGATGCTATTGGCATTATCGACGCGTTTTATGACGGTGAGTTTTCAGCCAGTTGATCGACAGCTACAGCGACTAACGGTCAATCAAGAAGCCGCTGCTAAATTACTGAGTGACAGTCCTTACCAGCGCTGGCGGCAAGTGATGTTGCCTGTTATTAGTCCGGGAATATTGACTGGACTGTTGATGGGGTTTGTTGAAGTCATGAAAGAGATGCCGATTACCTTAATGACGCGTCGCCAAGGCTGGGATACGCTGGCGGTGCGGGTGTTTGAGATGACCAGTGAAGGCATGTGGGGACGAGCTGCGTTGCCCAGTTTATTGATTGTGCTGGTTGGGCTGCTGCCTGTTTGGATATTATTGCGTCAAAGCGATAAGCAAGGTTAAGGTGTTTTTAGAGTGAATCTGCATTATCCGATAGCGCTCCATTTTATGATTTTTTTCACTGTTTTATCTATGGGTTTTATTTACTAATAGCTAACTGGTACCGTCTATGTACACTGATTCAATGAAAGCCTCAGCAGACTCTAAATCAATCAATGCCAAGTCAATAAAGGCCAAGGCAAGACTGGAGCATATAAAAAAATTACCAGTTGCTCAAGTTAAGACGTCGCCCGCCCAGCCTAGTAAGTCTTTAGAAAAAAGTAGTGCTTTTAGCCAAGATGTTGAGACAAATACTGAGGCAGCTACGGCTACTAGTCCTTATTTTAGTGTGCAAGATTTAATCGTCGGTTATGACGATACGATTATCGTCAATGGTTTGTCATTGGAATTGAAGCAAGGCGAGATTGGTTGCTTTTTAGGTTATAGCGGCTGCGGCAAGACCACGGCACTAAGAGCGATTGCAGGGCTGGAACAAAGCCGTGATGGTACGGTTCTCTTAAACAATCAATGTCTTACTGATAAAACTGACCGCAACTCATATGCAGTAGCACCTGCCAAACGCGGTATGGGCATGGTGTTTCAGGACTATGCGTTATTTGGACATTTGAGCGTGGCAAAAAACATCGCTTTTGGTCTGAATAAATGGTCGGCCGCTGACAAAAAAGCCCGTGTCGCTGAGATGCTAGAGCTGGTTGAATTGTCTGAGCATGCTGACAAACGTCCAAATGAGCTGTCAGGTGGCCAACAGCAGCGGGTGGCATTAGCCCGTGCATTAGCGCCTAAGCCAAAACTATTACTGCTTGATGAGCCGTTTTCTAATCTAGATGTGGTGCTACGTGAATCATTGGCAATGAATGTTCGTGATATTCTTAAACGCACCAATACCACGGCAATACTGGTCACTCATGATCAAAACGAAGCTTTTGCACTGGCTGATAAAGTGGGGGTGATGCATAAAGGTAAACTGGTACAGTGGGCAACCCCAAGCGAGCTATATCATGAGCCAATCAGTCCTTTTGTCGCTGAGTTTGTCGGCGAAGGCGCGATGATAGATGGCATCATCAAAGAAGGCCATGTTGAGACGGCATTAGGCGATATCTATCGGCGTATGGAAGTGTACGATGAATCAGGGTACCCACAGTATTGCGAGTACGATTATCCTAATGGCACACCGATTAAGGTGTTGGTGCGCCCTGATGATATCATTCATGACGATGAGAGCAACCAAACCGCTTTAGTCGTTGGACGCGTATTTCGCGGTGCCAACTATTTATATCGCTTGCAACTTGATGACGGGCAAACGGTATTGTCTTTAGTTGCCAGCCACCATAATCATGAGATTGGATCGCAGATTGGTATTTTACCTATCTTAGAGCACGTCGTGGTATTTGATGAAAAAGACATCAATGCGACGACTTGGTCAGAGTATGATAGGTCAGAGAGAGTTGATGAGACAGAATAGTCGCAGCATTTATAAATGATTAGGAAATTAACCTCGCGACATGCACACAGCATGCTATTTACGCTTGGCTGCCTTGTATCTACTTTATACCTGTTTTAAACTGCGGTGACTATATTGATTAAAACTCCCTCCAAAAAACAGGTGCTTGCACTTACGCTTATCGCGTTGCCAATATGTGCAAATAACGTCCCAACCATTTATACGGCTCTAATTGCGAGTAGCGCAGCTCCATGCGTATCACGGCATCTGGGTCATTGTGTCCACCACGCTTAAGCGGGGCATAATCATGGAATACGCGCAGACCGCTGGTGCGTATGGTCTGATAATGATGCGCAGTCAACCAAGATTCAACTTCTTCTTTGGCGACAGGATGGTTGGGCGTGAGGCTTTTTTTGTTATCAGCCTTATATTCTGTATTATCAAGTAAGTTAAAATTACCCATGATTAGGTTGCGATAATCAAAGCTTGCTGGGTTATAAAAGCATAAAGATAGCGCACCATTATCCGCTAATTGCTGATCAAAAAAGTCCATTACCGCAGCGGGCTCTGCCAACCATTCAAGCAGCGCATGACACATGATTAAATCAAACTTTTCACTATTTTCTGTGCTTAACTTTTCTGGCAGCTCCTGATAGGGGCAAACATACCATGTGATATCGAGATTTTCGTCTATCTGCGCGGCACTCGCTTTCGCTTTTTCTAGCATGTTGCCTGAGATATCATTGATGACCAATGTATGACCTTGAGCTGCCAGCTCTATTGCAATCTGTGCCAGCCCTGCACCCACATCCAAAATACGTAAAGGTCGCCCAAGGCTTTCACTCATTCGCGCGCTATATTCAAAGATATCACGGCGTAGCACCGCCAATCGAATATCGCCTTTTAAGCCACCGTAGACCTTTTTTTCAAAATGATCCGCAATCGCATCGAAGCTACGATCGGCACGTATATCTCCTGATGTGTCGATTTGTTGTGTCAGATTAAGCGATTGGTTGTCATGTTCTTTTGTACTTTCACTATTGGTTTGCATAAAGCGCTATCTGTATTAGGGTGGTATTTTGGAACATCGTACAACAAAGATAAAATCTAAGCTAGGCTTGACGCTAATACTAGCTTTACCATAGCGTTAAAGATGCCATTAAATACCTGTTTTCCAGTAGCTTTTCACAATATTTTACGGTATAAGTAGTAAGGTTTAAGAAACAATTATTGAGTAAGTTTTATTGAAAATATTTTCTACTCCAATGTATTCAATGAAAACCATTTAATAAAAAGAGTCTGCCATACTGAAATTTTTTATTGTCAAGGACTCTCAGCAAACGTCTGATCTACCACCGCTAAGGACAGCAACCATGATCGTATCTAAATCTACTACCGCTATAAATAACAAATCATCTAGCAGTACCCATCAATCAGTATCCATTACGACGGGCAAGCCTGTGATGCTGCGCTGCCTATTATCCGTCGCCATTGCCAGTAGCTTGCTGCTCGTCGGTTGTGGCGATGACAATGACTTTGATACTGTCATAGGCTTTGACTCTGCGACGTCAGTTAAATCAATCAGCTCATTTAACACCGCGCAAATAAATACCCAGTTCGGTCTTGATGGTACGGCAACCCCTGATGCCAAATGCGATATCAAAATCGAAAAAGTCAGCTATCCGACAGTAGGGGCAGCGGGTGAGCGTACCAACGCGACAGCAGCTTTGATGCTACCAAGTGGTGACAGTGCTGACTGTCAAGGCGATCGACCTATCTTGCTGTATGCCCATGGCACAACTACGGACAAAGGCTACGATTTTAGTCAAGTCGCTAATCCTCAAAATCCAGCCGCTGGTGAGTCGACATTAATCGCTGCCAACTTTGCGGCTCAAGGCTACATCGTCGTTGCACCAAACTATGCTGGTTATGATGAGTCTGCTCTTGATTACCATCCATACCTTGTGGCTGAACAACAAGCCACTGACATGGCTGATGCATTAGACAGTGCCCGTACCATCATTGCAAGACAACAGCGCGCTAATGATCCTGATTACACCAACCTTGATGACTCTGGTAAGTTATTTATCAGTGGTTACTCACAGGGCGGGCATGTGGCGATGGCAACTGCAAGAATGTTCGAGAAAAATGATGAGCCTGTCACTGCCATTGCACCTTTATCAGGGCCTTATGCACTGGCAGCGTTTGGTGATGCAATATTTTCGGGTAACGTCAATATCGGCGCATCGCGTTTTGCACCGCTACTAGCATCTGGTCTCCAAAATGCGTATGGCAATGTCTATAACAATACTGCTGATATATTCACTGCCAACTATGCAAACACACAATTACCAAGCTTATTGAGCTTTGGTGAGTTGGTCGCTGCTAATAAACTGCCTGATAATGCGCTGTTTGAAAAAGATCCTGAAAACAATCCCACGCTTGATCTTCTACCAGCGCCTACCGTTCCCTTTGCCTCTATTGGCTTCGCGGATGATAATTATCTGATCAAAACAGACTTTCGTACCGCTTATGTCGCAGATGCATTACAGAACCCTGATAGTCTAATCGCGATGACAGGAGCATTACCAGCAGCCAATCCACAAAACAACTTACGAAAAGCCTTAAAAGCCAATGATCTACGTGGGTATGTACCAAAAATGCCAACTCTGCTATGTGGTGGCAATCAAGATCCAACGGTTTTTTATGACCTAAATACCAGTTCAATGGCTGCTATTATTCAAGGGAGTGTCGCACAAAATCCAGCCCTTACCGTTAACGTGACAGTATTAGATGTTGATGCGACGACAGCTAATGATCGTCCTGATAATTCTAATGTTCAACTTATTGGACAGGCGTCCATGAACCAATGGAATATTAATTCTGTAGTAGCAAGTGTTCAAAGTAACTTTGTTCAAAATCTTCAACGCGTAGTAGATGCAGGAGCACAGCAAGGCATACCTGCAAGCGTTGCTGTATTGGGCAACTATCACGGCGGTCTGGTCAGTACGGCTTGTACGCAAGCCACACGTGAGTTCTTTAATCAGGAATTTAAACCTGCTTAATAGAGGTCAGCTTAACCGTAAAAAATAGCTTTGCTATCGAAAAAACTGTGTCCACTGGATGCAGTTTTTTCATGAATACCATTTAATAATTAATAGGAGAAAAATATGAAGTCAATGATGTTATCACTGGTTACCTGTGTCTTTATGATAGCTCCGATCAGTCAAGCACAGGTTAAGAATACACCTTGTTCGGGCAAAATGGGCGGCGTATCTCACTGCTCAAAAGATGGTAAATTTGTTTGCAAAAACGGCAAAATCAGTCAATCAAAACAAGTATGTCGTTAAAGTTGTTTTTACCCTTGTTATTAGAGTGAAAAAAACCGCTAATCAGCTGTTTTGCTTAATTTTAATAACAGCCAGACGCCCCTAAATCAGCAAATTTGTGCTAAAATAGCTTCTTTAATTGAACATTATTTTTAACAAAAACCGTATCACTATTTTCCTATTGTTTTGCACCTTTGACAGTGCTTTTTTAGGGTCACTATTCTGATAGTAGCTGCGCATTGATGCAGCTATATTTTTGTATAACCCATGAGTATCTTGAACAAACGTGTCAACATTAGAAAAACAATGTGAGTGAAGGAGTGTATATGAGCGAATCGGTCAGTCCTATTGGCATCGTAGAGGAACTAAAGCAATCCTATCTGGATTATGCGATGAGCGTGATTGTCTCGCGTGCGCTGCCTGATGTGCGTGATGGGTTCAAACCTGTACACCGCCGTGTGATGTACGCCATGCACGTGCTATCTAACGACTATAATAAGCCATATAAGAAGTCTGCACGTGTCGTCGGCGATGTCATTGGTAAATATCACCCACATGGCGATAGTGCGGTCTATGATGCCATTGTGCGGATGGCGCAGGATTTTAGTTTGCGTTATCCGATGGTTGACGGTCAAGGTAACTTTGGATCGATCGATGATGATCCTCCGGCTGCCATGCGTTATACCGAAGTACGTATGACCAAGCTGACGCATCAGATGCTTGCTGATTTAGACAAAGACACGGTTGATTGGGAAGACAACTACGATGGTTCTGAGCGTATGCCTAGCGTCATGCCAGCGCGTGTTCCAAACTTACTAATCAATGGTGCGACTGGTATTGCTGTTGGTATGGCGACTAATATGGCGCCGCACAACCTGACAGAAGTGATTAATGCTTGTTTGGCTTATGCCGAAAACCCACAAGTATCAGCTGAAGAGTTGATGTCACACATCTCAGGTCCTGATTTTCCTACAGGCGGTATCATTTATGGTCGCGCTGGTATTTTAGATGCTTATCGCACGGGTAAAGGTCGTTTGCACATACGTGGTCGCTATCATATTGAAGCCATGAGTGATACGGGTGTCAACCGCGATCGTGAGCGTATTGTCTTTACCGAAGTACCTTATCAATCTAATAAAGCCAAAATGATTGAGCGTATCGCAGAACTCGTACGTGATAAAAAGATTGAAGGTATTAGCGAGATTCGTGATGAATCTGACAAAGATGGTATGCGTATCGCCATTGATTTGCGTCGTGGTGAGACAGCTGAAGTTATCGTTAATAACTTGTTCTTGCAAACGCCGCTCGAATCAAGTTTTAGTATCAATATGGTGGCGCTCGATAATGGTCAGCCTAAGCTACTAACTTTGCGTCAGCTGATTGCCGCCTTTGTACGTCATCGCCAAGAAGTGGTGACACGCCGTACGATTTATGAGTTAAACAAAGCGCGCGTACGTGGTCATTTGCTCGAAGGTTTGACCGTTGCATTAGCCAATATCGACGAGATTATTGCAACGATTAAAGCCTCTGCTAACCGCGGTTTGGCACGTGAAAGCTTATTAAATAACACGTGGGGTTCAGGTAGCGTGGTGGCGATGCTTACTGCTGCTGGTAGTCAATCTGTGCGTCCTGACTATATCGAAGGCGAAGATCCTAAAGCACCATTTGGCTTGATTGAGGGCGAAGAACGTTATCGCTTATCACTTGAGCAGGTCAACGCGATTTTAGATATGCAGTTGCATCGTCTAACGGGTCTTGAGCAAGACAAATTGACCGAAGAATATCAGGATTTGCTACGTGAAATTGCTCATTTAGAGTCTATTCTTGGTGATTTTGATAAGCTAATGACCATTATCTCCAATGAGATGATTGAGATTCGTGATAACTTTGGTGATGAGCGCCGTACCGATATTATTGACTCACGTACTGATTTTAACCGTGAAGATCTGATTCCTGAACAGACGGTTGTCATGACGGTCTCGCGTACAGGTTATGCAAAAACTCAGCCGATTGACGATTATGTCGCACAAAAACGTGGTGGTAAAGGTAAGTCTGCAACCGCAATGAAAGAAGATGATGTGATTGATCATTTGGTTGTGACCTCAACGCATGCTACCGTATTGTGCTTCACGGATAGCGGTCGTGTCTTTAGCTTACGTGGTTTTGAAGTGCCGATTGCCAGTCGCGGTGCTCGCGGTCGTCCATTAGTGAATTTAATTGGCTTAAATCCTGATGAAACGGTCACTACGATACTGCCAATTCCAAAAATAGTGGAAGAGCTATCGGTAAAAGGTGAGGCGTCAACAGATGCTCTAATAGATGGGGATGATGATCTATTAGACGACAGCACGCAAGCAGAGCCACCTTTTGTGTTCTTTGCAACTGCCAATGGTACGGTGAAGCGGGTAGAGCTTAAGCAGTTTGCCAATATTCGCTCGAACGGCTTGATTGCGGTTGGACTAGAAGAGGGCGATAAGCTGGTCAGTGCTCGTATCACTAATGGTAGCCAAGAAGTGATGTTGTTTGCATCCAGTGGTAAAGCCATTCGTTTTGATGAAAATGATGCTCGCGTGATGGGTCGTACGGCTAAAGGTGTCCGTGGTATGCGTTTGGCGGCTAATGAGTCGATAAAATCATTGGTTGTGATCGAAGATGATGTCCGCGAAATCCTTATTGCTTGTGAAAACGGCTTTGGTAAACGTACCTTTATCGATGAGTTCAATACCCAAAATCGTGGCGGCGGCGGTGTAATTGCTATCAAAACCAGTGAGCGTAATGGTGCGCTAGTAAGAGCCACCAAGGTTGACTCTACAGACGATATTATTTTAATCTCTGACAAAGGTACGTTGGTTCGTACGCCCGTTGAGCATGTCGCTAGCTCTGGTCGTAATACGCAAGGTGTGACGCTGATTCGTTTATCAAAAGACGAGAAGCTGGTCGCTATGGCGCGTGTTGAGCATGAAGAAGGTGACGATGAGCTGGTTGATGCCATGAGAGAAGACGGTACATTTGATGTGGCAGGTCGAGAGCAGATAGATATTGATGCGGCGACTGGCAACACAGCAACGAATGACGTTATGGATATTGCTACTGACAATGAATTAGATGTTCACAGTACAGACGGTGAAAACGCAGACGACGAATAAATGTCTCAGTAGTTAGCTTTTTGATCTAGTCTTATATGATTGTTCTATAAAAAGCCTCTGACGTTATCGTCGGAGGCTTTTGTTTTTTTCTGTATGTCATCTATTGTTAGAGTCTGCCTCTAAGTTTCCGCTGCTCTAATTTTTTATAAATAATGCCCATAAAGTTCTATTTTTTAAGGCTGTTGTTATGCTCTCGACCAATCAAACTTTTCAAGGAACCCTTGCTTCGATATCATCGAGCTTTTTATTTTCGATGATGTTTGTGTTTGGGCTATTTATGCTGCCTTTGACAGGTACGCAGGTAGCCTCATGGCGCGTGCTCATGATGCTGCTAAGTTTGCTATTGTTGGTCAGTTTTACCAAGCAATGGCAACACGTTTTTGATTATTTGAAAACCTTAAAAACTCCGAAAGAGTGGCTGATATTTATTTTGCCCACACCGATTTTGGGTGGTCAAATTTGGCTATTTATGTGGGCACCAGTCAATGGCTTTGGTCTGGATGTCACCTTGGGCTATTTTTTATTACCGCTGGTGATGATAGTGCTTGGTCGTTTCTTTTATCACGAGCATATGAGTGCGTTACAGTGGGTGGCCGCGCTATGTGCAGCCTTAGGTATTGGCTATGATATCTTTCAATATGGCTCAGTATCTTGGGTAACGTTGTTTGTGTGCTTGGGCTATCCACCTTATTATCTGCTGCGGCGTAAACTGGCTGTGCCGCCTATCACAGGACTGTTGTCTGACTTGGCTTTGTTAACGCCAGTGGTGCTCATTATGTTGTATTTTAGCGGTGGCTTTAATACGGCAGCCCAGGACATCAAGTTCTGGTATTTATTACCACTGCTAGGAGCCTTTAGTGCGCTGGCGATGTCCTTAACCATGATTGCCAGTAGCAAATTACCCGTGTCATTATTTGGGGCGCTAAGCTATGTCGAGCCTATGCTGCTGTTTGTTTTATCCATCACTGTTCTAAGTCAAAGTCTCGATGAGGGCGGCTCGCTATTTATGTATGGTATGGTAAGTTTGGCGTTACTGGTGATGATTGCTGATAGTATAAAAGGTTATCTTAAGCGCCGCCGTGACAATCATTTGCATGGCTATCGAGAGCCACAAGTGGGCGGGTTTCCGCCGCGTCGTCGTTTCATAGATCAGCGTATTGATGGGGTTTTAACCGCGCATCGTTTTCGCAAGATTCGGCGCTATCAAAAAAAGATGGATAGAATACAGCAAAAAATCGAGCAGTTGAGTGCAAAGTAAGATGCTGAATGGATAGGTGAACGCTTTAGTGAAGCAGGTGTATTGCTTATCTATTCTGACTTTGACATAATACCGACCACAAGATAAACACGATATATTCCAAGTATTTATCTCAATATTATATGATTATGTTGTAGATAACAGAGTTTATAGATCAAAAAGCCTTCGACGTCCGCGTCGGAGGCTTTTGTTTTTTTCTAAAATTGCCAAGGACGTGCGCTCATTTTTCAAGGTTGTCGTTATGCTTACCACGAATCAAACGTCGCAAGGTACCATCGCTGCAGTGGCAGCAAATTTTTTATATTCATTGCTATTCTTATTTGGTCTATTGATGCAGCCGTTGTCAGGGACGCAAGTCGCTTCTTGGCGCGTACTGATGATGCTATTGAGTCTGGTGCTGCTGATTAGTGTGCTTAAGCAGTGGCAGCATATTTTTGATTATCTCAAAACCCTAAAGTCGCCCAAAGAATGGTTTTTATTTATCATACCCACACCAATATTGGGCGCGCAAATCTGGATATTTATGTGGGCACCTGTCAATGATTTGGGGCTTGAGGTGACACTGGGTTACTTTTTATATCCAATGATTATGATTATGGTTGGTCGGTTTTTTTATAACGAAGACATGAGCTTGTTACAATGGATTGCCACCATTTGCGCAGGCGCAGGTATTGCCTATGATGTCTTTCAGTACGGCAGTATTTCTTGGGCGACTTTATTTGTTTGCTTGGGTTATCCGCCCTATTATCTACTGCGTCGTAAATTGGCAGTGCCGCCGATTACAGGGCTTATCTCTGACCTTGTTTTATTGACGCCGGTGGTGTTGATTGCTTTATATCTCAATGGCGGGTTTGCGCTGGCGATATCTACCGATAAGTTTTGGTATCTGTTGCCACTATTAGGCATTATCAGTACGGCTGCGATGTCATTGACCATGGTTGCCAGCCAAAAGCTGCCCGTCTCATTATTTGGCACCTTATGCTACCTTGAGCCGATATTTTTATTTATATTTTCCATCACGATTTTGCATCAAAGTATCGATGAGGGCGGCTCTTTATTTATGTACGGCATGATTTTTGTCGCGTTGTTGATGATGATTGTGGATAGTGCGCTTGGTTACTTGGCGCGTAAGCGTGATGACCGTTTGCATGGTTATAATGAGCCACAAGTGGGTAGCTTCCCACCACGTCGCCGTCTGAAAAACCGCCGTATTAAAGGTGTATTAACCGCGCATCGTTTCCGTAAAATTAGAAAGTATCAGCAAAAAATACATAAGATGACACGCAAAATTGAAGAGCTGCATTCAAAGTAGCACCTGCCAGCAAGTCGATATAGACCTGACTTAGCGGGCAATGTTTTTCGTCATTACTCTACACAGTTTCTGTGTTAAAGAGGCATTAATTACGCTATTATCGATAGCATTGCTGCCACGCTTAACAACGTTTACTAATAGAATGCGTGGCACCAACTATACATATTATGACTTATTCATACGATAACTTATTCACATTATAACTAGGATGGTTTATGTTACACCTTCATCATTTAGCAAATTCGCGCTCATTTCGTATTATTTGGCTGTTAGAGGAGCTTGGCGTCGATTATCAATTGACTTGCTATAAGCGCAATAAAGCATACCGCGCGCCTGACAGTTTAAAAAAAATACATCCGCTCGGTCATGCACCCATGTTAGAAGTAAATGACCGTGTACTCATCGAATCAGGGTTTATAATCGAATACTTGTTGAAGCATTATGATAGCGAGAAACAGTTCAAGCCTGCGGATGATAATGAAGCGGCGTGGGAGGCTTACACGTTTTGGTTACATTTCGCTGAAGCATCCGTGATGCCGCCATTGGTCATGCGTTTGGTATTTACCAAAGTGGTTGAGCAGTCGCCTATGCTCATCAAGCCTGTGAGCAAAAGCATCCGCAACCAAGTCGAAAAAAATATGATAAGCAAAAGTCTAGATGCTATATTGGCCATGATGGAGCAGCATTTGCAAGACAATCATTGGTTTGCAGGGGCTGAATTTAGTGCCGCTGATATCCAAATGCATCTTGCGGTTGTAGGTGCTAATGCTGGTACAGGATTAGATAGCAGTAAATATGCCAATATCTTAATCTGGCTAAAACGTTGTGAAGAGCGCGATGCCTTTAAGCGTGCAGAAGAAAAGGGTGGTCGTTTGCAGTTCTAAACGCGGCGGATTTAATCGTTCATAAATGACTGATTTAATATTAAAACGAAGGGTTTTGTTTATTCATAGACAAAACCTTTTTTAGGATAAGAAATGACAGACTTAAATAAATCGCATAACAAGCATACTGATGTCGATACTGGCATTGCTGCTAAGCCCGCGCTTGATACTACTGCTGACAATGTGAACCATCAGCAGGTATCTATTAAAGCATGGTCACAAAAATTGCTCGTAGTGATTCTATGTATTGCCAGCTTTTATGGCGGCTGGAAATCTTATGAGTCCAATATGGTCAGTGAATGTACGGCCAATGGTGGGCAGATGGTTGCAGCGCAAAAAACCATGATGTGCCAATTGTCATAGCAGATAAGTATCATGTGTAAGAGAGGTAATCTATGTTGAAGCTGACTTTTTTGGGTACCTCTGCTGGTGTGCCAACTAAGCAGCGTAATGTGACTGCACTGGCGATTGAATGTCTGAATCCTTATTTATCTGGCGCCCAGCAAGTCAATCAACCACAGAATGTCAATCAAAATAAAAAATCGCGTCCATGGCTACTGATTGATTGCGGTGAAGGCACGCAGCAGCAGCTATTGCATACCAAACTGTCTTTGCATCAACTAGCCGCTATCTGTATCACCCATGTGCATGGCGATCATTGCTATGGTCTGCCAGGACTATTGGCGAGTGCCGCGATGTCAGGACGCCGTGAGCCGCTGACGCTTATTGCTCCAAAAGCCATCGCGACATTGCTCGAAGCCATTACCTTAACCACGGAATTGTATTTACCCTTTGCTCTAAATTTTGTAGCGATTGAAGAGGTGCTATCTGAGCAAAGTGATACAAGCAAGATAAATATTCGCTTAAGCGACCAGCATCAGCTTGATATTGATATCACGCTGCTATCACATCGGGTTGCTTCTCATGCATTTGGTATCACGCAAACCATCCATCATCGCACGCTTGATACGGATAAACTACTGGCGCAAGGTATTCCTGCAAGCGCACTATGGGGTAAATTGCAGCAAGGTCACGATGTCATCACTGAAGAGGGGCAGCAATTATGTGCAGGTGATTATGTCAATGATGAACTATCACGAACGCGAGTAGTGGTGGCTGGTGATAACGATACGCCAGCGTGTCTCACTGCGGCGTTGGTTGATACGGATTTATTGGTGCATGAAGCGACGTATACGCATGAGGTATTGACTAAGATTCAAGGCAAAAATCCAGAGTTTGATCCAATGCATAGTAGTGCACAATCGGTGGCTGATTTTGTGAAAAAAAGTGGTGTAAGTAATCTAATTTTGACCCACTTCAGTGCGCGTTATCAGGGTTTTGATAATCCTAATAGCAAGACACCAAATATGGCATACATTCGTTTAGATGCTGAGAGCGTTTACAAAGGTAATCTATGGTTAGCCGCAGATTTTGACCAATATATGGTCGATGGTGCGGTTGATGTGGCAGATATTAACGAAAATAACCGCGTACAATATTTGGGTTCTGTACGCGGTCATTAAGCACTGAGCGTCATCATAAAAATAACTTTTAATGAAGCTTTACGATGGACTGTCTTCAGCTGCTAATCGTGTCTGTCCTATCCAGTAGCGGCTAAACTGATACGCCACTCGTCCTGAACGTCCACCGCGCTCTGATGCCCAACGTAGCGCTGCTGCTCTGATGTTATCAGGTAGCGTCTTATTTTTTTCTTCATTATTACTTTCTTTAACGTCATTCGCATTATCTAGATTGCGGTTTGGCGAAAGTGATAAATAATGGCGCACGATGTGCAAATAGGTGTTTTGATCCATTGGATGAAAGGACAACCAAAGCCCAAAGCGATCAGACAGCGATACCGTCTCATCAATGGTTTCATAAGGATTGACCTCATCGGTTTGACCATTATAAATATTGACATTGTCTTTCATTAGCTGAGGCAATAGATGACGGCGATTACTGGTCGCATAAACCAATAACTTGTCTTGCTCCGAATCTAGCGAGCCGTCCAACACGCTTTTTAATGTCCGATAACTCTCGTCTTGACCGTTAAACGCCAAGTCATCACAGTACACCACATAGTGACAACCACACTCGGTCGGCAGTGCATTAATGGCGGCGCGTATCTTATCAAGCACGCGCAGGTCATCACGGGCAATTTCAATAATGCGTAGTCCTTCACTATGATAGGCTTGTAGCAATGCCCTAATCAGTGATGATTTACCAGCACCACGTGTCCCTGTCATTAAGACATGATTGGCAGGATAGCCCTTTAGAAATTGCCGTGTGTTTTGTACCAGTTTTGCTTTTTGGATATCGATACCATGTAGGTCGTCTAAACTTAAAAATAAGTTAACTGCCAATGGCTCCAAATGTCCATTATGACCACCGACCCAGCGATAGGCCAGCTGTGCAGGATCAATCTCGATAGTGGGCGTAACTTGCTCTTGTAGATACTGTCCGAGTAAATCCAATAAATGGTCGGGTAGGGCGTAATTCGTAACAGGCTTAGTGGATTGGGGCATAATACTCAGTCGCTCATAAAGATTAAAATGACGTTCGGCATACTAGACGTATAAAGGCTTCACTTTACCATGAAAAATAGTGCCAGTAATTCCTCTAATGCAAAAGCGTGTGCAAAACAAGCATTACAAATGCAAGCACAGCAAATGTTGCCAACATTGACTGCGTTATTCTTAAGCTTGAATTATAGCGAGGTATCACATCAGCGCATCAGCCAGCAAAGTAACAATAATAATAACGAGAATGACTACCAAGGCTTGACGCGTGCCCAGCACCTACAGTTTGGTCGAGTGATGATTAAATGGCAGTTAACGGCTGCTATCAATCAAAATTTGGCGGGCTTAACCCATGAAATCGGTGTTCGAAAATCTATCAATAATTTATCAGTCAATCAAAAGAGATTTCAAGACAGTCTTTTTGCTATTGCTCCGCCAATGCTCGCTTATGAAACTCTAAGGGTACAGGTACTAGATCAGTTTTCGCAGCTTACGATACTTACCATGCCATATTATCCCAGTGGTAGCTTAGCAACTCAGCTTAATGTTCGAAATCATTCGTTATTAAATTCTCAAAGAAAGCATCATTTTATTGTGCAATCTGCGCACCTTATCGCCACTCTACATAGCGCTGGCTGGCTACATAATGATATTAAGCCCAGTAATATTTTGCTAGATGATTTTTTGCCAAATCATGCGGATGATAGCTGTATCAAGGCTGATTTATTGTTAACCGATTTTGCCTTAGCAGAATGTCTTAACGCCCCAACTTTGGCAAGTTCTGCTGGTACACCTGCGTATCTTGCCCCTGAACGCTGGCAAAGTCAGAGTGCGACAGTGCAAAGTGATATCTATGCGTTTGGCATCATGATGGTTGAAATACTAACAGGCAAGCGACCGTTTCAGGTAAGTGCTAACAGCAATGACAAATTAAAAGCATGGGCGATTCAGCATTGCCAACAGCCTATTCCAACCTTGCCGCTAGAGTATCAGAGCTATCAAGGAATTATTAATAAGGCATTAGCGAAACGAGTAGAGAGGCGGTATAAGAGTATGGAAGAGGTGTTGAAGAGTTTAGAGCAATTACGAATTTACTAAGAGTACAGTTTTATGTGGAAGGAGTTAAATAAAAAACCCACTATTTAGTGAGTTTTTTTTATTTTTAATGGTTAGGATATTATGTTTTACTCTACAGCATTATCTGATAAGAAAAGCGACTTCGATAAAGATGAGAAGAAATCTTGATATATTTTAGGATTCTCAATTGGCTTTAGGTTGTACTGAGCGTTAGCTCTAACGATTACAGACTTGCTAGAAGAAGACGGTCTCGCGGTTACAGTCATTCTGACCTTGTTGCCATTATACAATCTCGTCGCTGAAACAGTACCAAGGTCGGTATCAGCCTTATCAATTACAAAGCTCAAATCCTGTAACGTTGATATGACATTTCTAACAACTACAGTTTTATCACTAGTATCAAAAGATCTAGTTTGCATACTACGTAATTCTACTTGATTGTCAGCGCCTAAAATTCTGGCATCATGAGTTGTAGCGCAACCAGTAATCAAAGTTAGACAAGCTGCGAATAAAGCTATTTTTAATGTATTCATATTTTTTGAGCCTCTAAGAATACTGATTTAGATAGTTTGTTAAAGAATTCAGCATATAGCTCTTCTGTTTTCATTGTTTCGGCTTTGGTTACCTGTCCTTGTGTATTCGTCACAATGCGTTGAAAAGTAGCTCTAGCTAAATAACCATTTTTATTGTTTTTAGACGGTAATGTTACGAAACTAACTTTTATCTGTTGCTGGCTATCAATCGACATGTTTCCGCCACCAAGTACCGCTAGTAATACAGCACCCGCTATCTGCGCATTGTTAGTAGCATCTACAGTTTTAGATGCGGTCACAACACCTGATTTTGTCTCTGTTTCATCTATTGAATATCCCATGTCTTGTAACACAGCTACCCCAGCCGAAAGAAGCTCTACCTCGTTGCTTGTTTCAAAAAATCTCGATTGCATTTGTCGATCTTGTAATGAAGTCTCTGCTACTTGAAATAAGTTTTCTGGTGGAGTGGTTGCACAGCCTGTTATTCCTAAGGCACAAGCAACAAATATATATTTCAGTTTTTTCATTTAGCTGGCCTTTAGAATTTTGAGGAATGGTATGCAAAGTCTCTTACCAAGTTTTGCTCATCAAATTTTATTATGATAGTCAGCGTTCTTTGTGATCTAGACGATGCTCCTGAGCTAGTCTGGCCACCAGCTAAAACAGCAAATACCCAGCCTGTACTTGATGACTGCACGGTATCTGTTGCTACCTTATCGTAAACCCAAACTTCTCTTCTTTTGTCGTCAGTAGAAACCATATTTGGTGAGCCAAGCGCCTGCAACACATCTGCACCACTCATTCCAACTTTAATCTGTTTTTGAACAACCCCTACAGAGATGTTTCCATTGTTTTGGACTTGGGCAGCATGCTCAGATGCTGAAACACAACCAACCAATGATAGGGCAGCCAACAAGGCAACTATAGTTTTCATTATCTTTCCTTTTGGACTATCAATAAACTTAACTCTATTATTTAAGTATGATGTTTATAGAATATCTCATACCTAAGCCTGTCAAAGGTAATGTAAACAAAAAGTTAAATAATGTAAACAATTAGTCGTTAGTATTACTAATTAATTATAAATATTGTTTTATTGTAATTATTAGATAGGTGTGGGTTTATATTTCAAAATACTAATGTGGTATTAAAGAAAAGCGAAGGAGATTTGAAGTGAGTGTTTGTTTTCCGACAAAATACAGACACAAAAAAACCTGCTAAAAAGCAGGTTTTGATATTTGGTCTAAGATTTACTATCCGAAAATGGTGGGGCTGGAGAGACTCGAACTCTCACACCTTGCGGCGCCAGAACCTAAATCTGGTGCGTCTACCAATTCCGCCACAGCCCCATTTTCCGTTACTCTATCATTATTAGTGTTTAAACTCAAACACAATATAGACAGTTAACTGATTCGGTAGTGCGTCTCAGTGGTTGGCTATTATATAGAGTTTGAAACGTTTGGCAACCCCTATTTGCAATTATTTTTAAATATTTATCATTTATTTTCACTTATTTTATAAGTTATTGATATTAATGGTATTCATATTTATGAATTTGCGCCTTTAATAACGATTATTTTGTCCTTCTGCTGAAGAAATATCTAATTGCTGTAATTTGCGTGTCAGGGTATTGCGCCCCCAACCGAGTAGATTGGCAGCAGCGATCTTTTTGCCACCACTATGGTTGAGCGCTGCCGTCAATAAAACGCGTTCAAACTCAGGGGTTGCCGTCTGCAAAATATCGGTTTCTCCTGTTTGTAGCGATTGCTCAGCCCAAGCAGCCAATGCTTGTTGCCAACTTGAACTGTGGGAATGAGGGCGTATTTGCTCATTGTGAGTCATAGCTTGTGTAGGCTGACTTTGCTCTTGATACGCTTCTAAATCAGACGAGATATTTTCAAGCAGCTCTGGTGGCAAATCATCCACCATCACGGTGTCGCCTGTGGCCATCACCGTCAACCAAAGGCAGACATTCTCAAGTTGGCGGACATTGCCACGCCACTCAAAAGCCTGCATGATGTGTAGCGCTGTCGGATGCAGCTGTTTCTCTGCACTGTTCATCTGTTCAGCAGCCCGCTGCATAAAGTAATGGGCTAATGCTGGAATGTCTTCAGGTCGTGTCCGTAATGGCGGCAACGGCAAGCGAATTACATTGAGGCGATAAAACAGATCTTCACGGAATTTGCCTTGTTTGACCAGTTCTTCTAAGTTTTGATGAGTAGCGGCAATGATGCGTACATTCACTTTGACCGGCTGCTGTCCACCGACGCGAAAAAACTCACCATTGGCCAGTACTCGTAGCAGCCGAGTTTGGGTGCTATAAGGCATATCGCCAATTTCATCTAAAAATAATGTCCCACCATCCGCTTGCTCAAAACGCCCTTGTCGCGTCGTCGTCGCACCAGTAAACGCCCCTTTTTCGTGACCGAATAATTCAGATTCAATCAAATCATGTGGAATGGCGGCCATATTGAGGGCAATAAAAGGCTGCTGGTGACGCGGTGAATGCTGGTGCAACGCACTGGCGACCAACTCTTTACCCGTACCTGATTCACCAGTAATCAGGACAGTAATGGGTGAGTGCGCTAAGCGCCCAATGGCACGAAACACCGTCTGCATCGCTTGTGATTGCCCAATGATGCCACTTGGATTGTCATTAACGCTGATGGCAGGTTTAACTTTGATTTTAGGGCTGGATGTTTTATTGGTTTTGCTGACCAGAGTAGCCTTGTTAGCAAGCTTGGGTCTGGTATCAGGTTTTATCTTGATATTTGGTAAAGTATCTGATGAATTTTTGGTAATGGTCTTCGGAGCAGGTTCAGCTGTAGAGTTTGCTGCCGCCGCTGCCAGCATATTAGGCTGATAATTAATGGCTTTATAAATCGTGACGACTGCATCATCTAAATCAAAAGGTTTTGGCAGATATTCAAAAGCACCTGTTTGATAGCTATTAATAGCAGAGGTGAGGTCAGAATGCGCCGTCATAATGACAATGGGCAGCTTAGGGAAGTGCTCATGTACCCAATCACTAAAAGACAAACCATCCATCATGGGCATACGAATATCGGTCAATATCACATCGGGCAACTGAGAGGCTGATTCCTGCTGTTGCAAAATATCGTTGAGGCGTGTCCATGCCGCTTGTGCTTGAGTAAAGCTGATAACCGTCAATCCGGCATCTTCAAAAGTATCTGCCAATACCAAACGCAGGGCCGCATCGTCATCGATCAGCCATAACGTTGCAGGATTAGCATCAGGTGCATTATTGACCGTTACTTTCGTAGCTTGGTTATCAGGTTCTCGTTTATCAGACTCTCGGTTACTAGACTCTTGATTGTCTGATGTTTGGGCAGAGCCTTGATTGTCGCTGTTAGATGTGGCGTTGTCATTATATGCAGTCATTTATCAGGCCTAATAAGCAAGTGATTCAGGGTGATTGTTTCATAGGTTAGGTACTGGCTGTTTTAAGCATGGTGCACTGGCTGATTGAAAGGCAAGTACAGCGTAAAACTGGTTTGTTGGTGGTTGTAGTCATTTTTAACACTGTCGTTAAGGTTTTTTGATTGTTGGGAGCTCACGTCAATCATACCATGGTGATGACTGATGATATCTTGCACGATAGATAATCCTAGCCCCGTTCCTGCGGCACGGCTGGTCACCATTGGGAAAAATATCTGTCCGATCAATGCCGGATCAATGCCTGAACCGTTATCGGCAATATTGATTTGTAGCACTTGCTTGTGCTGTTGCCCAGCAATGGTATGTTGAAAGGCAATGCGGGTTTGAATGTGCAGCGTTGGCTTATAACTGGCGCTGTCGTGATTGCTCATTTGTGAGGTGACAGGTTGTTGCACCTTAGGCTCGGAAAACTCTCTTTGCTGCAGCGTTTGCTCAAACTCAGTCATCGATTCACAGGCATTATTAATCAGATTTAAAAACACCTGTATTAGCTGATCTTTATCAGCGCATAACTCAGGCAATGACAAATCATAATCGCGCTGTAGCGTCACTTGCGGATATTGATTGACGACCAAAGATAAAACATGCTCCAGTGGCTCATGGATATTTAGCGTTTGCCAATTTGGTAATTGATTGGAGCCAAGAAACTTGCCAATAAGGTGGGTTAGACGGTCCGTCTCTGAGATGATGATATCAGTATAATTACGCAGTTTTTCAGCCGTTTTTTGCAGGTGGCTATTCGGGTTTACCATAGAGTTTGTGCCAAGAATAGCAGGAGGAGCACTATTAAGAGGCGAGGTGTCACTGAATTTGATGAATTGCCGCTGTAATAATTGCGCCGCCCCGCGAATACCGGCAAGCGGATTTTTGATTTCATGAGCGACCGAGCGCAGCATATGACGGGCAACATTATATTGTTGCTGCTGGCGTTGCTCCTCTGATATGCGACTTTGGCGATCCTTGCCCCACATCTCAATAATAAAATAAGGTTGCTGCTCATAAATGACAGGGGTCACGCTATAATCAACCGAGAATGATAAATTACCATTTAGCGGTGTGCTGATAAGGTGATCATGATCGATAAAGGGTTGTTGATACTGCTTTGCTTGCTGAAATCGTTCTTTTAAAGAGCAAGTTTGTTCATGAGTATCTTCACCACTACTTTTATCGACAGTTACATGGTTGTCAATGTCATGATTGCTATCGGCTGATTTCAATGCTTTGGATGTTTCGGATGCAAGCAGTGTCAGTATAGACTGACCCAGTAAGCGCCCACTACTAATAGCGAGTAGTTGTTCGGCTTGGGCATTTAGCCAAGTGATCGATAAGTCATCATTGATCCATAAAATAGCGGTGAACAAATGCTGTGACATAAATGCTAAGTCAGGTGTCGGTTTTACGGTTGTCAAAAGGGTTGTCATGGCTATTGCCTAGAATAAAAGAAGACGCGATATAATATTTAACCATAAATCAACACTATAGAACGGCAAAACTGGCGATTTTTGCAAAAAAAACGTACAATGCGCACAGCCAATTTATCTCTAGCAAGGTCAGCCATGCCCAACACTTCTACCGAGTCGGTTAATACGACTGTTACTACCTCACCGTCAACTTCTACGCCAACAGATTCTATGTTAAAAGACACTGCCACCGTTTTTAATCCTGCCAAACCAAAGATAGCACAAGACAATCAGGCAGATGTTAGTCAAGCAAACACTAACCAACCTTACCATCATAAAGCCAACCACAATCAAAACCGTAGCATTGAGCAAAGCAGCGATGTGACTTCAGGTGCTTTATCGACTGAAAATGCGCCAGTGAATGCAGTGCCAAAGATTGGATTTGTGTCACTAGGTTGCCCAAAAGCTTTAGTCGATAGTGAGCGCATTATCACTGAGCTTAGCCGTGATGGTTATCAAGTGGCGAGTGATTACGAAGGTGCAGATTTGGTTGTCGTGAATACTTGCGGTTTTATTGAGTCCGCAGTACAAGAGTCGCTTGATGCCATCGGCGAAGCGATTAGCAAAAACGGTAAAGTCATCGTCACAGGTTGCTTGGGTAAAGAGGCGGATAAAATCCGTGAAATGCATCCCGCTGTCTTGGCAGTAACTGGCGCTCATGCTTATGATGAGGTCATTAGAGCCGTTTCGCTGCATGTGCCCAAGCCTGACCGCAGTCAGGACGCTAGTTATGATCCAAAGATAGATTTGATTAATGAAGCGGGTATCAAATTGACGCCAAGCCATTATGCTTATCTAAAAATATCGGAAGGCTGTAACCATCGTTGTACTTTCTGCATCATTCCAAGCTTACGTGGAGACTTGGTTTCACGTCCGATTGACAGTGTGATGAATGAAGCGTTGGCGCTGAAAAATGCTGGCGTGAAAGAATTGCTTATTATTTCGCAAGATACCTCTGCTTATGGACTGGATTTGAAATATAAGACCAGCTTTTGGAATGGTATGCCGCTGAAGTCGAAGTTTTATGACTTGTGCCAAGCCTTAAATGACTTAGGCATTTGGGTGCGCCTGCATTACGTCTATCCGTATCCGCATGTCGATAAAGTGGTTGAGCTAATGGGCGAGAAAAAGCTACTGCCTTATCTCGACATTCCGTTTCAACATGCCAGCCACAGCATCCTAAAAGCGATGAAACGCCCAGCTCATAGCGAAAATACCTTGGCACGTATCCATGCATGGCGTGAGATTTGTCCAGATATCGTCATTCGCTCAACCTTCGTTGTGGGCTTCCCTGGCGAGACAGAAGAAGATTTCCAATGCTTGCTTGATTGGTTAGTAGAAGCTCGCCTTGATCGCGTTGGTGCGTTTACTTACTCAGAAGTCGAAGGCGCAGTGGCTAATGACCTGCCAAATCATGTGCCAGAAGAGATTAAGCAAGAACGCTATGAGCGTTTGATGACGCTGCAACAAGACATCTCAGCGCAAAAGCTACAAGAGAAAGTCGGTAAAACCTTGATGGTATTGGTCGATGAAATTGATAGTGAAGAGGGCATTGCTATTTGTCGTAGCTATGCTGACGCACCAGAGATTGACGGTCACGTCTACGTTGATGAGATTACCGCGCAAGTTAAGGTCGGACAATTCCTAACAGTTACGATTGATGACGCTAGCGAATATGATTTGTTTGCCAGTTACAAAGGCTAAGCAGTCACTGTAGCTGATTAGTCACTACAATATACGAGTGAAAATTGCCCAATCGCGGGCAGTTTTTGCTACAATTAGCACAATTTAGCCTTTTTACACGTTTGTCATCAGTTGCGGTGCTTCCTATATAGTACCTCGGTGATGACACTTCGAGTAAATTCGAAGGCAAACTCTATTTGTGTTTTACCGCTCATTTTAATTATAATTTAATGCTAACAAGGTGACCTCATGTCTGACAAAAACCCGCGTTACTCTCGTATCTTGCTGAAACTCTCTGGTGAAGCCTTAGCTGGTGGCAAAGAGATGGGAATTGATAGCGAAGTGCTCGATAAGATGAGCTTGTCTATCGCCCATTTGCGTGGTCTTGGTGTTCAAGTCGGTATCGTGGTCGGCGGCGGTAACTTATATCGCGGCGCGCAATTGCAACAAGAAGGCTTAGTCGGCCGTGTGACTGGTGATCAAATGGGTATGTTAGCAACCGTTATGAACGGTCTGGCGATGCGTGATGCGCTTGAGCGCCGCAATATTAAAACCCGCCTGATGTCAGCCTTGCCAATCGGTGAAGTGACCGAAAGCTATAGCAGCCGTAATGCCATTCGCTATCTCAAAAATGGTGAAGTATGTATCTTTGTTGCTGGTACGGGCAACCCTTTCTTTACCACTGATACAGCCGCTTGCTTACGTGGTATTGAAATTGAAGCTGGCTTGATTTTAAAAGCCACCAAAGTAGATGGCGTTTATGACAAAGACCCAAGCTTACATGACGATGCAGTTAAATATGATGGCTTGACCTTTGATGAAGTGTTAGAGCAAAAGCTTGGCGTGATGGATTTAACTGCCATTGCCTTATGCCGCGAGCACAACGTGCCGCTACAAGTGTTTGATATGACCAAGCCTAATGCGTTATTAAACGTCATTATGGGCGAAAATGAAGGCACGCGCGTTTATCACTGATTTGCCTGAATACTCTAAACGCTCTGAACGCCCTAAATATTAATACGAGAATACCAGTTATTAAAATTAGATTGGTCGCTAATAACTACCAGTCGCTAATAATTAATAGTGAACACCCGTATATTTACTAACAAATGAATGATTTATCGATAGCGATAAATAAGGATATCTAATGATCAAAGAGATTAAGCAAGACGGCGAAGCGCGTATGCAAAAAACCTTGGAAGCGCTTGAGAGCACTTTTAGCAAAGTCCGTACAGGGCGCGCACATCCGGGTATGTTGTCAGGCGTGATGGTTAGCTACTACGGGTCGCCTACACCTTTGAATCAAGTGGCGAGTGTCAACGTTGAAGACTCACGTACGCTCATGGTTCAGCCGTTTGACCGTACCATGGTACAAGCAATTGACAAGGCCATTCGCGAAGCAGATTTGGGTCTCAACCCAGTGACCGCCGATGTGATTCGTGTGCCAATGCCAGCATTGACAGAAGAGACACGCCGCGACATGCAAAAGCTTGCGCGTGGAGAAGCAGAAAGTAGCCGTGTTTCTATCCGTAATATTCGCCGTGACATGATGAATGACATCAAAGAATTGGCCAAAGAAAAAGAGATCTCAGAAGACGACGAGCGCCGCGCGAGTGATGATATTCAAAAAATCACTGACAAGTATATCGAAACCATCGATAAACGTTTGAGCAAAAAAGAAACTGACTTGATGGACGTATAAAGCACTGGTTTTTCGATCATTTTAGAAAAAATTCGTTATGTCATATCCTTATAATAAGCAGCCAATCTGTCAGTACTATTGGCTGCTTATTATTGTGTAGACGGTACCGATAATAGCGTCAATGTTATATCAATCGGATACGGCAATAGGCTTTCTCAGATTTGTAAACTGTATTTTATAAGCGCTATTTTGCAAACTAAATCACGCCCATAGACGGGTTTATGATAAGTTTGTGAATTATGGTTATGACGCTTTCTAATCGTTATCGCAGCCGTTATTATTATTTTACCTTAACAATAAGCACTTTCGCCTATGTCCACTTCAGCCGTTTTGGCTCCTGATCTTCTTCCACGCCACATCGCTATCATCATGGATGGCAATAATCGTTATGGTAAAGCCAATGATTTGGGCAAAGGCCAAGGGCATGTGGCTGGCAAAGATGCACTCGATCCTATCGTCGAGTATTGCGTCAATACGGGTATCGAGGTATTAACGGTATTTGCATTTTCTAGTGAGAATTGGCAACGCCCGCCCAGTGAGGTGGCACTACTTATGCAACTGTTAGCTTCGACTATTCATGAGCAAATACCACGCATGAATGAGTATCGTATTCGTCTGCGTTTTATTGGTGACCGCAGTCAGCTGAGTGATGATTTGCAAGCATTAATGGCGGATGCTGAAGCGAAAACAGCAAACTTTGAAGCCATGACTCTAGTCATTGCTATCAGTTATGGTGGGCAATGGGATATTGCCCATGCGGCAAAACAGCTGGCGCAGCAAGTAGAGGCTGGTCAGTTACGTGCTAATGATATTAACAAAGAATTGCTCGGTAACTATGTGCAATTAGCAGATGCACCAGCAGTAGATATGCTGATACGCACGGGCGGTGAATACCGAATTTCTAACTTTTTATTGTGGCAGTCAGCCTATGCTGAGCTATTCTTTACCCAGACATTATGGCCAAATTTTGCAGCCGATGAGCTGTCAGCAATGGTAAAAGAGTTCGCTCAGCGGCAGCGCCGTTTTGGCAAAACCAGTGAGCAGATAGTGATAGAGCAAGCAAGTCGTTAATGGTGTTAAGCATTTGCCTGTTATTTTGTAAAGGAAAAAGCTCTTACAAAGCCGCTATCGTATAAGTAGTTAATATTGCTTGTTTGTGAAATAATAAACCGCGTCAATAAGCGTCAACTGCTATTAGTGGGCTATTGTAGATTAGCTGCTATAATGCACGTTTTGACCATGCGTTTTTCATTATTATAAGGCTCAATAAGTATGTGGCAACGAATTAAGACGGCAGTTGTTCTCGTTATTATCGTTGGTATTGCAATGTTTGCGAGCCAAACTCCTATTTTATTTGCACCGCTGTTAGCGATTGGCGTCATTATCGCCGCTCACGAATGGACTAAGCTGATGCCCAAGTGGCGTCATCCTGCGCTGTTTGTGCTATTGGTTTTGGTGTTGACCCTAATATCACTCATGTTTAAAGTGACATGGCTGTTTTGGTGGGTGGCTTCATTGGCTATATGGCTAATGGCGCTGTCTTGGGTGCGAGTGTTCCCAACTCATACCAATTGGTATGGCAAAAAACTGGCATTGATGGGTGCGGTGATATTGACCGCATCGATTACGGCGATGTTTTATTTGTGGCAATTGTCAGCATGGTGGTTGCTCTATGTGTTTCTCTTGGTCTGGTGTGCAGATAGTGGCGCTTATTTTGTGGGGCGTAAGCTCGGTCGCCGCAAAATGGCACCGAACGTCTCACCCAATAAAAGTATGGAAGGGCTGGCTGGTGGCTTGGTCACCGGTCTGCTCGTGGTCATTGCCATCAGTGTATTTAAGTTACAATTGACGGGCGCTGCGCTCATTGCCTTTGTGTCATTGTCGGCAATAACAATTTTAGCCTCGGTACTTGGTGATTTATTTGAGTCGATGCTTAAGCGCCGCGCTGATGTCAAAGATTCAGGAACGATTTTACCGGGGCATGGCGGCGTGCTTGACCGTATCGACTCACTGCTCTCTGCCACACCGATATTTGCGCTTGGTTTTTGGGTGATACAGCAGTTAGGTTTGATAGTGGTTTAGGACTGAAAAAATAATTCATAGACGATGATACGCCCTAATTATAGTAGTTAAGATGAGTGACTAGTCAATACATTGGATATCGTCCATCTCTTATTTATCAGACGTTTTATCGATTTCTTATTTAATTTTTTAGATTATCATTTACAGGCACTGATGGTTATGACGCAACGCATCGCCGTACTAGGCGCGACAGGTTCGATTGGCGATAGCACGTTAGCAATATTAGCGGCGCAACCACAGCTTTACACAGTCTATGCTCTGTCAGGCTATCACCGTTTAGAGAAACTGTTTGCACTTTGCCAGCAGTTTTTGCCAAAGCGCGTTAGCGTACCGACCGCCGCAGTCGATGATTTTGCCCAGCGACTCCGTGCGGCAGGTCTTGACATCGATGTGGTAGGCGGCGAAGCAGGGCTGGTCGACATTGCCACTGATTCGCAGACGGATACCGTTGTCGCTGCGATCGTAGGCGCAGCTGGTCTGCCTTCTACTTTAGCCGCTGCTCGTGCAGGTAAGCGTATTTTACTGGCGAATAAAGAAGCGCTGGTGATGGCAGGGCAAGTGATGATTACTGCCGTCAAAACGCATAACGCTACTTTGCTACCGCTTGACTCTGAGCACAACGCTATTTTTCAGTGTTTACCACTGGCTATTCAGCAGGACAATACCCAAATTCATCAGCCAAATCACGGCGTGCGCAAGCTATGGTTAACGGCCTCTGGTGGACCATTTTTGCAAAAATCGTTTGCGCAGATGCAGCACGCGAGCGTCGCTGAAGCGGTCAAACATCCAAATTGGTCAATGGGTCAAAAGATATCTGTCGACTCAGCTACGATGATGAATAAAGGGCTTGAGTTGATTGAAGCCTGCCATTTGTTTGATTTGCCTGAAAATAAGATAAATGTGGTGATTCATCCACAAAGTATCATTCACTCAATGGTAGAATATAGCGATGGTAGCTTTTTGGCGCAGCTCGGCAGTCCCGATATGAAAACGCCCATTGCCCATGCGCTCAGTTACCCTGATCGTATCGATAGTGGCTCGCAGCCGTTAGACTTATTTGCGCTCAGCGGCTTAGAGTTTATTGAGCCTGACTTGCAAAAATTTGCGTGTTTACGTTTGGCACGCCAAGCCATGCAAGCGGGCACGCAAGCGACGATTGTCTTAAATGCAGCGAATGAAATTGCGGTGGCTGCGTTTTTGGCTGGAAAAATTCGCCTGACCGACATTGCTGATATCAATGAGCAGGCTTTGAATGACATACAGCTGCCACCGTTAAATGAAACGGCTGACATAGAAGATATACTAGCAATTGATAAAATAGCACGTCACCTTACAGAAAAACTTGTGGCAAAGTTGGTATAAATGTATCAATAACTGCGTCGTTAAAAAATGATGTTAATAAAAGATGCAAAGAAAGAATGCTGAGCAATCATACTGAGAAAAGATCATGACGTTTTTATTAACGCTCCTTGCGGCAATATTTGTCTTAGGTCCGCTTATTGCCTTACATGAGTGGGGACACTATATCGTCGCTCGTCTTTGCGGCGTTAAAGTATTGACCTATTCTATTGGTTTTGGTCCCAAACTCTTTGGCTGGACGAGCAAAAAAAGCGGTATTGATTATCGCATTTCTGCTTTGCCACTTGGTGGTTATGTCAAAATGCTCGATGAGCGCGAAGGTGAGGTAGCAAAAGCTGAGCAACATTTGGCGTTTAATCGTCAGCATCCACTAAAAAAGATTGCGATTGTTGCGGCTGGTCCTATTATGAACTTTATCATTGCTATTGCGCTATTTTGGGTGTTGTTTATGACACCATCAGAGCAGCTGGCGACCAAGATTGGGCAGGTACTACCTGATACGCCTGCTGCTATGGCACAGTTGCCAGTTGGTGATAAAATCGTTGCGATTGATGGGCATGAGGTACAAACGTGGGAAGGCATCAACTATCGGCTTGCTGGACGGATGGGCGAGACAGATAATGTCAGTATTACTCTGCAATCAGAGACACAAGCTGATAATGCAATCAAAACTTATCAAGCGCCCGTAACTCAGTTTATGCAAGGCAGCGCGCAAGGTAAAGATGCGTTGACCAGCTTTGGCATGCTGCCATGGCAACCAGATATTGCACCGATAGTAGGTGATTTGACCGCTGATGGTGCCGCCAGTCGCCAAGGACTAAAAGTAGGCGATCGTATTGTTGCTATCAATGATCAACCAATTAAAGATTGGCTCAGTGCCACTCGTATCATCCGCGACAGTCCTGAAACTTTGCTTAACTTCACAGTATTGCGTGATGGTAAATCCGTACAGCTTCAGATTATGCCGCAAGGCAAAAAAGACAATTTGGGTAACGATTATGGGCAAATTGGTGCTATGGTAGCGCAGTCCGAAATTGTTATTCCTGACGCTTACAAGACCACCGTAGTCTATGGTCCCGGTGAGTCATTGGTGAAATCATTTGAGAAAACTGAACAGCTCGCAGTGATGACGGTTAGCTCGATGGGCAAGATGCTGTCTGGCATGATTGGTTTGGACAATTTGTCAGGGCCGATTACCATCGCTAAAGTGGCCAAACAGAGTTTTGATATCAGTTGGCAGATGGTGTTATCGACGGCGGCTTTGATTAGTTTGAGCCTTGCTGTACTCAATCTTTTACCCATTCCTGTATTGGATGGCGGTCATATTGTGTATTATCTTATTGAATTGATTCGCGGTAAGCCACTCTCGGAAGGGGTGCAAATGATTGGACTAAATATCGGCTTACTCTTGCTGGCAGGTTTCATGGTGTTAGCAATTGGTAATGATATTAGTCGGCTGTTTTGACCAGCGAATCGCTAATATGATCGATAAGGCACGAGATACTAATGGTTTTACGCCTATTATGGGATGATTATGACCATGATAGGTAGCATGCTTTGTATCATGGCCTCTGTACTAATCGTAATTTTTAGTTTATTTTGTGATGCATTTTATATAAAGTGTTCTGAGTCTGCTGCGTATACGCTTAAATTTCATGCGAAATGCGCTAGACAATATGGGCTTTTTAACTTAACTTAAGCAAGTTTTTTATTGACGGATAGTGTTTATGCGTACGCCTTTATTTATGAGCGCGGCAGGGTTGCCGTTAGTTGTAGCGATGATGAGTATGCCAGTACAGGCTGCAGAATTTGTAGTCACTGACATCGGTTTCAATGGTTTGCAACGTTTAACCCCCGATAGCCTCTATCCGGTTCTACCTATTTCGGTAGGGGATACGGTAAATGACAGTAGTTTAGCAGCCAGTATTAAGGCGCTTTATGCGACCGAAAATTTTGCTGATATTCAAAGCCGTATCGAAGGTGGACAGCTACGGTTTGATGTCGTTGAGCGCCCAACGATTGCTGAAGTCAATTTTGAGGGCAATAAGCTCATTCCAAAAGAAGGGCTAGAGCAAGGGCTAGACAATGCTGGTCTGTCTGCCGGTAATGTGCTGAAACAAGCCACACTACAAGGCGTCGCCAACGAGCTACAGCAGCAATATATCAGCCAAGGCTATTACAACAGCAATATCGAGGTTGATCAAACGTTACTTGATGGCAATCGCGTCAAGCTCGACGTGCGTTTTGTCGAAGGCAAACCTGCCAAAGTGGTCGATATCAATATCATTGGCAATAAACACTTTAGTGATGAAGAAATCAAAGACGTTTTTGCGGTAAAAGAGTCTTCGTGGACACGTCTGCTGTCAAAGTCTGATCGTTATGCCAAAGAAAAACTGGCTGCCAGTTTAGAGAATTTAAAAGCGCTTTACCAAAACGATGGTTATGTGCGTTTTGCAGTAGATAATGCGGTGCTCAACATCAGTGAAGATAAGAGCAGCGTGTTTATCGAAGTGAGTCTAAGCGAAGGCGAGCAATATCAGTTTGGTGAAGTAAATTTCTTAGGTAAGCCGACTTTTGAGAACAATGAACTAACAGAGTTGGTGACTTTTGCACCCAATGAAAAATACTCGCAAGCCAAGCTCGATGAAACCACCGCGGCACTTAAGAGTCGTTACGGTAATGAAGGCTATTATTTGGCGCAGGTGAGACCAGTACCACGTATCAATGACGAGACCAAAGTAGTGGATATCGATTATTTCATCGACCCTGCACGTCCTATTTACGTTCGTCGTATTAACTTTACTGGTAACATCAAAACTCAAGACGAAGTACTGCGCCGTGAAATGCGTCAATTAGAAGGCGCGTTGGCAACTAGTGACAAAATCCAGTTGTCACGGACACGTCTGATGCGTACAGGCTTCTTTAAAGCTGTCAACGTTGATGTGAAACCAGTACCGAACCAACCAGACCAAGTAGACATCAATTATACGGTTGAAGAGCAGCCTTCTGGTAGCTCAACGATTGCCGCAGGTTACTCGCAAAGCGGCGGTGTGACTTTCCAGTTAGATCTAACACAAAACAACTTTATGGGTACAGGTAACCGTGTGAAAGCGGCACTATCACGCTCAGAAACCCGTGATTCTTATAGCTTGGGTTATACCGATCCGTACTTTACCGAAAACGGCGTCTCACAAGGTCTTAGTGCCTATTATCGAGAAACGAAATACGATGATAGAAACGTCAGTAACTATGTCACCGACTCTTATGGTGCGACGCTGAACTACAGTTATCCTGTTGATGAAACCAAACGCGTTAGTGCCGGTTTGAACGTTGATAATACGTCAGTACGTGGTGGTCGCTTCTTAGGTGTATCAAACGTTCAGCAAATTATTGATGATGGCGGTACGTTTGAGAACTTTGTCAATGATGACAATGAGGATTCTGGACGCACAGGCTTTAAAAATGACTACAATACTTATAACCTACTATTCGGCTGGGACTATAGCACCTTAGATCGTCCAGTGTTCCCGACCAAAGGTATGAGCCATACGGTCGATGCTACCATTGGCTTGGGTGATACCAACTATCAAAAACTTGTTTATAGCGGCAACATCTATTATCCCTTCTACAAAGACTGGGTAGCACGCGGTTATACTAAGCTTGGCTATGGTAATGATTTACCATTTTATGAAAACTTTTATGCTGGGGGCTATGGCTCTGTACGTGGTTATGAAGCCTCAACCCTTGGGCCAAAATCACAAACTTATTATGATGCCATAAATGATGATGTGCGTTACAAAGACGAAGACATCGGTGGTAATGCGCTAGTCAGCTTCGGTAGTGAGCTAATTTTGCCAATGCCGTTTAAGGGCGATTGGGCAGATCAAGTGCGTCCGGTATTGTTCGCTGAAGGTGGTCAAGTATTTGATACGACTGATAAGGAAGATCGCACTTTTATCAATCCTAATGACGGTACTGATACGGGCGTACCACTGTTGACGCAAGACAATAGTATGCGTTTTAGTGCGGGTGCAGGTATAACCTGGTATACGCCAATTGGTCCAATTTCATTAAGTTATGCTGTACCTATTGGTGATAAAGAAGGCGATGAAACTGAAAAAGTTCAGTTCCAGATTGGTAATACGTTCTAACGTAGCATGATTGTTTGCGTTCATGTCGTTAACCATAGCAGTTACTTGAATGAACGCAGCATCTGTTAGATATTAGTAGATCGCCAAGGTGATTGTTCAGCTTGGCGATTGTCTTATTCATAATAATATTTATATTAATAGTCACTATGATAACGATTGAGCAACTTATCACTCGGATTGAGCAGCGTCAGCCCATCACTAATAAGGCTGAAATCAGCGCTGAACAGTTACGTCAAAAATTCAGCAGTATTGGTAGTTTGACCACGGCTGGTCATAATCAGTTAAGCTTTTTGGCCGATCCTCATTATATTTCTAGTCTGGCTATTAGCGAGGCAGGAGCTGTATTGGTTACTGCAGAATATCGCGACCAAGTGCCCGCCACAGCGATAGCGTTAGTCGTTGCAAGCCCATACTTAGCTTATGCTGGTGCTAGCCAGTTGTTTGCTCGTGAGTCACTGTCTGGTGGTATTCATCCTAGCGCTGTGATTGCTGATAGTGCGGTCATTGGTGAGCAGGTGAATATCGGACCTTTTTGTGTGATAGCCGATTATGTGCAAATTGGTGCGCGTACCTCACTTGCGGCGCATGTGGTGATCGAAGAAAATACGACTATTGGTACTGATGGCGTTATTAAATCACAAGTGGTGATCGGGCATGATTGTGTCATTGGTGATCATGTGAGGTTACACGCGGGTGTCAGTGTGGGTGCAGAAGGTTTTGGTTTTGCACCAACCAAAGATCCTAGTACCAGTGGCTGGGAGCGTATCGCTCAGTTAGGACGGGTCGTAATTGGCAACCATGTACGAATTGGTAGTCAAACTTGCATTGACCGAGGTGCCATTGATGATACGGTCATTGGCAATCACGTTATTATTGATAATTTGGTACAAGTTGCTCATAACGTGCGTATCGGTGATGGCACAGCCATCGCGGCTCAAACGGGTATCGCGGGCAGTACTAGTATCGGCAAGCGCTGTATTATTGGCGGTGCGGTCGGTATCACAGGTCATATCGAGATTACAGATGATGTCACTTTATCTGGGATGACCATGGTAACCAAATCTATCAAAACCGCTGGTTCATACTCCTCTGGAACGGCTGCTATGCCGACAGCTAACTGGCGACGGGCAGCTGTACGCTTCCGTCAGCTTGGGCGTGATTAGCGAAAATATCAATGCATATATACAAACACAGTAAAATCATAGCAAGGAAGCACCATTATGAGCAGCACCGATATCGATATTTTGAATGATAAAGAAATGAAAAGCTTAGCTGAGCAAGGTCTTACGCTGCCATTAACTTATCATACGTTAAAGCATTATTTGCCACACCGTTATCCTTTTCTTTTAGTAGATAAGATTATTGATTGCACACCTGGTGAGTGCATTACGGGTATTAAGAATGTGACTATCAATGAAGAGTTTTTCAATGGTCATTTTCCTGATGAGCCGATTATGCCAGGGGTACTCATGGTTGAGTGCATGGCTCAGGTCTCAGGCGTGCTCGGATTTATCAGTGCTGGTCTAACCGCAGAAGATGGTTATTTATATCTGTTTGCAGGTGTTGATAAAGTCCGTTTTAAGCGTCGAGTGATTCCTGGTGATCAGCTGACTATTCGTGCTAAAACAGTGATGCAGAAGCGCGGTATTTATAAATTTGACTGTACTGTACATGTTGACGATGAGTTAGCTGCCAGTGCGCAAATAATGATTGCTCGCCAAGAACAATAACGTTTACCAATAGTCATTGTGCCTCGTAGCCGACCTAATTCTTTAAACAAAGCGTCTAAAGAATTAGGTCAAAGCGGGTCATAAGCATTATAATTGACACTCGCATTTAACAGCAGAGCCATGCTTAGGTTTTTTCATAAAACTAAATTGGCTGTATTTGTTTTACTATTTACTCGCATCAGATCATACAAAGGCCCACATTATGAGTCAGATCCATCCAACAGCACTCATCTCACCGTCCGCCCAAATTGATGAGACTGCTATCATTGGTCCGTATTGTATCGTCGGTGATGAGGTCACTATTGGCGCTCACACGGTTCTGCATCGCCATGTAGTTGTTACCAAATTGACTCGTATTGGTCAACACAATGAGTTTTATCAATTTGCGAGCATTGGCGAAGATCCTCAGGATTTGAAGTATGCTGGTGAGCGTACTTGGCTTGAGATTGGCGATCATAATACCATTCGAGAAGCCTGTAGTTTACACCGCGGTACCGCACAAGATAGTGAGCTAACTAAGATAGGCAGCCATAATCTACTGATGGTGAACACTCATGTGGCTCATGATTGTGTGATTGGCGATCATAATGTATTGGCTAACAATGTTGGCGTTGCAGGGCATGTGACTATTGGTAATCACACGATCATTGGCGGTAATTCAGGTATTCATCAGTTTTGTACGGTTGATGACTATAGCTTGATTGGGGGCGCAAGTCTGATTCTAAAAGATGTAGCCGCCTTTACCATGGTATCTGGTAATCCAGCAACGACTCATGGTCTCAATGTGGAAGGCATGCGTCGTAAAGGATGGTCAAAAGAGACAATTGAGGTATTGCGTCAAGCTTATCGTATGATTTTTAGATCTGGTCTGACGACCGTGCAAGCGCTTGAGGTTTTGAATAATGAGCTGCTACCAAAAGAGCCGAAAATCCAGTTGCTCATTGATTCACTACAAAAAAGCCGTCGTGGTGTGGTGCGTTAGAACGGCGATTGGCTTTTGCTGAAAATCATATATAGTATGCCTTTTTTAATTAGCCAAACTCTTGTCAGTTATAGATAAAATTACCAGAAGCCATAACCAATTGTTATGGCTTTTTATGTTTATGAGCGCTTGACTTTTTTGGTGGCTTAGCAGAAACTGAGCCTTTACGATATTGTAAACAATTCTTTCTTAATGTTGCTGGACGCCTCACATTGAGGTGTTTATTGAATAGCTTGATATTTTTCATGGCTATTTATGATAATCAAGGAAGATTATCAGTGATATTAATTGAAGCACGAGGACGGAAAAAATGGCTATTAATAAACAAGAACATGCACAGTGGAGCTCAAGTTTTGGCTTCGTATTGGCAGCGGTTGGTTCAGCAGTTGGTTTGGGAAACATATGGAAGTTTCCTTATATGGTCGGTGAAAGCGGTGGTTCAGCTTTCGTTATCGCTTATTTATTCTGTATCGCGCTGGTAGGTTTTCCAATTCTAGTCGCTGAATGGCTAATTGGTCGCCGTGGGCAAAAGAACCCAGTCAACACTTTTGCGGATGTTGCAGCAAGTGAAGGTAAGTCGCGCAGTTGGGGCGTCATTGGCGCGTCAGGTATTTTAGGTGGTTTCTTAATTCTATCGTTTTATAGTGTGATTGGCGGTTGGGCACTCAACTATATTACTAAAGCAGGTACAGGCAGTTTTATTGGTCAAGACAGTGATTCTATTGCTGCGACCTTTGATGCTATGTTGGCTTCAGCAGGGACGTTGACGATTTGGCATACCGTGTTTATGGCTATTACTGCTTTGATTGTCGGTATTGGTGTGACCAAAGGTATCGAAACTACGGCTAAAGTTTTAATGCCACTACTCGGCGTGATTTTGTTCGTCATCGTTGGTTATAACATGATTAATGGTGGTTTTGGCGAAGCAGTGGCTTATCTATTTACACCAGATCTTAGCAAGTTGACTGGCGATGTGATGCTTGCAGCATTGGGTCATGCCTTCTTCACTCTATCTATTGGTATGGGTATTATGATTGCTTATGGCTCATATTTGGGTCGTGAAGTGAACTTACTAAAAACTGCCCGTACTGTTGTGATTTTAGATACGGTTATTGCTTTGGCTGCTGGTCTAGCAATCTTCCCAATCATCTTTAGTAATGGTCTAGACCCTGCTTCAGGTCCTGGTCTTATCTTTGTCAGCTTACCGATCGCTTTTGGTAGCATGGGCGCAGGAACGATCATTGGTACATTGTTCTTCTTACTTATTACTTTTGCTGCTATTACCTCATCAATCTCATTGCTTGAGCCAACCGTTGAGTTTTTAGAAGAACGTACACCGATGAGTCGTACGGTATCAACCATCGTTGCCAGTACGGTGATTTGGCTATTAGGCGTTGCAGCACTACTATCATTTAACCTATGGTCTGACTTTACTATCATGGGTAATGGCATCTTTGATGCATTGGATAAAATTACCAGTAAATTCCTTCTCCCGCTAACGGGTCTTGCTGCAATTATTTTCGTTGGTTGGCAAATGGATCAACGCAGTATTCAGCAAGAGCTTGGTCTGTCTAATGGTGCATGGCAATTATGGCAAATCGTTGCTAAGTTTGTAGCACCAATTGCCGTGATCGTGGTATTTGTAACCTCGTTAATGGGCTAGTACTGATTAACTAGAAATAATACAAGCGATACACTAAAAAGGGCTTAAGATAATTCTTAAGCCCTTTTTATAGGTATGACAATTGCAAAAATATGATTAGCGTAGATTTAACTCAGGTACTGTTTGTCCACGTTTGTTATAAAATTCGCTGACAAACTCATCAAATTTGTCTTGTTCAATGGCATCACGAATACCTTGCATCAAACGCTGATAATAGCGCAAGTTATGGATAGTCGCTAATTGAGCACCCAGCATCTCTTTACACTTATTAAGATGGTAGAGATAAGCACGGCTAAAATTTTGGCAAGTATAGCAGTCGCACTCAGGATCTAGTGGACCTTCGTCATTGCGATACTGGCTGTTACGGATACGTACCACACCAGCATTGTCTGCATCGCCTGTCACGAAGTAGTGACCATTACGCGCGTTACGCGTCGGCATCACACAGTCGAACATATCGACACCGCGACGTACACCTTCAACTAAATCCTCAGGCTTACCAACGCCCATCAGATAGCGTGGCTTATCTGCTGGCATATCATCAGGGAGGTAGTCTAGGACATCTATCATTTCATCTTTTGGTTCACCAACCGACAGACCACCGATGGCATAACCATCAAAGCCGATATCGAGCAGGCCTTCAAGTGATTGCTGACGCAAATCAGGATACATACTGCCTTGAATAATGCCAAATAATGCGTTGGTGCTGCCCAGTCTGTTGTGCTCATCAACACAGCGCTGTCCCCAACGTAAGGACAACTCTAACGATTTTTTTGCTTCGTCATGAGTTGCAGGATAGGGCGTACACTCATCAAATTGCATGACGATGTCTGAGTTCAAGCTGTACTGAATCTGCATCGATTTTTCTGGAGACAGAAAAACTTTCGCACCATCGATAGGAGATTTAAAATCGACCCCTTCTTCGGTGATTTTACGCATGGCACCCAGACTGAATACTTGGAAACCACCTGAATCAGTCAAGATAGGCTTATCCCAATGCATAAATTTATGCAAACCGCCAAACTTATCGATCACCTCGGTACCTGGACGTAACCATAGATGAAAGGTATTGCCTAAAATGATATCAGCACCAATGGCTTCAATATCACGTGGCAGCATGCCCTTGACTGTACCATAAGTGCCAACAGGCATAAACGCTGGCGTTTGTACGTCGCCATGATTGAGATGAACCGTACCACGGCGCGCACGCGTGTCACCGCTGGCCGTTTTATGTAAGACAAATTGCATATGATTATCGCTATTTACGCTATGAAAATGGTGCTAATTATAGCATTGTTAGCGGTTTTTTTGGACATGGATGTTTATGAGGTATTGATATATCTGACAAATACGTCTTTTGATTAATAGTCTTTTGTCATAACCAAAAGACACAGACAGTACTTATGAGTAGTTGGTAAAGTAGAAATCATAATGGTGAGACAGTAACCATTGCTAAGCGATGTTTTAACTGCTGGAGACATACTATGAAAAAGGCAACCTACTTATTATTAAGTGGTTCATTATTAACCTCAGGAGCAGCTATGGCGACCGAAGAGCCGAATTATACAGTGTTGTCGCAAATGGATGACTTTGAGCTTCGTCGTTACGATAAGCAGCTAGTAGCGCAAACGTTGGTAAGTGGTGACCAAGACTCCGCCAGTCGCGAAGGGTTTAAAGTGTTAGCCGACTATATATTTGGCAATAATACAGCGCCAACTGGCGGTAGTAGTAAAATTAGCATGACTGCGCCTGTTACGATGCAGCCCAATAACAAAAAGAGTGATAGCGAATCACAGAAAATTGCGATGACAGCACCAGTAAGTATGCAGCAAGACGATGGTAAGTGGCGTGTACAATTTACTATGCCTAGTAAATACAAGATGCAAACACTGCCAAAGCCCAATAATCCAAACATCACGATTACCGAGGTGCCAGCACAGACGTATGGTGTGATTAAGTTCTCAGGGTTAGCAGGCAGTAAAAAAGTAGCGACTAAAACGGAAGAGCTACAATCTTGGATGCAAATCCAAAATTTGACTATAACGGGCGAGCCTGAACTGGCACGTTATAATCCGCCTTGGACGCTGCCTTTTTTGCGCCGTAATGAAGTGATGATTGCTTACAAGTCAAAGTAATACTAGGCTCAAAATATAAGATGAGCGTTGTCACATTTGCTGAGCTTATTATAAGTAGTGTTTGCATCTGTTTGCCGTGCTATTCAAATTTTTGGAAGTGGTACGCCCATAAAAAAAGACAGCATTTGCTGTCTTTTTTGTACTGACTTTTAAGAAAATAAACTTAGTCTTTTTGCTCACGGATGATATTCAGCATACGACGTAGCGGCTCGGCTGCGCCCCATAATAGTTGATCACCAACGGTAAATGCGCCTAGATACTCAGGGCCCATATTGAGCTTACGCAAGCGACCTAGTGCAACTGTTAATGTACCAGTCACGGCTACTGGCGTTAAGCGGTTCATGGTGGCTTCTTTGTCGTCTTCTACCAAGTCCAACCACTCGTTGCCGCTATTTTTTAGCGCCGCTTCGATTTCTTCTAGTGGAATGTCTTTTTTGAGCTTGATGGTAAGGCCTTGCGCATGACAGCGCATCGCGCCAACGCGGACACACATACCGTCGATAGCAATCTTATCAGCTTCAGAATTACCAAGGATTTTGTTGGTTTCAACACCACCTTTCCATTCTTCTTTTGACTGCTTGTTCTCTAGTTGAACATCAATATATGGAATCAAGCTACCAGCTAGTGGTACACCAAAGTACTGGGTAGGGAAGTAGTTCGAGCGTTGGGTTTGCGCGATTTTTTTATCAATTTCAAGAATAGCGCTAGCAGGATCAGCCAATTCATCTTTGACCGCATCATGCAATACACCCATACCACTGATTAGCTCGCGCATGTTGTTTGCACCAGAGCCACTAGCGGCTTGATAAGTCATGGCGCTGACCCATTCAACCCAACCTTTATTAAACAGCTCGCCAATCGCCATGAGCATCAATGACACGGTACAGTTACCACCGATAAAGTCTTTTTTACCACTGGCTAAGGCGCTATCAATAACAGCGCGATTGACTGGATCGAGAATGATGATGCTGTCATCTTCCATTCGCAAGGTGCTTGCCGCATCAATCCAGTAGCCATTCCAGCCACTATCACGTAGCGGTTGATGGACTTGCGAGGTATAGTCGCCGCCTTGGCAGGTAATGATGACATCACAAGCTGCTAGCGCGTCAATATCATGAGCATCTTTTAATTGGCCGGTATGAATACCATCAAGGCTTGGGGCATCACCACCTGCGTTGCTGGTTGAGAAAAACACGGGTGTAATACCGTCAAAATCTTTTTCCTCAGTCATACGTTGTATTAATACTGAACCGACCATGCCGCGCCAGCCTACCAAGCCTACTGTTAAATTACTCATGAAACTCAATCCTTTTTACCATAAATTGTTGCATTGCCAGCCGATAACAATGCCGTGAATAGCCATAAAAAGCAAGGCGTTTTGGCCGTTTTTAGTGGTTTTTCATACACTATTAATGATGTTCAGTATAACTTTAAGTTATTAACCTAATGGCGATAGTGGCGATGCCTCACTCGCCACAAGTAGGTAGATAGTCCTAAAAATGAAGTTTGTCCGTAGTACTCGTTATGGTGGGCGAATTGAAAGTGTAATGTTTTATAGCGGTTAACGAATAATCCATGCTCATTAGTAGGCGATAACCTTCTGAAATGCTAAAGTAAACAGCTAACGTCAGTTCAGTTAAAACCATGGCGATATTCATCATTTAATAGACGGCTAATACATACTATGGATCTCTCACTATTATATTACAGCATACAGTGGTTAGCAGGGTTCATCGCATTTGTGACGATTTGGGGCTGGATACCACTGGATAATTGGTGGGTGCGCGGTGTTGAATTTCCGCGTATTCAGATCATGGTGTTGGGTGTCATCGCTTGGATTGGTATGCTGATTTTTTGGTCAGAGTGGCAGCTGGGACAGTGGCTGTTATTTACCGTCTTAAGCATTACATTAGCCTTTCAGCTTAGGATGGTATTGCCTTATACCAAGCTATGGAAAAAAGAAGTTCAAAAGGCAAAAGACAAGCCAGAAGGGCAGGTGCATCAACTAAAAATAATGGTATCAAACGTACTAACGCCCAATGATGACACCCAAAAATTGGTGGATTTGGTGAAGCAAAGACAGCCTGATATTTTAATTGCGCTAGAGAGTGATGAAAAATGGGAAAAAGCGCTGCATCAAATCGAGGCTGATTATCCTTACACCGTAAAAGTGCCACTAGACAATCTGTATGGGATGCATCTTTATTCTAAGCTTGAGTTGATTGATCCTGAAGTTAAATACTTGATGATTGATGACATACCTTCTATTCATGCCCAACTGCGCCTGCAAAGTGGTCGCGTGATTTGGTTGTATTGCTTGCATCCCATGCCGCCGAGTCCGACGGAAGCGGATAAATCTACCACCCGCGATGCTGAGCTATTGATGGTTGGCAAGCACATCAAAGAAAACAAGCAAACGGCGATATTGGCAGGCGACCTCAATGATGTAGCATGGTCAAAGACCACGCGACGCTTTCAACGTATCTCAGGATTGTTGGATCCGCGTATTGGTCGACATTTTATCAATACGTTTCATGTCAGCTATCCATTTTTACGTTGGGCGCTGGATCATATTTTCCATAGTGCTTGCTTTACGGTGGTAGATATTCGGCGTATGCCGTCGATAGGTTCGGATCACTTTCCTGTTATGACGACTTTACAATACGAACCAGAAGAGGAGAGCAATCAAGCGCAAAATGCCCCTACTGCAGAAGCGGAAGATATCAAAGAGACTGATAATAAAATAGTAGAAGGTAAAAAAGAAGGTGAAAAAGTCTCAAAGGAACATGCAGAAGAGCAGAGAAGTTAGGGTTGATAGCCTGCCATTACTATAGCCATCGTATGATGCAATGTTAAAAGAGGCTGTAAGCATATGCTTACGTTAAATAAGGTCTTTAGCCTCTAGTCGCATTAAACTGATTACCCTACAATACCTGCATCAACACAAGGATACGCATGGATGCAGTGTTGAGACAGTATCAATAAAAGCACAGGTCAGCCCGCTGTCTTATAGGATACTGTTTATGACTTAGGATGAGTCAGCATGGAAGAAATAATAACAACAATATGAAGCGCCATAGCCCCGAACCAATCGCCCTAGGTTCGGGGCTTTTCTTTGTGTGCGTAATGCTTACATTTATTTTATTTGATGTTTTTGTATTTGGATATGCTGCAATATATTTGAGATGACCTTCTGATTATTTTTAGCGCATAAATGAACGTTAATAAAAAAAGGGTACATGCATTAGCATATACCCTTTTTGACAAAGCATTATTAGATTTGACTTATCGATGCCTATATCAGTTAGCCAAGTACTTGGATGTAAGCACCTGCGCGTAGCTCTTGTAGCCAGTCTTCTTTGGCTTGTGGTGCTAAGCGCTGATAAAGCGCTTGACGTGCCATGTTGCGACGATATTGATCGCTAACATCTTGTTGGCGTTTGCCTTCTATTTTCAATATATGCCAGCCAAACTGGGTTTTGAAAGGAGCAGAATAGTCGCCAACCGCTGTGTTTTTCATCATGGCTTCGAATGGACCAATCATGTCTTCTTCGCTCACCCAATCAAGATCGCCACCGCGCCCAGCGGAACCGGGATCATCTGAATAGGTCGATGCTAAACCAGCAAAATCAGCGCCGCTGCGTAGCTGTTCATACAAATCATTAATCTTTTGCTCAGCAAGCGCATCTGTCTGTAGCTCATCAACTTTTACCAATATGTGACGAGTACGCCACTGCGGTATCAGCATAGTGTCGCTGGCTTTTTTGTCAGCAAGTTTGATGATATCGATACCTTCAGGTGTTATTAATGGTGCGCTGACCGCACCAACCTCAAGTTTGGTAATTTCACTTGATAGCTCTGTAGGTAGAGACGCGGCTTTATGAAAGCCCATATCGCCACCTTGTAGCGGAATAGGATAGTTGCCTTGGCTAGCAGCGACCGCTTCAGCGACATCAACGTTTGGTGCAAGCAGGCGAGTACGCAGAGCTTCTGCTACCTTTAACGCCTCATTGCGTTGGGCTTCTGAGAGTCGGCTGTAGTCATCCATGTAGGGCACTCGTACATGAATCGTTTGATACTCACTCTGGTTTAAACGCTTGGCTTCAGGCGAGGCCAAAAATGCATCAATATCCTGTTCGCTAATGCGCACGCGGTTACCGATTTGGCGCTGTTGCAAGGCTTGAATGGCTGCGTCTTCGATTAATTGCGCACGTAGCGCCGCATAGCTACCAGGTTTTGCTGCGTCCAAACGCTGTTGCAAAGCTGAGATGCTCGTCAGCCCTTCTGCTTGCGCAATTTGACTAAGGCGTTGATTAATAGCCGCTTCATCAGGGTTTAAACCGACGCGCTTGACCATTGATAGTTGTAACTCACGCAATATGAGCGCATTTAACACCTCAGACTGTAGCTGTGCTGAGTTTGCTATTGGTTCACCTGCTGCTTGTGCACGTGCTTGTGCTTGAGTGATAGCATCGATCAAATCACTCTTTAAGATAGCATTTTCATTGACTAAAGCAATAATACCGTCGGTGCTATTGGCTGGCGTCAAACGATTGACGTTATTCTGCGCGGTCACGGCATTTGCTTGAGGCGCTTGTGATTTTGCAGGTTTAACGGTGGCAGCTTGGGCGCTCAATGTAAGCGCAAGGCTGGCACTCATAGCTAGCAATACAGCACGGCTGGTTTGACGTAAAGAAAAAAATCTCATGATGCTCCTCATCAATGTCATCGCATCGGATGGTAGTTGGTCAACGCTGTTTAATACTTTTAACAGTCAAATATTAGACAGGGTTGACCATAATAGGGTTACAAACTGGGTTATGAAATATATAGTAAAAATATTTATACAAGCACGGTCTTAATCTTTCCAAGCAGTCTGGACAGGTTCAAAGCCCAAGATTTTATCAGAGAGTAAGCGAGTCAGGCGGCTGCTACCACTACCCAAACCATTCAATCTAATCTCTGCCATAATGGCTTGCGTTGGTTTGTCTTTGACATTTAAGTCATTATAGTAACGACGACCATAAACTGCAAAACCAAAGCAGCAATCTTCGTAATCAACGCCGACTAACGAATCAAGAACTTTATCACGATTGTAATCGTATTGACCTTGAGCCAAGATTCGCCAGCTGTTATTGATTGGAAAGACAGCCGATGCGGTAAAAGCAGAGAGCGGTAGCTGATCGGTGTTTTCATCACGTTGACGTTTGACAAATCCAACATTAAACAAGCTGTTGTCAGACGGCTGATAACGCAGCTCAGTCGTAATATAATTTAAATCATAATCATTGGTCAGTGCGCCACTAACATCAACCCAAAAGTTGTTGTAAGGCTGCGTGCTGGTATCCCAAACCATCCCTGAAGATGAAGAGGTGAAGACAGGTTGCTGATCATCAAGCGTAACACGTCCATTATCGATATAAAACTGCTCTGCAATGCTACCATCAAAACGTGTCACACCCGTTGCGTCGATGTAACGATAATTGATACCAGGAGTAATCGAATGCAAATCTTGCAAGCGATCATGCCCTAAGAACCAACTGTCAGAAAACAGCTGTTCATAGTTAATAGAGGCAATACGCGTATTAAAGTTCGGAATATCGTTTTGGTCTTCATATGGCGAGTAGGTGTATTTCAATCGCGGGCTAAGCAAGCGATAGCCACCCATGGTATCGTCGAATGCGCCAAAAGGCGAGCCTGCTTGATAGAAATTCAGACCTGCATCGATACTGGCTTGCGGTACAAATACCGACTGGCTACCGTCTTTATCACTCAACTGGTTGTCGGCTAAGCTGTCCTCGTCATAAGAAGTATAGAGATGTTGTAAGCTCAGTTTTGGCTTGATATAACCCCAAGATTTTTCCATTGGATAAACGGCGCTGAGTTTATTATAAATTCGCCCGCCACTTTTTTCATTCTCAGAGCCATCGTCGATGGATTTTTTGAAATAAGCAGAATCGTGTACACCAGTGATATCGAAGCTCTTCGCCCAAGGCAGTCGATAATCGAGCTTGAGCTGCGGCAATCTTGAATAAGGTTTATCTTTGTCTTCTAAGGGTTTACCATTACTGGTAAAAGCGTCTAGAGTTTGAAAGGTTTCTACCTTCAATTCACCATCAACATAGTTATTATAATAATTGACACGTGCACGGCGTGGTAAGTTTATGGTGCTGTCTGATAGACCCAGCGTGTCAAAATCATTGAGGTAGTCTGAATCTGACACATAGCTGTATTTTGCATCACCGCTTAAGCGTGGAATGCTCTTAGATGACCAATAATGATCATAAAAGAAGCTAGAGCGGTCTTCGTCATTGTACTCTTTGTCATTAGGTAAATATGAACCATTAAAAATACCTTCGCCATAACTTTCGGTCAGATAGCGAAACTCGCCTGACACCATAGGATTACGATCGGTATAAATATGGGTATTGAGCGTGGCATCATAATTGGGTGCCAAATTGAAATAGTAGGGTATATCAATCTCAAGACCGCTTTCACTACTGATACTGGCATTCGGCAATAAAAAACCACTGGTGCGACGATTATCAATCGGGAAGTTGAAGTAAGGCAAATAGAACACAGGCACGTCAGCGATACGGAAAGTAGTATTATAAGCTTCGCCGCGACCTGTATCGGTATCTAAATCAATGCTTTTGGCATCAAACTGCCATTTACGATTGGTTGGTGGACAGGTACTAAACATGACATCATCTAGCTCATATTGACTGTCATTCGGTCTGTTCAAGCGCTTGGCATAACCATGAGCTTGCAGTTCTACACTAGCAAAAGCCACATCATTAGCTGTCGACTGCCCAGTTTCAGTATTATAGTTCAAACTATCGGCGACCCCAATAAGACCACCTTTTGATGCTTTTTCAGTGAAATTGGCTTGGGGGTTATTCGATGAGCGGTTTGGCGCATTGCTATCTAGTGCGTTGCTAGGTGATACTTGCTGACCTGTCGCTTGGTCAGTAAACATGACTTTACCTTGAGCGGCGGCAATGCCATTGCTCAAATCTAACAAGACTTTTTCTGCTTCTATCTGCTGGGTACCCTGATTGATGATGACATTGCCCGACAGCTCTGCATAGTCGACATTGTCGTAATAACCATAATCTGATTCTGAAAACAGCGGCGCTTGATTATTCGGGAGACCATTTAAGTTTGGCGCAGGCTGTCCATGGGTTGCTCCCGCCTCATTGACCGCGCGTTGATAGTTGGGGTTGCTCTTTGGATAAACCCATTGACCTTCGCAGCGTTGGGCGCTATCTACAGCATTCGGTAATAACTGTAAGTTTTTACCCACTTTTGGAATGGTTTGCGGGGTAGGTGTTAGCTCGTTTTGAATGACATCTTGGTTAGCATTATCGCTATTGTTTAACGTTGAGGCGTCTGTATCGGGTGTCAGCTCATAAAACTCTGCTAAGCGCAGCAGACTATCTTGAATACTTTCATCACTCACATCAACTTTACCAGTCTTCTGTGCGGCTTTAGGTGCAGTGGTTTCAGTAAGCTGAGCAGTGCTATTGTTTTGAGTGGTCGCAATCGTATCTGCTGCTGGTACAAAACCTTGATCATCACTCTCGTTAATGGCGGTAATTTCTAGAGGGCGGTTGTCTAAGGGACTTTCATTAATAGTATTCTCATTAGAGATGCTGTCGTTGAAGGTGCTTTCACTAAAGGTGCTTTCATTAAAAGTATTGTCAAAACTACTATCTGACGCATTGTTATCAGTAGCAGCCTTTTGAGACGTATTACGCTGAAAGTCAGTCTTTTGATTATTGCTATTTTGATAGCGGATATCATTATAGTCGCTGTCTTTTTGGACACTACTGCGATTGGCATCAGGTGTAACATCAGAGACATAACGGGTGCTACTGTCAGTGATTAGCGACTCAGTTTGCTGTGTGTCAGCATTGCTGGGCGCAGCACTAACGGTTAGGCTGGACAAGCCTAAGGCACCAAATAAGATCAAACGGATGCTTTGGTAAAGCGGAGAATATAACAAGGGCACACCTATGATTGCAGAGCCTATTGGATTGCGATACTGAATTTAGTAACCATATTATTAATCATGTATGGCGGTTAATAAACGACTAAAAAATCACTGATTGATAATGCTATCTTAAGAATTTGGCTGTTTTACATATAATGACGACTAATCATAGTCAAAAAAAACCAAATCAGCTACACTATTTACCAAAATTTATAATATAGCCAAGCTGTTTTTTGAATGGTTGCTGAGGTTATGCTCAGCGCTAGATGTCGAATGATATCCCAATACGCCTGCTATCGCAGTTTTTTTGGCTCAAGACGTTGCTATTTTAACAAGGTTTTGCCTGACTTATCACTACTTTAATTGTTTATGACTTATATTTAACCTGCGATGCCCATTATGACTGATAAAATACTTTTAGAGCCTAATATGATCGATACCAAACTCAATAGCCGTCTACAACAATTAGAGAGCTGGTTGCAGCAAGTATTTGCTGGTCAAACGTTCCAACTCGATAGTCTACCCGGTGACGCAAGTGCTCGCCAATACCATAGAATCCAGCTGTCAGACAGTAATGGCACGACAGTCGCACATTATATTGTCATGGATTCAGCGGACGAACAAGACGCCATGCGCCAGTTTATCAATGTGACTAAGCTGATGGCACCGGCGATCAATGTGCCGACGCTCATTGCGCAAGACGTGACGAAAGGCTTTTTGGTGTTACAGGATTTTGGTGCGATAGAGTTCGCCCATCTGCTTGTTGATGCGACGCCTGCGCAGATAGATGAGCATTATCAGTTGGCAATGCAGACGTTGGTCGCGCTACAGACCGTGCCAGTTGAAACAGCCAAGTCGCAACATCAATTGCCAGATTATGATACCGAGTTATTAGATCGTGAGATGGATTTATTTAGCGATTGGTTTATGCCTTATATCGGTGTCGAGTTTGATAAAGCATTATGGAATACTTTAAAAGAAGCCTTAATAAAAGAGATTTTGCAGCAACCACAAGTCATCGTCCATCGTGATTATCACAGTCGCAATTTGATGCAGGACCAAGCGGATCGCTCGCGCTTAGGCGTGATTGACTTTCAAGACGCCGTCATCGGCTCTTATACTTATGATTTGGTGTCATTGCTGCGAGATGCTTATGTAGAATGGCCAGAGAGCCAAGTCTCTGCATGGATTAATGATTTTTGGCAGTTGCAAAAGCAGGCAGGCTTGACTACGGCAGATAGCATAGAGCAGCTCGAAAACGATATGAATGTCATGGGTGTACAGCGACATTTAAAAGTGTTGGGAATTTTTATTCGCTTGTCTGAGCGAGATGGCAAAGACCGCTATTTGGCGGATATTCCTAAGGTGATGCGTGATTTAATGTTCGAGTTAGAATGGTTAGAGGCGCACGGTAGACCGCATATGCAACGAGCAGTAGCGCCGTTTAATGAGAGTTTCAGGGATAATATACTGCCAGCTTATCAGATTAAGTTTGTACAGCAATATATTTAGGGTGAACCACTTGCGAGTTTCATTTGACGCGAATGCTCATTTGATAAGTTACGTTAAAACATTAGCAAGTTTTAATCTGAATGTATAATCCAATAAAATAAGAAAAGGAGCGCACATGTCTGAGATTGACCGAGCAATGATTACCCAAGCAATGATTTTGGCTGCTGGTAAGGGCACGCGTCTGCGTCCATTGACACTTGATACACCCAAGCCTCTGGTCGAGGTGGGTGGGCAACCGCTTATCGTCTGGCACATTAAAGCGCTACAAGCAGCTGGTATCACTGATATCACCATTAATGCGTCATGGCTGGCTGATAAGCTGATGGATACACTGGGTGATGGCAGTCAATACGGTGTTAAATTACATTGGTCAGTAGAGGATGATGAGCCTCTAGAGACCGCAGGTGGTATTTTTCAAGCGTTACAAACTGGCAAGCTGCGCGATGAGCCATTTATCTTAGTGAACTCAGATGTATGGACGACTTATGATTTTGCGCAGTTGCGAGATTATAAGCTTGGCGCAGATCAGCGCGCACATCTGTTATTGATTGACAATCCAGAGCATAATAACGGCGGTGATTTTGCGATCAATAATGGTTTAGCCAGCGAGCAGCCAATTGGTGATGCAGACAAATACACCTTTGCTGGCATTAGTGTGATGTCACCACGATTGGTCGATGGGTTGGTATCAGGTCAGTCAGCGGCGTTGGCACCATTGCTCAAGCAAGCGATGATAAAGTTCCAAATCACGGCTGAAATCATTTCTGATAATTGGATAGATGTGGGCACGCCTGAACGCTTGGCGCAGGTAAATGAATTTATCAAAAGTAACGGTGTTGATCACCATCAAGGCGCTTAGATTAAGATGCCTAATTCTTATTAATCTTATATAAGTAATCACATAAAAAAACAGCGTCGATGAATCGGCGCTGCTTTTTTATGTGATATAGCCATGGCTAAGTGGGCTGCAAATGATTGCTAGATGCCCATAGCCAACTTGATCAATTGAGCAATCGTAAAAATAACTGCAAACCCTGCTATATATAGCCCAATGAACCATGCCCATTGTGACTGTTTCTTACTGAGCTTCTTCATGCTCGCCTCCTACTACGTGTTAATACGCTTTAAAAAGTGTAGCCACTGCTCATATTTGCAGTAGCCACATTTTTATATCCTTTGTTTACCCTTAGTACATATGCTCATGTCCAGTTTTACCTTTAAAGGTGTAGTAGGCAAAAGCGGTATAACTCAGGATAATCGGTAGCATTATGACGGCACCAACTAACATAAAGGATAGTGAGGTGTCAGCTGCGGCTGCCTCATAAATCGTCATCTGATACGGCACGATATATGGGAACATGGCGAAACAAACCCCGATATAGCCCATCAAAAACAGTGCCACAGTCAATAAGAAAGGACGATATTCGCGCTCGCCACTTAAGTCTTTACGCATCAAGAAAAATAATAGTAAAACTATAATTGGCATAGGTGCTAGATATAATAGACCTGGAAAGCCAAACCAGCCTTCGAGGGCATTAATGTCTGAAAAATACATAAACGCTGTGACGACGATCATTGCCACTACTAAAGCAGACAGCATCCAGCCAGACACTTTGCGTGCCCAGACTTGTAGGGTATGCTCAGTTTTGATAATGAGCCATGTAGAGCCAAGCAAGGCGTAACCGATAATCATGGCAAAGCCGCACACAATCGAGAAAGGTGTTAACCAATCAAATGGCCCACCAGTATAGAGACGGTTGCTTGCCTCAAGACCTTGTACAAGCGCCCCAAGCATAATACCTTGAGAGAATGTAGCAACGACTGAACCAACAAAAAAGAAAGTGTCCCATACGTGACGACGTGACGATGCTTTGAAGCGAAATTCAAATGCCACACCGCGCATTATTAGACCGAATAGCATAAAAGTAACAGGCAGATAAAGCCCCGTCATAATGATGCCATAAGCCACTGGGAAAGCAGCGAACAAGCCGCCACCGCCCAATACTAGCCAAGTCTCGTTACCATCCCAAAACGGGGCTATAGAGTTCATAATGCGGCTACGGTTTTTGTCTGAGCCAGCAAAGGGAAACAAGATGCCGCAGCCCAAATCAAAGCCATCAAGCAATACATATATAAAGACGGATAGAGCGATCAGTCCGCCCCAAATTAAAGGTAAGTCTAATACATCACCGTAGTTAAACATTAGCGTAACCCTCCATCATCGACGTCGTTTGCAGGAGTATCTATATCTTCTTCAGTGCTCTTAGCAGGATTGCTATCGCCACTGAGCGCACGACCTTGGCTTTCGGTCACTGAGTGCTCATAGAAATTATCATCGGCAGGGTCTTCGTACGGTTTTGGCCCTTGAGCGATCAAGCGTAGAATATAAAAACTGCCTGCACCGAAGACAAATATATAGAGGACAATAAAACCAATCAACGTGGTTGCCACTTGCTGTGCTGCGAGCGGTGACATACTTTCTGCGGTGCGTATCACACCGTATACGGTCCATGGTTGACGTCCTGTCTCGGTCACAAACCAGCCCGCCAATAATGCGATAAAGCCAAGTGGCGTCATCATCATCCAAGCACGGTGGAACCAGACACTTTCGGGATTATATTGCTGTTTTTTAAAGTATTTATAGAGACTAAATAAGCCGACTAGCACCATTAACATGCCAATACCAACCATGATACGAAATGCCCAGAATACAATCATCACCGGTGGTTGGTCTTCAGGTGCCCAGTTTTTTAGACCTTTTACTTCCCCATCTAACGAATGGGTAAGAATCAAACCTGAAACATAGGGGATGCTTATTTCATATTTATTGGTTTGGTTTTCTTGGTCAGGAATAGCAAATAGGCGTAACGCTGCGCCGCGCTCATCCTCCCAAATACCTTCCATCGCTGCGACTTTGGCTGGCTGATGCTCTAAAGTATTTAGACCATGCTCATCGCCAATCAATACTTGAGCAGGTGCGACAAATATAGCCATAATCATGGCCATACCTAGCATGACACGACCATGTTGACGGTGTTCGGTATGCTTTTTAGATTGAATATAATAAGCACCAACCCCGCCAATGACAAAGGCTGTCGTCAAGAATGCCGCTGTCATCATATGAGCATAGCGGTAAGGGAATGAAGGGCTAAAGATGATCTCAAGCCAATTGGTAGGATATAAAAGACCATCTGCGCCCATCATAAAGCCTTGCGGCGTCTGCATAAAGCTGTTGGCGGCTAAAATCCAAAAGCCTGAAATCAGTGTACCAATGGCGACAATGGCAGTGGAAGCAAAGTGCATACGTTTGCTCACGCGCCCCCAACCAAACAGCATAATACCTAAAAAAGACGCTTCTAAGAAAAACGCGGTCAATACTTCGTAGGCGAGTAGGGGGCCCAAGACGTTACCGGCTTTGTCAGAAAAGACCGCCCAATTAGTACCGAACTGGTAGGACATTACTACACCGGATACCACGCCCATACCGAATACCACGGCAAATATTTTGACCCAATGCTTGTAGACTTCAGCATAGATAGGCTCGCCTGTTTTGAGCCAACGGAATTCAAGCACCGTTAACCAGCTGGCAAGTCCGATAGAAAAGGCGGGAAAAACAATATGAAACGAGATAACAAAAGCGAATTGGATACGCGCGAGCATCAGCGCATCGAGCTGGTCAATCATAAACGTAGCGAACATAAACGGTTACCCTTATCTGTTAGCTGAATAGCGCTGGCTTCCATAAAACGCTCAAGTAACTGCCCGCAATCGTCTATAGATTAAGGTAAAAAGTAGTACGGGCAATGGCTCAGTGTTGATTAGCGAGCAATCTTAGGGATAGAGTGCGGCTAAGCTAACGACTGTTTAGCTGAATTAAGTAATTTATATCCCTATAAATTAATACATTACTGTCAGGTGCTGTCAATATATTATGCGCTTCCCTCGATACACACGCAAGCTGCGCAACAGATTGGTCGCATACCTGATAGTCATTAAAAACTGCTGAGATAAACCCAGATATATCAGACTAATCGCTTGGGAAAACAAGGTGTTATCAAGTTTACCTTAATAACAGTAATGTTTTATTTTTGTCCTAGTATAGGCACAAATATCCAACAGAGTACAAAGGTGCAAAGCCATCTGCTTTACTCTTAATTTTAAAGTGCAAAGACCAGTGCAGTGCTATATGATACAAGCAATCATCATTCCTGCAATTGTTTGTGTAAAATCTGGCGCAATGTCAAAATAGTTTGCGGGTTAGTTTGAATGCTATGACCACCGCTGATAATCGTCTCAGAGGCCGCGCCATCAAGATGAGCGCTAGTATAAGGAACAATACCATCTGAGAGACGTTCAGTTAGCGCTTGGCTGATATCTTCATTGACGGTGACGGCTGCAACCAGTGGTTGGGCAGAGAGCTTTGAGTTATCAGAAGAGCTACTGGTACCGACTGTCTCATCTTTGGTGTCTTCTTCTACTGCTTGCGACAAATCAACCTTTGCACCAGCTGGCTGCATTTGCGCCAGTCCTTTAGTAATATCGGCATCATTATTGGCAATGATAGAGTGATAGGTCACACGATCATTGATGGTGATGTCTTTCGTCAGCTGTATAAAAGAGGATTTGTCGCTCAGCTGACTTGCGCCATTTTGTAAATATAACGCACCCAAAGGATTTTGTGCCAAATCACCTTGCGTGGCAATGGTGGCTAAGTTGTCCGTGACAGTTTTTACCAAACCAACTGGCAAATAGACAATACGGCGCAGTGCCCGAGTGAACCAGCGATCTGCATAGTCAGTTCCACGAAAAGGCGCTGATAAAAAGACAGCCGTATCTACTTGTGGTAAGGCGTTTAGCTCAAAGCGTTCTTTTAGCTGATCTTCGCCAAATGATGCTTTAAGTGCGTCACGAATCTTACGTTTTTCACTATCAGACAGCACATTTTGATCGTCTAGTCGATCTAGGTCATCGACCAAGTTTTCATCAGATAGCATCATGCGAGCGATAATGGCACCCATACTATGACTGATAATCACGCTGTTTTTGCTGGCGCGATTTTGTCCTTTAGGATCAGTTTGCTCATAGGTGCTGTTGATTAACTGTTGTATTTGATAACGATTTTCTAAAATAGGCAAATTGGTTGGATAGAATATCTGCCACACTTGATAGTTATCACGCAACTTATCGTCGTTGAGAATATCGTTGGTTAAATTGACCCAAGTGGCAGGGCTAGAAGCCAAACCATGCAGCATAATCAGGACGCGCTTATTGGGATCATAAGGCTCAAGCATGAATAATTTGGGCAGTCTGGCCTCTGGCTGGCGAGTGATCAAATTGAGATAACCGACGCCATCTAGCTGGTTCTCAGACAGCCATAAGCCATAACCTGCAGAAAAGTTAGCCGCCAGTGGATAGTCACTATTAAGGATGTTAACGCTTTCGCTTTGGTATGGGTTGTATAAATGAATATCGAGTTTGCGACTGCTTAGTACATCCAATACGCTATCGCCGCTTGGTTCAATCAATCCTGTTAGCAGCAAATGTCCAGTAGGATAGATACGCGAACTTGGCTTGCTCTCATCTGTGTCTCCATCTTTCTCATTGGTCAATCGACCTGACAATGATGACACTAATAATTGGCGAATCGTGGTGGTATAGCGGTCATCCAGTGAGGCCACCAAGCTAATACCTAAGCCTGGGCGTTTGCTGATTGAGTTAAGCCCAGAGAGGCGTAATTCGTAAGTGGAAACCAAGTCTGCTAGTGCAGAGGTCTGCTTATGTGCATTTTGCAAATAGTTATTTTCATTAGGCAAATAAACACCAAGATCATAATCATCAATTTGTATTTTCATGACGTTGACTTGATCAGTCGGTTTGCCCTTGAGCGGTGAGTAATTGGCAATCGCGGCTTGGCTACTGTCATTAAGAGTGCTAGCGGATGTGGGCAAATAATCTACTTTGGTGCCGCCCATCAACTTATTTGAGCCGTTGGTTGATCTATAAAGCTGGGTTATCACATCATTACTGGCGGCATTATAGATGTCTTGGGTCTGAATATCGGTGTCATTTGGAATACGGTTCTGTGCCTGAGAGGGGCTTTTGTCTTGATCTGCGCCCTCAAAATCATGCGTCAAACTGTCATAAAATAAATAGGTATAACTGGATTTGATAGCATCGAATAATCGCTCTTGATAACCTGTTAGACAGCGATTGGTGTTTTCTTGCTGGACTTTAGCTTCTGTATCTTCTAAAGGTGCATTGGCATAATAAGGATCAAGTGGCGGGCGAGCCAGCGCATTGCGGCAGTCTTGAGAGGCAGAAAGCTGTCGCGCTTTTGCGTAGTGTAACTCTGCAAAAACTGCCAAAGCAGGACGGTAGTGTTCATTCAAAATACTGTCAGTCAGCTGAGTGAGGCATAAATCAAACTGCTGCATACAGGCTTGCTCATTGAGCCCTGCCGATAAGAGCGCTGATGCCGTATCACTGCTTAGTTTCTTGGTGGTGACGATATTACCGCGCTGCGCAGTAATCGTCTTCGCTGACGCTTGCTTATTCACTGATACCGTACTGCACGCAGGTAGTAATGCTACCGCGGCTATCAAGGCGACTGATGTGATCGAAAATGGGGTTTTCTTAGCATGCGTCACCATATTTTTGATAGGGTTAGCGAAAGTCATAGGTGAGTCCAGTTAGTCGTAAAAGCATGATTGAGTCAGTAATTTATAATAAGAAGTGTAGCGTAACTTTTCGCATTAAACTATTTTATTTAAATTTCAAAAACACGATTTAAACTTCGATAATTGAATCGAACACGCATTTAAATAAGGTAGACAGCAAGTTGGATTCAATGGAGTTTTGCTAGACATAAAAAAGCCCCTGACTCTATATTGAAGTAATTTCTATATAAAGTCAGGGGCTTAGTCGAGTCAATCTAGCTTATGGAGCAATCATAGTATTTGGTAAATTCACTTAATGACATTGAAACACCCAATCGATGTTAAGCACTAGGCTTAACATTGATGTCAGGCGCAGGTATATCCCAAATGTAGAATTTACCCTCTTCAATAAGTTTGATTTGCTGACGAATGATGTCATTGTTAGGGTTTTTCTGTTCAAGACGACGCAAGCGCTCTAGTGCATTATCGCGGCGATCACTTAACAAGTCTGACTGTGCCAAGCTTTGCTCTGCTTCGGTATAGCCAAGAGACACTGCGCGGTCTAGGTATTTTTGACCTTCTTTGAAGCCGCCGCCTTCTGACAACATCATGCCATATAAGAAGTTGGCTTCGCCGCTATCAGGTTGCAGTTTAATGGCACGGTCAACATATTTTCCACCACGTATCGTATAGTCTGATCCCAAATCTAAGTTACGTCCCATGCCATTGAGTTTAGCGGCACGAATCAATACATCATAAGAGGCATTTGGTGATTCAGCATAAGGCTGTATCCATTCAGCCAATACTTTGATTTTTTCACGCGTATAATGGCGCTGTGAGCGGTTAGGGAAGTTTGGTGGGTAATGACGGGCATTAGGTGAGACGTCTTCGATGAAATCATCAAGCAAGCTCACGTCTAGCTGATCGTTGTTATTACCGTTTTGCTGAGGAATCAACACAGTCGGTACAAAGCTTACGTCCGACAATTGCACTTGCGGCGTTGGTATATTGGCAAGCTGACCACTACGCAGGTCGACACCAGTAGCGGTCAATGGACCAGGCTCATAAACTCGAGTGGTGCCAGTGAACTCAGGTATTTTTGGTGCTGGTACAACATCTTGTGGTTGCAATGTACTCATTGGCGCACGATACGGCTGAGCATTATTTGGCAAAGGAGCGCTTTGTGGAACGCTATTGCTTTGAAGGTCAGTTGGTTGAGTATTGGCTGTCACCGCCGCAGTCGGTAAAGTACCCTCTTGTGCTGTACTAGCCGCAGTCGGTCGAGCAAGACGAATCACACGTTTGCTAGAATCCATAGCGCTAGGCACCGATGTGGCAGTAGTATCGGTCTTTGCAGCATCTGTTGCCGCATTGGTTTCTGCCGCATTGACAGGCGCTGATAATAGCATGGCACAAGCTGTTGCCAGTGCTGTCAGAGTTGCCAGTTTAGGCGACTTGCTAGACGAACGGGCAGAGAGAGTCGATTGGTTGATGGCTTTCATAAAAATCGTTACCTTAATTTATTTAGTTGTTATTTAGCAATTGAATGGTTATTAGCTCATGTCTTTGCGGCAAAATCATACAAATTTTTAATACCCTAACAAATTCAACTGAGCGCTATCAGTAGTAGGATTGTTAATAGTAACGCGATAGCGTGTACGTTATGCCAGCGACAGCAGGGTAAATGAGCGCAATATCAATAATAAAGCGCACTGCTCTTATCATCACAACGCATTTACCATCACAACCTATTGCTCAAAATCTGCTATCACAGATGGCAATTACAAGTGATATGCCGTGGCTTTCATGCGATTGGCCATCCAGCGCATAGTATGACGTACAGGCGGTGATAACGCTGCGCCGCCACTTGCTAATGCCAGCTCACGATGATGCAACTCTTCAATATCCATTTGTGCCAGTATCTCTTTTGAGCGTTTATCGTGCTCTGGTAATTGGGTGATATGCTCTTGTAAATGTTCGCTGACTTGAGCTTCTGTCTCTGCGACGAATCCCAAGCTAAATTCATTAGAGATGGCACCCGCGACTGCGCCAAGACCGAAAGACATGCCATACCATAATGGCGTAAAGACACTGGCATGACTGCCAAGCTCGTCTAATCGCGTCTCGCACCAGACCAGATGATCGACCTCTTCTTCGGCTGATTGCTGCATGGCTTGCTTGACGCCACTGTCTTTGGCGGCAAATGCTTGACCATGATACAGACCTTGCGCGCATACTTCACCAGTATGATTGATACGCATCAATCCGGCGACATGTCGCGCCTCGGTGATAGTGAGCTCAGGAATCTCGTCACTGCTGACTGGTAGTGGACGAGTGCTAGGGTTTGAATGTGGTACGACAGCTCGTAATGCCTTATCGACCCCAAGTAACAATTGGTCGACTTTGGATAAGGGACGCAGGGCCATGATTCACTCCTGATGGCTTAAATACGATCATAAAATTAAACTTATCTGTTCTTCTAAAAACATCATCTGTTTTTCTAAAATAATGATAGTGATTAACGCATAGGTATTACTATAGCAAACAATCTAAATTATCAGCACCAATATTATCCATTTGATAACACACCGATTGCTATAGCAGCATGTCAATCTTACTTATGGAGCCACTTCATCGTGCGTTTGGATGACCGCATTTTTAATATGTTTATTGAGTTTACTGTATAAAAAGGCACCGAAGGCAATGTTTATGAGTCCTGTCACTAAAAATAGCTGAGGTAAATTGAATCCCAAAGCGTTCAAGATAACGATAGAGAAAATCGCTGAGGTGACCATAAATATCGCGTTAAAGATATTGTTGGCACCAACGACGCGCGCGCGGTGGCTCTTGGGTGCATAGGCTTGCATAGAGGCATATAATGGTACGATGTATAAACCGCCGCTAAAGCCCAAAAAGAATAAATCAGCAAACACGCGCCAGCTGCCACTCACCGCAAATAGCTCACTGATGCCAAACAGAGTTGCATTATTCACATTGATGTTGAGACTTGACAGTGAAAAATACAAATCAATCGCAAAAATACTTAAGCCGGCGATACCAAAGGGCAAAAGACGTAAGCTGACTTGGTTTTTGGTTAGTGATTTGCATAATAATGAGCCAATCGACACACCAACAGAAAACAAGGTTAATAGGAAAATAACCACTGATTCATCACCATGTAAGATGACCTTGCTGAATTCTGGCGTTTGGGTCAAAAACGTCGCGCCATAAAACCAAAACCAGCTATTACCAAGGATGACAAAGAACAAAAAAGGCAATGAATATAAGTAGCGCACCGTCGCCACACTAGTGGTCACAATGTTCCAGTTGATTTTTAGGTTTGGCTGCATCGCTGGCATGTGGGGTATCAATCGTGCGACAAAATAACCCAAGACGGCGATGACCAATACGGTCACACTTATCCAATAGAGCGGCTGCGCTATCTGGGTTAAAACACCCGCGATAATCATACCGAGCAAGATCGCTAACGACGTCCCCATTTGAAACAAACCATTAGCACCAACCAATTCATCTTCTTTCATTGCTTGTGGTAAGTAGGCGTATTTAATAGGCCCGAAAAAAGTAGATTGAGTGCCCATGAGAAACAACGCAACAAATAACAATGCGTACCACTCAAACACGAACCCTACTGCCGCAATTACCATAATTACGAACTCAAGCAGCTTAATCAATCTTGTGAGTTTTGATTTTTCGAATTTATCCGCGATTTGTCCTGCCAGTGCAGAAAACAAAAAATAAGGCAAAATAAACAACATCGCGGCCAAGTTATTCAAAATACTGACTTCCATACCCAACTGACTCGCAGCGGTGTAAGTCAAAACCAGTATGAGTGCTTGCTTAAAAATATTGTCATTAAACGCGCCCAAAAACTGGGTAAAAAACATGGCACTAAAACGGCGGTGCTTAAATAATTGAAACTGATTGGCCATGAAAATTCCTACAGACGGGTCGCGGTTGCTAGATCAAAGAAAAGCGTTGAATACCGCTTTTAAAGTGAAAGTAATTATCGATATAATTATTAACAGTATCAAAAACTTATCGAAATATAGCATAGGTTTTATCAATATTAAGCCGTATAATAGCAAGGCTTTGGTAAAAATACATGCGCTCGACGCTATGATTTCATAATTATCTAAGTTATGATTTGTAAATTTTGCATGGTTGCGTCGCGAGGTGTGAGTGATGGCAAAGGCTTGCTACCACTCACGCATGTCTATTTTTTGATAAAAACATGGTGCTAATCTGACACCAAGGTTTGCGTTATAAACGGTCATTATCCAAAGCAAGACAGTAAACCATAATTCAGCCAACTGCTATAAGTTTATTCACCGGTAAGACTAGGCGATTGTTATCGTTCATAATATTGTGCCGCGTGAGGTGATAGGAAATACACATGAAACACCAGCCTTCAACGCTCGCGCGCAATGTATCGATGATGCAGTGTGATACGGATAATGTTCGAGAGGATATTAAAATTCAAGATTTTCAGAGTAACCGTTTTCAAAAAACACGTCGTTCAGCAGCTGTGACAACTCATGGCAATGCGCCGCGCATTTATTTTACGCGTTCAGCACTTTTCACTGCGCTAGCGACCAGCCTAGTGGGTTTCGGTATGGCACCTGCTGCATTGGCTGATACCACAAATAATGTCAGTTCTCCTAAACCACCTACGAGCAATCAAATAGCTGTCGATCAATCAAACAATCAACCAACCAATACTCAATCGACCACACTGTCAGATGATGATACTCAGCTCGATATCGCTTTGGATGCATTGCGCCTAAAAAAGGCAGTAGAGCAGGGCATTATCGATCAGTCAGTATTGGATGAGTACAGCGAACAAAGCCTAGGCATTAAGAAGTCTGATGCTCAAGATAAAAGCGCTAAAAAACCAGCTGCTCAGCCTCAGAGTACGGCTAATGCTCAGGCAAATGCCATGGATAATATGGCTGGCGCAAATGATGCTCAGCTCGATCTTTCCAATAACGCCAATGATGACTTGTTGCAACAAGCCGCAGCGATACAGCAGCAGGGTTATCAGATGATGACGCCCGAGGAGATTGATCGTGAGCTAGCTGCGATGGACATGCAGAATACCCAAGATATTGATGACATCAATAATAGTACCAACGTTAATAACAATAACAATAATAATGATATCAGCAATAACGATCGCGATTTTGATGCGCCAATTGCTACATTAGATGATGCAACTCCGCCTATTGGTTTAGATGTGGATTTGGATGCAACCAATCTGCCAACTCCTAACAACCTTGAGACATTGGGTAGGAATGAGAGCGCCGCTGAACGCGCACAGACGGCTGAAGTTATGTCGCGTCCGATCGATGTTAGCGACTCTGTCAGTAGTGGGCGCGTGGATGGAACCGGTACTTTCGATAATGAGATTGTCGCCAATGCCAGTGATGAGACCAATGAAGATGGTACAACGTCAGATATCATCAATCCTGATGACTACTTGCCAGACTATCAAGCAGACTCTCAGGGAATAAACCAGAGTATCGAACAAGCCAGTAAGCCCAAGCCAATGGCACGTAATAAAGGCAATATCGTGAAACGCCTTTATAATCGTTTATTCAATGCAGGTGTGATGGCATTACCACATGTAGATACTACAATTTATCTACGGCAGGCGACCGCTGAAGGTGCTGTCGATGGTAAGCCAAAGCTCACCAAAGCGGATAATGACGTTCAGCCCATGAAAAACATCAAGGCTGCCCTTGATGATACGACGGTTCAGTCAGTTACCGACTTTACGGCCGCCTTGCCACGCCTACGCCAAACAGCATTAGAGGCAGCCCAAGCAGTGGGTTACTATGATATTACGTTACGCCTACGTCAGCGCAATGCTGACACGATCGATGTCATTATCGAAGAGCTGGGCGAGCCGGTACGTGTGGACAGCCGTATTGTTGAGATTCGCGGTGAAGGCAGTGAACAACCAGAATATATAGCACTTGAAAAAGACTTGCCGCCACAAGTGGATGATATCTTCAATCACCGTGTTTATAAAGATAGCAAGGCGGCCCTTGAGTCGCTGAGTAATACTTATGGCTATTTTGATCAATATTGGCTCAACAAATCCGTTGATATTATCTTGCCAGATAATACAGCAGATGTGTCGCTGGTCTACAACACTGGTGATCGTTATGAGTTTGATGACGTTGTGTTTTTTACATACGATGAAGAAACCAATACCTTAACCCAAGATCCTGACAAGCTACCTGTTGAGTTGTCACTATTACAACAGTTGTTTGACTTTAAGCCCGGTGATCCTTTTTATCGACCAGCGGTGACCGAGTTTAGCAATGACTTATCAGCGACTCGTTATTTTAATACGGTTAACGTTGAGTCGATATTGCCGCCAGATGAACGCAGTGAAGCCAGTACTTTGGCTTTTGATAACACACCTACCAATAATAGCGGCACACTCGACGACGATATTAATAGTGATGGCGCCTTAGACATTGCGGGCAATAATGGTGCTGAAAGTTCAGCTGCTTCTAATAGTAGCCGTGTTAATAAAGACAATAACGCTGATGATGGTGATGAAAATAACGCAGAGAGTGAGGGCAATACGACTGCCAATAGCGGTGAAACAGTCAATCCCGCCGACATTGCGGCGATCGATTTTGAAGCTGATGCAGCAACACTTGATAAGCTACAAGCTATCAAACAAAAAGCAGAGCGCTTGAGCCGCTTACCAAATGACCGTGTATTGGATGAAAAAGACCAAGAAGCGGACAATATTTTGGGTAAAATAAGCGACGGCATCAGTAATATTGCGCAAAAAATATTCCCTGATGAAGAAAGCTTAATCACTGATGAAAACTTTGTACCACCAACGCTGGCTGGTCGAAAAACGCCGCGACAAGTGGCAGAAAGTAAAAAAGTACCGTTGTATGTTTTTGTCTCTTCAAGTAAGCCGCGCGATGCCCAAGTAGGTCTTGGTTACGGCACAGATACGGGTGTGCGAGCGACGGCAAAAATAGACTATAATTTGCTCAATCGTAAAGGCTATCAAGCTGGTGCAGAGACCGAAGTTTCCAGAATTACTAAAAACGTCGCTGTTTATGCCAGTCGACCTTGGAAACATCCACTTAACGATAAATTAGATGCGCGTCTTACCTATGAAGAAGAGGTCATCGACCAAGGTGAAGGCAACTTCGACTTATCTACTACGACGCTAAAAGCAGCATTGGCGCGTAATATTCGCCGTGACAGTGGCTGGAATCGCAGCTACTCTGTGAATTACCGTTTAGATGAGCTAGAGACTGGGGTCGATGAAACAGAGTTGGACGATCTACCTATTCGCTTTACTTCCTCTAAGCCTAAGCAGCAAGCGCTGCTATTTGGTTATGGTATGAACAAAACCGACGTAGACAGCGTGACCAATCCGACTCGCGGTATGCGTCAGTATTACTCGCTTGAAGCAGGGGCTGATAAAGCCCTTAGCGACACTAATATGGCAATCATTCGCGCGGGTGTCAGCGGCATTTATAGTTTTGGCGATGAGCAAAAGCATCAAGTGCTGGGCAGTCTGAATACAGGCTACATCTGGGCAGATGATTTTTATGATGTGCCTTATAAATTACGCTTCTTTGCGGGTGGTGACCAAAGTATTCGTGGTTATGACTATGAGAGCTTGTCACCGCTCGACAAGGGCTATTTGACTGGTGGGCAAGTGCTTGCGGTTGGTAGTGCAGAGTATAATTATGAATTTAAACCAGGATTCCGCGGGGCATTCTTCACTGATGTGGGTAATGCTTACGACAAAAACTTCGAGACTGAGACAAAGGTCGGCGTCGGTGTTGGTATCCGCTGGGCATCGCCAGTCGGTGTGGTACGAGTTGATGTGGCGGCTGGCGTAACAGAAGAAAGCATACCCGTTAGGCTGCATTTCTTTATTGGCTCGCCTTTATAGCCATGTAATCCAGTAGTGACATCATTTAGCGCGTATTTAACATTATTAAGTCGTCTCAGTTAGTGAAGTTGAGACAGGTTCAACACGCGCTATTAGCAATATCCGTTGTATTCCTTATTTATCGTGCCGATTGCCGGTGACCATTCTTTAACGTAGTTGAGTGTCATGCTGACAAAAAATACCCCGCCTAATAATTCCCCAGATGAAGATCCAGCACAGCGCGATGCTCGTGCCGTCAGACGTTGGTATCCGCTGTCATTTTTGCTCAAATTACTGGTGCTTATTTTAATTGTGCTGGCCATCATGTTTGCTGTGTTTTTTTACGCAATGGGTACAGAGTCGGGTACGAAGTTTATATTAGAGAAAGTCAGTGCTGAGACGGGCATTGATTTTAAATATGGTCGCGGTAATTTACGTGATGGAATCTGGGTCACTGATATCGATATCAAGGCGACTGAAGACCTTGAAGTATTGGTTGATAAAGCTTACGTCAAGATAGGCTGGCGTGCCATATTTGCCAAAGAAGTGCATCTGCGTGATGCAGACATACAAACCATTGAGATTATCAATAACAAGCCACCAACGGGTGAGCCGTTCGATTATAAAACGTTACAGCTACCAGTGAACTTACGCTTTGATCACGCTAAAATAAAAAATATTACTTATAAACAAGTGACCAAAGAGCCCATTGTTGTGCAGGATATTGTTGCCCGTGATTTAACATGGGTCGGTAGCACGGTAACGGTTGGTCGCGGCGATTTACAATATGCTGATATCGTCAAAATCAGTGCCTTACAAGGTGAAATTGATTTACAAGGCGACTATCCGCTAGATTTAAGCGCGATTGCAGAAGTCAGTGCGCTAGAAAAAGCCTATGTTGACCCATTGAATATCACGGCAACAGGGACGCTAAAACGTACGGTTGGTAAGGTTCGTAGTCGCTACAATGACAGCGATGTGAGCGGTGATTTTGTTGTCCAAGGATTGGATCAGGATTCGCCATTTCAGGCAAAATTGCAATGGGATGATATTTTGATCCCTTATGCTGAAAGCCAAAAAATTCGTTTAAAAAGTGGTACTGCTACCGCGACAGGGGTTATCTCTGAAATACGTCTGCGTATCAATACTGAGCTGACGGCTAAAGACATTCCGTCTGGTCACTATCAAGGTCGCGCCGTTATTGCAAACAGTCAGATGCGTATTGATCGCTTAGATGCTCAGGTGCCAGCTGGAAATTTAATTCTGCAAGGTATTTTAGATTGGCAAGACAGTTTTGATGCAAAAGTACGAGCGACAGGTAGCAATTTTGATATTCGCCGCGTTATTCCTAATGACTATGCTGATTTCAAAGCATATGCACCGCAAAAGCTGAATGGTCGATTGTCACTACATTATCAGCAGCAAAACAGCGCTGGTAGCATAGCGCTTGATGCAGATTTGCGTCAACGTGATGGCGAGCATGTGAATGCTAATATCGTCCAAGGCAAAACGTCAGCGAAGTCGACACAGGTAGCGCCTTGGTATATCGATGCCAAATGGCAAAACCTAATCCGCCGCGATGTACCTAATATCGGTAATATTGATAGTCCGCGTGGACAGGCGGATGTCATCATTCGTGGCTCACGGTTATCAGTAGATGCCAATGCGGTCATTAATGAATTGAATGCCGCTCCTAAAGGCAACTATGACGTGAGCGTGCGCAAAGCTGGGGATGTCATCGACATCAATCGCCTGAACTATAAAGGGGTCGTGGGCGACTTATCAGGTACTGGGCAGATTCAATTGGCAAATAAAAAGCGTCCGCTCACATGGCAGATAGATGCGCGTACCAATGGATTATTACCCAAACAGTATCGCAGTGATTTGCCGCTTGAGCGCCTAACAGGTAGTGTCAGCGCGCGTGGTCGTTTATTGACTATTACTAAAGGTGGCGTTAGTGGTCAGCGTCATATTATTACCTTAAACAAGACCGACTTGCAGGCGCAACTTGATGCGACTCAAGATGGCCGTGCTATTGGCATAACGGGTGCGGGTGATGCCAAAATCGATATCGTTGGTGGCGAGCTATCTATGTTCGATGCGCGCTTCAATGGTCAAGTCGATACTGCAGATGTACCAAAAGGACGCCTATCTATTGATGCGGCTGGCACGCCAAAGTTTATCAGTATTCGTAAGCTCAATTACAATGGTGAAGCGGGCGCAGTGAATGCCAAGGGCGTCATCGATTTGCGTAAAAATATCGGCTGGACGATAGATGGTCGCTTCGATAAGTTTAATTTGGGTTATTTCTTGCCCAATAATCCAGCGATTATCACAGGTGATCTAAAAACCAGTGGCGAGTGGCAAACTGCGCCTAAGAATAGTAAAAATGCCGCAGGCAAACTGCAACGTTTTGCGGTGAATTTCGATGGAGTGCTAGATGCTGAGCAACTGCCAGCGGGCAAGCTAACCATTGATGCCAGTGGCGATGACCAGCTGATTCGTATCAAGCGTTTCCGTCATGTGGGCGCGGCAGGCAGTATTGATGCCAAAGGGACGGTTGATGTACGTCAAGGCATTGCGTGGGATATTGACGCAGTGATGGATCGTTTTAATATTGGTTATTTCCTCAAAGATACTCCAAGCCTCATCACCGGCACTATCGATACGGATGGGCGCTGGAGTGACTCGCAGCAAATCATTAATATCAAAAAAATTGATTTAAGAGGTATGCTAAAGGGTCAACCGCTTAGTGCCAAAGGTAGCTTAGCAGCGAAGATGCGTCTGCCAAAAGATTTGGCAAGCTATTTCAAGCGTCTACAAACGCAAGATGCACAGGCGCAATATAAGCAAGTAAATGCCTTGATAGACAGCTTAAACGCGGATAATTTAGTGCTACGTTGGGGTGATAACTATGTCACTGCTAATGGCAATGCTAAGCAATTACAAACCAAAATTAATATCACCAGTCTGGATCAGTTGTCAGATAAATTGGCTGGCAAAGTCACTGGCGGTGCGACCTTATCACAGCCAGTAGGACAAGCGCTGCCAACTATTTATATCGATTTGGTTGGTGAGCGAATTGCGCTGCCAGGCTTTATTTTGCGCCAAGGTCGCGTGCGCGGTAAGCTGGTAAATTTGGCAAACAGCCCAAGTCAGCTGATTATCACCGCTGAAGGTTTAGATGCAGCTGGACAGAGTTTTAAAAGCGTTAAAGCAACATTTAATGGTACTGAGCAGGCGCATGTGGTCAATCTTGACGTTGCCAATGAGCAGCTTACGATTGGCGCAAGGCTTAAAGGCGGCTTCAATCGGGATAAACTGAGCTGGTCTGGCGTCATCGGTAAGGGCCGTGTTCAATCTAAATATGCGACCTTAAATCAGTTACAGCCAGCGCAGTTAATTGTTGATTTACCCAACAATCAAAATGGCAATAATAACGATTTAAAAGTACAGTTGGCAGCGCATTGCTGGCAAGCCACCGATCAAACGGGCAAGGTATGCTTACGTGAAAACTTAATCGCGTCACCTGATAAAGGTGAGGTGAATATTGCCTTACAAAATCTAGATACGTCATTACTATCGGTCTTTTTACCCAAAGATATTGACTGGCATGGCAAAATTAATGGTAAGGCGATTGTTGGCTGGCAACGTGGTCGTCCACCGACTATTAATACCACACTGTATTCAGACAACGGCAAAATCGGCTTGATTCAAGATGGTGATAGTTTACCCGTCACTCTGCCTTATAAGCGGGTCTCATTGATTGCACTGTCCGTCCCTGAGGGCATCAAACTACGTACCGATATTAATACTGGTGGCGGTGCGCGTGGCTATGCTGAAGTGGTCGTTGATCCTTATAAGACGCCTAAGCCAATTTCGGGCGCTTTGGTATTGAATGAGCTCAACCTTGCGATATTCAAGCCTTTCTTCCCAGGTATGCGAGTGCTAGAGGGCAATGTCACGATGGCAGGAGGATTGGGCGGTACATTGGATAAGCCGCAATTCTATGGCGATGTGAAACTTGCTAATGGCCGTATTGCGATGCTTGATTTGCCCATTAATTTAACCAATGTAAATACTGACGCCAAAATTCGTGGTACTCAAGCGACTATTGATGGAACCTTTAGCAGTGGTACGGGTAAAGGGGTTTTGACTGGTACCGTTAATTGGCAACAAAAACTCCAAGCCAAGCTTAGCGTCAGCGGCGAGCGTTTGGTGATTACTCAGCCACCATTGTTAGTGGCAGAAATCAATCCTGATATTGATATCATCGTGCGTCCAAGCGATCGTTATGTCGATATTAAAGGGGCGGTCAGCGTACCGTCAGCGACCATTCGGCCGCCAGAAGCCAGCGAAGATATCATTACTCAAACCGAGGATGCTGTGGTTCTTGATCGTCGTCTCATTGGTAATATTGACGAGGTATTGGCAATATCGAAACCTTGGTCAATCAATGCGGATATCGGTGTCGACTTGGGTGATGATATCAACTTCCGTGGTTTTGGTGCCGTTATTCCTTTAGCTGGTGCGATTAATATCACTCAAAATGGCACGGGTGTCATGCGTGCGAAAGGGGTGGTGCAAGTATCACGTCGTACCAATATCAACGCTTTTGGTCAGAATCTAGAGCTTAACTACGGACAAGTGCGCTTCAACGGTGATGTGATGAAACCTAACCTCAGTATTGAGGCGGTTAAAACGATCAGTGGCAAAACGGTAGGTGTACGTGTCAAAGGCAATACAGAAAGTCCCAATATTATTGTCTTTAATAATGCAGGCTTGACCCAGCAGCAGGCGATGAATGCTTTGGTGACAGGTCGAATTAATAACAAGGGCGCCACCCAAATCAGTGAGCAAGGCTTTAAATCGCAAGTGACGAATAACCTAGCCGCCGCGGGCTTAAGCTTTGGACTGAGTGGCACGCGCAATCTAACCAATCAGATCGGTCAGATTTTTGGTTTTCAGAGTTTGACCGTTGATGCCTCAGGCAGTAGTGAAGACACCAACGTCAACGTCACCGGTTATGTGACGCCTGACTTGTATATACGCTACGGAGTAGGGGTGTTTAATGCTCAAAATAGCTTATCCATTCGTTATCAGTTAACTCGACGTATTTATGTAGAGGCAACCTCAGCGGCAGAAAACGCGGTGGATGTGGTTTACAGCTGGCAGTTCTAAATCGCATTGTTTTATGCAATAAAAAACGCCTTTGAATGAAGGCGTTTTTTTATAGGTAGGCCAGGGCGTGTCCTCAATTCAATCGATAGTCATCTAAATGGGTTGAAAATGGCTAAATCTTGCCAAACGGCATCAAATATCTGACTAATATCTCGATATTATCGGCGCTATTTTCCTTGTTTGATTGCAATTTATCTCATTTTTAGAATGAGGACATGCCTTAATATTGATGATGAATGATATTAATCTATTTGGTCAGGATTAAGCGATTATTACGTGTCAAACGTAGTCGATACTCTTCACCCTCATGCTCAATACGCACTTCTTTAGTGAGTGCAAATAAGTGTTGTGATTGCAAAGTTGGTAAACGGTTTTCACGGCAATTCAAGTAACGAGAGATAACCATGCTCATAGTAAATTCCTTTTGATAAAAAATGGCTGAATAGTAATGGCGATACAGTAACTATCTTTAACGATAATAATTATCATTTACATTGGAAGATTTTGCAAGGTAATTGATAAAATAAAATGCAGTCATTGTGTAAACTTATCTAAAACAATTTCCGAAAATGAGATTTAAATAAATAAAAATTAGCTAATTATTGTTATAAATCAATAGGTTGGTTTTAGATCGACTTGGTTTTTTGAAGGTATAAACTAATCAAATAGCACTTTAAAAAAACAGTAATAAAGGAGACGCCGATGCCAAATGAAGCAGACAACCACGTTGATAGCTCATTTAACAGCGAAAAAGTACTTATCGTAAACGTGGCAGTTGCGGTCATTCATCATAAAGCCCAATATTTACTTGGATTTAGAAACGCCGCCCAGCATCAAGGCAATCGCTATGAATTTGTAGGTGGCAAAATAGAAGCCAATGAAAACGCCGAGCAGGCGTTAATTCGGGAAGTTGCTGAAGAGACAGGCATTGAAATTTGTGACAATACGATGGTCAAGCTTGGACGTCTGCATCATGATTATGGTGATAAACAGATCAGTTTACAGATTTATAAGGTTGAGCTGACTGCGCAGCAGTATGAGCAGCATAAGCATCGCCAATATGGGCTAGAAGGTCAGGCGCTAACGTGGGTAAATAAGGCAGATTTATTAGCAGGAAAGTATCATTTACCGGCTGCTAACCAGACGATCCTCGAATGGCTCAGTGTGCCAACAACGATAGCAATTACCTATCCATTGACGCATTTTGATGCCTCACCTGATCCAATGGCCGCATGGCTGACTTTTCATCAAAACAAGCTAACAGCCAATGCTTGGGTATATATTCGAATAAAGGCAGCTGGCTCAGAAAGTATAGCAGCGCAGTTGATGCATATGCGTCCAGATATTAAGGCGATTGTCCCTTGTGATGTCAATGGGCAGACCCTAACCACTGAAGCGCTGCTAGCAATGAAAGATACAACCACTGCCAATTCAATCGTTGCCAATCAGCTGTCTCATACCGCATTGTTGCAATGGTCGGAGGATACACAAGATAGAGTGCTGTCTAAAAATTATCCGTTAATAGTCAGTTGTCATGATGCTGCCAGTATTGATGCTGCTAATAAACTGGCTCATGCTCGGTTACAGCAGCAATTACCGCCCGTCATTGGCGCCTTTTTGTCTCCTGTACTAGTCACCCATACACATCCTGACACTGTGCCACTTGGTTGGGAATCATGGTCAGCATTGGCACAATTGGCTGATATGCCGATTATCGGTTTGGGTGGTTTATCACCTGTGATAATACATCAAGTATCAGAGCATGGTGGTATCAGTGTTGCTGGTATTCGACAGTTCTTTGAATAGTAAAAAACTAATAGAGGGAGTGTTGGCACCAATGCTGATCAGTTCTGAACCAGAATTGCCATTAATTGGCATCTATCAGTGCAAATAATTGATTTTTAATATATTTATCCAATCAGTAACTATGTGTTTACTCGGTATTTATTCTGCTGCATAAACGCATAGTTACTTACAAACCGTTGCTTTTTCCTACATTGCGACACTGTTTTAATAGCTGAGCTGCCATTAATATATATCACCTAAACAAAGAGTACTTACTCTATATTCTTATAAGCGAATTGCTTATCAACATATCTCTTAACTGCTCTCATAATATTTAGTTCTTGCAGCGCCAGCTTTTACATTCTATATTTTTAAAAGTTGAAGACGCACAGAAGATGAGAGTACATATAGGGCATATAAGAAGAATAGTTAACAGTCACTATCAATAATGGTACCTCTATGAAAACCAATAAGTTACCTCAATCAGCATGGTCTGATACAAAGGAAGCTGGTTCTCAATCTAAGCAGACTACCCAGTCGCGCCACTATCATCTGAATGAGGATAGTACACGGCAGACAGGTCACGCCAGCAACGATGCTAGCTACAACCATGATAATCTAAATGACCGATATTCTACCCATTTGGCAAAAAAAACGTCTTCGAAAGATCACTATTTTGGATATAAAAGCGCTGATAAGAGCCCACTACGGGCAAAAGAGTCTACTATGACTAACAGCAATAATAACAAAGACGGCGATTCAAAATATAGCGAAAGCAGTAATTTCGTTAGTGATTACTGTACCAAGGATAGTGGTCACTGCACTAACGATTATAAATGGTCACAAGAGTTGAGCGAAAAAGAACCGTTAATATCAGATTTTTTAGGGGATAAGATAAATGGTTCAATAAATTCTCCTGTGCAAAAAGAATCTGGACAGAACCGCCATTCAACGCAAAATACTGATTCATCATCAACCTCTACTTACTCATCATACAAAGAAATACCGGAGCGTATATTTATGAATGGACTTATCAAGCATACGGGTATAGCCCTAGCTATTATCATACCATTAGCCGCATTTTCAGCGTATGCGGCGACGCCACCGGTCAATGCTACAGCTGATATAACTGCTAACGCCACTACGGATAGAACCACCACAGAGACGTTGTCAATTAAGCCAAGCGCCATCATTCATAAGTCTGCAAGTACACCGACCACAGTGGATAGCGTTGATCTAAAAAAGTATACAGGAACATGGTATGAGATAGGTCGTTTGCCCATGTATTTTCAGCGCAATTGTGCCAGTGATGTCACCGCCAATTATACGGAAAAAACCGATGGTTCAGGTATCATAGTCACTAATAAATGCGTACAGAAAGACGGTTCTGGCATTACTTCTGAGGGTATCGCTAAGCCTGTTGATGAGTCAGGCAGTAAGTTAAAGGTCACCTTTTTGCCATCGTGGATTCGTTGGTTGCCAGTTGGTCGTGCCGACTATTGGGTACTAGCACGTGATGCTGATTACAAGACTGCCTTAGTAGGAACGCCTGATAAAAAATATTTATGGTTATTGGCGCGTTCGCCAAACGTCACTCAAGAAACCTATGCCAAATATCGTCAAATCGCTCAACAGCAAGGCTATGACTTAAAAGAATTTAAGTTAACCTCGCAGACCAATCAAACGGTTAGCCTCGTTCCATAACAAGCATCACTTACTAGATACTGGGTTAAATGGTAGTGGTACTTTATCATCCACTATTCGATATTGGCAATAATGAACAATAAGGCAGCATAATTGGCTGCCTTTATTTTCATAATAACCTGCATAACTCAATAAAATGCTTTATAAGCGCTAGCAGATCGGTTATCACTGGCAAAATAGGCCGTTTTAGGCTAAAATCTAGGCGATCTCAATACTCTATATCAATAACTGACACCGATATCGTGCGGTTGCCATACTAGAGTGATTGCGTAGACCACACATAATCTATCTAATCTGTATTCTCTATCATTTACTGATCACACATTACTGACCATAAGGATGTTTCTCGTGAGCAACGCTGATACCTTACGCCAATTACATCAAGACCACTTAAGCAACTACAACAATCAAGAGCAACAAGCGATTGAGCTGATGGGGCTATTGAATAAGCTCTATAATGAGCAAGACGTACAAGTAACCTTGTTCGGTGACACGTTAAATACGACGTCAGTTGGTCAAATATTGGCATTGCATCAAAAAGTAGCCTTGCGTAACCAAGAGGCTAAATCTATTGATATCGCTGACACTTTAGCCATGGTTAAAGCGCTAGCGGCTAATGATAAGCTTCAGTCTGCACAGGTTGATGTTGGTCAATTAATCGCTAATGACAGTGATTTGCAAGCAGCACTTCAAGCCGTTAATAGTGATGACACTACTGTTAATCCGGCGACTGATGTCGTGCTATACGGTTTTGGTCGTATCGGTCGTATCTTAACTCGCCTGCTATTATCACAAGCGTCAAGCGCTAAAGGTATGCAGTTAAAAGCCATCGTCGTCCGTCCTGCGGCAGCGGGCGATTTGGCCAAGCGCGCATCATTGCTAGAGCGTGATTCGATTCATGGTAGCTTTGCTGGTGGCGTGGTGGTTGATGATGAAAACAATGGCTTGATTATCAATGGTCGCTTTGTTCAGGTCATCTACGCTAAAGATCCAAGCGAGATTGATTATACGACTTACGGTATTAATGATGCGTTAGTGATTGACAATACGGGCATTTGGAAAGATGAAGCGGGTCTTGGTAAGCATTTGCAATCGACTGGTGTGAAAAAAGTCCTATTAACAGCCCCAGCTGGCGGTGAGATTAAAAACGTTGTTTATGGTGTAAATAACGATACAGTCGGTGAAGATACCATCGTCAGTGCGGCGAGCTGTACCACCAACGCAATCACCCCAACGTTAAAAGTATTGAACGATGAATACGGTATCGAAAACGGTCACGTTGAAACGATTCACTCATTCACTAACGATCAAAACTTGATTGATAATTATCATAAAGCGGATCGCCGTGGTCGTAGTGCTGTATTAAATATGGTTATTACCAGTACGGGTGCTGCTAAAGCGGTTGGTAAAGCACTGCCAGAGCTTAGTGGTAAACTAACGGGTAATGCCATCCGTGTACCAACGCCAAACGTCAGCTTAGCGATTTTAAACTTGAATCTTAAAACAGCACCAGAAAATGCTGATGCATTAAACGAGTTTATGCGTAAAGTATCTAATAGCAGTCAGTGGCAAACACAGATTGCTTATACAGATTCTACCGAAGCGGTATCGACGGATTTTGTTGGTGATACCCATGTAGGTATCGTTGATGCCCAAGCGACTATTTTGACCGACAATCATGCCATTGTTTATATCTGGTATGACAATGAAGTTGGCTATAGTACGCAAGTATTACGTTTAGCCACACAAATGGCAGGCATCAGTTATACACAGATTCCAGCTTAATACATTTGTACAGCAGTAGTGAGTTTTTAATATTGAGGTACTCTTTATAAGAAAGTATTTCAATAGTCACTTTTAGCATGGACAAATAGATGTGATTTTTTAAGTTAATATATACCGCACCCGATAGTCCAATTGGTTATCGGGTGTTATTGTCATAAATAAAGCAATGATATATAGCAACATAGACGTAAGTCTCCTATTTTTTAAAAGATACCTATAGGCAAAAGAAGCAGTATATGACTGCTATTGAGTCTATAAACTAGAGTGTAAATAAAGGAACGTAAGATGCGATTTATTGATGAAGCCGTCGTAACGGTAAAAGCAGGTGACGGTGGTAACGGAATCGCCAGTTTTCGCCGAGAAAAGTATGTCCCACGTGGTGGACCTGATGGTGGAGATGGTGGCAAGGGCGGAGATATTTACGTCATTGCAGAGGATAACACCAACACCCTAGTGGACTATCGTTATACCCGTCGTCACGATGCTATGCGAGCAGAGAATGGCCACAGTAGAAACTGTTCAGGCAAGGGCTCTGATGATTTGTTTTTACCAGTACCTATCGGTACCACGGTAGTTGATACCGAAACTGACGAAGTGTTGGGTGACTTGATTGAACTTGGTCAGACGTTACTGATTGCCAAAGGTGGTGATGGTGGTTTGGGCAATACCCATTTTAAGAGCTCTACCAACCAAGCACCACGTAAATCGACGTCTGGTTTTGAAGGTGAGTTAAAAGTTCTTAAATTTGAGCTAAAAGTTGTGGCTGATGTTGGCTTGATTGGTTTGCCTAATGCTGGCAAATCTACCTTTATTCGTCAAGTCTCTGCTGCTAGACCAAAAGTTGCTGACTATCCGTTTACCACCCTCGTTCCGAATCTAGGTGTGGTTGATATCGGTCGTCATCGCTCATTTGTGATGGCAGATATTCCAGGTTTGATCGAAGGTGCTTCAGAAGGTGCTGGACTTGGCATTCGTTTCTTAAAACATGTGGCTCGTACTCGTCGTCTGTTACATGTGGTTGATGTAAAACCAATTGATGGCAGCGATCCGGTAGCCAACGCTCGTGTTATCTTGAATGAACTTGAGCGTTTTTCGCCTGAGTTATCCAACTTGCCCCAGATTTTGATATTAAACAAAATTGATCAGGTGCCTGACGAAGAGTTAGATGAGCTTTGTACTCATATTGTCGCTGAGCTTGATTGGACAGGCGATGTATTTCGCACGTCAACCTTAATGGGTGAAGGGACTGATGCAGTTAAATATCATTTAATGAATGAGATTGAACTAGAGCGTGAGCGTGAACTAGAAGATCCTATCTTCGCTGAAGCACAAAGAACCCGTTTTGAGCGCTTAGAAGTAGAAGTGCGTCTAAACACTGAGGCGCAGCGTGAAGCCTATCGTGCGGCTCGTAAAGCGGCTCGCGAAGGTGTAGATTTAAGCGACGACGATGCTGATTTTGACGATGACGACGAAGATGGTGTTGAGGTCATTTATGTTCCTTAAGCTAACAGGCTTGAGCTGATATACTTGAATTTTTTAGATCAATCCCCGTAATCAATTCACATGAGAGACAGGAGTTTATATGGCAGGTGACATAGAAAACACGACCGAAGAAGCAAGGTTTATTAAACAAACTCGCAACTTTGATATTCAGCGCGTTATTGTCAAGATTGGCTCATCGTTGTTAACCAATAACGGTCGAGGGCTGGATCGAACTGCCATATACGAGTGGGCCAAACAGATTGCCAAGCTGCATAAGCAGGGCGTCGAAGTGCTATTGGTATCGTCAGGTGCTGTTGCTGAAGGTGTGGTACGAATGAACCTTGAGGAGCGACCGAAGAAATTAGCAGCACTACAGGCCTGTGCTTCTATTGGTCAAATGGGTTTGATTGAAACGTGGTGGTCAGCATTAATCCAACATGGTATTCAAAGCTCGCAGCTGCTACTGACGCATGATGATTTGTCTAATCGTAGCCGTTATCTCAATACGACGGGCGCGTTGACACAATTACTAGAGTGGCGCGTGCTACCAGTCATCAATGAAAACGACACTATTACCATTGATGAAATTAAATTTGGTGATAATGATACTTTGGGCGCGATGGCGGCGGCGATGGTCAATGCCGATTTATATATCATTTTAACTGATCAAGATGGGGTGTTTACGGACAACCCACGTGACAATCCTAATGCAAAAATGATTCGCCAAGAGCGTGCGATGGCGGATTACTTATTTGATATTGCAGGAGATGGTGGCAAGCTTGGTCGCGGCGGTATGCTGACCAAAATTCGTGCTGGTCGTCTCGCTGCAATGGGTGGCTGTCCAACCGTTATCGTGAGCGGTGCTATCGATGATGTTATCACTCGTGTGGTGTCAGGCGAAGCGGTCGGTACTTTGTTGACCACCAATGATCAAGACAAAATCATTGCACGTAAACAATGGCTTGCCGCACATTTGCGTATGTCAGGCACTCTAATAGTCGATGCAGGCGCAGCAAAAGCTGTAGTTGAGCATCACAAGAGCTTGCTACCGGTCGGCGTTGTGGAAGTACGCGGTGATTTCGATGAAGGTGACGTGGTTGAGGTGGTGCATCAAGATACGGGCGAGCGTTTAGCGGTTGGACAAGTGAACTTCTCATCTCGGGATGCTTGCCGAGTGGCTCGTGAGCGTACTGAGCAGTTTGATAGGATTCTTGGTAATAATGAAGAGCGTGTGGTCATGGTACACCGTGATAATTTAGCGCTGACCATGTAGACCATTTATGGTATTCATCCAATTTCAAATATGAGCACGATATTATTGATTAAAAATTAACGGCAAATGACGCTCTAAAAAACACAAATACTTTTAATGATTATTGTTTTTATGATTGTTAACACGAGAGATATTAACCAATAAATTGTTATTAGCGAATATCTCATTATTTGTGGTTTTTTAGAATAGATTGTCGCTATCTAAACGTTTTAATATTCTTTTATTCAACTTATTTTATCCAGCACCGTATTCATTGATGATCATGAATGCGGTGTTGTTTTGGAGATTTGTACATGAGTGCTTCAGACAATAGTAACTCGATTCAGCAAGAATTTGCGCCTTTAAAGAACGACAGATTGTTACGGGCATTACGCTTTGAATCAATAGACACCACGCCAGTCTGGATGATGCGTCAAGCTGGTCGTTATTTACCAGAATATAAGGCCACTCGTGCAGAGGCGGGCGACTTTATGAGTCTGTGCAAAGATACGGACCGTGCCACTGAAGTCACTTTACAGCCACTACGCCGCTATGATTTAGATGCTGCTATCTTATTTAGTGATATTTTGACCATACCTGACGCTATGGGTCTAGGCTTATACTTTGAGGCGGGCGAAGGTCCTAAGTTTAAATATCCTATTCGTACGCAAGCAGACTTAGATAGATTGCCAGTACTTGAACCCAATGATTCTCTTGATTATGTCATGCGTGCGGTGACGAGCATCCGCAAAGCATTAAATGGTCAAGTGCCGTTATTTGGTTTCTCTGGTAGTCCATGGACATTGGCCACCTACATGATTGAAGGCGGCAGCTCAAAAGACTATCGTTATACTAAAGGCTTTTTGTATAGCAACCCTGATTTTTTGCATCAATTATTAGATAAATTAGCCACTTCTGTCATTGATTATCTAGATGCACAGGTGGTCGCTGGCGCTCAAATCCTACAGATTTTTGATAGTTGGGGCGGGGCGCTTGGCCATCGTCAGTTTATCGATTTTTCTCATGCTTATAATAAGCGTATTGTTGCTGAATTAAAAGTACGCCATCCGCAGATACCAGTGGTATTATTTACCAAAGGCGGTGGGTTATGGTTGGATGTGCAAGCAGATAGTCAAGCTGATGTTTTAGGGTTAGATTGGACGATGCCCATTGATCGTGCACGCCAAGTATTGGCTGAAAGTCAGCGTCAATTGACCAAACAGCATAAAAAACTACAGAGTAGTAAAGCCATTCAAGGCAACTTGGATCCAGCAACATTGTATGGTTCACCTGCGACGATTCGTGCTGAAGTAAATGCAATGCTTGATAGTGCTTATGCAAGCGGCGAAAAAACGGGTTATATAGCAAACTTAGGTCATGGTATTACGCAGTGGGTCAATCCTGACAATGCCAAAGTATTTATCGATGCGGTGCACGATTATAAAATCTAAAGCTGCTAGAATCTAAAAATGACAAAGTTCAGGTATATAAGCGAGCTTTCTATCTAAGATTTGTTTAACAAACACTGATATTTACCAAGTAAAATAAAAAGGAATATCTTATGATTTCAGCAGCGATTGTTGGTGGTACAGGTTATACGGGTATTGAGCTGATTCGCTTGTTATCTGCGCATCCTGAAGTATCTATTGATTTACTAACCTCGCGTAGCGAAGCTGGTACACGAGCTGATGAGATATTTCCAAGCTTACGCGGTATATCAGATATTGTTTTTAGTGACTTGGGCGATGAAACGCTTGCAACGCTGCAAAAGTGTGATGTGGTCTTTTTTGCTACCCCACATGGCGTAGCGATGAAGCAAGCAGAGGCGCTAACGCAAGCTGGTGTGAAAGTCATTGATTTGGCTGCTGATTTTCGTTTGCAGTCGCTGTCCGATTTTGAGCACTGGTATCAACAGTCGCATGCTTGTCCTGAGCTGCTAAAGACAGCTGTTTATGGTTTACCTGAAGTGAATCGCGATAAACTTGCCACTGCTTTAGTCGTCGGTAATCCGGGTTGTTATCCGACCACTGCTATTTTGGGTTTGAAACCAATAATTGATATGCAAAATAAGCAAGCAGAAAGACTGGTGGAATCACGCATCGTTATCGATGCAAAGTCTGGTGTTTCTGGTGCTGGCCGCCAAGCTTCACTTGCGCTTAATTATGCTGAAACTACTGATAACTTTAAAGCTTATAGCGTTGAAGGACATCGTCACCTGCCCGAGATTGAGCAAGGCGTGGCGCAGTTATTAGACAGCCAGTTCACCCATCGCATTCGTTTTTTACCGCATCTTGTGCCGATGATACGTGGCATGCTGAGCTCTATTCATCTTGAGCTGACGGATGCGGGTGCTGCTATTGATTGGCAGCAGATATTTGAAACATGCTATGAATCAGAAGCGTTTATTGATGTCATGCCAAAAGGTATTTATCCAGATACCCGTAGTGTCCGCGCCAGCAACCGTTTACGCATTGCTGTGCATCAAGACAATGAACGGGCTGAATTAACAGTGATTGTCGTACAAGACAATTTGGTAAAAGGCGCTGCAGGACAAGCGATACAAAACATGAATGTCATGTTCGGATTCGATGAAACAATGGGTCTAAACTTTGCACCTATTGTTCCGTAGCAGATGTTTAGCTGTGGTCAAATCATTCACATTTATGGTGCTAGGTATTGATTATAAATTCCGCTATAATATTGCCATTACTGTTAAGAGATATTGTCTAAATGCGTGTCAAGCTTGTACGACGCTTTTGCTCACAGCCCGCACCTTCATCGTGCAAAGACTCTGATTTTTATCATTTAGAGCGTAGTCCGCATTCTCTTAAAACCAATGCTAGTTCAGTAACTAAGGTAGGTGGTACCCAACAAGGGGCATCCACATTGGTGTTGGCTCTCTTTGTCGTTGTCATATTGGTGACTGCCATTGTTGGATTGATATTCGGTCATAAATTAGGATATCAGCGTGGCTTTCATTCTATGCAAACTGAAACCAAGCAAGCGATAATCAATAGCACTGAGGCAACAGAAGCGCTGGAAGATTTACGTCTTAGTCATAAAATAGCGGCCAATCAAGCCGCTACTGCTAAGCAGGAGCTGGCGATTAGCTTGGCAAACATCAAAGAGTTGCGTGAAAACCAGCAAGAATTAACGGTTGAGAATAGACAAGTCTCTCAACTGAATGAATTATATGCTGATGTCCTTCGTGACAAAGGCGGCATGCCTCTACAGGTAATAGCGGCAAAGATTGAGCCATTACCTGAAAATGCCTTCGAATATGGTTTCGATATAGGCATGCTTGCTAGCGATGGCAAAGCCAAACGCCTAAAGCCAACGTTGACGTTGTTCAATGACGATGATTTTGTAGAGGTGCCGCTAGATCCTCCAGTTTATACTATTGAAGGTATCGTTCGTATTCGTGGTCGTTTCATGATGCCATCAGGCTTTAAACCGTTACAAGTCAAACTCAGCTTACAAGCTGGCGGGCAACAAGTGGAGCAGCTCTATGATTGGAAGCTTGGCGACCGAGTGGATAATATGCCGCTATCACTTTTAGATTTACCCGAAGTCGACGAAAGCCCGATTAAGCCTTAATCTATTCATATTTAAGAGCGCTATAATAAGCATTGCATTTGCCAACCTCTGTTAGCGCTCTTTATTCTGTTATAAATATAACCATTAATTTGTATGCCAATTATGATAAAACAAACCCTATTGCAAGCGTTGCCAACTGTTGCTGATTGGCACTTTCCAACCATACCTGCTCATCGTGCACAAGATGGCGATACGGACGGCGAGACCTCGCCACAAGCAGATGTACTGGTAGCAGAGCCAGAAGTGGCTAAGCCGCCTATGTATGCCGTCGTTATGTATAATGATAATTATACGCCGATGGAGTTCGTTGTTTATATTTTACAGTCTGAATTTCGTCATAGTATGGATTCGGCAGTCGAAGTTATGCTGACGATTCATAACAGTAGCAAAGGTATTGCTGGTATCTATCCTAAAGATATCGCTGAGACCAAAGCCAAAAAAGTAAACAGTCTGGCACATCGTGAAGGCTATCCATTATTGACCCAGATTGAGCCACATCAAGGTGAATAAGAAAATAGCGTAAATATGAATTTAAAGTTTTATCTTCTTTTCGTGTTTTTATCTTATTATTTCCAATGGTCTTATCGTTTAGAAACCCTGTCAAGCTCTAAAAACCGCTCATTTTGAGCTTGATAGGTACTCTGTATCCAAGCAGTCACTCATAAATTCCTTATTATAAAAATTTCCTAACCTTGATTTTTCTTTAATATACCCTTATCTATATTAAGTCATCACATCAAACAGCTGTCTAAATTTTATAGAAATTATTGCTGCACTCGTATCATTTTCTAGTCATCCTATTAACTTGAATTTTTCTATAATTTAATCAGCTGATGGCTTAAAAAAGTCATTTGTATCTTTCATTCTCTCATTTATTATTCTATTACCGATTTCTCCTTTATTTGCTCAGCTTTTGAAGCTTTCATACTATTTCGTTACTATAAATATTGATGCGCAGTACGCCTTGATACATTTTAGTCTGTGTTAATAGATTGACTCTTCTTAAGTATCGTGTTGAGATAAAGAAAAGCAAGTATGAGTGATCAAAACGCTTAATTGGTGATAAGTAGATAGCACTGCTACTTGAGTAATACATGGTCAATATCATTTAGCGCTGTCTTTTGATAATACAGATTTAGCCCTTGAACAATCCATCTGTCGCCCTGATTTACTTACTAACTCATTCATAAAGCTATCAATCATAAAGATAGGTATAACCGTAGGAAGTCGTTATGTTAAGTCGTCATCTTGAAGTTTCTTTGCGTTTAGCAATGACACTTGCGCGCCAAAAATCGCATGAGTACCTCACTGTTGAGCATCTGTTATTGGCGTTATTAGAGAATACTCACGCTGCCAATACATTAACTGCCTGTAATGCCAATGTTTCAACGTTGCGTACCGAGTTAGAAGCTTATATCAATAAGCATACACCAACGGTAGACGCAGACACCGAGCAGTCACCGCAGCCGACCCAAAGCTTTGATCGTATTCTACAGCGTGCTATTTTCCATGTACAATCTATTGGTGGTGGTCGCCTTGTTGAAGGCTCAGATATTTTAGTGTCTATGTTTTCAGAGCACGATACTTATGCCGTTTATTTGCTCAAAAAGCAGGGTATTAGTCGTCTTGAGCTGACCCAGTACTTATCACATGGTCAAGATAAAGACGAGCCATCCGAGCCACGTGCTTCTATGACGGGTGAACGCCGTAGTGCCTCAGAAAAAACCAGTAAGGATCCCTTGGTTGAGTTTGCGACCAACCTAAACCAGCGGGCTGCCGAAGGTAAGACTGATCCATTGATTGGACGTGGCCCTGAAATTGAGCGCGCCGCTCAAGTGCTATGCCGCCGCCGTAAAAATAACCCGTTATTGGTGGGCGAGCCAGGCGTTGGTAAAACCTCGATTGCTGAAGGCTTGGCGTGGTTGATTATTAATGATAAAGCACCGAAACCATTGAACGGCTGTGTGATTTATAGCCTTGATATTGGCTCATTAATTGCTGGTACTAAATATCGCGGTGATTTTGAAAAACGCATGAAGTCACTGCTTGATGCGCTAAAGAAAAAGCCCAATGCAATCTTATTTATTGATGAGATTCATATGATTATTGGCGCAGGGTCGTCAATGAGTAGCAATATGGACGTATCAAACTTGATTAAGCCAGCACTTGCTAATGGTGAGCTGCGCTGTATCGGCTCAACTACCTTTACCGAATACCGTCAAGTGTTTGAAAAAGACCATGCACTGTCACGTCGTTTCCAGAAGATTGATGTCAAAGAGCCGAGTGTTGACGATACAATTGATATTTTACGCGGTCTGAAGCCTCGTTATGAGGAATTTCATAACGTCGAATATACCGATGAAGCGTTGGTCACCGCCGTTCAATTATCTGCTAAGCATATTCACGAGCGTTTCTTACCAGATAAAGCGATTGATGTGATTGACGAAGCAGGTGCCTATAAGCGTTTAGGCGTAATTCCTGATGCTGATGATATTGATGCAGAAGAAAGCTTCATTGCGGATATAGAGCAAGACTTTGATGCTCAGATTGATGCCGATGTTGAGGGTCTCGATGGCGATACGTATAGCGATAGCGAAATGCAGGATGAAGCGGAAACTGCAAAAGTCAATGATCGTGCCAAATCGTTCAGTGAGTCAAAAAGTGCCAAAGCTAAGAAAAAACCACCGATGAAAATCGATGTGGCGGATATTGAGGCGATTGTTGCCAAGCTTGCACGTATTCCCCCCAAGTCAGTATCAAGTGATGATAAGAGTATTCTTCAGCACTTAGATCGTGATCTTAAACACTTAGTGTTTGGTCAAGATGAGGCCATTGAAACATTAGCCGACGCCATTAAGCTATCACGTGCCGGTCTCAAAGCACCAGATAAGCCAATTGGTTCCTTCATGTTTGCCGGTCCTACCGGGGTTGGTAAAACAGAGGTCTCGCGTCAGCTAGCAAACTTATTGGGTGTCGAGTTAGTTCGTTTTGATATGTCAGAATATATGGAAGCCCATACCGCATCGCGTTTGATTGGTGCGCCTCCTGGCTATGTCGGTTATGATCAAGGTGGTTTGTTGACTGAAAAAATCAATCAACATCCACATTGTGTTTTATTGCTTGATGAGATTGAAAAAGCGCACCCTGATGTCTTCAACTTGTTACTGCAAGTCATGGATCATGGTACGTTGACTGATAACAATGGTCGTGTGGCTATCTTTAAGCAAGTCATTGTGATTATGACGACCAACGTCGGTGCTGATAGTATTAGCCGCTCTTCAATGGGCTTTACTCAGCAAGACCATAGCCGTGATAATACGGAGTCGCTCAAACGTGTCTTTACGCCAGAGTTCCGTAACCGTTTAGATGCCATCATCCAATTTAACCCATTAGATACCTCCGTGGTGGTATCTGTGGTTGATAAATTTTTGGTTGAGCTACAAGTTCAGCTTGATGATAAACAAGTCACCTTAGAGATTGATGACGAAGTACGCGATTACTTGGCTAACAAAGGCTATGATCGCCTAATGGGTGCACGCCCAATGCAGCGTCTGATTCAAGATGAGATCAAAAAGTCATTGGCAAGTATGATTTTGTTTGGTGATTTGGTCAATGGTGGGGTAGTACATCTTACCTTAGAGCCTGAAGCTAATGATGAGCAAGATGGTGATTCTGTTAAGCTTGATAAGTACAGTGGTAAGACGGATTATAAGTCTACAGATAAAGGATCAGCAGATAGTCGTATTATCTTGACGGTCGTTGAGACTCATGAGCCACATCCAGACTCTGAGTCACTCGCCAGCTAAGTTTTTGCTACTAATGTAATAACAACGGTTACCATGTTACTGTGGTAGCCGTTTTTTTATTGCTATAATTCATAACAAAACCAACGTATGAAATCACGAGCTCTCATGTGCGAGATTGGTTCACGCCCCCCATTCAATATTTATCTAATCGATAACAAATATAACAGGACATACTATGGAATTATTCGATGAACAAACGCCAAAAACGCCAGCGCAAAAGCAGGCGATTTTAGATAATGTACGCTTGCCAGAAGATTGGAAAAAGGCGTTAGCAAACGAGTTAACTTCTAATAATATGGACGACTTGCGTGCGTTTTTAAAAGAAGCCTATCAATCAGAAAACAGTATCTATCCGCCAGCACCTTTAATATTTAACGCGTTAAACCTGACCCCTTTATCACAGGTTAAAGTCGTGATACTAGGTCAAGATCCTTATCATGGACCAGGGCAGGCAATGGGCTTATCGTTTTCAGTGCCCAAAGCCATTCCAAAGCCACCCTCACTCAATAATTTGTTAAAAGAGATGGCAAGTGACGTTGGTATCGCACCCTCAAAACATGGCGACCTGACTTACTGGGCGCAGCAAGGAGTTTTGCTATTAAATAGCTCTCTGACCGTGCGAGAAAGTGAGCCAAATAGCCATCAAAATAAAGGTTGGGAGCAGTTTACCGATGCGGTGATTGATGTGGTTAATGAACAAACAGAACATACCGTATTTATATTGTGGGGCAGTAAAGCACAGAAAAAAGGCAAATATATCAATACTGATAAGCATCTTATTCTCACCGCTGTGCACCCATCACCACTTGCTGCCAATCGTGGTGGATTCTTTGGTTCCAAGCCGTTTTCTAAGACCAATGATTATCTGGTACAGTATGGGCAAACGCCTATCGATTGGCAATTACCGCAATAGTTGTCAAAATAAATGAAACATAAACAAAATATAAGCTTGAAGCCATATCCAACCGCAAATAGCCAGTTAGTTATTGAAGATATGCAAGCCAGCACATTTTGGTCACTTCAAGATATGAGCTGGATGAACATAGCTCTTAAACTTGCTAGGCAAGGTGCTGAGCGTGGAGAAGTGCCGGTAGGAGCGATACTGGTACACGACCAGCAGATTATTGGTCAAGGATTTAATGAACCAATTGGGCGTTACGATGCGACCGCTCATGCCGAGATTGTCGCATTAAGAGAAGCGTGTGCGCGCTTAAAAAACTATCGTTTACCATTACAGACAACGTTATATGTTACCTTAGAGCCTTGTACGATGTGTATCGGAGCGCTCATTCATGCGCGGGTCGATAGATTGGTTTATGCAGCAAGCGAGCCACGAGCGGGTATGGTTGGTAGTCAGATAAATTTACCGATACAGCCTTTTTATAATCATGCTATCGAAGTACATAATGGCTTATGTCGTGAGCATAGCAGCCAGATGCTTAAGACCTTTTTCCGTGAACGACGAAAAGCGGCAAAAAGGAAAGACAATATAAGCTGTTAACAAGATAACGGACTTGCTGCTAGTGATGGGTAGGTTTCTTTGCTATAATATCGCCCTATTTGATGACGAAATGATAAATTAATTGTCAAGCGTTTGATAAATAAGTAAATATTGTTCTGCAGCTAGCATGTACTAAGCCGTATCAGTATCGTCTACTATTAAGTGAGTATTATGACCGTTTCTACAGCTGCTAACGCTATACTTGATAACTTTAGTTCTGGTAGTAATGATAACCAAGCGCCAGTGTTGCGTTATCCAGTTATCTGCATTGATGGACCAAGTGGGGCAGGTAAAGGTACGGTCACGTGGCGTTTAGCCCAAGCATTGAATTATCAACTGCTGGATTCAGGTGCTTTGTATCGTATCGTTGGACTCAAAGCATTTGAAGCGGGATTAGTTGCGGCAGACGGAAGCCATGCCATTGACGAGATGGCTGTATTAGCATTAACGCAGCGCCTAGAGATTGCTTTTGTACCTAACAATGCATCAGGACGTGTTGATATTTTAGTGAATGGTGAAGCGGTTGGTGAGCAGGTTCGTAATGAGACCGTGGGCGGCTATGCATCACAAATAGCAGTATTTCCAAAAGTTCGTCAAGCATTACTAAAGTTGCAACAAGATATGGCAACTCGTTCTGGATTGGTCGCTGATGGTCGCGATATGGGAACGGTGGTGTTCCCAGATGCGGATGTAAAAGTATATTTGACTGCCAGTGCTGAAGCGCGTGCCGAGCGCCGCGTAACACAGTTAATAAATGCTGGTCAGACGGCAGATTTTGACGCGATTTTAGCGACAATTAAAGCTCGTGATGATCGTGATGAGAATCGGTCGACTGCACCATCAAAGCCTGCAGAAGATGCTCTACTACTAGATAGCTCTAACTTAGATGCTGATGAAGTTTATGCACAAGTGAAAAGACATTGTCAGGATAAAGGTATTTTCTTTAATAGTTAATAAAAACAAGTTAGTAAGTATGAAAAAGTTTCCTATACGCTTGATTTTAGTATAAAATCACAGTAGTAGACGCTAATAATCTCTAGAGAGTGATAAAAATATTCTTTCTAAATCATAGAGATTTAAAAGTATAAGGCATTGCAATATAAGACAGTTGTTGCTAGTAAGTTTAATAAGTTATGTGCTTACTAACAACAAACGTTTTTATATATGATTGTATGAGATATAAAACCAGTATTCTCGTTTTATGCAATCATAAATTTGATCCGTACTGTGCTGGACAGGATACGGCTATACAAAGGTAGACATAATGGAATCATTTGCTGAACTATTTGAAGCGAGCATCGAAGAAACAGGTCTGGATATCGAGCGTGGCTCGGTTATCACTGGTACTGTTGTGGCCATTGATAACGACTGGATCACTGTTGATACTGGTCTGAAATCTGAAGGTATCGTCGCTCGTGAAGAGTTTTTAAGCGAAGAAGGCGAACTTGAAGTTGAAGTTGGCGATAGCGTTGATGTCGTGGTTGAAGCGGTTGATAACGGCATGGGTCAAACCTTGCTTTCACGTGAAAAAGCCAAACGTGTTGAAACTTGGAACTTCCTTGAAAAAATCGCTGACAATGATGAAATCGTAAAAGGTATCATCTCAAGCAAAGTGAAAGGCGGTTTCACTGTAGATATCGGTTCAGTACGCGCGTTCCTACCAGGTTCATTGGTAGATGTACGTCCTATCCGTGACACCACGCATCTTGAAGGTAAAGAGCTAGAATTCAAAGTTATCAAACTTGATCAAAAACGCAACAACGTTGTTGTTAGCCGTCGTGCAGTTATGGAAGCTGAAAATTCAGCTGAGCGCGAAGAGCTATTGAACAAGCTTGAAGAAGGCATCGAGATCGAAGGTATCGTTAAGAACCTTACTGATTACGGCGCATTCGTTGATCTAGGTGGTATCGATGGTCTATTGCACATCACTGACATGGCATGGCGCCGTATCAAGCATCCATCTGAAGTTGTTGAAGTTGGTCAAGACCTAAAAGTTAAAGTATTGAAGTTTGACCGTGAGCGCAATCGCGTTAGCCTAGGTCTAAAACAACTTGGTACTGATCCTTGGGATAACGTTGGCGGCACATACCCAGTAGGTAGTGTGGTTAAAGCACGCGTAACCAACTTAACTGATTATGGTTGTTTCGCTGAGATTTCTGAAGGTATTGAAGGTCTAGTACACGTGTCAGAAATGGATCATACCAACAAAAACATCCACCCATCAAAAGTTGTTCAAGTGGGTGATGAAGTTGAAGTAATGATTCTTGATATCGATGAAGAACGTCGTCGTATCAGCTTAGGTATCAAACAAACTCTTGCTAACCCATGGGATGAGTTTGATAAGAAACATGAGCGCGGTGATAAAATCACTGGTACGATCAAATCAATCACTGACTTCGGTATCTTTATCGGTCTAGACGGTGGTATTGATGGTCTTGTTCATCTATCTGATATCTCTTGGAACGAAACAGGCGAAGACGCTATCCGTAACTACAATAAAGGCGACACCGTTGAAGCAATGGTATTGTCAGTAGATGCAGAAGCAAACCGTATCAGTCTAGGCGTGAAGCAGTTAAGCTCTGATCCATTCAACGAATACCTAGTCAACAATGACCGCGGTGCTATCGTTAATGGTAAAGTAAAAGAAGTAGATGCTAAAGGCGCTACTATCGAGCTTGCTGACGAAGTTGAAGCGTATCTACGTGCCTCTGAAATTCAACGTGATCGCGTTGAAGATGCGACTAAGCATTTGAGCGTTGGTGATGACGTTGAAGCGAAAATCATCAGTGTTGATCGTAAAACTCGCAACATCAACTTGTCTATCAAAGCGAAAGACGAAGCTGAAGAGCGTCAAGCGATTAAAGAGCTAAGCAGCACTAGCACGACTAGTACTACTGCCAGTTCTGATGCACAGCCAAAAACAATTGGTGACTTGATCAAAGAGCAAATGCAGTAAGCTGCACGTTAATGATATAAGATTATAAAAGAAGCGACTATGGTCGCTTTTTTTTTGCTTAAATTTTAAGTGTACTATTAATCAATGAGGTTTTTGCTCAAACAGGCAAACTCTTATTTCCATTTACCGTAATATCCGCTATCATTTGCAACATTGAGTAACGAGATGTGAATTATTACTTATTTAAGACACTGATATTGTTTTAGTGAATGGCTATTTATCCTTATGATCTTGATGTATAGCTTGTCTTAAAAGTAACCAACTATCGAAAATGATGGTTCAATTCACAGTCATCTTATCCATTAATCAACAAGGCAAGCGTAATAATGCAGCAAGCGATTAACAAGTCCGAATTTATTAGTAATTTAAGTGCGAACTGTGACAATATGACTGATACTGTAGTCGATGATGCAGTACGTGAAATATTAAACTTGATGACCGATACGTTAGCCAATGATGGACGCGTAGAAGTTCGTGGTTTTGGCAGTTTTTGTCTGCACCATCGTCGTGCCCGTATGGGTCGAAATCCTAAAACAGGAGAAAGCGTACCTGTACCTGCCAAAGCGATACCGCACTTTAAACCAGGTAAAGCATTACGTGAAGCAGTCAATGATACAGTAGCAAATAGTTAAGTGTGTTATAAAGTATTTATTGGGTAAAATTGCCAACAAGAGTGCTTGCCAGCCATTTTTGCTAGAACTTATCACTAGTGAGTTTATAAGCATATAAATGTGTGGGTTGATGAAGGTTTTAGAGTGCTATTTTTAAAACACTAACGACATTCCAAATCGAGGTAGACGTCTCATGCGCTTTTTACTATTTGTATTGCTGTTTTTGAGCTTTGCTTATTCACTTGGTTTGGTGTTGGCAAATAATACCGAAGTTGGCGTAAATTTATTATTCTCGCAAGCACCGACGATGAATCTAGGATTGCTGCTGATTTTATGCCTTATGCTTGGTATTGTTATTGGCATCTTGTTGGCACTGCTTATCTTCCGTGTCTTACAGAATAAGTGGGAAATCTCGCGTTTGCAAAAAGCGAATGTGAACTTGCAAGCGCAACTGACACAAGCCAATGCTGTCATTGATCGCCAAGCAAGTGCGCCAACGGTGGAAGAAGCTGTTTATGGTTCGACAGCAACCAATGTGCAAGTGCAAGACGCAGAAGTACTTACTGTAGATGAAGGCGCGACACTTACCAAACAAAAGCGAGAATAAATTATATTTTGTACTGATCTATGAGCAGTCCATATATAGTGTTTTGATAATTCTGATATAGATATGGTAAAACCATGAATAATACAATGAACTCCCCAGTCATCGTTGCCTTAGATAATATGACGATGGAGGCATCGATAGCATTAGCTGATCAGTTAGATCCAACATCATGCCGCTTAAAAGTGGGTAAAGAGCTATTTACTCGCTGTGGTCCTGAGATAGTTAAGGCGCTACATCAGCGTAATTTTGACGTATTTCTAGACTTGAAATTCCATGATATTCCTAATACTACCGCTCAAGCGGTACTAGCGGCAGCTGAGCTTGGCGTATGGATGGTGAATGTGCATGCCAGCGCGGGCTTAGAGGCGATGTCATTGGCTAAACAGCGCTTGTTAGACGGTAATTTTGATACCTTGCTGATAGCCGTCACCGTGCTGACCTCTATGGATAATCAAGCATTGATGCAAACAGGTATTACCGATGGTCTAGATGCGCAAGTGAGTCGATTGGCACAATTAACCAAGCAAGCAGGTCTTGATGGCGTGGTCTGTTCAGCGCAAGAAGCTAAAACGCTCAAGACACTATGTGGTCAAGATTTTAAATTGATTACCCCTGGTATTCGCTTGCTAGACGACAATGCAGATGATCAAAAACGTATTTGCACGCCAAAACAGGCGTTAGACGATGGTTCTGATTATTTGGTGATTGGTCGTTCAATTACTCAGGCAGCAGATCCTGCGGCTAAATTACAAAAGATACTCCGAGGTATTTAGATACTTATAAAATATTTGGATATTTACAAAGTGTTTAGCATTTTATAGTGTCAGCATGATAAAAAAGACAGCCTAATCCGCTGTCTTTTTTTAATTTTTGCGGGTATATCAAAAAGTGCTAAACTATTTACGTTTATTTAATGATATTAGAACTTATGAAATTACAGATTTTAAGTGACTTACATATTGACAGTTATGCGCGTCAGTCACATCCGCTAGGGCATATTCCCAAAACTGATGCAGACGTGGTATTAGTTGCGGGCGATACTGCCAACAGCGATAGTGGTATGCCATGGCTACAAGAGCAGGCAGCACGTTTGCAAGTGCCTGTAATTACGATAGCTGGTAATCATGAATACTTTAATGAAGATGTGCTACATTTTGATAAAAAGCTGGCGACTTGGGACAATTATAATGCCCAGTCGCAGCAAGGCGTCCGTTTTCTACAGTGTCAACATATTGATATTGGTGACATACGTATCCTAGGTTGTACCTTATGGACAGATTACCAATATCAGGCCAATGAAGACACTATAGCTGCTGCTATGCGCTTTATGCGTGACTATAAAAAAATCTATGCTGGAGGAGAGCTTTTTTCACCTGAAGTATCGATGCAAATCCATACTGAGCATCGTCAGTGGCTACAGCAAGCACTGATAATGGCGCAAGCATTGGGTAAAAAAACGGTGGTCATGAGTCATCATAGTATTAGCCCATTATCGGTGTCTGAAAAATTTGCCAACCTACCGAGTAATGCCGCCTTTGTCAGTGATTTGTCTGGCTGGATGCATGAAGATTGGGCGCCAATACTATGGGTACATGGACATACACACGAAGCATTTGATTACCGTATTGGTAATACACGAATCATTGTCAATCCACGTGCGTATCCAAACGAAGTGAGCAGCACTGCATTAGCGTTTGCGTGGGACAAAGTCATTGATATCGGCTAAGTAATTTTAGCCTCTTGAAAGTAAATATCTTTTTAGTTATTTGTCACCTTGATTCGTATTTTTTAAAATAGTGAATATAAAATAGTGCTTATTTTGAAGTCTAACCGCCTAGACTCGTAAGCAATATTACAATCGAACTGATATTTTGTTCATTCATATCAAAAAATCTGCTACGCTTGCTACCATGAGCAAATATCTCAATAACACTCCCTCAAAACTGTCTGCTGAAAAGCTTGCGAGTCATACTCCAAGTGCTCCGGCGCCTTCGCACTTGCCTGATAGTATGATTTCCTCAGTCAGCTTATTGCCTGAAGATAAACGGCTGATTTTATTTACCAGACATTCCTTACGTGAACGCTCTGATGGCAATGGTTTTGCCAGTTATCAATTACCCCTAACACCTAAAGGTCGAGTACTAGCAAAGTCTTGGGGGCGTTGGTTGGCAGGGCATTTACCGTACTCGCTCGATGTAGACAGTATCTCAAGTCCGATTGGACGCTGTATTGACACGGCGCAGCTGATGCAAGCAGGTGCGGGACTACAACGTGATATTACGCATCAGTCATTGTTGGTCGAGCCTGGTAGCCTAGTGACTGAGCCTGAAATAGCAAATCCAGTATTTAAAGAAATTGGCGTGCTCAACTTTATCAATCGATTTTTGCAAGGTAATTTAGAGGGGACTAAAAACGCTTACCAAGGCGGTCTCGATATTTTATCGTTGTTTTATCAGCATCAGCCGCAGCAAGGGCATCTCATGCTTGCTGTTAGTCATGATACTTTGTTGTCTGCTTTTTTAGCAGTGATGTTTGATGTGGTCGAGATTGATTGGAATGATTGGCCAAAGATGATGGAAGGCGTGTTTTTGTGGTTTGATGATAAGCCGTTTGAACAAGCCAGAGCACACTTCGTTTGGCGCGGTGAATTGTATGTGCGCCCGATTCATACTTTATTAGAAGACTACCGTGCTGCCGGCTTTCATCCTAATACATTGCTCTTACCACCAGAAGTGAAATGGATCTAAATACTATTTAATCTAAATACTGTTTAAAAAATTATTACTCATTTTTCGATCAGACATAAAAAAACCTTGCCCCAGTATTAGAACCAGTAACAAGGTTTTAGTCATCACGCTATAAAGGCAAGATGTGGTCTAAACGTAACCAATCTTAAGCTTGTAGGCCTTTGATGGTTTTGTTTAGGCGGCTCTTACGACGAGCAGCTTTATTCTTATGAATAATACCTTTGTCAGCCATACGATCAAGAACTGGTACCGCTTTTTTGTAAGCTTCGGTAGCCGCGTCATAATCTTTAGCTGCGATAGCCGCATCAACACGTTTTAAGTAAGTACGAACCATAGAGCGTTGTGACGCAGAGTTCTGACGACGTTTGGTGTTTTGACGGGCGCGTTTACGAGCTTGTGCAGTATTAGCCACGCGAATCTCCTTGATAAAGACAGATAAAAATATGAATGTGGATTACAATAAAAAAGGGTTTAACCATCATCGGTAACGAGCAGCCGTCTCGCCAAACATGATGTCGATGTCTAACATTAAAGTACCTATCTATTATTAAAGGCACCTAAATGAGCAATAGAGCATCGCAAGCGCCAAAACTGTTTGGAATAATTAAACAGCGTTAACGTGTAAAGCCGGTTATCTTAGCAAATTATCGCCCTTAGAACAATATATTTGATGATTAATGCTTAAAGAAGTTGTGTGATCATATATACGACAGTTTTTTGTGTCTCCGCTCAACTGTTTCTTGAAATATTTATCAATATTGTTGCACTAAAAACCGCTTATGAGTGAATAAATCGCTTAGCCGATAAAATCTCTTACAATAAATTCTATAGAATACCCTCAGTTGTGCGTTAATTTAGGTATGATACTAGGGCATGTCCTCAATTCAATCGATGGACATCTAAATGGGCTGAATCTTCCCAAACAATGTTAAAAGAAATGTCAAATAGCTGGTTAATATTCCGATACTATTTACTATTCCGATAGCATCTACGCTATTTTCTTTGTTTGGTGGCAATTTATCTTATTTTTATCACCATTTTTAAAATGAGGATACGCCCTAAGATGAAAAGCTTTGGTGATAGGCTTTAAAATCAGATTTTTCATTATCATCTATTTTTCAACACACTATAAATGGATAGGCTATGCAGCGAAAAGCAATTGTAATTGGCGCGACAGGATTGGTCGGACAGCATCTTGTCAAACAGCTTAGTGAGCTTTATGACACGTTAATTGTGATTGCAAGGCGTCCGCCACGCTATATCAATACCAGCATGCGTTTTTATCAGGTTAATGATTTTGATAATTTGGCTGAAATATTTGCCAGCGTTGGCGTTGATCGAAAGACGGACGCTTTTAGCTGTCTTGGTACGACTAAGAAGCAGGCTGGTAGCGATGAGGCCTTTCGAAAGGTTGATCATGATTATAATGTCAATTTTGCCAAACTGTGCCAAGACAAAGGTGTTGAAAACTTCTTTTTGTTATCATCCATGAATGCTGATATTCATAGTCGGTTTTTATACAATCGGGTCAAGGCGGAAACTGAGCAGTCTATTATGGCGCTAGGTTTTACGCAGCTAGTCATTTTCCGTCCGTCCTTGTTACTTGGCAAGCATAAAGGTCGTCCGCTTGAAAGTATTGGTCAAAAAGCCTTTCAGCTGATATCGCCCTTAGTTTCAGAATCATTGTCACTGCATCCCATTTCCGCCAAACGCGTTGCCATTGCCATGGCGATGAGTGCGCATGATGTTTATCAGCGTAATAAATACCGTACTGAACCTGCTATCCAAACCACTGATATCATCGAAAATAAGCAAATGCTAGCGATGACTAAAGTTAAAAAATAGCCTAAGTATTAAGTTAAGGGAACGATTAAAATTAAGCCCCAGTCATAAATAATCAGTCATGAATAACCAATCATACATAACAAGGAGCGTCACTATGTCAGGCATGCCAGAATCAATAACGATGGATAAAGAGAACTTTGTGACCTGTGATTTATTGGATGCCAATCCTGAGTCGCAGGTGTGTTTGCCTAATATCGAAGGTAAGTCTTTTCATAGCTTTGGTGGCAAGGACAAGTTCTGCGGTGAAATTGTGACGGTGAAATGCTTCGAAGACAATAGTCGCGTCAAATCATTACTAAATAGCGATGGTAAAGACAAGGATGGTAACGGTAAGGTGTTGGTGGTTGACGGTGGTGGTTCAATGCGTTGTGCGCTGCTAGGCGACATGATTGCGCAGTCAGCGATTGATAATGATTGGGCGGGGGTTATCGTATACGGCTGCGTCCGTGATGTTGATGATATGGCAGCAATGGACATCGGTGTGATGGCACTTGGTTGCATTCCGCGTAAATCCAATCGCCGCGATGAAGGTCAAACGGATATTGAAATTAGCTTTGGTGATTTAACACTAAATTCTGGTATGTTTGTCTACGCAGACAATAACGGTATTATCGCTAGCGACAAGCCATTAATTTAACACCAGCTTAATAAATAGCACTCAAAAACCTCAGCTTAGCCGTTGAGGTTTTTACATTTAATCATCCTGTCTTTATATACGAATATAATCTTTATCAACTATTTGGCTATTGGTTTTTTAATAAAAATGCTAAGTGACAAACCGTTACGGCATAAATTTTGGTAATTGCTGAAATATTCGTATAATAGCTCTCTGACTCTTAACATTGATCCTACTCTTTATGCCTATCACTGCTTTGACTGACGCCTTTGAACCAATTAACCAGCAGTTGTTTCCTATCCAGAATGCCGAGCGGCGTTGGCTGGCACCTGTGCATGGTGCAGTCAGCAGTTTGTGGCTAGCAAGTCTGGTGCAAACACCGCTATGGAATGTTGCCGACCGATTAAAAGTTGTGGTGACGCGTGACCAAAACCAGCTCAATCAAATAGAGACGGAATTGGCATTTTGCGGCGTCGATGCTTATGTGTTCCCCGATTGGGAGACGTTGACCTATGATGAGCTGTCACCGCATCAAGACATTGTTAGTGAGCGTATCAATCTATTAACCGATATGCCAACGTCAGGCGTGCTGCTCATCTCGGTTCAGGCATTGATGCATCGTGTCGCACCGCCAAGCTGGCTGATAGGGCAGCATTTTGATTTGAGCGTTGGTGATCGATTTGATATCAATACCCAGCGCGGATTGCTGGCAAAGGCAGGCTACCGCGCCGTTGAGAATGTATTTGAGCCGGGTGAATTCGCGGTACGTGGCAGTATCATTGATATCTTTGCCATGGGTCAGCCGTTTCCACTACGTTTAGATTTGTTTGATGATGAGATTGAGACCATTCGTTTTTTTAATCCGCAAACCCAGCGGACATTGACCGTTGATGACCTCAAAACCATGATGAGTGGCAACGATAGTAGCATGGGCAAAGAGTCACTATCACTGCTACACAAGTTGCCAGATATCTCAAAACCTATCGAACAATTCCAAATACTACCCGCCAAAGAATTTCCGCTTGATGAAGGGCGTGAGATGTTTCGTACCAACTTCGCCACAATGTTCCCTAATGCGAGCAGTCGTAAGTTTGAGCTACATAAAGACGTAATGGCAGGTATCGCTAGTAGCGGACTTGAATATTATCAGCCGCTATTTTTTGATTTAAAAGCGTGGACAGCAGAGAGTAGCTTGTTTGCTTACTTACCAAGCGATGCGCTGTTTATCACTGATGAATTGATTAATGAAAAACAGGTAGATTACTGGTCACAAATTCAGCGCCGTTATGAAGAGCGCCGTCATGATATCGATAAACCTATTGTCGCGCCTGAGTTGCTGTATTTATTGTCAAATACTCTTAACGAACATCTTAATCATTATCCACGGGTGATTCTCAGTGCACGCAATGAGCTGGCTAGCATGACGGATGTTGCTGCGATTGACAGCGATGACTCATTGTTAGCAGATGGTTCATTGCTGGAAGTTGAAGAGCAGTCAGATTCACAGCCACAACTGCCGCTTGCGCCGAGTAAGCAACAAGGCTTGGTGACGCTCAGTGCGCAAGAGCCGCCACAATTGACCGTTAACCACCAAAAGGCTGAGCCTCTTACCCAGCTATTAGAATTTTTAGCGTTACAAGCGCAAACAGCGACGCCAATATTGATCGTTGCTGAAACAGCGGGTCGCCGCGAAATTCTCATCGAGTTGTTTAAAGGCAAGATTGACATTAAGGCTTATGACAGCTTTGAGGCGTTTTTAGCAGCGGACAAGACCAACAATGTTGAAGGTAATAAGCTGCCGCAGGTTGGTTTAACCGTTGCGCCCATTGAACGTGGGGTATATGTTCCTGAGCGTTTGGTGCTGATTAGTGAGACGCAATTATTTGGTCGCCAAGTATTGCAAACACGCCGTCGTCGTCAAAGTGGCGTGTCTGAAGAGTTCTTGGTTAAGAGTGTTACTGAAATAACCGAAGGTAGCCCAGTTGTTCATATCGAGCATGGTATTGGGCGTTACAATGGGCTGATTACGTTAGATGTGGGTGATGGCGAGCAAGAGTTTATTCACTTAAAATATGCCGATGATGCCAGTATTTATGTGCCCGTTGCTAATTTGCAAATGATTAACCGTTATAGTGGCGGTGATCCAGCGCTTGCGCCATTGCACAAAATCGGTAGCGGAAAATGGGATAAAGCCAAGCAAAAAGCGCTTGAGCAAATCCATGACGTAGCGGCCGAGCTGCTTAATATGCAAGCGCGTCGTGAAGCTAAAGTCGGTATTCATTTTAAAATAGATGCGTCACAGTATGAGCTCTTTGCCAGTCAATTTGCCTTTGAAGAAACGCCGGATCAAGCCAATGCCATTCATGCGGTGATGGAAGACATGCGACAAAACCAACCAATGGATCGGCTCATCTGCGGTGATGTGGGTTTTGGTAAAACAGAAGTGGCTATGCGGGCAGCATTCATTGCTGTCAGCGCCGGTTATCAGGTAGCGGTGCTAGTGCCGACGACCTTGCTGGCCGGTCAGCATGAAGACAATTTCCGCGACCGTTTTGCTGATTGGCCAGTGCGTATCGAGACGCTCTCACGCTTTGGCGGCAAAAAGCATCAAGAAACGGTGTTGACAGATTTAGCAGCAGGTAAAGTCGATATTGTCATCGGCACCCATAAACTGTTACAACCTGATGTGAAATTCTCTAATTTAGGTTTGATGATTGTCGACGAAGAACATCGCTTCGGGGTGCGCCATAAAGAGCGTATCAAGGCGATTCAGACTGATGTGGATAGTATGTCGATGACAGCAACCCCCATCCCTAGAACGCTCAATATGGCGCTCTCAGGTATGCGTGACATGTCAATTATCGCGACACCTCCAGCACGTCGTTTGGCGATTAAAACCTTTGTCATGCAAAAAACGGATGCTCTAATGAAAGAGGCCATCTTGCGTGAGTTATTGCGCGGTGGGCAGGTTTATTTATTACATAATGATGTGGCGAGCATTGAGCGTATGGCAGAAACCATACGTGAATTGGTGCCTGAGGCGAGAGTAGGGGTTGCTCACGGGCAAATGCAAGAGCGCCAACTTGAGCAAGTGATGCAGCAGTTTTATCATAAAAAATTCAACGTACTGATATGCTCCACCATTATCGAGACTGGTATTGATGTACCAAATGCTAATACCATTATCATTGAGCGCGCCGATAAGTTTGGCTTGGCACAATTACATCAGCTGCGTGGTCGTGTCGGTCGTAGTCATCATCAAGCGTACTGTTATCTACTTGTGCCTTCTATCAAAGGTCTAAAAGGCGATGCTAAACGCCGGTTGCATGCGATTGAACGCGCCAATACGCTGGGTGCAGGTTTTATGCTGGCTAGCGAAGACTTAGAAATTCGCGGTGCTGGCGAAATACTTGGTAAGCAGCAAAGTGGTAATATGCAGGCGATTGGTTTTAGCTTATATATGGACATGCTAGAGCGAGCAACTAAGGCGATTAAAGCGGGTAAAGAGCCTGATTTAAGCACACCGTTGTCGCTGACTAGTGAGATTAATCTGCATAGCTCAGCATTGATACCAGAAGAATATCTGCATGATGTCCATCAGCGTTTGTTATTTTATAAACGCATCAGTAATGCCGATGATAAAGAAGCATTGATTGATATTCGTACTGAAATGATTGACCGTTTTGGTACATTACCAGAGCAAACTAAGCAGTTATTCGCCATCCACGGACTGCGTATACAAGCTGAGCCGCTCAAGATTAATAAGATTGATGCCAATAGTAATAGCATGACATTAGAGTTTGCACCTGATACGCCAGTCGATGCCTTGGCAATTATTAAGTTGATTCAGAGCAATGGTCAGCGTTATCGTATGAACGGTGCTTCTGGTATTCGTTATCAAGATGCTGATAAGCTGGCAACGCCGCAACAGCGCGTCACCGCGATACAAGAGTTATTACGCTATTTTAGCGAGCATATGGTGGCAGAGTCAGCGTAGTTGTTTTGGCATTTCGGCATTTTGAGAGCTTGGCAATAATTTTCGGTAGATTCAATCAGCTCAATAAGTCAGCTAGCCAGTGCTCAAGTAGGACGTCAAGACAATGAGTCATAGCGCTATTTTATCGGTCGGATAACTGATAAAATAGCGACATCCTATATTTAGCCTATTGTTTTTTAGTAAATTAAATTTTGCTTTTCTAGATTTATATTCCTTTTATCTGAGTGTCATAACAAGAGAACCGTCATTATGTTCCAACTTCATCATAAACTTGCTGCCGATAGCTTTTTAGTGGGTGACTTCCCATTATCGACTTGTCGTTTAATCAATGATTGCCAGTTTCCTTGGTTAATATTAGTGCCGCGCGTATCAGGTATCAAAGAGTTATATGAGTTATCTGAAGCCGATCAAACACAGTTTTTACGTGAGTCAAGCTGGTTGTCGAGTCAGCTAGCCAAGACCTTTCAAGCTGATAAAATGAATGTAGCTGCACTCGGTAATCAAGTACCGCAACTTCATTTTCATCATATCGTTCGCTATCAAAATGACATGCAATGGCCAAATCCAGTATGGGGCGTCCCTGCTATTCCTTATACTAAAGAAGTGTTGGCTCAGATGCAGCAAACGTTAATGATGGCGCTACGTGGTCATCATCAAATGCCATTTGATTGGCAAATGTAATAAATACCTGAGTAGTAATAGGTCGGTAATTTGATTGGCAAATTGATAATGATACTTTATTGGCGAGGTATCGATTAACTAGGTATCGATTAACTAGGCATCGATTGACCCATCAAAATAACTGGAAAAATGGCCAAACGTTTAAAGTTAAGCCTTATTTTGGTGTCTTAGTCGTTTTACGGTTATGTGCCAACGTTATGCTCAGTTATTACAGCCCCTAATTTTTATATATTAATAGGTTTTAAGTATTTGAAATCCAGATAAATATTATCTGGATTTTTTGTGTTTTGCTCAAACGATATGTCTTATAATCCCGATTTAGTAGCATATTAAGACAAGATGAGTGATGAGTGGTAGGCTTTTGGCTATCAGTGACATGGGTTTTGTTGCATTTAAAAAGTATAATGTAATCATTGATCAATTTTATACATAACTTGGCATAGAGGTAGGTAGTACGCGTGTGCTATCCTCAAGCCTTTTAGTTTTTTACATAGCCTGTTTTACGTAAGCGAATACTTCATATGCCTTTTTTAGACACGCTGAGACCAAATCACTCTTCAAAAAATGAAGGGATTTATCGATTTGACTATCCAGAAGTCTTCGTTTTAATGCTTACCGTAATACTCCTTGCTGTACATTTTGATTTTAGACCTACTTCAATGGCACTGCTCGTTATTGTTTGTCTGCCAAGTTTAATGATTTTGATTTATAACTATCGCCGCCAAAAAAGCTTTTGGACATCTAACATTGTTATCATTTTACTATCGGTAGTTATTGGGTCGATACAGTTTTGCACGGTTATTTCGCTTAGCTTAGCCGCGCTCATAGCACTCAGAATTATTATTAGTAGCCCTGAAAATCATTTAAAACTGATTGCCGTCTCTGTAATAACCGTCATTGTCTTCTATTATGTTAGCGTTACCCTAAGCAATGCTGACATAGATTGCCACGAAGGCTGGACCACACCAATAATATTATTAGCCAGTATGATCGTCATACTGTATCAGTTTTGGCATGTGTACCAAGAGTATGTTGGTTATGAAACTCGTGCTCATCAGGCCGTTGGGCGCTTAAGCACGATGGTCTCCGTCATTAATAAGTTGACGCGCTTCATACCTCCACAAGTCTGGGAGCCTATCGTAAAATCTGATAGCCCAGTTACCGTTGCTAATAAGCGCGCTAAGCTGACGATTATGTTCTCAGATATCGTTGGCTTTACGGAGTTGTCAGATAGTTTGAGCGCTGACAATTTGGCTGATATCTTAAATACTTATATGCATTGTATGACATTGATAGCAAACAAGCATGGCGCCGTACTGGATAAATTTATTGGTGACGGCATGGTGTGTTTTTTCGGTGAGCCAAATAGTCGCGGTGCGCGCCAAGATGCTTTAGACTGTATTGCAATGGCAATAGATATGCGTCGCGAGATGCGAACTTTGAGGCAGAAATGGCGCTTGATGGGCTTTGAGGGGTTGTACATCCGTATCGGCATCAGCACAGGTTATTGCCATGTTGGTAATTTTGGTAGTAATAACCGTCTAAGCTATACTCTTATTGGTAAAGAGGCCAATCTCGCGGCAAGACTTGAGTCGAGCGCTGGTAAAGATGAGATACTGGTCAGTGAGAGTACCTACGATTATATCTGTCATAATTATGACTGTCAGCATGCGGGTGCGTTCAAGTTAAAGGGTTTTGATAGCAAGGTAAATGCATGGCAAGTTCTGGATCCAGATACGTATAAAGGTCATTTATCAAAGTGGGTTGATCACACACTACCAGGTTTCAATTTGCATCTAAATTTTAAAGATATGAAGGATAATGATTATCAAGATATCAGAGCACGCTTAAATTTTGCCCTTGAACGTGTCGAGCAGGAGCAAGAAAAAGTGGCAACTGACATAGCGGCAGCAAGCAAACGTAATGACAATCAATGACAATCGTCATAAATAATCATCCAAAAATAATGTTTATAAAATCAAGCGCAAAAAAGCCAGCTATTATTATGATAGCTGGCTTTTTTATCTAATGAAGTAAACTTTAATATTAGGACGTGTTCTAGCGTTTAGTGGTTTTCTTTTGCATGGTTGAGCGTATACTTAGGAATCTCGATGGTTAAATCTTCATCATCGAGCATGACCTGACAAGATAGGCGTGAGTCAGGCTCTAATCCCCAAGCACGATCTAATAAATCGGCTTCAATATCATCCATTTCATCTAAACTATTAAAACCTTTACGGATGACCACATGGCATGTGGTGCAGGCTTTTGACATCTCACATGCATGTTCAATTTTAATGCCTTTTTCCAATAGCGCTTTACATAAGTTGCTGCCAGCTTCTAGCTCGACTTCGGCGCCTTCAGGGCAAATTTCATGATGCGGTAGTACGGTAATTTTTGGCATAAATCGTCTTTCCAGTGCTAATCAATTAAAAGAATAAAAATATAAGAAATGAGCTTAGTATGGTGACTAAGTCACATTTTAAATGTATCTGCTACCAATCTTGGGCATTCGTGCCTGCCATGCTGGCTTTGACGCTTTGATTCATAATACGGGCAGCAAAGGCATCACTGTGAGGCTTGAGCTTTGCTTGCTGTGCCTCGATAAGTGCCAAATCATCAGTACTGAGCGTTGTTTGCAACACTTGTATTTGCTCAGCCAATGAGTGCTGCTCCTCAGAAGACAATAAGGCTGCAAATTCTTTAAGGGCAGATTGTAGCGCTAATACTTCACGCTCCGCTTCTACTTTGGTCTCGATTAAAGAACGTGTATTTTTATCTTCTTCTGCATGCTTGAATCCTGCAACGAGCAACTGCTCTTTTTGCTCATCTGATAACCCATAAGAAGGCACAATCTCAATCTTACTTTCTGTCTTGGTTGTGGTTTCTTGGGCGCTGACGGTTAGCTGTCCATTCGCATCGATACTAAAGGTCACTTCAATACGAGCAAATCCAGCTTTCATCGGCGGGATACCATATAGCTCAAAACGACCCAATGAACGGCAGTTATCTACTGTCTCGCGCTCGCCCTGTACCACATGAATCACCATGCCTGTTTGACCATCTTGATAGGTGGTAAACACTTGGCGTTTTTTGACTGGAATAGGCGTATTACGTGGAATCAGTACTTCAACTAAGCCGCCCATGGTCTCAAGACCAAGCGATAGCGGCGTTACGTCTAACAATAATAGGTTGTTATTACTATCGCCATTGACCAATTGATGCGCCGTTTGGGCAGCACCCAAAGCCACGACTTCATCGGGATTTAGACGACAAAGTGGTTGCTTGGCAAAAAACTCTGTCACGACTTGTTGTATAGCAGGCATACGAGTAGAGCCACCGACCAAAATTACTTCGTCTAGATCAGCACTCAAAAGCTTGGCATCACGCAGGACTTGTTCGCATACGCTCAATGTACGGCGGCTCACTGGCTCTGCAATAGCCAGCAAATCTGTACGGCGAAGCACACCTTGATAAGATTGCTCATTCACCGTGATATCGATATCAACTTGTTCAGCATCCGTCAGGGCTTGTTTATAAGCCTTGGCTTGTTGGGCGAGTATCGATTTATCATGACGACTCACATCTTTAGGATCGATAGCTAATTGTTTGATAAGCCAATTGGTCATTAGACGATCGATGTCATCACCGCCTAATGCACTATTACCGCCAGTTGCCAATACTTCAAAGACGCCATCAGTCAGCTTTAAGATAGAAACGTCAAAAGTACCACCACCCAGATCGTAAATTAAATAATAACTTTCTTTATCGCCGTTTTGCGTTGACTGGTCGAGACCATAGGCGACGGCAGCAGCAGTAGGCTCATTTAGCAGACGTAACACATTAATACCAGCCGCTTGGGCTGCATCTTTGGTCGCTTGACGCTGTGCTTCATCAAAATAAGCAGGGACAGTAATGACCGCACCCTCGATACTGTCTGCAGGCAATGCGCTCGCTGCCCGTAGCTCAAGCGCTGCTAAAATACGTGCTGATACTTCAACAGGTGATACTTCACCCTGAGCCGTCACAAATGCTGGCATGTCATCTTTGCTGCCGCTTAACTCATAAGGATGAGAGAATTTGATATCAGCTTGACTACGACCCATAAAACGTTTAGCCGAGACGATCGTATTTTTTGGATCATCCGCTAAGTGGGCTAATGCATCAGAGCCAACCAACGGCTTACCTATACTTGGATAATAGACCACAGAAGGTAATAAGGTATCGGTAGCTGCGCTTGCCTCTAAGACTTGCGCCTTGCCTGAGCGTACTACCGCGACCAATGAGCGCGTAGTACCAAGATCAATTCCTAGGCCAAAACGATGCTGATGGGGTTGGGCGCTTTGATTGGGTTCGGCAATTTGCAATAAAGACATAAGATAACTCAAAGATAAAATGAAAGAGATAAAATTAATAAGTGAAATGAAACAAATATGATAAGCGCACTATTGTAGTTTAACTGCTTTGTATGCACGTGAAAACGAAGATACTTAGCGATTAAAAGTGCTTAAAATAAGGGATTATACGGCATCGCTATGACTATTTTAACCATCGCTTATAATATAGTTTTCAAATAAGCGTTATAAGCGAATAGTATTTATAAATAAATTTGGCATATAAAATAAATTAACAAGCTTATACGTCAGTTAGTTAGACGTATAAATCATCATCATCTGAATGCTCAGCAGTTGCTAACTCATCGATACCAGTAGTCACGTCAGCATTTAATTTGACTAAGAATTTTAGTTTTTGTGTCGCATCAATCGCCGTTTGCCAATCTTGGCTTTGGTAAGCATCATTAAAACGCTTAGACTGTTTTGCCAGTCGTTCGGTGATTTGAGGGTGTAGTTGTTGCAATGTCGCACGATCCTTACCCTCGATAGCGTCATCTAAATCCATGCGCATCTGCATCGCATCTTCTAAAAAGTCCAAGTCTGCAATTGAATGCTCTAGATTCTGTGCTTGATCTGCCATGTCTAGTAGATAGCTAGCACGACTATCAGGCGCACTTAGCGCTTGGTAGGCTTGGTTGATTAACGCTGAGGCCTGCTCAGACTGCTGTTGCGCTTGCGTAGTATTGGCCAGATTCTTGGTGACATTATCAGGATGATAGCGTTTTTGTAGCAGACGTAGATGCTGATCGAGACTCTCTTGATTGACTTCAAACTGTACAGGCTGCTCAAATAGGGCAAAGAAATTATCAAACTGGGCTTCTGCAGTAATGTCTGTCATATCATACGCCTTGCTTGTTGTTTATTTTGAAAGTTTTCTTTAGCTGAGAACATATTTATTATGTCTTAAATATAGAGTCAGGAAACTCTAAGCTCAAGGGTTTTTTAACCTTTGGCTCATTAAACGGTAAAAGACTCGCCGCAACCACATTCGCCTTTTTGATTGGGATTGGTGAACTTAAAGCCTTCGTTAAGGCCTTCTTTTTCGTAGTCCATCAACAAACCATCTAAATAGACCAAACTTTTAGGATCAATAAAGATGTTAACGCCGCGGCTTTCGTAACGCGTGTCATTTTCATCAGGGGTATCTACAAACTCTAAAACGTAAGCTAAGCCTGAGCAACCCGCGGTACGGATACCCACTCGAATACCTTCACCTTTGCCGCGATTGTCCAAAAAGTCTCGAACATGCTGAGCGGCGCGTTCTGTCATTTCAATCATGCCAACTCCCATTGACTATCAATGATAAATATCAATCAAAAAAATCTGTATAAACTGGCAATGAAAATAGCGCACTTGCCAAAAAATCTTAATAACGACCAGTTAAGAATCACTAGAAAATAAAAGGTGACAATTACATTAGCGTTATTGTCACCTTTTTAGCGTTAGTAGCTGTTCAATACATCGACTACTAAAGTACGGTCATTAAGACCGTGTACTTAGAAGTACAATACTTACGCTAATAGGTTTAGCTAGCCGCTTCTTCTGTTTCTACTGCTGCGCTATGCTTACCTTTATAGTCGCTAATAGCGGCTTTAATGGCGTCTTCAGCAAGTACAGAGCAATGCACTTTTACTGGTGGTAAGGCCAACTCTTTCGCGATATCGTTGTTTTTGATTTCGCCCGCTTGATCCAAGCTTTTGCCTTTTAGCCACTCAGTAACGAGCGAGCTTGAAGCGATTGCCGAACCACAGCCATAAGTTTTAAAGCGTGCATCTTCAATGATGCCGTTATCATCAACTTGAATCTGTAGGCGCATTACATCGCCACAAGCTGGGGCACCAACCATACCAGTACCAACGTTTTTGGCATTTTTATCAAGATTGCCGACGTTGCGTGGATTTTCGTAATGATCAATAACTTGGTCACTATAGGCCATGGGGTTTTCTCCTAGTTAGATGATGAGTAGTTAATTACTGACTTTAAATGTCTAACTACTCATCGATAATTGGGGTCAAACATTTAGTTAATAGAAACGGTATTTATAAAAACGGTATTTATAAAAACTGGATTTATAAGTGTCTGATCAATCGTTTAATGGTTCTGTTTGATAACTATATCGTTGCTTTCGGTAATTTTAGTGCTCAGCCCATTCGACTGAATCTAAATCAACACCTTCTTGGTACATATCCCAAAGTGGTGATAAGGCACGTAATTTATCGACCGCTTCATGCATTTGTTTGATGACAGTATCGATGTCTGCTTCAGTGGTATAACGACCGAAGCTGAAACGAATGGAGCTGTGTGCTAATTCATCTGGGCGACCAATAGCGCGTAATACATATGATGGCTCAAGCGTCGCTGATGTACAGGCTGAACCTGATGATACAGCTAAATCTTTGAGCGACATCATGAGAGATTCGCCCTCAACGAAGTTGAAGCTGATGTTTACAATGTTAGGTACGCTGTGCTCAAGATCACCATTTAGGTAAATCTCTTCGATATCTTGTAGACCGTCCCACAGTTTTTGGCGTAGCTTGGCTGCATGTGCATGGTCTTCTTCATAACGCTCATTGGCTAAAGCAAATGCTGCCCCAAGACCAACGATTTGATGCGTCGGTAATGTACCTGAACGCATACCGCGCTCATGACCACCACCATGCTGCTCTGCTTTCAAGCGGATACGTGGCTTACGGCGAACAAATAATGCACCAATACCTTTAGGACCGTAGGCTTTGTGACCTGAGAAGCTCATCAAATCGATCTTCGTGGTTTCAAGGTCAATCAATACTTTACCAACAGATTGTGCGCCATCGACGTGGAAGACCACACCTGCTTCACGAGTGATTTCACCAATGGCAGCGACATCAGTAATCGTACCAAGCTCATTATTTACCATCATGAGTGATACTAAGATAGTATCGTCACGTAATGCTTCTTTAACTTGCTCTGGTAAGATTAGCCCAGTGCTTGGCTGTGGCTCAAGATAAGTAATCTCAAAACCTTCTTGCTCAAGCTCACGGCACGTATCTAAGACCGCTTTATGTTCGATTTTGCTGGTAATGATGTGCTTACCACGAGACTGATAAAAATGCGCTGCACCTTTAATCGCTAGGTTGTCTGATTCTGTTGCACCAGAGGTAAAGACGATTTCGCGTGGATCAGCATTAATGACTTCAGCCACTTGTTGACGCGCTGTTTCTACCGCTTCTTCTGCTTGCCAGCCATAGCCATGCGAGCGCGAGGCTGGGTTACCAAAGATGCCATCTACTGTCAGATACTCACTCATCTTAGCAGCTACTGATTTTGCAACTGGTGTGGTGGCGGCATAATCTAAGTATATAAGGTTGTTATGTTGGCTCATGCTGGGTTTGCCTCGCTGTTCGATAGGGTAATAGTGTTGATATCTTTTATGGAAATCTCTTTGGTAGAGTTGTGCTGACGCTCTGACACTGACTGCACATTTTCCATGTCTAATAATTGCGCTAATGTTATATTTTTCAAGTACTGTTCGATATGATTGGACAGTGCACACCATAAATCATGGGTTAAGCACATTGTACCACCTTGACAGTCGCCACGTCCTTCGCACTGCATCGCATTGACCGACTCATCGACGGCAGATATGATGCTCATGACATCTATCTCATGCAATGGTTTGGCTAGGTGATAGCCACCTGCTGCACCTCGGATGCTAGTGACCAGACCACGTTTACGAAGTTTGGAAAACAGTTGTTCAAGGTAAGAGATAGAAATCGATTGCCGCTTGGCGATATCAGATAAGGAGACTGCAGTGTCTTGTTGGCTGGTTTGTAGTGCCAAATCCAGTAACGCAGTAACGGCATATCTGCCTCGAGTAGTCAAACGCATGTGTTATCTCCAAACTTTTAAGTCATTTTTATTTAACAACGACCTTAGCAAAATGATAGTGGTGGCAGCTTGTAGCGCAATATGAAAGCTACTGATGGAATCACATAACCGCTAAGTTGTGTCTTATCGTTATTAAACAGCAGATGATGAACCCGATGTGTGCAACGATTAAGCCAATTATACTTAATCCTGAGTAATTTAGTCAAGATTAAAGTGTGGTTGAATGGTTAATCGAGCTTATCACTATGATTGATAAAAACAATGGTATTAAAAGGAGGGACTATAAGATTGAGAACATTGATTCCTAGCATTTTTGAAATACTAAAATTTTGAAATACTAAAATACAGTCTTGAGGTTTGAGTTCTAAGTTTTTTCTTTAACGACTATCAATTATATTAGGGCGTGCTGAATGTTCAATACGCCCCAGTCATCTAAGCGCTTAGTATATTAAGCGCTTAATATGCCTTAATCGGCATCAAACGCGTTTGGTAAAGCAAGCAGCCTTTCATTATTAAGCTGACATTGGTAAGTCGTTGTTGGCGACATTAATTCATCAATAGCGTGATAATGGCTGCGATCATAATGACGAGAGCAGCCACGGTGACGATTATCAGGGTTTTTTGTTTGCTCTGTAACTCTTTAACCGTGATTTCAAGCTCACGGTTTTTAATAGTTAAGGTGTTTATTTGGGTTTGTTGCTCTTTGATGCGTAATTTATAGCTGTCTTTTTTGTCAGCCATTTCAGCTTCAGTAGGCTTGGTCTTACCTTTGCCACCTTTTATCTTTTTAATAAGACCTTGAATTAAGCTGCCAAGACCGAGCTGCATAATAAACTGCTTGACCAACTGTACTTGAACAGACTCGCCGCGCATTTGTAGTTTTTCGGTGGTTTCGCTGTCATGAGTGGTGATCGCATTGATCACTTGGATGCTATAAGCATTAATAATGACGTCAGGTTCGCTGCGGTCAATAGGTAACTCTGCGTCTAATAATACGCCTTTGGTGCTAAAAGTGGCAAAAACCTCAACATGCGGTAGATACAAGCGTAGCGCCACGACAGTACCTTGCTTGGCAAGTGGGTAAGCGGCTTTACGTAGTTCGGGATCTAAACGTAACAATAGTGTCAGCGCCGACTCGATGAACACCAGAATGATATTAAGAAAAGAGTGAGACAACGTAGAACGCTTCATGTAAATAATCCGTTTTATATTTGGCAAATTAGAGGCAAAAGACAAACAAGAGTCAAAATTGACCCAAAAGGTGCAGTGATATTTTGCTTATAGTAACGCCTTTATAATAAAAAGTAACGCTAGTTTCTGTCAGTTGGGAAATTATTACTTTACAATTTGGTAATCAACAAGGACACAGATATTTATGACTGGCGATGCCTCAGTACGAGATAACATCTCTTTGAACGATAAGGCAGTATAGAGGTTGACTCGCTAAGTCGAAGTTAGGAAAAGCCAAGGTCACTAGCGGTTATGACCATTGCAGAGGCTTTGCGTAACATTGAGTGTCAAATACGTAGTACAGTAGGCAAAAATATGTAAAATCGCTTGCGCTCCTTATGCTGCCTTGATATAAAGACGATAACAAAGCGAAACCTGTTAATACGCCAGTCAGGCAGTTTTTATTGCTTAAATGCTATGAGAGCGTTACAATGCTTGGCGTGAGCGTTTATTATCCCCCTTAAACTTGAAGGAAATTTTATGAATAAGTCAGAATTAATTGATAGCATCGCAGACAAAAGTGGCCTAAACAAAACCCAAGCTGGCGATGCATTGAATGCTGTTATGGAAAGTGTTGGTGAAGCGCTAGAAGCTGGCGATAGCATCTCATTGGTTGGTTTTGGTACTTTCAGCGTAAAAGACCGTAAAGCACGTACTGGCCGTAACCCTAAGACGGGTGAAGAGCTTAGCATTCCAGCAAGTAAAGTACCAAGCTTTAAAGCGGGTAAAAACTTAAAAGAGCGTTTAAACTAAGCCGTTTTATTAAAAATGGATGCTGTATAACGACGTGATATACGAATCAACACAGCATTTACTTAGTAAAGCACTATATGGTTTATAGCATGGCTGAAAAGTCATAATATGAATCATAAAAAAGCACCTAGATATTAGGTGCTTTTTTTATCGCTATAGTTTGTATCATACCACGTGAATATTTTGAGTCTGCATCAAAAATCACGTATCATAGGGCGCGCGATAGATGCGTTGTTTAAATAAGGCCGTTTTACTCAGTCTTGTTGTTCTATATCAAATTCACACGTTCTTATTCTTACCATTGCCTGCTTAGATAGCATTGATATTAATAGTAATATTACAATGGTTTTTCATCAATATAGGTTTATAAAGCAGAGATAACTATGGATAAATTGCGCGATTTCTTAAAAAGCTGGCCAGGTCGCATTTTATTGATTTTATGCCTATCGCCGCTCGCTCTATTGGGTGTCGAAAGCTATTTTGGAGGCGGGGTCGATCCCAACCAAGTCGCTCAGGTGGGTGAAGCAAGCGTAGGGTTGTCCGAGTATCAGACTGCCGTAAATAACCGTCGTACTGAAATACTAGAACAAGTTGATGATGCCAGTCTATTAAATGAAGATGTGTTGCACGAGCAGGTGCTCAAAGGTCTCATTGATCGTACGCTATTGGAGCAGCAAGCGGGCAAGCTTGGTATGACAGTCTCTGATGACACGATTAATCGTTTGTTGCGTGAAGAAGAAATTTTTAAGGACGCAGAAGGTAATTTTTCTAACGACCAATTCTCAAACTTCTTGCGCCAGCGCGGCATGACTAAAGATCAGCTATTTGCTGAGTTTCGTAACCAGTTAAGCCTCGACCAACTCAATGCCAGTATTGTTGGCACGGCAGTATATCCGATGCAAGCGGTAAGTCAATTGATTGACTTACAACTTGAGTCGCGCAATATCTGGCTGCATCGATTTAATTGGCAAGACTATGCAGATCAGGTCAAGTTAAGCAAAGGCGATATACAAGCCTATTATGATGCCAATAAAGACACGCTAAAAAGTGCGGCGATGGTAGATTTGGCATATTTGCAATTAAGTCCTAAAACAATTCAAGTGAATGAGGTTACGGAAGAAGATTTGCAGCAGCAATATGAAGCTTATAAGCAAGGGCTAGCGGTCGTCGATGAACGTAAAATCAGTCAAATCCTATTAACGGGTAAAGACGCGAAGACCAGAGCGACTAAAATCAAAGCCCGCTTGGATAAAGGTGAGTCTTTTGCGGCATTGGCTAAAACCGAGTCAGATGATCCATCAGGAGCAACAGGCGGCGATATTGGTACCTTTAATCCCTCTGTATTTGGTAATGATGCTGCAGCGGTTGAGCAAGCTTTAGAGGGCTTAAGCGTGGGTGATGTAACAGCACCTATTAAGACCAGCTTTGGCTATCAGATATTTACTGTAACCGAAGATAACGGTAGTAAAATCCCAAGCCTAGAAAGCATGCGTGCAGAGTTGACAGCAAAAGCCAAAGAATATAAGCGTCAAGAAATCTATGCAGATAAAGTGACAGCGATTAATGACTTGGCAGCAGATGGCTTTAGTATCGAAGACATCGCTCAGCAAGAGAACGTAACGCTAAAACGTATCAAGGATTATCGTAAAGAAAACAACAAATCGGAGTTATCACAACCAGCAGTGATTAAGCAGGCTTTTGATGAATTTACCATTCAAGATCAGGCAGTAACCGCAGGTATCGAAGTTGGTAACGGGACAGTATGGGTGCAACCAAGCAACTATCGTCCTACGAAAACGCTTAGCTTAGCTGCTGCTACACCAAAAATCTCTCAGATATTACGTCAAGAAAGGGCCACGGCATTGGCGTTAAAAGAGGCGAAGAAACTAGCCGCTGGTATTAAAACGCCTGCTGATATCAATAAACAGCCAGTACGTTTTCAATCATTAGGTGAAGTGAATCGCCAAACCACTCTATTGACAGAGAAAGAACGCGGACTGGCCTTTAGTCAGCAAGCAGCTAATAATGGCGTCGTTGCTATTGCCAGTGAGACTGAGATGGGCGCGACTTTGTTGGTCGGTGATCGTATTAAAACGGAGGAGCAGTCGCCATTATCTGATGTGCAAAGAGCACAAACGGCTGCCATCATTCGTGATAACTTGGGGCAAGATCAGCTACAAGATTACTTGGATTATCTCCGCTTGGTATATAAAGTTGAAGTTAATGACGCCAATATAGCAAACGCGCAAGGGCGTTAGAAATAAAGCTATTAAGGAAAACGTGAGATACTTACTTAGTCATTCGTTCTAAATAATCTTCTCAAGTTTGAAGCATAAAAAAGCCACTGTCTACAGTGGCTTTTTTAATGAGCATTACTTTTATCATAAAGATTTAGCATTAATAGCGATACAAAATTTAATACTGCTATCAATGCTACTATTCAAAGTAATACGGAACAATTTAATGGCGGAAATGACGCATACCAGTGAATACCATCGCGATGCCATGCTCATTTGCCGCAGCGATGGTTTCATCATCACGCATAGACCCACCTGGCTGGATAATAGCAGCAATACCGACTTGGGCAGCGTTATCGATGCCATCACGGAACGGGAAGAAGGCATCTGACGCCATAACAGCACCTTCAGTAGCCAATCCAGCGTGCTCAGCTTTGATAGCAGCGATACGCGCTGAGTTGACACGGCTCATCTGACCAGCACCAACACCGATAGTACGCTGACCTTTGGCATAAACAATCGCATTGGATTTGACGTATTTTGCTACATTCCAGCTGAATAATAGATCGGCGATTTGCGCTTCCATTGGTTGTACATCAGTGACAATCTTTAAGTCATTGGCTGTAATCAAACCAAGATCTTGCTCTTGTACTAGCAGGCCACCGTTGACGCGCTTGTAGTCAAGCTGACTATCGCGTTGATCTGGCGCTGGCAGTTCGCCGCACACCAAGACACGGACATTTTTCTTAGCAGCTGTCGCTTCAAGCACACCATCTTCGATGCTTGGTGCAATAATAACTTCTACAAACTGGTTGTCGATAATGGCTTTAGCAGCTGCCAACGTCAATGGGCGGTTAAAAGCAATGATGCCGCCAAAAGAAGACTCAGGATCAGTACTGAAGGCAGTGTTATAAGCGGTTACCTGATCGTTATCCACAGCGACACCGCAAGGATTGGCATGCTTAACGATAACGCAAGCAGGTGCACTAAAGGCTTTGACGCACTCAAGGGCAGCGTCAGTATCGGCGATATTGTTATAAGACAGTGCCTTACCTTGTAGTTGCTTAGCAGTCGCTATAGAGGCTTGTTGGCTTTTTAGCGGATGGTTTTCTGTATAAAAAGCAGCGTTTTGATGTGGGTTTTCGCCGTAGCGTAGATCCTGTGCTTTTTCGAGCTGCACATTAAAAGTACGTGAGAAATTCTCAGGTTGCTGGTTTTCATTGACACGGCTACCTAAGAAATTGGCAATCATTCCGTCGTACTGTGCAGTATGCTCAAAAGCCTTAACCGCTAAGTCATAGCGCAAAGCAGGTATCAGCTTGGTGCCATCACCTAAAGCGGCAAGTATGCGCTCATAATCTGCTGGATCAGTCACGATACCCACATGAGCGTGGTTTTTCGCCGCAGAACGCACCATCGTAGGACCACCGATGTCGATGTTTTCGATAGCATCGTTCATGGTGACATCCGCACGAGCAATGGTTTCAGCAAACGGATATAAATTCACGACAACCAAATCAATACGCTCAATCGCGTGCTCACTCATGACGGCATCGTCTGTACCACGGCGTCCCAGGATGCCACCATGAATTTTAGGATGTAGTGTTTTGACACGGCCATCCATCATTTCAGGAAAACCTGTGTAATCGGATACTTCGGTCACAGCGACATTGTTTTCTGTGAGTAAACGATAAGTACCGCCAGTAGATAGTAAGCCAAAGCCTGACTTAATAAGGCCTTGCGCAAATTCAACGATATTAGATTTATCAGAGACTGACAATAGAGCAAGTGGGGTTGTACTCATAAGAAAAGTTCCATAAAAAAAGCCTGACGTAAACGTCTGGCAAGGTGACAATGACAATTTTTGCAGACAATATCATGGTGGATAGCATCAATAACGTTAAATTGCCATACATAATGATTGGTAATAAAGACAGAGAAATGCATATAGCAGATGCTACATTAAGTCATAAGTTTTGAGTTTTTTGCGTAAAGTGCCACGATTCAGACCTAAGATTTGTGCACACTTGGTTTGATTGCCTCGCGTTTTTTCAAGGACAACCGACAATAGCGGCTCTTCAACTTGTTTTAAAATAAGCTCATACAAGTCGGTCGGCGTCTCATCACCTAGCATCGCGAAGTACTGTCGTACCACACGCTCCACATGTACGCGCAGTGGTTCATGCCGGTGGCTTGCATCGCTGTCTAATGAGGAGTCAACATGACGATTTGAATGATGGTTAGCTGTACTATAATCGGCAGGATGCTCAGAGCTTGTGGCAAAATGACTGGCATTATGCTGTGCATGAGGTGCCATAAGATAATGTCCTTGGGATTGGAAAGAGTCAAACCATAAGATATCAGGGTATTATATCAAATTAATATCGTTTAGCGCTGACAGATTAACCTTATATTGGCAGCAGTATGACTAGGGTATATGCTTACTATTATAACATTGCCACAAAATATAACTGGCTGTGTCGCACTTGCATCACTACTGAACTTGCGACCTGCCTACGTTTTTCTGACGGCTGAAGTTTTAAGAGACGAGGTTGTTTATAGATAGACAGTATTTTGTTGGTAATTATCCATTCAATACAAAGGACTTATAGTCACTTCTCGAATTTGTCTATTAGCAACAGGGATGGTAAATAATATGTTTCGACTACTGTTCGCCGCTAATTGGCTTTGCTTGCTTAATAGATAATCAGCTGGCGTGGCGATGAATTCTCCAATCATATCATGTGCGCCGTATACGCTGACTTTAACATTCGGATACAGCTGTGCTTTGGCACTTTGATTGTTTAATGTGGCACTGACATCGCTCGACTTTCCATCCATCTTAATCTTACTCGATTTATGATTAAGGTTGGTAATCGTGAATGCTGTTAGATCGGCACTAGGTAAACTACAGGCAGCGACTGCACATACTGATTGTAAGCGCTCTGCATGCACTGGGTTTTTCATCAAAGTTTCTAGGTTAAAAATGACGTATTGAGCAAAAAGCAGCAGTGCTAATACTAAGCATCCTAGTGTCCATAGTAAGGATGCGATAGAACGTCTCTGCGGCGTAGGTGTAAACTTTGCTTGTGCTTTTCTCACACGCTCTTCGGAGGTTGGCGCTTCATCTTTCAGTGGTACACCCATATCGAGCAATAGTTGTGATAAATCGGTATCGTCTTGTCGAACCTCTTCGCTTTTATTTTGTTCTTTTAGGAGTTTTTCGAGCCAAGAATTGTCCGCAGTATCATCCACATTGGCATGAATATCATTAGCGGCTGCTGAACTGAGCGCCATTTGTGCTGATGAGGAATTTTCTGTTGTAGCATCAGATGATACTTTCGCTGATGACGCGTTGTTTTTATCTGTTTTTTTAGAGAGGTTACTTGGTGGTTGGTTGTCTGCTGTAGAAGTATAACTGCTATTGTTCATATTACTTGCTTGAGTCAGCCAAGCATCCATACTATCTAGAGAATCATACTCCAAAACGCTTTCTTCTGGTTCATCGCTATCCATATCATCATAGATTAAGCCGTCATGAATCAAATCATCCTCAATTAAAGTATCAGATGAAGCATTTTTTGAGTATGGAGGAGTGAGTGGTGACTTAGCAGCACCTACTGCATGTTGATTTTTATTATGATTGTCAGCGGTTTGTGCAGGATGTCCATTTGAATCGGCTAGCGTATTGGTGTCAGTCGTTGTATTTTCTTGAATCGCGGAAGTACTGACAGCATCGGCAGTGAGGATAAGATGTTTATTGACCAAAAAACTCTGTTGGCATTGATCACAGCTAACAGTGGCGTTTACTTTATTCAACTGTGTTTGCTGTATTTTAAAGCAAGATTGGCAATGAGGGCACTGAGTTTTTATGGGCGTGGTCATAGGGTCGAATCCAAAAAATTATGGTTATCAATACCGCTTAGCCACTCGCTAATAGTTGCCTATAGTGCTAATACTGCCTTTTGTATCAGCTTTAAATATTAGCTGTAAATGTCCATAAATGATGAGTAAGGACAGAGTGGCGTCAAATGCATGACATTTGACTGCCCTCTATCGTAACAGATGTAATTAAATGTTGCTAGCCTGTAAATGTACCAGATAAACGCTGCCAATGTTGGTCTTCTTGCGCTGTAAAAGCATGCTTTGCATCAAGCGCAAAATAAGGTTGATAAGCCGCCGTTACCTGTTCGGTTTGTGACTCTATTAGACCGGCTAATACAATGCGACCTTTTGGTGCGATTAAGGTGGCGAAGTAAGGCGCTAAGCCAATAAGCGGCTTGGCTAGAATGTTTGCAACGATTACGTCTACAGGTAACACATTATTTTGTGCGCAGTAGTCAGTGAAGTCTTCTGGTAAAAACGCTTGCAGGCGATCCCCAACGTGATTGCGTGCGGCATTTTGATTGGTTGCCAGCACTGCTTGTGGGTCGATATCGACGGCATACACGTGGCGTGCACCTAATAACAAAGCAGCAATGCCTAAAATACCTGAACCGCAACCATAATCAATCACCACTTTGTCTTTTAGATCTTGTTCTGTTAACCAGTCAAGACATAAGCGGGTAGTGGCATGATAGCCTGTACCAAAAGCTAGGCCAGGATCCATAATAATATTAGTCGCCTCAGGATTGGGCGGCGTCAGCCAGTTGGGCACAATCCATAAATTATTAGCACATTCGATAGGATGGTAATTGCTCATCCATTCGCGCTCCCAATCTTTATCATCGACAGCCGTGAGCCAGATACGAGTGGCTTGCACTTGTGCTGCGATTTCATGACTGAGCTGCTCGACTGCCTGACGACTGCCAGCATCGGTGGTCGCATCAAATAGCCCTGTCAAAATAACTTCATCCCATAGCGGTGATTCACCAGGTAAGGGCTCAAATAGAGGTTGGTCACCTGCGTCGTCTAAGGCGATGGATAATGCACCTGCTTCTAGGAGCAGTGCCTCAGCCAAATCGACGTTTGCTTTTTCACATTGTAAATGCAGTTGTTGCCATGCCATAACGATAACCTTAATTAAAAATGAATGTCTATTTTGGATAAATGATGCGGGTACAGAATATAAAAAGTGAATAGATACCAAGTGATAAACTTGGTATCTATTCACTTCGGTATGTCTTGATATTAGCGTAAGGCTTGCTTCGCTTCACTGATGACGCGAGCGTTGCCTTGGGCTTGTCCTGATTGCAAAATAATTTGCCACAGCGCGCGACGACGACTGGTATCTTGAGAAACACTCAGACCACGGCGTGCCATGGCTTCTGCCTTGCGCGGCTGGTTCTTTTTTAATGCTACTTGCGCCAAATAGAAATATACCGCAGAAGATTTAGGTGCTAGGCGCTGTGCACGGGTAAAGCTGTTTTCAGCATTGGTCAGTTTGCCAGCTTTTAGTTGACTGATACCTGCTTGCATCAAATTGCGAAATGCTGGCAGGTTGCTATTGTTGGTGGTAGCTTGCTGTGTTCGTTGCTGCGAGTTTTTTCTTGCCTGTTCTAGCAATTCGTTGTGTGACGGTGCTGACGGCTCAGAGATGATGTAGTCATCACGCGAAGGGATGATAATAACTGGATCAGGTTGGGTCAACACAGGATTAGATGGTGTAAATACAGGCGTCTCTTGAGTCAATGGATTGGTTGATTCGGCTGGTTCATAGGAGTTATAAGGCTCAATGGGGTAGTCGTCCTCGTCCTCTGTTCTGACAATGGGCGCTTGCGTCACAGTCGCTATGGGGGCTTTAGCTGTTTGCGATGATGGCAGCGTTTGAGTCGGTACCGTTTTGATCGCGGTAGATGCAGTCGGCGCAGTCTGGCAAGCGCTCAAACTCAACATGCCAGCTAGAGCGCTGACTGCCAGCATCTTATTGGCTGGCTTGATTTTGATAGACCACGTTATGACGGCTGACCTAGCTGATACAGTTCGCTTGAGAAATAACATTAGATTGAGACCTTTTTTAAGTTTCACAAATAACTTTAGAACCATTCAACGGCACGATCATACCAAGTATCGGCACGACTTTCTGCATCATTACCATTTGACCCATCACTGTTTTCCTGGTTGTCGCTATCAACAGCTTCGCCATTTGGAATCTCTAAACCTTCACTACGGCGCTGCTGGTTTTGTTCACGAGCACGATCTTGTTGATATAAGCCGACAGCGCAACTGCTGGCTTCTTCTGGTAAATATGCCGACAGGACAGGCAGATAGCGTGCATCTGCACAGCGCTCATTAGACAACTTGCCTGAGTTGTTCTCTAACCACAACCATTCAATACCTTCAGGCTCTGGTAGTGCCACAGGCGTCAGTTTCAAGCGATTCATATAGTCAACCCAAACTGGCAATGCGCCAGTACCGCCGCTTAAACCAATTGGCTTGTTATCATCACGGCCAACCCAAACCACACTGACATAGTTGCCACTGTAGCCTGCAAACCAAGCGTCGCGGTAATCATTTGTGGTACCTGTTTTGCCAGCAAGATTTAGATTGCTACCAAGTGATTGCACGCGTTTGGCAGTACCGTTTTTGACCACATCTTGTAAAGCATAGTTAATTAAGAAATTGGTCTCAGGCGGAATACTACGCTGAGTGTTGAGTCCAGTACGTTGTAAAATACGACCACGGTCATCAATGACGGTGCGAATACTATGGATAGGCGTACGGAAGCCACCAGTTGCAAAGACTTGATAGACACCAAGCATGTCCATTGGGCTAAGATTAACAGAACCTAACAATGCTGATGGATAAGGTGGTATTTTTTCTTTGATTCCCATGCGCTGTAACTGCTTGGCAAAGGTATCGACCCCAAACTCCATACCTAAGCGTACCGTTGCTTGGTTATAAGACTTTGATAAAGCAGTGGTAAATGTCACATAACCATGGTCACGATTGTCATAGTTCTTGGGGTTCCATTTAGTACCATCGCTTAGATTGACGGTAATCGGTGAGTCATCGACTGAGCTTGCAAGATTATAGCGCCCACTTTCAAGCGCTGTCATATAAATAATAGGCTTCAATAACGAACCCACTTGGCGCTTGGCATCGACCGCACGGTTAAAGCCGGTAAATTCACTGCCACTGCCCACTACAGATACCAGCTCACCAGTCTCAGGATTGGCACTCACTAAGGCACCTTGCAAGTCTTTGGTTTTGCTACTATTACGACGCAGCTCACCCAATTTTCTATCAACCGCTTTGTCTGCGGCTAATTGTGCAATAGGGTCTAAAGTACTGATAATGATAAGACCTTCATTTTTGAGGTCATCAGAATAGTACACGGTATTCAGCTCGCGCTTGACGATATCCAAAAAGTCAGGGAATTGACTTTTGCCTTCGACAGGTTTGTCCACAACACCAAGTGGCTGCTTTAGCGCTTTTTCATAGTCTTCTTGACTGAGTGAGCCAACGGCCAGCATGTTGCCCAGCACGACGTCACGGCGCGCTTTTGAGTCGTTTGGATGGCGACGTGGGTTGTAGATACTCGGGCCTTTTGCCATACCGACTAGCAGGGCTTGCTGATCCAAGCGCAGCTCATTCAGTGGTTTATCAAAGTAAAACTGTGATGCCAAGCCAAAACCATTAATAGAGCGGTTGCCGTTTTGACCCAAATAAATCTCGTTGAGGTACGTTTGTAGAATTTCATCTTTGCTATAATGTAGCTCGAGCAATACTGCCATTAACGCTTCGTTGGCTTTGCGCTTCAGCGTACGGTCTGAATTGAGATAGAAGTTTTTAATCAGCTGCTGAGTGATGGTCGAGCCGCCTTGTCTAGAGCCACCAGAGAAGTTGTTCAGTACGGCACGTGCAATGCCTCGTATAGAGACGCCTTTGTGCTCATAAAACGCACGGTCTTCCGTGGCTATTAACGCATCAATGAGTGGTTGTGGTACTTCATCTAACGAGACGACCAAACGATCTTCATTACTGTCAGGATAAATACCACCGATACTCACCGGCTCTAAGCGAATGATGCCGCTTTTGGCAGGCAAAGTGCTTTGTACGGACTCAATCTTGTTACCAGCAATGGTCATTTTTATGACTTGCTCTTTATCCACATCGTTGGCGCTATAAGTAAAACCGCGAGTATGAATAAAGTAGGTATTACCTGATCTATGATAGGTTCCTGTGCGATCATAAGCTTTGTTGCTTTGATAGTTCAGCAACTCCAGCCATGTCTTCATCGTATCTTTGTCGACACTCGCGCCTTGATACAATTCAAGCGGCTGCGAATACACTTTAGCAGGAATATCCCAGCGCTTACCCTCAAACTTATGAGTAATGGTGCGATCAAGTTTGATTAAATATAGCGCCAAGAGCACCATGCCAGCAATAATGACAATTAAGATAAGACTACTAAATACCAACCCACGCTGCTGTGAAGGGAGCGTGTGGTTAACAGATTTAGAGGACTGTGTTAACTTGGTATTTGGTAACTTGGAATTGGATGTTTGCACTGATGTCGCACCATTTTGGTATAAAAAACTGCCTCATAATGACGCAAATTGACAAATTTTTCAATCTATCATCGTCAACGCAGGCATTCATTGATTTTAAGCTGTGAGTCGTTATGCTCTTCACAGCACTTGCTTATAGTATAATCTCTGTTAAAACACGGTCATTGCTAACAAAGCATTAAAAGCTTTAGATTGGCAGTATCATTGTTATATAAGTGTCATATTAGCTTCATGTCACCATGTAACCATGTCACATAGCCATGCACGATAGCAGTTTAGAGACGCGCCAACGATGTGTTTTTTATGAATTAACCGCTACTGTTATTGTTTTATTTTTTGTGAGCCGTGCTGAAAGTTATTTAAAATAGCTGTTTTAGATAAGTCTTCTGCATAGGCGTTGAGTCTCGTTAGTGATAGTAAGTTTACTTAAAGCGAATAAGGTTCGAGCAAACCTGTCTAAAGGAAGTAAGCGCGATTATGTCCAATGTCCCATCATCAATGGCATCGACCACCAGCCAGCATTATGAAGATAACTCTATCATCGAAGGTTTAGTACTGCCACTCGCAGGTCACTGTTTCCACTGCGGTGATCCTGTACCGCAGCCGCCGTTCCATGCCAAGATATTGGGTAAGCCGCGTGAGATGTGCTGTATGGGCTGTCAGTTAGCCTCTCAAAGCATCGTAGAGGCAGGGCTTGAGCAGTATTACTTGGACCGCTCAGAGATTAATCGTACGGCAAGTCTACCGACGCAGTTGACTCGCCTTGAGGCGTATGACCATGACGAGATCAAATCACAATTCGTCTATGCTCAAGACGGACTGTCGGTTGCAGAGCTGTCCGTCAATAACCTACGCTGCGCGGCATGTACTTGGCTAATTGAGTCGCGTCTCGATGAGTTAGAGGGTATCAGTAAATGTCAGGTGAATTTGACCAATCAGCGTATGCGTGTGATTTGGAACGAGGATAAGCTGCCGATCAGCCGTATTCTTGCCACCATTAATGAAATCGGCTATGAAGCCAAGCCTTATCGTCAAGATACGCATGAGGCGATGCTGGCGCGTCATAACAACCAAATGCTGATACGTCTTGGCATTGCCGCGTTGGGCTCGATGCAAGCGATGATGTATGCCGTTGCCATCTATTTTGGTGAATACAGCGATATGCTAATATTTCAGCGTGATTTTTTGCGCTGGGTGTCTTTATTTGTCAGTACGCCCGTTTTCTTCTATGCGGGTGTCCCGTTCTTTACCTCAGCGTGGTCGGCAATTCGTGCCCGTCAAGTCAATATGGACGTGCCCGTCAGCATCGCGCTGATTGTGACTTTTTTCGCGAGCCTATATGCCACCATCACTGGTCAAGGGGAAACCTATTACGATTCGGTCAGTATGTTTATTTTCTTTTTACTGGCAGGGCGTTACATTGAGCATAATGCCCGCCTAAAAGCCGCCACCATGGCCAATGACTTGGTTGTGGTTGAGCCAGTACTGGTACAAAAAATTGCGGAAGATAAAGAAGCCGCCGAGCTTATATTACAGCAGTTAAAGAAAAATGAGCTCAAGAAAACAGCTATAAATGAAGACGTGAGCAATCAAGTCAGTAATTTGGATACAAATGAGGCGAGCACATCAGCTAATCCAACGCCTAATTTTATGCAAAGCATGGATGCCAATGTTCATCAGCTCACATCAAAAATTGCACAAGACTGGCAACGCACGCGTACTCAAAAATCAGCCATATCAACAACAGCAGATGAGGCAAAAGAAAAACAAATGGTCACCGCCCATAGTTTGCAAGTGGGTGATATCATTTTAGTTGAGGCTGGCTCTGAAATCATCAGCGATGGTATTTTGCTGAGCCAGACTGCTACCGTGTCGCAAAGCCTATTGACGGGTGAGGGCGACTTGATTATCAAGAGCCAAGGTGACTATATCGTCGGCGGTGCACAAAACGATAGCCAACCGTTTGAGATGCTGGTCACAGCATTGCCAGCAGACAGCCAAATTGGCTTAATTGATCGGCTGATGAACCGTGCCATGAGTGAAAAGCCCAAACTGGCACAGCAAGCAGACAAGCTGGCACGATGGTTTGTGGCGCGTATTTTGGTATTGTCTGTCTTGGTATTCATTGGTTGGTATATCGTTGACCCAAGTCAAGCGATTTGGGCTACGGTCGCGGTATTGGTCGCGACTTGCCCTTGTGCGCTGTCTTTAGCGACACCGATTGCGCTGACGGTCGCGACCAATCGACTGGCAAGCTATGGCTTTTTGACGACGCGTGGACATACGCTACAAACTTTAGCGGAAATCACTCATGTCGCCTTTGATAAAACAGGCACTTTAACTTATGGTAAGCCGAATTTATTAAATATTGAGCTGCTTAAAGATAATGATATTGCAACGGCTACAGATGAGCAAAAAGATACGGTATTAGCCATCGCTGCGGCTCTAGAAGTAGGGAGCCGTCATCCTATTGCACACGCGCTGCTTACCGCTGCCTATCAGTTGCATTTGCCATCGACGCAGGCCTTACAGCATTATCCAGCAGGCGGTGTCGAGGCAATGATTGATGGCGTATTATATCGAATTGGTCATGTGGATTTTGCGTTAAACGATGCTGATAATGATATGGTCATTGATTTAGTATCACAGCGCGCCAGCTCAGCAGTGGTTTTATCTTGTCAACAAAATGACTCGGTCACTTGGCAAGCGCTGGCATGCTTCTATTTCAATGATAAGGTGCGTGATAGTGCCAAAGCCATGCTCGATACGCTTAAAGAGTTGGGTATTGAGACAGTTATGTTGACTGGTGACCCAAGCCCGCAAGCGCTGGTATTGGCTGAAAGCTTAGGGATGCATTCTGCTTACAATGGTCTATCGCCAACAGACAAGGTTACTCACATTCAAAAACTACAGGCGGAAGGTGGCGTAGTGTTGATGGTGGGAGACGGTATTAATGATGCGCCAGTGCTAGCCGCAGCAGATGTCTCGACTTCTATTGCGGGGGCGGCAGATTTGGCACAAGTATCGAGTGACAGTATTATCTTAAATGGTCAAATCGACGCTATTACTGCGGCTAAGCGTATCTCTGATAAAACGGAACGTATTATCAAACAAAACTTCCGCTGGGCACTGATTTATAATGGCAGTGTGCTAATACCAGCAGCGTTAGGCTATGTGCCACCTTGGCTGGCTGCTATTGGTATGTCATTAAGTTCATTGTTTGTGGTCTTAAATGCGCTGCGCTTAAAGCGTGCTTAATACCTATTCAAAAAAACGATTAGCTGCGCCATACTTACTTAGCCTACTAATGTAGTACTGAGACTCATCTTCCTTGCTGCTCACATTTTTCCAAACAGTATGTCTATCATAAGTATTTAACTTTACCCATAAAAAAACCGCCTTTAACTATATGAATAGCCAAGGCGGTTTTTTTATTTAAATGACTGTTAAATAATATTTAGATTAGTCTTGCAAGTAGCTTAGCAAACGCATAAATTCAATGTACATCCATACGAGCGTGGCAAGAATACCAATACTGAATAACCATTCGTAGTCTTCAGAGACACCCATTGCCACACCGCGATCGATATTATCGAAGTCTAATAACAGCGTGAAAGAAGCGATGATAATCACAAATAAGCTAAAGCCGATAGCGATAGCACCACCTTCAAATAAGAACGGTAAGCTTGAACCAAACGCTAAAGAAAGTACCCATTGCGCCACATAAACCAGCATAATTGCAATCAATGCTGAAGTCACAATTGAGCGGAACTTTTCAGTCACCTTGACCAGACCTGAGCGATATAGCCCTAGCATAACGGCTGCCGTCACAAAAGTGGCACACATAGCGGTCACTGGTACACTCGGATACATCCGCATAAAGAACAGCGAGATGCCGCCTAAAAATATGCCTTCTAACAGTGCATAAGGCACCGCAAAGGTTTTGGCCTTATGAGGTTTAAAAGTGATAAAAAGCGCGAGACCAAAAGCAGCAAACATACTGCCGAAGGCAGCCATCGTGATAAAGCCTTGCGACAAACCTGCCATAAGGGCATAAAAGAAAAAGCCCACACCAGTGATCGCAGATAATCCAAGTAATAGACTGGTCTTTTGAATCACGCCCTTGACCGTCATTGGCTTACCGCCGATCGCAAGTTCTGCGCGACTGACAATAGGATTGGCCATAAAGTTGTCCTTAATAAAATATAAATAATAATGATGCTAGCTACTTTAGCAAAACCGCCATTATTGTCAACTGTGTTTACGTGACAGCCATCAAGGCTTCACGACCTTATAGAGCTATTATTAGTTGATGTATTTTGGCGTATTGCCTAGCTAAACAAACACGTTTAAGAGTAACGTGCGATGGCTTTTATATGGGGTTGATTACGACAGTTAACAACGATAATTCATAAACATGCTAGTCTAAACGCTCGTTTATCGCTATCATTGGCGAGTAATTTACCGTTATGCCGAGTCGTTTTATGGAAAACTCAGCGCAATCCGCAAGATTGCCGCACTTACATGAATCAGAGCTGTTCCACGCTATCAAAAACCCTGCTTTTAGGCGTATTGGGCTTATGGGCCGCGCTGGTAAACGTAGTGTCACTCAAAGTTTGGTACAAATTGCCCAGACTATCAATGAGATGAATCTCACATTGATTATGGATGTGCAAACGGCGAACTTGCCCACTTTGAACCTTACTGAGATTGAAAAGGTCAAAATCGTTAAGCGTAGTTTGATTGGTGAGATTTGTGATTTGGTCATCGTTGTTGGCGGTGATGGCTCGATATTGCACGCGGCTGAAGCGTTGGCACGCTACCGTGTGCCTGTATTTGGCGTCAACCGTGGTCGGCTTGGTTTTTTGGCGGATGTAAAACCTGATGAAGCGGCGTTTAAATTGCGCCAAGTCCTGATGGGTGATTATCAGTTGGATCATCGTTTTCTATTAACGATGGAGATACGAGAAGGGCGTACTATCATTCATGAAGACATGGCGCTCAATGATATCGTATTGCATGCGGGAAAATCGGTTCATATGATTGATTTTCAGATGAAAATCGATGGTCAAGATGTCTATCGTCAGCATAGTGATGGTTTGATTGCAGCAACGCCTACCGGTTCAACGGCCTATGCACTCTCTGGCGGCGGTCCCATTATTCATCCGAGTATGGATGCTATCTGTTTGGTGCCCATGCATCCCCATACGCTGTCTAGCAGACCGATTGTGGTGAGCGGTAATAGCGAAGTATGCATTCGCATTCATGAAGACAATCGCACTCAGCCGATGGTCAGTGCCGACGGCAAGCCAAGCGTGCCACTTGAGCAGGAGCAACGGCTCTATATTCGTAAGCATCCAGATAAGCTTACTTTATTGCACCCGCCAGGGTTTGATTTTTATGAAGCTTGTCGCACTAAATTGCACTGGAACGTCCATGCTGAGGAATTCAGTCTTGACGTGGATGATGATATTATGGACGACGAATAAGTGTCTCTTTTATATAAAAACGTTATAAAAAATATGTTATAAAAAATAGTAGTGGAGAATAGGCAGGATGGATAAGCAAACGATATTAGCAAGTTTAACGCCAGAAGTGGTGGATAAATTCCGCATGGCGATTGAGTTGGGTAAGTGGCCTGATGGTCGCAAGCTGACCGCTGAGCAGCGCGAGACCTGTATGCAAGCGGTGATGGTGTGGGAGCACGAGCATCTACCACCTGCTGAGCGCACAGGCTATATTCATAAGCCAGTCAAAGACGATGGTTCTATCGTCGGGGCAGAATGTGATGTCGAGCATGAGCATCATTATCCAAACATGCCTAATCCGAAAGGCGCAGTCCAACCCGTCAAGTTTCGTGATAAATAGACTGATGGCTAAATTTTCTAATAAAAAATGAAGCACATAAAAAAGGCCACGCTAATCAGCGTGGCCTTTTCTTATTTAATAATTTTTTAAAGCGCCGTCGTATCAACACTAGGGCGAACCGTTAATGGGTTTTTTTGCATCAAAAACCCTTGCCAGCCCCAATGTAAAAAATTGCGGATATTGGCATGGTCAGTACCGTTAGGAGTTGCTTGAACTTTGGCATAATGCTCGCCAAACAGTTTTAGCGTGTCCAATTGATTCAGACCATGGTGCTTGGCAAAGCCAAAAATTTTCGCACTACCTTCATTTTCACCAGCTGCATTGTGTACCATACCGTTCACAAACGGGGCAGGTGCGTAGCGATAAAAATCATCAATAAAACTGATGACATCATTGAATCCAATGGCTTTTTTATCCAAACCATTAAGTAGAGCCGATACATCTGATTGGCGGATACTCATAAATAAATGACCTCAGAGCAGATTAAAAAGTGAAAGTATGTAACTTAGCGATTGAAATAGTCTTCGTCATCAAATGAAGGCGCAAAATTGCCCTGCTCAAGATGTTGCATTTGCGACTGTACAGAACGCTCATGCTGAATACGTTGGTAAATCTCTTCGCGGTGTACGGCAATATCTTTCGGTGCATTGACACCGATACGTACTTGATTGCCTTTGACACCTAGGACCGTCACACTGACCTCATCACCAATCATTAGCGTTTCGCCCACGCGGCGTGTCAAAATTAACATGCGTCACACTCCTTATGTCGCATCAACAAATTATTACTCATCAGATTACTTCTCAATTGCAGGACATTACCGCAGCACTAGAAAGACAATGTATCAATGACAACCACAATGCTTACTATTGTGCCAATAGCGGTAATGATAGGTAGATTCATTTAGCCCAAATGAAAGCCCCATTATAGGGGGCATAACAGAGACTGTCACGGGTTTTCACAAAACTATTGGGTAAATACTCACCCTAGCAATAATAAAAAATAAAAATAGGATCTAAAAAGACCCTATTTAAATTAATACATTGTTGAAAGTAATTGATACTGACTTAATGCATAACTGTTAATGCTAAATCGATTATTCTAAGCGTTTTAAAATAAGTTATAGCCCAGCGATTTTACTTTCGCCATCTTCACGATCCAGACCAAATGCGGTATGTAGTGATTTAACGGCTTTTTCTAAATACTGTTCTTGGATAAGGACAGACACTTTGATTTCGCTGGTTGATATCATTTGAATATTGATATTGTTTTCAGCAAGCGTTTGGAACATGAGGCTCGCAACACCAGCATGAGAGCGCATGCCGACGCCGACTAAAGAGACTTTAACGACTTCATCATTAGCCAATATCTCTTTAGCACCGATCTCATCTTTGACTTCATTTTCCAGTACTTTCATGGTTTTGTCCATGTCAGTACGGTTGACAGTAAAAGTAAAGTCGGTGGTGCCATTGGTAGAGAGGTTTTGCACTATCATATCAATTTCAATATTGGCACGACCAATCGGGCTTAGGATAGCAGAGGCAATACCAGGATGATCAGGTACACCGCGCACGACTATTTTTGCTTCGTCTCGATTAAAAGCGATACCTGAGATGATTGCCTGTTCCATATTGTCTCCTTCGTCTATCGTAATTAAGGTGCCGACATTGTCTTGAAATTCTTGGTCGAAGCTACCATCGTTGTTTTCATCAAAGCTAGATAATACGCGCAGTGGTACACCATATTTACCCGCGAATTCTACCGAACGAATCTGTAAAATCTTAGAGCCAAGACTTGCCATCTCCAGCATTTCTTCAAAGGTAATTTTTTCAAGTTTTTTGGCTTTTGAGGTTACACGAGGGTCAGTGGTATAAACGCCATCAACATCGGTATAAATCTGACATTCATCAGCACCCAAGGCAGCAGCAATAGCGACACCTGTGGTATCAGAGCCGCCGCGCCCTAATGTGGTCGCGTTGCCTTCGTCATCAATACCTTGAAAGCCTGCGACGATGACGACATTGCCTGCATCAAGTTGCTCACGGATATTTTTGTCATCGATGCTTTCGATACGGGCTTTATTGTGGGCATTGTCCGTTTTAATCGCGACTTGACGACCAGTAAATGAACGAGCGCCTACACCAAGCTCTTTAATCGCCATAGCAAGCAATGAAATCGATACTTGCTCACCGGTTGAGACCATTTGGTCGTATTCACGGGGATCAGGCTGAGTGCTAATTTGGCGTGCTAGATCAATCAAACGGTTGGTTTCGCCGCTCATAGCAGAGACGACAACAACTATTTGATGACCGTTGTCATGCCAGCGTTTGACTCGTTTGGCGACGTTTTTGATGCGGTCGATACTGCCCATCGAGGTGCCGCCGTATTTCTGTACTATTAACGCCATAAAAATCTACCTATTATTCATTAATGGCCTTTTATTATCATCAATGAGAGCCAATATGCGGATGTGACGCTCAATCAATGCTTGTATAGATAAAGCCGTATTATAAGAATTGCGCCCATGCTTTTCGTTTATGTATTCAGTAGTGCTGACTAGGTAATGCACGCACGATGCATATAAACGTTGACCTTTATATCATATCTACGTCACAACGTTAAGTGCCCGTAGCGCTTAGATACATGGCGATTGGTTATAACCGTTATAACCAATCGCGTATCTTATGCGTAGTAGACCCAAGTGATGCGCTGTATTCATGTTTTTTTCAGGACTAGCTAAGCTGAGTTTCAATCCAAGCAGGTAGGGCGTTGATAACCGCGGTACTGTTGCCAGACTTTGGCGCGCCGCCTTGTGCGTAATCTGGCTTACCACCACCTTTACCGCCCAGCTCACCTGCCAAATGACGAATGATATCACCAGCTTTTACTTTAGCGGTGACTGATTTTGCCACGCTTGCAGCTAGGGCTAACTGTTCGTCTTTATCACCAATCAATACAATCACGCCATCAGGAAGTTTAGATTTAATATCGTCCATCAGGGTGCGGATAGATTTGCCGTCGATACCGCTTAAGGTACTGATAAGCACCGGCGTGCCTGCGATGGTCTGCACTTCATCGAGTAAATTGGCTGCTTGGGCGCTGGCAATTTTTTGCTCTAAGCGCTCCAGTTGTTTCTCAAGTTCGCGCTGCTTATCCGCCATGGTACGTACGCGCTGTGCCACTTCAGGACGTTTCACTTTTAGCTGACTGGCAAGCTCGCTCAGCTGCTGCTCACTTTGCTGAATGTTTTTAATCGCATTCATGCCAGTGACAGCTTCAATACGGCGGATGCCAGCAGCAATACCTGATTCGCTGGTAATTTTTAGCACACCGATATCACCAGTACGTTTAACGTGCAAACCACCACAAAGCTCAATAGAGAAGGGCTTGCGCTGACCATCGACGATACTGTCAGTGCCCATGGTTAAGACACGAACGTCACTGCCATATTTTTCACCAAACAATGCCATAGCGCCTTGTTTCATCGCTTCGTCAATAGACATATTCTCGATGCGAGCAGGGGTGTTGGCTTGAATTTGCTCATTGACTAAGCGTTCGATACGCGTAATTTCAGCAGTGCTGACAGGCTTGTCATACGAGAAATCAAAACGTAAGACTTCGCTTGATACTAATGAGCCTTTCTGTGTGACTTCATCACCCAATACTTCTCTTAATGCGGCATGCAATAAATGCGTGGCAGAGTGGTTTTTGGCACTAGCCGCACGGATGCTGGACAAGACTTGCGCATCGGCTGTTTGTTTGGTGTTAATGTCACCCATGGTCACGACACCGTAATGGATGATGGCTTGACCAGATTTTTTGGTATCTTGCACTTCAAAAACGCCAGTTGCAGTGCGGATTTCGCCAAGCTCACCAACTTGACCACCACCTTCAGCATAAAACGGTGTACGGTCAAGTACCACGACGCCTTCCATGCCCTCAGCTAAGCTATCTGCTGGATTGCCATCTTGATACAGCGCATCAATCGTCACGCCATCTTCTGCAAGCTGCTCATAACCGATAAAGGTGGTTGGGTTTTCTACTTGAATGACACTGCTATAATCAACGTCGAATTTGCCAGCATCACGAGCACGCTCACGTTGCGCTTGCATATGCTCATCAAATTCAGCTTCATCAATAACAATACCGCGCTCACGAGTGATATCCGCAGTCAAATCGACCGGGAAACCATAAGTATCGTACAGTTTAAATGCGGCTTCCCCAGATAACGTGTCGCCATCTTTTAGACCTTCCAGCTCGCTGGCAAGTAGACGTAAGCCTTGTGCCAAAGTTTTGGCAAACTGTGCTTCTTCCTTTTGAATGGCATTTTCAATGACGCTTTGCTTATCTTTTAGCTCAGGATACGCCGTACCCATTTCAGCAACCAAAGGCGCGACCATTTTATAGAAAAACTCACTGTCAGCACCAAGTTTATTGCCATGACGTACCGCACGACGAATGATACGGCGCAGTACATAACCACGACCTTCGTTGCTTGGTGTCACGCCATCAGCAATCAAAAATGAAACAGCGCGAATATGGTCAGCGATGACTTTTAATGACGATTGTTGCTGGTTTTCAATCTCTAAAATCTCAGCCGCCGCATCCATCAAATGTACAAATAAATCTATCTCGTAGTTGCCATGGACGCCTTGCATGATGGCGCTGATACGCTCAAGTCCCATGCCAGTATCTACGCTTGGCGCTGGTAGCGGTAGCATAGAGCCGTCTTTTTGACGATTAAACTGCATAAAGACGCAGTTCCAAATCTCGATATAACGGTCGCCATCTTCTTCAGGTGTGCCCGGTAGACCGCCTTCGATATCGGCACCATGATCATAAAAGACTTCAGTACAAGGACCACAAGGACCGGTATCGCCCATCGTCCAAAAGTTGTCTGAGGCGTAAGGCGCGCCTTTATTATCGCCAATACGAATAATGCGCTCGCTAGGAATACCGATGTCTTTATGCCAAATATCAAAGGCTTCGTCATCGGTCTCATAAATGGTCACATACAAGCGATTTTTATCAATCGCAAGCCATTCGTCCGAGGTTAAAAACTCCCAAATATAGCCAATACCGGCTTGCTTAAAATAATCGCCAAACGAGAAGTTGCCAAGCATTTCAAAGAACGTATGATGGCGCGCCGTATAACCGACATTATCCAAATCATTATGCTTGCCGCCAGCACGTACGCACTTCTGCGAGGTCACCGCACGGGTATAATCACGTGGCTCCATACCCAAAAACGTTTCTTTAAACTGATTCATACCGGCATTGGTAAATAGCAATGTCGGGTCATTGTGTGGAATCAAACTCGATGAGGCGACGGGGGTGTGCTGCTTGCTTATGAAAAAATCGATAAAAGCTTGACGAATATCGGCTGAGCGAAATGGCTGGCTCACAGCGGCTCCTTACTGGCGAATAGAATTGAGTAAAATAATTTTGCAAACGATTTTAGCACAAACGCCCAAGCTCTTGGTACAAGAGTTACAACGGCTAGGTTATTCTGCGCATGCAGATGCTCGATGGATTTGTAGCGCATCAAAGCCAGTTGGTCAAAAAAACTAATTGGTTAAAATCGCCGCATCAGTCTCGTCCAGTTTATCTTGACTCAATGGATTGGACTCAATGACTTGTACTGGCAAGTAGCGTAGCTGTAGCTTAATGGGTAGATACTCAGGGAAATTCTCTGCCATATCTTGAGCAATGACGGTTTCGATTTGCCGTACATCGTATGAAGTAGGCGTCGTCTCTCCGCGAATGACCGCACGTACGACTTTATTTTCTTCTGAGGTATCAAACTGAGTATTGGTCAGCACGTTGCCTTTGTCGATAAAGTAGCTATTGATGGCTTCTTTGACGCTACTCTCAAAAACCTGTTGTTTGGCATTGGTCTGTAGGTTGATGGTCAAATACGTCCCCAATCCACCTAACAATAATAACGTCACCGCATTACGGCGTAAAAAAGTCAAATAGGTGCTTGATTTATAATCGTCATCGACCAAACGGCGAAAGCCTAATAACCAGAGTACTAAAGCATTGGTAAACTGGATAGCAATAATATTGGTTAGCGCCAGTAGCAGTGCCCCAAGTCCAAGCTGCGTCTCGCCATTGGCAAATAATATCCCACTCGCGGCAAGAGGTGGCACCAATGCAGTGGCTACCGCCACGCCGACCACTGCCACTGATAGGTGCGGTGAAACCATCGCATAAGCACCAGCAGTACCACCCGCTAGAGCAATCATTAAATCCATCGAGGTTGGCTGAGTGCGCGATAATATCTCTGCGGTCAGTGGCTGGTCTTTGTGTAACCAGCCGACGATAAAACCAACCAATACCACCAATGATACGCCGACGATAACCGTAATCAGTGATTTACGTAGTAATGGCATACGATGATCAATAATCGCTAACGCTATGCCAGTAATGGGACCTAACATCATGGCAACCAACATGGCGCCAATGACGACGGCAGCTGAATTGGTCACTAACCCATAACTGGCGATGATGGCAGAAAGTATATTCATAATGAAATACATTTTGCTAGGCAGAGCGTTGGCCTCGATTCTGACCCGTACCTCTGGATAGTCTACCTTTTGATTGCTAAATTGCTCGGCAACAAATTGCTTATAAGATTCGAGCTTGGCTTCTTTTTTTTCTTTAATCTCGTCTTCTAGCTCTTCCTGATTATCGACTTTATCTTTCACAGTATTTTTTACGATAGTGTCATTATTTTTCGGTGTGTCTGGCTGTTTATCAATTGAGGACGGTTTTGTGTTGTCACTATTTGCTTTGCTTTCTTGCTGAGGGTTATCAGAGATAGGATAAGTGCCCTGTGCATCAGCTGGGGCAATACCCTCTGCCTCTACCGTTACCTCAGCGTCAGCATCTTTTTGAGACGTTTGCTCGTAAGCGTTATCTTCTTTTGCTTGAGCATGTTCTGCTGATGCATTTTCTAGATTTTGATGATTGGGCGCTGTTGTCAATCTCAACGATTCATTGAATAGTGGTGTCTCAAGCCCAGTGATTTCACGTTTAGTTATTTCAGACTCATTGTTGGGCTTGGCGGTTTCTAACGTTGCTACTACCTCGTCAGCACCAATGGACTTTATCGCTATCGTTGTTTCAGGAGGCTGTGCACAAGCCATATCCTCGCCACAGTCATTGTCATCATGAGTCTCTGAGCTTTTTGAAGGCTCAGTATGTTCGACAGTGCTATCTAGTACAGAGCTACCATCTGCGTCAGTTAGCGCCGCTTTTTTGTCTGGATGATTGGCTGTGCTTGAAGCATCTTTTATAACTGAAGAATCATTAGAGAGTTCGTTTTCAGATGAGGTCATGGCGGATGGCTTTCTTAAAAAGTAAAAGAAAGACATTATTGTAATGATAAAAACAGGACAACGTATGGTTTTTTTACGACTAAATAGAGCGCAGTGTCATTAAATAGTAATACTTAAAATAGTAAAATTATGCATCATTAACTAATAACAATAAAAACCTTAACTCTAACAGGGTTTTCATGCTTAGTCACCTACTATAGCTGGCTCGCAGGTTTATAGGAAATACTTACTTTCTTTGTGGGTTTAGTGTATAAAGGTACTATATCCACAATAAAAATGAGGAATAAGTTATGAACTGGCCATTATTCTCTGTTATCTATTCAATCGCAGCAACCGTTACCATTGGCGTTTTTATGATTGGCGCTTTAGTCACAGGTTTTAATGAAATACCTCATATCCAAATAGCAGTAGCATTAGGCGTTTTGGTGTCTATCCCTGCAGGCATGTTTTTTACCAAAAAAGTTGGTAGCATCACTGGTAATGAAGAAGGCTATAAAGCATAAAAGCGAATAATGTTGTCAATTTAAATGAATAAATCCGATTATCAGCCATAAAAAAAGACCTTGATAGCAAGGTCTTTTTTTATTCATCGTTTATGACTTATTAGTTAAGCCAAATTTACTTAAGCTCAACGGTTGCGCCATTTTCAATATTGGCATAAACCTCTAATACATCCCAGTTGGTCAAACGCACACAACCTGCAGAGGCTTGGCGACTGATGCCTTCAGGCTTTGGTGAACCATGAATACCATATGAAGGTTTAGACAAGCCCATCCATACGACGCCAACAGGGCTATTTGGTCCTGGTGGTAGCATATGTATTTGTTTGTCTGCGCCTTTACCAACGGTTGCTTTATACCAAGGCATTTTCACCTTGTTAATAATTTTAAACGAACCTTGTGGCGATGGTGTGGCATCGCTACCGATTGTCGTTGGGTAAGTAGCCACCAGTTTATCGCCGTTATAAGCATATAATGTCTTATCGGCTTTATTGGCAACCACACGGTTAATGCGCTGCTTAAGTGGTGCACGGGTATTTAAAACAGTGATGGTTTCGCCCGCTTTATACTGCTTATTTTTATTAAGCTTATCTAAATAACGTACATCCATATGGAAGCGCTCACCAAACATCTCTTTAATGTCTTGATAGTATAAGCCTTTCATTTTTGACTTAGCTTCTGAACCTGCAGGTGTGCTGGCAAAGTTGGTCTTAATATCATCTTCAGTGATGGTGTAAGTCACGAGCACTGGTTTATTCGCTGGGATATTTTTATTTAACGCATCCCACGTTTTTTGATCCATTTTACCTGTGGCTGGCAAGCCTTTCATGGTTTGGAAGTTGATCAGCGCTTTTTTACTGTTCATGCCCCAGCCGCCATCGATGGCACCAGGAGAAGCATGGTTCCAATCAAGCAGTGCCTGCATTTTGATCGTCATTGCTGAGTTAACTTTCATATTCGGTGTCCATGTGGCACCGTTTACCTGTTTGGCGTAATTCGACAAATTCAGCGTGGTATGTTTTTTACCATTAACATCTTCGATGCTTTTGATAGAAGTATCTGCTGGGCTAGCATCAGATATGGCTGCGGTAGGGGCAGCGACGGCTTGACCTTCACTAATATCGTCAGTGCTATCAGACTGCACATCTTTACGAGCCAGCTCTTCTACCGTCATATTATCAGCACTGACTGCTTGTTGCGCTGTCTCTACATCGACTTCCTGCTTTTCGTCAATCAGCTGAGTCATACGGTCAGGCGTATTAGGCTTTAAAGCAGGCGTGGCTACGACAGGAGCACGACCATCGATTGAGCTACTGCGATTCTCTTGTACATCAAGGCTAACTTTTTTGGCAATGCTAGGCATTGAGTCAGCGGTTCGTACTGGCAAGGTGCGCGTATTATCAGCAGGTGCGGCAACGGCGCTGACACTGGCAGTAACGATAGCAATTGATATAGCGGTAATAAGAGGCTTCATTTTCATCATATTGGGATACTTATGGTTATAACTAATGGGGCTATTATGCGCATAATTTGAATGCTTCGCAAACTTTTGACACATCTTTTTTCATTAAAGTCTTGCCAAACGTCAACCGTTGACGTATTCACTACAGTTGGGCAATAACTGAGCGAGGGTATGCATAAGATGACGCGCTATTATTACTTACAATCCTCATTATTCACGTTGTTTTTAGAACCATTTTTATGAATATAAAACTGCAAAAATTGGCGCAACTTAGCGTTTATGTCTATAATGGTGAATAAATTTTTATTTAATAGATCGGCTTTTAATAAAAGGCGTTTTAACCCATCCGCATGTAGTCAGTGAACATGTAATCAGCAAGGTGCGATATGTCAGAAGACCAAACAATGAGCGCAGAAGAGTTTCAAAATCAATACTTCAATGACGATGGTCTAGAGAGTGAAATGGTGTTTGATTTAGAGAGTGGGATTCTGGGTGAAGACGATCAATTTGCCAATTTGCCTGCAGAATTAGAAGAGGCTCGCGAGCAACTGGTCAGTATTCGTGATTTTATTCGCTTTTCGGTCACCCAGCTTCGTAATTATGATGTGGTCGTTGCACAAGGCACCACCGATGAGTTTGCTGAAGCATCCGCCATTGTTTTGCATTCTCTGGCTTTAGACTGGTCAGCCAATGAGCAGATTCTCGATTGTCGCTTGACCACATCAGAGAAGCAGTTGGTACTGAGTTTGTTAGAAGAGCGTATCGCTGAGCGTAAACCATTAAGCTATTTGATCAACTTATCATACTTCTGTGATTTGCCTTTTTATGTCGATGAGCGGGTGCTAATTCCAAGATCGCCTATCGCAGAATTGATTCGTCAGCAGTTCCATCCATATTTTGATGTCAATGAGCTTGCCAAACCACTTGGTAAGAGCGTCAACGAGCAGGCTGCTGCATTTTATGATCACGGTTTAGAGGTCAAGCAGCTGTCGCAGCCTGAGCGTATTTTAGATTTATGCACTGGCTCTGGTTGTATTGCTATTGCACTTGCGACGCGTTTTGTTGATGCGCTGGTTGATGCTGTTGATATCGATAAAAGTGCGCTTGAAGTAGCCATGGTTAACGTCGATCATCATGATCTTGGGCATCAGGTTAATGTGATTGAGTCCGATCTGTTTGCTAAGATTCCTGCTGAACACCAGTATGAGTTGATAGTCACCAATCCGCCGTATGTTGATGCGGCTATTATGGCAGAGCTGCCACCTGAATTTTTATATGAGCCAGAGCATGCGCTAGCCGCGGGTCAAGATGGGCTGGATTTGGTGCATCGTATTTTGTTTGAAGCGCCAGATTATCTGAGCCCTGAAGGCTTGTTAGTTTGTGAAGTAGGTGATAGTGAGTGGGCATTAAAGCAAGCCTATCCTGAAATTCAGTTTGATTGGTTGAAATTTGCCCACGGTGGTCACGGTGTCTTTGCGATTACTTATGATGAGCTTATGGCACATCGTGAGCTGTTCAATGCTTACGTACAACTGTTAGATAGCATTCAATAGAGCTATAAAGTAACAAAGCTATCAAGCAAGAGAACTATTGAGCAATAAAACCATCGAGATTTACGCGATACTTAAAAATCGACTTCATTACTTAAAAATCGACTTCATTACTTAAAAATCGACTTCATTACTTAAAAATCGACTTCATTTGTTTAAGGATAAATATGGCAGGCAATAGCATTGGACAGGTTTTTACAGTCACGACTTGTGGTGAGTCGCATGGTGCAGGTCTTATGGCAATCGTCGATGGCGTGCCGCCTGGCTTAGCCTTATCCGCAGATGATTTGCAAATCGATTTAGATCGCCGCAAACCGGGCACGTCTAAATACTCTACCCAGCGCCGTGAGTCCGATGAAGTTGAGATTATTTCTGGTGTGTTTGAGGGTAAGACGACCGGCACCTCTATTGGCCTGCTGATTCGTAATACCAATCAAAAGTCCAAAGACTATGGCGAGATTAAAGACACGTTTCGCCCCGGTCATGCCGACTATACCTATAGCATGAAATATGGCTTTCGTGATTATCGTGGCGGCGGGCGTTCCTCAGCGCGCGAGACTGCGATGCGCGTGGCGGCAGGTGCTATCGCTAAAAAATATCTACAAGAGCGCTTAGGTGTGCAAGTCCGTGGTCATGTCACCCAAATTGGCAGTGAGTACAGCAATGTCCTAGACTCAAGCCAAATTGATTGGGACTTTGTGAATAGCAATCCGTTTTTTTGCGCCGATGCCGATGCTGTCAGTCGTTTTGAGACCTTGATAGATAGTTTACGCCGTGAAGGCACTAGCTGCGGGGCACGCCTAGAGATTATCGCTAGCGGTGTGCCAGTCGGACTTGGCGAGCCAGTATTTGATCGTTTGGATGCAGATATTGCCCATGCGATGATGAGCATCAATGCTGTTAAAGGCGTTGAGGTCGGCGACGGCATGGCAGTGGCAGGACAGTTCGGTCATAGCTCTCGTGATGAGCTGACACCAGACGGTTTTACTGCCAATCATGCTGGTGGTATTTTGGGCGGTATCTCTTCAGGGCAAGACATCCGTGTCAGTATTGCCCTGAAGCCAACCTCTAGTATTACGACGGCTGGCAAGAGTATCAATACACAAGGCGAGTCGGTTGATATGTTGACTAAAGGTCGTCATGATCCTTGTGTAGGGGTACGTGCCACGCCTATCGCAGAAGCCATGCTGGCCATTGTTTTACTCGATCACTATTTGCGCCATCGCGGCCAAAATGCGGATGTGAAGCCGCCAGTAGCATCTATTACTTAGATTGTTTACCGTAAAATTATAAACCCTCTATCATTTCTAACTAGCGTTTCTAACTAGATATGATAGAGGTTTTTTTTTGACTGATTTTTTATAAATAATTAACAAGCCAGCAATTCAGTTAATAAGATTTAATCATTAAATTGAATGAATTCTTAAGCTGCTACTTGATAGTGGTCAACTGCCACACATTGCTGGTGGCGAAATACCAATAGTAGTTGTTGACTGGGAATGGCTAACCAATGCCCAAAAGCGATACTATCAATCCCTTCATCTGACAGCGCTTGTAGGCAAAAATGGCGACTACCGCCTAAACAGTTTTCTATAATTTGGTTTTGTTCAATAGCGTCTTTCATGGTCTTTCTATCCTTAATAGGGGTTACGAATTTGAATAACGCTATCGTAAAACAAGCAGATAGAAAACCTGTGTAGGAATGATGGAAAATCCATGAACTGGCATTATTGCCAATCGAAAATAATTTAATGAATTTGAGTAACTGTCTATTTTATCTAAGCCTCTATTCTTTAGTCAAAGGCAAGGTAATACTAACCATCACGCCTGAATATCGCTTAATAGCAGCGTTTTTTTCATTACTATTTTGATTACTGTCATCGCTATTTTCTTGAATATTAGTAATGGCAACATGACCGCCATGATGCTCAATAACTTGCTTCACAAGAGTTAAGCCAAGGCCAGTGCCTTTTTTTAGGGTATTGCTAGCCATGCTAGGCTGTATCTGCGTAGTATCGAATGTTGAGTGATTCTCTACTGAAAAGTCTGATAGATGCTCTGAGGTTTTTTCAGCAGCTTGACTCTGATGCGATAAGCTAAAATAACGGTCAAACGCTTTATCAACGGCATACTCAGGGAGTAATTTACCATTATTAAAGATATCAATAGTGACAGTTTGCGCTGTGTTATGAATATGAATACTGACAATGCTATCGGCAAAATGAATGGCATTGTCCAATACATTTTGCAGCACTTGTACCAACCAAAACTGGTCAGCGAAAACGCTGGTATTTGCCAAGGCATTTGGTGATAAAGTCGCTGTTTCAGTCACCCATTTATCATTAAGATAGATGTCGATAGGCGCTAGGTGCTGCTGTTGCAATTTAGCGCTATTGTTTTTTGCAAGGGTTTGCAACAACGGTAGTAGAGGGGTCAGCTGGCGATTCAGCTTAAAAGTCGGTTGCTCAACTTTGGCAAGTAATAGCAGCCGATCAATCAATTGCTGCATTTTGATACTTTGTTCACCAATGGACTGGATGAGCATCTGTTGATCTTCTTTATCAAGCCCGTCGTCTTCTAGCAACTCACTACTGGCACGAATGGCGGTTAACGGACTTTTGAGCTCATGGGTCAGGGTATGAACATAGTCAGTAACATAGGCGCGATTTTCCAATCGATGTTTCATAGACTCAATGGTATCCGTTAGGCTATTAAGTTCATGACCTAAGTAAAAATAGGGCTTTTTGGTGTCTTCTGCCAGTGCACTGGTATATTGGGTCACCAAACTGATGCTTTGCTTGAGCCACCATGCGACCAGTCCTGCTAATATAAGGGCAGCAATACTCATGAGCAGTGCTGTGATAAGCATGCGATTGCGCGTATCGTCCAAATAAGGCAACACGCTAGCGACAGGTTTGCCAACGCTGATGATACCAATCAAGTTGCCAGTTTCATCCTTTATCGGCTGTGCCACATACATCACCGTACCATCTCGCTGATTATGATCTAGCGTTGTACTTCTCGCGCCATATTGACCATTTAACGTTAGATAGACATCATTCCAGCGGCTGTAATCTTGTCCTTCATCATTGTCAGGTTCGGGTAGTGAGTCGTATATGACAACGCCTTTATCATCGGTGACATATATCCGAAAGCTGCTAGGGCTTTTATTTTTATATTCTGGATCTGTTGTTTTACTTATCGTGGGCGTGCCGATAAATGCCGCATCGAGTTTCGTTTGATACTGCTCATCGTATAGCTGTCCTGAAGATAGCGGCATCTGCAAACTTGCTGCCAGCAATTTGCTGGTATCTAACAACGTATCTTCGATCACTTGCTGCGCCGTCGGTTTGACATAACCAAACAGCTGAGTAAATGCGACCACACCGCAGATAATCAGCACTAACGCCAACGCGAGCCAAATCCTAAAAAATATACTTAAATTCAGCAGTCGTTTTGGTTTAGTCGTTTGCTGCGCGGTGCCGATAGGATGCAGTTTTGCATACCAATTGCTTTGGCTGGCATGCGCGCTGTTATCAGCCTTATTAATATGAGTATTAGGATGGCTGTTAGCACTATCGTTGGTTTTATGATTCATATTTTTAGGTGTATTATTTGACGTTATAGAAGGTCGGTTTTAATCAAAATATGGCTATGGGTAGTGCAGCTAGGCGGGACACAAGGCGTAACCCAAGCCGCGATGGGTATGGATAACATCAATGCTGGCATCGACGGTCGCTAGTTGCTTACGAATGGACTTGATATGACTGTCTATAGTTCTCGCCAAGCGATGATCAGGGTAATCGCTCACCGCGCTCAGCAGTTGCTCACGGCTAAAGACTTGATTGGGCGCTTTTAACAGGGTCAATAAGATTTTGCGTTCGGTGTTACTCAGCTCAAGCTTCTGCTCTTGCCACATTAACGAATAATTAAGTGGTTGGTAGTGCCAGATGCCAGACTGACATTCAAACGTTAAGGCTTGCCCCGACATATTGCTAGAAGAATTGTCATTAACGGTATTATCTGCTGCTGTTGTATGATTAGTAGACTGCTGGGACAATAATTGCTCACGTCGCCAAATGGCTTTTAGGCGAGCAACCAACTCGCGCGGGCTAAATGGCTTGGCACAATAGTCATCGCCGCCCATTTCCAAACCCAAAATACGATCGACCTCATCGCTACGAGCCGTCAAGAAGATGATAGGAATGTCCTTTAAGCCAGCAATATCAGGGGTGTGGCGTATTTGTTGACAGAGACTGAGACCATCACCATCTGGCAGCCCAACATCCAAAATAATTGCCGATAGATCTTGCGCTTCAGCACTATTATGTAAATTGCGCAGAAAAGGCAACACGCTACTGGCGTTATCAAGCCAAGTGATTTGCCAGCCTTCACGCTTGCAAGTGACTTTCAGTGACATCGCGATAGCAGGATCGTCTTCTACCAATAAAATATGGGTCATAAGCTCTATATCGCTATATAAAGAAAAACTGTTTAAGATAAAGGGGTTATTAATATCTAATGAGATAGGAACATTGAAAAATGAGTGTAGGGCATCATACAGTAGCTAGAGTCAGTAGCTATGTTAATAAATTTATCGTAGCACAAAAGTCGCACTCGCTTTTGCTATCAGGCCTTAAAAGATGTGAAAAGTTGATGGAAATTGGCATTATTAGCGAAGACTTTTTTGACTGGCGGTTTTGATGAAAGGCTGTAAAATAATCAGTATTATTATAAAAAATATTGAAATATAGTGCGAATATCAGTTTTACTAAAAATAAGTTTGATGTACCTACCATTTTTATTTAAAGGAATTTAAAAATATGAGTGACTATTTAGATGCGGTCATCGTTGAGCATAATCCAACGCAAAAAAAGATAGATAGAGCCGTTATTTGGCTACATGGTTTGGGCGCGAGTGGTCATGATTTTGAGCCAGTGGTACCACAGCTAGGTTTAGCGGATAATATGGCAGTGCGTTTTATTTTCCCGCATGCACCAAAGCGCCCAGTGACGGTGAATGGTGGTATGGTAATGCCAGCATGGTACGACATCTTAGAGATGAGCCTAGAGCGTAAAGTCGATGTCGCTCAGATTGAAGAGTCTGCGCAGCAAATCCGTGATTTGATCAGCCGTGAGATAGAGGGTGGCGTTAAGCCTGAACACATTGTGATCGCAGGATTTTCGCAAGGTGGGGCAGTGGCATATCATGTGGCACTTGGCTACCCGCAGCGTTTAGCTGGCTTGATGACACTCTCTACTTATCTAGCGACTAATGATAATATTAGCTATAGCGCTGCTAATAAAGATATGCCAATATTGATTGAGCATGGTACGCATGATCCAGTTGTTCCTGTAATTTTGGGCGAGCAGGCGCAGCAGTTATTATCCGCTAAAGGCTATAATGTTGCTTATCATACTTATCCGATGGCACATCAAGTTTGCATGCCGCAGATTCAAAATATTGGTAAGTGGTTCAATAAAGTACTGGCTTAGAGCGCGCAGCTGTAACGTAACGTAATGTAATATAGATATTATATATGTTGAAAGTCGACCTATAAGTCCTATATAATTGATGACCTTATTGGGGATGTTCTGGCTTCGACGCTGGTAATGAAACTCAATGATGCATGTCGAGAGTATATGTCCTCTCGTTAATCAAACATATATTGTTATAGTCGCAAACGACGAAAATTACGCTCTAGCAGCTTAAACCCTGTTTACATGGTTTAAACCTGTTTACTTAGTTGCTGATCACCTACAGTTGGTCAACTAAGTTGAAGCGTCCGCATGTAGGCTCGCCACAAGTGATTGTCTCAATCGCTTGGGTTCAAAAGTAGAGAATCGTCCAATCCATCCTGACTGTCGGATCGGTGCGGATTAAATCTAAAGACAGAAACTAAACATGTAGATTCATGAGCGTAATGCTGGCGGACGCGGGTTCAACTCCCGCCATCTCCACCAAACAACGATATAGGGCTGACCGTCATAGACTGTTAGCCCTTTATTTTGGGCGTTTTTCAAGGATTGAGTGTTATATAGGGGTATGGCGAACCATATAGAATGTTGGTATTATTGTTGGTATTAGAGTTTATACACGCGCTCAATACCAACAAAGGATAGTCCAATGCCCTTAACTCATACCGTTATCAATAAGCTACAGCCCAGTAGCACCTCGATTGATACAAAGCGACCTGACAAACATAGCGATGGTAACGGGCTGCAATTATGGGTGCGTTACACGGGCGTTAAGTCATGGATCAGCGCCTACAGATGGCAAGGCAAACAGCAAACCCTCACTATTGGCACTTATCCAGTAATGAGCCTACAAAATGCACGCCAGCGCAATATTGAGATCAAACGCTTAATAGCTGATGGTGTGAACCCCAAAGACCATAGGAGAGAGCAGCAAGCCAGCCAAGATGGTTTAAATGTTTTCGATAACATAGCCCAGTCATGGTATAGCGAGCGTAAAACCTACCTAGCAGAAAGCACCTTTTCCCGTAACTATTCCGCTTATATGCGCGATGTTAAGCCCTCTATTGGTCAAAAGAACATAAACGACATTACCGCACCTGACATATTGGCTATTGGTAAAGCAGTAGAGAGTCGCGGCGCTAATGAAATGGCAAGGCGTACCATTAGAGAAGTAGGGCAGATATTCAAACACGCCATACGCAATGGACTAGCCACACACAACCCAGCCACCGACCTAGCCGAAGCGATCAAGCCACACAAAACCGTCAATCATAGCCGTATCACTAGCCAGCAATTACCCAAGTTATTAAAAGACATTGATGCTTATCAAGGTGATGTATTGGTGAAACTAGGCTTATGGTTTTTATGCTATACGTTTGTACGCACTAATGAGATTAGATTTATGGAATGGCAGGACATAGATTTTAATCGCGGCTTATGGACTGTCCCAGCTGAAAAGATGAAAGCTAGGCGTTTGCATATCGTGCCACTAGCACCGCAAGCAGTAGCGATATTAAAGCAGATCAAAGAGCTAGGCTTTTCGGATCAGTATGTTTTCTTTAATACCTCAACCCGTAAGCCGTACAGTCAAAGCGCATTTATTAATGCCCTATGGAATATGGGTTATAAAGGCAAGATGACAGGGCACGGGTTTAGAGGGCTTGCCAGTACCACACTGCATGAAAAAGAGTTTATGCACGAAGCTATAGAGCTACAGCTGGCACATGATAGAGAAAACAAGATCAGTGCAGCTTATAACGGGGCGCAGCACTTACCATATAGAATAGACATGATGCACCAATGGGCAAACTTCATTGATGATGCTTATGCTGGCAAATTGGATAACGTCATACATACCAACTTTAGACAACAAAAACAAAAGCATGGCTAACATCATGCTGTAACGACTATGCAAGGCTAGGACTAATTACCCGAACGACAGCTATTCACACCCTTATGCTGTCACTGCCTTGCACCTACTTTGATTTAAGGGTGTAGGGGTGTGTGTTATGGACTTATTAGATGCAGAATTTAGCAAAGTAATACAATACGCTGAAAAAAACACTCATAATATTTTGAGTGTAGATGAAAGATTAGATTTCTATTTAAGAGCACTTGAGGTTAGTACTAAAATTAATATTATGGGAATATCCCAAATATCTACAGGCTATCCAAATGAAATAGCCACCTTATTAGCAAAAGCGTTACAGGTAGAAGCAGCGATATTTTATACTTGTATAGCGCATGATTACGGGTTCACATACTCTCAACCACGATTGTTAGGTTTTAGTGAAGCAAGATTGTTTGTCACAAGGTTTTTTATAGAGAACTACAAAACAATGGATAGGGTTTCACTAGGTGAACAGCTATATTTTATCAATCAAGATAAGGGTTTTTTAGCAGTTTTAGCCGAAAATAAAAACACTAACTTTCACCCTGTTATTATATTCAAAGCCTTATACACCTCGATATTAGCCCAGCTTTATACCTTAGCTGAAAGGGAAGATGATGCTCTTAGTAGCTTGATGAATGCTTCATATTTTTATGGTGCAGAAATACAATTTAGTGCGCCAGTGACAGAACAGCAAGCACAGAGCTTGATTGAAATTGATATTAGTAAACGAGTACAAAAAGCCAATGAAGCAAGGTGGCAAGGTCATGTAGAGCAGCAAAGGCGAAAATATTTAGAGTTGGATAAACAGCGCCAAAGTGATTTAGGTAAAAAACTAACTATTAAGTCTGTAGCAACATGGATATATGAGCATCATAATCAGAACAATTTAGAGTATGAAACTATTAGAGATCACCTTAGCAAAGCACGTAAAGGAGAGTTTACTAACAATTAAAATGTAGTTTGCATTGCATACACTACTATTTGCATCGCAGCCATTACCGTTTACGCTGTATAGATATTCCCTGTCAATTACCCAGCCCGTAAAGTAGCAACCACTGGACGTTACATACCGTAGCGTCATTTAGTGGAGCTACACACATGGACAAGCAACAAGCCACCCAAAACACGCCAGTTATTCCCTTTACTGGTGACACCTCAAACGACACCGAACCAACCACCGCAAATAGTCCAGCTATGCAACTGCCTACTACAGGCATGGGCAGAGCAAAGGATATTTTGCCGTTTCTACCTTTTAGCAAGACCACTTTGTTTGAATGGAGTAAGGACGGGAGGTTTCCAGCTGGCAGAAAGCTATCACCTACTATGACAGCGTGGAGCTATGCAGACATTCACGAATGGCTTAATTCTCACACCTCAACCACTAGCGAGGTGTAACCCATGAATACACGGCAACCAAAAAAGAGCTATAAGCAGATTATCCATAATCACCTACTGGCAGGTAATAGCCTATCCACTTATGAAGCCTTTGATCTATGGCAAATCACATGCTTTTTACAGCGGATCAGTGAGCTAAGAGCGCAAGGCGTAGTAATTCAAGATAAGACCGTAAAACGCAACGGTAAGACGTTTAAACAATATTGGATAGACACGCCAGCCGATGGCAACCATGACGCTACAGGGGTGCAATTATGAGCCAATCAAACGACAGGCTATTACAGATAGCGGACATGCTCGAGCATATCAACGAGCAGCTAGTCTTATTAGCGATTGACACCGAACATTACGCAATGGCATTGCAAGCCGTGCAGACAGACGACCCAATATCTAAAGGCGTTATTCAAGCCGTCATTGCTGCATTGTTTAGGGACTCATTGTTTGCCACTGATGCAAGCGAACAGATGGACAGCGTTCTATCAATGCCTGAAATGGAGGTAACGCGCTATGAGTGATAAACATACCAAAACCAATCTAAAAGCCCGTGACGGGGCACACAATCGCAATGAGCCACATAAACGAGGCTTACTACTTAGCTTTATCATATTCATGGCATGGGTTGCTGGTATTGGCTTAGCACTATCATTAATCGCGTGCCAGCCAGTCGATGCAAAACAGATTGCAACCAATACCAACAATGGTTACTATATAGACCTCTCAAAAAACGTTAGCGGACAAGCCAGCCGTTACTCATTGGCTTTTTTTGTGCCTGATAATAGCGCAGCCTCTCAAGCTGTCACTATCTATTCAAGCATAGCCCCACAAGCGCATTTAAGCGCATCAAGGGGGCAAACCATCATATCTATAGCAAGTCACTTGCTAACCGACTATGACGGGTTGACGCTGCAAAATAAAAGAGCCGTAAGGCGAATATGCAGGGCGGTTACTAACGTTACCGAGAGTAAGACCCGTCACCCTATACTTTTACCGTATAGCGTGGCATTAACTCAAAAAACGTTAGGAGGCTATCATGCCTAAATCAATCCGTACGACCTCAAACACTCAAACCACTACCAACAGCACACTAGCCACATTCAAGGCAGGTGACAGCGTGCTATGCCCATCTGTAGGCAATAGCATTTATCAGCTATTCAATGATAAAGAATATAATTGTTTAGGCTTTACCACCAACGGTAAAACATACCATTACCGCAATGACGGCAAGGTAAGCCGCGATGATGCCGCCCCGTCATTATTCCATGACATGCCAGCAAACCGCCAAGCCATTAACGCCCTGTATGGCAGCAAACACCAAATCAAGATAATAGATTGCACCGCCGCCGATGATGACGAAGTGATCTTAATGCCGTCTATCATGCTATCCGATATTGCATGTGATATTAATGCCGCCGCTACTACCTTGCATGACATGGGGCAGTTATTCCATCTTATCGCTACCCGTCAAATAGAACCCCATGCAGCCATAGCATTAGCGCGTCTGTCACAAGATGCCGCCGATACTTGGATTAATCTGCTTTATAGCCAACTGGACACTATCAACGAACCCTTAGCCCAAACTGGCTTTGGTAAGGTAGATGCTTGTGCCTACTAATAAGAGCTATCCGCAACCAAAGCAAAGCCGTAAGCACGCCAAGCGCAAAAGCTACTACAAAAAGTATAGAGAGCAGCGCAAGCCGAACCAGTCGCAAGTAAGGGGGACTAGATGACCACCACACAAACAGCCACCCATGAAAAAGCCCGTGCATTTAGCACAGGCTTTTTAGAGTTATTGAATAGTTTTGATGCAGCCACACGGCAAGGGCTAGCAGATGACAATACCCTACTAATTTTATATGACCTATGTGAGCAGTTAGGCATACAGCGCAAGCTATTGAGCATTGATAGTGATATTACCATAATGACAGGCAGTGATAAAAGCGATATAGCGCCCACCGCTGGCACGATAGGGCTAGTAAAGAGCAATAACCAAGATGAACCCGTAACCCTTGCCAGCATAACCCCTAATGGCAGTCAAAAGCCGTTAATCATTGATCGTATGCAGCCGTCTGCCTTAATCATAGGCAGCCTAGACAGTGGTAATGAGCTAATAGCGATTGATGACACGCTTGAAAACGCTGTAATGCTTGCTCAATGCTTAATAAATGACAATGTTACGGTACTGGTAAGCCTTGATAGTCTGCTATTCAATGGCATGGTAAAGCACTTTGCCGAAGCCTACCCCGTAACTATCTTTACCACCATAGACAAAAAAGACAAAGTTTGTAAGCCGCTGGCAGGTGCAAACGTCAAGGCGGTTATTACTGTTTTTGATGTACTGCTACAGTTAGACAACCATTCTACCTATGCCGATATTCTAGCCGATGACGATACAAGCATCATTGACCTACAAGCTGAAATATGGGGAGAACCTGAACCATTAGCCAACAACCCAAATCAGCCCACGCCATACCCTATAGATGCGTTTACAGGCTTGTTAAAACATGTTGTTAAGGCAGTGGCACACTACACGCAAGCACCGACTGCAATCGCAGGTCAATGTGTTTTAGGGGCACTGGCACACATGGGGCAACGCTTCATAGATGCGCCGATGGGAAACGGGCACATGCCAGCGAGCCTAATATTAATCACAGAGGGGGAAAGCGGTAGCGGCAAGTCACAAGCAATGGGCTTAACTCACTTCAAAATACGTGAGTATGAAAAGCAGCTATATGCTGATTATCTTATTGAGCTGTCATCATGGGAGAATGACAGGGTAAGCCTAAAGGGTAAGGAGTTAGCCGACTTCTTAGAAGCCAGTCCAAAGCCCCAAAATCCTAAGACCATGTTTAAAGAAGCGACCATTGAGCCGATACTCGATAAGTTTATTGATGGCAGCATTGGTAACGCATCATGGACAACAGACGAAGCCGCCCAATTCTTTAACGGGCATACCATGAAAGGTGATACCGCTGGCAATGCCCTATCATCATTAACAACGCTATACAGTGATGGTGAAGTGTCCCGTTTACGCTCGCAAAAGTCTGCCTATGCCACACCCCATACGGACGCTTACAACGTGCGTATGACGCTATTACTACAAGGGCAGCGCGTTATCTTAGAGCCAGCACTAGCCGACCCCGTGATGAATGGGCAAGGGTTTTTAGCAAGGGCATTGATTGCTTGCCCAGAGGACTTGCGCGGTCAAAGAGTATGGAACGATGAACAGCGCAATAATGATAGCCCGTATGATAATCCGCATTTAATAGACTACTGGGTACGCTGTCACGCCTTACTTGACCCATTACCAGCCAATCTACCCAATGACAGCACAGGCGCACCCCAGCGCATTAAGATGCAATGGGCAGACCAACAGACGAAGCAAGTCTTTAGTGATTTTAGACAAGCAATAGAGGACAGACAAGCACACGGGCAGCCATTAGAGTATCTAAAAGCGTATGCCTCACGAATGGCAGAAAACGCCAGCCGCATAGCTTCATTAATGGCATTCTTTGATGGGCGCAAGGCAATCACTACTGATGATATTAAACGGGCTTTTATGTTGGTAGAGTATTCCACAGCCGAACGCTTGCGCTACCTTGATGCAACCCCCACAGGTGAGCAGAACGACAGTGAGAAGTTAAGCAGCTGGCTAGTGGATAAAGTAAGGGGTAAAAATCCGCCAATGCTAAACCGTACCGATGCTTACAATGGCGCACCTAAGCCAATGCGGAAAAATAACAAAGTGCTGCAAAATGAATTAGATAATTTAGAAAGTATGGGGCACATAAGACAGATGGAGGACGGTAAAAAGAAAGTGATTTATATTAACCCTAAGTTATTTATATAAGCGTGCGTACCTGAAAACGTGCCTTTTTTGCCTAAACAGCCCTTAGCCCATACAGCTAGGGGCTTTTACTTAGTAAAGCCGTTTGCCTAACCGTGCCTTTTTTGCCTAAATCATACTAAAAACATGCCCATTTAGGCACAATAAAGGCAATTTAGGCACGCTTAGGACGGGGACATTACTAACTTAATGCTATGCGCGGTAAGGCTTACAAGCTATTTAGGCAGTTTAGGCACGTTTTCTTAGGTATAAAGTGAAATTGGCAGGCGCTTATCGTCTGCCTTTTTTTATGGATCAACAATAAACAACACAGCAAGCACAGTCATAGCTTGTTATATATTATCCAAAAGTTTACAATAAATTATAAGTTTACTAATAATCTATCCCTATGATTAATATTGACCAAACAGAACAGTTTGAACGTTGGTTGCATAAGCTAAAAGACCCGTTAGGCAAAGTAGGCATATTGACACGTATTAAGCGAGCGCAAGGCGGTAACTTTGGTGACCATAAGCCATTAGCCAATACGAACGGTATCTATGAGATGCGAATATTCAAAGGCAATGGTTACCGTGTCTATTATGCCCAGCAAGGCGATACCCTCTATCTATTGTTGATAGGTGGCAGTAAAGACAGCCAAACAAACGATATTTCTAAGGCTTGCACCTTATGGCAGCAAGTTAAGGATCAAGAAAAGGAACACCCCAATGACTAATATTAAAACTAGCCGATTTGATGTAGCGGAATACCTGACAGATGAAACCCTTATCAATGCTTACTTGAACGAAGTATTGACCGATGGCGCACCTAATGAATTTATAGAAGCATTGAATGATGTTGCAAAAGCAAAGGGTATGAATGAGTTGGCAGAAAAGACAGGCATAAGACGTGAAAGTCTTTATAAGACATTGCGATCAGAGAAGCCACGTTTTGACACCATGTTAAAGATTATTGACGGTATGGGCTTGCAAGTTACCCTAACCCCTAAGGCAGAACTAGAAGCTTAAATGTTTATTATTGACACCAAGGGCAGCCGTTTATCGTCTGCCTTTTTTATGGACTGCAAAAACCTGAGGAAACCATGAGGTTAGGCGCTCAATACTCACTTGCAAATCATGGGCAGCATGTTGCCTTTTGTTGACATTCAAAACAGTTTGCCGACTGCCAGCATGTTAAGTTATGTTAAGGTTTAAAACTAAATGAGTGGTACTCAATGGACAGATCAAGCCCTTTTTATAGTGTAAAGAAACTAAGGTTTCCATAAGGTTTTAGATGTGAGCAGTTTTGCGCCTATCTCATGCAAAGGGTAATTTCTTAACAAGTACGAGCATGGGAACAACGGCAAGATTACGGCTAGTTTTCGGACACGTTAGAACCTCACATTCATTTCATTACTGGCAGCACCTACCACCCCATGATTACCACAAGGTTAGAACCGTATAAAACCGTACATTCAAAACCGATTAATACAGCCGCCGACTTGTCAAAACTTGTTATTCAAAACCTGACAAAACCTTACATTCAAAACCAAATCACACGCCGCCCCATGTTAACAAATGCTAACATTTTGCAAGGCAATCAATCATCATTGCCAATATCACAAAGCTATGCAGCATAAGGGCTTAGCTAATTAATGGACAAGTATCGCGCGCGCACGCGAGGCAAGCACCAATGACAGGGGTTTTTGAGCAATATAAAAAAGGAGTTTTCGGAGTCCATAAAGGGGTAGTTTTTCGGACTGTCTTAAAAGGACTTGAGCAGGTTTTTGGACATCGTAGAGGGTAATTTTGCGAGTCCATAAAAGGGACTTTATGCACAGGTATCGTAAGGGACTTTTCGGACATCTTAAGCAGCGGTTAAAAATGAATTGTTGGACACGTTAGGGGTAGTTTATGGAACAGTACGCGCACGGGGCACATTTTGCCCATGCTGGGTAGTTTCGCGAGGCAGCATAAGGGACTTTTCGGACAGGTATCGCGAGGCAATGCGAATTGATGCGAGCTAAACGCATAGAAACGCACGAAAAACGCACGCATTTAAGCGCCATTACTGAGCGCGTGCAGTGATTAGCAATTCAACCCCATGTAAGAAAGTAGCAAGATCATAATAGTATTGATTAAGTAATAACTGGATAAACGAATATATAGAATAAACCTAGTAGTAAATATCTCACATCATGTTGAGCTGGCAAGCAGTGTTAATAATTACAAAATAATCTTTAGCCGATAGAGTAAGTATTGAATAACAGCAAAATAAAAAACGATTGTTGGTATTATGGTTGGTATCGTCTATTTTAAAATTATTAATAATGTTTATTATCAATGACTTATATCTATAGTTTAGTTTCCGCCATCTCCACCAAATATTAAAAATCCGATCACTTAATGTGGTCGGATTTTTTTTTGGTTTAATTTTAAATGTAGATAGTTGAAATAAAAGTTAAAAGGGACAATCAACTGATTCTTCATTAGCAAAAAAAGTTATTTCGTAATTATAAGTATTATTGACGCAAATCTGTGCATCATTAACAGCATCAAATTGCTCGGCTGTTAAAGTGATAGCCATTGTAAAATCGATCACTTGCTGTGGCGATCTCAAATCTTTAGTTAAGTCATTAGCAGTAAAATGAATCTTAGCGATGTGGTTCTCAATTTTCACTGTAAAATTTTCATTGCCGAAATTACTAGACTCAAACCCTAGCTTTTTCTCCTCTGGTGTTAGACCGTTTAAGTATTCTTGAATCGCATTCTTAAGTGGCGATTCTTTATTCACAAATCTAATGACATAGTCTGAGTCATCTAGATTTGGGTTTTCAAAATAAACTTTCACAGCTAATTTGTCTTTAATTGACTGCTTGCTAATTTTATTAAGATAGCTTTTATAGTTTTTGGTATATATAAATGATATCTTAGTCATCATCGCATCAGCTAATTTAGGATTATCTCTTATAGTTGACTCTGTAGCAAAACCCCATAAAAATGGCTTAGAACAACTATCTTTATTACAGATTAAGTTGATAACTTCATTTCCATTTGATAGTTGGACTCTAGAATTTGGAAAAATATTAGCCTCATAACTCTTGTTTTTATAATACATATTTGTAGTTGTAAAAAAATTATATTCAGTCGGAGATAATTCATGGACTTCTATAAGCGAAGGGTAAATTTCATATTCTTGGATTTTTATCTCTTCCTTAAATTTCTCAGAGTTTTTCCAGTAGGTACATACAGTATTATCTAGATTAAACTGTGCGCATTTTAATTGAGGTTCGGATGTTTTTGATGATTGCATTTTTGGTTTATCTAAAAAAATATCTTCTTTATTAGTCTGAGGTAGCACTGATTGATTTTTATTCTCCGCATTACTGCAACCTGCTAATGTAATAGATAATATTGTCAGTAAAATCCTATAAATATTTTTTTTCATTTCTCATCCCTCAGGAAATCTTGGATCAAGTATAAGCTTACTATTATGATAAGGTGTGGGTTTGTTTCCAGAAGGAGAATTTGGTAAGTATTTTTTCATTAAAGCCACCAGTAAGTAATGGTGATCTTAGAGCAAATCAAGGCGCTAGGATTTTTCGATCATTACGTTTTCTTTAATACTTTAACACGTAAGCTATACAGTCAAAACGCCTTTATTAATACCCTATAAAATATAGGCTATAAAGGAGAAGTATTTTATTCAACTTTAAGGACTTTTTAACGTTTGATGAAGTAGGAGGAAGCAAGCTTGCCTAATGATTTAGACATCGTGTATTGTAGGTACATTTGAATAAAACTGAGAGTAAACAATACAATGAAAGCATTAAACCAATTATTTACATTTCTATCAGGTGTAATAACTTTGACTGTTTTTACTTTTGGAGTAGCAAATGCCCATAATGAATATGCCATGGCTGCAGCCAAACAACCTAGTGTAGAAGCATACACAAAAGCACACGCAGCAGAAAAAGTAGCTAGGGCAGAAGCCATTGCGAAAGCAGACGTAGCCATTGCAAAAGCGAACGCAGCCATTGCAAAAGTAGAATCTGCTAGGGCAGCAGAAAAAGCAGTTAGGGCAGAAGAGAAAATAGCTAGGGCTAAAGCATACGCAGCTTGGGCAGAGTCCAATGCAGAATCAGCTAGGGTAAAACCAGAAAAGAGGATTGAGCGACTATCCACAGTTAAGCACTACAACCTACCATAAGTAATTGTAAGATAATAAAGTCCACAGCGTAGCAATGACCTATCAATACAAGGGCCAGAAAGGCGTGCCACTATGACATCGAACTATTAAAGATCAAATGCAATTATGAGCGCCCGAGCATGGGCAATGGTGGCTTTACGCCAATACAGAAACTAAACCATACAGCTTAATTCTATTTGATAAGTGTCTTATGGTTGGGATGATTACCTCTCCACCAAATATTAAAAATCCGATCGCTTAATGCAGTCGGATTTTTTTGGTTTTTTTATTAGCTTTTCTAGCTACTATCATCGGTAAAGCTTGTAATGAATGTCTTTGCCTCGAGTTAGTTTGGTATAGGCGTCAAATCACGCTTATCGATCCAACCAAATTTAGTACCATTTTTATAAGATACTTGTACCCAGTCTTCATTTTGATCAATAGCTTCAATAGTATCTTTTTGGATATAGTAATTTGGTGGTGATCTAGATTCAAAGGTGTCAGACAATATTTCTGCCTTATCTGACGTGACGACGTACTTGGTGGGTGGTGGGGTACAGGGCTTAGTATCATCAGCAGGCGGCATACTATTAGTATATTCTTTTATGTGTTTTTGATTATTATCAATACAATAATAATATTCTCCACTAGGCATAGACCCTCCCATCGTAGTGGTTGAAACATACCAATCTTTATTTTTAAAGGTAAAATAGTAATTAATGTTTGGTTGACCTTTACTTGAAAAATATGTGCCAAGAATAAAACCATTATAGTTCGGTCGAGGTAATATATCGTATAAAAAGTAACCTCCATCGCTGGCATAATTTGACGTACTCAAGCTCAATTTGTATTTACCACCTTTGTCTCCAATAAGAACATAAAGTTCGTCACCTTGATATAGATTAGCATTATCATTGATACGACTAATCACTAAATCATCTATGCCATCTGCAGTAACATCAAGAGTAAATATTTTAAACTGATTTTTTGTCAAATCCTTTTCGATTTCCTGCAGAGATAGTGGCCCATTAAATATGAATTCTTCAATGGTACCATCTATATTCCATGATTTAGAAATACCAAATCTTTTACCATTCTTATATTTACTGTCAGAGTGATAGATATTAGGATATAACGTGAATTTTGAATAACAGCGACCATTTTTGACACCATGGTCATAAGTGCATTCACCTGTTAGGTCACCTTGCTCATTCCATTTCTTAGATATACCATGCAAAACCCCATCTTTGTAAGTATCTTCACTCTTTTTTTGTCCATTTTCAAAATACTCAATCCAAGTCCCTGTTGGCAAATTATTTTTATAATAGGATTGTATTTTTTTACTACCAGACTCAAACAATACGGTTCTTATTCCTTCCCTTGGATAATAATTATTGGGATGGGCTACGTCCTCGTTATCGGTATAATCAAGCTTTCCCTCTGTCAATATATACGGATCTGTAAACTTATCTCCCAAGATAAAGAAATCCTGCACTAAATAACGATTATTAGATAATTTCTTAATGAGAACTCGATAATAATGCGCGTCTGACTTAGAGGATTGTTCAAGACCGGATAAATCATGAGCTTCCATATACAGAACGATATTTCTCTTAGCGTTAATGTCGCTGTTAACGTTAGCCACTTTAGCCGTGGTTATCGTTCCTTCATTGCTTGGTTGATGTTCTGAAGAAGTTGATTGTGCATTACAAGCAACGATAGAGATTGGGGCTATTAGCAAAAGAAGTGTTTTCAGCGTATTTTTCATTTAATTTGCTCTTACTAGAAATTCAAAAAAATTGCTACAACCACTCACAATCATCATTGTAAGATGAAAACAAATATCCATTATCTTTGCAATTAAACGTTTGGTTCATCTCATTCGATTCAGAGTTAAAAAAGCTTATTATATTTTTAATCACCTTAAAATCATCTGACTGAATGTCATAGGAAAAGCTCACAAACCTTTTACCATACTTGTTATCGTAGCAAGACATATATTCAATAGTAAACTTACCTGAGCTTGTACTGATATCTTCCAAACCGTCCATCATGCAGCCATTGATTGGATCCTTGAACATTAACGTGTTTTGTTGCCACAAATGACTTTTCCCGTTGACCGTTCGATATACGGAAATTTCAAGATCAAAGTTTCTATCGTCTTGTTCTTTAGGCTTTGCAACGCTTATGACATCGCTATCACCGTCCATATCTAAGTCAGCTTCTTTTTCTAAAATGACATTAGTAGGGTTATCACTAGATTGTAACTTGTCTATGGCTGAATCAACTGCATTTAAATTACTTACATGAACGTAACCAACATTGGACTTGTTATGAACAAAAAGCCAATCGCCTTCTATCCATAAAGCAGTAGCTTTACTACCATTATTAAACTTACCTACACGTTTAGAATTAGAGCTAGGTAATTCTCTAATATTAGTATTGCCATCTTTATCTGCTACGATATAGCTTGTATTAAGTATGCGAGGCGACATTGCTTGATAGAGCCCATAAAAAGTTTCAATAAATACTTCAAAAGACTGTGAGTTATTTGTCTTGAGGTAATATAGCTCGCTGGGAAATTCATCGTTCCAAATAACGTTACCAAAGTAAAATTTTGCAAAGCGTTTAAGTTCATCATTATTCAGATTGTCACTAATAATTATCAATAAGTTAGGATTATTAATGATTGTTTTTTGCATGTTGTGTTTGAACTGAGAAATTAAATCAACGTCCCATTCAATATTAGCGCCTATGCTTGCAAACGAGTGAGTTAACTCACTAGTAGAGTAATCAGAAATACTATCGAAAAAATTATTAATCATGTCTATTTTTTCTTCATCACCATACTGATTGGTATCAAGAAATAGCCTAAATTCATGAGCGTCTTTAAAATGTAATGGGATATCAGATACTGACTGTTTTGGTGTAGTAATGCTACCGTCTGCATCCTTAGTCTCAGGTTTATTTGTATTACCCGTACTGTCACAGGATACTAAGGCGAGGGTAGTTACTAATAATACAGATGTAAATGCTTTCATTTAATAGCTCTCAGTTATCTTAACTCGGATTTTAGTAAGGTTAGAATTCTCGAATAGTTTATAAAAAGCAAATACAGTATTGGTGCTATTACCCACAAAGTCTTTACCCTTTGAGCTTCCTAGTAAAATACAGCCGTCGGTATCCTTTGGGTAATTTCCAATATGTATTAATATATACCTGTCAGCAGGAACATCATCATTGAAAAGAACAAAAGCTTTCCCCAAAGAACGATTTAGCTTTGTTTCATGCCATTTCACTTTATAAACTCCTGTAGGAACTCTTTTGCGCATATTCCTAGTAGTAGTATCAGGACCTGGTCTTTCTAGTACAAAGCCGTCGAAGTTATAATTTGGAATGGAAAGGGTGCCTACTGTTGATTGGGAGTTTTGACTAGTTCTATTAATAATTATCTCAACCGTAGAGCCCTCTAATGATGAAGTAGGAGGTTGTATTTTTTGACATTCATTAACTCGGAACACCTTTAAGCATTTTTTAAAGTGATCTATTCTATCTTTTCGAGATGGAGTATTTTCATTAACAATATCAACCGTCTCTTCAAAATTTGATACTGTCGGGCCTTTATTAGCAATCTTATAAATTTTATTGTTATACCAGTAAGCCATAGAAGCCACTGTTCCCTCTTCAATATCATTTATATTGATAGCAGTAATTTCTCTATTAAAGTCTGGAACTCTTTCTCTAATAGCTACATTTATTGGATCATATTTGTCTCTTCCAGTAATCTGTATAATTCCTCTACCTCTATACTTCCATCCATCACCAGACTCTACATTCCCATTACCTAAGCGGTTTGCATACGCGATATTTGCTATCATCTCTTGGTTTGCAGGTTTTCCATTATATCTTCCATAAATTTTAGATAAAGATTCATTACCCCTAAAAGCTTTAAATGGGCTTTTCAAAAGTTTTTTGCCATTACTCGTAATAGTTGCAGTTCTATACAGATTTTCCCAACTATAATTTAAACTTTCTCCATTTTTTATATTAAATTTATTTCCGACTTCTTCCATTATGTGAGCAAAGAAAAAAGCTTTATTTAAACAGTTATCCATCAGAAAATTTGAATTTACACTATTAAAGGCATCAATACATATCTTTAATTTTTTCGCTGTATCAGGGTCCTGTGAAAATATAAAATGCAGCTCATCAAGAGTCAGTGTTTGACATCTTGGGCAACCATCCGTGGTCACATCAAACTTCGGCGTTCCAGTCTGACCTCTATCTTCACTTGCTTGTGTTTTAATAGGATTTGATGGTTGCTTAGATTGTGATGAATTAGCAGAGTCAGAGTTATCTGATTCTTCATTGTTCTTTCTTTGGGTTGGCTTACTTGGAAAAGAACGAGGACTATCTGCTGATTCTCCCTCTTTAGTACCACTAACGGCATCATTGAAATCTTCAAACCCTTCTTTAAGACTGTCAGCTGCTTCTTTAAGGGCTTCTTGCCCTCTATCGATCAGTCCTTTTTCTTCATTATTAGGGCTATTAGAATTAGAGTTACTAGATGAATTTGGAGGAGTCGAGGGCTTCGCTGTCGGTTCAGCAGTAGAAGGGCGGGCTGAACTAATATCACGCAGCTTAATCGTCTGCCCAGATTTTAGTTTCTTAGGGTCTGTTATGCCATTGAGTCGTTTTAAATCTGCAACCGATACTCCACTTCTTGCTGATATACCTGAAAGGGTTTCATTTTTTCCTACGGTATGTTCATTTTTTAGTGATAAGTCACCATCTTTAGAACTATTTTGGGGACTTGAATCTGTGGAGGTTTTTTGCCTTGCTTTTGTGGGTGGTAATTTTAAAAAGTCCTTTGGTCGTATTTTGTAAGGCTCTTTTAAATTATTAAGTTGGGCTATTTGCTGCCACTTTACTCCATATATTTTGGCAATAGAGGATAAAGTTTCTTCAGCTTCAACTTCGTGAGTTTTTCTTAAATAGTCTCCTGCAGACCCTTCGAACATTTTAAGTTTAAATTTGTGCTTTGCAAAAGGAGCTTGCGCTTCGAATGTCATTTCCCTAATAGGTACGATAAGGTCTTTTATGATACTTACCATTGAACCATTACGAGGATCTTTTATAGATATATTAACGAGTGTACCTGCTGGTCTGGTTATCCATACCGTATATCCTCCAGCTATAGACGTTCCTGAACAAGCGGTTCGTCCATTTATCGTTACTATATGGTACAAGCCTTCCAGTGGCATTTTATACAAATCTACAAACTTTATTCTGAATTTTATAATTTTAGTATTACTCACGCATTAGACTCCTGCGATTTTTTATAGAAAATTAATTAGTAAATCTATAGTGGATAAATTTTTTAAATCAGTAGCACTACTATCAGATTATTAATAGTAAATCCACTGACTATCTACTTTATCACCGTCAATGGTTGTCAAGTAATAGTAAGTTGGTACTGAGGTATTGACCGTGATGAAGTAGTAGTTTTTATTATTATGAATAGCTACTTGATTAATATACATGGAATACTCTTTAGGCTCGTATTCGTCCACACAAGCAACATTGTCGTACTGATCAATAGAACAGTCGACGTTTCGATTTTCAGAAATTCTAGAAGGAATACTATCTACTATTTTTTTTAAATGCTTATCTGCTATAGGTATAAATTTGCTATTTTTATATTTGTCATTCAATGCAATAATATTTGAGTCATTAGTGATATCTTTGATTAGAATACAAGCTCTTTTTCTTGTTAATAATATATTTCGATCACTATTTGCAATGTTTGATGTCTCTCTTAGATCATAGGTTATTAGATCGTTACAATTGCTGATTTCAATCTTTCGGTCTAAATAATCAATATCTTTGAATTCGCCATCAATGAACTTGTCAATAAAAGTTAATTGATTATCTTTTTTTATTGGTTTTATGAATCCTGCCGTAAGTTCATTAATATTATAAATAGAAGTATTTTCGATTGAATTGCCACTATCTAAATTTGAAGATAAAGAATCTTCTATGCTTGTAAAAGTATTAGGAATAGGCTCAATACTATCAGGTAGTATTTTCATACATCCTGATCCAAAAGCTAGTACAAACGATGAGGCAACCAAAATTAAAAAAGGTTTCATTTACTGTCTCAATTTCTGTTGTTGATCGGCTAGCAATAAAAGCTCTCTTACGTGCACATTTCTAGAATTACGAAGTTGTGGTCTATTTGATTCAGTAGCAGCAGATGCGAAATCTTTATTCTTAAGATGTCTATTAAAACTAGGAAATTTCGAAATACCTGTGCTAGATATCCCTAAGTTATAAGCCATATCTAAAATAGCTTCTTGAGCTGGGACTGGATAATTATCAAACTCTGAAAATGCTTCTCGAGCAGAATCGAGATTACCCTGAATATGAGCGAGTGTTATTGCTTTTGCATCTTCTTCTGTCATACGAATTGTTGTCAAAGATTCAAAATAAGATGCTCGACTATTGTTTCTACCGTGAACCGAATTGTAAACTATACGCCACGCTTGTTTTATTTGAACATCGGTTGCTGATACATTTCCGATATAAAAAGGATATTTTGTCGCTTCATCCGCAGACGACAGCATTTTGCCATAGCCTACGGTTACAAGGCTTTTAGGTTCGGCGCTATCAAGATACATGTGATTGTAGAAGCCTTCCTCTTTTACAATTGCTTCAAAGACTTTGTTTAAGTCTAGGTCGTCAGCCTGCTCTAAAGCTAAATCATTCACATCTTCCTCTTCAGAAATATACGATACGCCCCAGTCGGTATCTCTAAAGCCCACATAGGCTTCAACCTCTTCTTCTTTATCACTAATAACTGGTGCGGTACGTCCATGCTCATCTAATGCACCTTCTATCAGTTGCCCATCAGGTCGTAGCATCTGGAACTCGATATCTTCAAAATTGTGCTGATAAAACAAATCATAAACATCTAGCTTATTACTAAACAGTGGAACAGTTTCAGGCATCATCGGTAATGAATAATTAGCTCTTGCCCCACCCACCAAACCCTTCTTCACCGCTTTGATCTTAATCGTCCCCGGACACACCAGCTTAATCCCGCTGTCATCGATCGTAATCGACGCTCCTGCTGACGTTTGCAGCTTGATCCGCTTAGGACTCGACACATTCACCTGTCCTGACGCGCTACCAATCGTCATACCTTGCTGAGAGTGCAATTGCAACTCACCGCCTTGTGCCTGTACCGCCAGTGGCTCTCTATTGGCGCTGATATGTAAGCCTGATAGATCAACTTGACCACCAACCCCAGAGAGCGAGTCAATCGTATTTGCCGTCAGCGTATAATTGCATGCCACCACATCCGACTGGGTGCTGCCTGATTGTCTGACGATTGTTTTCGCCGTCCATAGGGTATTACTTGCTGACGCTAAGATACTGTCTTTACTGACCAGCATCACATCAGCAGCGCCCAATACTTCCGTATTTAGCGTCTCATCGATGATTTGTGCGCTGGTTTTAAACGCTTTTATCGATTGATTGGCGGTCTGCATGGCTGTCGTGGATTGCAAATGTGCCTGCTTGGTCTCTTGAAAGGTCTCACTCAGCTCAGCTCCTAAGCCTAATTGCCGCTGTCCTGCATCATTGACCCAAGCAGACTCGTGCTCGCTTTGACTATGTCTGATATCAAAGGTGGATAGCAGTACACCGGTATCACCAGTGATTTGCAAGCCATGATCGCTTGCCAGATTAATCCCTTGACCACTGGTTGATGATTGATGATTACTATAACGATGACGCAGTACGCCAAGCTCAAGCACGTGCTCATCAGGGGCAAAGGTGGCGCTAGAAGTGATGGTTGGTGTCTCAGCATTGGCACGTGATCCTGTATTCACCGACCACTGCATTCCTATCTGGTTGGGCGTATCATCAAAGCTTAGGGTCACTTCAGAATCAGACGTCAGCCCATATTGAGCAATACCAGAGATCCAACCACTGTGAGTATCATCTTCACTAATTTGCGAATGACCCAAACCACCACCATGCCATCTAGGGGACGCGCCGCCTTGTAAGTTATGTCGATTAGATAAGCCTGCATCACGAGTGGTGATGTCTTTGTCATCGACATCGCCCATACCGATACCGTCATAAAACGATCTACTAATCACAGGACTGTCTATATCACCGTACCAATGGTTAAGCAGTACCGACTGTCCCAGCCTTGGCGCAAACTGCCAACCATGAGTGCTACCCGATGACAGCTGCAATGAGCGCAGTGGCGGGGTAGTGCCGTCATCGTGAGGGCTGATACCTGAGTAGACAGGCGTAGTAATAGTTTGCTGTAGATTGTCAGTGCTGACACTTGAGTCATAGCTGGGGGAAGCTGATAAACCTGTGTCACCAGTACGAGCTTGGGCGAGACCCGTGTAAGTGCTACTGGCAAATGATAAAGAACTGGGATAAGGGCAATAAGGAATAGCAGCGTCAAGTAACGTCGCTGATAACCAAACCCCAGTATCGCGGGCGATGTCAAAACCATGATCGGGTATTGAAAAGTGATTGTGATTCATTGCATGACAGCGCATATGCTGAGCAGTGCGCTGTAACCACTGTTTGATAAATATTTGATGATGGTATGAAACGCTATCGTTGTCAGGCTCAATACCGATTAAGGTAACCGCGATACAATGCGTCGATAAGCTGCCAATAGAGGGTAGGTTATTGATACTCACTGGACTACTGACGCTCAGACCACGCAGGGCACCCGTCGCTTGATAAGTTTCGCGCTGACAGCGATTCGCAGATATCCATTGCTGTGCAAGATGAGCAGCGGCATCATTGCTGTGCACGCGAGACGGCGCACCAATTAATACCGTCGTGTCATCTATCGCAAGCAGTGACTCATCTACTGCTTGACCTTCATAAATAGTATCTGCCGCCAACCCATCTGCTCGTACTATTACCCTATCACTACCAAGTTGCTGCGACCTCATTTGTAGCGTATGGACACTATCTTGACCTGATTGTACGGATGATTGGGCATAACTATAGGTCAGCGGTATGAGCTCGCCTGTATCTAAACCATCAACCAACCACCACGTGCCAAGCTCATCGACGGAATTCCCTGACACCCATAAAGTCGATATACCAATATCAGCGAGCAGTCCAGTGATGAATTCATAGTCGCTGACGTCCGACTGGGTGCGCATGGATAAAGGTGCCGATAAACGCGCTGACGATTCATCATCTGATGACAAAAGAGACGCAGATATTTGCCAATTTAAATCGTAATCACTAAGGATGGTGGTAATAATATCGAGCGTCGATTGATTGATAAAGCTGCGGGTATGTATCGACTGTGCCAACTGCCAATCGGGGCTAACAACTTCTAAAGTATAAAAGTGCATCGCGCCATCAGATTGCTGATAACGGATGCTTCGTATCAGCCCAGTACGACAGCTAGCGGTACGATCAGCGGAAAACGTGGTTAAGCATATCGGAGTATTGATTAATGATAAACAAGCGTTCGATTCGATAAAATTATAACCAAACACTAGTATGTCAATAATATCGGTTCGATTAATACTACTTGCACCGCAAAACGCAACAGGGTAAAAGGTGTTTATCGTTGAATTATCAGTATGAACGGTAATATTATGTAGACGATTGGTCTTAGAAGGCATAAGAAGGGTACCGTTACTGCTTATTTTATACCAAGAAAATGGCTTGAATGGGTGACTTACTAAATTATTTATTAAGAAAAGTATAGAGTTTATTGAAATATTGTCAAGTATATGTATAATCAACCTCATTGATTTTTTATAATTAATGAACTTTAGTTATATTTATTTCTTTTAAAAATCTATCCTTTTATATTTTTAGTGATGATACTGTTGTTATGAATCCTATTTATCGTACTAAACTTGCCACCGCAGGTCTGCTATCAGTCTTACTTAGCGCGTCTTTATTGACAGCGGGTTGTGGCACCACTGCTCAGAAAAATGTACAAACCACGGTCAGCAAACCAATAGTGAAGCAGTTGAGTGAACCTTCGCTTGCCTATTTGTCAAACGGCAATAAACTTAGCAGTGAAGCGTGGATGACTATTGCCAAAAATAACTATGAAAAAAAACGCTATGCACGGGCATTGAGAGCAGCTAATGAAGCTCTAAGCGTTGATAATGAAAGGCTTGATGCACGTCAGCTTGCCATGCTCTCAGCAGTTAAAGTAATGGAAAGTAATATTGATGCTTATCACGATAATAGTTTGATGAATAGTGGTGATAAGGCAACACTGAATGAAGCGCTCACCAATATCACCACTTTAGTTAACGCGTCTAATTAAAATAATTTTGAGCAGGCACATGTATTTATCTCACACCAATAATGGCGAGCACCGACTTACAATGACCAGTATCAGAAGCAATATTAGAGTCAGTTTTACGCTATCCAAAGCGTTTTTGGCAGGTCTGTTCATCATGGGTTCAGCAATGACTACCGCTCATAGTGAGCTTGTCATACAAGAGAAAGACCCCGGTTCTAGCATCATAAATCAATTTTCGGCACTCAAAAATGCTGATGCAAAATCACCGCAACTGCATCAACTGGTTACGGATTTGAATCAAAGAGTATCTCGCAATCCTAATGACTCGCTAGCATGGGAGATTTTGGCGCAGATTTATTCTAACAATGGCTATCATGCTTATGCTGTTTATGCAGCCAGTGAAGCCATTGATCTGGGTCAAAGCACTGCTAAGCTAAAAAAGATACTACTCAATAGCAGCGCTATCGTCTCCCAAAGCCAACTGCAGTCAGATTATCTCACTGATGAAGTGGACGCAGCGTTTTTGAAGGAGTATCAGTACGCTTTAAGTAAAATATATGGTGATATCTATGTTTTCAATTACGATGAGTCTTTGCCGAAACCACCAGCGCCAGTCGTCAAGCCTAGAAGCGGTAAATCAGGCACTAAATCAAAACCTCAGCCCCAGGTGTCTGTAAAAAAAGCATCGAAGTCTATGAAAAAACCAGCCGTAAAAAAACCGCCACGACCACCAAAAGTTAAGCCTGTTACTAAACCTTCACCTACCAAAAAAAGTAACGCCAAATCGACTGATCCATTCAGTATATTGCGTTCAAACTAGACATTGCTGAGGTAACTTATTATGGCAAAGCAAGACAGTGTACAAAAGAAACTCGCAAAAGTACGTGCGCCTCGGGTGCATCTGACTTATGACGTTGAAGTAGGCGATGCGATCGAAACCAAAGAAATTCCTTTTGTCGTTGGCGTTTTGGGAGAGTTTTCAGGAGATTCAACCCTTGAACAACCACGCTTTAAAGACAAAAAGTTTGTCGAAGTAGATTTAGATACCTTTGATGAGGTGATGTCAGGTCTAGCACCGCGTGCGACCTTTCGAGTAAGCAATGACTTGAGTGATAAAGGCGGCGAATTCGCGGTTGATTTGGCATTCAATAGTATCAACGATTTTCGTCCTGAAGCGGTTGCTGATCAGATTGAGCCACTAAAGCAATTGGTACAAGCACGAGATCGCTTAGCAGATTTACGCAACAAAATATCGGCCAACGAAAAACTTGAAGACCTATTAGATGACGTGCTTAAGAACACTGAGCAAGTCAAAAAAATGGCGGAACAAAATCAAACCGACGGTGAGGATTAAACGATGAGTGCCGAAGCCCAGCAAAATCTAGCACCTGATGCGTTAAATAATGACAGTTACGACTTACTCGAAGAAATCGTCAATAAAAGTAACGTTGCCAAGTCTGATGACGAAAAAAATCGTGCCAAGTCGCAAATTGCAGAGCTTGCCAATGAAGTCATGCAAGGCACCGTAACGTTGTCAGATAATTTGGCCGCATCGATTGACGCGCGTATTGCCCAAATTGACGCGTTGATCTCCAAGCAGCTGACCACCGTCATGCACGCGCCCGAGTTTCAAAAGCTAGAGTCCAGCTGGCGTGGCTTGCATTATTTATGTAGCCAGACTCCGTCGGAATCCATGCTAAAGATTCGTATGATGAATACTACGAAGCGCGAACTGACTAAAGATTTTCAATCGTCAATTGATTTTGATCAAAGCACGCTGTTTAAGAAAATATATGAAGAAGAGTTCGGTAGCTTCGGTGGTGAGCCTTATGCCGCTATCGTTGGTGACTTTGAATTTACTCGCCAAAACTCAGACATGTATCTGCTTGAGCAATTGTCTCATGTTGCGGCCGCTTCTCATGCACCTTTTGTGTCGGCTGCTTCCGCTGAAATGTTTGGTCTCGACTCCTTTACCGATATTGGTCGCCCGCGAGATTTATCAAAGATATTTGAAACCGCTGAATATATACGCTGGCGCGCGTTCAGACAGTCAGAAGATGCGCGATATGTTGCGTTAACCGTGCCCAGCTTTTTAGGTCGTCTGCCTTACGATCCTAAAGATGGCACAGTAGTCGAAGGGTTTAACTTTACGGAAGAAGTTTCTGGTAATAATCATGACGATTATCTATGGGTGAACGCGGCTTATGCGTTCGCTTCACGCTTGACGGCTGCTTTCTCTGACTATCGTTGGTGTGCTGCCATTCGTGGCGTTGAGGGTGGTGGCTTGGTTGAAGGGTTGCCTGTTCATACTTTTAAGACTGATGAAGGGGATTTGGCGCTTAAATGTCCAACGGAAATCTCTATCACCGATCGCCGAGAAAAAGAGTTGAGCGACTTAGGATTTATCCCGTTAGTCCATTGCAAAAATACCAATTACGCTGCTTTTTTTGGCGCGCAATCCGTGCAAAAAGCCAAAACTTATCAAAACGATGATGCCAATGCCAATGCTGCGCTATCGACGCAGATCCAATACATTATGGCGGTGTCACGTATTGCCCATTACCTAAAAGCAATGATGCGCGATAAGGTAGGTAGCTTCTTAGCACCTGGTAATGTTGAGTCGTTTTTAAATGACTGGATTTCTCGTTATGTCTTGCTAGATGACGGCGCCTCACAAGAAGCAAAAGCCCAGTACCCACTGCGCGAAGCTTCTGTACAAGTTGTAGAAGTGCCGGGTAAGCCTGGTGTCTACAAGTCCGTGGTCTTTTTGAGACCACACTTTCAACTTGACGAATTGTCTGTTTCTTTGCGTCTGGTCACTCAACTGCCGCAATCTAGCAACAGCTAATCGTTTATTAAAAACTAACGTGAAATTTAAATTTTAAAAAAAGGTATGTGATATGAAAGATATTTATATTCAGTTCCGCGGTAAATATAAAATTGATGGCGAGTCTCGTGATAGCGAGCATAAAGGTTGGCTTGAAGTAAATACTTGGGATCACTTGATCCGTCAGCCAAAATCAGCGACAGCAAGTAGCGTTGGTGGCCATACTTCTGAGCGTTGTGAGCATGCTGACATGACGTTTATGAAAGATTTGGACTCAACCAGTCCTAAACTATGGGAAGCGTGTTCTGCTGGTTATACTTTTGATGAGATTCAAATTGATTTTTATCGTGCCAACGGTGACAAACGCGTTAAATATCTTGAAGTAAAACTTAAGCATGCGCTGATCGCAAGTGTCGAGCCAACGGTACGTTCTGAAGGCGTACCAATCGAAAAAGTCGGTATCAAATATGCTGCTGTTGAGTGGACTTACACCCAGCAAGATATCGATGGTACTGCTAAAGGCGCTGTGACTAAAAAATGGTCACTAGCCAACAACACTGCTACTTATACCGCCTAATTTAGGTTGTATCAGGTGTCATCTATTGTGTCGTACCGAAAAAGAAAGGTTTATATCTAGGCCTTTCTTTTTTGTTTGTTAAATAGGAATGATTATATCAATGAATTACGCCACTAACGCCTCTAACAAAGAAATTGGCTTTCGTCCAAATTTGTTCGAGCAGTTATTTGATGATCAGCCCCGTCATTTGTCGCATGAGCTCGTGGTTCGTCGTCTTAATATCGATGAGCTAAAGTCTTCGGTCGCACGAGACCTTGAAGCTTTATTAAATACGCGTTGTGTGGTGTCAAGTAAGCTTCAGGCCTATCAACACGTGCGCTCATCGATATTGAATTTTGGCATATTAGATTTTGTGGGACTCAGCAGTGCCAATCCTACTGACTGTGATTATATCTGTCGCCAAATAGCCCAAACAGTCGAGCAACAAGATACCCGGCTAAAAAACGTTCGCGTATCGCTAGATATTGGCGCTGTTGATGTCAATCAACTGTGTTTTTCTATTGAAGCATTATTAAAGGTTTATCCAGCACAAGAGCTGGTCAGCTTCGATGCGTTCTTTGAGCCAAGCTCTCAGCGTTACTTAATAAAATAATCATTATCCCATTAATGAAATAACTACTACTACCGCTCAATTTATACAGTTAGCAGCGATCAATATATTGAGGCGTCATGGACAGTTTACTTCCTTACTTTGAGCATGAGCTTAGCCTGTTTAATAAACAGTCAAAAGAATTTGCCAAAAAATATCCCAAAATAGCCAATCGGTTGTTGATGGGGCACGATACCGTCGATGATCCGCATATAGAGCGGTTGATACAGGCTTTTTCGCTCATCAGTGCGCGCATCAATAAAAAATTGGACGATTCATACGCTGATTTTACCGAATCTCTATTAGAAGTCGTTTATCCCGATTATCTCAAACCTTTTCCATCGGTCTCTATTGCACAGTTTAATCTAGGCGTACAGGGCAATGCGATGAGCGAGGCAGTCTTAGTCCCTAAAAACAGCCCTTTCGCCAGCCAAAAAATAAATGGCACGCCTTGCCAGTTTCAGTCAACCCAAGATGTGACCTTGCTGCCGCTACAGATAGATAGCGTCGACTTTGAAACTCGTCAAGAGGTGTATGACAATCAGCATGGACTGCTGAATGGCTGTATCAGTATCAAATTTAAGGGGCTTAATTCAAGCTTTGACTATCAAGCCTTATTAAACCACTCGTTAGATTTGTATATAGACGAGGACGCCAGTCAGGGTACTAGTCTATGGGATTTACTAGGGTGTGATGTCAAGCAAACGCATCTGCATGGTAGGCAGGTCAATAAGATTACGGGTAGTCCGTTTGAGATTATAGGCTTCGATCCTGAGCAGCAAATTCTTCCGAGTCATCGAGTGAGTAATGCTGCCTCTGCCTTATTAAAGGAATACTTCTATTTCCCTGAAAAATTCAATTTCTTGCGCCTTAATCTTGGTAAGGTTTGTCCAAATTTAAAGATCGATAGCAATGGCTTTGAGATTCGCTGTTACTTTAGATTTGATAAAAAAAATACCATCCGCCTAAAAAACTTGCAGCAGCTCAGTGCCAGCAGTATCAAGCTGTTTTGTACGCCCGTTGTCAATTTATTCAAGGCGGCTGCCAAGCCTATTCAAGTGACCCATCGTTCGATCTATTACGATTTAGTGCCCGATACTCGTGCGCTGTTTCAACATGAAATCTATGAGGTTAATAAAGTCATAGAGTCCAAGCAAAGTGACAATCGTTTGATACAACGTGAATATCATCCATTTTATGCGCTCAATCATTATGAGCAGCAAGATGATGGTCGTTATTACCATATCAAACGTGATAAGGATATGGCTGAGTTCAAACAGGGTTTTGAATATCAGATTATGTTTGTAGAAAAAAATCGCGAAGATTTATCAGGTGCGGTGAGCATGAGTGCGTCTTTATTGTGTACCAATAGAGATTTGCCGGCTCAAGTGGTATTCGGTCAAAGCCGTGGCGATTTGTTTAGCGAAGGGATGACTGGCTTTAGCAGCTTATCGTTGCTAAAGCAGCCGACCAGAACGGCACGCTTCGACTATACAGGTGAGGAACGTTGGCGCTTGATATCGCTGATTAGTCTGAATTTTTTATCGCTTGCCGCCCAAGATGCGGAGCTGATGAAAGAGTATTTATCGCTATACGACATTACCCAGTCTGCTTCTAACAAACTGTTGGTCGAAGGTATTGTGTCTGTCGAAACCAGTATCGAAGCTCGACGTATTCAGCGCTTGCCACAGCCTGGTTTTGTGCGCGGTACACTGATCAATATTCAAATCAACCAAAAGAATTTTGCTGGAGTGAGTATCCGCCAGTTTGCCCATTTATTGGCGCATGTGTTTGGCTATCACGCTAGCTTAAATAGCTTCGTCGAGTTGGCCATCAGTGATGCCGTAACCAAAGAGGAGATATACAGATGTCAGCCACGCAGCGGTCTCAGTCCTCTTATTTAACGGCTTTAATGGCGGCGCCGCAATCTTATGAGTTATTACAAGCACTACGTTTGGTTCGGCATGAAGTCAGTATGGGGTATACACCTATTGAGGTACGTTACCGTGCCTCGTTGTCATTGGCCTATCCGCAAGCTGAAATTGAGTCGATGGCGCTCATTGCTCAGGATAATATGGAAGACAGTGGCAGCTCATTAAAGGATGGTCAAGTAAAGGCTAGTTCATTAAAAATCAGACGGATAGAGGTTTGCCCCGCAATTATTGGATTAACTGGCCCGTTGTCAGCCTTGCCAGCGATGTATACCGACCATCTAGCCTCGCGAGTCAATCATGCAAAAGATAAAGCGGCACCAGCATTTTTAGATTTATTTAACCATCGATTGACGGATTTGTACGTGCAAGCGAGTTGGTTTTATAACTTGCCATTACAGTATGAGATAAATAATAAAAAAGACAACTATCTACTGAGCTTGCGGGCATTGGCGCGTCAGCCGAAGAAGCTAACCGCCATCGATAGCTTGATTGCTTATGCTGGCATGATCGCCCCAGGACGCCTGACAGCCGATCAGTTGTCACATGTACTGTCGCATTTTTTAGATAGCACCGTCAGTGTCGAGCAATTCGTACCGGAGTGGTTTGATCTACCAGCCAGTGAACAGACAGCACTTGGTGGTCAGCATGCTGCCCTTGGGTTGTCCGCATTTTGCGGTGCGCGCGTCGTACAGTTTGATAGCAAGATTAGAATTGTGTTTCATCAGTTGGATGCCAAACGCTATTTAAGACTGTTACCAGCAGGGGATATGTATCAAGTCATTATTGATTTTATCCGTAAATGGTGCGGTGTTTGCTTGGCGGTCGAGATGCAACTCGAGTTAGACAAGCAATACATCACCCCGTTGTCATTATCAGAGAGCAGTTTTGGTGGTTTGGGTCAGGGTGGGTTTTTGATATCGCAGCCTGCGACGCAGCATCATGATGACACTCGCTATGCGCTGCCGATTCAGTAAGTATTTCATGGTTAATAGACAGATTTTACCTATTATGAAGAGCCATGCATCAATTTTATATTGCTGTTTAATAAAAATAATTTTATACCATTCACAGAAATTAGAGTGGCAAGGAAAACGAGTGAAAGTACTACGTCTTGTAGGCTAAGCGAGTTTGACACAGCTAATCTTACTTTTTGGGTTTGGTATTAAGTCTAATAAGAATGTTAAAGGAAAAGATTATGAGCCAGTTAAAAGCTGTGATTACCCGCTTAAGCCCAAGCTGTCGACAGTGTTTGCAGCAGGCAGCTAGGCTTTGTATTAATAATGGGCATCGTGAAGTCGATACTGTCCATCTATTGCATGAACTGATTGCCACGCCGCACAATGATGTGGCTCAAATACTTAAATTTAATAAGATTCATCAGCAGTCATTACTAGCAGATATAACTGATTTGCTAAACACCTTTGGTCAGGCAACAGGCTCAACGCCAGTATTTAGTCAAGGTTTGATGGCGTTACTAGAAGATGCGTGGGAGCTAGCCAGTAGCCAATATAATCAAAGTGCTGATAAAAATAGCCCGCTAGAAATTCGCTCTGGTCATATATTGCTCGTGCTATTGGCGTATGAGCGTTATCAGTCGCTACTCAAAACTCTTCCTGAGCCACTACAGTATATCGACCGCTTTACCCTAAAAGATGATTATGAGCGTCAATGTCTCGGTAGTACTGAGGGCAGTGGATCAAGCAGTAATAAAATTACCAATAGTAAAGGCGTCAATAAGGGTGCTGATGATGGTGCGAATAGTGCAGACAATGATGCTAACAATCAAGAATCTTTAGACACTAAGAAAACTGAAGCTAAGCCAACCCCTGCGTTGGATAAATATACTTATGACTTGACTGCTAAAGCCAGTTCAGAGCAAATAGACCCTGTCATTGGCCGTGAGTTTGAAATTCATCAGTTGATCGATATTTTGATTCGTCGCCGCCAAAATAACCCTATTTTGACGGGTGAGGCAGGGGTAGGTAAAACAGCAGTGGTAGAAGGATTGGCGCAAAAGATAGTCGCCGGTCAAGTGCCTGATCAGCTCAAAGATGTGACGATACGTAGTCTTGACATGGGCTTGCTGCAAGCAGGGGCAAGCGTCAAAGGGGAGTTTGAGAACCGTCTCAAGCAAGTCATTGAAGAAGTACAAGCCTCGCTACAGCCTATTATATTATTCATTGATGAAGCGCATACTTTGATTGGTGCTGGTGGGCAAGCGGGTCAAAATGACGCGGCGAACTTACTGAAGCCTGCGCTGGCTCGTGGTGAGCTCAGAACCATTGCGGCGACGACATGGTCAGAATATAAAAAGTACTTCGAAAAAGACGCAGCATTGTCACGTCGCTTCCAAGTCGTCAAAGTCGATGAGCCTGATATAGAGACAGCAGTAGCGATGATTCGTGGTCTAAGTGCCAAGATGCAGAATCATTTTGGTATATTAATCGATGACGATGCGCTACAAGCGGCGGTTGAGTTATCCGCACGTTATATCAGCGATAGGCAGCTGCCTGATAAAGCGGTCAGTGTATTAGACACGGCGGCGGCACGGGTGAGCTTATCCAAGACCGCCATACCCAATCAACTTGACAGATTAAACGCCAAAGGGGTGCAGTTAGAGCAGCATATCAATAATCTCAGTCAGCAGCTCGAGCGTATCGGCGGTGTGGACGAAAAAGAAAAAGTCAGCCAAAAAATTGCCGTATTAGATGAGCAGCGCCAAACCAATCAGCAAAGCATTGCTGATATGACCAGTCGTTGGCACGAACAGCGCGAGCTTAATGATCAGCTTGATTCCTTGAATCAGCAGTTGAATGACAAGACAGATGGTTCTGATGCGCTTAGTGCAAAAGAGCGCTTAGACAAACAAGCTGAATATCAAAGTATCGAGCAATCGTTAAAACAAGTACAAGAGACGCAGCGCCTTATTCATCCCGTATTGGATCGTCAGGTCATCAAGCAGATCATCTCAGATTGGACTGGAATACCGCTGAATGATATGGCAGGTAATGAAAAAGACCATATCTTGGGTTTGGCTGATACCTTGCAAGCCCGGGTCATCGGCCAAGATCATTCGGTGGCCGCTATCGTCAAGCGGATTCATACCGCAAAAGCCCGCTTAGATGATCCCAATCGTCCGCAAGGTGTGTTTATGCTCGTCGGGCCAAGTGGTGTAGGCAAGACCGAAACCGCGCTGGCGCTATCAGAGGTGCTGTACGGCGGTGAGCGTAACCTTATTACGATTAACCTGTCAGAGTATCAAGAAGCCCATAGCGTTGCTTCGTTAAAAGGCTCGCCTCCAGGTTATGTTGGCTATGGTGAAGGTGGTGTATTAACCGAAGCGATTCGCCGTCGTCCTTATAGCGTACTCTTACTTGATGAAGTAGAAAAAGCCCATCCAGACGTATTGGATTTGTTTTATCAGGTCTTTGATAAAGGGGTGATGGAAGACAGCGAAGGGCGTTTAATTGATTTCAAAAACACGCTTATTTTATTGACAAGTAATGTTGGTTCGTCTGCGATTATGCAGGCATGTATCAATACAGATCCGAGTGTTACTGACTTTAGCCTGCCAGACAGTGATAGCCTAAAACAAGTCATTAATCCGCATTTGTATAAAGCCTTTAAGCCCGCGTTTTTGGGTCGTTTAACGGTCATTCCTTATTATCCATTAACGGATGATGCGCTCGCAGAAATTATTCGCCTTAAGCTGGACAAAATCACTGGCCGTATTCATAACAATTATGATGTGCCTTGTGTCATTGATGATGAGGTGATTGAGCTGATTTTATCGCGTTGTCATGAGGTCGATTCTGGTGCACGTAACGCCGATGCGATTATCAGTCATACCTTGCTGCCGCAGATGGCGGGTCAGCTACTGGCTCATGATGACAGTCAAAGTGTGTTAAAGAAAATTACCGTATTCGTCGATGCGGACGATAATTTTGCCTACCGTCTGGATACTGATGCCGTTGTGGCGCTCAATCAAATGGCGCAACACAGCGAAGATGAAACTGAATATCAAGTTGAGGATCAAGTTAAAGAACCACCAAGAAAACCCCTTTCAGCTAAAAAGCCGACAGTGAAAAAAGTCGCCAGCAAAAAACCTACTAAAAAGGCTATTAAAGAGGAGTCATTATAATGAGTAACGATAACTCTTTAGTAAATAATATTGACACTCTTATTGCGCCGATTGAAGGCAGTCGTCATGGGGTCGGTGAAGACTTAATATTCGATCCACGTATTAATGCCATCGTTGCTGCTCGTCAAGAAGATGACCCATTACTGGCACAAGGCAATTGGGTCACTGAACTAAAAGTGGCTGACTGGGATTTTGTCAAAAACCAATGTGCCGATTTGCTCAGCCATACTAGTAAAGATATGAAGCTGGCACTTTGGTATGTCGATGCGTTGAGTCACACCGACCATTTAGCAGGTATTAGTCAGGGGTTAAGTCTGCTACAGACACTCAATGACGAGTATTGGCTCACTATGTATCCGCCGCTAGATGGTGAAGAAGACAGTATGGACATCAGAGCAGGGCTGTTGTCATGGTTCGTCAAAGCGCTATCCGATGATATTAAGCAGCTATCACTTTCTGATACAAAGACAGAAAAATATAACTACAATTACTATCTAACCGCGCGTGATCATGATAAGCAGCGTCAGCAAAATCCCGATAGCGAAACGTCCAATCAATTAACGCTAAGTGACTATAACCACGCCATCAAGACCAGTAGTGAGACTTGGCAACAAGCACTGATGAGTAATCTTAAAAAAGTTACTGAGCAGTGGCAGGCCCTGACTGATCAGTTAAATGATTTGATGGGCATGGATGCGCCAGTCTTCGCACCAGTCACGGATTTATTGGTTGCCCTGACCCAACATTTGCGACCGTTGATACCAGAATATTCTGATACTAGTAGTGTTTCTGCTCAAGAAAGCGTAGCCGATACTATGGACAGTATTGGTGAAAGTGCAATGTCTGATAGTAGTGGACAAGCTGCTAGCACAAAAAATATTAGCTCAACCAGTTTTAATCCTAGTAACCGAGATCATCAAAGCAATCGTCAGCAAGCGCTTAAACTATTAGGTCAAATTCAAGATTATTTTTCGACCAATGAGCCGCACAGCCCGGTGACGTTTTTACTCGGTCGGGCGATTGATTGGGCGGATATGCCGCTCGACCAATGGCTCACTCATATCATCAAAAACGAAGATCAGTTAGCGATACTCTCTGACATGATTGGAATCAAACCCAAACGTGATTCATCTGACGATGGCTATTAATTGAATCAACGACAAATGAATACTTAGTTAACGGGCAATCTGTGCACAAATTATAATCTTGCAATATTAAACTTTCCACCTTTGGACTGATAAAAAAGGGCTTACCATGGTATGGACTCAAACAAAGCGGCATGTGCAACTGAGTAGTGCCCATCTTGATATTGCTACCAGTCTCATTCAACAGGCTGACTTGATTGAAAGCTTACTTGGCATGCCTTTGCCCGACAGCGTTTGGAGTAAGCCCGCGCTTATGCCAGTGCCTACTTCCTACCCAAGCCCTTATCATCAAGATCAACGACAGCAGTCTTATCAGCAGCGCCAGCTCGCCCTCTATTGCGGCTACCGTATTAGCATTACTCTACTGCATCCACGGGCAGGACTGGATATAAAGCAATGGCTAGGGCAAAGTCTCTCGATACATTGGCATACGGGCGACACGCTACTGCCAAGCCAAACCCGTCACGGTATCATCACCGAAGTCGTTGCTCTCGGTAGTAACAGTGGTATGGCCGCCTACCGCATCATCTGTGAACCTAACTTAGGTCAATTACGCCTGAACAGTCATAATCGCCGTCATCATCATCTCAGTCTCAGTGAGCTAATTACCGATATTATCAGTCCATACGATATGAACGTTGAGATTGACGAGCGCCTCAGTGATGACAGCAACTATCATATTCAGCACAGCGTCCAATACAACCAAACCGATCTTGCTTATCTAACCCAATACCTTGCTCTCTATGGCATCACAGGCTATTACCGTCACGACATCGACAAGCACACTCTAATCTTACTACCTAGTGATGGAGAAGAATTGCGTCCTGATGTCAATGATATCCAAAGCATCCTCAGTCAAAACCCTGCCAACCTTGCTGATAGACAAGACCGCATCACTGCCATTCGTCCCCGTATTGCGCAGCATACTCAGCAAAGCGACTTACATCGTTATGACAGTCGCTTGATGAGTATCTATACTGGCAGTAGCAGTAGCGAGCAACCTATCGACTCATCAAACAGCACGCATCAGCGCTTTATGCACAGTCATAGCCGTTTTGATGATGACAGTCTCGATAAGCTCGCCACCCGCTACCAGCAGAACCAGCAGCAGCGTGCCAATCTAGGCAGCCTCACTGGTAATATCCGTCATCTGAGTTTGCCAAGTAGCCACTATATCGATGGCAACCCTTATTTAACCGATCCCATCAGTTTAGTGTCTATTCATCAGCACATTAATAATCATATTCCTACGGATTGGTTGGGGGCAGCACCCTTTGATCCTATTACCTTGCAGTCCAATACGAACCATGATAATGATGACGACAATGATAATAACGTCCATCATATCAGCGCCTGCTACCTGCCATTTCCGCACCATCACCATATTCCCTATGGGGAACAGCTGGACAAACTTGGACAACCGCATCCGAGCCTGACAGGTCTGATGAGTGCCAGTATTATTGATACAGACAGCAGCGCCATTACTCATGACCGTAACCATCGTGCCCATATTAGATATCACTGGCAGCAAGAAGAAGATGGGCAGGATAACAATAGTGACAGCGCGCATTGGATACCCATCGCCAGTCACCTCGTCGCTGACCACATGGGACAGACCCATCCTTTGCGTCATGGACAGCACGTCCTTATCGACTTCATCGGTGGCGACATTACTCATCCTATCATCATCGGTAGCACCCATAACGGCCAGGGTAATTCTGATGCTCAGCACAATAGTCTGACTAGCGATTCTGACCACATAGACGCCACTAGCCCCGCATGGTTTATCAATCAAAGCCATGCTCATCCTATAGACGGTATCAAAACTCAAAGCATCGATAGCAGTCGCAGCGGAGAGGCGACCAAAGACAGCCTCATTAATGGCTACAATCAGCTAATGTTTGATGCCCATCCTGACAGTCCGCAAATTAATGTCTATAGCAGCAGCTTCCAGTCTAGCCTGACCATTGGACATCTGTATCAGCAAACCGACCATACACGTGGTAAAGCTAGAGGACGCGGTATTAGCATCGAAACCCAAGCAGCTAGTACTATACAAGGCAGCAGCGGTATTCATATTAGCAGTCACAATATGAATAATGCATCGAATAGCCACATGGGTCATGACAGTCATAGCAAACTGCAAACTGCTGACCAGCACCAAAAAGCTTACGCTCAGCTAGCTGACATCCATCAGCCCGTGGGATTAGAAAGCAGCAGCAATAACAAGCAAAGCAGTAGTAAAGAAGATGCGCAAACACCTTTTGCCCAATTTAGCGAAGATACCAATGACTCAAGTTTAAGCGAGTCAGGACAATGGCAACAACCTAATCTACTGATCGACTCTCAGCGTCATCTCGCGATGCTAAGCGGACAACACAGTCAGCATACCAGCACCAAGAATACACATAGCCACGCGACAGACAATACTCATCATCACAGCCAGACGCAAATGAATCAGCTGGTGGCAGGAGACATTCACTACTATTCAAACAAAGCCCAAACCCATACCGCCGCTCATGGTGATGTGACTATACAAGCGCACCAAGCGCAAATGCGACTTGATAGTGAGCAAGTCCTACGTATTCATAGTCGAGACAGTATTGAGATTATCGCGCCTGATACGCTAACCCTAAAAGCGGCGGGCAGTGGCATCGAGATATCGGGTGGTAATGTGACGTTTATCACACCAAGTCAGGTGGGCTATAAGGCCAGTAAAGTGGATTGGGGTAGTGGGGGTGGAGCAGGATCTCCTGCTGTACACTTACCGACAGCCAAACTACCTGAAAACTTAGACTATTATCTACGCTATATAGTACATGACCAAGATGATAACCCGCTTGCTTTTACCAAATGTATGCTTATTAAACCTGATGGTTCGACAGAAATTCATATTACTGACTATGAAGGTAAGTTAAAACTATTAGTTGATGAAGAATCGAAGGACTATGAGTTGCATGTGATTGTTCATGAAGTGGAGGAAGCAGTAGAGGATGATGAAGTGGATGTAGAGGGAGAAGACTAGATATGGCTAAATATTATACAAAACTTAAATTAGAAGTATCAGACATGGTCGATATTAGCTTAATTAGATATGATGTTACAGTCACTTATAAGAGTCTTTCGGCAAAACCCACAAGTAGTAAGCCACATTCATTAGGTAAAAATAGAAGGTTCAGTAACAATGGTCTATCTGAAAAACATAATCTCTCTAACCGTGGTGTCGAAGAAGTCAGATATTACATCAAAGATATAAAAGGTAAGCCTATAAAAGATATTACGGCAAATCCACTATCTAAGGAAGGGCGAGCTAGTAGATATAAGCTCAAAACAACGCCAGCATCACTCAAAAGAGACCCGAAGAATAATAAAATAGTAGGTGTAGATAATACTGAAGTTGCTTGGTATTTAGTTAAAAAACAAGAATCTATTGAAAGTTTTTTAACAAGAGCTTATAAATACACACCAACCAAATTAGAAGAGAACATCTTTCGAGCTAATAATCCACATTTAATCGGTACGCCTGTTCTTACTTTACAACCTGGTGACGTTGTGATTTTATCCAACTCATCTCATAGCAGTAATACTGAACTTCAAAAGATGAAAAAATATGCAAAAGATGCCAAAAATAAAATTGAAAAAATGAAGAGAGAGAAAGGTTTTAATCCAGAGCTTTTTGTTTATTTGTCAGATTTGACCACAAGTACTTTATCTGATGCTGATTTTGTTGGCGTATCTTCAAACCCTGTGCCAACTGAAATAACAAATGATAATAAGGATAGTGATAAAACCCTTCTTGACTATTTTGCAGATGGTTCTAGTGCTGTAATAACATTCTCAAGTCAAACTAATAAAGATACATTAAAGAATTTTGGAACACTAGTGAGTAACTATAATGAAGCACAAGGTACGAAATCTGGTAATTCAAAACATTTCTCTCAATTTAGAACGGACAACGCAAAAATATATAAAGCTTTGAACAATAAATTATCATTACGGTTTTTAAAATGGGATCAAGGGGTAAGAACTGATAAATTGAGTAAGTCGATCAAGTCCGAAATGAAAAGATCGACATCATTTAATGGAGGCTTGGATGCTTACGTAAATAATATGGAGAAAAATGGAAAAGTAACAAAGACTTTGAAACTTGGTGGTAATCTAGTTGTTGGATACAACGCATTTAAAGGTAGTAAAGAGATTCATGACGCATACAAATCTAAAAACTCAGATAAACTTCATAAAGCTGTAGCCATTGAGCCATTAAAGCTATCAGGATCTGTAATAGGCGCTGAATATGGAGCTGCACAAGGTGCGGTAGTTGGCGCTATAATTGTAGGTTTTACTGTAGGAACAGGAGGTATAGGAGGTGTCGTCATTGTAGGTCTCAGTGCAGTGATTGGGGGTTTTGGGGGTGGGTTACTTGGGGGCAGTTTAGGAGAGATAGCAGGTAATATTGTTTATGAAAATACTAGGAATTAAATTGTGAAAAAAAAATCAATCCTACACTTATTATCATTTGTATTCTTCACATTTCTATTTGTTTACTGGTTATTTTTTATTGATAGCAAATCAGATAGTGAGATTTATGCAGTACCGGTTGTATATCTAATGTTCGCAGTAGCTCCTTTACTAAGCCTAGCTTTACAATACGAAGTTATTAAAGATAAGGAGTTTTTCAACAACTTTACAAGTAGCACTACTAAAGTTTTTAAAATGAACGATTATCTGCGCATATCTTTTCTGCTTCTCTATAATTTGGGAGCTTACGCTGGTATTCAGATGAGAAAAAAAATTTTAAAAAAAGAATATAGAAAAACAGATATAAGACACATAGAGCTAGTCAATGAAATTATAGATAGGAAAAGGATTTTACTCATTATTCTAACTATTCAATTATTGATAACTATTTTATTATTCAGTAGTTTCTTCTTTATTTGAGATGTATCGATAGAATAGTATTGAGCTTGTGGAATGGGTAATAACAGTACCAATACTGATATACAGGTGGGTGACTGGATTATTAATACCCTATGTAATTTGCAGCCTGACCTAATCTCTTTAATCAAACAACAAGAACAAAAGAGCGTCAACACTGACAGACTTTATGACTCATTGAAAGGAGATATACAAGCTTCGTTCACTGTGCTATCAGAGTTCATTGGAAAGAACGAAAGTAAATACGGCAAGTTGTTTGGCCAATTAAGCGGCAATAAGTTATCTCAAGATACAGCAACTGCTATATCAGTGTTGATTTCAAATAGCTATCAAACCATATTGGGAGATCAACGACAATAACGTGCATCACATCAGCGCCTGCTACCTGCCATTTCCGCACCATCACCATATTCCTTATGGAGAGCAGCTTGCTACACTTGGGCAACCGCATCCGAGTCTAACAGGACTTATGAGCGCCAGCATCATAGACACAGACAGCAGCGCTATCACTCATGACCGTAACCACCGTGCCCATATTAGATACCACTGGCAAAGCGAAGGCGGCGACAGCGCGCATTGGATACCCATTGCCAGCCACTTAGTCGCTGATCACATGGGACAAACCCATCCGCTACGCCATGGGCAACACGTGCTTATCGACTTTATCGGTGGCGACATCACTCATCCCATCATCATTGGTAGCACCCATAATGGCCAAGGCAATTCTGATGCTCAGCACAACAGTATCGTCAGTGACTCAGGTAGCATTGATGCCACCAGTCCAGCTTGGTTTATCAACCAAAGCCATGCTTATCCCATAGACGGTATCAAGACTCAAAGTATCGATAGCAGTCGAACAGGCGAGGCGACCAAAGACAGCCTTATCAACGGCTATAACCAGCTAATGTTTGACGCCCATCCTGACAGCCCACAGATTAATGTTTATAGCAGCAGCTTCCAGTCTAGCCTAACCATTGGTCATCTATACCAGCATACCGACCATACTCGCGGTCAAGCACGGGGCAAAGGCATCAGCATCGAGACCCAAGCCGCCGCCAATGTGCAAGGCAGTACAGGTATTCATATCAGTAGCCACAATATTAACAGTGCATCGAATAGCCACATGAGTCATGACAGTCATAGCAAACTGCAAACTGCTGACCAACATCAACAAGCTTACGCTCAGCTAGCTGACATCCATCAGCCCGTGGGATTAGAAAGCAGCAGCAATAACAAGCAAAGCAGTAGTAAAGAAGATGCGCAAACACCTTTTGCCCAATTTAGCGAAGATACCAATGACTCAAGTTTAAGCGAGTCAGGACAATGGCAACAACCTAATCTACTGATCGACTCTCAGCGTCATCTCGCGATGCTAAGTGGACAACACAGCCAGCATACCAGTACCCAAAGCACGCATAGCCACGCGACAGACAATACTCATCATCACAGTCAAACGCAAATGAATCAGCTAGTAGCGGGCGATATCCATTACTACAGTAATAAAGCCCAAACCCATACCGCTGCTCATGGCGATGTGACCATACAAGCACATCAGAACGAGATGCGTTTAGATAGCGAGCAAGTACTGCGACTCCATAGCCGAGATAGTATTGAGATTATCGCGCCTGATACGCTAACGCTGAAAGCCGCAGGTAGTGGCATTGAGATATCGGGTGGTAATGTGACGTTTATCACGCCAAGTCAGGTGGGCTATAAGGCAAGTAAGGTGGATTGGGGCAGTGGGGGTGGAGTTAAAACTGAATTACCCTTCTTGCCGTCGGCAGAAATGAAAAATTGGATTGGTCTTAAGCTTTTAGGAGTTGATGGTGAAGGTATACCTGATGTTGGCTACAAGATATTTTTTGATAGCGGACAAGTTATTAAAGGAAGACTCGATAGAAAAGGTGAAGCACATCATGAAAATGTGCCTGAGCAGGCTAACCGTGTTGAATATGAAGAAAAAGATTTTGAAGACGCTACTCCTGATTCATTTCTTAAAGTTTTAGAAGCTGCTAAAAGCTTTATTAAATAATAGAAGGTGCAACTATGAGCTTTTTACCGAAAAAAGAAGAACTTTCAAATGCGCTTGCATGGTTTATGGTACCTGTTAATGGCGCTGTGCAAAAGGGTAAAGAAACAGCAAATGATATTGCCGATTGGCTTTGGGTAGTCATACAAGGTGATTTTGCAACGGAACCATCTACTGCTCAAGTCGTTACTGGTACTGTCGTTTCTATGATTCCGTTGGTAGACCAGATTTGTGATGTTCGAGATATCTGCGCTAACTGTAAAAAAATAAATGAAGATGACAGTAATCCTTGGGCATGGGTGGGTCTAATTTTGACCTTGATCGGTCTGTTTCCAGTTTTAGGATCGCTATTTAAAGGAATATTTAAAGTACTACTTGCCCCTATTAGACGCTTCATGATGAGACCTTTATCTAAAGCTGGCAAATTTTCAGGTAGCCTGATATATAAAGCAGTTGAACCAGCTATTGAGCAAGGTATAAAAGAGCTTAATAAGTTTTTAGGACGTCCTGCCGTAAAAAAGCTAATACGCAAAGAAGCCTCTGGGAACGTATACAGGTGGTCAGCTAAGCAACTAAGGAGTTTAAAAGCTAAAGTCAATAAGACGCAGATTTTAACAGTATTTGACGAGCATATTGGCTATCTAAAGGAGACTGTTGAATTTGTACAAAAGTATGGCAGCTCAGGTATAGGTAAAAAAGCAGCTGATATACTTAAAGTAGTAGTAGACATACGAAATCGTGCTAACAGACGTCTTGGTGAATTTTTAGCGCCTGTGCAAGACTTTTTAGAGCGGCTAGCAATACGTTTAGATGCTGAAGGAGGCTATAAAGCAGTAACCAACTTGACAAACGTTGCGAATTTTAGAAAAGTCCATACTGATGGTGAGGTGCAACTTATAAAAATCAGTTCGCCTAAATGGGTAGATGTGACCAGAAGAATTAAATATCCTAAAGTAGAAGAATGTCCCAAAATACCTAAAGGTTATCCCAATATTTCTGATAAAGGTAAAGGACCATTATGGAAAAAGTTTAACACATTTCATGATATGAAGGCAGTAGAACTAAAACAGGGGACGAGTTTATATCGCGTTGTTGACCCTACTAGTAATGATAATAGTATATGTTGGATGCGAGCTTCGGAGTATTTGAAACTTAAAAAACGAGAAGATTGGCGCAGACGTTTTGCAGTATGGGCAAGCTGGAATAGTAATGGAGAAGTCGTCCATTACATTGTTCCTAAAGGTGGTATGAAAGTTTGGGAAGGTAAAGCCGCCAGTCAAATACTTGAAAATAGTAAAGGTCAAATCCAAACGGCTAATGGACGCGGTGCTATGTATGTGTTAGAGGGTGGTGGCAAACAAATTGTACTTGATCCAGCACAATTAATTAAAAGCAGAGTAAAACCACGCAGAAAAACAGGATGGGGCTATGGTAGTGATCTAAAGGGTTTAGAAAATACAGATATGGTTGGCGTGCCAACCCTCAAACAAAACTGGTATAAGTGAGCAAACAATGGAAAACTATATAATAAGACCTCAAGAAATCTATTTATTAGAACGCTACAGCTCACCCGCTTATTTTAAAGAGATGCGCGATGCCTTTGCAACTATGTTAGAAGCTGCTGAGCAGGCGCTTGAGCTGTTTGTCAATGATTTACCGTTTGATTACCGTACACGTCCTATCAATAGACAGCCTGATATCGTCTGGGGCGAACGGGTATTGCCAAACCTGCGTGATACTCTAGACAGCTTAAATGTTGGTTATCAAGAGCTGTTAAAAGGGGATCTAGCGGCAATAAGATATGGCGGTAATGTTGAGAGTGATTTTCGGGCTATCAGTATGGATTATGATATCGATTGGATGCCTGAGCAGCAACAACTTGATTATGAAAAATGGCGGAGAGAGGCAAGCACGCGCGCTTTTAACTTAGAAATAACCAGTTATTTTGGCTGGAAAATTGGTAGTTTAATTGAACGCTATACTACTGAATCGCGAGGACCACTTAACCCACCCGAATCGTGGCCTATTTATCGTCTTAATCCAAAATATAGCGTTGAGTTAGATGAAGTCGTCCCTGTCGCAGGTATTTATGTACCTAGTAGAGCAGATGCCAGTGCTCAAGTGTTATTGGATGGCATGTTAGCAAATGAAGCTTACGTCGGTTATGATCCTGAAACCATGCAAGCGGTTGGTGATGCACCAGTCACTTGGATGTTGGTTGAGCGTATCGCGGATACTGGCGGCGGTAACCATAATGTCGAGCCAAAACGTTTACGTTGTGAGTCGGGTAAACCTTGTCCATTCACAGGCTACTGGTGGTCACCATCAAGTAAAGATGTCAAACACTTCAAAGCAGGCGACATCATGCCAAAGATGAAGCGACTTGAATGGCAAACTATCTGGTATTTCAACGAGACCAATCAGTTAGACGATTAAGTTAATCAATATTTTATCAATCAACTTATAATAAATGAGTTTTACATATGGTAAATCATTCAATTCCAAAGACCTTATTTAAAATGTGGCTGTGTGTGTCCCTACTATTTACGATAGGAGTTAGTCAGTCGCAACTTGCTATGGCAGCTGACACTTCTTATGCTGATAATACGTCCAAGACCGCAGAAGAGTTGAGATTAGAGTATCTCGAAGCGCTTGAAGAAGAGCAGAACAAGCTATATTTTGAAAACTTTGCAACCAATCCTGATGACATTCCGATCAGTGAGTATGAAGGAGGGACAGATCGATACTTTGGCGATTTAAGAGTTGAAGGTGATGAGCTTATATTAGAAATTTCAGGTGGTGAGCTACTTATTATCACCAGAAACGAGCGTCAAGAACAGCTTAGACAGCAACTTATACAGTTTGTATCAGAGCATAGCGATGTGTCAGTTAATGTTGGCATACAAGGTTTGATAAATGTAGATAGTGAGCCAACGACAGAGGATTTGGATGAATTGGTTCTTGTGAATTACAATAATTTAAAAGCTAACGCCACTCATAATCTTTTTAAGATGCTTAGCACAATTAATGATCAGGAATGAGGTTTGTACTTGATAAGAGTCTGCTCAAACTGC